>CP103804.1:2798298-4197447 GCA_024919175.1 Clostridioides difficile
ACTTAATAGAATATCGTAAAAAAAATGAAAACACTATAGAAAAAATTTCTAGTGCTTTTCTCCCAACAAAATATGGAAATTTTGAAATCATAGGATATAAAGATATTTATTCAAATGAAGAACACATTGCCCTTACTTATGGAAATATAAATGAAGAAAATACACTAGTTAGACTTCATTCTGAATGTTTAACAGGCGATGTATTTCACTCTTTAAAATGTGATTGCGGGCTACAATTAGAAACTTCTATGAAAAAAATCGTAGAAAATGGAAGTGGTGTTTTAATTTACATGAAACAGGAAGGTAGAGGTATTGGTCTTTTAAATAAGATTAAAGCTTATAAACTTCAGGAAGAAGGTTATGATACTGTTGAAGCAAATTTAATGCTTGGATTTGAAGAAGATATGAGAGATTTTTATGTAGCTGCTCAAATATTAAGAAACTTACATATAAAGAGTATAAACCTTTTAAGTAATAATCCTGACAAAATAAATCAATTAGAAAAATATGGAATAAACATTGAGCATAGAATTCCTATTAATGAAGAAATCAATGATTTTAATAAATTATATCTAAAAACTAAGAAAGATAAAATGGGACATCTATTAGATATTATATAACTAATGGTATTTAGTTATTATTCTACTAAGTAATTTTTATTACAATAATATAGATATACTAAAAATATAGATTTATAACCTAAATAAAATTGGAGGAAATAAAAATGATATATGAAGGAAAGCTTACTGGAAAAGATTTAAAAATAGGTATAATAAACTCTCGTTTTAATGAATTTATAACATCAAAGCTTTTATCTGGTGCTCAAGATTGCCTTTTAAGACATGATGTTACTCAGGAAAATATAGAAGTAGTTTGGGTACCTGGAGCTTTTGAGATTCCTCTTGTTGCTCAAAAAATGTCTAAGAGTGGTAAGTATGATGCTATAATATGTTTAGGATGTGTTATAAGAGGTGCTACTTCTCATTATGATTATGTGTGTAGTGAAGTATCTAAAGGTATTGCAAAAGTATCCTTGGATAATGAATTACCTGTTATATTTGGAATAGTAACAACAGAAAATATTGAACAAGCTATTGAAAGAGCTGGCACAAAATCTGGAAATAAAGGATATGATTGTGCTATGAATGCACTAGAAATGGCAAACCTATTTAAGGTTCTAGATTAAAGACTCTTATTGATTAAATAGTGAAAATTAAAATAGAGATTATGAAATACCATTAAGTACCAAAATGCCAAAACATATTTGTCATTTTGGTACTTAATAATCTTAAATACAATTATATATAATTTCTGAATATATCTAGTTTTTGAATCATTAAAATATATAAAACTTAAACTCTTTTAGATATTAATAATTCTATCTTTCTCTATTCTTCTCAAGATATAGTTTTTTAAAATTATTTACAATATCATCTATTTGAACAATCTTACCCATATCTTTATATTCATTAGAAATACCAATATCATTCACATATATTTTAAAATTAGAATATACACAATCATTATGTAAATTTTTAATAACACAAGATAGATTTTTAGTTTCAAACTCATTGTAATTGAGGAAATCTATTGCTTCAGCTCCTCCATTCTTTATATATGAAACAGCAATGACTCTATTAGTAAAAGATATTGAAATATAGTTTTCTATACAATTACTTAAAATAATATTTTGTTTAGAAAAAATTATTTTTTTACATCCTAACTGAGTGAAAAACTCTTGTATTATTCTTATGTCTATACTTAATGCGTCATCTGGTATTAATACATACAATATTGCCCTTTTAATAGAAACTTTGGCTTGTACATTTCTAATATAATTTTCAACATTACCTTCAAATAGATAATGATAAAATGGTACATTTGGTATAGGCTGTATTGAAAATGATATTTTCTCCTTTAAATCATTATCTTTATGATAAAACATGAAATAATCACGGCATACTACAACAATATACTCATTCTTACTGAACAATTTATCTCCCTCTCCCCTAAAATATAAGTTAATAATTAGAAATACTTTTAAAAGCTTGAAATAACTACAAATATAGCTCTAAATATAAAATATCATAAATTTGTATATATTACTATCAAAGCTATCGTTTTTATTTATATCATATATTAATGTTATATTAATTGTCTATTTTATTATTTTCTCGATTAATTATACAATATAATTAAGTAAGCAATAATAAACTATAAATGGACACCATAATTTAATGGTTGTTTATTAAATATAGAAGATTTTAGATTGTTTTGTGGTTACTTAGAAAGCTTTGAAGATAACTTACAAGATTTGATTGTGTAGTATTTAAAAAGAGATGTTTTAATATATGATTTATAATAACTAAATCATATTTAGATACTAATAATTTTTAGTAAAATATAAAATACTTGAGATAAAAAAAGTATTACTGGAATTAAAAATTCCAGTAATACAAGCTAATTTAATACTATATTTATATAAATCAAATTTATACTAATCTATAAAAATCACTTCATAGTTTTATATTATGTTTTATCCTAGATGTTCTTCAGATAATTCACTATGCCACTCTGATACATTTTCTAGACCTTCTATCCCATCTGCAATAAATACAGGGTCTTTTATTCCAGATTTTTTTTGACTTGTATAATCCTTTAAAGCAATGAATGCATACTTACCTAGAAGAGCTATTGCTATTAAGTTTATTATAGCCATCAGTGCCATAAATAAATCTGCTAAATTCCAAACTACTTCTACTTGAGTAAGAGAACCAAATAAAACCATACCTACGACAAAAACTCTAAATATATTAAGTTTAGTTTTACTTCCACTCATAAACTCCATATTTGATTCCCCATAGTAATAATTTCCTACTATAGAACTAAATGCAAATAAGAATATACAAACTGCTATAAAAATATTTCCCATTGGCCCTATATGGTGAGTTAAAGCTTCTTGAGCTAACTCAATTCCTGTTGCTCCACTGCTAGCATAATCTGAATATAATAATACCATGAACGCTGTACAACTACATATAATTATAGTATCTGTAAAAACACCTAATGATTGGATTAAGCCTTGTTTTACAGGGTGAGTTACATGTGCTGTTGCAGCAGCATTAGGCGCACTACCCATACCTGCTTCATTAGAAAATAAACCTCTTTTTACTCCAGTCATTACAACTCCCATAAATGTACCAATTGCCATTCCTCTAAAATCAAATGCACTTTCTACTATTAATGATATAATTCCTGGTATTTCTGTTATATTCATTACAACTATAGCTAAAGCAACTAATATGTATAATCCCGCAAATACAGGAACTATTATCTCTGAAACTTTGGCTATTCTATGAACACCACCAAAAATAACTATTGCTGTTAAAATTCCAAGACCTATTCCCATAGCCATCTTACTTATGCCAAATGCATTATTAAATGCCAATGAAACAGTATTTGCTTGAACTGCATTAAATACAAATCCATAACAGATAGTTATAAGTATTGAAAATAAAACACCCATCCATCTTTTATTTAAACCTTGTTCCATATAATAAGCTGGTCCACCTCTAAAAGCTGGCCCATTCTTAACTTTATAAATTTGTGCCAATGTACTCTCCACAAAACTTGAAGCAGAACCAATTAATGCTATAAGCCACATCCAAAATACAGCACCAGGACCTCCTGCTACTACTGCAATTGCTATTCCTGCTATATTTCCAGTACCAACTCTTGAAGATGTACTTATACAAAAGGCTTGGAATGAAGATATTTTTCCTTCTTTTTTTGCATTTTTATTTGCTGCACCATCACCTAAAAGCCTAAACATTTCTATAAAATATCTGAATTGTACAAAATTTGTTTTAATAGTAAAGTAAATACCAATTACAACTAACATTATAATTAGAATATAAGACCATAAGTAATTGTTTACAAATACTACTGCATTATTAATGCCTGTTAAAATACCATTTAAAAAATCCATTTTATTAATTACCCCCTGTTAATATTGTTTTCTCAATAAATCTTAAAATCAAAAAAATGCATAATTCCTTGTGAAAAATTCATTAATTTAATTATAATATTTATAAAATTAAATTACAAGGTTTAAAATGAATAATTTCTTTAATAAATTGCAGTTTTATCTTTAAATTCAACTTTATTTTATTAATTTTATAATTTAGATATAATTAATATTTTATATTACTTGTCAAATACAATAAATTATACTTTAGAAGTATATTTTTTCGTTTGTCGTTTAATATTATAAGTAATGATATGATTTTAAAATTTATTTAAATAACAAAAATTTTCTTTAAATTCTGTTAATTTTCCGAAAACTTTGTTAAATAATATACTTTTATACATCCATTGAAAAAACTAGAAAAAAGTAATACTATATATAGTACTAGCATTAGACACAAAAGAATACAAATGGAGGTACTTATATTATGGAATTTCAACAAATAATAGCTATATGTATATTTTTAATAGTTATGGCAGCTATTATTACAGAAAAGGTAAATAGATCTGTAGCAGCTGTTGGTGGTGCACTATTAATGATAATCTTCAATATACTTACACTTGATGAAGGATTAAGCCATATAGACTTCAATACTATTGGAGTATTAGTTGGTATGATGCTATTTGTTGCTGTTGTTAAAAACTCAGGGCTATTTGAATATATAGCTATTTGGACTGCAAAAAAAGCTAAAGGTGATCCATGGAGAATAATGATTTGTTTTGCTATTATAACAGCCATTTTATCTGCTGTATTAGATAATGTTACTACTGTCTTACTTATTGGTCCAATGACTATAGTTATTACACAAATTTTAGGACTTAATCCAGTTCCATTTTTAATAACACAAATTTTAGCTTCAAATATCGGAGGTACGTCTACTCTTATAGGTGACCCTCCAAATATTATGATTGGTAGTGCTGCTAATCTTAGTTTCATGGATTTTGTAATAAATTTAGGACCTGCTGTTATAGTAATACTTATTATAACAATAATATGTTTTAAGTTTATTTATGGAAAAGAACTTGTTGTGGATGATAAAGCTAAAGAAGTAATATTAAAACTTGATGAAAAAAAATCTATTAAAGATAAGCCCTTACTTATAAAAAGTCTTCTTTTAATAGCATTTATACTCTTTGGTTTTATGTTTCATAGCACAATCCATATAGATTCTTCTGTTGTAGCATTAACTGGTGCATCTATAATGCTTCTCATAGGAAAACAAGATGTAGATGAGATTATGGCTGGCATTGAATGGTCTACAATCTTATTCTTTATGGGATTGTTCGTAGTAGTTGGTGGATTAGTAGAAGTGGGTATAATAAATAAATTAGCTCAAGCATTGATTGGACTTACAGAGGGCCATATTGTATTTACAATGTTATTAATATTATGGTTATCAGCAATAGTTTCTTCATTCTTAGATAATATTCCGTTTGTTGCAACACTAATTCCACTTATTTTGACTATGCAGGCTGAAGGAATTGATGTAATGCCACTATGGTGGGCAACATCTCTGGGAGCTTGTCTTGGAGGTAATGGGACACTTATTGGAGCCTCTGCCAATGTTGTACTAGCAGGTATAGGTAATAAACATGGTCATCCTATCTCTTTTAAAGAGTATTTTAAGATAGGTTTTCCACTTATGATTATATCTATTATTATATCTACTGTTTATTTAATTATAAAATTTTAGAAAATATAGTATAATAGTATTAAAGGGGATGTGTATATATGAATATTAATACTGTTCAAGGAGATTCAATTGAAGTTCTTTTAAGACAACTTGGAGCTACAAAAATATCAAAAGTAAGTAGTACATTATATTTTATCAAGTTTGATTTAGGAGACAACTGGGAAATATCTTATACTTATAATATTAATGCTAAAGATCAATATTTTTTACAAAGAATAGAACCATATCCTATTGGTAGAGGTCTGTTTAATGATGAATATGAAATAGTGTCATTTATTTCAAAGGATTTAAACAAATTTCTAAATGCTAAAAATAGTAGTAACTTTAAAACGTTTGTTGAAGTTACTAGAAAGGTCAATTCTATTATTGATAATGTAGAAGAATTATTTTTAAACTATAATGTAGATGGAGATGATTTAAAAATACTCAATAAAGAACTTAATGGCATATTAAATGATATTAACTATATAGAAAAGCATACAAAGAAAATCTAAAGTAAGATACTTGTAAATTTAAGGTTCTATTAAAAAACTTTGTACAACCTCAAAATTTAATACTAAAGATAAAAAATCTTATTTGTTAAAATAATAAAGTAGCTGATTGAGCATATGCTCAATCAGCTATTTTGTTTTTAGTGATGTCCACATCCATCATGTGAACAAGTATGATTTGATGGAAATTCTACTAATTTTCCATCTTTAAGTAAGTCCAAATTACCACTGATAGTATCAGCTTCAGCTCTATAAACTTTTATTCCCATACTATTTAATTTAACTATGGCACCTTGCCCTATTCCTCCAACTACCACTGCATCTACAACTGTACCTGATAATGCTTTTATTGGTTGACACTTTCCATGTTCATGACCTAAATCTCCATTGTCTAAAGATTTAACTTCTCCACTTTCTAAGTCACACACAACAAAGATTGGTGCAGAACCAAAATGACCATATGGTTTGCTATCTAATCCTTTATTTTCTTCTACTGGTATACATACTTTCATTATTATTTCTCCCTTCTCTTACAACATTTTTTCATAGATTTACATTCTTTACTGCATCCTAGATGTATTGTATTTACATCAAATACATCTATAAAGCTTTCACTAGAATTACTTAACATAGAGTTTATAAAATCCATACATATGTTAAACACTTCTTTGTTAATATGATATAAGACATAGTATCCTTCTTTATATCCTGTTATTATGCCAACTTCTTTTAATATTTTTATATGTTGTGAAACAGCAGAATCTGAAATTCCTAAGTATTTAGAAATTCCTTTTTGACAGATATTTCTTTTAGATACTAATATAAGTATGTTAAGTCTAGTTTCATCACTCAATGCTTTAAATATTTTAACCAAATTTTCCATAAATACCTCTTTTTGATTAAGTAATTACTTAATTAAATTATAGTACTCTTAATTAGATTTTTCAACTATTATTTTGAAATTTTGGAACTTATTATAAATAATTCTAATTATTTCTATATATATTTTAATTGTTAGTTTAAATCTATCAAAATAAACACATATAGAGATACATTTCTAAGATATCTTGAAATGAAATAATAATATACAAATAAAAAACTGTCTAAAATAATATAATTATTTTAGACAGTTTTTTATTTGTATATTTAAAAATTTACTTACTAGTTATATTAAGCTCTTTTTAATTTATCTAGATAATAAACAGCATTTAATGCTGCTATTTGTCCTTGCCCAGCTGCTTTGATATAAGAATATGGTTTACCTACACAATCTCCTGCAGCAAAACACCCTTCTATATTAGTTTTCATATTGTTGTCAACCTTGATATGGATACCATCAATTTCTATTCCAGGAATCAAGGTACTTGGAGCTGTACTATCTTTTATAACAAATACCCCATCAACTTCAATATGATTTTCTTTAAAAGATATCTTATTTACAAGTTTATCTCCATCTATTTGCACTGGTCTATCATGTATAATCTCAATAGATTCATCTAAATTATCTGAACTTCTCATAAGGTTTTCTTTTTTATACATAGGTATAAAGTAAGTTTTTGAAGTAAGTTCACTTAAAAAGTTTGCCTCTTCTTTAGATTCTTCATTATATCCTATAACTGCTACTTTTTTATTTCTATAAAGTGGTGCATCACATGTAGCACAATACCCTACTCCTCTTCCTAGAAACTCTTCTTCTCCTTTTATTGGTCTAGTATATTCTACACCAGTCGCAAGGATTACAGTAGTAGCCTCATACATATCATTTCCAGACATTATTGCAAAGTATTCTCCCATAGCATAAATATTATTTATTCTTTTATTTTCAATTGAAATATCCATATTATCTATATGCGATTTGAATTTGTCTTTTAATTCATCTCCACTTATATCATAAAAACCTAAATAATTATCTATTGAAGGAGCTTTAACAAGTTTATTGCTTAAATTATCATTACCAAACATAATCATTGTTTTATTTCTTATTTTTGCATTTATAGCAGCAGATAATCCCGCTGGACCACTACCTATTATAGCTATGTCATATCTCATAATATTCACCCATTTTTTATAAATATGATTTTACTTTCATCTCAATTTTATTCTTAGGCATAAATCCAATTAGAGTTTCAACTGGCTCTCCATCTTTAAATATAATCATAGTTGGTACTGTAGATACACTAAATTGTTGAGCTATTTCTAAGCTTTCATCTATATCAACTTTTACAAATCTAGCTTCGTCTTTCATATCTTCGCCTAATTCTGCAAATACAGGTGCTAACATATTACAAGGTCCACACCAAGTTGCAAAGAAATCTACTACAACTACTCCTTTACTACCTTCAACACTACTTCTAAATTCAGATGTATTTATAACTTTTGCCATTTTTTTAATCCTCCTAAAAATTTATTATCCTTATAATTATACTATGAAATTTATAAATATAATTTTACTTTTATAAATTCTTTTATATTTTATTTTATACTAATTAGTATACCCATTCTTTATTTGTAAAAACAGATTTTTATATTTTTATTATTTTAATTTTTTTGGTATTGATATTTCAAATGTAGTTCCAACACCTATATCAGAAGTTACATCTATTTCAATAGACAAATTCAAGCTAATCATATGTGCTATTGAAAGACCTATTCCAGAACCTTCTAAATCTTTATTTCTTACATTTTCACTTCTAAAAAATCTGTCAAATATAAAAGATATCTCTTCTTTTTTTATACCTATACCAGTATCTCTTATAAGTAATGTTACTTCATCTTCAACCTCTTCTTTTAATTCCAATACTATCTCATCACCTAGTTTAGTATATTTAAAAGCATTATCAATAAAAATTAATATAAGTTGTCTCAATTTATTTTTATCTGTTATTACAACTTTGTTCTTTAATTCAGAATGAAATGTAAATTTTTTTTCTTGAAACTCAGCAATATCCACATAATCTTCTGATATTTCTTCTAGTAATTTTTCTAAATCAATTTCCTCCAAATTAATTTTAACAATAGAATCTTCCTTAGTAAGAGATAGTAAATCTGTTATCATCTTTTTAAGTCTTCTTGTTTCTTTCATTGCAGTAGCTATTGTTTCAACTTCATCATTTACTGTATTTTCTGGAGATTTTAACATGCTTTCTAATTTCGATGAAACTATTGTTATTGGAGTCCTTAACTCATGTGAAGCATCTTGTATAAATTTAGCTTGGTTCCTCCAAGCAGTCTCTATTGGAATCAATGCTTTTCGAGTAAGATATACAGCTACAAAGTACGTAATTATAACAGAAATTAGTATTCCAATTATAAATACAGATGTCAACTGTTTTAAAGAATTCATCTCTGAGTCAATGTTTCTGATTATTTGTATCTGATATCTGCCCACATCTACATTTAATTCTCTAAATGTATAACCATTTTCTGTATATTTAAAAAATGTATTTTTCTTATCTAGTCTTCTGTCTGGAAGTAATTCATCAAAATATTCATTTTGAGTATAGTAACTTATTCTGTCATCTTCATAGACATATACCATATCTTTAGGGTCTTTAAGTCTTATTGGATTTAAAAATGAGGTTCTCTTAAATTGAGAAACTATATACTCCAGTTCATCATTAATTTCGCTATCAATTCCACTATATGTAAGACCTCTAAAATATGAATATATAAATATAGAAAATATTATTAAAAAACTACCCACTACAACAATGTACATTTTTATCAAATGGTTTTTAGTGCTGGTAAATACATTCTTATTTATCATCGAATATGTATCCTACCTTACGCTTAGTTTTAATATATTTATCATATCCATATTTACTTAGTTTTTTTCTCAAATTGCTTACATATACCTCTACGATTTCAATAGTTGCATCTGAATCAATGCCCCATATTCTATCATAAATCTGCTCTTTTAATAAAATTGAACCTTTGTTTAAAACAAAATATTCCAATAAGTTAAATTGTTTATTTTGAAGTTTTATTTCTTCTTTTTCAATATACACTCTTTTTTCTAAGGTATCCAGATATAAAGATTTAAATTCTAACCCATTTCTTTCTTTTATTTTTCCATTAGTCCTCAATATGGCATATACTCTTGCTACTAGTTCTTCCATATAAAAAGGTTTTGTCAAATAATCATTAGCTCCTATAGTAAATGCTTCTACTTTATCATCTAATGCTTCTTTTGCTGTCAATATAAGTACAGGTGTATCTATATTATTGATTCTCATTTTCTTCAAAATATCAATTCCATTTATATTAGGAAGCATTAAATCTAATATAACTAAATCATATATATTTTGATTTATTAAATATAATGCTTCTTCTCCATCTTCACATTTTTCAGTTTCAAAATGATTACTAAGTTCTTCTACTACACTTTCTAAAAGCACCCTATTATCTTCAACTATCAAAACCTTCATAAATATCCCCTACCTTTTATTTGTCTATCTTGACTTTATGAGATTTCAAATCAATATCTACATTTGCTTTTTCTTTTATGTCATCATAAGTATACCCTACTATTTCAACATTCTTTGCTTTTGTTGAACACGTTATATCTATGTCTGTTTCTTCTGAAGCCTTTAAAACTTTGTATGATGGTACACGACTTACTGTTAAGTACTCTCCATTATCATTAACTTCTGCTGTCTTAAGGATAATATTCCCTAAATCTTTTGATGATGAATTCTTTACTTTTATTTGATATGTGATTCCCTCTTTTGACTCATTTACTTTTTTAAGTTCTGAAGTAGATAATACTTCATACTGACTACTATTTTCTAGCTTAATCTTATTATTTCTTATATCAATAGTATGCTCTTCTAAATTAACATATACAATTTTACCCTCTGCTTCATATTCATATGCATAGACTTCTACACTTTTGGCAAAAGTTTTATGCCCACATTCTACATAAGCTACTTTTCCAGGCATTAAAGTCATATCTAACAGAGACTTACTATCAGATGAAGTAATTTTTTTATTTGCATCGTATTCATTATATATTAGTTCAACATTTGATATATTAAATGTTGAATTATTCTCTATTTTTGTGGATGTATCTATCTTTCCATCTTCAGCTCCATTTATAATCTCTGTTGCTCCTATATTCAATACTTTTGCATTATCCTTATCTATTGTCACTTCATTGTTGTCTTCTGTTTGAATCTCAACTGAATCAGATTGTTCTTCTTCTCTTTTACATGCAGTCAGTGTAAAAATAAATATTGTTAATATAATCATTAAAAAAATTAATTTTTTTACTATTTTATTCATATTAAGCACCTCATATAGTAGTATTTTATAGTAGATTTTTATACTTTTTCATAAATTCCTTCAATGCTTGTGTAAGTATTTGGTGTTTTTCAAAATTTGAGTTGCTACATAATCTTTCAAAGTCACTCCAAGTTTCTTTATCTATACGTATTCTTGTTGTTTTTAATTCATTTAAAGATTCATTATCTATATGTACATCTTTTTTATTAGATATTTTTTTAGGTTTTATATTATAATCCTTCACTTCTAAATACCAATCATACACTTCGCAAAGCTTATCTAAATCTTCTTGAGTTATATTTATTTTTCTGTCTTTTTTAGGTTTAATATTTTTTCTTGCTTTTGTATTTTTTAAATCCGTATCATTAAACTCAATCTGTTCAATACTCTTATCTAAAACCTTTTCATTAGATTTCTTCTTTTTGGTGCTTACCTTTTTTATATTATTAGTGTTATTTTCATTAGTTTTTTCTTTTTCCAAATCTTCTTTATACTTTAATTCGTCTTTCAATATGTATTTACCTTTTTCTGACTTATATCCTTTTTTATTTAAAAAAGTTCTTAAAGTACTTTGACTAATTTTTAGATTTTGAGCTATCTCTGTAAATTTTATTCCTTTATTTTGAAGCTCTAAAAATTTATCAATTCTTTCCTCATTATTCATTAATACTCCTCCGTCAATATCTTCTTGTCTTTCTTTTCATACTTCTTATTATATTCTTCTTTTCTAAATCTACTCTGTTTGATTCAATTATTTTTTGTAACATTTTATTGTAAGTAAAATCATCTAAATTGTTGTTTTTTATATAAAGAAGTGTTTCTTCTTCACATTTAACAAAACAAATTGATAATAGCCATGCCATACCCATTTTAACATAATATTCTTCACTTTGTATATTGTTACAGTATTCAAAAATATCTTTAATATGTTCATCATCAACATAATATATTAAAAACATAACTAATGCAAATCTAATCTCCCACGGATTTTCTGAACAGACATATTTTTTTAGTATATCATACATGTATTCTTTATAATTATTTGTGCACTTTAGTCCAGAACAAAATCCATCACAAATTGCCCAATTCTTAATTTGAGGTACAAACTTTTTTATGTAATATAAAATCTCTTCAAAATTACTATTTATATTCCCAATCACCATACCTTGTAACATAATTTCTTCATAATAAGTATCTTCTGCTACTTCTAAAAATTCTTTCCAATTGCCTTTATTTATTTCTTTTGACAGCTTTCTTAAATTAGGAATTCTAATACCTATTATATTTTCTGTCCCTGGTATAAGTTTCTTATTAAAATCTCTATACTTAATATCTTGCATAGACTTCATATACTCTAAAAATTCATTATATTCCAATTTATCCCATTTTTCCCTACTAAACATCATTTATTTACTCCTTAGTTCCTTTTTTATTATTGTAACATAAAATTGTATAAAAAAAAGCTTCTACCTATCAGAAGCTTTTTCAAAAACATACTAAATTTTTCAATTTAAAATTTAAATTAAAGTAAGATTTATTACAATATAATGCTCCCTTAAAAACCCTTCCTAATCTCCTACACCGAAGTCTGTATTATTATATAAAACTTCTATATTTGGATTTTCATTTAGAAATTCATACTTATTAATAAACCATTTAACCAACTCTTCATCTCTTTTTATTTTAGAAGAATTGTTTATAAAAACATTCACAGTTGCTTTTTCAAAAGTATTTAGAATAATATCTATATCATTATCTATCATTTCTTTAGTCTGTCCTTTAATTCCAACCATAATACAAGGAGAGTCAAAGTACTCTTTTACATCTTCTGGAGTTTTAAATCTTGCATTTTTATTTAAAAAGTTATTTCTAAAATCGTAATCAAATGTTTCAACCCCAATTTTAAATATTATAGGAATTTCAAAATAATCTCTCATTTCCTTTAGTCTATTTTTGTATGACCAATGACTTTCTAAGAATAGTTTTTTTATATTTCTTTCTTTTATAATCTTCTTTATTCTCTCTAAAGTACCTTTAGGTATCTCAAAACAGCTACCAGAATTTATGACTTCAAGAACTCCATATTTTCCAGTTATATTTTTTAAAACTTCAAAGTTTAGTTTGTTCATTTCTTCTTCTAAATTAGAATTATCATCTATATAATCACAAAAAGAACATCTCCCCCATATACATGGAAAACTTTTAAGTAAAACTATTTCTCTTTGATTTTTATTTATTATCTCACTATATCTATCCATATTCTCTCCTATCTTTCTCCAGTCAATGATACTTTTAAAGTCTTTGGAACTGCATTTAACCCTAAATTTACCAGAACAACTGCAATTAATTTATCTGTATAATCTGTGAACACTTGAGTTATAAACACACTAAATACATCTCCAAGCCCTAGTACTTTTAAAATTTGAACTATATAAGAAGAACCAGATGATGTTACACCTCCAAATAAAAAAGCTGAAATTACTGAACTTACTATAGATGTTGGTATGGCAAATAACAATACTCCTAATGGAGTTTTTATACCAGTTAAGAATTTCTTTTTAAAAGCAATACCAGCAAGTAATCCTGTTGATATCTGAACTGGTGCAAAATAAAGAGAATATACATCAAATGTAACTCCACTTATTAAACTCCCAAACACACCTGTAATAACAGCATATTTAGGCCCCAAAAGTGAAGCTATCATTATAGTTCCTATTGAATCTAAATATATAGGTAACCTTAGTCCCATAGCTATAAAAGCACCTATTATATTTATAGAAATACCAAAGGCTATAAGTGTAATGGTTTTGACACATATTTTTCTTTTCACACTATATCACTCCTTCCACAGAGTCTATAATGTTTTCATATCCTTTAAAAAGTCTCTTTAAAAACATGTACATAAATTTCTTTTCATCAACCTCATTTAAAATAATCGCATTAGCATGTTTCTTATAGAAATTAAATGAATCTACTATGGATTGCCCCATAGCTATTCCATCTTCAACAATTTCTACATATGATTCAAATCCTTTACACATACTTCTATCTATAAAATATGCTACTGCTAGAGGGTCATTTATTACACAACCGATTATTCCTTCTTGTTCCCAATGAAAATCAATATAAAATCTAGTGATTTCAGTTATATACTTCGCCATTTTTTCATCAAGTCTATTTATAAACTCAATAATATTAGGAGTAAGTACAATTTTTCTAGTTACATCCAAACCTACCATGTGAATTTTTTTAGATAAATTCTTGTAAACATAATCTGCTCCATGTGGGTCTACCCAATAGTTAAACTCTGCTACTGGAGAACAATTTCCATGAATTTTAAATGCTCCTCCCATAGATACAAATTCATCAAGATTTTCAAAGGCTTTTTTATCTTTCATAAGTGCTTTAGCTATGTTTGTAAGTGGTGCAAGTGCTATTATAGATACTTTTTCATGATTATGTAAAGTATCTATTATAAAATCTACTGCTCCATTTCTTGCTTTAACTCCTGTCACTTTTTGATAAAAATTTTCTCCTATACCATCTTCTCCATGTGTATCTTGAGCTGTTACAAGTTTTCTTTTTAGTGGTGCCTCTTCTCCTATGTATACTGGGATATTTAGTGAAGAACACATTTGAAGTGTTTTTAGTGCATTTTCTGCACCTACATTTGCTGGTACATTACCACAGCATGTGGTAATCCCAAGTACTTCTAGCTCTGGTGAGTTTAAAGCCAGAAGGATTGCCAAAGAATCATCAATTCCTGGGTCACAATCAATTATTACTTTTCTTTTTTCCATATTACTATCCTCCTTGATTTGTGGTCGAGGAGAACTACACATCTTTTTTCCACTTTCAAAAAGGTGTGTCTAAGGGTGTTAATTATATACTGCCACTATATAATTCCTTAGTTTTTTATACTTGGAGTTCTCGAACAAGTACAGATGTTAAGCTTAGTTATGATTTTATATTATAACCTGTCAATTAACTAAAACCTTTCAAACACCTGATTTACTAACTACAAAAACACTGTTTGTAGTCTAAAAGAATTTATTATATTTTTATGTGTCTCATTAAAGCATGCTCAAATACTAAACAAACTTTAATAAAATGTGGCACGTTTAAACCGATTATTATTATACAACAATATCATAAATATTACAATTAATACCTCTAATCAACTTTATATATAAAATATAACCCTTCATTAAAATTAGCATTTGATATTGCTAATGTATTCAATGTAAGTATAGAAGAAATTTTTGAATATATAAAAGATTAGTAACTATTTTTCTCTTAAAATTTTTGCTATACTTTTATTAATAAGTAGATTAAAACTAATATAAGTTGGTGATTATATGAAAAGAAAACTTTCGACACATTTTTGGGGCTATATATTTGGTTTGTTCATAGTATTTTTAGTAGCTTTTATATTAAAAAAATTAGTGATAGATACTATGATAGCAATAATAATTGGAACTGGAATTGGATTTTTATTAATTTATCTATTTAATAAAAGAAGAAAATAAAAAGATTTGAATATTTCAATAATGATGTTTACGAAAACCAATAATTATTTAATATGAAAGCCAAATACTTATTGATAATTGTAAATGAAAACTAAATTGAATAATAATTCAACCAGTTTTACAATTGTAATATCCAGTTTTACATATACACTTGTAAAATATATTAAAGCGAAGTATTATACATATATATTTTCAAATAAAATAATTTATTTTATTTATTGAGTATTTTTATTTTTTAGGGGGATGTATTGTGTTTAAAGACAAAATTGATGAATGTGTTCATATAATGACTGCATACATTGTTAGTTTAAAGGAATACTATTTATTTATAGAAACTCAGATTGATGACTTTATTAAAAAATATGGAGAAGATATTGTAGAGTCTTGTCTTCATAGAATTATGATTTTATTATGTGAATGTGGTTTGGCATAAAATTTAATTTATCAAAAATAATAAGAAGAATTTTATATAAATTCTTCTTATTTAAATATTTAATTTAATAAATATTTTAAATTATGCTTTTTCTTTTATAAATGCTCTTACTTTATCCATTGTTGACCATACATCACTATCATATATTTTTGTGAATTTTTCTCCTGTAGTCTTGCTCATTTCTTCCATTTTGCTACAAGCACCTCCACCAATAACATACAGATTTTCTGTTTTATATGGCATATAATCTTTTATATCCATTACTAAATAGCTTTCACCTTTTCTTTTATAATATAATCCTACTATTTCTGCTGAAACTCTATCATCTCCACTATAAACTATAGTATGTTTAATCTTCTTGATATCTTCTCTTTTTATATTATTGTTTAATACACCTTCTACTATTAACTTAGCCATACCCTCATATCCAAGTTTTTCTGCTTTCTCATAATCATCTCTATTATCACAAAAAAAACTTTCTATTAATATAGATGTAGGTTTTGAACTATTTAAAATATACAATCCTTTATCCAATTTAGCTCCCCTGTTTTTAAATACCATACCTAATTTATTACATATTCTAGTTGCATATTCTAAGCCTTTATTACTATAATATAACACTTCTGAACCTTTTCCTTGACCATCACTTGCATTTAAATGTAATTCTATAAGTAAATCATATTCTCCATTATTAACTCTAGGTATTTTATAAGATTTTTCCTCATTTTTAGAACTAAACTGTTTTTCAGGGCATACTATTACACTTACTGTATGCCCTTCTTTTCTAAATACATCTGCTAATATTGGTGCTAATAACTTATTATATTGATACTCATTAACTAATCCATCAGCAGAAGTACATGCACCATTTTTTAAAATACTGTGTCCTACGGTAATACATATTTTCATAACAGTTCACTCCTTTAATTAGATTTTATATCATACAATCGTACATAAATTATGTTTAAATAAAATATCTTTATTTTTAACCTTAATCATAAAAAATGTCTGTTTAAATATAAAATAACTGTATTATTAGAATATAAGTTTATTAATACAGGTACTTTATCTACTATATTCATTTATTGCACCTTCTCTCTATTTGCTTTAAAAAAATTTCAGTATATTTATATTTTCTATATTCATGGTTTTAAAAATATGTTTGACTTATATATAAAAATATTAGAAATCTATTCTATTAATTTTTTAAAAACAAATATTGTTGCATTTTTTTATATTTATTTTTTTTTATAAAATATCATAAATTTTCTTAATATTCAATATATAATGCGTAATTGGTAATTCAAAATGCATAACTAGACAAAAATAGATTTATTTACATCTAACTTGATAAATTCTTATATACTTTCATCATAGTAATCTTTATTTAAAAATTTAGAGAATCACTAATTAATCATACTTTCTGATAAATATAACCTCCGTTTTATCATTTATATAACTTATAAATACTATGTTTTAATTTTTTTATATTAATATCTATTCATTACATTTTTTAATATAATTTTAGTCATATCAAAAATATTTTTTAATCTTAAATATATTCACATATTCTTAAAAATTATGTTATAATAAGAATATTGCGATGACAGTTTTAAATTTTTGACAACTGGAGTGTAAAAGCACTCCTTTTTCTTTTTTACTAATTATAATAAATATTTATTTAATATTAATGTTCTATTATATAAAGTAAACATAAATAATATAAATTTGTTATATGTACATTTTGCATTAATGCAAAAATGAATTTCATATATATTTCTCACAATAGGAGTGCTATGGCACTCTTTTTTGTTTTTATAATTATGGTAAACATTCAGGTATCATGTAATAAAGCTTCTTTTTTCAATCCTATATAAGAATCAATTATTAAGATAAATACTATCTTTTTTATCTTAATATTATCGAAATCAACACAGAATAAATCCAATATATCTTTTTAACATAAAAATCTTTTTTTTAATATCATTATCAAAATTGTAGGTATTCTCCTAAAAGATTCTAATCAAATTTAGTATCCTAAGTTATTTTACAAAACCAAATTAATTTGATTTAAGAATAATTTAATTAAATATGTAAACATTGTACTAATATAGAAAACATAGAAATCTATATTATTACTAGATTATTGACAAAATTAAAAATAAGACATATAATAACATTGTAAATTAAATTAACAGTGTTAAGTTAAAGGGGTGGTTATATGAGTATCAAAGAAAGACGCAAAAATGAAAAAATAGAAATGAAGAAAAAAATTATGGATGCTGCCATTGAAATTATCAATCAAGAAGGATATGAAAATTTATCAATTAGAAAGATTGCTACAAAAATAGAATATTCTCCAACCACTATTTATCTTTATTATAAAGATAAGGCAGAGATTATTAGTGATATGGCTAATGAACTTTATAGTAAAATAGAAAATCATTCTATTACTGTTATGAATAAGTATTCATCATTTTCAGTAGATAAACAAATCAGAGAAATTATGCTTGCTTTTATCAAAATTCTTTCTAGCAATCCAGAAATGACAAAAGCAATAATGTATAGTGGAATGAACACTATATTTGCATCTCAAAGTACTGCGAGTACACCTACTAATAATGGTATAGAGATACTTGATGAACTTCTTGCTACTGGAATTAAGCAAAAAATATTTAAACCAAATATAGATAATGCTTCTTGGATGCTTATAAGTGCATTATTAGGCTTTGTTTTATGTACAGTTGAAAATCAATTATATTCTTTACATAACTTCCCACAATTTATAGATAATTTCGTGGATATTTTACTTGGAGGAATTTACGATGAGCATTCACAGCAAAAATCTTAATAAGAAAAATAAATTTTTAAGTGTGTTAAAAGTATTAACAGTTTTATTTCTTATATTTATAGTTATTATTATTGTAGTTGCAGTTAATTTGAAACCTGAGAAATTAGTAGTACAAAATATAAATCCTACTAAAATAAAAAATGGTACTTACCTTGGAAGTGCTGATAATGGTCTAGTAAAAGCTACTGTATCTGTCAAAGTTAACAATGGAGTAATAAAAGATATTGATATATTGAAACATGATACTCTTTTAGGCAAGCCAGCTGAAAAGATTGTAAATAATATTATTAAGCAACAGTCTTTAGAAGTGGATGCTATAACTTCCGCAACTTACAGCAGTGATACTATACGAAAGGCTGTAGAAAATGCTTTACAAAAAGGAGAGTAAAATATGAATACTATTATTATATATTCAAGCAAATATGGTTGTACCGCAGACTGTGCAAATATATTAAAAAGTAAACTATCAAATAATGTGATTCTTGTTGATATTAAGGATAAGAATAGTAAAATTGAATTATCAAAATTTGATACCATTATTATTGGAAGTTCAATATATGTGGGTTCAGTTTCAAAAGAAATTCGTACATTCTGTAATGATAATATAGAGTTGTTAAACAAAAAGAAGGTTGGAATTTTTCTTTGTTGTGCATTCTCTGAACAAACGGATAAATATCTATCAAGCAATTTCCCATCATCATTATTAAAGAGTGCAAAATCAATAAGTGTATTTGGTGGTGAAGCTAGATTAGAGAAAATGAAATTTTTTGACAAATTGATTATGAAATCAGTTACAAAAAATGATTACAATAGTTTGAAAATATCGCAGGATAATATAGATAATTTTTCAAGAAATTTTAGTGACTAAAATAAAAAAGTGACTAAAATAAAAATAAGCTACACTCTTCGTTGACAAACCCATCTACTCCTGCCCAGTGTCAAAGAGGTCAAAAGTCATATAACGCCTTGCCATATATTTTTTTGCATTTCGTTACATAACTTTCCCTTATATAACTTTTGATATAAAATATAATAGGGTACACAATATATTTTCACACTTAAACTTGAACGTTATAAAACAAAAACTATTATATTTACCACATTGGAGATGATACTTATGAAAAAAGTTAAAATCAGACTGGCAAAGGAAACAGATGCGGAAGAAGTATTAGAAATATATACACCATATATTACTAATACAGCAATTACTTTTGAATATGATATACCAAATATTAGTGATTTTAAAAATAGAATAAAAACAATTTGTTCAAAATATCCATATCTAGTCTGTTTAATTGATGAAAAAATTGTTGGATATGCTTATGCTCATGAACATAATGAAAGAACTGCTTATCAATGGAATGCTGGATTATCAATTTATGTTGACGAAAAATTTGTCAGTTGTAAAATAGGCATAGCTCTTTATAATTCAATAATAGATATATTAAAATTACAAAATATTCAAAACCTATATGTTAGCATTACATCACCTAATATTAAAAGTGAAAGACTTCATCAACATTTTGGTTTCAAACTATGTGGAATTTATCATAATACAGGATATAAGTTTGGTAGTTGGCATGATGTTATGTTATTTGAAAAATATATAGGTACTCATCCTATAAAACCAGACTACATAAAAACAATTGAACAAATTGATTCAAAGAAAATCTCTCCTATTTTAGACAAAAACAGTCTTCTTGTTAAATTACTTTAAAACACAAACTTTGAATAAACTAAAATAAAAATAAGAAAGTAACTTTAAAATAATCATTTTAAAGTTACTTTCTTATTTTTTATTAAATTTTTATAATAATAGTCATATTAACGTAAATACTATAAAAAGAGTTTAACTTTATTTATTTAGTGAAATTAAATCAAAATAGAAAAAATGGAAGGAGAATAATTGATGATAAAACTAATTGGTATATTAATAGTTGTGATTGGATTTATACTTAAAGTTGATACATTATTTACTGTACTATTAGCAGGAATAGCAACAGGACTTGTAGCAGGATTGGATTTTAATCAAATCTTTACAATCCTAGGAGATTCTTTTGTCTCAAATAGAGGGGTGTCATTGTTTATACTAACACTACCTGTAATTGGTGTTTTGGAAAGATATGGATTAAAACAAAGAGCAGTTTCTTTAATAGAAAAATTACAAAGACTTACAACAGGAAAAGTACTGAGCATATATATGTTTGCTAGACAAATAGCTGGAGCCTTATCAATAAGAATGAGCGGACATCCTCAATTTGTAAGACCACTTGTTAACCCTATGGCACAAGCTGCTGGATTAAGCAACAGTGATGAATTAAAAGAATCAGACGAAGAAGCTATAAAAGCATTGTCTGCGGCATCAGAAAACTATGGTAATTTCTATGGTCAAAACTTGTTTGCAGGTAGTAGTGGAGTTTTACTTATAGCATCTACTCTTACTCAATTTGGATATAATGTAACTGGAATTGAGATTGTAAAAGCTAATATCATTATGGCCATAATAGCATTTATAGCTGCCACAATCCAATTTACTCTATATGATAAAAAATTAAATAAAAGTCATAAGAGATAGATTTATTTAGGAGGTATAAAAATGCAAAATTTTATAAACATATCATTGGAAATTTTTTATGCATTAATGGGATTTTTAATGATTGTCATAGCATATAGGTCTTTTACTACGATAGACAATAATAAAAGATACGGTACATCATTATTTTGGATACTAATATCATTACCATTTATATTTGGAAGATTAATTCCAGCTAATATAATAGGAATCATACTAATATTATCTAGTTTATTAACACTTACTAAACAAGTTGTATTTGCAAAATACGAAGAACCAAATGAAAATTTCGGAAAAGAACAGGCAGACAAACTTAAAAATAAAATATTCATACCATCACTAATATTAGCTTTTGCTGCAGTAATTGTAGCTATGAGTCTTTCTAATTTCGATAATTCTTCACAATTTGCAATAGGTGTAGGTTCAATAATTGCATTAATATCTGCTCTTATAATAACCAAATCAAAACCATCTACCTCAGTTCATGATGGTTCAAGATTACTTCAACAAATGGGACCCGCTAGTATGCTACCACAACTTTTAGTTGCATTAGGTGCTTTGTTTACTCAAGCTGGAGTTGGCGAAGTTATCTCAGGTATGATATCAGGAGTAGTTCCTACTGACAATAGATTATTTGGTGTTATAGCTTATGTATTGGGTATGGTTATATTTACTATGATAATGGGAAATGCATTTGCTGCATTTTCAGTCATAACGGCAGGAATTGGAATTCCTTTTGTATTGTCTCAAGGTGGAAATCCTGCTATAATTGGAGCATTAGCATTAACAGCAGGATATTGTGGAACTCTACTTACTCCAATGGCAGCTAATTTTAATATAGTTCCAGCAGCTTTACTTGAATGTAAAAATGATTATGTTGTTATAAAGTATCAAGCACCAGTTGCTTTAATACTAATTGTAGCACACATATTAGTAATGTATTTTTTAGGATTTTAATATGAATAGGAGGTAAAATAATGAAAGTTTTATTAACAGGATTTGACCCATTTGGTGGAGAACCAATAAATCCCGCTCAAGAAGCTGTTGAAAGGGTCAAAGATAATATAAAAGGCTCAGAAATTATAAAAATAACTATACCAACAGTTATGACAAAATCTGTTGAAGCAATAGATAAAGCTATTCAAGAACACAATCCTGATATAGTAATATCAGTCGGACAAGCAGGAGGTAGATTTGATATTACTCCTGAGAGAGTTGCTATAAATGTAGATGACTTTAGAATAAAAGATAACGAAGGAAATCAGGTTATAGACACTGTTATAAAGGAAGATGGTCAACCTGCATATTTTTCAAAATTACCCGTAAAAGCTATGGTAAAACATATGAATGAAAATAAAATTCCAGCCAGTGTTTCAAATACTGCAGGTACGTTTGTTTGTAATCATGTAATGTATGGAATTCTCTACATGATAGATAAAAAATATCCTAATATAAGAGGAGGCTTCATACACATACCATATATGACTTCACAAATAATAGAGAAAAAGAATACACCTTTTATGTCTTTAGAAGAAATAGTTAAAGGTTTGGAATTAGCTATAGAAGCTTGTATAATCTACAAAGATGATATAAAAGAAATTGGTGGCGAAATTTCATAATAAACATCTAAAATAATTTTTTAAATCATAAATGAAAATAGATATTTTTTAAATAAAGACTGTAAGTATATTTGTTTAAATTCAAATTTACCTACAGTCTTTTTATAATATGTACAATCTTCAAATGTAAAATTAGATTCTATTCTGTTCTCCCCACTCACACATTGCATCTAAAATCTTAATCAGAGACTTCCCTCTCTCTGATAAACTATATTCTACTTTAGGTGGTATTTGAGGATATTCAGTACGAATAATCAAATTATCTGCTTCTAATTCCTTTAATGATAAGCTCAGAGTCTTATAAGAAATAGTCTTTATATAACGTTTTAGTTCATTATATCTAACAACTTTAAATTCAGCAAGGCAATAAAGAATTACCATCTTGTATTTTCCATTAATAAGTGAAAGTGTATAACTAAACCCTGTTTCACTTAAATCTGCCTGTGAGATACAATCCATACCCATGTGCTACACTCTCCTTTAGGTTAGTATTGAACAAAAATGTGCGTACTTGTATTTTAACTAATTTATAATAAAATTATAGTGTAAGAACAATTAAAAGTCAATTTGCTATAATACATATAAATTCCACTTAAATACTAGTGCTTTAGCATATTGTCAAATTTTTAATTCAATTACTCTTCAATTCAAGTTACAAAAAACTTCTAACAAATGTAGTTTCATATCGCTGATAAATTTAATAATAGGAGGTGTTTTAAATGGAGGTCCAAGAACAAATGGAGATACATCTGTACTTATAGATTCATTTGTATCCGGTGCAGAAGAATCTAAAAATAAAGTTTAATGGAGGAATTTCTAATGAAAGTTTTATTGATAAATGGTAGCCCAAACCAATACGGATGTACTTATACAGCATTAAATGAAGTTGCTAAAACATTAAATAAGCACGACATTGAAACCGAAATATTATATTTAGGTAAAAAGCCAATACCAGGTTGTATTGCTTGCTCTTCCTGCTTTCAAACTGGCAAATGTACTTGGGATGATAAGGTAAATGAGTTAACGAAAGAACTAGATAATATTGATGGTATTATTGTTGGTTCACCTGTATATTTTTCTGGTGCAAGTGGACAACTAACTTCATTTCTTGACCGCTTATTTTTTTCAGCTGGTAGTAAAATGGCAAAGAAACTTGGTGCATCAGTCGTATCATGTCGACGTGGTGGAGCAACTGCAACATTTGACCAACTAAATAAATATTTTTCAATCAGTAATATGCCTATTGTATCATCACAGTACTGGAACCAGGTACATGGTTTTACACCAGAAGATGTTATGAAAGATAAAGAGGGATTACAAACTATGAGAACTTTAGGTGAAAACATGGCATGGCTTCTTAAATGTATTTCAGCTGGGCAAAAAACAGGAGTCAAAGACCCTCAATATGAAGAAAAAATTATGACTAACTTTATACAATAAATAATTGGGTTTTATTAATTGTTAATTTTAAATTAAGGTGATGCTTAATAAGTGGAATAATTCATATAAAACAATATAATAGCTAAATAGTGGTTTTGATTTTATTTATATCAAAACCACTATTTTATTATTTCATCTATTTAAAACGATTAATTCCTGGCATGCTCAGTTATGCCTTTCCATTTTCTTTTATAAAAATAGATTGCCCCAATAATCGCTGGTAGTATTGGTGATAAAAATTGAGCAAAATAAACACCTATAAATCCATACTCTAAAATAGTTCCTAATGTATAACTAAGGAATAGTCTAATAAATACAGAATCTAACAATGCATTAAACATAGCTAGACTAGTAAAACCTATACCAGTTACAAATGAATCATAAATATACATGACTGCATAAATTAAACTGTTAATTGAACAGCAAATTCTAAGATACACAATTCCCTCTCTGATAACTTCTTGATTTTTAGACCCAAAAAATATAACTATTGGTTCTGCAAATATTTGTACAAAAACAGTGGAAATAAACGTTACAGCCAAGCTTAATTTTATTCCTGCTTTTACTACTTCTTCAACTCGTTTAAAATCTCTTGCTCCTACATTTTGACCAACCATAATAATAACAGCTTGACCAACTGCCCAACATGGCATCCCTACAAAAGTATTTATCTTCAATCCAATTCCAGATGCTGCTGAAACAGCAATTCCATAATTATTTAACATGCCAGTCACTAATAAATAGGATATATTGACCATAGACATTTGTATTGCTGATGGTAAACCTATTTTCAAAATCATTTTTAACTTATTTTTTTTTATTGAGAAACTTTTTAACTTAAAATCAAAAATAAAGTCATGTTTATGCAGATATATGACTGCTATAAAAAATGATATTCCTTGTGATGTAACAGTAGCAATAGCAGCACCTTTTGTACCAATATCCATATACCAAACTAATAAAAAATCCAGAAAAATATTTATTATTGTAGCTACAAGTACAAAATATAGTGGTTGTTTAGTCTCTCCAAATCCCCTAAGAATAGAACAAATTGAATTGTATCCAAATACAAACACAGTACCAAAACAAATAACCATCATATAATCACAAGCATCTTTCATAGCTTCTTGTGGTATATTTAGCAAAGAAAAAATTGGTTTGTATACATACAAACCTAGTACAGTTATAATTATAGATATTATTATGGCTATAGAAAATTGTGTACTAATAGTTTCTCTTTGCCCACAACTATCATTAGCTCCTTTATAATGAGAAACTAGTACTGACCCTCCCATGGTAATTCCTATACAAATAGAATTAATTACAAAGCAAATCATAGATGAATTACTAATTGCTACAACTCCAGTACTTCCTACTACTTGACCAACAACAATCATGTCTACAATGTTATAAAATGATTGTAATAAATTTATAAAAAATAATGGTATGCTAAGTTTTGCTAACTTTTTAAATACATTACCAGTAGTTAAATTTTCTTCTATTCTTTTCATGATATAAATTTTTCCTCTCTCTTTATGATTAAAATAAAAAACAGTAGGTGTTGCGTTTTAATACAACCCTCCTGCTCTTACACTTTAAATAATTTATATTGTTTTAATACTTAATAATAAATGACAATATAAAAAGGGCTATATACAAACATCGTATATAACCCTCAAAATAAACACTCTCACTCAATATTAGACAGCTTAAATAAGTATAGATTACTATACTAAAAATTTGTCTACTCAATGATTAATTAGTATCATAGTTTTGATTAAGCTCCACACAATGTTTTATAATATTTAACAGTGTAGAGCTATCATCAATACAAATTTTACCAAAAATTATATAAAACATTGTTTTCACCCTCTCAAAATAAAATTGATAACATATTATAAATTTTAATAATGTTATTAATTCATTCTAAATCTTTAATATCCTATTGTCAATGCTATCATTATTTATTAAAACAAACTTAAATTATAAAGTCCATTTACTTTATCTAATATTTTTTTGAGATATCATTTATATATTAAATTGCCTTTGACTATACTAAAATCATTCCTTTATAGTATAATTAATCCTATTATACTTTTTTACAGATAAATAGCACACTTTATTCTAAAATATATAAAGTTATTAATAACAATACTTATCAATGCCTTCTATATTTTAGATTTTTATCAAATACACTCCTAAAATATACAAAATATATATATGTATTGGATAGTATAAATAAAACAAATATTTCATACTCTTGCCTTTTTCTCCATTATAAAGCAACATAAAAGGAAGGGAAGCAATCATCATCCATTGGTAATTTTCTAGAAGAGATTTTTTCAAGCTATAATCTCCTCCTGCCATAGCTACAAATATAAACATGCACATCAGAACATAGCAAATAATTAAACTAAACTTCTTTCCTCTACATAAATAAAAAATAATCCCCAGCACAACCAAAATTGGTCCTCCTTCTACAAAAAATGGTACTGGTACAAAAATCATAATAAACATAATTACTTTATCTGTTAAGCTAAAAAGTAAGGTTAACATAATGATTCCTAAAATTATAGGAACACTTATCATCAATAACCCTCTCACAAGATACTTTTTTTCTTTTTCTGCTCTAAATTTTTTTATAAATTCTATAGCCTGTAAATAAATTACTATCAAAAATAATGTTGCAAAAATATTATTTATAATTATTGAACCTTCCGGATTTGGGAAAGCAGTATTAATTATTTGATTTCCTATTGCCATAATGATAGACGCTACATATAATCTAGCAATATACTTCTTTCTGTTACTTGTATGACAAAACCCCTCCACTACCATAAACATAAACAATGGTGCTGATATTCTCCCTAACCAATGAAACCAAACTGGTATATGCATTGTTTGTGGCATAAAAGCTGCTATATGGTCAAATGTCATAAATATCAGTGCTAATATTTTAATGGTAAATCCATTGATACCTTTTTTAATAAAATCCATATCATATCTCCTACTTCTGATTTATTTTTATAACTACTTCTGTTCCTATTCCTATTTTACTACTTACATAAATACTACCTTCATGAATCTCTATTATTTCTTTAGAAATAGCCATTCCAAGACCTGAACCTTTGTGTAATTCACCTGTATTAGTACCTCTATAGTATTTTTCAAAAATATGTTTTAAATCATTTTTACTTATTCCAACTCCACTATCTTTTATCATAATTTCTATAGTATCTTTTTTTACTATTTCTATTTTTATCAGAGTCTCTTCTTTATTATGCACTATTGAATTAAATATTAGATTTGTTATAGCTCTTCTAAATAAAATCGAATCTACATATACTTCAATAAAATCTTCATGACTTACAAACTCAATATTTCTATTTTTATATCTATTGTCATTTAGAATATCTATTATTATATTTCTAACCAAACTGACTAAATTTATTTTCTTCTTATTCAAAGTTAAGCTATTATTTTTTAATCGAGTTGATAAATTTAAATCATCTACCAAATCCTTTATATACTTGGACTTATTATATATAATTTCTGTGTATTCTCGCAATTCCTCTTCTATAAATTCATAATCTTTATCATTGATTATCTCTGCATACCCTTGTATAGAAGCCAGTGGAGTCTTTATATCATGAGTTATATTAGCTAACCATTCCTCTCGCAGCTCTTCATTTTCTTTGCTCTCCGCTTCATTTATCCTCAATGTATCAGCTAATATATTGATATTTTCAAAAACTTCTTCATATATTCCTCTGTCTTTAAGATATAAACTATAATTTCCATTAGCCATAGTTTCAATACTCCAGATTACATTGGATATAGGCTTTGTAAGTTTTCTACTAAATAAATATCCTATGCTCAAAGCCACCACCCCATCAATTACTAATGTCAAAGTGATAATTTTATTTAAGATTTCTTTAGTATTATTTTGAGAATAAGTTAAAGTTATTCTCGATACAACTCTACTAGGTATACCTATTATTATATTCAAATGTTGGTTGTCTAAATATTTTTCTAAAACAAAATTAGTATACTCTGTTTTTATATATTTATAGTTATTAACCATTTGAAAAGGAGTATATTTTTTTGGAATATTTGTTGGCACATTTACTCTATGTAATTCTTCTCCTGAATCATTTAAAACCTGTAACCAAGAATGTGATTCTTTTAATTTGTTAATGCCAGCTTTTGATAACTCAAACTCTCCATTTTTTTCATATAGCTCTTTTTTAAAAGAACGAGCAAACTCTTCAGGGCTATTCTTAGAACCTACAACATTAAAAAAATTATTAGTCGAAATTACATATAGTATAGACACAATATTTATAATGACCACTGATATAACTACAAATACGATTGTAAACATAAAGTTTCTAGTAATCTTCCATTTCATATTCTAATCTTCCTTTACTGCTAACTTATATCCAAGTCCTTTTATTGTAAGAATATATTCAGGCTTTGAAGGATTCTCTTCTAATTTTTCTCTAATCTTTCTAATATGAACCATTATAGTATTATCAAATCCAATATAATCTTCACCCCATACTTTATCCCATAATTTTTCTTTACTTATAATTTGATTCTGATTGTGTGCAAATAAAGATAATATTTTTAATTCTTTTGCAGATAATCCAATAGATTTACCATCTTTTATGAGTTCTGCTCTACTTTCATTTAATTTATATGGACCAAATGATATAATCTTTTCTTTATTATTATCTAAGTTTATACTTTCATTTTGTTCTTCATTAAAATAGTTTAGTCTTCTTAGATGAGCTTTTGCCCTAAAAGCAACTTCTTTAGGACTAAAAGGCTTTGTAACATAATCATCCCCTCCAATTGCTAGACCAAGCAATTTATCTATTTCTTCCGTCTTAGCTGATAGAAATATGATTGGCACATTAGAAGTTTTTCTTATTTCTTTACAAATATCATACCCTTCACCATCTGGCAACATAATATCCAAAATAATTAAATCAGGATTGGATTTTTTGAATATTTCCAATCCTTCTTTTCTTGTTTTTGCAGTATGCACATTGTTAAGACCTTCTTTTTTAAATACAGTTTCTAAAAGCTTTAATATTTCTACTTCATCATCTATTACTAAAATGCTATTTTCCATAAATAACCTCCTATAATCCCACAATAATTTATCTATATAGTAACATATATCTTCTTTAAAATTCATTTATATTATTTTAAATAAAAATCACTCTATAAATAAAATCACTGTTCTTTTTTATTCTTAGTTAAGACCTTTTACTTGATGTAAAATTTTTATAGGTTACTTTAGTTAATATTATTATCAATATCATTGAGATTAATATAGATAAACCTATTAAAGAATTTGGTACATTATACTTAATAATTTGTTGACTCATCATAATCCAGTTTGGAGTAATAGAAACAAATTTTATAGCATTATCTGATATAAAACCTGTAATAAAGTATGGAATAGCCATAATTAATCCTCCTAATATGAAAGGTATTACAGCTGATTTAAATATTGAAGAAAGTGCTAGCCCTATTTGCGCAAATATAAAGGACCCAAAAATGACTGATGCTATAACAATTAAATACATCTGTATTACTGTAAGATTTACATTACTATTACTAAAATACCATAAATTCTTAATTGATTCATTTAAATTTTCAAATCCAAAAAAACTAAATCCTCTGATACCAACTAATAACACAAAAGAAAGGTTAATCATGGACAAAGTCAATCCATTAGCTATTATTTTTGATACTACTACTGACTTTTTTCCATTTTTAGTTGTATTTATCAGACCTATCATATTAGAGTCATATTCTTTTGTATAGTTTCCAGAAGTTGTTATAAACATTATTAGTCCTATTAAAGGTATCGAACCTTCTATCTTATAGAATATATCTGCATATGTGTCAAAAACATTAAATTTTCTAATCAGTACAAAACCAAACAACAGTAAAAATATCCAAAGCATCCAAACACTCTTTGATTTTAAGACTTTTATTATTTCTGCTTTAACTAAATTTATCATATCTGTTATATCTCCTTTGCATCTTCTAAATCAAAATAAAGCATATATACATCTTCAAATTTTGCTTGAACCAGTTGTGTATTAGGTTCAGTTGGAGTATTTTCTGACACAACTCTAAGTACTATTGAATCAACATCACTTTGGATACTTATAACTTTATATTTGGATTGAATCTCATCAATATCACATTCATTTTCAACTTTAATATTATAAACTTTATTTTGCATATGATTTAATATTTCTTTATGTGTTCCTTTCATAAGAAGTTTACCATTTTTAATCATTATTGTTTCTTTGGCAACTGACTCTATATCTGAAATTATATGTGTAGAAAGAACTATTATCTTATCTCTTGATATTTTTGCGATTAGATTTCTAAATCTAGCTCTTTCTTGTGGGTCAAGACCTGCTGTTGGTTCATCAAGTACTATTATTTTAGGATTATTTAATAAAACTTGCGCTATGCCAACTCTTCTTTTCATACCTCCAGAGAATTTTCCTATAGCCTTATTTCTGACATCATAAAGACCTACTAACTCTAGTAATTCATCTATCCTACAATTTAAAGTTCTCCCTTTTAGACCTTTCAATGCTCCTATATATTGTAAAAATTGTCTAGCTGTAAAGTTTTTATATACTCCGAATTCTTGTGGTAAATATCCTAAAATATTTCTATAATCATCATCCATCTTAAATATATCCTTACCATTATAAAGTATTTTTCCACTCTCAGGTTTTATTAGTGTGGTTATTTGTTTCATTAGAGTGGATTTTCCTGCTCCATTTGGTCCTAAAAGACCATAAACTCCATTTTCTAATGTAACTGTAATTTTATCATTTACGATTTTTTTACCATATATCTTTGAAATATTTTTAATTTCTAATTTATTCATTTTAACTCTCCTTTTATCTATTTATATACTTTGGCTTTATTATTGAAAGACACAAAGTCATTACACCTACAAATATTACTACTAAAAATCCTATTGATAGATTGACAATATCTATATTCATTTTAAATATTCTAATATCACCTAAATAATTTCCTATTATTTTATTAAAGCTAAATATTAAATCATAGTAATTTACTGTTGAAGTAATCGAAAGCAATCCTTTAGGTAATATGTGAACTACTGACATCACTTTAGATACAGCTATACTTAAAATAAGAAAACCTACTGATGATATTGAAGATTTACTAATAAAAGAACCTAACATAGCTATCATTGCCCATCCTTCAAACATTAAGATATCTATAGCTATATTTGATATTACATAATTTGTTATATTTGAATTTGTTTTCAATGTAACTATATTATCTACTATCCTAAATGATTCCAAGTCACCGTTAATTGGTAATCCTTGTTGTATACAGGTTATAATAAATATCCATACTAAATAAACAGCATAAATTACTAATGGTATAAATATAGCAATAACTATTTTAGATTTTAATGCCTTTTTCTTCTCTTTTGACGATAGTATAATATCTTTTACCGAAGAAATTACTTCATCTGTATAAAGATTTGATACAATTATGATTATAATAATTAACATACCTATATTTATGAGTGAATTTGTAGCTCTATAATTAAACACCTTCCAAAAACCAGTGTTCTTATATTCATTTACATTTAGATTATTGAGCTTTTCTTTTGACATGGATTTAATCTTTTTAGAAAATTCGTCTCTATTCGTTTGATTTGAAACTTGTTTTAAAACATTAAGTTTTTTTTGAAATTTATCATTCGCTATGTCTATTTCATTCCTTGTATCCTCTATACGACCTTTTTTATCATCAATATAATAATCTTCTGTTTCTAAAACAGGTTTAACAAACATACTGATTAATAATATGAGTATTAATATCCCTAAAGATATCAACATGCTTTTAGATTTAATCAATTTCTTTATTTCCCAAATTATCAATATACATTTCCTCCTAATTCTTTTTAATTGCTTTTTATCTATATACATAATAAAACTTAAATCTTATATCAATATAATTCTAACCTTAAATAAAACTTAAATTATTTAAATTATGTGTTTAGTTTTATTCGTTATTTATTTTTATTGTAATTTTTTAGTTTACATTTTTTATAATAAACTTGCTATACTTTTATTAATAAGATTAAATCTAAAATAAGTTGGTGATTGTGTGAAAAATATAGATATTTATACAAAATTAAAAATAATCTTCGTAACATCTATGGCTATGTTTGTTATTGGAGCAGCATTTATCTTTTTTATAGAAAATTATATAATATCAATTATTTTTGTACTTGTTGGTATTTTTATTGATTGGAAATTTTATCGTTGCCCAAATTGTAATCATTATTTAGATTCAAGAATGGAACTTGTAAAGAATAGTACTTATTGCCCATATTGCGGAAAAATTATCAAATAGTGATTTAAACTGCATTTTATACTCAATAAAGGAATTTTTTTATATGAAAATTTTATTATTAATCAAGATATTGCATATAAATAATAAGGTTTGAGCGAATTTAATTACATTGTTTCATTTCTTTTTATAAAAGGACATATATATGTACTATAGGCATACTCTTATCTTTTTTGTTGTATCTTAAAATTTTTTAGCATAATAAATTAGCATAATAAAAAAGATATAAAGAACAACCTCCAAGTTCTTTATATCTTTTAAATATCTATAAGTAAATCAATTAATTTTTATATCCGTTTTAAAATATCTTTTTTAAAGTTCTTACTAACAGTAACAGTGAATTTTATTTTTTATATTATTATTAATTTTAACATTCTAGCATCTCATTTTATTTATTTTTACATTTATCTTAATAATATATCACTTAATACTTTTTTATGTTCATATTCTACTTTAAATCTAATTAATTTTAATATATAAACCTTTAATTCAATGTACCCATGTAAAACTTATCAGTTTATCATTAGAATTTATTCTTCAAGAAATAAATATAATTTTATAATATTTTTTAATCTAAAACAAGCATGTTGAATAATAAATCATATTCTAGTATTATTAACTTGTAGAATAAAAACTAAATTGGTAAAACTAGAAAAATTTAGTAATAAAAGTTATAGTGATAAGTACTAAAAAGTTCTTTATAAGTTATGTCAGCAAGTTAGCACATAGATAATTTTTTTATTTTTACTAAAGTTTTTAGGGGGATGGATAATATGTTTATTGGAGAAATAGACAGATGTACACATATATTAACTGCTTATATCAGTAGTTCATATGATTATTGTAATTTTATAGATACACAATTAGATGATTTTATATCAGAATATGGAGAAACTGTAGTTGAATCTTGTTTATATCAAGTTTTATTGTTAGTAAGTAGATATAATTAAAATTAAGTTTCATTTTCTAGAAAAACCTTTTTAGATTTTCTACCTTAAATAACTATATAATTTTTTTATACTTTGTAAGTAACTATAACTTCTTTTAAAGTAAAGGTGTATTGGGAGTACATCTTTACTTTTTCATTATATAATCTGAAAATATATATTATAAAACAAAACAATTAATATAAATTACACCCTTTATATTATCTTGAAACACATGAGTCATTCTATCCACAAATTCTACAATCTCATCAAGTATGAATCTAAGTTTTTACTGCTCCAAATTTTATCTATCTATAACACAAATCATATTTATAAAATATCCCCCTATTGTACTTAAATCATATATAAAATAACATCAATATTTAGAATATTCAATATCAATTGCGTAACTGGTCAATAAAAACGTATAACTAGACAAATTTCCATATTTATATAAAAAATTCAAGAAAAACAATCATTTTATTTATATATATTTTTTATTTTTTTATTTAATTAATATTAAAAAATACCACTAATAAAGATTTTACTTAGCGATTTTCAAATTATTAATCACAGGACATTATATACTTGTAAATTAACTTTAGTATTTCTAATTTAAAAAATAAAAGCCCAGCAAAATCTTCACTAGGCTTTTATCTTATAAATTGAGTTTATTATTTTCACCCCATTTACACATTTCCTCTAAAATAGGCATTAATGACAATCCCCTTTTTGAAAGTGAATATTCAACTTTAGGAGGAATTTGAGGGTATTCTTTGCGTATGATAATACCATCTCGTTCCAATTCTTTTAACTGATTATTGAGAATCTTATCAGTTATTGAACCAATACACCTTTTAAGTTCTCCATAGCGTAATACATCATACTCTACTAACCAAAACATTATAATCATTTTCCACTTTCCTCCAATAATTGAAAGAGTATATCCAAATGGTGTGGAAGTTATATTAGTCAAATCAGATGTATTGTAATTTTTCATACTCATTTAATCACCATCCTGTAATAAAAATACTATCCTAAACGTTAGTACCTTACCTAAAAGTAAATACTTGTTTAAATATAAAATAGCACATATACTTATATAAATAAAAGTTAAAAAATGTGAGGAGATGACTTTCATGAAAAAATGTAAAATAGAAGTAATAAAAACAACATTCCATAAAGACTTGGCAGATGAGTATGGATGTAAAGGTATTGGAAAATGTCCTATGCATAAAGTAGGAGATGTATTTTTTGGAGATTTTTCTAAACCTGAAAAATTATGTGACGAAGCATGGAAAGCAATGTATCAGTATGTATTTGCTTTATCTCATGGTAGTGAAAATTTTTACTATGGAGATTGGATAGAGAAAGAAGGAGTGGCTATATGCTCCTGTAATGATGGAATTCGTCCTGTCATTTTTAAAATTGAGAGAACTGATGAAAAATCTAAAATGGAATATAAACCTATAAGATAGACAATTTTCTTAAACTAATTTTATTAATCATACTTTAAATACATTATTCCAATTTATTCCTTGAAATTTAATGCTTATAGTGAAATATAGTGCTAAAATTAAATTGATAAAGGATAATAAAGGGGGATTGTATTATGAAAATAGGTAGAAAGATATCAATAATAGTAACATCATTTTTAATTATAATATCAATGGTTGGATGTGCTCCAAAGGAAAATGCTAAAGAAGTAGCAAAAAAATATCTTGATAGTGTAAAATCTAAAGATTATGAAATGGCATATAACTTACTAAGTAAAGATAGCAAGAAAGTTGTAAGTTTAGAAGATTATAAAGAATACCAAGAAGTATATGATAAATGCCAAACACTTGTAGATTATAAACTTGGAGAAGAAAAAAAGGTAGATAAATATAAATATGCTGATAAAGAATACTTAAAACTTATAAATATAAAAGAAACATCTACACTTAAATACAAAGAAGATAATACAGAAGATACTTCAAATTCTGATGGATATTTTATAGTTGAAGATAATCAATACAAATTATTATGGCATGAAAACTTTAATAAAAATTTTAGTTCTAGATATGTAGATGCTGCTTGGGTAGAAATTTATAAAAAAGAAAATAAAGACCTTAATAAAGCTGCTATTGATATAAATAAGGCTTTAGAAATTGATAACACAAATTCTCGAGCATATTATGCTCAGGCTTACGTCTATATTGATTTGAAAAGATATGATGAATCTTTAAAAGCTACTGATAAAAACTTAGAATATTTAGATAAAAAAGACAAAGATTATAAGAAAAATATCAGTAATACATATAATTTAAAAGGAGTCATATACATGGAAACAGAAAAATTTAACGAAGCTAAAGAAAATTTTAAAAAAGCCCTAGAATTTAATGAAAATAATGAGTATGCAAAAACTAATTTAAATGTACTTAAAGATTTATAATTAATGATATAAACAAATTTATTTATAGAAATAAAAAGCACTCTCTAAAATGAAGAATGCCAATATTTTTCTCTAACATGGTTATAATATATGATAAATTTTATTCCTTTTGCCATATATTATAACCTTATTAATTTCTAATATATATTTTATGTACTTTAATAAATATAATAATCATTTAAATAATTATTATATTTATTTTGCTTATTTTAAATATTCTCTAACAATCTGAAGTAGATACTCTTTTTCAGATTCTGGTATGCTCTCACTTAGACGAGCTGCAACCACAGGATACTCCCATTTTTCAATATCTGAAATACTAATATTCATGACATTCATATACTCTTTTATATATTCTCTATAAACTATATTTTAAATTTTTTTAGTATTATATATTCTCATACTTTAGCTAAAATGGACAAATGGGCTTCTTCTAAGATAAGTAAACTTTTCTTTAAATAACATTCAGTTTCATGTTAATCACATCTATAGTATTAAATACTTTAAAACAATTGCATTTCAATACTATTTACTATTATTTAATAGTATTTGTAACTCAGATTTGATATAATACATAGGGTAAAATTTTAATTAATAAACCCTATATATTACTTATATATTAAAGTTAACAAATTTAAAACTAAGGAGAACTATATGTTAAAAGCAATAAAAGGCAATATAATTTTCACAAAAACTTCAGATACTTTCACAGTATTTGAAAATAGCTACATTATACTAAACAAAGGCAAAGTAAAAGGTGTCTTTAAAGATATCCCTAAAGAATATAAAAACCTTGAAATAGTAGACTACTCTGATAAACTTATAATACCTGGTATGAACGACCTTCATTGTCATGCACCTCAGTTCAGAAATTTAGGTATGGCTATGGACAAAGAACTTATACCATGGCTTGACACTTATACATTCCCAGAAGAATCAAAGTATATAGATATAGAATATGCTACAAAGATGTATAAAAAATTTGTCAAAGAAGTCTGGAAATCAGGTACTACTAGAATAGCTGTATTTGCAACAGTACATAAAGAAGCTTCTATGAAACTTATGGATATTTTTAAAGAGGTTGGTCTTGGTGCATATGTTGGTAAAGTAAATATGAACATGAATTGTCCTGACACCCTACTAGAAAATACTGAGGATTCTATCAAAGATACAGAAGAAATAATAAGCAAATACAGTGACATAAATTCTATTGTAAAACCAATTATAACACCTAGATTTATACCTAGTTGTACAAGTAAACTTTTAAAGGAATTAGGAGATTTATGTTTAAAGTATAATGTTCCTATACAATCACATTTATCTGAAAATCACGATGAAATTGAATGGGTTAAAAGTTTAGAACCTGAATCTAAATTTTATGGAGATGCCTATAATAGATACAATTTATTTGGTCAAACACCTACATTAATGGCTCATTGTATTCACTGCTCTCAAGAAGAAATAGATTTAATGAAAGAAAATGAGGTTATGGCTGTTCATTGCCCTGCTTCTAATTTTAATGTTGGTAGTGGAGCTATGCCTATTAGAAAATTACTTGATAATAATATTAAACTAGCCCTTGGTTCTGATATAAGTGGTGGTCATACACTATCAATATTTAAGGCAATAGTATCTGCAATACAGTTATCAAAATTATACTGGGTAAATTCTAATAAGAAATGTAATTTCCTATCTTTATCTGAAGCTTTTTATATTGCAACTAAAGGTGGAGGAAGTTTTTTTGGAAAGGTTGGTAGCTTTGAAGAAGACTACGATTTTGATGCATTAATTATTGATGATTCAGATTTAAATCATGACAATTATTCTATACTTGAAAGACTTGAAAGATTTATATATGTTGGTGATGACAGAAATATCATTCATAGATATGTGTGTGGAAAATTAATTGAAGAACCTAATATAGAATTATAATAAAAATTTTGATTATATAGAATTCGTTTATATAATCGGATTAATTTATATAATTATTAAAAGAGTATATTTTAAAACCTAAAAAACTATAGGTTAAAATATACTCTTTTTCTTTAGTTTATTTATAAATTTAGTGATTATATTATATTTTTCTTAATATAATCCTTTCTTATCATCTTAAACTATCTATATACATTAAATATTGAAAAATAATTATGATTTTATAGAACTAATTAATTTTTTCTTTGTACGCAATTTTAAACTTTATTTTTACTTTTGCTGTATGCTTTACATACACTGATTATTAAGATTATGCCTATAACTCCAAGTGCCATTCTACTAATTACAAATCCCTGCGGAATATCAAATGCAAGATTCCCCATTGTATCTGCAACTTTACTCTCTAGTATGGAGTTCACTAGATTTTTACCAGATATAATAGATAGCGCACCAGAATTTGTTATAAGAAATATTATTGGAATAAAAACATATAGTAAGTTTCCATTTATATTACCAATAAACATACCCATCCCTGATACAAATAATACAGATGGTATTAAAATAAGAAGTATAGGCTTTACAAGCTGACCAAAGTTATTAAATTGAAATACTCTATTGTAAAAAATAAAGCTTATCGCAATTACAACTGTAACTGTTATAAAATATGCAACTGCCACTGTAATACTTTTTAGGCAAAAATATGTTGTAGGCTTTATCTTAGTTGTCATAGTAATTGTTTTGACAGCTTCTTCTTTTTTTGAAAATATATATGTACAAAACATGAGAACTATAACCAATAAAAATGGATTTACATCAAGTAAAAAACTGGAATAGCTCCACTCTGAAAATGGTGCTGTATCATTTAAGCCATAGATTGTTTTTGTCTTAAGAACATTGTAGGAGAACCACCCTGTTATTAATAGTAAAACTAAATACACCTTAGAGAATAATAGTCTCTTCATTTCATATTTCATTATTTTTAAATTATTCAAGATTCAATTCCTCCCCTGTAAGATTACAAGCTTTTAAGAAATCATCATATTTTAATATATTGTACTTGTATTTATCATATAAACTTTTAAGAATAGTTTCAAATTTCTCTTGACCTAAAATCTCTTCCGCCTTTAAAAGTTGTAATGGCATTTTGTTGTAAATAAGTCTCATAGAATTAGGTGATAAAATATTGAATACATAATTCTCAGGTAACTTTTCCAAATACTGTGGATTATTCATATAGAAATTTCTCTTGAGTTTATCATTTTCTTTTTTCCAATTATCTATAGTTTTTCTACTATATTCTTTTCCATATTCATACTCCATAAACTTATTAGTTGCATAATTTGTTATACCTTCTGGTGACCAAGGAGGTACCATTGGGTCAACTTGTACTATAATTCCCCACCATTGATGGCATATTTCATGTGCCAAAACTTCGGCCCCATTACCACCTTCTCCTATACGATTTTCAAATACATCTGGGTTGAAAATACTTTCAGTCATATAACTTATATTCTCATATGCTTTTCCTCCAGTCACAATACCTGATGTAGCTCCTCCTTCTACTAACTTAAGTGGAATAACTTTATATCTATCTAATTCTCCATATTGCTTTGTATAAAAATCAATAGAATCCTTTATAATCTTCTCTGCATCCATTTTGTTTATCTGTTCTTCACTCTTTCTATTGTAATAAAACTGTACCTTAATTCCACCTGCTTGTATATCTTTTTTTATATAGTCTGCAGCTATTATAGTCAATCTAGTTCCTTGTGTATTGAATTTCCATGTACATTCATTATTCTTTTTATTAACTTTTAATTTTTCTGTACTGATTCCACTTATTACAGGTGTCATACCTGTAGGTAAAGTGATATTACCATGAATCATTGATTCCATGGTATTCATAGCATCAATTTTAGGTTCTGGAAATATTGAGCTACCAACTATCTTAATATTCTCTTCACTTATCATATCTCCTGAAAGAATTTCTTCTAGCAATTGATTATTTATCAATTTCCCCCCATATTCAATTTCAATTTTAAGATTTTTTTCTTTAGTTATATCTAAACTAATTCGTTCTTCTGGTTGCTTCTTTTTAGAGATATCAAATTTGGCTTTTTTACCATTTATTTTTATATTTTTAACATTGTATCCAGGATTTAAATCAAAGTTCAGCTTTTGTTCTTTACCACCAATATTTTCCATGGTATATTCTATCTTCCCATCCAGACTTGCCTTCTTAGGATTTATTTTTATATCAAGATTTGAATCAATTAATTTTATATCCTTATTTAACTTTTCATCACCACTAGTAGCCATGACTACACCTGAACCAGATTTCTTATCTACTACATTTTCCATTTTAAGTGGAGGGCTATCATCATAATACGGTTCAAATGCATATATACTATAAGAACTAACAATTGACACTACAGTTAAAATTGATATTGATACATTCTTCATATTAAACATCATAGATGAAAAGATATTTTTTTCATATTTTCTTGTACATATTACACCTATTAAATACGTTGATATTGACACAAAACTCCAAAGCAGTCTATTCCAATATAAAGCTCTTAATTGCAAAGCATTTCCAAAACTAGAAGAGTAAATAGTAACCTTTGTCTGTACCCAGTCAATAAGATAACTTTCTTTTACATTTATAGATAAAAATACTAGTATAAGTAACATAATTATACTTAAATCAATACGTCTTGTTATAGAGTAAAATCCAGCTGAAAGTAAAATACCAAATAATATAGCTGGTAACATTAAAACTAAATAATTTATCAAATAAATATTTAAACTAAACTCCTCACTCAACTTAATGATAGAGTATGGTAGACAGATAATCATTGAAATTATTACAGATACTATAGCTGATACAAGAATAGAAATTACCCTATCTAGATTTAAACTTTTGGCATCCATGATAGTTTCTATAATCCCATTAGTTTTGTTTCTGTAGACACTATCCATCTCATATATTGTAAACATTGAAAATAGGACTGTGCCTATTAAGGCCCCTAACTTTGCTGGATTAAGTAAAACAGGTATACTCAAACTAAGCTCTTGTCCTAAATTACTTTTTGGTAATAATTCCGGCATTTCATACATTAGTATTGATAGAACTGGTATCAATGCTATTACTAATATGAAAGTCCATGTAATCTTTGAACTAAAAAGCCTCTTTATCTCATCTTTGATAAATTTAATTGATTGCATTACTTTATCTCCTCCTCACATATTAAAAACATATATGCATCTTCTAGAGATGGTTCTACAGATATTGCAAAATCTGGAAGCTTATGACTTACAATACGATATGAAGTCCCTGATGTAGTGATAATACTTGATGTAACTTTAAATTTGCTTTTTCCATTTTTATGTATTTCTCCATTTTTATCTTCATAAATACCAACATGTCCTTGTGCTTTTTTAATTAACTCTTCTGAGCTTCCATCAAACAATACATTTCCTTTATTTATTACGATTAATCTATTACATACAGACTGGACATCCTCTATAATATGTGTTGACAACATTACAATTTTATCTCTTGAGTTTTTTGAAAATAAATTACGGAAGTTTATTCTCTCCTCAGGGTCTAATCCAACTGTAGGTTCATCCAGTATTAATAGCTCTGGATTTCCCATTATTGCTTGGGCTATACCAACCCTCTGCTTTTGTCCTCCTGATAGAGTTTTAATCTTTGAGTTTCTTTTTTCTAATAAATTGGTCTGATTAATAACTTCTTCTATTATCTTTTTTGTGTTCTTATTAATACCTTTTAAAACTGACATATATTCAAGGAATTGATATACTGTCAGTTCATCATATAAACCAAATTCTTGTGGTAAATATCCCAATTTACTTTTTAACTCTATCTCACACTGCTTGAGAGGTTTACTATTTACTAAAATCTGCCCTGAAGTTTGCAATATTCTTGAAGTTAGTAGCTTCATTAAAGTGCTTTTTCCTGCTCCATTTGGACCCAATAATCCTATAAAATTTGGACTTTCAAGACTTATATTTATATTTTTTAGTGCTTCCTTTCCTGCTTTATAAGTCATATTTAAATTTTTAACATCAATTTTCATATTTCACTCACCTTTCACGTTTTTAATTTCTTATTACATTTTTTATTATATAAATGAAGTGTGTAGTTAATATGTTCTTACCTTGTTTTTTATATGGTAACTGAATACTACTCAAATACATACTTATATGCAAAATAACCCTATACTAAAAAATTTAAATTTAACCTTAAAATTTTAGTATAGAGTTATTTTATTTGTAAAAATTTTGCTACAAGCTATCTTTCGATGCAATAGGAAATATAGCTGTAAATTTTACACCAACTAATGTATTTTCAATTTTATATTTAACTTTGTGCATATCAAATATAATTTTAATAATATACAATCCTAAACCACTTCCACCAGATTGTCTACTTCGTGACTTATCTACACGATAAAAAGGATTAAAAATATTTTCTATTTCAGATTCTTCTATAGATGTATTTGAATTCTCAACTTCGAAAACTCCACATTCATTATTTCTGTACAATTTTATACTCACCAAAGCACCATTTTTTGAGTGCTTAATTGAGTTGTTAATAATATTGGAAATAGCTTTTTTCATCAATTTTATATCTACAAAAGAGTATAGGTTTTTTTCTATATCACTAATAATCTCTATATTCTTATTTTCTGCTAATATTAAGTAATTTTGTATTGATTGTTGTATTAATGAACTCATATTGATTTCTACTGTATTTAATTTAAATCCAGATGACTCCATACGAGAAATATCAAGAATTTCACGTACCATTTCTTCCATACTTTCCATTACCTTAAGCGAATGTTTTAAATAAATGTCTCTATCTTTATACATGCCAATATTATATATCATGCCTTCAAGTTGACCTTTTATAATCGTAATTGGTGTTTTTAACTCATGAGATACAGCTACAAAAAAAGCTCTTCTACTTATTTCATTCTTTCTTTCCTTTTCAATGTCTTCTTGAAGTTTTGAATTTGCATATTCAAGATTATTAAGCGTACTTGATAAATTATGTGCAAGTTCATTTAAACTTAAAGCAAGAGAGCCTATTTCATCGTTACTTTCTACATCACATCTAACCTCTAAATTCATCTGTGCAATTTTTTTTGAAGTGTTACTTATCTTAACAACAGGTTTTGTAATCACTCTGGAATAAATAAATGCAGTAACTAGTGATATTATCAAAATAATTATTGCAACTACTGGTATCAATTTTAATAAGATTATAGATGCCTCATCAACTACCATCAATTTTGGAGTCACAGAAAGAATATATTTATCTGAACTATCTTTAAAGGTAATCTCAGTAGCTATCGCACTTATATAACTATTTTCAGAAATTTTATTATTATTTAGGTACTTATATAAAAAATTATCTTCATTGAATATAGACTTTTGTTTATTATTTGATATAGTGTTTTTATTATCTACTTTACCGTACTTTATACTAAATGGTATTTCTACTGATTTTCCATTTTTCACCAAATCAATAGACACATTATTTGCAATCATAAACTCATAAAATTTAGGTCCTGAATCTTTATATTTAGTCTTCTCAATAACTTTAACAAATTCATTCAGATTTTTTTCAACATCATCTGTTAAGTATGATTTATATACTTTTGGCATTGACATCATGATAAATATGTAAATTAGCGTACAGGATAAAATAAGTATCAAGGTTGTACTTAAAAAAACTTTTCTATTTAGACTTTTCTTAATCCAATACATCAATCCTATATCCTACCCCTCTTATTGTTTCTATGTAACTAACATCAAGTTTTTTTCTAAGATTTTTTATATGTGTATCTACAACCCTTTCATCGCCTAAAAAATCATACTTCCATAGACTATTTATTAAATTTTCTCTAGTAAGTACACGACCTTTGTGTTCTATTAGTTCCTTTAAAACTTCAAATTCTCTAGCAGTCAATTCAATCTTTTTACCATTTACAAAAACTTTATATCCTTCAACATCAACATTGATATCTCTATATGATAAAAATTCTCTATCTTCATGATTTTCTTCTTTATCTCCAGTTCTTCTTAATACTGCCTCTACTCTTTTTAGAAGGACAATTGTAGAAAATGGCTTTGTGATATAATCATCCACTTTTAATTCAAATCCTTTTACTTGGTCTGTCTCTTCATCTAATGCTGTAAGTATAATAATTGGAATATTAGATTCATTTCTTATCATTTCACAAACTACAAAACCATCTATCTTTGGCATCAGTATGTCTAATAAAATCAAATCAAATTGTTGCTTTTTAAACTTTTCAATTCCATCAAGACCATCATTTGCTGTTATAATAGTGTAACCTGTATTTTCTAAAAATGTTTTTATTATATTTTGAATATCTATATCATCTTCTATAACCAAGATTCTCTTTGACAAGTTTATCCCCTCTTTCTATAACTATAAACTTTAGGTTGTATAATATATATTTAGATTATACATTATCTTTATGTTTTTAATGTGTAGCATAAGATACTTCTCCCAAGTACTTTTCTTATTATATATTTGTAAAATTGTGAGGTCAATATAATAACAATATGAATTTTTTTCCAATTATTATTTTAAAATTATTTTCTCATTTTATCTTTATTAATTTTTTTTAGAAATACTAAATTTTTTCTGTAAAAATATAGAAATTTTTACATTATTTTTATATAATATATATGAATAAATAATTTTGGAGGATTTGTCTAATGAGTGAATTTAAAGATATTACTGCGGTAAAGAAAGCAAACGTTTATTTTGATGGTAAGGTAAGTAGCAGAGTATTAATATTTCCTAATGGTGAAAGAAAAACTTTAGGATTGATGTTACCTGGGGAGTACACTTTTTCTACTAGAGAAGAAGAAATAATGGAAATGCTTGCTGGAAGCATGGATGTAAAACTACCTGGAAGCAATGAATTTGTAACATATAAGGAAGGTCAAAAATTTAATGTTCCTTCTGATTCAAGTTTTGATTTAAAAGTTAATGAAGTTGTTGACTATTGCTGTTCATACATAGCTGATTAATAAATATATATGATATTTTCATATAAAATTTAATGTAGATAAAAAAAGAACAACTCTATTTAATATTAAGTTGCTCTTTTTTTATATTATTCAAGTCAGTTTAAATCTGGAGCTATTGTGTATAGTATCTCATCTAATACAAATAACATAACTTTTATCATAATCGGCATTAATACTGCTAATACCAGAGTTATAAGGATTAGCTCTTTACTTAGAGCTACAAATGAGAATAATCCACCTAAAAATAGGATTCCAACAACAAATGCTATAGTCATACTTACAATTAAAAATAATCTTTCTTTATTAAATGGCAAGCATTGCTGTCTTAATATCAAAAGACCACATATACCAGTTAGTATAGCACACATTGTAGAAAATACACTTGAACTATAACCCAAGTATTCAACTATATTGTAAACAATAATTACATTTAATGTTACACATAGTGCTCCTGGTAAAGCATTTTTTAATATATTAAGTAAGAAATTTCCTGAAATTCTACTTCTATTTGCCTCAAGAGCTAAAAAGAATGATGGTATACCTACTGTTACAGCTCCAATCAATGATAATTGGATTGGTACAAATGGATACTGTCTACTAAAGAAAAATAATGTTAATAGCGATAAGAAGAATGAAAATATTGTCTTTACTAAAAACAAAGAAGATGCTCTTTGAATATTATTGATTACCTTTCTTCCTTCCATAACAACCTTTGGCATGGATGCAAAGTTTGAATCTAATAACACTAAATTAGAAACATTTTTGGTAGCATCACTTCCAGATGCCATCGCAATACTACAGTCAGCTTCTTTAAGTGCTAATACATCATTTACACCATCTCCTGTCATTGCTACTGTACGATTTTGTTGTTTTAATGCTACAATCATTTGTTTCTTTTGTTGTGGGCTTACTCTTCCAAAAACACTATATTTATCAACCGCATTGTATATGTCTTTCTCATTTTTAAGTGTTGTTGCATCAATAAATCTACTGGCTGTTTTAAGACCTGCTTTTCTTGCTACTTCACTTACCGTTATCGGATTATCTCCAGATATAATCTTTATATCCACACCTTCATTATAAAAAAACTCTAAAGTTTCCTTGGCCTCATCCCTAATTTTATCTAATATCAGTATAAAAGCAAGTGGCTTTATATCTTCAGGTATATTATTATCTTCCATATAAGAGTTACTATGAGCTAAAGCTATTACTCTATTTCCTGCTTTAGAATATTTTTCAATCTCTATTTTTAAGTCTTTATATCTATCTTTAAAAATAAATTCAAAAGCTCCTATTAAGTATGTACCTTCATTTTCAAAAACAACACCACTATATTTTCTTGCTGATGAGAATGGAATCAAATTTTTAACTTTATATGTATCTGAAATAGCATATTTATCTCTTATAGCATTTAATGTTGCATTATCATCTTTAAGAGAATTACATAAATTTCCCATTATCTCGTTTACATTAACTTTTTCAAGCATTACTATATCATCAACTTGCATTTTACCTTCTGTAATTGTACCTGTTTTATCAAGGCATAATGTGTCAACTCTAGCAAGAGTCTCTACACAATATAATTCTTGAACTAATGTCTTGTGGCTTGCAAGCTTTATTGTCCCAACAGCTAAAGCAATACTTGTAAGTAGAGTCAGTCCCTCTGGTATCATTCCATTTACAGCTGCCACAGTACCTACTACAGATGTTACTATAGAATCCCCATTTCCAAAATGTTGTTTTACAAACAATATAACTCCTAAAGGAATAATTATTACACCAACAACTTTTAATATTGCGTTTAATGAATTTCTAAGTTGAGAATTGTGTTTCTTGGAAATTTTAGCATCACTAGCTATCTTATTTGCATAGTTATCTTTTCCTATATTTTCAACTTTTACAAATGCATCTCCAGAAACTACAAAACTACCAGAATATAAAAAATCCCCTTTACTTTTTACAATAATATCAGATTCTCCTGTGATTAGAGATTCATTTACCTCTAACTTTCCCTCCAAAACCTTTGAATCTGCACAAATTTGATTTCCTGTTTTTAAAATCATAATATCGTCTAGCACTAATTTCTGAACATCAATCTCTCTTTTCTCTTTTTCCCTTATAACAGATACTTTGCTTGATACTATGACAGATAGCTTGTCCAACAATCTTTTTGCTCTTATTTCTTGAATCACACCAATAATAGTATTAATTACAGCAATAAATATAAATAAGGTATTTTTGAAAGAGCCAACTGAAACTAGCAAACAAACTAAAACAAGATTTATAAGATTAAAAAGTGTAAATATATTATCTTTGAAAATTTGCTTGTATGTTTTAGTTTTTCCATTATCAAATACATTAATTAAATTGTCATCTATTCTACTTTGAAGTTGTTCACTGTTTAATCCAACATTTATATCACAATTATATCTTTTTAAGTTAATTTTATCCATATTATACTCCTTTCAGCTTAACTTTTTCTTTAATATTGATATCTATAAATATATTGTAAAATTCTAATTTAGTTTAATATATCTTATTATAGTTTATATAATAAAACATAAATCTAAAGATTTAAATATCATAATTCTTAAGATTTCCTAAATTTTTTATAAATTTCGCTATATTTTTATTAAGTTTAATTTCAAATTTTATATCTAATTTTCGATTATCCGCATAAACACTATACTTTCAAGTATTTTGAGAGGTAGAAAAACATTCATTTTACCATGAATATACCACGATTGAATGAGCCTTGATATGACAATGTAAATCAGACAATAGGATGCCTTTTGGGTGTCCTTTCTATAAACAAAGCAGTCAATCCTAAGACTAACTGCTTTGTGTGTATAGATATGAAATTATAAAACTGTAATTTTTAAGTTTGACCTGTACTCCAAAAGTATAGTAGTTTTATACTTTCTTGCGTGTTAAGAAAATTCCCACTATTGCCCCTATAAGGATAATAGGTGCTAATCTGACAAACACCCATTCAAATGTGTGAAAAACTACTCCGACAACAGCAGTTTCAGGGTCATTATAGTTCCAACCTAAGTAAGGACTATTTAATATTATTAAGACCATAGAAATTACTACTATTACTGCACACAATGAGATAAGTAACCAACGAAACATTTTTCTTCTCACAGTCTTTCTTTGTGCAAGCTGTAAGTTTATAATTTCCAGTTTTTCGGAAATCACTTTTAAGTCATCAACTTTCGATTCAATAACAGTTTCTCCAAGCAAAGTGCTTACAGGTGTTTCAAGCACTTCCGATATAGAGATTAAAATATCAGAATCGGGAACTGACAATCCTTGCTCCCATTTAGAGATTGTTTGTCGCACTACATTCAGCTTGATAGCAAGTTCTGCTTGTGAAAGTCCTTTTGATTTTCTGATTGCTTTAATATTTTCATTTAACATTAGGAATACCCTCCATTCTTTTATTTGTTACCGCTATTGTACGAGGAACTGCCCGTTGATACAAGCAACGCATATTAACATTCAAGTTATCCAACAAAAAACAAAATAAAAACTGTCTATTTCTTCGCATCCATATTGTAACAGTTCCATATATTCATGGAAACTGTTTTCTACGGACAGAGTACCAGCAGGAAAACGTGATTGTATTTCTCTAAGGGAAAAGAAACAGGATAAGCTGGGGAATAAGATCATTGACAGTATAAAATCCTCTGCCACTAAGGAATGGCCTGTTAGAATAAAAGAGAATGGTTATGCCTATCAGACTATCAACAATTACAAGCATTCACTCATAGCGTCATTCTATACCGCTATAGACGGAGTAAAAAGCGAAATGATGAGCCTAATTTCCTAACGTATTTACCACTTTCTTACCATTTTTGAAAGTCAAAACATGAAGAGATATAAGAAGAAACGAGAAGTATCGAACGTATAAGAAAAGCCAGTAAAGCCTATAAAATAAGGCTATACTGACATTTAAGAAGTTATAAAGAGATATTCAGAAATTTATATTAAGTTTAAATTAAGTTAAAAGAATAAACAGGTTTATTATGTTCTATAAAATAAAACTAGTTTGTATATTCAGTTTCCAAATCTTCATATTTTTCTTTGCCATATATAACCATTCCTATAATTGAAATTATTATAAGCACACTTCCTACAATACTATAAAGATTGAACTTTTCATTCAGTAAAAATACTCCTGCAAATATAGATACCACTGTAGCTATATTTGATAATATTGATGATTTTACAGCCTCTAGTTTAGACCTTGAGTAGTTATTTAAAAACATAGCTAACAAAGAACACCCAATACCTAAATAAACTATTGGAAATACAATCTCCATATTGAATAATTCTTTTGCATATTCTATTAGATTCCCTGATATCAATTCACCACCAACAGATATTGATATAAATGATATTGTTCCAATTAGTTGCATCGCTGCTGTTATTTCAATTGGTGTAAATTCGCTTTTAGATAACTTTCTCACATATACACCATATGCACCTGCACAAATTACTGCCCCAAGTATCATTACTCTTCCAAGCATACTACTTGTTTGATTACCTGTATTTTGTAAATTTACTATTATAACGCCAAAAACTGCAATTATAATACATGCTACTTGCTTTAAATTCATTTTTTCATTTAAAAATATAATTCCCATAATCCCTGTAACTACTGGTATCATAGATATCATAACACCAACTTCTGATGTAGATGTATACTTAACTCCAAATGTCTCAAGCATAAAATATAGAAAGGGTTGAAACATACATAAAATCAAAAGAGATTTAATATCTTTTCCTTTAAAATTTAAGCTTATAAATTTAAACTTATATAATAATATTACTGTTATCAATCCAATTGTAAATCTCAATGATAATACTGTAAAAACTTTATTGTCAACCAAATTTAATACTGTTTTAGTAAAATAAAAAGAAAATCCAAATAAAATATTTGCCAATACCCCTAGGGTATAACCTTTTGTTACATCACTTACTTTGTTCATAAATTTAACATCCTCACATTTTCTAATAATATATAAAAAACTTTAACAGTACATACCATGTATGTCAACATATATATAAAAAAGCTATCTAATTTAAGATAGTTTAGATAGCTTTTTAATACAAATACAAAATTTCTTTATATTTAAATTATTTATTATTTTATTTGTGACCATGTTAATATAGGCTTTTTCACTGCTCTTGCATCATCAACTCTTTTAACTAAAGTATTATGTGGAGCAGTTTTTAGTAATTCTGGTTCTTCCTTAGCTTCTTTGGCAACATCCTTCATAGCTTCAATAAAACTATCTAATGTTTCTATACTCTCACTTTCTGTTGGCTCTATCATAAGTGCCTCATTTATAATAAGAGGGAAATACATTGTTGGAGGATGATATCCATAATCCAACAATCTCTTTGCTATATCAATAGTTTTTATATTTGCTTCTCCTTTTGGTAATCCTCCTAATACAAACTCATGTTTACATAAAATATCTATTGGTAAAATATAATCATCTTTTATACTTTCTTTTATATAATTAGCATTTAGAACTGCCATTTCACTAGTTTCTTTAAGCCCATCTCTTCCCATTGTCAATATATATGTGTAAGCTCTTACAAGGACTCCAAAATTTCCATAGAAATTTTTAATTTTTCCAGTAGACTTTGGTTTGTCATAGTTTAATACATATTTATCTTCTTGTTTTTCAATTACTGGAATTGGTAAAAAAGGTATTAGCTCTTTTTTAGCTCCAACAGGTCCAGCTCCTGGACCACCACCACCATGAGGAGTTGAAAATGTCTTATGAAGATTAAGATGAACTACATCAAATCCCATATCTCCAGGTCTTGTTATCCCCATAATAGCATTCATGTTTGCACCATCATAATACAAAAGACCACCTGCTTCATGTACAAGGTCAGCTATTTCTTTTATATTTTTTTCAAATAGTCCAAGAGTACTTGGATTAGTAAGCATAAGAGCTGCTACTTCATCATTTAAAACTTCTTTTAACGCATCTATATCTATAGCACCATTTTTATCAGATGTTATTTGAATTACATCAAAATTTGCCATAGCTGCACTTGCTGGATTAGTTCCATGTGCAGAGTCTGGAATTATTACTTTAGTTCTTTTATGGTCTCCTCTATTCTCATGATACGCTTTTATAAGCATAAGACCTGTAAACTCACCATGTGAACCCGCTGAAGGTTGAAGTGTAACTTCATCCATACCTGTAATTTCTGCAAGTTTATTTGACAAGTCATACATAAGAGCAAGAGAACCTTGTGCTGTATCTGGAGATTGATATGGATGCATTCCAGTAAAGTTTGGAAGTGCTGCCATATCTTCATTAATTTTAGGGTTATATTTCATTGTACAAGAACCTAAAGGATAAAAACCTGTATCAACACCAAAGTTTTTATTTGACAATAAAGTATAATGTCTAACTAATTCTAATTCACCAACTTCTGGTAAGTTTAATTCATTTTGTCTAGCCATACTTGGGTCAATCATATCTTCTATTTTTATATCATCTACATCTAACTCTGGAAGTGAATATGCTTTTCTACCTTTTTTAGATATATCTATTAACAAACTATTATATTCTTTCATTATAACCCCTCCATTATTCCAACTAGCTTATCTATCTCATCTTTACTTCTTTTTTCAGTTACACAAAGTAAAGTTGAATTTTTTAATTCTGGATAATTGTGTTCTAAATTATAACCACCTAATATATTTTCTTCTAAAAGTTTATCATTTATAGTATCTATATTATAATTTCCTTGTACTGTAAATTCTTTAAAAAATCTTCCTTTAAATATAGGTCTGTATTTTCCTGTTTGCACAAGTTTATTATAAGCATAGTGTGCTTTTTTCATTGATTGCATACCAACTTCTTTAAATCCTTCTTTACCCATAGTAGCCATGTATATTGATGCTACAAGAGCATTTAGTGCCTGATTTGAACATATATTAGAAGTTGCTTTTTCTCTTCTTACATGTTGCTCTCTAGTTTGTAAAGTTAATACATATGCAATTTTCCCTTCTGTATCTAAACTTTGCCCAACTATTCTTCCTGGCATTTTTCTTGTATATTTAGATTTACTAGCCAAAAATCCTACATAAGGACCTCCAAAATTAAGAGGATTTCCTAGTGATTGAGCTTCTCCAACAACAATATCTGCTCCTATTTCACCTGGTGTCTTTAAAACACCTAATGATATTGGGTCAACACTCATAATTAACATAGCTTTATTTTCATGAGTTATCTTTTCTATTTCCTCCATCTCTTCAATAATTCCAAAGAAGTTAGGAGTTTGTATAAGGACACATGCTGTATCTTTATCTACAGAAGCGCTTAATTTTTCTATATCTGTAATTCCATATTCATTACAAAAATCAATTTCTACTATTTCACAATCTTTATATTGTAAATAAGTTTTTAGTACTGATAAAGTTTCTGGATGTGTAGTTTTTGATACTACTATTTTACTTTTTCTAGTTTGATTCATTGCCATTATACATGCTTCTATTGCCGCAGTCGCTCCATCATACATTGATGCATTTGCAATTTCCATACCAGTAATTTCTGCAATCATAGATTGGAATTCAAACACTACTTGCAAAGTTCCTTGACTTATTTCTGCTTGATATGGAGTATATGCTGTATAAAATTCTGATCTTGAAGTTATATGTTTTATAATTGATGGGATATAATGGTCATATGCACCTGCTCCAAGAAAACAAGTCAAATCTTCTAGACTTAAATTTTCTTCTGACAATCTTTTTACTATTTTACTAACTTCTAATTCAGACTTTCCACTGTCTAGATTTAAATCTCTTTTTAATTTTAGTTCATCTGGTACATCTGAAAATAATTCATCAACTGAGTTTAATCCAACTACTTTTAACATTTTTTCCTTATCTTCATTTGTGGCAGGTATATATGAAAATTTATTTTCTTTATTTACTACAACATTATCTTTTTTATATTGTTTTTTATAAAAAGGCTTCTTAACTGTTATAGCAGGAACAACTTTTTTTCTAATCGCTATACCTATTTCATTTCCTGCTTTTGCATATTCAGCATCTATAATTCCCATTCCTAAGATTTTTCCTGTTGTTGGAGATGCACACCCAGTAGTTACAAAGCCAACTGTTTTATCTGCAACTTTTATATCGTATCCATTTCTAGGCATTCCTTTACCTTGCATTTCAAATCCTACTAACTTTCTTTTAACGCCATTTTCTTTCTCTTCTGCTAAGATTGATTTGCCAATAAATGATTCCTTATTTACCTTTACAAAAATAGATAATCCTCCTTCAAGTGGAGATATGTGTTCATTTATTTCATGTCCATATAGAGGTAAAGCTGCTTCAAATCTTAAAGTATCTCTACAACCTAGACCAGCTGGACATATCTCTTCTCCTCCAACTTTTAGGACTTCATCCCAAATTAATTTTACATGTTCATTTTTGCAATATATTTCAAAACCATCTTCTCCAGTATATCCTGTTCTCGAAACTAAACAAGGATATCCAGACACTTTTATTTCTGGCTTTGACTTATAAAATTTTATTAATTCTAAATTTATATCTGTGATTTTTTGAAGAATTTTTTCTGCTTTAGGCCCTTGAACTGCTAATTGACAAACTTCATTAGATATATTTTTTATATTTACTTTATACCCTTCACTTTGCTTCATTATCCAGTCAACATCTTTGTCTATATTTCCTGCATTTATTACTAACAAATAATCTTCTTCCCCAAACTTATATATTAATAAATCATCAACTACTCCACCATTTTCATAGCACATAGGTGTATATATGATGTCATTGACTTTTAATACACTTATATCATTTGTAACTAGGTTTTGTATAAATTTTTCTGATTCTACTCCTTTTACTTCTACTTCTCCCATGTGAGATACATCAAATATACCTGCACTTTTTCTAACCATTTCATGCTCTTTGTTTATTCCTTCATATTCTAAAGGCATTTCCCAACCAGCAAATTCAACAAGCTTTGCACCAAGCTCTTTGTGTGTATTATACAAAGGCACTCTTTTTAATTCATTCATATATAACCCTCCCCATAAAATTAAACCTATTATATTTAAGCAACTTTACCATTATGTCCTGTATTTTCCCATAAAAAAAATATATAAGCATAGGAAATAACCCTAGCCTATATATCCCTGTTTGTATACCTGAAAGATTTAATAATTTAATATTATTCTGCTTCTTCGGTGACTTATAGTATTTAACTTAAGTCTCTCCAGAGTCCCATCAATTAGCGATATTTTTGCCTGAAAGCTTCTCTAAGGATTGGCATTTCTTAAATTTCTTCTTCGGCGCCTTTTTGTATAAAGGTCTCTCTCGCTAATCTCACTTGGAAATATTTATTTTCAATTTTATTTTATGAATATTTAAATCAAATGTCAACACATTATATTTTTTTTTTTTTATGTATTAATTTTTTTGTTAAGTTTTTATTATCAATTATTTCTCTTTTATATTATTCACTCTTTTATAAAGATATTATATATTAATGCAAAATAACATTTTCACTTAATTTATTATTAAAATAACACACAAAGAACCAAATGTAAATTTGTATTGAGATTTACTATAACATGTTAAAAGTATATTCATACACTTGATGAAATCGTTTGCAATTATAAGCTTGTGAAAAATAAGATTTTTGAAATTTACATATTTGACATCCACTTTGTAAATTTTCCAATCAGTGATTGTGCAAACTTTAAATTCAATGCCACAATTATAATGCCAATCATACTATACAGAATTGTTGTGCTTATTTCACAATTAAGTATACAAATACTCTTACTTATACACCAAATGCTTATTGGCAAGCATATGATGCTAGTAATGAGTGAAGGTATATATTTTCTTATTATGATTGACTGTCCTATGTGAATTACCAGATGCAAAGTATATGCGATAAAACTACCTAACCATAATAGATATACATACTGATTGTCTGTTATAACTGCAAGTATACAGAAAATAAGGCATAGAATAAGTTCTTCAAACACAGCAAATGCCATACCTTCAGTGCTATAATTTTCATAATTTTTACTAACAAATGGATACTTCTTATCAAGCATTGATTTATTTTTTTTAAGCCATATTCCAAAGCCTACTATTTCTTCCATATCATGAAAAATAAAAAGTAATGGAAACAACCATATGTATTTTTCCATAATATCCTCCTACAAAGTTTAATTTATCTACTTGTTTCTTGTCCTAATTATAATATTATTTAACTGTTTAGTTATTTCATTTCTGTCTTAGTAAAGATACTTATTATTCACTATTTCATCAAGAATGTGAACATTACTTCTTAACAAATTCTTGACTAAAGCATACTCTAATAGCTGAAGTATAATCAAGCAAAAATGAATGAATATACTGTTTTTCACCTATAAAAAAAGCACTTCATATTAAAGTGCTAATCTGTCACATATATCAAAAAATAAAAACGGGATAGCCCACTCCGAAAGCCAGCAACCCCAGTTTTTTTCAGCACAACTAAGTACTGTAAAGTGCGGATGAAGGGAGTCGAACCCCCACGCCAATGGCGCTAGATCCTAAGTCTAGTGCGTCTGCCAATTCCGCCACATCCGCTTATCACTCTTTTATTTTACTATATTTCGCTATTATTTTCAATAACTTTTTAAAATTATCTAAAAATAAACAAAATAATGATAATAAAAGGTGAAATTCTTTTACAGCCTTATTCTGCAAGTTCTATTTCTGCTTCATCTACTCTCTTTCCTATAATTTGAATACCTAAAAATACAGCAGCTATAGCAACTGGTAATACTATATATATTGGCAATCCAAGTCCAGCTGGTATATATCCAAATACAATAGTAATTATTGCTGTAAATATAGCATATGGCATTTGAGTATTAACATGGTCTATATGATTACAACCAGCTCCCATTGAAGAAAGTATTGTTGTATCTGAAATTGGAGAACAATGGTCCCCAAATATTGCACCTGTTAAAACTGCACTTGTACTTACTATTACATAAGACATGTCAGGATTTAATGAATATGCAAGTGGTATTGCAAGTGGCATTAGTATACCCATTGTTCCATAAGCAGTTCCAGTAGCAAAAGATATTATTGCTCCTAAGCCAAATATTAAACTTGGTAGTAAGAATGGAGGCAATGAACCTGATAATAAATGTATCAAGAATTTAGCTGTACCCAACTCTTTTATTACTGAACTTAATGACCAAGCAAGGATTAATATTACACCAGTGATTACTAAACTTTTCATTCCATCTATCCAAACATCAATTGCTTCTGATATTGTAAAAATCTTCTTAACTACAGCCATTATAATAGCAACTAAACTTGCAACTAATGCAGATTGAAATAATGCTCTAGATGCATCAGATGCACTAAATGCTTCTTTTATTGCTTCAAAAGAATATGGTGAATTTGTAAACAATTGTATTAAAGCTTTATCTTCCCCTCCCATTATAGATGTATATCCACTATAATAGAATGATACTAATGCAACTACTATTAATGTACCTATTGGAATTATAGCATTCCACACGCTTAGTTTTACTCCATTTTTTGGAGCTAAATCGTCTAACTCTTCAACACCTTCATCAAGATTTGTACCAATTTTTCTATTTCTAGATTTTATTTCAGCTTTTCTCATTGGTCCAAACTCTTTTAATAACAATGCTGAAATTACAATAAATGCTAATATTAATATATTATAAAATCTAAATGGTATTGTATTTAAAAATATACCAAACGCATCAACATCTACACTTATGCTTTCAAAAGCATCATGTATTAGACCAACTTCAAGACCTATCCATGTAGATATTATGGCAAGCCCAGCAACTGGTGCTGCTGTAGCATCTATTATAAATGCTAATTTTTCTCTTGATATTTTCATTTTATCTGCAACAGGTCTCATCATAGGTCCTACAATTAATGAATTCGCATAATCATCAAAGAAAACTAAAAGACCTAAAAACCAAGTTATAATCTGTGTACCTTTAGCTGATTTTGCTCTCTTTGCAAGTGCTTCAGCTATAGCCTTGGCACCACCCATCTTGGCAACGAGATTTATTACTCCCCCAATTGCTAAAACTTGCAGTATTATCCCTGCATTCCATGGGTCTGATAGAGATACTAAAGCTCTATCTACTAAGTCTAAAAACGCTTGTATAAATGCAGCAAATACATTAACTCCACTAACTTGAATTATAAAACTTCCAGAAAGAATTCCTAGCAGTAAAGAAATTATTACATTTTTAGTTATAAATGCAAGTATTATAGCAACTAATGGTGGTATTAAAGTTAAGATTCCAAATTTTTCTGCGTTAGCTAGTGCAATGGTATCTATATCTTCCTCTGCAAACACCATTACAGTTGACATTATAAACATAATTGTCGTCAGAAAAATAATATCAAATTTTTTATTTCTCATATAAATCTCCCTCTCTTTTTAATTTTGTGAATTACATAGGGTATTATGGGTTATGATAAAATAAAAAAGCCTTGAGTGGTAAACACTCAAGGCTTAAACATTACAATATATTGATAATACTAAAAAACAAATATAATATAATTCCTTAAATGATAGCTCACCACAAATAAACCTGTGACAGTTGTACATATATTTTATGTACCCCCAGCAATATAATCTTAAAGCATCGATTATAAAACTTCGGCAATATCCCCTTTCCCAATAATTCTTTGTGCTTAGCTCCTTATTGGTACTGATAGATTATTGCGCCTCTACCCTTTTATTCACTTTTATTAAATATATTTTGAGTATATATTATTTATTTAAACTTTGCAAGACAGTTTTAAAAATTTTACTTTAAAGGATTTTTTATATCATTGTCGAATTATAAAATTAATTGTACTAAAATCATCTAAAAAAATTTTATCAATTATATGGAGGAATTACTTTAATGTTATTAATTTACAATGAAAAAACAAACCCTTATTTTAATTTAGCAATGGAAGAATATTTACTTAAAAATTTTGATGAAGATTTATTTATTTTATGGAGGAATGAACCTTCTATAATTGTTGGAAAAAATCAAAATACACTCTCTGAAATAAACTTAGAATATATAAGAGAACATTCAATACCAGTTGTTAGAAGACAATCTGGCGGAGGAGCTGTATTTCATGATTTAGGAAATATAAACTTTACATTTATAGCTTGTAATAATAATAGTTTTAGTGATTTCAGAAGATTCACTCAACCAATAATAGACCTACTTAAAACTTTAGATGTCAGTGCTGAGTTTTCTGGAAGAAATGACCTTCTTATAGAGGGTAAAAAGTTCTCTGGAAATGCTCAACATAACTATAAGAATAAGGTAATGCATCATGGGACACTTTTATTTTCATCTGAAATAAATGACCTTTCAAATGCACTAAAGGTCAAACCCATAAAATTTGAAGGTAAAGGTATAAAATCTGTAAAGTCTCGTGTAACCAATATAAGTGAACATCTACAATATGATATGAATATACTTGAGTTTAAAGATGCTATAATGAATTATCTCTCTGCAACAAATGCTGATAATACAAATTATTCTCTAAGTAAATATGACATAGAGAGAATAGAAAAACTTACTAAATCAAAATATGAGACTTGGGATTGGAATTTTGGTAATTCACCAAAATATTCTCTTTCAAATGAATTAAAATATGCTGGTGGAAATGTAGAATTTAACTTAAATGTTGATAAAGGCATAATAACCAGTATAAAGTTTTTTGGAGATTTTTTTGGAAAGTGTGATGTATCTTTTGTAGAGGATAAACTTGTTGGTACAAAACATGAGGAAAATTCATTAAGAACTATTTTAGATAGTATTGAAATAAATGACTATTTCTTGGGTGCTGATACTAATATTTTAGTTTCTGGAATTTTAGGTGTTAAGTAAAAATAACAAAAACTTTAAAATATTTACAAAATTATGTTTACAGATATAGAAAATCATGCTAATATGTATAACATAATTAAAAATTAATACTTCTTATCCAGAGTGGTGAAGGGACTGGCCCTGTGAAACCCAGCAACCAGTATATTTTAATATACATTGGTGCTAAATCCTGCAGTATTGTACTGAAAGATGAGTTTAAATTAGCTTTTAAAGCCTGAGTTTACACTCAGGCTTATTTTATTTTCACAATGTGATAAAAAGAGGGTATTTTATTTTTAACTAATCAATTATATTCAGGAGGGAATTTTTATGAAATTCAAAAAATTATTAAGTTTGTTATTATGTCTAGTATTTACTTTATCGGTAGTTGGATGTTCAAAATCTAAAGACGATAAAAAAATTGTTGTTGGTGCTACTCTAGTTCCAGGTGGTGAGTTATTAGAAGAATTAAAACCACTTATTGAAGAAAAAGGTTATACTTTAGAAGTTAAAAACTTTGATGATTACATACTTCCAAATGAAGCTTTAAATAATGGCGAAATTGATGCAAATCTATTTCAACATGAGCCTTATCTAAAAGAGGCTGTTAAAGCTAAAGGCTATAAAATAATGGCTGGGACTAAACTATATGTATGTCCAGCGATACTTTACTCTTACAAAATAAAATCTGTTGATGAATTTAAAAAAGGAGATACAATTGCAATAAGCAACAATCCATCTTCTTGTTCTAAAGACCTTAGATATCTTGAAAGTATAGGGCTTTTAACTTTACCTAAAGAAAATAATTTAGTTAGTCCTAAAGATATAATTGAAAATCCAAAGGGCATACAATTCAAAGAATTAGATATTGCTCAAATACCATCTTCTCTTCCAGATGTAACTGCTGCATTTATAGATACTACTTACGCAGTACCTGCTAGTCTTGATGCTAATAAAAATGGAATCTACACAGCACCAGTGAATGATGAGTATGCTAACCTTTTAGCATTTAGAACTGAGGATAAAGATAGTGAAAAAATTAAAGTTTTACAAGAAGTTCTTACATCAGATAAAGCAAGAAACTTAATTGAAGAAAAATACAAAGGAATTGTAATTCCTGTTTTTTAGTAGAATCAGTATAATTTTAACATTATTATTGTAATCTTGTTGAATATTGACTTATTAAGTGCTACCATTTAAGTAAATCTATGTTTGTGGAGGAAGATTACTATGGCTATAGAATTGAAAAAAGGACAAAAAATAAATCTTACAAAAAAAGAAAATACCGATTTAGGTGAGATTTTAGTTAATTTAAATTGGAATCAAAAAGTACAAAAAAAGGGCTTTTTTGGAGCTCTAAGAAGTAGTAATATAGATTTAGATTTGGGTTGCTTGTTTGAAATGAAAAACGGTGTAAAAGGTGCTGTTCAAGCATTAGGCAATTCCTTTGGTAATTTAGAACATCCTCCTTTTGCTCAACTAGATGGAGATGACCGAACAGGAAGCAATACTCAAGGCGAAAATATAAGAATTAATGGTAACAAGATAAAAGAAATAAAAAGAATATTGATTTATGCTTTTATTTATGAAGGTGTGGCTAATTGGTCAGAAGCTGATGGGATTGTAACTATTAAACAAAAACAAGATTCTGATTTAGTGGTTAAGCTTGATGAACATAAAAACGGTTATAACATGTGCTCAATAGCATTAATAGAAAATGTAAATGATGAAACATTTAGTGTTGAAAAAGTAGTTAAATACTTTAAAGGGCATAGAGAAATGGATGATGAATTTAACTGGGGCTTAAAATGGGTTGCAGGAAGAAAATAATACTATTTAAGAGACTATAAGTAAAACTACTTATAGTCTTTATTTATGTTTTCACCATCAATACTACTAATAAGTTCATATTATTTGCACCTCGTATAGGACCTTATAAGAATTTATAGTTTTCATATAATTATTTATTTAAAATCGCATATAATATATATTGATACTATTTTCAGTACTTGTATCACTATACGTTTCAAATAGTTAATAAATCTAATAAAGTACTTATATTATAAGTACTTTATTAGATTGCTATGTATTAAATTTATTTTAACTATTATAAACTATAAACAATTTCTTTATCCAATATTTCTTCAAACTCTGACATTGGCATTGGTTTATAAAAAACAAACCCTTGAACCAAATCACACCCAATCTCTTTGAGAAATTCAACCTGTTCCTTATATTCAATACCTTCAGCAACAGTTATAATATTTAACTCTTTTATCATCTGTATAATATTTTTTATTACTATCTTCTCTTTTTCTTTATTTAAACTCTCTTTAAAAAACATTGAGTCAAGCTTTAAAACATCAAATGGTAAATCTTTCAAAACACTTAGAGACGAGTATCCCTTTCCAAAATCATCCAAAGAACAAGTAAAGCCACTTTCATGTAAGTCGTGTACAATTTCTAAAAGATGCTCTTGATTTTCAAAAGCAACACTTTCTGTAAATTCAATTTCTATAGTATTTTTAGGTATATTATGTTTATTTTTTATTTGAGAATAAGTTTCTACAAATTTAGCATTATAAAATTGTATCTTAGAAACATTAACTGATATAGGAATAATTGTTTTATTTTCATCTAATCTTTTTCTAATCCATCTACATACCTCTTCAAAAACATATTGGTCTACCAAACTAATAAAAAATTCCTTTTCCAGTATTGGAATAAATATTGCTGGAGATATCACACATTTATCTGGTGTCATCCAACGTACTAAGGCTTCTGCACAATCTATTTTTTGAGTATGTAAATTAACTTTGGGTTGTAAATAAACAACAAATTCTCTTCTATTGAGCGCTTCATGTATTCTACTCTTAATTGTATTTTCTTCAATCATTTTTTTACGAATATTTTCATTATAAAAAGCATACTTAGTACCTGGTTTGTTTTTGACAGTCTTTTGTGCAAAATTTGCACGATTTATCAAATCGTCTATATTTAATTTTTCATTCATATCTTCAATACAACAAATTCCACTGACAATGGTAATACTGTATTTATTTTTAATTTCATCTGTAATATTAATCAACTTATCATCTACGATTTGTTGTCTTCTTAGTAAAGTCTCCTTATCTACATAACATCTTAATGCAACAAATCTATCTGCAATCTCTCTTGCAAATATTTCGTATTTTCCAATATCATCCATCATAAGATTAGAATAACGTTTTAATATCATGTCACCATAATCGTATCCAAATATATCATTGATATACTTAAAATTTTCAAAATCAATATAAAATATAGCAAATTTCTTATCTTTATACTTATAAATATACTTCTCTGCATCCAACTTAAATTTTTCTATAGTATTTGCTCCTGTAAGTTCATCTTTATATGCAATATTTTTTAAATCTACGTTTAATTTTTCGAGTCTAATTAATCTTCTATTATACTGTATAATCAATATAATCCATGCTACTATACCTACAATCGATATTATAATTATTAGGGTCATTAAGTAATTGCTTTTTTCCTTAGAATAATGTTCTACTTCAAATACTGTGTCATTTGCAATCTCAAAAAATTCTTCACTTGTTTTTAATAACTTGCTACTATCTTCTTCCATCCTTACTTTTTTAATTTCAATAGTTAAATCGTCCCATTTTCTTTCTAATAAAGATAAATACTCATTATATTTTTTGCAGTCAGTGACTACTAGACCATATTTTCCATGTCCTGTATTTAATTCTTGTAAAATTTCATCGATATATTCTACTAGTTCGTCATTTGGTTGAAGATTCATCTCTAATTTAGTTAAACGTTGACTAGCTCCACGAACAATACCAACATAATTAATCAACTTTCCATAATCTCCAATGTTATGAATTAATTGAACAGAAATGTAACTTATAGAAATTAATAAAACAAATAAAACTAAGATAGTTATCTTTAAAAATCGCTTCATAAAATACCTCTATCCTCTATGTTTTCACGTTTATAAGATATTCTACAATTATTCTAACTAGTTTTTTATAGGTTATAAATAATTAGTATGATTCCTTAAATGAATTTTCTGAATATTTTTAATAACCGACTAAGTGAAATATTATATAATTACTTTTCTCAAATAACGTGTATTAAACTTTAATAAAATTCTCTTGTTAATTAAAGCATAGAAAATTTTATTCTTCATAGTTTATTTTTGGCATTGCATGTTTTCATAAAACATCATTTTCTCAAAATTACCAACAATCATATGTTTTTCTTTTTTATTATCAATAATATTTATTCTTTCTAGTTATATATGCAAGTAATTCTATGTATTTATATACAGTTTCAATATTAACTCTAATCCAATAAAATTCTCCCTCTATAAAAATACAATACTATTCCTTAATTACATCTAGTATTTTTTTATATTTCTTGAATACAGACCCAAGTATAACCATTGAATTATTAATATAATAACATAACCTTGTTCATGTATATACTAGATTAATTGTATCAAACTAACTAATAAACCGCAAGTTCTAGCTAGTCTTTTTAAACATAAAATGATAAAATAATATTCAGCAAATGAGTTGTATAATAATGGGAGGTGTAAATACTTTGAAGCGTGAATATAGCTTATATTATTTAATTTATGAATATTATGTATCACGTATATTATTTGGATATTATAAAAAAGGACAAACGCTACCTTCTATTGAGATAATTTGTAAACAATTTAGGGTTGCACCACAAACAGCTCGTACTGCTCTATCACGAATGCAAGATGATGGGTATATTTCTATTAGAGTTAAACGAACATCTGTTGTCATTTTTGAACAAGATGAGAAAGCTAAAAAACAGTATTCAATTAATTATTTTTCAGCAATAAAAGAAACTGTTATAGATTTATACAAATCTACAAAGCTCCTTTTTTATCCACTTTTGGTTGAAGGCTGTACTTATTTAGATGAAAACAATTTAAAAGACCTTCTTGATATTTCAAATAATATAGATATACGTAATCAACAACGTTTAATAAGTTATCACCTTATTATTTTACAAGCACTCGAAAATCCACTTGTATTAAATCTTTTTTGGGATACTATTAGATTCCTAAGATTTCCATATTTAAGGATAGAGGATGATGCTGTTGTTTATAATCAACAAATGATAATAGAAACCTTTAATCAAATTATTAATGATATTGAATCTAGTGATTATAAGTCTGTAATTTTGAGATTTGATATTTTTCAAGAAAAGATGGTTACAAATATTTTAAATCATATATATTCAACTATAGATATAGTTGAGGAAATAGATAAAATCCCATTTGAATGGTATATATATAGAACTAGACCTCAACTTTGTTATTCTATTGTGGTCAATTTAATCTGTAAAATCAGTAAAGGTATTTATCCTTATGGAAATTTTTTGCCATCTTTTGCTTCTTTAGCTGAGGAATATAAAGTCTCTGTTAGCACAATACGTAGGTCTATCAGTTTACTAAACAATATTGGCATCACCAAGACACTCAATGGCAAAGGTACACAAGTAATTGATATATATAAAGAGTCTATAAAACCTGACTTTTCCAAACCATCAATTAAAAAAAATCTGATTATGTTTTTTCATAGTTTAAGTTTTATAACCTTAACATGTGAAAATGTTGCAAAAACAACTTTAAAATTCTTAAGTGAAGATGAACTATATTTATTTGAACAAAAGTTAGCTGTTCAGTTAGAAAATAAATCTTATTTTTTATCTCTTGGTACATGTATAAGCTTTATTGGTAAAATGAATCCTCTTGAATATATTAAAGAAGTGTATAGCAAGCTTTATGCTTTACTATTATGGGGATATTCACTTAAAGTATATAGAATGGAGATGCATATGTCACATGAAATATTTGCTACATTTGTACAAGATATATTAAAAGCTTTAAAAATGAAAGATATTGACTTATTTGCAAAAATCTTAAAAGATACACTCAATGATGAAATAATTATTGTCAAAGAAATTTTTTCACAACATAATATTTATATTAAATAGTCTTGTATATAATAAACTATATTTTTTAATTAAATAAACGATAGCTAAAGGAAAGCCTATAATGTTATTAACTATACTAATATAAATCATAAAAGAGGCTGTCTCAAAATAGAGATAAGTCTCTTTTTCATTGTTAAAATGATGAAAATATATTTGATTTCATACAAAAAAGAGTGCCTCATGAACTAAAAAGCTCATTTTGAGACACCCCCATATAATTATCATGTAAAGCATATATACTATAGTAATATTCCTATTTATTAACTGCTTTTGAAGCATCATCTATCATTTTATTTAAAGATGTAAGGCCACCATCATTTACATACCATGTTGGTGCATCCAAGTATATTATATTATCATTTTTATAAGCATCCATAGATTTTATTACATCATTATTTAAAACAGATTTAGCTGTTAAACCAGCTTTCACATCACTACCAGTAGCTATACCTCTATCTATTACAAACATAATATCTGGATTTTGTTTAGCTACATATTCAAAAGTAATATTTTGACCATGACTTGATTCCTTTATCTTTTTATCTTTATTCTTAAATCCAAAACTGTTGTATAATATGCTAAATCTAGACTCTTCGCCAAATACACTTAAATTCCCTTCATTTACCATAAGAGTTAAAGCATTTAAGTCTTTTTCTGTTACTTTTTTATTTAAAACTTCTATTTTCTTTTCAATTTTAGTAAATTCTTGATTAGCCTTCTCTTCTACTCCAAATATTTTAGCTATTTTATTTATATTATTTTTAACAGATTCTAAATACTTCTTATCATCTTTACTTGTACTTATTGTTGGTGCTATCTTAGATAATTGCTCATAAAAATCTTCTTGTCTTCCATTTATTATAATTAAATCTGGATTTGTTGATTTTATACCTTCTAAATCTGGTTCTTTTAATCCACCTAAGTCTACATATTTTTCATCTTTATACTTTTCTAAAGATACTGGCAAACTTGATTTTGGAAGTCCTACTAAACTATCCCCAACACCTAGTGCATCCATTGTATCTAGTGCTGAATAATCAAATACCACTACTTTTTTAGGCTTTAACTTTACATCAGTTTCTCCTAAACTATGAGTTACTTTTATAGTAACATCTGAATCCTTTGATGTTTTCTGCTCACTTTTTTTGCTCCCACCTAATGCAAATACTGCTACTAATCCTACTATAGCCACTGTTGCTATTATTGCTGCTTTTTTATTCATCTTAATGTCTCCCTCATTTTTTATTAATATTCGTCTTCATTTAAATTTTTTATCAGAAAATTCATAGATTTTTATCTATAGTATTTTAAAAATAGACACATATTTTATTTCCATTTATATGCTTAATGTCAAAGCTCATTTCGTAAATATCTCCTAAAACTTTTTCATTGACTATTTCATCTGTACGACCTACTTTTTCAATTTTTCCATTTTTAAGTGCAACTATATTATCTGAATAGCATGAAGCAAAATTTATGTCATGCATGACCAACACTATAGTCTTACCTAACTCATCACAAAGACTTCTAAGTACCTTCATCATTTGTACTGAATGATTCATATCCAAATTATTAAGTGGCTCATCAAGTAATATGTACTCTGTATTTTGGGCTATTACCATTGCTATATAAGCTCTCTGTCTTTGTCCACCACTTAATTCATCCAAATATTTGTCTTGTATATCAGTTAATTTCATATAATCTATAGCTTCATTAATGTATTTTTCATCCTCTTGAGTTAAATTTCCTTCACTGTATGGAAATCTCCCAAATCCAACTAATTCTTTTATTGTGAGTTTTAAAGTTATATTATTAGATTGTTTAAGTATAGCTATTTTTTTAGCTAGCTCTTTATTGTTATAAGAAGTTAAGCTTTTGCCTTCTATCAATACTTCTCCACTATCACCTCCTATAAGTCTTGTTACTATTGATAACACAGTACTTTTACCAGCCCCATTTGGCCCTATAAAAGATGTTATTTTTCCTTTTTCTATATTAAAAGAAACATTATCTACAACATTTTTATTTTTATATTTTTTAAATATGTTTTTTATTTCTATCATCTATTACTCCCCTTTAATAATAATTGGATAAAGTAAATTCCTCCTATAAAATTTATTACTACACTTAATGTTGTATTAAATTTGAATATATGTTGTATAAAAAATTGACCTATTATTAACGTAATCATCCCTAGCAAGATAGAACCTAAAATTAAATAAGTATGTTTATATGTTTTAAAAACTTCTCTAGCTATATTGGCTAATAAAAGTCCTAAAAATGTCATAGGTCCAATAAGTGCTGTTGATACTGAAACTAAAATTGCTATTAAGATTATCATTTTTTTTACTACTTTATCAAAATCTACACCTAAATTAATTGCTTGTTCTCTGCCTAATGATAGTATATCTAAATATTTTATCTCATCATATATAAAAGGTATTGTTGCAATAACTATTATAAGTGCAATTAATAATACATTTGTATTTATATTATTTAGACTAGCCATTATGCTAGTTTGTAGTGCTAGAAATTCATTAGGGTCTATCATTACTTGAATAAATGCTGTTGCACTTTTAAATAGAGTTCCAAAAACTATTCCTACTAGGATTAAAAAGAAAATATTATTTTCTTTTCTTTCAAATAATGCTCTATACAATAGCATTGAAGCTACAATCATTATAGTAACATTAATGATAAAATTATAATTTTCATTTGTAATAAGATTACTGGTTGCTCCAAATATAAATACTATTATAGTTTGAATCATTACATATAAGGAATCTAGTCCTAGTACACTTGGTGTTAATATTTGGTTGTTAGTAATTGTTTGAAATACTATAGTAGTAAATGCTATACATCCTCCACCTAGTATCATAGCAAGTATTTTTGGTATTCTTTGTGATAATACATAGTCTAGATTATTCATGTCTATTCCATAGATTAAAAAAAATGCCATTGATATCAAGAGTAATGCAGTCATCAAATAAATTTTTTTATTAAGACTAAGCTTCATTTATATTCCTCCTTAGTATTAAGTAAAGGAATAGTATACTTCCTATAACACCAACTGTAAGACCTATAGATATTTCATATGGATAAATGATAATCCTTCCAAAAATATCACATATAAGTACGAATATTGCCCCAAATAATCCTGTATGCCATATACTATCTCTTATATTATCACCCATATATAGAGATACAATATTTGGAACTATTAGACCTATAAAAGGTATATTACCAGCAGTAACAACTACACATACTGTAACAAGAGCTACTATTATTAAACCTACATTGACAACTTTTTTATAACTTAGACCTAAGTTAGTTGCAAAATCCATCCCCATTCCAACAACAGTAAATCTATTTGCATAAATATATGCTACTATTATGAGAGGTATTGTTATGTATAATATTTCATAATTTCCTTTAAGTATCATAGAGAAGTCACCCTGCATCCAAGAACTTACATTTTGACTCAAATCATATTTATATGCAATAAAGTCGGTCATAGAACCTATTATATTTCCAAACATTATACCTACTAATGGTACGAATATTATGTTTTTAAACTGTAACTTTCTTATTATTTTCATAAACATAAATGTTCCTATAAGAGAAAATATAAAGGCTATTATAGTCTTCGTAAAAATAGATGCACTTGGTATTAAAAGCATACAGATTACTATACCAAATTGAGCTGCATCTATTGTTGCTCCTGTAGTAGGTGATACAAATTTATTTTTACTTATCTGTTGCATTATAAGACCTGCTATACTCATTCCTATACCTGCAATTAATATACTTATTAACCTTGGTATCCTACTCATGACAAATATCATAAGTTTATGCTGATTTTTTGCAAATATATGCATTATGTTTATATCTTCTGCACCTATAAATAAGGAAAAATAAGATAAAATTATTATTCCTATAATTAAATATCTCTTTTTCATTCTCCCTCCTTGATTTTTATTAAAAATGATAATTGTTATCATTTCTTTTATAGTTTATCAATAATAATTATCATTGTCAATATATATAAATATTTGTTTTTTTATATAAAAAAAAGACTGTCTAAAAATAGAGATAATCCTCTTTTTCATTGTTAAAATTATAAAAATAGATTTGATTTCATACAAAAAAAGAGTGCCTCATGAACTAAAAAGCTCATTTGAAACACCCTCTTTAAATTTAATCTAATCTATATACCATATACATAAATCTACATATATGAATGTTTCTTGTTATATACAAATACTTACTCTTAATCATAGTACTTTCTATATCTAATCTAATTGCTGTATTACTTTAGTATCTCTTTAAATACTCTATAGAAATTTCCACTAGATATTAAATTTATATCACTTTTTTTGTATCCTCTCTTTTGAAGCTCTATTACTATATTTTTAGCTTCATATGTACTTTTAAGACCCTCTACACTTGGATTTTTAGAATTTTCTTCAGTAAAAGAGCCTATAGTCTCTTCTCCTAGATAATCGCTAAAGTCAAAACCAAAAGATACATGCTCTATACCTATAAGATTCACCATATAATCTATATGGTCAACTAAGTGTATTAAATCTTGCTTCTTAGGATTACTATTGGTAAATCCTCTAAAGCTATTTATCCCCACTAATCCACCCGTTTTTGAAATTTCTTTTAGTTGATTATCTGTAAGATTTCTTTTTGCATCACATAGACTTTTGGCATTAGAATGAGAAGCTATAACTGGTTTACTTACAACCGACATCAAATCCCAAAATGATTTTTCATTTAGATGTGATACATCTATTATCATGCCTAATTTTTCTAACTTATCCACTGCTTTTTTCCCTATTTCAGTTAGTCCTCTGATGTCATCTCCTAAACATCCTGTAGCAAGTTCATTCTGTTCATTCCAAGTTAATGACGCATGTCTAGCTCCAACTTCTTTATAATAATATTCGATTAAATCTAAATTTTTTCCAACATGGCTTAAACCTTCAAGACCAATCAAAATATTTATTTTATTCTCATTTAGTCCTTTATTTATATCGGAATATTTTTTTACTATATTTACAACATCTTTCATATCTTCAATTTCTTCTTTTATACACTCTATTATCTGTTTAACTCTCTTTTCAGGCTTTTTATCATATGGTGGGTCTATCCATATTACAAAAATAGCACCTTCAATATTTGCTTTTTTAAAATTTTCAAGATGGATTCTTCTAAATACATCTTTCTCTCCATTAAGCCTTCTTATTGTTACATCTGACCAAGTATCTGAATGTCCATCAAAAATCATGACAACCTCCAATTATATAAAGTCTTTTTCAAACGTTTGTTTTTCATTCTTCATAAAACTTATATTAAAATATTTCCTACTAAAAGACCAAAATAATTACCAACTATATATCCAAATGTCCCTACTATAAGTATTGGTCCTACTAACTTAGACCATCCTTTTGATATTGCCATAGCTGCTGCTGTTGTAGGTCCACCAATATTTGCATTAGATGCAAGAATGGCTTCTTCTAAACTAAACTTAAATATTTTTGCAACTATAAATGTAACTAACATGTTTATAAGTACCATTATTCCACAGTATAAAAGTAATAGTGGGGATTTCTGGATTATCAATGGGATTGAGGCAGGAACCCCTACTACAACAAAGAAAATATAGATTAAAAATGTCCCCAACTCTTGTGCTCCTTTTATATCACTAAAGAAATTAGGCATAAAAGTAGCAAAAAACATAGTTAAAGTGGTTATTATTAAGTATTGATTGCCAAATAGAGTATTTAGCATTGCTAAAAATGGATTTGATGTTGGTATTATAGCTTTAAACCAACCTGACAATTCTACTGATACTGCAACTATTATAAAAGCACTACCAATGGCTATTGCTATGTCTTTTAAAGATATTTCTTTTCTTCCCCAATAATTTGCTGCTATTGTTTCGCCTTCATTTACACCTATGCTTTCCATCTCATCTACATGTGGATGTTTAAAATGTTTTCTAAAAAATCCAATAGATGGGATGGCTATTAAAACAAAGAAATATAATGCCATCAAAAGATTATCTGCTACAACAGTTGCTGATACCAATTCTCCAGGTGCATCAAATGCTCCTGACATAGCTGCAAAGTTTACATTTCCACCTATATAAGAACCTGTCATCATAGCTGCAACAATATTTAAATCTGGTACTGCATTTTTTAATGCTAAGAATCCAATCATGGCTCCAAGTACAGTTCCCACAGAACCTACAAGAAAGATTACAAGTAATCTTCCACTCTCTTTCCATATCTTTTTGATGTTACATTGATATAACAACAAAGCTATGGCTAAAGGAACAACATATCCCCAGACTTGGTCATATACAACAGACTCTACTGGTATAATATTTAGATTTGATAATAACATTGCCCCTACAAGGGCTATTATTGCTCCTGATATTTTTGACGCCCAACTGTACTTTTGCTCTAAATAAATACTAAATGCTGCCCATCCAGTTACAATTGCCCATAATACCCAAATATTATCAGGACTTACAAAACTCCTCATCTCAACCGCCTCCATTTCATTAAATTAAAATATCAATATTAATATTCAATATATTGAATATTAATACTATTATAATTCATCTTTTCAGAAAATTCAATATAACGATGCAAATACATGCATTACATAACTTTTATTTTATTTTATTAATTTTGGGAACTATATATGTTATAATCATGTTTGAGGGGGGTTTTTATCTAATGGACATAGATGTTGGAAGCAAAATTAGAGCTCTTAGAAAATCTAAAAATATAAGTATCGCTACTTTAGCCAAAGATTCTGGTTTAAGTACAGGTTTAATAAGTCAAATTGAACGTAATATGGTTGTTCCATCAATTATAGCAATGTGGAAAATATCAAGGACTCTTGATGTAAACATAGGTTATTTTTTTGATGATATTGGGAAGGATGATTCTAATATAGTAGTAAAGAAAAACAATCGAAAGAAAATAGTAACTAACGATTCTACAAAATTTTACGAACTTCTTGTTCCTAATTTAATTGGAAAAAAAATAGAATTTATACTTGTTACATTAGATGGACATACAAAAAAAAGTAGCGAATTTGTGACACATGAAGGAGAAGAATGTGGCTACATAATAAAAGGAAAAATGAAAATAACACTTGGTAATAAGGAGTACATATTAGAGGAAGGGGACAGTTTTTATTTTAACAGCACTATACCACATATATATGAAAACTGTGATGATAATGAATGTATTTCAGTCTGGGCAATGACCCCACCTTCATTCTAATATACTAGACTCTTTTTTAAGTATAAATTAATAAAAATCTGAAATAAATTAGTATGATAAATTTTATCCTAATTTATTTCAGACTTTTCTAGTTTATTAGTTATATATTAAGTAGGCAACTTTCATCTAAAATTTTAGATAATATTTCCTCAGTCCCACTCATTCCATCATATTTACTTGATATAAATTTATTTCTTATTTCACTTTTATTTATATCACCATGCTTCAATACATAAGCATTACTTGAAATATCGAGCATCCCATAATCCATAATAGAATCCCCAATTGCATAAAAATCTTCTATTCCTAATTCTTTGGTCAAGTATTTTATGGCATTTTCTTTTGAGATTTCTTTTGGTATAAAATAAATTTTTCTACCACTCACATACAATTTCCAGTTTTTTGATTCTAATATATTTATATACTCTCTAATTGAATCCAAATTAAATTTTTTTAAATCCACAACGATATAAAAAAATGTATCCTCTGCAACTTTAAAATTAGTTATTCCTTCTATATTTAAATAAGTTTTAAATTTATCTACCATGCTTTCAATAGGCTCATAGTTAGATTTTAATTTATCTATCTTTTCACCCCATGATTTCAATATTTCATTATCTTTAAGTATAACTCCTCCATTTGAAGTTATACTCCATGGAAAGTAAATACCATATTTATTAAATTCTATACGCTTAAATTGCTCTATTGTTCTAGTAGTAGTTGGTACAAACATACCATAGTACTGTATTTGTTTTATTAAATTTATAGTATTTAGAGATATATAAGAAATTTTTTTTCCTTTATAGATTTCTATATTGGTATACCCCTTATCAGTATTTAAAAATTTATCAGAGTAAATAACACTCCTGTCTAAGTCTGAAAAAACAATCATTCAGTATTCTCCTGTCAAATATATTTTCTAAACATCTTTCATATTTTTTATTATGCCACAGCATTTGTAGGCTTTTAAATCCATTTCTTCAACTTCAACATTTTTCTCTTTTGCCAAAATAAATATATGCTCTAAGGATTTATCATTTAAGTCTTTAACAAGTATCTTATATGGAACTCTTCTAAGTAAAACTCTTGTTGTTTCTCCTACTCCTGGCTTGATAAAGTTGATATCTTTTATATCGTACTTATCCTTTATATTTAAAACATCAAAATAACCATCTTTAGTTATAATATCACTTTTCCATTTTTCAACTTCATCAGATATATTTTTAAATTGGTTTTTGAAACATGCTTCTATAGTTTCTATATAATTTATAGACTCATCTTTGTCCTTTAAGTGGCTATAAAACTTAGCACCATGAAAATCAGCTTTTCCAATTAAATCTTCTCTTAGCACAGTTCTACTCACTAACCCAGAAACAGTGGAGTTTAAACATGCACTTGGTATCAAAAAGTCTTCTCTAATTCCATAAAGTCCAGAATATCCAGCAGGGTCAGCTAATACAGCAAGTGTTGAATCAAAATTCTTTTTAAATTTAATCTTAAGTTCATCACATGCTTTTTCTAGCTCTTTTGATATTGTTCCCTTGCCAGTCCATCCATCCAAAAATTGTATATTTGAATTTGGATGACTATTTATTATATATTCAACTGCATTCATATCTATTCCTTTATCTCTTATTATAGATATTGTATAGTGAGGTAAATTTAAATTATACTTATTTCTTAGGTATCTCTTTGCCAAAATACCAATTGGTGTTCCTGCTCTAGCAAGCGAAACTAGTACAACATCATTTCCATTTTTTTTAATTATCTTTTCACACATAACTCCTATAGAAAATGCCAGTTTATTCTTATTTTGCTCTAATTTATCATGATATAATTTTAGATAATCTTCGCTAACCTCATACTCTATTGGTATCATTTCTGAATAATGTCTGCCACTTTGTATTTTTAACTCTCTCTCTTTGTTTCCTTCTTCTTCAATTAAATTTGATATATCTTTTAATAAAAAGATAACATCATCTTTAGAATATGTGCTAAATTCTCCCATATGACTCAACTCCTATCTTAAAACTGTGATATATTTTATCTTGATAAAACATTTTAGCTACAACATACTATAGTCAATTTTTTTATGCTTGTATTTTTAATTATATCAATAAATTCCAGATAAGAATTCTCACTTTTATCTAACTCAACAAATAAATAACACTCAGAAAAATTATGTCTGTCTATGTTGTAAATATAATTTTGAACATCTAGATTATAAAAACTCTTTAATTTAAACTTGCTTCTAATAGGATAACTGTTTTTATCAATATTAATTATTGGACTTCTAGTTGTTGAATGATAGTATATATCACATTGATTTTCTTTTTCTTTTGCAAATAACATAGGTATATACATAAATTCTTCAGTACCTAAAAATAGAATCTTTTCTGTTTTCTTTTTTAAAGATTCTTTACTTTCTATAACTATTTTTTTACTTTCTCTTTTTATAATTTCTTTTAATTTAATTTGTTCTCTTTTGTTAATTCCAAATCTACCAGTATATCTTATATATTTCTTATTTCCTATATAATCTTCTAAATTAACATTGATATGATTTACTATTAAATTTGTTTTATCATCCTTCATAGTACTTAATTGACTAATAGTACAATTATCATTGTAATTTGCAACAATATCTTCATTTATATCAAAATTAAAGTCTCCTTTAAATAAATACACAAATTCTATCTTACATCCAAGTTCTTTTTCCAAAGCACTAATTCTTTTTAAATTTTCATCACTTACCCAATTAAGTATAGAACAGATAGTATATTTCTTTTTAGGATATATACTTTGAATCTTTCTAATTATATTCATACATGTATTAGCTGTAGTAATTTCATCATCTACCAAAATTACTTCATCACCAAATTTAAAGTTATCTAGCATTTCAAAGTATAAATTTTGGTCTGTTGCATGAGAATGTTCTTCTAAAAAGTCTAAATTTTCTAGCTCATCAAATCGCTCCCTAGTGGTATGAATAAATTCATAATTCCCAGATAAGTAATCGAAAAAGCTATGTCCAACAGCTGTACCAGTTTCGGCAAAAGCTATTACAGTCCCATTTGATGTTACCTTGTTTTTTTTATTATAAATCGTGGCCATTAGCTTTCCTAAATTATCCATTTCACTTGGTTTACAAGCTAAATGTTTTCCAAGTTTTTTTGATATAAATAAAAAACGTCTCTTACTATTATTTCTTATTCCTATATCTAAAAAATCATTTAAATCTAAGTTTAATGGATTATCAACAATGTCAATTTCACAATTAAAATTTAAGCAATTCTTCATAGTCTACTCCTTTATTTAATACCCCATATATTTTAGATAAAATCAATATTTTCTTAGCCCATAAAAAATGAGGATTTGTTTCATTCATTCTCTCACCTAATATGCCTTTACTCACACCATATTTACTATTTGCACTATCCAGTATCTCCAAAGCATCAGTAAAATCTTCATATGATACTGCAGATAATGCTTGTACAATTTGAATTTGCATTGGATGAATTACTGTCTTTCCAACTAATCCATGAAATTTATCCAATAATATTTCTTCTATATACTTATTTCTTATCTCTTCATTCGTCATATCAAAGAATTCCGATACACCTCCACTTATTGGTATATCTATCTCTGGTCTTTGAAGATATGTGATTATATCTAATATAAATGAAGAACAAATCAAATTATTATATATAGAAAAATTTTTATCTCTTCTTATACCATACATGCCTAATATATCAGTTAGACCTACTCTAATACTAAGTATTCTTGATTTATATCTTAAAATAGTATTGTATAAATTACTGAAGCTTAATTCTTTATTTTCTTTATATATGAATTCTCTTGTTTCTATTATTGGAATAACATACATATTTTGAAGACCTATAGAATTCAAAACTTCTATACAGTTTTCAATTAACTTCGAATTTGCTTTAGGAATCAATATTCCTGTTATAACATTACTGTTTTTAATTATAATCTCTTTAATTCTTAGCAACTGTTCTACATCTTTTATTCTCACAAAAATTAATGGTATCCCATCTTTATTAGTTATATTCTCATTGCTAATGTTTTTCAAAATCAATTTAAGATTTTCTATAGCCTCAGATTCTCCATTTGCCCCAACAGCATCTTCTAAACAAATAGCTAATGGTCTAACTCCCTTAACATCACCTATAATACTCTTATAAATCATGTTATATTGAGTAGCTGGAACGTATAAAAAAGCACCCAGTGCATATTTCAGTACATCTTTTTCAGTATTGGCATTAAAGTCTTCTGGCACTTTCAAAAAAATTTTCTCTAAATCCTCTTTGCAGATATAATCGAAATATTTCAATGTGTGGCCTCCTCATATACATAGAAAGGGCCAACTTTATCCAAATTAGCCCCTAATATACTACTTATTATAAATTATAGCTGTATTTAATTCCTCTAATCTCTTTGTATTATCCTTGATTGTAACTCTATTATTTTCTTCTATTCTCATAGTTTCATCTATACCAGATTTAATTGTATTGTACATTTTTTCTAATGTCTCTATTTGCACAGAGCTTGTTCCAGCCATTCTAGCTATTTGTGCACTTTGAGAACTTACATTTTGTGCATTTCTAAGCAATAACTCATTAGTTTTATCATCAAGAGCTTTTAGGGACTTTGCTTGTAATTCTTGTTTTTTAAGCAATATGGCTTGAGATAAACATTGTTTAAATACTGGTAGAGTTACAACAAATGCACTATTGATTTTTCTAATTAAACCATAGTTATTATGTTGCATACCTCTAAGCATAGGTATTGTCTGAATAGCTATATTTTCTGCTATTCTTAAATCATAGACTCTTTGGTTTAGCATATCATAAACTTTTAATAGTTCTTGATAGTTTACAATATCCATTTGGTCTCCACTAGTCTCTGACTTTTGTTTAAAATATGGTAGTATTTCATTATCCATTTCCTCTACTGCCATTTCTCCAGCAACAATATATTTTTGAAGTTCGTTATAAAAGTCAAAGTTTTCATTTAACATAGCACCAATTTGCTTATTAGAAAGTGCTATATCTCTTTCATATTGCTCAAGTTCAATTTGAATCTTTTCAACTTCTCCTCCTAGTGTTTCATACTTTTGAAACATCATTTCAATAGCATTATTAGCTTTTTTGAAAAGTTTTTGAACAAAATTTGGTTCCTTAGTTTCTTGGAAATCATCTAAATCAAATTTATCCATTATTTTAGTTAAGTGAACAAGCATTTTAGAATTTTCTTCATTTCTATTCAGTTTTATCGTATTTAATAGACTATCAGAAACTCTCGCTACTCCTTCAGATGCTTTTCTACCAAATTGTAAAATTGTATCTGGATTTTCTACTTCTATAAGAGAAGTTAAAGCCTCAACCTCTTTAGACTTTCTAAGTTCAATTTTTTTATTATTTGTATATTCCATTATATCAAATTTTTCTTCTTGTACAGTCACAGGTAAATTTTCAACAGTCTCTACAGAATTATTATCTTTTGAAAAATTATTTATATTTATCCCCATTTAAAATCGTCTCCTCTTGCCAAAAATTTTTTTAAGTAAAGGTATTTCATCTTCAAGTAAATTCAATCTAAGGTCATATACCATTTTATCCAATCTGTGTATATCAATCAATTGGTTATTTATAACATTTTCTATATTATTTTCTCCTCCTGGAGATAATATAATAATATCAAATCCAATTTTACTAAGTAAAAGCATTAAAAATACCACTTCTTTATCAAACACAATACTTTTATACATATATATAACCAACTTTGGATTTATGAGAGAGTAATCGAAATTATTCATCATATGAACAAACCTCTTATCCATATGAAGTACTGTAAATAAGCCTTTTATTTTATCCTCTCCACTTAGTCCATTTAAAAACAGGTTGCCTTCTATAAGTTCTTCCACTTTTTCTAAAATCATAATTTGTTGATTTAATGCTAATGTTGAAATAGAATATTCTTTATTATTTAAAACAGAATTTTTATCTATAATACCTTTTGAATTTAATACAAATGATAGGCTAAAAGCTTCTCTTGTAAATTCTTTTGAAAATCTATCTATATCTCCATTAAATTCAACAAATGTTGAACTTTCTGAATCTCTTAATAAATCTAAAAACTTAATGTATTCATTTTTATCATTATATATTCCATTGATTTTAGAAAAGAAAACAGGAGTTTCTACTATAGTATCATTAAACTTAAATCCTGGTCTCAATTTTAATGGCTGATTCCAATATATTGAGATTTCATCAATAGTTGAACTTAAAAGCAAACTTTTTATTTTTCTATCTTGAAGTTGCCAAGGTTTTATAAATCCAGAGTCATTTAACAATTCTTCACTTATTCGTTTTGATGCTTCTGCTCCAACAGTAAAAGCTTTTTTTACAGAACCTTTATCCATCTTTTCACCTGAAACAACCCTATCTTCAAAAGAAACATTTTCTTCTATTATATTAGCCTCTTCTAATTCTATCTTATATTTCTGTAAATTTAAGATACTTATATTACTCTTTGAATTTGGATTAAGGTATAATACATCAAATCCTGCTAAGTACAATATTAAGAGTAAGTAAACTTCATGCTTTTTTATGTCTCCATAAAATATTATTTTTGGAGCATCATTTTTATTTATATCTAAGGCACCAATATAGGTCTTTATCCATGCCATTATTTTCACTATAAAATTTTGTTTAACTCTATCATTAGTAAAGTCTTTTTCTTCCTCTTTTAATACTCTATCTATTGCTTGCTTTATTTTATAATCTATTTCTTCAAATCCTAAAATACTTATATCTATATCTTCTGTACTGTTTTTATAATTTTTAAGTCCATTTTTAAAATAATTTATAATGTCAAAATCACTAGGATTTGCTATAGCATCAGTAAATAAAGCAATATCTTTTCTACTATCAATATTTTGCTTAGTCTTAAATATTTCAAGATTATACAAAATCTCATCTTCTAAACCAATATATGAAATAAAATAACTTAAATATCCCTTTGAAGGAGTGTAATTTCCTCTATCTGATTGGCTGGAGAATATTTTTTCAAATACCTTTGAGTCACCCATAATTATCCTCCCAATTTAATTGTTTATTGATAACTGACTCAAAATATAAATATTTTGAGTCAGTTTGTTATTTCTTATAAAATTTATTTTAAGCTGTTTTTTTTGGTTTTACTAATCTTATTACACATTTTACAACTTCATTGACTACAACTACACTTGCTGCAACACATAAAACTTTTGCCCATGTCATAACATCCATAGCTACAGAGTTAAAGAAGTCTTGGAATAACTGAGTAAATATTACTTGTGCAATCCCTGTTAAAACTATTATCTGTAATGCTAGTTTATTATGTGTAAAGTTAGGAAAAATACTATCTGCATTAAATTCTCTACAGTTAAATGCATTAAATAATGCACTAAAAGCAAATAACGCAAACATTACAGTTCCCTTATGAGCTTCATCAACTCCTAAGAAGTTGAATGTAGATTGTAACATTAATATTGCTGTTATATAGAATGCATTCAATACTATTGTGTATACCATTGACTTAGAAATTATACTGGCTTTTCTATCAACAGGTTTTCTATTTAACACATGGTTTCTAACTGGCTCCAAACCTAATGCTAATGCTGGTGGACCATCCATGATTATGTTTACCCATAATAATTGTATTGTAGTAAATGGCATCTCTTGCCCCATAACCTGAGATATTATAGCCACTAAAAATGCAATTACATTTACTGTTAATTGGAATTGAACAAATCTTTGGAAGTTATCATAGATTCCTCTACCCCATTTAATACCTTTTACAATAGTACTAAAGCTATCATCAGTTAAAATTATATCTGCTGCGTTTTTAGATACCTCTGTACCAGATATACCCATTGCTATACCAACATCTGCCTTTGAAAGTGCTGGAGCATCATTTATTCCATCACCTGTTACAGCAACAACATCTCCACTCTTTTGAAGAGCTGAAACTATTCTCATCTTGCTATCTGGCTTACTTCTTGCAACAATTGAAATAGTTTGTATCTCTTGTCTTAATTCTTCATCATCTAAAGTATCTATATATGAAGCTTCAACTGCTCTCATATTTTCTTTTAATAGACCTAACTCTTCACCTATAGCTCTTGCTGTATTTATATTATCTCCTGTAAGCATTTTTACAGAAACACCAGCTTTATTTGCTGTATTCACAGATTCTATAACATCTTTTCTAAGTGGGTCTCTTATACCAACAAAACCACTAAATACTAAATCACTTTCCATTGCACTTACATTCATAGCATCACTTTCAGCAGTTACTGCTGCTTCTTCTTCAGCTTGTGAGATTTCTTTATATGCAAAACCTAAAGTTCTCATTGATTTTACTTGTAATTTTTTTATTTCTTCTAAAATCTCATGTTTTATACCTTCAGTTATTGGAACTATATCTTTACCTCTTTGAATGTGTGAACATAGCTCAAGTAAAACTTCTGGTGCTCCTTTTGATAGCAACACATGATTATTATCTTGACCTATAACAGATGTCATTCTCTTTGAATCAGAAGTAAAAGGATTTTGAGCTAATATATTAGATTCTTTTCTAACTTGTCTATAATCTACATTTTTATAATATAGAAGCAATGCACATTCTGTAGCACTTCCCAGATATTTAACATCACTATCATTATGCTCTACATCAGCTGTAGAGTTTATCATACAGTTTTCTTCAAAATAACTATTTATTTCTTCTTCTGAACTCTCAATATATCTTCCATCAATATATGCAACTTCTACTGTCATTCTATTTTCTGTTAATGTACCAGTTTTATCTGAACATATTACAGAAACAGAACCTATAGTTTCACAAGCTTCTTTTTTAGTAACTAAAGCATTTATCTTAGCCATTTTTTGCATAGTTATTGCAAGTGTCATATTTATCATAGTTGGCAAACCTTCTGGAACTGCTGCAACTATCAATGCAACACATACTGTAAATGCTGTTTTAACAGGGTCTATCGATTCTAAAAATGGTAAAATCCCAGACATGTCAACATTTAATACATTCTTACTTACCATTTGGAAAACCATGAATATAAATAATAATCCTGCTACTGCACTAGAAACTTTAGCTATTAATCCACCTAGATTTCCAAGCTTTATCTGAAGTGGAGTTTGCTCATCTGCATCTGATAAGTTTTGAGCAATTTTACCCATTTCACTACTATCTCCAATTGAAGTTACAACTAATCTTCCTCTACCATAAGCAACAAGTGTACCACCAAATACCATATTTATTTGTTTTGCAGGTATTGGTTCTTGTACTACTAATGCTCCTTTAGCTTCTATTTCTTCCATTGGAACTACTACATCACATTTTTTAGATACATCATCCGATTCACCTGTTAACATATCTTCTCTAATTTTAAGATTTATAGTTTCTATAAGTCTACCATCAGCAGGTACCATATCTCCAGTTTCAATATATACTATATCTCCTGGTACTAATTCACTCTTAGAAATTTGATGTATTTCTCCATTTCTTAATACTTTAACTTCAATATTTTCAGTCATCTTAGAAAGAGCATCTGCTGCTTTCTTAGAACGACCTTCTGTAATCATGCCTATTGCTATACCTATTGCTATAGCCCCTACAATTCCTATTGCATCATGAGTTTCTCCAATTACTGCACTTACTACTGCTGCAATAATTAAAATAACTATCATTGGTTCACTTAAACTTTCTTTTAAATCATCCCAAAAGCTTCCTTCCTCTTTTGGTGTAAATTCATTTAAACCATACTTTTCTCTTCTAGCCTTGACTTCTGATTCTGACAGACCTCTGTCAGGGTTAACAGATAAGTCTTTAGTTACATCTTCTTTGTCAACATTATAATATTTGATATCATTATTAAATTCCATATACACACTCAATCCTGTCTAAATTTTGCATTACTTCTTTAAGACCCGCATCTTTTGTTCCTTCACCTATTGCTTTAAACTGCCAACTTCCATCTTTTCTATATATAGCCCCTACTATAAGAGTAGTTTTTTCTGAATAATTATCAGATAAATTATACTTTGCTATTTCCTTTTTATTGCTTTGGTCTTCAACTCTTATATAGGCATTTTCTATCATTCCAAAGTGTTGTTTTCTATCTACACAATTGTATATATTTACTACAAATAATAATTTGTGAATATTTGATGGGATTTTATCTAAATTAACTAGAATTTGTTCATCATCACCCACACCTTCACCAGTTAAATTATCTCCTGTATGTAACACTGACTTACAGGCACTCTTTAAATTTCCAAAATAAATTAAGTCTTTTATACCACTTAATTTTCCTTCCTGATTTAGCATAAATACAGATGCATCGCAATCTATATCAGCTTGTCCTCCACCAAATAAAGACTTAAGGAATCCTCCACCTGATTGTTGCACAGGGTCCCATCCTAAGCCCACAAGTATACTACTCAATCCAGGGTTGGATTTTTTTAAATCTATTTTATCACCCTTTGATAAATTAATCGACATACTAAACCTCCATAAAATTTTATATAATATAACCTATACATTATTTGTATAGGCTACTTATATTTAATATACTGTGTTACTCATATTAAACACTTAATCCATAGTTTCTGCAAAGTGCTTCTAAGCCACCTTCAAATCCTGCTCCAACTGCACTAAACTTCCATTCTCCATTGTACTTATATATCTCACATACTGTAATTGCAGTTTCTATACTAAATTCTTCGCCTAAGTCATATCTTAATATTTCTTCATCATTTTCAGAGTTTAAAACTCTTATATATGAGTTGCTTACTTGTCCAAAATTTTGTTTTCTTTCAGCAGCTTCATATATTGTAACTGTTACAGCTATTTTTTGTATATGCTTTGGCATTGTATCTAAATTTACTAATATTTCTTCGTCATCTCCATCACCTTCACCAGTTCTATTATCACCTAAATGCTCAACTGCTCCAGATGAATGTTTTAAGTTATTATAGAATATAAAATCTTCATCTCTTTCAACTCTTTGAGATTCTCCTACCATAAAAACACTGACATCTAAATCATAATCATAACCACTATCAAATGAATTTGTATCCCATCCTAATCCAAGTTTAATATTTTTAAGACCTGGATTTCCCTTAGTTAAATCAATTTTTTGTCCTTTTTTTAATACTATAGCCATGGAAAATACCCCCTCTAGTTTATTATTATATTTAAAATTATAAGTTTATTCCAAAGTTTCCACATAAAGCAGCAAGTCCACCTTCAAAACCAGAACCTAGTGCGTTAAATTTCCATTCTCCATTATGTTTATATATTTCAGCTACTACTATAGCTGTCTCTATACTAAAATCTTCACCTAATTCATACTTTATTAATTCTTCATTTGTATCTTTATCTACTATTCTTATATAAGAATTGCTTACTTGCCCAAAATTTTGTGTTCTTTCTGTTGCATCATGAATTGTAACTGTAAAAGAAATTTTGCTTATTTCTCCAGGAATCTTAGATAAATCAACAACTATTTGCTCATCATCTCCATCACCTTCACCAGTTCTATTATCACCTAAATGTTCAACTGCTCCAGAAGTATGCTTTAAATTGTTGTAAAATACAAAATCTCCATCATTAGTAACACTTCCACTTGCTCCTGTTAAAAATGCTGCTGTATCTAAGTCAAAGTCAAATCCACCATCATACTTGTTAGTATCCCATCCTAATCCTACTAAAATATTTTTAAGCCCTGGGTTTCCTTTAGTTAAATCAACCTTTTGGCCTTTTGATAATGTTATACCCATAATTTATCGCTCCCTTGTTAATTTTAGCTAAACAAATCTTGCTAATTATTTATCTTTTTCTTAATCATATTATAACATTTTTTATTCATTTGTGAATAAAACTTACTTGATATTTTTAAAATATAATTAAAAAAATATTTATATTTCTTACTTTTTACATAGATTTTACATACTTTTTTAAAGATATAAAACCTATGTTTAATATGTAATTATATATCATTTATATAGACAAGTATACATTTTATTTTGAAACTACAAAATTCTTTGTACTATATTGTTTTAAGATGTTTTATAATAGATTATATCATCTTATTAGAGGAGAAAAAATATGATTTGTACTATTAAACCATTAAAAGTTGTAATAAAGAAGTCAAAAGAGCCTTTAAATGAATTTATGTCTAGTAAGTCTTATACAAATAAGAGTTCTTCTTATATTAAAGAAGTCTACTTTACACGATATATAGGTATTGATGATTCAATTGATAAATACATAAAAAACATCAAAAATATAGATGCTCATTTTTTTAATAATACAACCATTCCCTATATTAGGTTGAGCAACTTAAATATAAACTTTGATAAATCACAAACAGATAAGATGCTCAATACTTTCAATACTTATAACGATGCTAAATTTAACAGTTGGAACTTATACAATATTGAATTTCCTTGTAAAATAGAAAATGATACCTTAGATTGGACAAAAAAAATTGCATTTAAAAGTACATTAGATTTGTTTTCTAAAAACACACCAAATTCAACATCATCTATTGTCAAAAACTTTGCTGTTAAGCTTTTATGTTGGATAGATTATTTTCTACCCAAATTATTTTATAATAAAGTCAAAATTACAGTTTCACCCAAAGTAGTGTATTTTGGAAATATTAAAAGACAGGAACTTTTTTTCTTATATTTTTTATCACAGCTTGGATGTGATATTTTGTATATAAATCCTCACAAAGATATCCTTGATTTGTATCCTGAATGTTCTAGATTTTCTACTTTAGTTGAACTTTCTAAAAAAAGCCCAACTGTGATAGATATACCTTTAGAAAAATTAAATACAGATATAAATAAGAATATGAATAATAGCAAAACTTATACTCCTATAAATAAACCTCAATCTGAACAAACTTCTGCTGACAGAAACTTTACATCTATAAAAAATAAAAAAGATAAAGAGATAGAACTTACATATGAAGAACTCGCAAAATTATCAACCTCTGTTGTTATGATTGTTGTATGTGATAATGAAAATAAACCATTTAAGAGTGGTTCTGGAGTAGTCATAAATAGCGAAGGTTATATACTTACAAATCTACATGTAGTTAATGAAGGCTATTCATTTTTAGTTAGATTTGAAAATGATAATAAAGTTTACACATCGTATCAAATCATAAAATACCACTCAGATTATGATTTAGCTGTAATAAAAGTTGATAGAGAATGTAAATCAATACCAGTCAAGGTCAGCAAAAAACCTGTAAGAGGCCAAAAAATAGTTGCGATTGGAAGCCCTTTAGGTCTTTTCAATACAGTTTCAGATGGAATTATATCTGCTTTTCGTGACTTTGAAACTGTTCAAATGATACAATTTACAGCTCCAATTTCTAGTGGTAGTTCTGGAGGTGCTCTTTTAGATATGTTTGGAAATTTACTAGGATTAATTTCTGCTGGATATGATGATGGCCAAAACTTAAATCTAGCAGTAGAAAGTCATCTTGTCAAAATGTTTGCCAATAATTTTATCGAAATAATAAACTAAATATACTCAAATAAATATGTTTCAACTACCATTGACAATCCTATTTGCTCTTGCTTCATGCAAATAAAGGGGGCGAGAACATTATATATGTTCGCCCTCTGTATGTCATGCAGAAATTAATACTTGATGTTTTTATGTTCAATAAATAATTGATACCATAGACAAAATGTGAATATAGTCCATATTTTCCTTGAATTATCTTTATGACCTTTTAGATGTTCATCTAAAAGTTTTATTATATATTTTTTATCAATAAACTCGTCTACATTTGCATTAGAAATAGTTTCTCTTACAACATTTCCTAAATCACCTTTTAACCAAACTCTTATTGGCGTTGGAAATCCTAATTTTTTTCTCTGTATAACATGTTCTGGTACTATATCTTTAAACGACTCTCTAAGTAGCACTTTTGTATTGCTTTTAGTTATTTTTTGTTCAATTCTTAAATTTTTTGCTACATCAAATACATCTTTATCTAAAAAAGGTACTCTAAGCTCTAAATGCTCAGCTACAGAGAATTTATCAACTTTTTGAAGTATATCACCTTGAAGCCATGTATTTACATCTATATGTTGCATTTTACTTATATAATCGTAATTATTTTTCTGTGCTTCTCTGTATAAATTTGATAATAAATACTCATGTATATTCTTTTCTTTATATTTAAAAAAGAATCTTTTTACTTCATTATTTTCAAAAATCTTTGCATTTCCTATATATCTCTTTTCTAAAGGTGTTGTAGCTCTGTAAAGATAATTTTTACCTTTTATATTAGGCATAAGCTCTGAAACTCTGTTTAATGCACTTCTAATATATGTTGGTGAGTTTATAACTGATTTTACATTATTATATTCCTTATATACATTGTATCCTCCAAATAATTCATCAGCACCTTCTCCAGACAAGGCTATTTTAACATATTTACTAGCTTCTTTAATTAAAAAGTAAAGACCTACTCCTGATGGGTCTGCCACAGGGTCATCCAAAAAATAAATTACACTTGGTAATGCTTTTATATAATCATCTTGTGTTATATTAATTTGAATATTTTCTATGCCTAATTTATCAGCTGTTTTTTTAGCTATCTCCAACTCACTATATCCTTTAACATTAAATCCTAGTGAGAAAGACTTTATATTTGGATTAATTTGTGAAGCTACAGAGGTTATGATTGATGAATCTATACCACCAGACAAAAATATTCCAATAGGTTTATTTTCTGCTATCTGTCTTCTTACAGAATCTATTACTACATTTCTTACTTCTTCTTCTCCTATATCTCTATTTCCTAAATGATTCTTATTGTAAAAAAATTTTGTACTACTCCTAAATTCAAGTTTATCATATCTCTTTAGAGATAGTATTCCATTTTCCACTCTAAAAAAATGCCCTGCTGGTATCAATCTTATTCCTTGTATCATAGTATCTTCAGGAAGAACATATTGAAACGAAAAATAACTCTGTAAGCTTCTTTCATTTATGTTTAGTTTTTTAATATACTCCAGTATAAATTTATATTCTGATGCAAAAACTATCACTTTTTCTTTATTTATATAGTAAAGTGGTTTTATTCCAAATAAATCTCTTGCTCCAAATATACTTTCATCTTCTTTATCGTATATTATAAAGCTAAACATACCTTTTATCTTATGTACACAATTTTTTCCAAATGCTATATAAGATGTCAATAATATTTCAATATCACTATCTGTAGCAAAGCTGTACCCTTTTTTAATCAATTCTTCTTTTATCTCACAACTATTATATATTTCACCATTTAAAACTATAACTTTTCCATCTTTTTCAAATGGTTTAACTCCATGTATAACATCTATTACATCAAATCTATTAAAATCAAACTCTTTTTCCCCATCTTTTAGGTATCCTCTACTATCAAGATTTATATTATTTACAGATTCTTTTATTTTAAATTTAATATCTTCTTTTCTAGATATATCTCCTTTATAATAAATTGAAATATTGCCACACATATTATCAAATTTCCTTCCTATTTTTTAGTATTATCCTGTATTTCATAGTTTTGTCTTTGTCTCCAAAACTTATTCAATTTTAAAAAAATTACTATCAAATTTTTATAAATTATCTGTTAATTTTTCATAATTTTTAAATTTCTAGAAATACTATATTAGGAGGTGATTTTTGTGAAGAAAAAAATGTTAATACCAGTTATTATGTCTTTATTTATACTTTCACAGTGTATAACTTTATTTGCTTTTACACCTGAAAATAATAAGTTTAAGGTTAAACCATTGCCTTATGCTTATGATGCACTTGAGCCTTATATAGATAAAGAAACTATGACTTTACACCATGATAAACATTATCAAGCTTACGTTGATAAATTAAATGCAGCTCTTGAAAAATATCCTGAGCTCTATAATTATTCTTTATGCGAATTATTGCAAAACTTAGACTCTTTACCTAAGGATATTGTTACAACAGTAAGAAATAACGCAGGTGGTGCCTATAATCATAAATTCTTTTTTGATATAATGACTCCTGAAAAAACTATACCTTCTGAATCTTTAAAAGAAGCTATTGACAGAGATTTTGGTTCTTTTGAAAAATTCAAAGAAGAGTTCCAAAAAGCAGCTTTAGATGTTTTTGGTTCTGGTTGGGCTTGGCTAGTAGCTACTAAAGATGGTAAATTGTCCATTATGACTACTCCAAACCAAGATAGCCCTGTAAGTAAAAACTTGACTCCTATCATAGGTCTTGATGTTTGGGAACATGCTTACTATTTAAAATATCAAAACAGAAGAAATGAGTATATTAACAATTGGTTTAATGTAGTTAATTGGAATGGAGCTTTAGAAAATTATAAAAATTTAAAATCTCAAGATTAATTAAATATTAAAATCCTTTTGAAAAAAACTTATGTTTGCTATATAATATAATAGAAGATAGTCTAAATTTACCAATATTATGTTTATAGTGACGATTCAGGAGGATTTTTATATGATAAAAGAAACACATGAAAGGGGAGGATATATATTAGCACTTTTGATACTCCCCTTTATAAATAATATATATTTAGTCAAATACGATACTACATATAAAATAGTGTTAATTATAATCTATATCTATTTTGCATATTTAGGCTCATTGTTTCCAGATATAGATATGAGAGGTTCTTACATAAGTAAAAAGTTTGTATTAATTTATAAGTTATTTGGAAGTAGGTTTAGACACAGAGGGTTTACTCATAGCCTTCTTGCATTATTACTCATTGGTAGTTTTTTTAAGTCTCTAATAATCTTTACCAACAACAATATAGTTTTTTCATGTCTGTCTAGTGGATTTATAATAGGATATTTTTCTCACATGTGTCTTGACCTTATTACTAAAGAAGGTATCGAATTGTTTTTTCCCATTACTATAAACATTTCCTTACTCCCTATAAAAACTAGCTCGAAAACAGAAAAATTCATATCTAAACTTTTACACTTCATAGTTATTTTTTTAATCGGATATCAATTTTACATTTTATTTTAATATATTTTTATAGTTACATACTTATAAGTCAATTAATAAATAAAAAAATTGTCTTAAAAGAATACTTTTAAATTTAAAATTTATTTAAATCTAATTCTTTTAAGACAATTTTAATTTTTTGACAAGTTAAATTCTTTTATTATCTATATCATTATCATGTTTTTTATGATGAAAATCATAATTATGATTTTCAAGGTTTTTATTAACTCTGTTTCCAATCTTCCATGATAAAAGTACTAATAGTATAAATGATGCTATCTTTAGTGGGCTTGTTATAAATCCTTCTATATCACTTGCCACATAACTTATTACTATAAACATTACAAATTTTCCTGCCAACATCGCTGGAACAAAATCTTTTATATCTTTTTTACAAAAAGCTGATGCAACAGTAACTAAACATCCAGGCATAAATGGACAAGCATATGCTATAAATAGCAGTTTAAATCCCTGTTTGTCCATCCAACTTATTGCTCTTTCAGTTTTACTATTTCTCAACTTATTAAAGAGTTTACTATCAGTAAATCTACTTATTAATAAAAATAATGAGGTTGTCCCAAGCCCTGAACCAATCCATGATAACAAACACCCAAGTAATAACCCTTGTATAGCAGCATTTGCTGTAACTATTGCCACAAGTGGTAAGGCTGGTATAAAGCTTTCTATAAATGCACTTAATAAACCAATTATTGTGGCTAACACCCAATAGTTTTGAGTTAAATCAAGTAATTCTTGTATATACTGCATATTGCTTTTCCCCTTTTTTTAACTTTAACTATTATTATATACTCTATATAGCTATTACATACCAATTTCAAAAAAGGAATCTAATATTCAAAAGTAAATAATTTATGTAAATTTACAGTTAAGGTATATATATTTTATTATATATTATAACAAAAAAGTCTTAAAATATGAATCTATCATATTTTAAGACTTTTTCTTTTTATCTGAATATATTTAAATTATAGTATATCTGACTTCATAATATCTTCAAATTCTCCTTTTTCAGATATTAATCTTATCAATTTAACAGTGCAACTTAAATCATTTATAAGTATAGCTCCTACCAATGAACCATCTTTCATAAATAATTTTTTATATACTCTTTTACCTTCATCTTTTGATGAAATTTCTTTATCAAAATCTTGTATATTACCAATACTAAATACTTTAACATTCATTGCATCTAATGAAACTGGATATACATCACTTTCAAATTTTAAACTATCCCCACTTGCATTTGCTCCTGCTATTTTTCCCATTTCTACTGAAGATGGCCATATTGCTAGACTAGTATTTCCTACTTGCGCAACATCTCCACAAGCGTATATATCTTTAACAGTTGTCTGTAATGTATTATCTACAACAATACCTCTATCAATTTTTACAGATGTATCTTGAACCATTTGAGTATTTGCTCTCACTCCAATTGAAAAGACTACCATATCACAGTCAACACTATTGCCATCTTTGAATATAACCTTTTGAGCCTTTCCATCGCCATCAATACCATCAACTGCCACACCTAATCTTACATCTATGTCTGTATCTCTTACACATTGCTCTAGTATTTTACTTCCTTCTTTATCAAGTTGTTTTGATAATATACCATCCATCGCTTCAATTACTACTACTTCTAAGCCTTTTAATTTAAATTCCCATGCTGCTTCAAGACCTAATAGTCCTCCACCAATTACTACAACTTTCTTAGACTTCTCTAATGATTCTTTTACATTATATAAGTCTTTTATATTTCTAAGTGTGAATACATTTTCTAAATCATGACCTTTAATTGGTGGTATGAAGTTTCTGCTTCCTGTAGCTATTACAAGCTTATCAAATTTAATAGCACCATCATTTACTACAATAGTTTTATTTGCTTCATCTAATTTATCTACATTTGTTCCTAATATTACTACTATGTTATTTTCGTCATACCAAGCTTTATCTTCCATATAGAAATCAGAATTAAGTTCTTCATTTATACCATCAGAAAGTGCAGGTCTGTAGTAAGTTAACTCATCTTCATTAGAAATCATAGTTATCTTACAAGTCTTATTTCTTTTTCTTATAGCATCTGCTGCATAGAAGCCAGCTGCACCATTTCCTACTATAACAAAATATTCATCAGTATCTTTTCTAAAAGTAACCTCATCTTCTTCAACTTCTATAAATTGGTCCTCTTTGGCTCCACATACAGGGCATATACTAGGAGCACTATCTCCTTCAAACACTTCATTACAAATTACACATTTAAACTTTTTAGTTTTCTTTTTACTTCCAAAAGTAGAGTTTAACTTATCTAAGAATTTTCCTGTATAAGCATGTAATTTTTCAACTTCTTCCCCTGATGGTTTAAAGTTAACAGCAAATGGTTTCACTGTTGTCATTCTAAGCTGATTGATTCTCTCCATAGCATTTTCTATACCTTCTCCACTCCATCCATATGAACCAAATACTGATGCAACTTTTCCACCATGAAGAACTGGATTTAAAGATACTAATATATCCCATATAGGTTTTAATGCATCCCCTAATATTGTTGGTGTTCCAAATAATACACCTTGCGATACTGCTATTTTAGCTAGAATTTCTTCTTGTTTATTCTCTATTACATCAAATAAATTTACTTTATAATTGCTATTTTTTTCGATATATGATTTTATAGCTTCTGCCATGATTTTTGTATATCCATGTGCAGAAACATAACAAATTGTAACTTCTTTTTCTAATTTTACTTGTTCATTTACACTCCAATTATAATAAAGGTCTATAATTTTTCTAGGATTTTCAGTCAATACTGGTCCATGACCTGGGCACACTATGTCTATATCTAAATCTTTTATCTTTTCTATAGCAGTTACCATAGATGGCTTAAATGGTCCCATTATACAATCATAATAATATCTTAAGGCATCTAAGTAATCCTTTTCTTCATCTTCATTAAGAGTATTTACTATCTTGTCATTACTATAATGGCTTCCAAATGAATCACATGTTACAAGAGTTTTATCCTCTTTTATATATGTGTATATAGTATCTGGCCAATGAAGCATAGGTACAGAGAAGAATTCTAAAGTCTTATCACCTATTGATAGTGTATCTCCATCTGCAACTGCAATATATTCAAAATCTTTGTTTACGATTTCCTTTAGATACTTAATGGCAGTTTCTGAAGCTACTACTTTTGCATTTTTTGCTAAATCTAAAAGCTTTTCAACACTACCTGCATGATCTGGTTCAGTATGACTTACCACAATATAGTCAATTTTTTCAAAATTTATATTTAAATCATTTAATCTTTCAATATATTTGTCAAAATGTTTATCCTTAACTGTCTCAAATAAAACTGTTTTTTCTGTGCCTTTTAAGACATATGAATTATAAGTTGTTCCATAAGGTGTATACATAATTATGTCAAATACTCTTAAATCCGGGTCAAGCGAACCTACCCAATATAAATTTTCTTTTATTTTTAGTGATTTTAATGACATACCGTGCTCCTCCTAAAATAATTATTTAACCTTTTTATACCCTGCTTGTTATATTTTAAACAAAATTTATTCAAAAAAGAATTTATTTTAAAAGCAACTTAAAACTTTTAATCTTCTTTTTCTACCTCTAATATAGTTCCTTTTTTAGAATCTACCTTTATGTCATATTCATTTTTATCTTTATCTATTCTTATTTTATAAAAAGTAACATCTAAATCTTTATCTAAGCTCCATTCTTTTACTATTCCATCTTGTTCTTTTAGTGCAATTTCCATGGCTTTTTGAGGTGTTATTATATCATTTAAATCTAATTTTTCTTTTCTAGCTTTACCATTTAAATCTTCTGAATCCAATTTTTCAGTTTTATCTTGTAATACATCTTTTGTATTAGCATCTATTTTCATCTTATACTCATTGTTATCATCTACACCTTCAACAGTATAAACATACTTATTTAAATCACTTTCAAGACTTAAATCTACTATATCAGCATCCTTATATTTGTCTTTAAATATATTTATTGCATCTGTATAAGGTACTTTAAAGTCTTGTTTTATCAAACTTTCATCAATTTTGCCATCTTTTAAATCATTATTTGAAGCATTTGTTTCTTTTTTTGTATTGCCATTTTGAGGTGCTTGTCCTGAATTTGAATTTCCACTACATGCAGTTAATAAACCTGCAATAAGTATACTTGCTACTAATAGATATAATTTTTTACACATAAAAATCCTCCTTAAATAATTAATTTATTCTATATTATGCCCTTTAAACCCTTTATTTACCCTTTTATATTTCAGATACTTCTTACTTTATTTTAACAATTTCAAGGCTTTAAAATCTATACTTATAAATATAAAAATTTATTTTAATTATAAAAGGGATGCTATTTAAAGCATCCCTTTTATATAACTAAAAAATTAAATCTTATTTAGTTCTCTAACTGTTAAATCCATTTTAGGGTAAGGTATTGTAATACCTTCCTCATCAAATCTAACTTTAACCTCTTCTAATAAATCAAGGTAAATCGTCCAATAATCTTCTGTCTTACACCAAGCCCTAATTGCAAATTTAATGGCATTATCTCCATGTTCTACTATTCCTATAAATGGTTCTGGTTCATTTATTATTAATTTATGTTTGTTTACAATTTCTTTTAAGACTCTTCTAACATGTAATATATCATCTTCATATCCTACACTAAAAACTAAATCAACCCTTCTAGTATTTTTTGCAGAATAATTTATCAGACTATCATTTGATACAGAACCATTAGGTATAAGTATCTGCTTATTATCTGGAGTAGCTAATTGAGTATAAAAAAGTCCTATTTGCTCAACTGTTCCTCCATGACCTGCCGCTTCTATGTAATCTCCTACTTTAAAAGGTCTAATCAAAAGTATAATAAATCCCCCTGCAAAATTTGATAAACTACCTTGCAGTGCCAAACCTATCGCTACCCCTGCTGAAGCTATTACAGCAGCAAAACTAGATAAACTCATACCCCAGTATTCAAGAACAACTATTATAACAGCAGCTTTAAGCACACTTAAAAGAAGAGATTTCAAAAACCTTCTTAATGTTAAATCGACATCTCTTTTGCCAAGTACTGTCATGACATGGTTTACAATCTTTTTTATTATTTTAAATCCAATGGTAAGTATAAGTAGACCTATTATAAGTTTTACTCCACTTGTAGTTGCCCATTCCAAAAGGCTTTCCATCAAACCTCCCATATCCATTTTATTAATATCTAGATTATTTAAATCTAACTTGCTTATATCATCTATTTTTGTTGTATCCATAGAAAAAACTCCTTACTTTATATTTTAGAACCAATATTATAGTTTAAAGTTCTTATTTTTCTATTTAATATGATACAATATCATTTAATCATAGTAAACAAGATTTATATTCCAGTTAACTCTTTTTTCTAAATACAAACCTTGTATTATTTATAAAATTTTATGCTAAGTCACTATGAAAATGCTATTGAGTTTTAAAATCATCATTTTTTACTCCAATATGAGATGCTATTATAGTTATAATGCTTAATATTATAAATACAATAAATCCCTTTTTGTATCCATCAACTGTATTGTTGAAATTTATTTGTAAAGATACAGCTATGATTAAATTAATAATACCACTTCCTATAAATTCAAAGGTATTAATAACACTAGTTGCTAATCCAGAATAAATCTCTTTATTCTTATACTTGGCATCATTAAATACTTGCAGATGTGACATGACTATGCATCCCATTATAAAAAATGATACTGGTAAAAACATTATTGGTGGTTTTACTTTGAAAACAATTACAATTATTATCCATATAAATAAATCTATAATTGCACCATATTTTATTATATTAAACTTGCTAGACTTTATTTTTGCAAACACAAAATCCATAATTATTGAACCAAATATAAATCCATATGTAAAAAATGATACTATAAATGCAGAAAAACTCTTACTAACTCCATAAACATCCATTATGTATCTTACTCCCCAAAGACTTGTAAATGCACTTGTTAATCCTACAAAAGAAAACATTATTATTGAATTATACCATGTTGACTTATTGACTATAACATACTTAATCCCTTCAATAATACTAATTTTTTCTGATTCTTCATAAACATCAACATTTACATTAAATCCATATTCTCTTGGTGTATCTCTAACAATAATATACATACAACAACCAATTAAAACACCTATTATACCTATTAATAAAAATGAATTTCTCCAACCAATAAATTCAGATAAGAATACTAGTGGAAAAGTAGCAAGAACACCTCCTACATTCCCAACAAATGAGAACTTAGCTGTTGCAGAAGCAAACTCTGATTTATCAAACCATCTACCTTGAATTTTTAAGATACAAAGTAGTATTACTGATGTCCCTGCACCTACAACTATACGAGAAACATATGCCAATTCTATATTTTGTATTAATCCAAATAGTATAGAACCTACACTCGCTGTTATTATTCCAATACTACTAATCTTTCTTGCTCCATATTTATCAATTAATATGCCTGCTGGTATTTGCATAAGTGCATATGAGTAAAGGCAAAATGATGCTATATTTGATATTTGTATAGAATTAAATCCCAACTCTTTTGCTAAATTATCTGAAACAACAGCAGTTGACATCCTTAAAAATAAGACTAAAATAAATGAAAATGTAATTATACCCCAAACACTCCATTTAGCCTTTGTATAACTTTTCATATTTTCTCCCTCAAATCTATGTAATTTTAACTTTTATTGCTCTATTTTTAGACTTTCTGTTTGCAATATTCCATTATAATAAATTTGTAATTATTTATCAAAATTTTTAACATACTTTTCTATTATACAATATACATACACATTTAACCATATATAAGAATTTATTCCTGTTTACATAATACTTAATTAATTACTTCTTAAAGTAAACAAGAGCCACCTTTTAGGGTAACTCTAAAAGATGGCTCTTTATAAAAATATCTATTCTAAATTTAAATTTCTATCTAGTATATATTTTGTAGCAATAAATAATATTACTAAAAGTACAATACTACCAAGTATAGCAAGCGTAAAATGAGAGCTTTGATATAAATGATAAATCATATTAGTATTTTCCTCTGGTAAAAATCTTCCAATTGTATTACCAACAGTTGATATTATCATATTTATAACTATAAAAGAAACAAATGCAGATACGTTTCTATGTTTATTAAATCTTGGTAATTGACCCATTGAAATTGCTGTGTATAGTAATAAAATAAATGAAGTATATGAAATAAGCATTGTTAATAATAACAAGAAAATATCTAAAAAGTTTTCAAACCCCAATTTAAAAACATTATTAAAAAATTCTAAAATCTCAGCAAATTCAATTCCAGAAGCACTAAAAAACATTAGTACTGAAAATGTAACTACTGCAACTATAAAACTAAGTACCGCATATATAAGTGCTGTTATACATTTGGATAATATAAGCGAACTAGTACTAACAGGAAGAGTAAACATTAAATAACCTTCATCTCCCAAAAGATTTTTTCTAAACCTTTGAATTGTAACTACAATAGTTAAAACACCTAGTGCCATAAAAAGACTTGTAAGTACAAGTATTCCTATTCCTTGTACTTGGAATATATCAATCTTCATAAATATTCCGTTTAATATAGCCACTACTATTATAGCTATATATAATGGTATAAATGTTCTTCCACTTGCCTTTAACTCATACTTTAATAGTTTTCCTAACATTTGAATTCCTCCCTAAATAATGCATCTATAGATTTACCTTTTTCCTCTCTTATTGCTTCAACATCTCCCTGTAGTACTATCTCACCTTTAGATATAAATATTACTTCATCACATATATTCTCTATCTCACTTATTAAATGAGTTGCAATCAACAAAGTACTATCTTCAGAATAATTTTTTAGTATAGTCTTAAGTATATATGACCTTGCAGCTGGGTCAACACCTCCAATAGGCTCATCTAAAATATATATATTTGCCTTTCTTGACATAACTAGAATAAGCTGTACTTTTTCTTTAGTTCCTTTAGACATTGTTTTTAATTTTTCATTTACATCAATATCTAAACTCTTAATCATTTCATTTGCTCTTCTAACATCAAAGTCACTATAAAAATCATAGAAAAATTTAAGTAAGTCTGATACCTTCATCCAGTCATTTAAATAAGTTCTTTCTGGTAAGTATGATATTATTTTTTTTGTTTCTATAGATGGCTTCATTCCATTTATCATGATTTCACCATCATCAGGTTGTAACAATCCATTCATCAACTTAATCATTGTACTTTTACCACTTCCATTAGGTCCTAATAATCCAACTATCTTTCCTTTTGGTATATTTAATTCAATATTTTTTAAGACTTTTTTAGTACCATAGCTTTTATTTACACCTTTAAATTCAACTATTTCATTTTGAGAAACATCATTTATATTTTTATCCATTTTATAATTCTCCTTTCAAATTTTCTGTTATAAGTTTTAGCATTTCATCTTCATCATACCCAAGTTTTACTAAAGTCTCTTTTAATGTATTTATTTCAACATTAGCTATTTCCTCTTTCATAGCTTTTATTTTTTTTTCATCATCTGTTACAAATCTTCCCTTTGTTCTTTGGCTATAAACTAACCCTTGTCTTTCCAGTTCTGTTAAAGCTTTTTGCATTGTATTTGGATTAACTTCAGCATCTTCTGCAAGTGCTCTTACTGTTTCTAATTTAGAACCTATTTTTATCTCTCCTGAAACTATTTTTAGCTTTAGATGTTCTACTAATTGTATATATATAGGTTTGTTATTATCAAGTTCCCATTCCATACTTATTCCTCCTCGCTATATTATTGTATTAATAACTTAATACAATAATATAATAATACAGCTCATATGTCAACTATTTTTAGATAAAATTATAAACATAATTATAAGCCTCTGTGAAGCTCTTCATTTAAGCATACTTTTTATAAAAAATAACATCATAAAATCTATTATTAGATATTAAAATTTTCGTTTCTGAATATGTATAATGCCAGAAATTTACTTAAGCTCTATATTTTTGATATTTCATTAAGTATTTTTTTCTCTTGTCTTGTTTGGAGATATTTGTTCAAGACTGCCAAATTTTATATGAATCTATAAGAATATATGAAGTGAAAAAACAGAATTTTCTTTTTAATTAGTTGACAGCCTTTATTAGAATTATCTTTATATGCTATTACTTTTTATTCTTTTAGCAAATTTTTCCTTAGCCAAGTTGTATGACTCTTGTATTATTATTTTTAATTCCTCAAATGTTTTTTCTGAAGGATTTAAGACACATACCCATGTCATCCATGCGTAAACAGGATGTGGCATAATTATATCCATTTTTGTAAAATCAAAATCCATGTTTACAATCTGCCCAGCACTTGGACGTTTTGGAATATAATCAAACATGTTAATAAAAGTTTCCTTCTTTAATTTTACATTCACACGATAAACATTAGTTCGATTAAGTGATGAGCTTTTGTCATTTATACCATCTTTTTCTTTAATAGTAAGAACATATACTCCTTTCTTTAGAACACCATTAGGATTGTAGAATATACCTCTTTCTCCCCAATTGTCAGTTAAAACAACATCATCTAAATTTGATACACAGTAATTGAATATATCCTCAGCTTTCATATTAAATATCTTATCCTTTCTATAATATTTATATTGCTTTCAACATGATAATATCCTATCATATAATAGTGACAATAAATGTCACTATTATAAAAAAAGGGGTAGAAAAATGTCAAAGGCTGAACGCTTAATTGAATTAATAATAACTATAAATGCGAAAAGAAATTTTACCTTGAGAGAATTGGCTGAAGAATTTTGTGTATCAAAACGAACAATACTTAGGGATTTGCAAGCATTAGAAAGCATGGGATTCCCTTTATATTCAGAAACAGGAGCAGGAGGTGGTTATCATATGTTAAAAGAACGCATACTGCCACCAATTACTTTTTCAGAAAGTGAAGCAAAAGCAATATTTTTTGCCTACCAATCTTTAGCTTTTTATCGTGATTTGCCATTTGAACAAGAGGGAGTCTCTGTATTAAAGAAGTTTTTAAATTGCCTACCAGCAGATGTACAACATAATATTGCTCAAATACAAGATAAAATTGTATTCTGGACACCAGATAGACATTGCTCTTCTCCCTTGCTGAAAGAGCTATTTAACATAATTATAAACAATTCTACTCTTACAATACAATATTCATCAGAGCAAAAACAAAGTATCTACACAATTATCCCTGTTGGTCTATATGCAATGAATGGACTTTGGTACTGTCCAGCATATTGTTTAAAATCAAAATCTATCCGTGAATTTCGTGTAGACAGAATTAAAAAAATTATAAATATAGAAAATACAACAAGTTCAAAATACAGTATTCCAAATTCAATACATGAATATCTTGATAATTTAGAAGTTAGCACAGATTATCATATTAAAATTCATCTTACAAATATAGGAGTAAAACGCTGTGAGTCAGAATTTTTATTAGCAAAAGGATTGACTATTTTTCCTAATGGTGGCTATATAGATATGTATATCTCAAAAACAACATTAAACTGGGTAGCTGAATATTTCTTATCATTTGGAAAAGAGGCCACAGTACTAGAACCAATTGAGCTTAAAACATTAATAAAATCAAAAGTTCAGGAGTTATACAATCATTACTGTAAAATAAACACTGAAATGTAATTTCAATGGATACCACCAATAGATACTACATTCTGGTGTTTTAATTAATTCATATAATGTAAAACTATATTTATATTTGCTAATGCTTACATACTTCAATAGATAGATGTATAAAAATCCACATAAAAAATGAACACTAGATTAGAGTTCATTTTTTATATAACTTATTTATTTTCTATAAAGTAAATTGATTATTCTTTTGCTGAAGTGTATGCAATCAATTTTTCAAATTCTTCAATTGGCATTGGCCGTCCAAATAGGTACCCTTGTGCCATATCACATTTGACTTCCTTCAAGAGTTTAAATTGCTCTTCTGTCTCTACACCTTCTGATATTACTTTCATACCTAATTCCTTTGCCATTTCTACAACTTTGGTAACAATTATTTTACTTCTATTACTATTATATGTTTCCATGATAAATTTTTGGTCAAGTTTTAAAATATCCATAGGAATTTCTTTTAACATATTTAATGATGAATACCCTGAGCCAAAATCATCCATAGATATTAAAAAGCCTATCTCTTTTAAACTATTCATTATATCAATTAAAATATCAAAATTATCAAATATAATACTCTCAGTTAATTCAAGTTCTATATACTTTGCAGGTATATTGTACTTTTCAATTACATTTTTATAGGTTTCTATAAAATTATTACAATATAAATGTATTCTTGAGACATTAACTGAAATAGTTACTGGGTTTATACCTGTATCAATCCATCTTCTAAGCTGTATACAAACTTCTTCTAGTACATATAAATCTAAATTTATTATAAAACCATTTTTCTCAAAGAATGGTATAAACTCATTTGGAGGAATTAATCCCTTATCATGACTTTTCCATCGTACAAGTGCTTCCGAACCTTGTATTTCTCCTGTATTTAGCTCTATTTTAGGTTGCAAATATACTATGAATTCTTTATTTTCCAAGCTTGAGAACATTGTATTTTCCATCTCTTTTTCTTTTATTTCTTGATCATGAATCTTGTTATCATAAAATGCATATGAACTTTTATGTCCTCCTTTTGCCATTTTATGAGGTATATTAGCTCTATCTATTATTGGGTTTATATCTTTATCTTCTGGAAGTATAAAGTATATTCCACAACTTAAAACTAATTTATATTTCTCTTCCTGATTATTATTAAATAAATCCAATTCTTTAAATATACATTTTAATCTATTTATTATATCTTCTTCTTCTCTATATTTCATAATTATTGTGAAATTATCAGCAGATATCCTTGCAAATATTTCTTCTTCAAATATATTATGTTTAATAATATTTGTTAAACTACATAAAATTTTATTTCCCACTTCATATCCAAACAAATCATTTATATACTTAAATTTATCAATATCTATATATAATAACGCATATTTCTCTTGAGTGTTTTTGTTTAATATTTTTTTAGCATCAATTACAAATTTATCCATAGTACTTGCTCCTGTGAGAGCATCTGTATACACTATTTTTTGTAATTTAACTCTTAAACTTAATTTATCATATATTATATAAAAAATAAGTACCAGACATACTATAGTCATAGTAAATATTATCTGCAATGCATAGTAGCTAATAAAGTGTTTGTTAAATAAGCTGGATTCAAAGTTATTTATGGAGTTATTTTTATAAAGCTTATGTAAAGAATAGACTGGTGTTGTATATTTAACTTGTAAAATTATACAAATAAATAAATAAACCATTAATTTTTTTTGTAATTTCCTCATAAAAATTTCCTCCCATTAAAGCACCTCTATTTGATTATAAATCGCTAGCAAATAAACACATTCCAAAAGTTTCCATTTCTTGTAAAATGGATAGTTTTTGTTAAAATTTAATATAATTATAATATAAAAATAAAATTTTTCAGAAAATTCATGTAAAAATATGAGCTATTTATCAATAATTATATGCCAAAATAATCCAATTTATTTTCTATTATACCGATATGAAATGTATAAATCAATAGGAAAGACAACTAATATAACATATTCTATATATATAGTATAGCAAAATTTTACAAATTTTAAAATAAATATAAACTATCCATTTTACAAGAAATGACTACTTTTTATTAAAATACAGTATTTGCAACATATTCACCTTTAAAATTCTATTCTATTTTTCTTCTTCTATTCGTTTCGACAAATCAACACTTAATTTTCATAATTAACTAAATTGAATAATATTTAATCTAAATTTTTTAATCTGTTACTTTTGCTTAATTTTTTAAGGTCATTTTTTAAATTAAAACTCTTTATAAATTCATTTATATAATTAAAATATTATATAAATGAATTTATAAAGAGTTTATATAATGAAGTAATAAATAAAATAACACTAACATATATATAAATAAAGTAATACTTATATATTTTAGTGTTATTTATTATCTTAATATATTTAAGAAGTTTATATTTAATTTTTTAAATCTTTCCTGTTCAAAAATCTACTTCCTAATATAACTAATATAAAACTTATTACAAGAATTAAAACAAATTTAAACATATTTAAATTTGAAAAATCAACCTCAATAAACTTATATAAATTAGCTATATTTCCTGTTGCATAATGACTTACTATAACTGCTACACTATTATTTAAGAAATGTAATAACATTGATACAAATATAGAACCAGATTTATATACACTATATGCAAATATGATTCCTAATATTGATGTTGGAATTATTCTTATAAAATCCATATGCATAATACCAAACAATACTCCACTACAGATTATCGCTAATTTGACAGACTTAACTCCATTTTTTGATTTACTAAATGCAGAAAATATAAAACCTCTAAAAAATATTTCTTCACATATAGCTGGTAATAATCCTATTATCAATAAATTCAATAAAAATTTATCCTTCATAAAAAGAGCTTTATTTAAACTCTCGGCCACTTCCATATTTTGAGGAAATAAAAATAAAATTAACTGAGTTATAATCATAATAATGATGTATCCTCCAATCCAAAGAACAACTCCTCCTAAGAGATGTTTTAATGTTGGAATCTTTATACTAAATACTTCTCTAAAATCAGCTTTGATATAATATGCAAATATTAGTGGTAAAGCAATTATCATAACTTGTGTCATTGCAATACCTGCTATTCCAAATTTAATTTGAACCAAAGAACCAATATAAATTAAAAGAACTAATCCCACTGCATACAAAATAACTCCATCACTCACAGTTGGTATAGACCCTTTTTTTATATTACATCTTTTCTCCAAGAAAGAAAAACTCTTACTATTTCCAAAAAGTATTTCTTCAGAATTAAACATTTTAGACAGAAGTATAATTGCCAATATAACAAAAGCTATATTTGATGTTAAAACTAATGCTATTAGATTTAAATCACTTTTAAAAGACAATACACTTTTTATAAGTAATGATATATTTACCACAGGTATTACAGCTGTTACTCTATCTAATACTATATTTGGTATCATAGAAACATAAGATGGTATCATAATAACCAACATAAGAGGAGTTATATAATTTTGAGCATCTTTAAAGCTTTTTGCCAGGGAACATACACACATACTTATTGCTGCTACTACCATTGAAAATAGACATACACAGATTAAAGTAGTAGCAATTGGTAAAATTAAATCTCCATAATTAAAATTTCCAAAACCAAGTTGGCTGCTAAGACCTCCACTAACCAAAATAAATGCCATCGTTAAGCCCATAGATAAAATATTTAAAATTGCTGTTACTATTGCACTAAGGGAAACAGCCATATATTTTCCCATAACTAATTCTAAATTTGATATTGGAAGTGTAAATAAAGTTTCTAATGTACCTCTTTCCTTTTCTCCAGCCATAACATCTATTGCTGGATATATTGAACCAAGCAAAACCCCTATTATTAATATAAATGGTAATATCTGTCCTAAAAAGTAGCCTGCTACTTCTTCCGTTTTTGCAACATCTATAGTGCTATATGTTATAGGTTCTAATGTACTTTGTACATCCAGTCCTTTTTCAGATAAAGTATTTTCTACAGTAAATCTCTTGTATTTATCTAAAACAGTTTCAATTCGTTTTAAAGAGTTAGAAGAATTTTCCTGAGATGAATTCATATATATTTTATAACTCGTAGATGATTGCTTTTCTTCTATTTTTATGTAAGCATCAATTTTATTTTCTTCTAAAGACTTCTTATAATTATCAACACTTAATATTTTTATCTTTCCTTTATCATTTGTAGTATCTTTATTGGTCCCAGTATCACCCTCTAAATTATTTTCATCTTCAATCATTGATACAAGCACTTTATTGGGTGTACTATCAAAAGCTATATTAATATCTTTACTATTCATACTATTTGCAGACATATTCATTACCTGAATCATCAGTAGCATAAGCAAAGTATATAAAAGAAGTGGTATAACAATCATCATAAATAAGGTCTTTTTGTCTCTTAATATATCTAACATTTCTTTTTTGAATATGTATTTTACAATTTTACTTCTCATCTAAACCTCCTCCATTCTAGCAAGATTTATAAACACATCTCTCAAATTATTTACACCTGATTCTTCTTTTAAACTTTGTGGTGTTCCTGATGCAATTATTTTTCCATTATGAATCATTAAAATCTTATCACATAAAATTTCTGCTTCTTCCATATAATGAGTTGAATAAAGTACAGTTTTTCCTATTAACTTTTCATTTTTCATAAAGTCTATTATAGATGCACTACTCAAAACATCAAGACCTAATGTTGGTTCATCAAAAATATATACTTTTGGGGAATGTATTAAACAACGAGCTATAGATGTTCTCTGTGTCTGACCAGTTGATAGATTTTCAATTCTGTTGTCTATAAATTCATTCATATCCATTACTTTTACAACATTTTTAATTGATTCTTCTATTTCTTCTTTTGTCATTTCATATAAACTTCCAAAAGTTGTTAAAAGTTCTCTAGGAGAAAGTCTTCCATACAGCTTTGTATTTCCAGATAGATATCCTATTTCTTTTTTTGCTGAATTTCTATCTATTGAATAATCATATCCAGAAACACTTATATTTCCTGATGTCGGTGTTAATATTCCTCCTAGCATTCTAAGTAATGTTGTTTTTCCAGCGCCATTTGGTCCTAATATTCCGACTATCTCACCTTCTTCAACACTAAAGGAAACATTATTTACAGCAAAAAAATCTTCTTTTTTGGTTTTAATTTTCTTTAATTTTTTTATTGAGTTTTTATTTTTATCATCTTTTACAACTCTTGTAAAAGATTTACATAACTTATCTACCTCTATCATCTACCAACTTGCTCCTTTCTTATTTATAGATATATTTATATAAATATAACATATAAACCTTTTTTATATACTGTTTTTTATTTTAAAATATCTTATTTATAAAAACATGTCTATTCACATGACAAATTATTACTTTTTATTCTTTTATACTATATTTTAACTAATAAATATAAAATAACATATGAATTGTTAAAGTATTGATAAATATTATCAATAGAAAAAAGTGCCTCTAATCATTTAAAGATTCTTTCAGACACTTTTTCTAATTTCTCATTTATTTTATTATCTAACTTTTTTGCCAAGTTTAAATACTGCTAAAACATCTGACATTACATCTATATTATCTATAGGATTTCCATTTACTACTATCACATCTGCTTTCTTTCCTTTTTCTAAAGTTCCATAATTTTTATCAATTCTTAAAAGTTCAGATGCAGTTTTTGTGGCTGCTACTATTACATCCATGTTATCCATACCATAATCTGACATCAACTTCATTTCATAATATGTCTTTCCATGTTCATTATAAGAAGTTCCTGCATCAGAACCAACTGCAATTTTAATTCCTTTTTTGTATGCTTTTAAGAATGATTCTTTGTGAGGAATAGCCACAATTTCGCACTTTCTAAGAGTAGCCTCAGTTATTCCACTTTCTTTTCCTGCATTTAAAATAAAATATGGTGCTGCCACAGTTGGAACTAAGTATGTTCCTCTTTCAAGCATCAAATCAATTATTTCATCATCTAAATAAACACCATGTTCTATAGAAGTGATTCCTGCAAGCACTGCATTTTTTATGCCAGTTCTTCCTTGCGCATGTGTAGCAGTTATTTTACCTGCTTTTATAGCTTCATCTACAGCAGCTTTCATTTCCTCTAAAGTCAATTGTGGTGAACCTGGCTCAACACCATCAGTTGTTACACCTCCAGTAGCCATTATCTTTACACAATCTACTCCATTTTTCAAAACTGTTCTAGCTGATTTTCTACATTCATCTACTCCGTCACTTTCAATCCCAAAATAGTATCCATGTCCTCCTGTCATACATATAACTGGACCTGAAGTAACTATACCAGGACCATCTATAGATCCTTTGTCTACAAGATTTTTAAGTTGTACATCCACATATTTTGGACAACCTAGACTTCTAATATATGTTACTCCTGAATCTAAATATGCATCAAGTTGTTTTACTGTATTTACTACAAGCTCTACATCAGATACATTATCATAATAAACTTTTGGATTTCCTACTGGTTCCATTGTCAAATGTACATGACAATTCATAATTCCTGGCATAACAGTTTTATCTAAATAATCATACACATCATACCCACTTAAATCTTCTCTTATATCTTCAATTTCAAGTATAATATCTCCATCAATAATTATACCTTTATTCTTCATAATACTATTCCCTGTTCCATCAATTAAATTTCCTGCTTTTATATACTTTTTGCTCATTTTTAAATTCTCCCCCTTTTTAAGTATAATGTATTATTCATTTATTATTTTTAATATTCTAATAATTAATTTTACCACTATATTACTATCATTTCAAATTTAAGTGAACTAAATATCGAATTAAATTAAAGTATATTCTAATATTGGAATATTTATAATATACAAAAGATATTAGTCAAATTGCTTTTATATCAAATATAAAAATAAGACAAGATAATCAAAATGTATATAATTATCTTGTCTTATTCTTATCTATTCATTTTTATATTTTACACAATAAAAGTATCTCTATTTAAAGTTTTGATAAATACTACTATTTAATTTGCTACAAAAAACAACTTGTCTTGTAAACTTACATCTCCATTTATCAGTTCAGCTTCATATACTGTTTTTTTAAGGTTTATATCAAATACTTGAAATTTTATTGGTTTGGTTCCAACTATATCAAAAGTAACTCCACTTCCTTTTTTCTCTCCTGATATATTATTTTTTATATTTGAAATAGAGTATATTTTATTATCGAATAATTTAACTTTCCTAACACCAGATTGTGCTTCATCATAATCTACTTTTAAATTAAGCCTTTCATAATCTTCTAATTTAATCTTATTAGAATCAATATTATAAACAATATTAGTTATAAAACGACTATTATCTGTAGCTATAATATTTAACTTATTGCCTTTAACAATATAATCTAACTTTGTTTTGCTTAATAATCCTTTTTCATTTGTGTCAGCATTTTTTTCTTTATTTAAATTGTCCATAAAGTTATTACTTTTATTGAAAGAATTCTCTTCTATATCATATACAATAAAATCTGAATAATTATCATGACCTTCAATGTCACCATTTATGTCTTTGTTATTTAACCTTTCTAAATAAAGTTTACTTCCAATAGAAAATTTAATTTCGTGAATACTTTGTTGGTATTCACTTTGCGAATTTAAATTAAATCTATTTAATAATTTATATGATTTATTTTTTATATCTATCTTTAATATACAAATATTATTGACTGAAGCACCTGAAACATTGGTTTCACTAATCACCATATATAAATTTCCTTTATATATTTTGTTAAAAATAGTTTGCCAATTATTTTCTTTAAAATCATGCTTTTTTAAATCAATATCAAAATTTTCTTCTAGGCCACTTTTTAAATTTTTATTTGAAACATTTATATAATCATTTAAATTGTTTCTTTCATGTACTGAATTAGACTTAGTAGATGTATATGCCACCCCTATATTCAAATCATCTTTATATATAAATTCGCTTCCGTTATCATCAATAATATCGCTGTATTTCTTATCAATATGCAAATAATCATTTCCAATTTTAGTTTTAGGATGTGTATCATTTCTTGTCCCATTTTTATTTATGATTACTTCTTCATAAGTATATTTACTTATATTAGGTGTATATACTAAACTCACTCTTCCCATATCCTTTATATTACCATTTAAAGTTCTTATAGATACTTTATTTTTATTGATATAACTCAATATCAAAGACAAGATAATCATTGATAAACATACTGTTATAAAACATATTGCGTATTTTCCTAATTTCTTTTCTCTCATATATACACCTCCTAAAAGTCAATTTTATTATTTAAAAGTTTATTGGACATAAAACTACATACAAATATGCTCACACTTGAATATACTACAGTAAATACATTACTATATTCATAAGGTATAATAAATTCTACAAGAATTATAAATATTAGAATTTCCATAACTAAAAATAGAAAACTCATTAAAACCCTCATCTTATACACAGATTTATTTATAAGAATTGATGTAAATACTACACATATAACTCCTATTAGTAAAAATACATATTCTACTAATAGGCTCTCAAGGTTGTATGGAAGTAAAATATTTAACTTATATATTGTTTCTTGTACAAAATTATAGTTTGCAATACTGCCAAGCATATAATTAGGTAATACTTTGCTCGCAATAAATAAAGTTATGGTAAATAATATTGTGTAACTATAAACTAGAAATAGCACACTTAATAATTTAGATATATAAATATTAATTTTATTCTTAGGAAGCATCACAAGTGTATATATAGATTTATTTTTCATGTCAAAATCTCTATACCAAATAAAAAAAGCATAGCAGATACACACAAATATACCAAATAAAAAACAAGATTTTATAGAACCCATTAGGTTTCCAAAACTTGAAAATCCCATGACACTTACTGTTTCTATTGTCTTTCCTACTTTTGATAACTGCTCAGTTTTTACTGCATTTTCTATTATGTAGTTATAATCATTTAAATTTTTCACTAAATTTAAAAATACAATCGAACAACAACAAATGATTATAAATACATAATTTTTTATGTTTCTTTTTAAATCAAATTCAAATAACTTTATTAAATCTCTCATCTATTCACCTACTTTATTTCAAATTCTAAACTGCTATTTGAACTATTAAACTGTAATTCTCCCTTATACACTATTTCTTTAGAATTTTTATTTATTATATATAAAATAGTCTTATTGTCCCAAGGTAGTACGGAATTTGCTTTTGATGTACATACAATGATTTTATTTGAATCAATTTCAATGTTTCTAATGCTTCTTTCTTCTTTTTCATCCAAAACATATTTATCTTCAACTAAACTCCCATCTAGTACATTATAAGTGATTGAATTTATCTCTTTACTTTTATTGACATTATCCCCCTCTGACATTATCATATATAATTTATTATCTTTCAGCTGTGCTTTTTCCAAAGACATTCTATCATAACTTTTTAATTCTATTATTTTATCTTTATTCTCTTCAATATTATACTCAAGTAAATTGATTTTAGAAGCAACATCGTCCCATGAATTTGCATTTATCGCTTCTATTAAAATATACATTTTATCTCCATCTTTACTAGAATAACTTACATCTATACTCTGTATGTTGTCGTATTTTTCAAAAAGATACTTGCTTACATTTATACTTTTTATTGTCTCTATTTTTTTATTTTTAGTATTAATCTTTATTATATCTATAGTACTCAAAGCTTCTTCATTTTTTTCTGATGAGTCACTTGGAGCATAAAGCACAGATACATATAAATCTTTTTTGTATCTTTTTGATGATAGTACTTCTACTCGATACTCATCAATATCTTTATCTACCTTATATCTCGTTCTTATAAAATTGTTACTATCTAATTTTCCATATTCAACTTTCTTATCACTTCCTTCTGACATAAATACACCTTTTTCTAGGTCTTCTTTTTTCTCATCTATGACAAAATTTATCCCTCTTGAATTAGATTTAGAATCATCATTTATTTCAAAACCAACATGAGCTATTGAATCCAAACCACTAGAGACATCAATTAGGTTATTCGTATTCTCACTCTCTTTTACTGATTTTAACAATTCTGTTTCCTTGGTTTTATTACTTCCGTTTATTATATATTTTGAATTTATATAGCCATTAGAGTCATATCCAAAATCTATGTTTATATAGTCCAATTCATCTGGGTCACCTTTTATAGTTTTTATACTTAAATTATTTTCATTGTTCAATACATCTATACTAAAATATATTGCTACTAATAAAAATATAATAAGTATAGATAACTTAGATTTTAATTTCATGTCACACCTCCTAAATAGACAACTTCTTATTTATTAATAAATAAGAGATTCCATTTAAAATAAACATTATAACTATAAAACTCAATACATAATTACCTAAAGAATAGAGCTGTGTTCCAACAAACCCATAATACTTTCTAAACAAACCAATTATATTTATATATGCTGTTGAAAAATATAGCCCTGCTAAAATTGTCAAGGTAATTAAAATCACATAAAACTTACCTCTGTAAGAAAATGTGAATAATATACAACAATTTAAAAAAGAAATAGCTACAAGCAATAAAACTATATAAATTGTTATAAAAGATACAAAGTCGATTGGAATACTTCTTAAGTTTGAATAATATAAATCCTGTGCAAATGACATATTAACTATTGGAATATTTCTAAAAACAAAATTAAATATATGTTTACATATAAATAATGTTGCTATCTGACTTATCAAAAAACCATATACCATTGTTATCAAAGCTATTGACTTAGATATACAAAGCTTAAATTTATCCTGAGGTAACATCATTAAAGTATAAATACTTTGGTTTTTAGAAAAAAAATCCCTTTTCCACATAAAAATATAGTATATAAACATTCCCAATATTCCGTACAGTAAAATTGTTTGGATATATCTAAGATTCTCAATTACACCTATTCCATAAAATACACCTCCAAAATCTTCTATTGCTAAATTTATAATAAATTTGGAGTTCTTAAATTTATTAATTTCAAATAAATTTAAGACCAGTGTAATTAAAGATAAAAAAGATATATAAGCTATATAGAACCTCTTATTTCTCCTTAAATCTACATTTATTAGACATAGAAGCTTATTCATTCTTATATACCTCCCTCATTTTATCTAATATAGACTTACCCTCTCTTTCTCTTAAATCTTCTGCATTAAATGATGTTATTATTTTACCTTCATCAAGAATTATAACTTCATCAACTAAACTTTCTATTTCTACTATTTCATGAGTTGTTATAATAATAGCTTGATTTTCTTTCATATATTGTGCTATTACCCCTATAAACTCTTCTCTTTTAAACAAGTCAATCCCTGTGAATGGTTCATCAAGTAATATGTAGTCTGGATCTTGACAAAATCCAAGTATTAATTTTACTCTTGCAATATTTCCTTTAGATAAATTGTCAATTACTTCATTTTCATTCAGTTTAAATATATCCATCATTTCTTTTGATTTTTCTTTATTCCATCTTGGATAAAAAATTTCCATAAATTCAAAGGACTCTTTTATTGTTGTATTACTAAAGTGAGATTCTACATCTGGAACAAACGCAAGTTTATTGTATATGTCTTTATTCATTTTTTCTCCATCTATTAAAATCTCTCCACTGTCGATTTTTATAAGTCCTGCTATTGCTTTTAATATTGTTGATTTACCAACACCATTTATCCCAAGTAAAGCGGTTATTTTTCCTTTTTCAATATTAAAGCTTACATTCTTTAAAGCATCTATTTTTTTTACTTTTAACCCTTGCATTCTTTTATATGTTTTGCTTACATTTTTAATTTCTATCATATTAGTGTCCTCCATATTTAATATACTTGTACAATTAACCTTATAAGTTAAGTGTTTATATTTATTAAAAAACTAATATCTATCTTCTATTATCTTTAAAACTTCGTCTTTAGTGACATTTATCGCCTTCATATCTTCTATAAATATAACTAAAGACTCATTTATTAGCTCTAGTTTTAGATTTTTTAATATATTTTCATCAACTGTCACACTACTCTGATAGTTTTTAAAAGTATTTATTATATTCATATCACCCATCTCCTTATATGCTCTTTGAACAGTATTTAAATTTACTTTTAAGTTAAGTGCCATTTCTCTTCTTGATGGTATTGTTTCTCCTGGTTTTAATTCTCCAGTTACTATTTGTCTCTTTATATGCTTTATTATTTGCAAATAAATGGGAGATGTATTATCTAATTCAAAATTCATACTTCCTCCTATTCTAGTGTATTAATACGATAATACACTTTTTCTAAAAAAATACATTTCTACTTTAAATTTTATTTTATATTTCATTAAGTGTATTATACGATTAATACACCTAATTTGTAAACACTTTTTTATAAATTATTTGATTTTAAGTCGTTAAATTATTGAAATCAAAATTCAAATAATAAGTTTACAAAATCGAGCATCAAATGAGAGGATATATATTTTATGTTATGTTAGACTTGAAAACAAGCAAACAAGGGTAAGGTTATATCATCAACGAATCAAAATACTTATATTGTACTAATACTTGATGGATTAATGAAACCACTATAAACATACTTGGGGAGGAAAACAAATGAATTATAAGATTGAAATTAAAAACATCGAATCAGTCACAGCAGCTACTATGAGTTACAATGGACCTATGACTGAAGCAACAAAATATTTTCCAAATGTATTTAAATCTATAAAAGGAAAATCAAATGGCGCACCATTCTTTTGCTACCATAATGTTGACCAAGAAACTGGTATAGGAGAAATGGAATTATGTGTACCAACTGCTGAAACTCCAAATCGTATGGGTGTAACAATAAAAGAGTTTCCTAAAACAAAGGCCTTATTTTTTACCCATATAGGTTCATATAATAATTTGCCAAAAACATATAAAATGATATTTAAATATATTCAGGAAAATAATCTAACAATACAAACCCCTTGGAGAGAAGTATTTATTAAAGGGCCAGGTATGCTAATAAAAGGTAATCCAGATAAATATATTACAGAAATCATATTTCCACTTAAAGAGGAGGAATAATACATGTTGGCAATTGAAATCAACAATTTAGTAAAAGAATATAAAAATGGTGTAAAAGCTTTAAATGGCCTAAGTTTTAGTGTAAACTCTGGAGAAATATTTTCTTTACTTGGTCCAAATGGTGCTGGCAAATCTTCGCTTATCAATATTTTGACCACTTTTTACAAACCTACATCTGGTAATGTAATGATGTTTGGGAAAGACTTAATAAATAATCCCTCTTGGATACGCACTCAAATTGCTTGTGTAGCACAACAAGTATCTATTGATGAACATTTGTCTCTTATGGAAAACATGATATTCCAAAGCAAAATGTATAAAGTAGAACCACAAGTTGCAAAAGAAAGAATAAACTCTTTAATTGAAAAATTTGATTTAGCTAGCTACTTAAAATATCCTACCTCATCTTATTCTGGTGGAGTAAAACGTAGATTAGATATAGCTATGAATATGGTGTCATTTCCTAAGATTCTGTTTTTAGATGAACCTACTGTCGGTATGGATGTAGACTCAAGAAAAGCTATGTGGGATATGCTACTAAAAATTAGAAATGAATATGGTACAACTATTTTTCTAACTACTCATTATCTTGAAGAAGCTGAACTACTAAGCGATAATATCTGTATTATGAAAAATGGAAAAGATTTGGCACAAGGAACACCCTCTAGTTTACGTAGCTATATTAAGCAAAACATCCTTCGTATCGCATTTCATGATATTGAAGATATAAAAAAATATAAAAATGATATTAAAAATACTTGCTTAGTTAAATTTATGAGTGTACGTGGAAATTCACTTTTTACAAGTGTAGAAGAGAGTAGAACTGCACTTACTTTAATAAATAAATTTCTTTTAGAGCATAGTATAAAGTTTGATGCAATAGAAATTTTAGAACCAAGTCTTGAAGATGTTTTTTTAGCATTGACAAGTTCTAGAAAAGATTCAAAGGAGGAATGGAAATGTTAAATATTTTATGGCGTAATATGAAATGGCGTTTTAAAAATCCAATTTCATTTGTAGTTACTATATTACAACCTCTTCTTTGGCTTGTACTTTATAGCTCCGTCGCAAACCAAACTATGAGTGATATGAATATCGATAATTATACAGCTTTTATACTTCCAGGTATAATTGTATTGGTTATCTTTTCATCATGTAGTAGTGGTGGTATCATCAATTTTATAATGAAAAATAGTGGCAGTTTTTATAGAGTTTTAATTGCACCTATTAGTAGATATTCCATTGTCTTTGGCCAATTACTAGAAGCTATCCTAGTATCTTTTATTGAAGTGGCAATTTTATGCATAGTAAGTATATTCTTTTCAGTAAAAATAGCATCTGGTATTGGTGGGATTGCTATAATGATAGTATTGATATTTATGACAGCCTTTTTTTTATCAAGCCTTGCTTATACTATAAGTCTATTATTGCCAAATGAAATAATTTATGAAACAATTATGACTGCCATTGTACTTCCTATTTTCTTTTTAAGCTCTGCTCTCTTCCCTATTGAAGATTTATCTGGCGTATTAAAAATAGCAGTTATGCTCAATCCATTTACCCATGTTATTAATACTTTACGTAGCCTAATATTTGGTGAAACCATTCTAATTGGAGATATACTACCTGTTATAGTTCTATTTTTAATATTATGTTGTGGAAGTTTCGCACTTGCTATGTGGAGGCTGAAAAAAGAAATGGCAAACTAATCTCTATACTCTAAAAAGATGATGACTTCAAATGATTAATTAAAATCATTTGGAGACACCACCTTTACAACTCATGCTACTTGAATGTATCTTTATAAATTTATATAATAAACCATAAACTAAAGTACTTATATTTATGCTTACTTATTAAACTTCTTACTACCTAACTTCATGTGGAACTTAGTATCTTTTGGAATACTTGGATTTATACCTCTTAATATAGGTATTTCTCCACATATTAATTGTAATGGTACTATTAAGTTAAATGTTTGATAGTAAGGATTATCTATAATATCTATTTTTAAGTTTTTATCATTTTCTGTAACTTCTCTGCCTATAACAAATACATTTTCTGTCCATCCAGAAAGTACTTCAACCATCTTAGTTACTCTAGGCTCTTTTCCTGTGTCTAGTATAAATATAGTAGAATCACTATTTATAGCATTATACACACCATGTATAAACTCCTCAAACTCATATCCAGTTACAGGTATTCTCATTGTCTCTAGTAATTTTAACGCTGACTCCAATGTATCTCCATATGTATCAGAGTGACCTACTATTCTTATTTCTTTAGCATTAACTAACTTTTCTTTGTTTCTTTCAATCCATTGCTCAGATGATTTATATACTGATTCAAATCTATCTATTGCATCTAATATCTTATTTATCTCTTCATTATACTTTTCACTAGATATTATTCCTTTTTCTCTAGCTATTTGAAGACCTAATAACATTAAATTTAACTTTGTGCAATAAAATCCTTTTGTTTTAGCTCCAGATTTTTCTTCACCACAATTCACTGTTAATATATAATCAGAAACCTCATCTATTAGAGCGTTTTTACAACCCGCCATAGATGCTATTTTACAACCCTTGTCTTCAGCTAACTTCATAGCATTGTATGCAGAATAACTACTTCCACCTTGAGATATTCCTACTACTAAAGTGTTTTTATTATCAAATTTAAATGTATCTTCAGTTATCATAAATGGATATTTTGCTGCAACATCTATGTCTAATAAATTTTGTAAATATGGTTGTACTTGTAGTCCTGAGTGGTAACTAGTACCTGAACCTGTTATTATAATCTTTTTTATATCTTCTTTCTTAATTTCATTAAATAAATTATCTGCATTAGATATCATTTCTCTCATTTTAACTGGTGTTTCCAACATATAATCTTGTATTCTCATTTTGTGTGCCTTCCTTATTCATATATTTAATAAATTATAATTTTGTCTCTATAATAATCCTATTGCATGTAAAGCAATTCCTCCCACTATAGTGCCTAGAGTTAACTTTGTCACACTTACCTTTCTCTTTAACATGTAATATATTACAAATGCAAAGGTTAAAGGTAACATATTAGGTATTATTTTATCTAATATGTCTTGTAAAACTACTTCTGCACCATTCAAATTAAATTTCAGTGGAGTAGTTATACTTAACATGGTTGCAACCATTCCTCCTACAACAAATAAACCAACAGTCGTAGCCATAGACATTATTTTCTCCATAAGTCCTTCTCTTTGTATTCTTTCGAGAGAATTTACTCCGACTTGATACCCATATTTAAGTCCAAGCATTCTAAGGGCAAATGCTGGAATATTGTATAATAGTAGAAATAATAGAGGGCCAAATATATTTCCTTCTTTTGCAAGTGACACTCCTACTCCAGCAGCTATAATTCTAAATGTTCCCCAAAACAGCGAATCCCCAATTCCTGCAAGAGGTCCCATAAGAGCTGTTTTAACAGCACTAATTGAGCTTTCATCAAATTCTTGATTATTAGCATTTTCCTCTTCCATAGCTGCTGTTATACCTAATATAGCAGGAACTACTACTGTGGTTGTATTAAAAATCTCTAAATGTCTTTCTATTGCTTTTGCTTGATTTTCTTTTTTACTATATAATTTCTTTATTGCAGGTAACATTGCATAACAGTAACCTAAGTTTTGCATTCTTTCATAATTGAACGCACCTTGAAGAGCAAAGGAACGCCAAAACATACTTCTTAATTCTTTTTTTGTTAGCTTATTCAAAGTCAATCTCTCCTTCCGTTAAAATATTAGTTGTTACTTGAGGATTTTGACTATTTTCTTTGGTATTAATATAAAAGTTTAATATAACTGCTACACAGACTCCAAACAGCGCTATTGCAGTTATATCTAGTCCACCATAAGATGCTAAAAGGAATCCTATAAAGAAAAATACAGCCATCTTTTTTGAAAGTAACATATCCATAAGTAATGCAAATCCTACTGCTGGTAACAATGTTCCTGCAATGCCTAATCCATCTAATATAACTTTAGGTATTGCATTTATTAATGTTGTAACTTTATCAGCACCAATCATAATTGCTAAAAATGTTGGAACTGATGTACTTAAAAAGAATAATACTACTGGTATCCACATCATTATGGTAACCTTTTTAAAGTCTGCTTGTTTAGCATAGAAAACTGCCTTTTGAGAAAAATATGAGTTTACTATTCTAACTAATACTCCAAGAGATTGTGCTAAAACTGCTACTGGCACTGCTACAGCTAGAGCAACTTCTGCACCATTTCCTGATAATATAGCAAAAGCTGTACCTAATACACCACCTGTTACTACATCTGGAGGAGTAGCTGCACCTATTCCTGCTATTCCCATCCAAATTAATTCAAGTTGTGCACCAATCATAATTCCTGACTTTATATCTCCTAAAACTAATCCTACTAATGCCCCTGTAACTATTGGTCTATCAAACATAGACTGGCCAAATATACGTCCATCTAATATACCAAAGCCTGCTATAATGGCTAACATAATAGCTTGTACTAACATAGTGAACCTCCCTCTTAATTTACATTAATTACATAACATTCTTAATTTCATTTTTATTTTCTAATAATTCATTTACATGAACAATTCCATTTCTAGCTTCCTCTAAACCTGCTTTAGTTAATAGTTTTGTATCCTCTTCTGGTGATAGAAGAATAGCCAAAAGCATTGGTAAATTTACTCCTGTTAATAACTCAAATTTAAACCCTTGTAAAAGTAAATTAGTACATATATTTGCTACACTTCCACCAAATATATCAGTTAGTATGATAAGTTCTCCATTGTCTTTGTTATTTGATAATATACTTATCATTTCTTTCTCAGCATCGTCTGCTGATTTATCTTTTGTCATACAAAAGTACTCAACATTACTTAATGAACCAATTATTAATTTACTTGTCTCAACAAGCTCCTTAGACAATTCTCCATGTGTTGCAATTAAAAATTTTTTCATTTTCTTTCTCCCAAATTATTTTATTAAGTCTGATAATTTTTTCTTTTTATCTCTAGGTAACATTCTAAATTCTATATCAATTCCTAAGTCAGTTATTTCTTTGAAATTGTTTATATCATTATCATCAACGGCAACTAAGTCTGTCAGCTTCTTCTTTCCTTCTTCGTATCTTAATCCACCTACATTTATTTCTTTTAAAACTCCTCCTGAGTTTTTAGCTACATCTAAAGCATCTTTTGTATTTTTTACTAATACTAATACATTACTTTTCTTTGAAGAAGCAAATTTTTCTACTATTTCTCCAGATTCCTCTATCCCCCTTATATATAAAGTTACATTGCTAGGCTTAGCTAAATTTAATGACATGGCTTTCATTTGGTCGTTTTTTGCTTCATCATTTGCAACTAGTATCACATTTATGCCTAGTGATGTTGACCATCCATATGCCACTTGTCCATGTATTAATCTGTCATCAATTCTCATTAAAGATATCATTTTCCTCAAATCCTCCATTATATATTAAAATTTTTATTTTTTATTCTCTTATTTACTTATAAAAGCAAAAAGTATGCCAACTAGTGGCATACTTTTTTTAATTTTATTCATTTGTTTTTTAATACTGTATTTTACTGAATTGGACCATAAATAATATTATAGATATATCCTATTTCTGAAATAGATATTTGCACACTATAACTCTTTTCTAGCACACTAAATGCATTTTTTATTAGTTTAACTTCACTGTGATGGTTTTTAATTAATAAATTCATATCAGTATACTCTTCAATCTCAGCTTGTCTAACTAATCTTTCAATCATGCAACTTAAATGAACATATAAAGCAATTTTTTTGTCATTAGGAAGTTTTTTCTTTTGATTATTTTCTATAGCATTGATTCCTTCTTCTATTCTTTCTATTATTTTTTTTGAATCTAAAATAGTCAGACTATCTATTACTCTAATCAAGGAAAAATTCTTTATTATAGAATCATTTATGTTTTTAATTTTTTCACTTTCTACTACTTTACTGAATATTCTAAAAACATCATCTTCTCCTTTTCCTGATATTATATCCTCTAACAGTATGAAATCTACTCCATTTACATTTGGATTAGCAGTTCCTACTATAGCCAATACATCATACATTTTAAAAAGTGGGTCTTTATCTCCCATAGAAACAAGACTATCATAATCATGAGGTATTATCTTAACATCGACTATACCCATTAAACTTTCTGAAAGTAGATGTTGGATTTTTATAGCAGTACCTATCCCAGTAAAACAAGAAGATACTATAGCATACTCCCTATTTTTTTGAGGATAATACAATTGTATATTAGGTTTAATTTCTTCATCCATAATTTCTGCAATATCTTCAATGGTTTTACCTTGCATTAGTAAATTGCCTACCTCTAGTGCAGAAATAGTGGACATTTGGTCTATAAACAACATTGGACTATTTATTTTACTCTTTAAATCTTCATATATAAGATTAAGAGAGCCCATATCAAATAACACAACTAGTCCATTTTTTATCCTATCGCCTTCCAGGTATCTAGACATTTGATTTGATACATCAGCAATTGTCGCATCTATAGGCATATCTATAGCTGTAAATACATTTTTACCCAACATACGATTACATACATTTGCCATACTACTAGCAGTAGCATACCCATGTGCTATAATCATTGCATTAACTTTATTAGACTTCATTCTTATAACTGTCGACTTAATAAATATAATCATTATAATTATATCTACATTATTAAGATACATATCCAATCTATTTGCTATTAATGTCGATACTTTATTTACTATAGAGTATTCTTTGTAATTTTCTTTCTTTAAATATGTTAGTAATTTACTTTGTAAGGTTTTATATTCATCAGACAATTGATAAGACTCATCCTTCAAATAAAGATATGAAGAAAATGCTAATACATTATTCCCATCATATTTTATATTGTTGTTAACTTCTAAGTTTCTAAATATATCCTGCATTATAGATATTATAAGTTCCATAAGTACATTTTTATTTTCATCATTATTTGAAAAAACTAAGTTATCCATTAATCTAATCATTAAGTTGGAGCTCTTTTCACTAAATATCTCTTTTGTTATTTCTTTTTTTTCTAGTCTATTAAAGTAATCTAAACACTTTATAAGACTTTGATATATTATATTTCTTTGATTTTCTTCATCTGATGTCTCAATATTAAATTGTTTAGGAGAAAACACAATACTTTTGCTTTTAGTACTTTGGAACTGAAATATATCTACATTTTCTATATAAATATTTCTAGGAAGGTCTTGAAGTGTAACAAAGATATTTCCATTTCTTTTTTGGTTTTTTGCATATGCCCTCCCACATGCATATTTTATTACGTTTTTACATTCACCTATATTACCTTTGAATTTTATCTTTAAAATCGTATTTAATGTAATTTGAGTTATCTCTATGGGTAAACCAAGTACCTTACTTTCTTCATATATAAAATGTTCTATAATCTTCCTTTTTTCAATAGTTCCTCTTTCCTCTATATTGGGAACATAAATATTTATAGGTATTCTTCTCAAAAAAGTCTGTAAAAACTCAGATAAGCTTTCTGTTGTAGCAAATACTAGTCTTACCTTAGCACTTCTAGTTACGCCATTTTCTCCAATTCTAGAAAATGTACCTGTATCCATAAATGTAAATAACTTTTCCTGACCTTCACTGTTTAATCTATGTACCTCATCTAAAAATAATATACCACCATCAGATTTCTCTATTAACCCAACTCTAGATTCATTTGCTCCTGTGTAAGCCCCCTTGACATGTCCAAATAGTATACTTGACAATAACTCTGGATTATTATAATACTGTGCACAGTTTAGTACATTATATGGAGCATTTTTTTGTAATATATTGCTACTTACACTATATTTATATATTACCTTTGCCAAAAAAGTTTTACCTACACCACTTTCACCTGTTAGCATTATTGTAAGTCCATCATTTGGATAAAGTACAGCGGTTTTTATTTGCTCTATTGCTTCTTTTAGGCTACTTTCATGACCTATAATACTGTTAAATACAATCTCCTGCCTTAACAATTTACACTCATTACTAAGTTCATCAACACTTTCGTAAATATTTTTTTTCGTAGGACCTATTGCATCATTTATCTTATTTTTTGGTAGAAAGATAACAGGCCTACTATTTATCTTTATAAGATTATCAGACTTTACCAAGTCATTTAATAATCTACTTGATTGAGTTCTACTTAAATTAAACTTTTTTACTATATCTTCTGTTACTATACCACTTTGTTTTTTAAGTTCATCAAAATTGTTAAATAATACCTTTTCATTTATAAAACGTAAAATATCATTCTTCATAATCAACCTCCAATATAAATGTCAATAATACCAGTGTATCATTTATATATTAGTTCAAAAATAAATTATATTCTTTTCTTCTAATAAATAGTACTGCACTAATTCCATACAATCAAATCCAATTATTACCATATAAATTGAGAACGGAGTAGACAGAAGTGTATTTTAAATAAGATTAAAATTTAAAAGGATAAGTATATAATCAGTGCAAATTTAGAAATAATTACATATAAAAACAACTATACTTTTTTAAGTAAGAGTAAAATTTTAAAATATCTACACATAAATATTGTAGATACTGATAACATCATATTCTCCTTTATTAATTTTTATTTAGAAATAATTTTTTCTAGGTTAATTATATATTAAGAAGCTATAAATATAAATAATTTAAATCAGCCTTGTTGAAAATAAAAAATTTGAAGAAGAACTATGAAATATAAAAAGTGAACTCTATATCATAGAGTTCACTATAGACGATTGATTTAATTTAGTATTTCTAATACTGTATTTAATACAGCATGACCATTACAAGTACCATAGTTTACCATATCTATTATAGCTACTGGAGCTTTATCTCCAACTATAGACTTTACATCATCAAACATAAATCTAAGCTGTGGTCCAAGAAGTAAAATATCAAAATTGCCAAGTTCTGATTTTATATTTCCCTCTCCAACTGCCCATATTTTACAGTTTATATCTCTTTTCTTTGCATCTTTCTCCATTTTATTTACCAATAAAGTAGAAGACATACCACCAACACACACTAATAATATCCTAATCATTAATATCTCCTTTTAATCAAATCTACATATATTTTGATTAAAAAGTATATGTAGAAAAGTTTACATTTATAACTTCCTATATTTTACTTTTAAATTATATCAAATTTTTCCAATTTTTTCACTACCATAACTCATTTTATATTTTTAATGTCCACTTTTCTACTTCTTCAGAAATATTTTCAGATTTTAATATAGCAGATATTATAGCATATCCATCACTATTTAAACACTTAAGTTTATCTATATTGTCTAGTTTTATCCCACCAATCAATACAAATGGTATATCTACCTTTTCTTTAATTTCTTTGACAGTTTCAAATGATGCGGATTTAGCATCCAATTTAGTAGATGTTGTAAATATAGACCCTATACCTAAATAATCAGCACCATCATTTTTTGCACAAATTGCTTCTTCTAAAGTTCTTGCTGATACACCTAGTATTTTATCCTTACCTATAAGCTTTCTAACGTACTTGGCATCAATATCACTCTGTCCTACATGTACTCCATCTGCATCACAAATAATTGCTATATCTACTCTATCGTTTATTATAAACTTAACACCATGTTTTCTAGTTATTTCCCTTAGCCTCATAGCTTTTTTTAAAAATTCTTTTCCAGAAATATTTTTTTCTCTAAGTTGTACAGTTGTTATTCCAGAAACTATTGCATCTTCAATACATTTATAAAAATCTCTACCTTCTAACATTTCAGAATCAGTCACTAAATATAACTTTAAGTCTTTTTTTAAACATTCTTTACCTATCATTTATAGCCTCCTGTTGACCACTTATTTATTTAAAAATTCAATATTAGAGTTTTTACTTAAAATATCTTCATCCATTTGATAAATAGAATTCATTAACTTTTCTTTAAATGTACCTATTGGTGGATTATTTAAATTGGCCAACTCTCCACTTAGTGACATTGTAAGTACACCCATTGTAGCTGCCTCTAATGTCTTTTTAGTCACGGCCATAAAACTTGCAATCAAGCTAGCAGTCATACACCCTGTACCTGTAATACCTTTTAGTTTCTCAGTTCCATTATTTATTTTATATGTATTCTTACTATCAGTTATTATATCTATTTTTCCAGTTGCTGCAACTATACATTCAAGCTTTTCAGAAACTTTTTTTATTATATCAGTAGAATCTTCATCATCATCAAATGAATCTACACCTTTACCCATTACATCAAAACCACCTATAAATTTTATCTCTGCTATATTCCCTTTAACCACATCAAATTTAACTTCATTTAGAAGCTTATTTGTAAGTTCTGCTCTGGCTTTACTTGCAAAGACTCCCACTGGGTCTAAGATAACAGGTTTATTGTATTTATTTGCAGCCTTTCCAGCCAATAAAAACAAATCTAATATATTTGAATTCATAGTTCCTATATTTATAACTACAGCATTTGCTATACTTATCATTTCTTCTACTTCCTCATAGGAAAAACTCATAAGGGGACTGGCTCCTATAGCTAAAGTTACATTAGCACAATCATTTATTGTTACGTTATTAGTATAGTGAATTACTAATGGATTTACTTTCTTTACGTCTTCAATTAAATTATACATATTCTACCTCCATAAAATTTTATTTACTATTCAAACTTATAAAAATGATGTACTGGACCTACTCCATGACCTATATCAAAACTATTTTTTATTGCTTCTGTTATATAAATTTTACTTAATTTTACTGCTTCTTTTATTTCATAACCTAATGCAAGGTAAGATGTTATTGCAGAGGATAATGTACATCCTGTTCCATGTGTATTTTTTTTATCAATTCTTTCGCTTTTATACACTTCAAATATATTTTTACCAACTAAAATATCCACTGCTTCTCCATCTAAATGCCCGCCTTTCATAAGAACAAATTTAGGTCCAAGCTCTAATATTTTCTTTCCTACACTATTCATATCATCTACATTATGTATTTTTATTCCTGTAATTTCTTCTGCTTCTGGAATATTTGGTGTAATTATATATGCGAGTGGTATTAAATATTTAATTAGATTTTCCTTTGCTTCTGGTTTTAATAAATAATATCCACTTTTAGATATCATTACAGGGTCTACTATTAAATATTCTGGATTGTATTTTTTTAAATTTTTAACTATTTCAAGTATAATTTCTGGACTTGAAACCATCCCTATTTTTACCGCTCTGGGAGATATATCATCAAATACTGCCTCTATTTGTTTTTTTATTATGTTTTGACTTAAATCTTCCACAGCAAAAACTCCTTGAGTATTTTGTGCTGTTATAGCTGTTATTACACTCATTCCATATGTGCCAATTGCACTAAAAGTTTTCAAATCAGCTTGGATTCCAGCTCCTCCAGATGAATCTGAACCAGCTATTGTAAGTGTTGGTATTTTGTAATTACTCATTTATACCCTCCTAAAAATTTAATTTAAATAAATTAACTAAAAAAGCTATACCTACAATAGGTATAGCTTAGAAATTCGCATATATCATAAATAATACATACTTAAGTTTTATACTAAGCTTTCCTACGCTGGCATTATCCAGTTCAGGTGTAAGGGTCGGTATTCCTCTCAGCTCTTGGCTCCCCTAGCTATTTTAATTTATTATATTTATAACTTCATTATATTACAATAGTATTTCTTGTCAAGTTTTTACACTGTATACACTTATTTACAATGTAATTAAAGACGCTTACTTCAGTTCTTTTATATCTTCTCCAACAATATAATTTTCTTTATTGTCAATTGAATCTATAAGTATATTGGGATTTTTTATTATAGATAATTTTTTATCCCTAGTTAACTGTTTTATATAGTATTCTAATTTCATTGCATTACTTTTTGTACTTGTTACAAAATAGACCTCTAACTTTTTAAATCCCTTTGCTCTTGTATACTTTGAATTAATACCTAACTTATGTTCATTCATTCTTCTTGCTATATTGCTAGTATATCCAGTATATAGAGAATCATCTTTACATCTTATAATATATGTAAAATACATCTTAATTCACATCCTTAAATTAAATATATAAACATTATATTATAAAATAAAAAAAACTGCTGTAAATTTTATATATCGGCCATCCCTAACAATAACTTAACTGTAAATTCTTAAAGTAGATTCTAAGAGTATTTGACGCTAAATTTTGACATATTAATAACATATTTATTCTTCTAACAAAAAATTCACAAATATAAAAAATAAAATTTTCAAAAAAATTATAATTTTCAAAAAAATAAATTGACATATATAAAAAAATTATGATAACCTAATAAAAAGGGGGCAATGATTATGGAAAACAATTTAATTACAGCTAAAAGCAATAATATTGAATTATCACAAAAGAACTTATTTAAAGTCAATTTACAGATAGGTGTAGACTTTACACTTTTGTCAAAATCACTTAAAGCCTTTTATAAAAAAGAAGAAGATTTTTATTGCATTGCTCTTGCACCATGCAATGTATCTTATGAAAAAGCAAGTAAGAAGATAAATATTTCTGATATGATAAAAGAAATTAATACTTTAATTGAAAGTGTAACTGATAAAAGTGAACTTTTAAATGAAGAAATATTTACAAATAATCTATCAGAATTTTATGATGAATCTTTAGATAACATTTATATAGAGTTAAGACAAGCATATCTATATCTTAAGAAGAATACAAATAATCTTGATATAGAAAACTCCATTGAATATGTATTCGATGTCAGTATAAGTAATGAAACAAAAATAAAAGAAAATCCACTAATTAACTTTAATTCACTTTCTTTAGTAGTATGGAGTGGTGAAACAAATAATATTTTACATCAAATGAATATTTTAGATTTAGAAAATATTCACTCCTATCTTTCAGAAAACAATGCAAATATGACTCTTTATCGAGACGATAATCTCGAATATGAAGTTAACAAAAACAGTGAAAATGTAAGAGAAAGTAACATAGATATAATTGAACAAATGCTTATACTTCCAGATAATTCAGACTATGATAAAAATGAAGTTGAAAACATGAAAAACAGACTTTCAAATATAAATGGAAAATATCTACAAACACTTAAAGAAAAAGATATAATTATAAAATTAATAAATTCAAATTTAACTGATGAGCCAGAATTTAGTGATTTAAAACACCAATTACCTCCGTGTTGGGTAAGATCAGGTAAAACTTGGAAAGATGTACCTGGTGTATATAGAAACAACTCTATTGTAGCTAAAATAGGTTATAGTAACCCTAGTTATACAAATGTTCATTCAGCTAAAAATTTGGAATTACATGAAACTGCACATGCTATAGATAAAAATGTCTTAAACAAAAAATCAAATTCAGAAGAATTTATGGAAGTGTTTACTCAAGAAAGATATAAACTTTATGACCCTAAACAAATTGCACATGCATATATTAGTAAATTCCCAGAAGAATTTTTTGCAGAATCATTTGTTCATTATTATCTTGATGAAGATTCAAAAAATATATTAAAAGAAAATTGTCCTTTAACATATAACTTTCTTGAAGAATTAGAACTAAGCTATGAAATACATTAATACTTAATAACATATTTCTATTTAATAAAGTACTCTTTATAAAAGACTTTTTGATATTTATGTTATAATATTTCTAATGGTTATATTTTAAAACAGTTTATGTAACCCATAATTTAAATAAATAATAAAAAGGATGAAGAGTTATGAAATTAAACAGAAATGATGCTTGTTGGTGTGGAAGTACTAAAAAATATAAAAAATGTCATATGGATATAGATAATAAAATAAATTCATTCGCTCAGCTAGGTCATATTGTACCTACTCATGACATCATAAAAAATGCAACACAAATTGAAGAAATAAAAAAAAGTGCTGTAATAAACACAAAGATTTTAGATTATATTTCAGATAAAATTAAAGTTGGAATGTCTACAGAAGATATAAATGAATTAGTTCACAACTTTACTCTAGAAAATGGAGCTATCCCTGCACCACTAGATTATAACGGCTTTCCTAAAAGTGTATGTACATCAATAAACAATGAAGTTTGTCATGGTATCCCAAGTAAAGACATCATATTAAAGGATGGAGATATTATAAATGTAGATGTTTCTACTATTTTTAATGGCTATTACTCAGATGCTTCAAGAATGTTTATGGTAGGAAATGTTAAAGAAAATGCAAAACAATTGGTTCAAGTTACTAAAGAATGCATTCAAAAAGGTCTTGAAGCTGCTAAACCATGGGGATTCTTGGGTGATATAGGTGATGCTATTAATTCTTATGCAAAAGAAAATGGATATTCTGTTGTTAGAGAAATTGGTGGTCATGGAGTTGGATTAAGTTTTCATGAAGACCCATTTGTAAGTTATGTTTCTAAAAAAGGAACTGAAATGCTATTGGTTCCTGGAATGATATTTACGATAGAGCCTATGGTAAATGAAGGCACTGATGAAATTTTTGTTGATGAAGAAAATGATTGGACTATCTATACAAAAGATGGTAAATTATCTGCTCAGTGGGAGTGCATGGTTTTAGTTACAGAGACAGGAATTGAAATTTTAACTCAATAAAATATAAAAGCCTATAAAGATTGAGTTTTCAATCTTTATAGGCTTTTATTTTGTTAATGCACATCTATTGCATCAACTGGACAGCTTTCTCTAGCTTCTTTTGCTGATTCTTCAGCATCACTTGGTATTTCATCAACTATAACATGTGATTTTCCATCATCAGCCATGTCAAATACTTCTGGACATATTGATGGGCATAATCCACAACCTATACAAGTATCTTGATTAACATTTGCTTTCATAATAAAAACCTCCTAGACGTTACAAATTTTAAATTTTGTTTACCAAAGATTGGCGAACTAAAACTTTGACCTTCAGTTCTTTTTTATTATGTCCTCAAATTTGAAAAAAATACCTTTTCAAAATAAATTTTATAAAATTTATTTTATAGCTGTGTTATTACTATATATAATATACATTGTCTAACTCTTCATATTCGTAGGATACTTCTCTTTTATTCTTTTTTACAGGTTCTAGATTTCTTATTTTCACTATTTTTGCTGGTATTCCAACAACTGTAGCTCCATTAGGTACATCTTTAACAACAACTGAATTTGCACCAATCTTTGAATTAGAACCGATATTTAAAGGTCCCAGTATTTTTGTTCCAGCTCCAATTAATACATCATCGCCAACAGTTGGATGTCTCTTTCCAGTATCCTTTCCTGTAGCTCCTAAAGTAGCTCCTTGGTATATTGTTACTCTATTTCCCACTTCTGCTGTTTCACCAATTACAACACCCATTCCATGGTCTATCAAAATACCTTCTCCCATTTTAGCTCCAGGATGTATTTCTATACCAGTCATAAATCTGGATATCTGGGATATTAATCTAGCTGTAAAAAGCATCTTCTTCTTATAAAAAAAATGAGCTATTCTATGCATTATCATTGCATGCACTGATGGATATAGTAAAAAAACTTCTATTTTAGATCTAGCTGCTGGATCATTTTTCATTATATATTCAATATCTTTATTTATTTTTTTAAACAAAGTATTCACTCCCTCAAATAAAATTATTAAAATATTCCCATGGACATATATTTATCTACTCCATCTGGAGCTACTGTTACTATTTTTTTATTTGGATATTTTTTAGCCATTTCCATAGCACCAAATATATTTGCTCCAGAAGATATTCCTACCAAAATCCCTTCCTTTAATGCAAGTAATTTAACTGTATCAAAAGCATCTTCATCATCCACTAATATTATTTCATCTACTACACTGGAGTCATAATTTTTAGGAACAAAGTTAGCTCCTATTCCTTGTATTTTATGAGGTCCAGTTTTATTTTCTGATATAGCTGGAGATTTTTTTGGCTCAAGTGCAACTACTTTTATATTTGGATTTTGCTCTTTTAAATATCTTGCAGTCCCTATTAAAGTACCACCTGTTCCAACTCCACATACAAATATATCTAAATCTTTGACATCATTCATAATTTCAACTGCTGTTGTTTTATAATGTGCGTTTGGATTATCTTTATTTTCAAATTGTTTCAAACTTTTATAGTTTGGATTTTCTCTCAATAGTTCATCTGCTTTTTCTATAGAACCTGCCATTCCAGCTTTTCCATCTGTAAGTACTAAATTTGCTCCATAAGCTTTCATTAAATCTCGTCTCTCGATACTCATAGTTTCTGGCATTACTATTACTACTTCATACCCTTTTAATCTTCCTATCATAGATAATGCAATGCCAGTGTTTCCACTAGTTGCTTCTACTAGTACATCTCCCTTTTTTAATTCTCCTCTTTTTTCTAATCCTTCTAGCATTTCATAAACTGCTCTATCTTTTATACTTCCTGCTGGATTTACTTTTTCTAATTTTACATATATGTTAGAACACCCGTTAGTACATCCTAAATTATTCAGCCTTACTACAGGTGTGTTTCCTATCAACTCTAATGCGTTATTATATAACATACTACTTCCTCCTATATGTCCAAATCTATTATCAAATTGATAACGATAAATATATTATAGTATTATCATTTTGATAATGCAACCTTTTTTTGGATTTTATCCCTACAATTGTTTTATTCCTAATATTAGTAATTTTCAAATAAAAAAAGTGAAAATCATTATCGATTTTCACTCTTTAAACTTTATGCTAAGTCATACATACTCTTTTGCTATGAACACTCTACAAAATACTATATAAGACCTAATATTTTTGCAACCTCTACATTAACCTTTAACACATTAACTCTATCTTCACCTAAAACTCCGAACAGTTTCTTTGAAGTATTATCATCTACAATTTTTTGTAATTTACTTTCTGATATTCCTGATACTTTTGCTACAGCAGGTATCTGAACCTTTGCAGAAGCAGGGCTTATATTAGGGTCAAGTCCTGAACCTGATGCTGTAAGTAAATCTGTTGGTATATCTTCTTTTTTAACACCTGGATTATCTTTCAAAAACTGTTCAATATCTTTTTGAACTCTATCATGAAGCTCTGGATTAGTTGCTCCATAATTAAAAGAACCTGATGAAACACCGCCATAAACTGTATTTCCATCCTTATCTGGTATTAAATCTTCTTTTGTATAAGTATTATAGTTTACTGATGAAACTCTTCCCTTAAAAAATCTTGCATCTGTAAAACTTTGCCCAATAAGCTCTGAACCAACCTTTACACCATTTACTTCTATCATACTTCCATTAGCTTTATCTTTAAATGCAACTTGACTCACGCCTGTTAAAACAAGTGGATATACAAGTCCGCAAACAAATAACAATACAATACTTACAAGCAATGCTGGCTTTAATGTTTTCATTTTTATATCCTCCATCTACTAACCTAAATTAAGAACCATTACTAAAGGTGTAATTAATAAATCAATTACTTTTATTCCTAAAAATGGTACTATAACCCCACCAAGACCAAAAATAAGCATATTTCTCATTAGCATAGCTTGTGATTTCATAGGTCTATATTTTACCCCTTTCATAGCAAGAGGTATTAAACATGGGATAATTATAGCATTAAATATTAAAGCTGATAATATCGCACTAAATGATGTAGAAAGTTTCATTATATTTAATATCTCCATTTGAGGTATTGCAAGTGTAAATATAGCTGGTATAATTGCAAAGTATTTTGCAACATCATTTGCTATACTGAAAGTTGTTAAAGCACCACGTGTTATCAAAAGCTGTTTTCCTATTTCAACCACTTCTAATATTTTAGTTGGGTCTGAATCTAAATCTACCATGTTTGCTGCTTCCTTTGCAGACGTTGTACCACTATTCATAGCAAGACCCACATCTGCTTGAGCAAGTGCAGGAGCATCATTTGTTCCATCACCTGTCATAGCAACTATTTTACCCTCAGATTGTTCTTTTTTTATTGCTTCTATCTTGTCTTCTGGTTTACATTCTGCAATAAATCCATCTACTCCAGCTTCTCTTGCAATTGTAGCTGCTGTTAAAGGATTATCTCCTGTACACATTATTGTCTTTATTCCTATTTCACGAAGTCTAGCAAATCTTTCTACAAGACCTGATTTTACTGTATCTTTTAAATAGACAATACCATATATCTCATTATCCACACACACTACTAGAGGTGTCCCTCCTAATTTAGCCACTCTATTTACACTTTCTTCTAAGTCCTCTGGTACTAATCCTCCAGATTCTTTTACTCGATTTATTATGCTATCATAAGCTCCTTTTCTAATAGCTGTTCCATCAGCTAAATTTATACCACTCATTCTAGTTTGTGCAGAGAATTCTACAAACTCAGCTTCTTCAGCCTCTTTTGTTTTACCTGTCGAACCTAGTTTTATGCCTAAATCAACTATAGATTTTCCTTCTGGTGTGTCATCTTTTAATGAACACATAACAGCATAGTTTATTAAATCTTTTGAATCGGCATTTCCAACTGCTATAAATTCTGATGCAAGTCTATTTCCATAAGTAATAGTCCCTGTCTTATCCAAAATCATAGTGTCAACATCACCACAAGCCTCTACTGCTTTACCTGACATTGCAATAACATTGAATCGAGTTACTCTATCCATACCTGCAATACCAATAGCTGATAATAATCCACCTATAGTGGTTGGTATTAAACATACTAAAAGTGCTATCATAGTAGAAATTGGAATCTTAACACCTGCATAATTTGCCATTGGATAAAGAGATATTAAAACAACCATAAATATAAGTGTTAGCCCTACCAGTAAAGTATTTAAAGCAATTTCATTTGGTGTTTTTTGTCTTGAAGCGCCTTCTACAAGAGCTATCATTTTATCTAAGAAAGATTCTCCTGGCTTTGTTGTGATTTTTATTTTTAGCCAATCACTTACAACTGTAGTTCCTCCTGTAACAGAAGCGAAATCTCCTCCAGATTCTCTCATAACAGGTGCAGATTCTCCAGTTATTGCTGATTCGTCCACAGAAGCTATACCTTCTATTACTTCTCCATCATTTGGAATAACTTCTCCTGCATTGACTAAAACAATATCACCCAGTTTCAGAGCACTTGCACTTATCATTTTTTCATTTCCTAACTTATCTAAAACTCTTGCCACTGTATCTTTTCTAGTTTTCTTTAATGTATCTGCTTGTGCTTTGCCTCTACCTTCAGCCACAGCTTCAGCAAAATTTGCAAAAAGAACAGTTATAAATAGTATTATTGTTACAATCCCATTATAAACTCTTAAGTTATTGCCTTCATCACCAAATAGACTAGGTACTATTGTAAGTATCAATGTTACTATAAATCCAATCTCTACAACAAACATAACTGGATTTTTCATCATATATTTAGGATTTAATTTTTTAAAAGCTTCTATAATGGAAGTTTTGAAAATATCTTTTGTAATAAACTTTGTTTTTTTAGTTTCCATAAAATTTTACTCCCTCCCAATTTTTTAGTGCCATAATACTAGGTGCTCTGAAATAGGTCCAAGCGCTAAGGCTGGGAAAAATGTTAAAGCACCAACAATTAAAACAACGAGTACTAAAATTATTGTAAATGTGAAATTATCTGTTCTAAGTGTTCCTATGCTTTCATTTACAGAGTTCTTAGATGCTAATAAACTTGATATTGCAAGTAATATTACAATAGACACATATCTTCCAAAAAACATAACTATACCTGTTGTTATATTCCAAAACATAGTATTATCTCCTAAACCTTCAAATCCTGAGCCATTATTAGCTGCTGAAGATGCAAACTCATATAATACTTGAGATAATCCATGGAATCCAGGATTTGAAATTCCCTCAAGACCTGCTGGTACTGCTACTGAAAGTCCAGAGAACATAAGTATCAAAAGTGGATGTAATATAATAAGTAAAGCTATAAGCTTCATTTCTTTTCCTTCAATTTTTTTAGTTAAGAATTCTGGAGTTCTTCCAACCATCAATCCACATAAAAACACTGCTATTATAGCATACATTAGCATATTCATAAGGCCTACACCTTTACCACCAAAAACAACATTAAGCATCATATTTAAAAGCGGTACTAATCCTCCCAGAGGAGTTAAAGTATCATGCATATTATTAACTGTACCAGTTGTAAATGAAGTCGTCACTGTCGTAAACAATGCTGATTGAGCTATACCAAATCTAACTTCTTTACCTTCCATACTTCCCATGCTTTGATTAAGCCCTAATTGTGATAAAATAGGGTTCCCTGCACTTTCTGCTCTAAAACAAACCATTAAGCCTATTAAAAATATGATTGACATTGCACCAAATACAACCCAGCCTTGTTTTTTATTCTTTATCATATGTCCAAATGCAACAACACAAGCTCCTGGTAATATCATCATAGATAACATCTCTACTATATTTGATATTACTGTTGGATTTTCAAATGGGTGTGATGAATTTGAACCAAAAAATCCTCCACCATTTGTCCCTAAGTGTTTGATTGACTCAAGTGCTGCCACAGGACCTTTAGCTATATCTTGAAGTTTTCCTTCTATAGTAGTTACTGTTTCTGCACCAGCAAAAGTCTGCGGTACTCCTTGTGTAACTAATATAATACCAACAATTAAAGCTCCTGGTAAAAGTACTCTTGTTGTTATTCTAATTAAATCTACATAAAAATTACCTAATGTTTTCTTTTTACCTACTAACCCTCTTACAAATGCCATCGCAGCTGCATATCCTGTTGCTGCTGATGTAAACATCATGTATATTATTACTGTCATTTGACTAAAATACGAAAGTCCTGATTCACCTGAATAATGTTGAAGATTTGTGTTTGTCATAAAACTTATTATTGTATTAAATGACAAACTTTGTTCCATACCTTTAATTCCATTAGGATTAAAAATATGCATGCTCTGAGTTCTAAGTATTACATATCCTATAAATACCATGACTGCATTTGTAACTAATAAAGCTAAAGCATATTGCTTCCAATTCATTTCTTTTTTCATATCTATGCTACATACCTTATATATGCAATTGTCTATTTTATCAAACACTTTATCTCCAAATGTTTTTTGATTAGTGGATATATGATATAAATATTTACCCATAGGTATTACTAAAATCATAAATATCGCCAATACTATTACTATCTGTACCATAAAAATTTTCCCCCCAATTCAACTTGCTTATTATCTCTATACTATTTAGAATTTTTCAGGATTAATAAGCGCATACACCAAATATACTATCAACATTACAATTACAACTGCCAGAAACCACATAGGTAATCCCTCCATATATTACATTATTTTTTTTCAGTTTGTTTTCCACACCAGCTAGCCAGCAACTTCATGGAAATAAATCCTATAGCCAATGATGCTATCATCACTATATCTAACATTTCGACTCCTCCATTTACTTTAGTTTCTTTGATAAGTTTTGGTTTCATATTGCTACTTCATTCATCTTATCATTTTAGGTATAAAGATAGGGTTAAGATACATCTATTATTGATTAGTATTGCATAAATATAAAATCGAGGTTTTTAAATGAAATTCTAGAAATCGTATTCCTAGAAATTTTAATTTAATATAACAGTTTAAAATCATAAAAATTAAAATAAAATTTTCTCTTCTCTACTTAATTTAGACATAAAAAAAGGTGGCAAGTTTGCCACCTTTCAAAAATACTGTTATTTAGTTTATATTAACATTCTGGAACTATATCATTACTCATATCCATATCTAAATTTTTACCATGATAGTAAATAAAATCAATTACTTTACCACTAATCGTAACAGCAATCAAAGAATAAAAAATATCAAACGCTGATAGATAAAATAGTGATAACAACAATACAATAACATCTGTTGCTAGATAAACTTGCCCTATGTTCAAAGATGTAGTCTTAGAAATTACTAATGCTAAAGCATCGTCTCCTCCTGATGCACAACCTGCTTTTACTATTATCCCTACTCCTACTCCTACAGTTAAACCTGCCAAAATAGTTGATAAAAGCATATTTTGTGATTGTGGTACAAGAGGTCCTATAGCTTCAAATAAATCATACAATACTGAAAAACTTATAGAAGCTACTATTGAATATATTAGGAATTTTTTACCGAAAAATTTATATCCTACTAAAAGGAGTAAACCGTCAATTACAATATTTGCTATTGCTGGCTGTATGTTGAATAAATTTTTTAACAGTAGTAAAATACCTAACACTCCACCTTCTGTTATGTTGTTTAGATAGTAAAAATTATAAACTCCAAATGCTAATATTGCTGAACCTAATAATATAAGTCCAATCCTTTCTAAAAATAACCGCCTGGCCATACATATCCCTTCCTTTTTCTTAATTTATATATATTATATACAAAAGGATTGGCTTTGTATACCGCACTTTTTAAATCTTTAATTATACAAAATTTTTATATTTTTTTCAATAGTTTTTTTATGTTTTTTTATGTTTTTTTAGCAATTCTTTTGAACCTTAGCATTTCCAGTGGTTTAAATGTTTTCTCATTTTACATAAGTTTATATTAATTTGACTTATAATTTAGTATAAATAAGTCTTTGTTTATATTAATTTTTTATTTGTTTAGAAATACTATTCAATAACTTATCACTAGGCTAGATTTAAAGAGAGAGTTACTTTAGAAACTATATAAAGTAACTCTACAAATTTTTTATTATCTATAATATCTTACCATTCACCCTTAAATTCTGAAATATTGTCCTTGTTGACTTCAACTTGTTTAATTTGTGTAACAGGTTCAATTTTTTCACCTTTAAGGAAATTAGATGCCTTTTCTATGACTAATGCTCCTTCTTCTATAGCAGACATATAAGTTGTACCATCTATTAACCCATCAGTTACAGCTTTTAATCCATCTTTACTTCCACCTAAACCTATAACTTTAACTTTATCTTTAAGACCAGCATCTTTTAAAGCTTGCCCTGCTCCTGTAGCAGAGTTATCATCTTGACATATTATAACATTAAAATCAGTTTTCTTTTGAATTAAATCTTCTGTTACCTTTAAGGCCTGTTCTTTCTCCCAATTTGAAGTTTGATTATAAACTATTTGTATATTACTATCTTTTAATTCTTTTTCAAGACCTTTTTTTCTTAATACTTGTGGAGTAGTTCCTGGAACACCTTCTATTAATACAGCTTTTCCACCAGCTTCTCCTAATAAGTTTTTAGCAATTTTACCTGTTAATGCTCCTGTTTCTTCCTCATTTTGCCCTATATATGTAGCTAGACCCTTAAATTCTCCAGTTGGATTACTTCCTATAGAATTTGTAAATGCTATTATAGGAACATCTGAATCATTAGCAGCCTTAACTATTCTCTCACTTACAGCAGAATCAACTCCACATAATGCAATCATATCTACTCCTTTAGCCATAAAATCTTCAGCTTGTGATAGTTGTTTACTAGCATCCCATTGAGCATCTGCATATTCTACGTTTACACCTAATTCTTTAGATTTTGCATCTATACCTTGTTTAGTTGCTACAAAATAACCTGTTGAACCTGGTAGCAATACTGCTATCTTTTTTTCTCCGTCTTTTCCTTTTCCACCATCATTTGAACATCCAACTAAAGTGAATATCATAACAAGTGATAGCAATAGTGCTAAATGTTTCATTAATTTTCTCATAAAAAATTTCCCCCTCTTATTTTTTATCTTGAAGCAAGCTTTTTCTTGCTATAAGAATCAAATCCAACTGCTGCTAAAATTATTAAACCTTTAAATATGTATTGGAAATATACATCTATTCCAAGAAGATTAAAACTGTTGTTTATAACACTCATAAGTAGCACACCTATAACAGTTTTAAGTACAGAACCAGAGCCTCCTGCTACCGATGTACCTCCAATTACAACAGATGCAATCGCATCCATATCATATCCTTCACCTGCAATCGCAGTTGCAGTTCCAAGTCTTCCAGTTAGTACAATCCCAGCTATTCCTGCAAGTACAGCATTAATAATAAATACTTTTATTTTATGAGAATCCACATTTATACCATTAAGTTTACTTGCTTCTTGATTACCTCCTACAGAATAAACATATCTACCAAACTTAGTTTTATTGAGTACAATAAATGAAGCTAACACTACTATAAAGAAAATTACTACTGGTATTGGTATATTAAATAAATATCCATTTCCAATGTAATCAAGTATTGGTATATTTTCAGTAATTGGATATCCTCCTGTAAGCATCAAAAGCAATCCTCTTACAATAGTAACCATAGCCATAGTAGCTATTAGTGATGGTACATTTATCTTTGCAACTACTATCCCATTTATTAATCCTATCACTGCACAAATTGCTACCCCTAAAAGCATGGCTACAAACAGATTAGTTCCACCAGTCGCAAATTTCATCGTTATAGCACCTGCAAGAGCTGCCACTGCTCCAACTGATATATCAAAATTTCCAGATATTATAACAAAAGTCATCCCTGCTGAAATTATTCCAATTATAGAAGATTGTCGCAAAAGATTAAGTATATTTTGTTTACCTAAAAATGATGGAGTGGCAACACTTATCGCTATACATAAAGCCAAAAAACCTAGTAATACTCCATAATCTCTTAAATTCAATTTCTCAAAAGCTTTTTTCATCTCAGTCCTCCATTTTTATTTCTTTTATACATTAAATATACTGTTCATTATATCTTGAACTTTTATATTCTCGTTTTTTAAATCATCTACAATAGAACCTTCTCTTGTTACTAAAATTCTATCACTTACTCTTATTACTTCTTCTAAATCAGAAGATATAAATATTACTCCTATACCTTTGCTTGAAAATTCTTTTATCGTATTAAAAATATCTTCTTTCGCAGCAATATCTATTCCCTTTGTCGGTTCATCATATATTATTAAATCTAAATCTTTGTCTAACCATTTAGAAACTACTACTTTTTGTTGATTTCCACCACTAAGTTCTTTTACTTCTTGTTTTACATCACTTACTTTTATTCCTAGCTCCTTGACACCCTTTTTAGAAAACTCAATTTCTCTATTTCTATCTATAAACAAGAATTTCTTAAATTTATCAATTTGTACTGATGCTGAATTAGTATATATAGCTTGTTCCAAAATTAATCCAAGATTTTTTCTATCTTCAGGGATTAGCCCTATTTTATTTTTTATCGCAACTTTAGGAGAAGTTATATCTACACTTTTACCATTAATAAGTATATCTCCACTATCTTTATTATCTATCCCAAATATCAAATTTATAATTTCAGTTCTTCTTGAACCTACAAGACCTGCAAGACCTACAACTTCACCTCTATAAACTTTAAATGAAACATTTTTTATTTTATTAGACCAACTTACATTTCTAACATCTAATACAGGTGCTTCTTCATACTTTGCAAATGTATAATCCTTCTTCTCTATAAGTTTGTGATTATCATTTCCTGTCATAAGTTGCGTTATTTTTAATTTAGTTAAATCTTTTACATCATAAGTTCCAATCATAGTTCCATTTTTCATTATACTTGTACTATCACATACCTTAAAAACTTCCTCTAGTATATGAGAAATGTAAACTATAGTTTTCCCCTTAGCTTTCAATCTGTTTATTATTTTAAATAAGCCTTCTTTTTCATTATTAGTGAGTGATGTTGTAGGTTCATCCATTATAATGATTTCAGAATTACATGAAACTGCTTTCATTATCTCAACCATTTGTTGATTTGCTACACTCAAATTAGACACTACTACATGTGGGTCTATATTAAAGTCAAAATCCTCACAAATTTTCATGTATTCTTCTAGCATATCTTTCTTATTTAAAAACACAATTCCTTTTAAAGTTTCTCTACCTAAAAAAATATTTTCAATAACTGTAAGTGTTGGTATTAAACTTAATTCTTGATAAATTATACTAATGCCATTTTCTTTAGAATGATGTGGATTTTTAAACATTATTTCATTGCCAGCTAAAATAACTTTACCTTTAGTTTGGGAATGAACTCCTCCTAGAATCTTAATAAGTGTAGATTTTCCTGCTCCATTAGCTCCTAAAAGTGCTCTTACCTCTCCCTTTTCTAGTTCAAAATCTATACCATTTAAAACGTCTACCTTTCCAAAACTTTTATATATTTGCTGCATTTCCAGTATTTTACTCACTATATCACCTCACTAATTCCTAAACCAATTTATGACTTCATCAATATTTTCTTTTGGTGCTGATAATAAATCCCAGGATAGCACATAACCTTTTACTGTTGTCTTATTTATATTTGAAATATTTTCACTTATATATTTAGGGGTAACAGGGGCTATAATTTCTTTTTTATTTATTTCAATGCCTACATATATATCTTTAACAAGATTTTTTGTCATAAAATCGATTTCCTCTAATACAAAATCTATAGGATACATATCTCCCTTATATCCTTGAACGCCTAAAATTTCTAAGAATTTTTTTTTGGCACACTCTTTATTTTCATGTACAAATTCATCAATCAGTTTTTCAAATTCAAATGGCAAACCTGCTGGAGCTTTTGTAATTCTATACATCATTGGTTTTATAAAATCTGCTACTTCTTGTAATTTTTCTAAATCTTGACCCGCAAAGTAAGAAGTAAAAGGAGAAAAAGTGTCTATGCCTATTTTCAATCCTTTACCTTTAAAGTAACTACTTATATCTACTAGTGCATTGTATATATTTTGACTTTTTATTTCAAAAAAATCTTCCCATATTTTATTTTTAAATTTGTATTTTCCATTAATGTATTCTGTTATACCAAATGGAGTATCTTCACCAACTACAACTTCATTAGATATGTTATTCATTTCTATCATTAATGACTTTTTATCAATATTATTTTTTTCATATATATCTAAACAATCTTTACAAAAACAATTAAAAACACCATTTAATTTATTCGAAAAAGAGCCATACCTTATCTTATCTAAAAAAATTCCATCAAACTCAATTTCACTAAAATAAGTACTATATATTTTCTTTATATTTTCTATATTCTCTTTATTATTTGGGCAATAAAATTCAAAATTTTCATCTTCTTGCAACGCATATCCTTTAACTTCTCTTCCAGTATAATCAACTAATAGATTGCTTTTTTCAAGTAAACCTACTTCTGAAAAGCATGGTAACCAAAGGTATAATTCAACATTATATTTTTTTAATAATTTTTTAGTTTCTACATATAGTTCTTTATCTACACTCCAACCCATAATAACTTTTTCTACCTCAATACATTCCAGTAATTCTATTAGCTTACATTTTATATCATTAAACTTTATTTCTTTATTTTTAAATCCACCTGTAAAAATTTGCACAACTATCTTTTTTCTATCCATGTTTGACCCTCCTATTAGCTAATGCTATAGCAAGTCTTATACCTCCATATACTGGCTGATTTTCTTGAAGTATAAATTTTAACTTTTTATCTGTATTTTCTTCCCTTAAGTTGTCCATTAGCATTTGAGCATATATAGTTCGGTTTAATGTGCCACCAGATAAAACTATATCTATTTCACTTTTATTACTTTTCATTGAATTAGATATTTTGTTTAATATTACTTGAGCTAATTTAGACAATTCAATTGATGACTCTCTCAATATTTCAATGGCTAATTTATCACCTCGTTCAGCACACTCAATCACTAATGAAGCTAAGTTTGCTATTTCAACATTGTTATTTATTTCAGTAATCATATATGTAAGTTTATCGAAGCTATCTGCATTAAAAAAGTCTAAAACACAATCAAATAAATCACTATACTCATGACACTCATCACAATAAAGTAAAACTTTCTTTAATACTTTTCTTCCTATATCATATCCAGAACCCAAATCACTAAAATTATATCCCCAGCCACCAACTCTATATATTTCTCCATCTTCCCTAATTCCTAATACAATTGAACCTGTACCAGCTACAATTACTAAACCAGGAGCATCAGTTTGTGCATAAAAGGCTAAAACTGCGTCATTTACTAGATATATTTTTTCTTTGTTAAAACCAACTTTTAATATTTCATCCATTATAATCTTATAATCATTTGGAGAATCACAGCCAGATATACCAAATACAGTGTACTCAATATCGTTATAGTCAATATGTAAGTCTTTTAATATTTTCTCAAATCCAATACTAATATTTTCATATGTTTTTTGAATTCCAACTGACTTATAATTAGTTGAACCAGTAGTATGTTCTTTAAGTACATTTCCATCTAAATCACTTACACAAAATTTTGTTTTTGTTCCCCCTCCATCTATTGAAATCAAATATTTCACATTAATATCCTCCTTTTTTATTAGATAAGGAATATTGGTAGTCAGTTTCTTTTAAACACATACTAATTACTCCATTTATACTTCCTTCTCTCAATGACTCCACTTTTATTAGTCTAGGGAAATTTTCTCCTCCAACACTCTTATTTACATCTTCTTCTATAAATTCCATGTCACTTTTAGTTAATATATTGCACTGTATAATCATAGCTTCTGGATTTAAAACACAGACAAGAGTCCTTACAAAATTTGATATTATAGATAAGATTTCTTTTTTAAATTTATTATCTTTGCTCTCTAAATATCTTTTTCTTAGACTCATAATATAATCTTCAATATTTAAGTTATCGTAGTTATATTTACTAAACTCTATATTTAGATAACTTAGTTCTCCAGCAAAATTTGTAGAGCCTAGATATAATTCACCATTTATAACTATACCTGAGCCAATACCATCCTCTAAATACATAAGTGCCATATTTTTATATTCGTCTTTGTACTGTTTTTGATAGATTCCAATAGTGGTAATATTTGTATCATTCTCTATAAATACTTTGGTATTGTATTTACTCTTTATTAAATTTTCTAAATCTATACCTTCCCAACTTTTTATAGTTGGTATATTCTTAACTACACCATTTTTTACAACTCCTGGAACACCAATTCCAATAGCTCTTATATTGTTTCCTTTTACATTTTCAATTAAGGTATCTATAACAAAAAAAGTATCTTGGTTAACGTTTTCATATGTATCCATTCTTATATTAAATTCTTCTTGATACATTATCTCACCTAATAAGTTTGCTACTACCCCTATACAACTATTTCTATAATAATATAATGCTATTATGTGTTCTAAGTTTGCATTTATCTCAAATAACTGAGCCCTTCTCCCTCCAGTAGATTCACTCAACCCACTTACTTTGACTTCGTTTTTTAAAGCTAATTGTTCTACAATTTTATTAACTGTTGCTAAACTCAATTCAGTAATACTTGAAATTTCTGGCTTTGTTATAGGTCCATCATTTTTTATAATATTTTTTATTAAATCTTCATTTACTTTTTTTATCGTTTGCGGTTTTCCAACTATATTTTTCATAAACAACACCTTACTTTATAAACTTTATTTATTAAGTTTAGTATAATAGTTACAGGTTAAATTTGTCAATATTATTCCAATAAAAAAGAAATAAATTTAAAATAGATTACTTCTAAATTTATTTCTTTTACATTTTTAGCTATCTACAAACAATTGTTTCTAAAATTTTATTTTTTATTCCAGTATATATTTTTATAACAATTAAAACTATCTCTATCTACTTATTAAATCTAACTTCAGCTGCCTTTGCATGTGCATATAATCCCTCCTCTTTTGCTAACTTTTCCGCAACGGGAGCTAATACTTTTATAGCTTTTTCATTTAAGATTTGTTTTGTACAAGTTTTTATAAAAGTACCAACCCAAACACCACCAGTATATCTTGATGCTTTCAATGTTGGTAATGTATGATTGGTACCTGAAACATAATCACCAAATACTTCAGCAGAAAGATTTCCAATAAATAAAGAACCATAGTTAGTTAATCTATCACAAATATCATCATACTCATTTACTGCAACTTCTAAATGTTCTGGTGCATAGAAATTGCTTATTTTAATGGCTTCCTCCATATCATCAACCAGTATTATTTCACCATTATTTTTCCATGAACTATACGCAATATCTTTTGTTGGTAAATCTTCTAACATGATTTTTATATTTTTCTCAACCTCTTGTGCTATTTCTAAACTATCAGTTAATAATATACCTCTTGCATTTAAATCATGCTCGCATTGTGCCAACAAGTCAGCTGCAATATAAACTGGGTTTGAAGTTTCATCAGCTATTATAAGAACTTCACTTGGGCCAGCTACAAAGTCAATTCCAACTTGTCCATAGCATTGTCTTTTAGCTTCTGTTACAAACTTATTTCCTGGTCCTACGATTATATCAACAGGTTTAATCTTTTCTGTACCATATGTAAATGCCGCTATGGCTTGAACTCCTCCAGTTGCATATATTTCATCAGCTCCTGCTATATCCATAGCTACTAATGTCTTGGGATTTATATTTTTAGTATTTTTCATCGTTGGTGAACATGCCACTATTCTTTTTACTCCTGCAATTTTTGCAGGTATTATAAGCATAAGAGCTGTTGAAAATAAAGGATATTGCCCGCCTGGAACATATGTAAGGCATGACTCTATAGGAATATTAGTTTGACCTAAAATAACTCCTGGATAGATTTCCTTTTCAAAAGAATTTTCGAAACTAGCCTTTTGTGCTTTTGCAAATTCTCTTATATTTTTAGCAGCAATTTTTAAATTGTTTATAAATTCATCATCTACCTGTTTATAAGCTTCTTTTATTTCTTCTTCAGTAATTCTGAATTCATCTCTTGTGTTTTTATCAAACATTTCGTTATATTTTTTCAAAGCAGTATCTTTATTATTTCTTATATCTTCTATTATAGAACTTACTTGTTCTCTTAATATTTTTTCATCTTCCTTTTCTTTTATATTTGCTTTTTTTATACTCTTCATCTTTTACCTCCTAGTTTTATAACGTTACCATTCTACCAATAAATAAAAACTCCCACCCTCTATCAAGAACTAGAGGATAGGAGTTTAATCATATTGTACTCACCTCACTGACTGAGTACTATTTGTCTAATAACTATACTTATATTTCTGTTAATCTTTCTGAATTTTCTCTTTATTATACATAATATGATATATTTTAACTATTAATTTGTCAATGAAATTTTTTATCTTCTACAGCAATTGCAATTACATTTATCACATTTACACTTGTGACAATTACATTTATGACATCTACATCTATCACAATCATTGTTGTTATTATTGTTTCCATTTCTTCTAGCTTCACATTCCATACCTTCGTCAAAGAATCTTCTAGACTCTTCTAGAGATTCTATACCTTGATAATTATAAGCTGAGTATTCATTCCAAGATTTTTCTGCTTTTTCCCACATTTTTCTAGCTTCACATTCAAATTCTCTTGCTTCTCTTCCTCTTTCTTCAGCTTCACAAAATGCTTCTCTTGCTTCTCTTTCTCTTTTTTCTGCTTCTCTTCTAAATCTATCACAATTTCTGTTTCTGTCTCTATCTCTGTCACAGTCTCTATCTCTGTCTCTGTCACAGTCTCTATCTCTATCTCTGTCTCTGTCACAGTCTCTATCTCTATCTCTGTCACAGTCTCTATCTCTGTCTCTATCCCTATCACATGAATTATTATCATCCTGGAACCATCTTGATGTAGAATAACCTCTTCTATACCAATCTCCTGAACATCTATTATTTCCCATATAGCATATCTCCTTTTAATTTTAATTTTTTATGAGATGTTTTGTTTCATCTCATAGTATATAGTATTAAAATTTTCAAAATATGTTACATAGAAACCTATATTCTTTTCTTTTTAGCTTATTTTCAACATTTTATTCATTTTTTCACAATATCCTTTGTCTTTTATTAGACATAAGCTGTTATTTATTTCATACTCAGAATCAGCATAAACCATAATAGCAAGCTCATCATCATCATTTAAAATATCATAGTTTACTAAGCAGTTCCCAACTATATTCAATATTTCATCTTTATTACATTTTTTAAATCTAAGAAGTGCTCCACACTTTTCTCTAACTATTTTATTTACTTGTATTCTATCTTTAGTAAAAGAATCTATACTAGAAACTCTGTTATCTATTATATCAATAACATCTGAGTAAACTGCACTTCCTGTTGCTAGACTTCCAGCTCCCTTACCTACAAAAGAAACTTCTCCTACTGAATCTCCATTTACTATTACAGCATTAAATTCGTTGTCTATTCTAGCAAGTATGTTATCTTTTTCTACTAGGACAGGTCTAACAAATGCGCTTACTTTATCATTTTCATATTTACTCTGACCAATTAATTTTATCTTACAATTTAATTTTTTTGCATATTCTATATCTTTTTCATCTATATCTGTAATTCCTTCTAAATACACATCTTTCCAGTATACTCTATTGTCATAAGCTAGAGTTGACAAGATTGATAGTTTTCTAGCCGCATCATATCCTAATACATCTGACTCTGGGTTCGCTTCGGCAAAACCTAATTCTTGAGCCTGTTTTAATGCCATGTCATAAGACAAATCCTCATCATACATTTTAGATAATATAAAGTTAGTAGTTCCATTCAAAATAGCATTTATGCTGTCTATATTATTTCCTTCTAATGATTCTATTATTGGCTTTAATACTGGTATACCTCCAGCAACTGAAGCTTCAAATTTAATACTTACTTTATTTTCACTAGCTAATTTTGCAAGTTCATCTCCACACTCAGCTAGTAAATCTTTATTTGCTGTAACAACATGAATTTTATTATTTAATGCTTTTTTGATATAAGATAGTGTTGGCTCTAAACCACCCATAACTTCAACTAGTATATCTATATCTTTCTCAAATATATCATCTATATTATTAGTTATTATATTAGAGTATTTTTTTTCTTTATGTTTTTCTAAATTATTAACTAAAATTCCAACTATTTCTATATTTCTTTTCTCTTTATTATTATCTATTATATCTATAAGTCCACTTCCTACAGTTCCATATCCTAGTACTCCAATTTTTACTTTATTTTGCATTTTATTTTCCTCCTAAATTTATAATTTTCCGATTTTTTTTAATTTTCAATCTTTTATTGTAATAAAAATAGACCCATCCCTATATAAAGGGACGAGTCTATACTCGCGGTTCCACCCAATTTGATTTTTGTCAATTATTGACAAAATCCACTTTGTACTTTAACGTAGTTAACGGTTAATCTTACTAAAACTCTTTTTAGAGTAACTTCAGATAACAGCTCCTAGGTAGTTTTCAATCTCTCTAATTTAAAAAGTCTTTCAGCCAATGGACTTTTCTCTCTGATAATCGAATTAGATTTACTCTTCCTATTCATCGCTTTTATAATTTTTTATAATTCCTTTTTATACTTTAAAATAACATTTTAAATAACAAAAAACTCCCATCCTTATAACATAAGGACGAGAGTATAATTCCCGCGGTTCCACCTAATTTAGTTTTCATTTTTTATGAAAACCCACTTTAAACTTTAACGTAGTTAACGACTCTTCTTACTAAAATCTATTAATATAGATAACTTCGGAAAGTAGCTCCTAGGTAGTTTTCAATCTCTCTAATTTAAAAAGTCTTTCAGCCAATGGACTTTTCTCTCTGGCAACCGAATTAGATTTACTCTTCCTATTCATCGCTTTTTTATTTATTATATTGTAATTTATTTTAAACCCTTCGAAACCAATTGTCAATAGTTTTTTTAAATTTTATTTTTTATACTTAAACTATAAATCCGAAAATTCTATTTCTAATTTCTTACTTAGTTCATTACTAAGTTCTCTTTTATAATTGCATTTTTCACTATTATTTTTGCTTCTAATTGGCAACGAGACAATAAATTCACTTCCAATACCAAGTTGACTTTTTAAAGATATATTGCCATCATGCAATTCAACTAAAGATTTTACCAATGAAAGCCCAATTCCACTGCCTTTAACTCTATAAGAAAGTTCATTGTCAATTTGTTCAAACCTATTAAATATTTTACCTATTTTTTCTTTTGGTATACCTATACCATTATCAGATATTTTCATTTTAAACATATCATCTTTCACATATAAAAATATGTTTATTTTCCCATTTTCTTTGTTGTACTTAATTCCATTAGAAAGTAAATTTAATATTATCCTTTCCAATTTTTCTGAATCAAATAACATTGAAAACTCCTCTATTTCTGTGTCAAATATAAGTTGTATATTATTTTGACTTGCAAAATCAGCTACAGACATACATATATCTTCCACAAACGATATTATATCAGACTCTTCTGGTCTAAAATCTAAGTATCCTGACTGCATTTTTGTAAAATCTATAACGTTATTTACTAATCTCAATATTCTATTTCCATTTTGTTTTACTATACCTAGATTTCTTTTTAAAGTATCATTTGATTCTATTAAGTCTGCCTCTTTCTTTTCTATTACTTGTAATGAAGATGATATTAAATTTATAGGAGTTCTAAGTTCATGAGATAGATTTGCAAAAAACTCCATTCTATTTTTATCCATCTCTTCTTCCAATTTTTTTCTTCTACTTATATCCCTTGCTGTACCAATTATTCCAATTACACTACCATAACTATCAAAATACGGTCTTTTTGTAATCTCAATACACTTATTTTCGTTATGTATAATCATATTTGATTCAAATGTAACAATCTTTTTATTTTCAACTACATCCTTATCACTTTTACATATCTTGTCTATTAGAGATTCTTCTGTTGATATTTTATGACTATTCTTCCCTAATAACTCTTCTTTATTCATACATGCTAAATTCAAAAAACCTGAATTAAATCCAATATAATTTCCATATACGTCTTTATAAAACATATTCTCTGGTATTGAGTGTTCAATCATTTTCATTAAGTTTTTTGAATCATAGTTTTTATTATTATATCCACTGTATATTACATTATCTATTATTCCTATAGTTCCTAAAAGTTCATTTTCATCATATAAGAAATATTTTTCAACCATAAAAAATGTTTCTTCATATTCAAATAGTTTTTGCAAAAACCTTTTTTTACTGGATATTCCTTCTAAATAGTCATCCCTAAATAATTTTCCAGTTCGTTCTCCCCATACTTCTATATCATTTTTTCCAAATATATCTTTTGTAGTCTTAATTTTGTTATTTAATATTGATATTAAATTTTCACTACAATCTATATATATTCCTTCTTCATCTTTAACATAAGCTAATTTTTCTTTTTTATCAAATGAATCGATTATCTGTCTATAATCGAATACTATTTTACAAAAATACAAAACTATGTACGAATCTCCAACTATTTGTTTTCTTATGTTTATCCAATTTTTAAGTGCTGGAATATATCTTTTTATACAATCTACATCATCTGAGAACAACTCTTTGGAATATTTTTTTGCTCTAAATATAGGTAATACTTCTAATATATTTTTATCACAGATTCCCTCTTCTAGTTTTAATACTTGACTCATACCTTTACTTATATATTCCACTCTATATTCTATTTCTTCATGTTCTCTTATAATTTTACAGTATAAAAAAGGCACAGGTATATTTTTTATAAAATTCACATATTTATTATGGGTATCCATATCCTAACCACTACCTCTCAATGTTATTTATAATAATACTTCTTAAGTAATTATATGACATTTTTCTATTAATTATAACATATTTTATAACAAATATTTGTAAATAAATTTAATTTTATGTAATTTATTATTTGTTTATAATTATTTGTGTCGCTTTTTTTTCATCAGTAATAACATGTGTTATGTATCCAGTCTTCAATGCACCTGTTATTGAATCTGTACTAGAATCTGAACATATAGCTATTACTTTTTTTGCCTTTTTTAATTTTTCAAGAGGTATTTGTATAACATAATCACTATCACTTTTAATTATTTCTCCATCTTTATTAAAATAATAAGATAAAAAGGAACCTATTGCCTTCTCTTTTGTAAGCTTCTTTCCAAATCTAATCGCAGTAGCTTGGTCTGGAACCTGAGGATAATTATCAACAGATAAAATTATTGTATCTATATTATCCCATTTTTTCTCCATACTTTGATAATTTTCAGTTTTCAAATAGATATCTCGTTCTTCACTACTAGTTGGAAATGCAGGCGCATATAAAAATACAGGACTAAATCCTGTACTATTTGAAAATACAGATATTAACTCATTAGGGTGATATCCTTTGTTTGGTATGTTAGCCATTCCAACTAATGGATATACTTCTCCTTTAAAAGTACAACTATCCTCACTCTTTTGTATTTCTTCTATTATATTACCTATAGTATAGCCCCATCCTATACCGACATTACTAACCTTAGGTAATTCTTCTTTTATATATTTTATTCCATGACTTAGTATAGTTTGTTGAGTTATATATTCGGTTTTAGCTTCTGGTACTATTAGTCCACCTCTAATGTTAAATATCTCTTTCATCTGGTTCATCAGTAAGTCATTACTAGAAAATAATTCCCTAATCTCTATCTTTACTATTCCAATTTCTTTTGCTCTATTTAACATTTTACTTATTAATGGTCTTGATACCCCTAAAATTTTTGCAATCTCTGCTTGAGTCTTATTATCTTCATAATACATTTTTGATACTTCTACTAATTTCAACATTTCGTTTTCAATAGTCATATTTTCATCCTTTCAAAGCTGATTCTAAGATAAAATTATCTCATTAGATAAAATTTGTCAAGTTGTATAAAAAATTTAAAAAGCCCAGAAAAATTCTGGACTTTTTAGCTTAAATATTAACATTCTTGCATTAATTCAATTATAAAACCACCATTAATTATAAATGCACATTTTAAGTTATCTCCTACTTTAAAAGGTTCTACAATTACTTCATTCTCACTTAGATATTTGTCCATGTCTTTTACCTTATATGCAACATGAGGATTTTTTTGCATTATTTCTGGAAGCGGACTTCCTTCAACAAATCTTAAATACTCATATTTGAAATCTGTGTATTTTGGGTCTGTTATATATACCTTCAATTCTTCATTAAACTCTTCATGCTCTTGTGGCTTATCTGTTATCACACCTATATGTACAAATTCCATAAATTCCCCTCCAATTATATTGCAACCTGTATATTAAACTTAGACTATACTACTTATATTCTTTTTTTAGTTCTTCAAATAACTTGTATGCTTGTTCTGGAGTATTGTTTTCATGAACTACAGCCTTTATTGCCTTTATCATAGCTTTTGGGTTTTCTGATTGGAATACATTTCTTCCCATATCAACACCAGCTGCACCTTCATTTATAGCTCTATAAGCCATTTCTAACGCTTCTTTTTCTGGAACTTTTTTCCCTCCTGCTATAACTATTGGCACTGGACAAGCAGATGTTATCTTCTCAAAATCCTCACAATAATAAGTCTTTACTATACTTGCTCCAAATTCAGCTAACATCCTAGTGGCTAATAGAAAATATTTCGCCGTTCTTTCCATCTCCTTGCCTACTGCAACGACACCCAAAACTGGTATTGAATATCTATTTCCCATATCTATTGTTTTGACTAAATTTTCTATAGCCTTGCATTCACCTTCAGCCCCCATAAATGTCTGTATAGCTAGACATGATGCATTCATTCTTATTGCATCTTCTATATCAACACCTATAACCTCTCTGCTCATATCTTCTCTAAGTACTGAACTTCCTGCTGAGCATCTAAGTGCTATAGCTTTATCTTGAGTAGGATTTATACACGTTCTTAAAGCTCCCCTTGTAGCCATAAGACAATCTGCATCTTCTATAAGGTCAGGTATTGAAAGGTCTAATCTTTCCAAACCTTGAGTAGGACCCATTATGTATCCATGGTCAAAAGCTAACATCAATGATTTTCCTGTTTTAGGATTAAATATCTTTGATAATCTATTCTTCATTCCCCAATCTACATTTTCCATACCTTTTAAATAGAAACTCTGTTGAGGTGGTTTTATCCCTATTCCATAATCTTTTGGTAATATTATTCCATCTTTGTCTGCCATTTTTTATCTCCCTTTAATTTAGTCTAATTTTTTTTAAAGTAAGGTGTATTACATGGTGAATTGAAATATCTCAATAGTTCGTCATCCATTCTAGCTATAAATAGTTGAAATCCAGCTGTTTCTTGAGTAGTCAAAAGTTCTCCAACACAGTTTGAAACTATTTCTATATTTTTTTCTTGTAGTATTTTATGACATTTTCTATAAACTATTAACATTTCCATTAAAGTAGTAGCTCCTGAACCATTAACTACTAACATTACTTTTTCATCATCTTTAATATCCAAATCCTTTATTAAGGCCTGTGTCATTATTTCAGCAGTTTCATCAGCAGACTTCATTTCCATACGTCCACCTCCACCTTCTCCATGTTGCCCCATTCCTATTTCCATCTCATTTTCTCCAAGTTCAGAAATTACCATACCTGTAGATGGATGAGTTGCTCCTTTACATGCAACCGCTATAGTTGCCATATTATCAGCAAATTTTTGTGCTATTTCTGCAACTTCATCTAAAGATTTACCTTCTTTAGCAGCTCCTGCAGCTATTTTATATAGAGGTATACATCCAACCAATCCTCTTCTATCATCACTGTTTTCTCTTGGTGCATTTGCTATATCTTCTTGTGTAACAACTTTTCTAACATTTAATCCTTCTTTTTTAACTTGTTTCATAACAAGGTTTCCTGTCAACATATCTCCTGCATGATTAAGAACTACAAATAATACACCTTTCCCTTTGTCTGCCATTTTTATAGCCTCTAAACAAGAATTTGGCCCTGGAGCGGCAAATACATCTCCAACTACAGCTATATCAACCATTCCATCTCCAACAAATCCACTTAAAGCTGGTTCATGACCTGCCCCTCCTAAAGTAACTATTGTTACTCTGTCTTCTTCTTCCAACTTTTTGTTTATTACTAAATTTGAATCTGTAACTCTTAGTAAGTCCGAATTTGAAAGCTCTAAACCTTCTAAAACTTCTCTAGCTAAATCTTCTGGTTGGTTAATAAATTTTTTCATTGACATGATAAATCCCCCCTATTAAATTTGTTATATTGATTAATTGCTTTGTTAATCTCTTTTATAATGCATTATAGAAACCTTTAAACATTAATGATATAGAAACAGCACCTGGGTCCATATGACCTAAACTTCTTTCCCCTATACTTTTTGCTCGTCCAAATTTTGCTATATAAGTTTTAGTATTTTCGGCACCTTCTACTGCTTTCTCATAACCCACTTTAAAAACATCTTTTATGTTATCACTTTCAACATTATACATAACATCTATTGCTGGGTATAATGCATCTACTAGTGTTTTTTGACCTACTTTAGCAGTAGAAATAAGAGATAAATTTTCTCTTGCTTCAATAAACATCTCTTTTACTTCTTCTATTTTGAGTTCTTTTTTATCTTCTATCCCTTCAGCCATTCCCTCAAATATAGTTCCCCATAAAGGCCCTGCTGAGCCTCCATTTACATTCATACATAAAGTACTCAAATCTTCATTAATTGATTTTATACTATCATCATCATGCTCTTCTAAAGCTCTTTTTCTCATACAATCCGCTATTCTATCTATAGTAACTCCATGGTCACCATCTCCAACTATACCATCTAATTCACATAAATATATCTTATTTTCTTTTAATATTTCTGCTGCACTTATTAACATTTTTCTCCATGTAGCTGTTGACAACATTGAATCATCTCCTTACCAATATCTTAACTCAATATTATCATATGTAATAACAAATGTAAATTATTTTTAGAAAACGTTTTTACAAAATTTACATTTGCAATATTAAATACCAATTTTTATTTTAACATTTCATTTCTTATCTTTCTAAAATACAATCTTGAATTTAATTCATAACCTACAACAATAACCCAACTACTAAAATATATCCATGTCATAAGTACAATTATTTCAGCTATACTTCCATATATTACTTCATAGTTAGCATAATAGTTTGTATAATAAGAATAGAAAAATGATACTACAAACCAAGCAAATGTAGCAAAAATAGCACCTGGAGCAGATTCTTTCATAGTCAAATTCTTATTAGGTGTATACTTATACAGAAATGTAAATATTACTATTATTGTTGCAATACCTACAGTGTATCTTAGAATATCCCATATTTTTATGAATATCTCATCTAATCCTATAAAGTTAAAAATAAAGTAACCTATCTTCTCTCCATAAACCAAAAATATCATAGATAAAAAAATCAATACTAAAAGCATAATTGTAAATAAAAATGATATAGATAAAATTTTAAAAAAAGACCTAGTTTCTTTAACCTTATAAGCTCTATTCATTCCTTTAATAAGTGCTTTTACTGCTCTTGAAGATGTCCACATAGTAAGCACAAAACTGACAGCTAAAAAATTTAAACTTCTATTATCTATTGCAGAAACTATAATTGAAGATAATACATCAAAAGCACTCTCTGGCATCATACTTCTAAATAAGGCTATATATTTATTTAAGTGAAGAACTGGTATATATGCTATAGAACTTATCGTAAATATCAAAAAAGGAAATATAGACAGCATTAAGAAGAAAGATACTTCTGCTGATTTTGAACTTAATTCACTATAATTAGATTTTGCAACTATATACTCAATTAATTTTTTATCTATCCCAAACATAAATATCCCCTTTTCTCTAATATTAATTTCATTATACAATATTAATTATACTCAGATTCATGCCATAATATAATTATTTAAACAAAAATAACATAAATAAAAACTAAAAATAATAATTTTACTATTATTTTAATTTTCTAATCAATGAAAGTAAAAATTATAATCTTGAATTAAATATATATTATTGGACTATAATGATGATTATATATAAGCTTCTAGTGGTATTAATTTAAAAAGATGAAATTAGAGATGTATTTTCTGATTGAATTAATAGCATAAAAGAGTTTTTTTGAGCAACAACAAATAAAAATATTAAACAAACTAGTATTAGCAGGGTGGCTTTTAATTTTATTATCTTTTCTTCTTAAACAATTATTGATTATGTAGAATTATATCAAATCAATATTAGTCTTATGCTTATAGTTTAAGAAACATATAATAAATGTTAGATATTTATGTTTATAATATTTATCTTTCGAATAAAATACATTATAATTAAAAGTAAAGTTACAAATTTGCTATAATTTTAACAGATTAATTTTCAGAATTATACAAATTTTACATTAATTACTGATGCAAATTCTATTTAAATAGTATTTTTATATTCAAAAATAAATAAAATGGAGGTCTTAAAATATGAGTAACTTTATAGTGTGTAGTTATTGTGGAGAAAAGATGGATAAGTCTAGAAATAAATATATAACTTACTCTGAAAAAGATAGTTGTAATGAAATAAATATTTGTACTAATTGTGCTTTAGATTTATTAGAAAAAACTAATGAAAAATCAAAGATTAAATATGCAAAAGCGTTAACAAAACAAATAGGCTAAAAACACAATATAAATTGGCTAAATAAGAAAAGTATCTTTTAATTTAGTATAATCCCTTTATAGTATACACTTTAAAAAAAGCACCATTTAATGATGCTAAATGTGAAGATTATAAGGGGGGTTTTTCTATGTATAAGTAACTTCATAAGATATTAAGGTAGATTAATACAAATATATATTATAATTTATTCCATATATTTATACTTAACTTTTTATATTTTCGTATTTTTAAATATTAAACTTAGATTCATAGCAGTAGCACATATACTATATTTCACTTCTGTTGGCAAGTAATCTACTCCACTTATAAAATCTATCACATATTGTTCTTCAACATGTGCAACTTTAGCTATAAATTTAACATTAATTTCATATATATCAATTAGTAAACTTAAAATACATCTAAGCCTAGAATCTGAATCAACATCTATAGTATATTCGAGTTGTAAAACAAAATTTATCCATTTTGCCCATACATCTAAATCTGCTGTAAATTCTTTTTCGTATTTTTTATAATTTCTTAATTTTTCTGATTCTATTTTAATCAAATTTGATAAAATATTTTCATTTACGTGATATTCATCAATTAATTTATTAAGTAGGGGTTCTATGTAATCACTATCTATCTTTTTTACTTCCATATAAGTTAAACTCCTGTAATTAAAGTTAATAAGTATCTTTTTATTATATCACACTTAAATAGTTTTAATTATAATAAAGAAATTTTAAAACTTGAAATATAAACTTTTTTATTTCTTATTGTAATATTTTAGTAACTCTTTATTCTTATTCTCTTGCTATACTTTGATTAAGAAAATCAAATATAATTTACTGATTATTTTATGAAAAATATTTTGAAATATTAATCTCATAAAATACTTTTCAAATAAAAAACTGACTGTCAGTTAAATATCAGTCAGTTTTTTATAATGTTTTTATTTAAATACAAATAGTACTGTATCTTTTAATACTTATTTATTATTATTTTATGTATCAGTTTAGTCTGTTTTATTTTAATTTTGATACCATAACATCTATATATTCTTTTAAACCCTTAAGCTTTTCATCTGCTTCAACATCACTAGCACCTTTTACAGCTATATAAAATTTAAGCTTTGGCTCCGTTCCTGATGGTCTTATAGCTACCCAAGACTCATCTTCCAAGAAATATTTTAAAACATCAGACTTAGGAAGATTATCTACACCATTTTTATAGTCTTTTTTATCAACTACCTTTATATTATTTATACAATCAATTTGATTTTCTCTAAAATAAGATATTATTTCTTTTATTTTTTCAACACCTTCTATACCTTTTAATGTTAAAGATATAGTCTGTTCTTTAAAGAATCCGTATTTCTTATATAGTTCTATTAGACCTTCATATAAGCTCATACCTTTTGAATAGTAAAATGCTGCCATTTCAGATATTAATAGTGATGAGACAACACCATCTTTATCTCTCGCATGAGTTCCAACTAAATAACCATAACTTTCTTCATACCCAAATACATAATTTCTATCTTTATTCTCTTCAAATAATTTTATTTTCTCACCAATAAATTTAAATCCAGTAAGAACACTTAGTACATCAACATTATTTTCTTTTGCTATATCTGCTCCAAATTCTGATGTAACTATGGTTTTTATCATTGTAGAATTTTCTTTTAATTTATTATTTTCTTTTAAGCCTTCTATTATATAGTGTGTCAACATTCCACCAATTTGATTTCCTGTAAGTAATACATATTCCCCTGTAGTAGTTCTTACAGCTACACCTACTCTATCACAATCTGGGTCAGTTGCTATTACAAGGTCTGCGCCGTTTTCTTTTGCAAGTAATATTCCTCTATTTAAAGCTTTTTTCTCTTCTGGATTTGGGTAATCAAGTCCTGCAAAATTTGGGTCTGGATTTTCTTCTTCTGGAACAACTAATATATTTTCAAATCCTACTTCTTTTAATGCTCTTCTTATTGGAATATTACCAGTTCCACAAAGAGGTGTATAAACTATTTTAAAGTTTTTGCCTACGCTTTTTACTAAATCTTTTCTTATAACTTGACTTTTTACAGCTTCTATAAATTCAGTATCCTGTTTTTCATCTAATAAGACTACTAAATTTTTATTTGCTTCACTTAAAGTTGGTATTATACTATAATCATGTATGCTATTTACTTTTTCTGTTATTGCATTTGCAATGTCTGGCATAACTTGTGCCCCATCTTCCCAGTATACTTTGTATCCATTGTATTCAGGTGGATTATGACTAGCTGTTATAACTATACCTGCTATTGCATTTAGATTTCTAACAGCAAAAGACAATTCTGGAGTAGTTCTTAAACTATCAAAGATATATGCCTTTATACCACATGCTGCTAATGTATTTGCAGATTCTATACAAAACTCTCTAGATTTATGTCTATTATCATGAGCTATTACTACACCTCTGTTTTTTTCTTCCTCTGTTGTGTTTTCTAGTATATAGTTTGCCAATCCAAAAGTGGCTCTTCTAACCGTATATTTATTGATTCTATTAGTCCCTGCTTCAATTACACCTCTAAGACCAGCAGTCCCAAATTCTAAATCCTTATAAAATCTATCTTCTATCTCTTTTTCATTGTTTTTTATTTTATCTAATTCTAGTTTTGTATCTTCATCAAAGTATGAACTCTTTACCCATTCTTCATAAGTTTTAGTATAATCCATAATAAAATCCTCCCTATTTTATACATTTATTATAATTGCATAGATAAATCTTTTATACAATTATGACTCTTCTATATACTTATTAATTGACTTAATAAAAATATTTGCAATTATTCTATGACCTTCCTTAGTTGGATGCACTCCATCAAAATATAATTTTTTATATCCTTCTTTTTCCATACTTTTATTATATTCAGAATAAAAATCTACAAAATCAGTATTAAATGTCATACTAAATTTTCTTATCCAGTAATTATATAATTCTAACTTCTTTGATACTATATTAAAATCCGTAAAGCTACTCCAATCTTCCCTAACACTTTGAGTATCTGGTTTCAATGGTATACCTATTATTGGTATAATATTTTTTGCATATGCTTGATGTACCATAGCCATTATATTAGAATTAATAACTTCATTTCCTGCACCAGCAATAAAATCATTAGTACCGCCCATTATAAAAACTATATCGGGAGAATTCTTTAAAACATCTTCATTAAATCTAACTAACATACCACTTGTTGTATCACCATTTATACCCTTATTTATTATTTCTAATCTAGTCTCTTGACTCACAATGTTTGTCCATGAATTACTTCGTGATACTCCAAATCCATATGTTAAACTGTCTCCTAAGCAGACTATTTTCATCTTATCCCCCCTTAGTTATGTTTTTTCTGTTTCAAGAATAATCTAACAGTTTAATTAATTCATATTTTATACTTTTTTTCCTTTTAAGTAAAGTTATTATGTTCACTAATTTAATACACATATACATCTAAACTCTGTCTTCCCCAATTGGATGCTTTTCCTTCACTATTCATAAATATATCTATTCTATTACCTTTAATTGCACCTCCGCAGTCTTCTGCAACAAATGTCATACCTAATCTAGGTATATATACTTTTGTTCCATATGGAATTATATTTGGGTCAACTGCAATTACACCCCATCTTGGTGTTGTACCAGTAGATGTTATAGTATCTCCTGCATATGCAGTAGCAACCACTCTCAAATGTTTTCCTCCTCTTGTATTTGCTCCTCTTGATGCAATTAATACTTTTTCTTTAGTTCCATTTTTTATAATTTTTGTAGTTGGTTCTTTAGAAATTACTTCTTTTGATAAGACTTTTTTGACTAACTTTCCATCATGGTAAGTTAAATTATAGACTAGTTTTTTCTCTCCCTCTATTCCCTCTTGATAGACTTTAGATTTTCCTTTTACTAAATCACTATCATTCACTTGTTTTGTATCAAATGGAATTTTTTCAAATTCTTCTTCTTGATTTTTAGTTACTTTAACAACTTTAATTTTCATATTATCCTTTAATTCTGTATCCAAACCTGGATTAATTTTATCTTCAGAATTGAATTTCACTCCCTGTTCATCTAAAAGTTCTTCAACTGTCTTTTTAAATGAAGATACTTTTTGTTCTTGCCCTTTAACAGTTAGGCTTATCTCTTCTTTATTTAATATAGAATATATACTTATTAAACTCATTAAAATTGATACACTTAATAAAGATGATATTATTATTTTCTTTTCTCTTTTCTCCATAATATTTCCCCTTTCATGTTCAAATTTTAAATTAACTTATTTATTACAGTTTTAATCTTATATTATATATGTATATTATAACTTTCTAAATTTATGTAACTTTTTTGTAACTTCTAAAGTTGTTTTATTCATAATTTTTTTGTATTTTATGATTAATGACTTATTTCATACAAATTAAATTTCTATGTTTCACAACTTATTTTAGCAAATAAAAAGCTAGAAATAAGATATTTACTTTATTAAGTATCCTATTTCTAGCTTTTTATTTTCTAATCTCTATGTTGTTACACCAAATGTTTATTTATAATTTATCTTTTAACATTTTTTCCAATTCTGAAACCTTTTCAATTATAGATTCAAAAATTGGTTCTCCTCTTAATTCATTAAAGCTATTATCATTAAACATGATAAGTAGGTTAGTATATACATTAAAAGTATATGAATTTTTAGATTTTACTTTATCAAAAAACATCATTTGACTTGCATCTGAGCTTTCATGTAGAGGATATTTTTCCAATATTTCTTTTAAAACATATAAAGCGTCTTTAGCTTCTTCTTTCATATTAAAAAATAATAGATTTAAAGATAACTCTATGTAGTCCATATATATTCCAAAAAAAGCTCCTCTATTTTCACTAAATTTTTTCTTTATTTCTAAAGATATATTTGCATATCCTAATGACTTACTTTTTATATATTCCATTTCTTTCTCTGCTGTTCTTTTATCACAACTTCCATCATCTAACTCTTTCTTTAATTCTTTATATTTATTTTTACATACATTAATTAATCCTTTACAGTCCAGAGTTGTATTAAATACATCGCTAAATAATTTATTTTGAAGTAATAATTCTGCTTCATCTAGTCTATTTTGACTTAAATATATCATAGCTAAATTAACACTTGTGTCTCCTATTGGTTTATATATCATATTTAAGTATAACTCTGCTTTTTCATAATCATCTAACATATAATATGCATTTGATAAAATAAGAAGAGCTGTTTCTTTGATTTGAATATCATCTGTATTTCTCACTACATCTTCAAGAATGTTTGTTGTCTCTTTGATTTTACTACCAAATTTATCTTTGCCAAATTTATATGAGTACATTTGATATAGCGAACTTATTTTTAACTTTAGCAGATAACTTTGAGGATATTTCTCCATATACATATTAGCAAGTCTTTCTACAGATTCTAAATCTCCTTTAAATTCTTCTAGTGGTTCTTCTGTTGATAAGTCGATTTCTATTTTAGCAAGAATTTCTTCTAATTCTTTATAAATTTTCATTACTTCTTCTTCACTTAAATCTACTTTATAGTTTAAAAGTTTATCAACGGATACATTAAAAAAATCTGCTAATAATGGCAATAGTTCTATATCTGGATAAGAATTTCCACTTTCCCATTTAGATACTGCTGGTGTTGACACGCCTATAAACCTTGATAATTGTTCTTGTGTTAAGCTTTTTTCTTTTCTTAGTCTTTGTATAACTTCACCTATTTTAATTCGCATATATACCTCCTTAATGTATTATATCTCTTAATTTAAGTATATTAAAAAAGTATTTATTAGTAAATCGAGGCAAAGTTAACAAAAGACTTATAATTTAACTATTGGTTAAATTACAAATAAAAAGCTTATTTTACTGACTATAAGATTCCTATTTTTCCATTTAGCCAACAAATAACATCATCAAAAACTTCCTCTTTATTTATCTCATTTAATAATTCATGTCTTCCATCTTTATAGAGTTTACATGTTACGTCTTTTACACCTAAATTTATATATCTATCTCTTAGTCTCAAGACACCTTTACCATTTTTACCTATAGGGTCTTTATCTCCAGATATTATATAAATAGGAATATCAAGAGGTATCTTTTTTAAATTTTCTTTATCCTCTATTTCTTTTAATCCTTGTACTAAATCGTAAAAAAAGCCACAAGTACATACCACCCCACAAAAGGGGTCATTTATATATTTTTCAACTTGTTCTTTATCTCTACTTAACCAATCAAATTTAGTATTTTTATTTCTTCTTATGCTTTCTCCACCAAATATTAAATCATTTATTTTATTGCTTCGAGAATTTCTTCCATGTTTTTTAATCTCATGATTAATCATTATATGAGCAAAATTTAGAATGATACCTTGTTGTCCATTTGAACCACATAATATAAGACCAGATAAATTATCACTGTAATCCATTATATATCTTTGACTCGCAAATGACCCCATACTATGTCCAAATAAATAAATCGGTAAATCTTTATTTTCCTTTTTTATAATACTGGTTAAAGTATTCATATCTTCTACAAGACATCTAAAACCGTCTTTTTCAGCTAGATGCCCAACATTCTCTACTATCTTTGCAGTTTTTCCATGTCCTCTATGGTCATTTATATATACTACATATCCATTTTTAGTAAGCTCTTTAGCAAAAGTTTCATACCTTTGTGCAGTTTCTGCCATTCCATGGGCAATCTGTACAATTGCTTTTGGGGCTTTTATACTTTCATCTTCCCATTTATATGTATATATATCCAAATCTTCTTTTCCTTTGAAAGTAAAATTTGTACACTTCATAATTACTCCTCCAGCCTAAATTTATTCAACATATTAACTTATATACTATATTACTACAATTTTCAAGTCAAAAACTTTCTATATAAGTTTCTTACTCATTAATTATTAGTATAATTCTCTATACAAGTATCACTTTAAATAACTACACACAGGCTGTATAATAATTTAGTTGTTAAATATTAACTCTTTAAAAAGAACATTTAATTATATTTGGACATCATATTGACATTATATTCAATTCATGGTATTCTGTTTTCGTCAAAATAATATCTAAATATAAAGGAGATATTTTATGGATTATTCAAATGAATTGAAAGAATTGTTTCTAATGAATCAAACATACGCAACTCTTTTTACTCTTACAAACAAAATACAAATAGAAGGCGATAAGTATTTTGATGTACTTACTTCAAGACAATATATGACTATTTTATCTATTCTTCACTTGCCTGAAGAAGAAACGACATTAAATAATATTGCACGAAAAATGGGTACAAGTAAACAGAATATAAATAGGATAGTTGCTAATCTTGAAAAAAACGGATATGTTCAAGTAGTTCCAAGTCCAAATGATAAAAGAGCTATTAATGTAAAGGTTACTGATTTAGGAAAACAAGTCATGATTAAATGTGGTAGAGCTGGAATAAATTTCATGGCAGATGTATTTCATGAATTTACTCAGGATGAATTAGAAACTTTGTGGAATTTGCTAAAAAAAATGTACCGCTTTAATGGTGAAGAACAAGATGGATTTGAAGAAGATGCTAACTTTGTAGAAGATGAAGAAATAGATAAAATTAAATCTGAAGCACTTAAAGAATTTTCAAAGAGAAGAAATCGAGTAAATAAAAAAGATTAATAACCTCTATAATCTAAAGTATGTATTAACTTTATTAAGAGTAAAACAGGGTATTTATTTGTATAAAGTCTCAAAGTCACTTCACATTGATTTAAAGACTAAAGACAATTAAATTAATACTTATTATTTATAAAAGAACTCAGTATTAAATATCAATACTGAGTTCTTTTATCATTACAATTAGTCTCTCATAAAAATTATATCCTTTAATTTTTGTAAATCATTAAATGGTTGACTACAACTATTATTTTGACATACATAGTAAGTAGTTTTGTCACCTTTTATTTTATAATTATTTAAAAAATCTATCATAGTATTTTCTTCATTGTATTTTTTTACTAAAAAAGTTGCATTTGGTATAAAATTTTCACTTACTAAAGTCTTAAAGTCAATCAAGTCAGAGTTTTCCTTTAAGATACATATGACTTCTTTTGTAGGATAAAGTTCATACATTAATGAAAGCATATAGAAACTATATCCAGTTGGTGAATTTTTTACACTATCTGAATAAAGTTTTAATTGCTTATATGACAATTCTTCAAGTTTATTATCACTAGTAATCTTTGCAAGTCTTATAAGATTATATAATTGTACAGAGTTACCTGATGGAATAGCTCCATCATACAAATCTTTTGGTCTTGCTATTAAATTTTCACTATCTTTACCATATAGATAAAATCCACTTTTGCCATAATCCCAAAAAAGCTCAATACAACTTTCATTTAATTTTAAGGCTTCTTCTAAATACTTTATATCAAATGTTGATTCATAAAGTTCTATATATCCCCATATTAAAAATGCATAATCATCCAAGTACGCTAAATAATCAGCACTACCATCTCTATATCTAGCTAATAATCTACCTGCTTTATTCACAAGATTACTATTTATAAAATCAAGACACTTATTTGAGTACTCCAAATATGTATCATTTTTTAGAGTTTTATAAGCTTTTGCTAAAGCTACTACCATCAATGCATTCCATGATGTCAGTATCTTATCATCTTTGTGCAGAGAAGTTCTTTCTTTTCTATATTCAAATACTTTTTTACTCAAATTAGTTATTCTTTCATTATAATTATCATATTCTTTATTTTTTATAAGATTAGGAATACTTTTCCCCTCAAAATTGCCACTATTAGTTATATCAAAGTAATCATTAAAGAATTTCCCATCTTCTTCACCTAATACATCAATTATTTCAAGTGGATTAAATGTATAAAATTTACCTTCTTCTCCCTCACTATCTGCATCTTGTGCTGAATAAAATCCACCTTCTTTATCTTGCATCTCTCTAATTACATAGTCTATAGTTTTTATAGCAATTTCTTTATATAGCTCTCTCTTTGTTATCTTGTATGCATCTAAATAAGCAACTGTAAGCATAGCATTGTCATACAACATCTTTTCAAAATGAGGTGCTAACCATTTTTTATCAGTGGAATATCTTGAGAAACCAAATCCAATATGGTCAAATAGACCTCCTCTGTACATTCCATCTAAAGTTTTTTCCACCATCTTTAATACATCTTCATCTTTTTCTATACTATAATATTTCATCAAAAACATAAGATTTTGAGGACTTGGAAATTTAGGTACATTACCAAAACCACCATATTTATCATCATAAATAGCTTTAAATATTCTAACTGATGAACTTAACATGTCTTTTGATAAATCGCCATCTGTATTTTTCACTCCAAAATCATCTTTAAGAGCCTCTATTATTTCATTTCCAGATTTTATAAGCATATCTTTATTTTTATTCCATTTGTCAGATACATTTTCCAATAAATCTATGACACCAGGTCTATTATATCTTGAGTATTTCGGAAAATAAGTTCCTGCAAAAAAAGGTTTTTTATCAGGAGTCATTATTATTGTCATTGGCCATCCACCACTGCCTGTCATTGCTTGACAAACAGTCATATACACACTATCTATATCTGGTCTTTCTTCCTTGTCTACTTTTATTGCTATAAAGTTTTTGTTCATTATTTCAGCAACTTCTTCATCTTCAAAAGATTCATTTTCCATAACATGGCACCAGTGGCAAGTTGAATATCCAATACTTAAAAATATCGGTTTATCTTCTTCCCTTGCCTTTTTAAAAGTCTCTTCGTTCCAACTGTACCAATTTATAGGATTATATGCATGTTGCAAAAGATATGGAGATTTCTCATTTATTAAATTATTAGGTTTTTTATTTGTTGCCACAATACCACCTCATTTATTATTTTATTATATGTTTTGCAATAAAAAAATAGATATACACTTATAATAAGTGTATACCCATTCTTAGATGTATATATTTAAGTTTTATATAATCAATTTTTAGTTACATATCAAATTTTCTAATGCATCATTAGGTGCTACAATAGGATAAACATCATAATCTTTATCTATATCGCATTGTAAAAACACAGGTTTATCAAAATCTATTGCATCCAAAGCTCTTTCTAATCCTTCCATATCACATGCTTTATATCCATCTATATTATAAGCATTTACAAGCTTAACATAGTCTACATTTTCATTTATATCAGTTTGAGAGTATCTTTGATTAGAAAATAGCTTCTGCCATTGTCTCACCATTCCTAAAGTTCTATTATTAAGCAATAAAATAAGCATAGGTACATTATAATTTGCAACTGTAGCTAACTCATTACAGTTCATTCTAAAGCTTCCATCGCCAGTTACTAAGACTACATTTTTATCTAAGTTACCAACTTTGGTTCCAATAGCTGCTCCTAGACCAAATCCCATAGTTCCTAGACCTGCTGATGTTATAAAACTTTTATTTCCCTTAAAATCCCAATACTTAGCAGACCACATTTGGTGCTGACCAACATCCGTAACAACGACAGTTGGATTTGCTAATTGTTCGTATCTCTCATTTATTTTTCTAAGTATGTTTTGTGGGTGAAACTCATTTTCTTCTACACCCTCACTTTTTCTAAAAGTCTTTATCTCCTCTTTCCAATTACTATTGTCCTTACTTTCAATCCTTTCTAGTAGTAAACTAAGAACCATCTTTACATCCCCAACTAGAGATACATTGGATTTTATATTCTTACTTATTTCAGACGGGTCTATATCTATGTGTATTACTTTTGCATTTTTAGCAAATTCGGAACTTTTACTTATTACTCTATCACTAAATCTTGCACCTATTGCTATTACTAAATCTGAATTAGAAAGTGCTAAATTACTTTCTCTACTTCCATGCATCCCAACCATTCCAAGAGATAGTTCATTTTTTCTATCTATATTGCCAAGCCCCATAAGTGTATTTAATATAGGTGTATCTATCTTAGTTGCAAATTTTACAAGAACTTCTTCAGCATTGGAAGATTTAACACCACCACCAGCATAGATTATAGGTTTCTTGGACTCTTTTATTATATCCACTGCATCTTTTAAAAGCTTAAAGTTATTTTTATCATCTAAGTCAAAATTATCCTTGTAATCCATATACTCATCTATTTGACATAGGTCATAGTCCTCATCCTTATAATCCATTTCTGCTAAAAATAAATCCTTTGGAACATCCACAAGGACAGGTCCTTTTCTACCTGAGTTTGCAACTTTAAAAGCTTCTTTTATTGTAGGTATTAACTCTTTAGTATTTCTAACTAGATAATTGTGTTTTGTCATAGATAAAGTTGCTCCAGTTATATCAATTTCTTGAAAAGAATCTTTGCCCAATAAACTAGTTGGAACTTGACCTGAAATTACAACCATAGGAGAAGAATCCATAAAAGCTGTTGCTATACCAGTTATAGCATTCGTTGCTCCTGGTCCAGATGTTGTAAAACAAACCCCCACTGTATTAGTACTTCTTGCATATCCATCTGCTGCATGAACCAAACCTTGTTCATGTGAAGTCCTTATATGTTTAAAATCATCTGGATAATCATATAGAGCATCATAAAGAGGTATTACTGCTCCACCAGGGTATCCAAATATTGTGTCAACCCCCTCTTTCTTCAAACATTCTAAAATTACCTTTGCTCCGTTCATACGCACTACTATGCACCACTCTTTCCCTCAAACTAATCCATTTAATATATTTATTTCAAGAATGACATCATACTTCTTAGATTTCTACCAACTTCAGCTATTTCTGTAGCATATTCTGCTTCTCTAGTTTTTAGGAAGTTCTCACGCCCGTCTTCATTTTCTTTAATCCATGCCTTAGCAAATTTTCCATTTTGTATATCTTCTAATACATCTTGCATACCTTGTTTTGCTGCATCCGTTATTACTCTTTTACCAGATACATAATCTCCATATTCTGCTGTATCACTTATACTGTATCTCATTCTTTCAAATCCACCTTCATATATAAGGTCAACGATTAATTTCATTTCATGTAGACATTCAAAATATGCTACTTCTTTTTGATAGCCTGCATCCACAAGTGTCTTATATCCTAATTTTATAAGTTCACTTATACCACCACAAAGTACTGATTGCTCTCCAAATAAGTCAGTTTCTGTTTCTTCTTTAAAAGTAGTTTCTAAAACACCTGCTCTTGTAGCTCCTATTCCTTTTGCATATGCCAAAACTGTCTCTGTGGCTTTTTTAGTGTAATCTTGATATACTGCAAACAATGCTGGAACTCCACTTCCTTTAGTAAATACATTTCTAACTAGATGACCAGGTCCTTTAGGAGCTACCATTACAACATCAACAAATTCTGGTGGTTGTACTTGATTATAGTGTATATTGAATCCATGAGCAAATGCTAATGTCTGACCTTCTTTTAAATTATCTCTAACACTTTCTTCATAAACTTTCTTTTGTTTTTCATCAGGCATTAACAACATTGTTAAATCACTTTCTCTAGTAGCTTCTGCTACATTCTTAACTTCAAATCCATCTTCCTTTGCTTTTTGTGCTGACTTACTTCCATCATAAAGTCCTATCACTACATCTACGCCATTATCTCTAAGGTTTTGCGCATGTGCATGACCTTGACTTCCATATCCTAAAACTGCAACCTTTTTATTTTTTAAAACCTCTAAATTTACATCATTTTCATAATACATCTTTGCCATCTTTACTTCCTCCCAATATTTTTTCTCAATTATTTTGTGATATTTATTTTTATTAGAAATTTATACTCATTATCATTGATTCTATGCTACTTAACAAACTTTATTTTCTAATTTATGAAACTTTAATCTTCGTCTCTTTTTTAATATTTAGAATTTTCAGTTTTTAAATTTTATAATAACTTTATAATTTCAATAATAATTGTATTTTCAATCTAAGATTTTTCTCATCTAATATTTATCTTTCGTTTTTGTTTAAACATTATTTTCTTCATATTTGTTTTTAATTTTTATAGGTAATATTTAATTAATGTCTAACTTGTTCAACAGTTATTTCTCTTATATCATGTAATTTCTTCATATGATTTAAGACACTATCTAGAGATGTCTTTTCTTCGTTCACTATCAATTTTATACCTGAATTATTCATATTATCTACAGTCATACTTATTGATTGTATATCAACTTCTCTTCTTCTAAGTGTCATCGCCACTCTTAAAAAAGAATCTATTCCTTGGTTTAATTTAGCATATACAGTATTTTCCATAAAAAACTCCTCCTTATTTTTTATTATTATTTTTATTGATTTTATATGGATTAATCTTTTATATCGCTTAAAATAAAAAAACTTTCATCTTTATAAGCAATATAAATATTACTTATAAGGACGAAAGTTATATTCCGCGGTACCACCTTATTTGTAGATATAAAAAATACATCTACCACTCTTTTTTCAGGTCGGGTAACTGATTACCTTAACCTTAGCCATATAACGTTGGCAGACGTTTGTACTTACTAAAATATATTCAGTACAAAAGCTCCAGAGTGATCATTATACTACTGTTAACACCAATTCTCAGCAACATTGGTTCTCTGTAGATAACTCTATTAGTATTGTTGTCTCTGTCATTGCTTTTATTTATTTAATTTTTTCAATCTTGTTTTGCTGTTAATATAGATTATATTCTCTATCTTTTGGAATGTCAACGACTTTTTTTAAAATTTTCAGATTATTTATTTTTTTCACAATAATCATTTTTTATATTTTAAATGAACATCTTGAAATAATCGTTTTCATATTATTATCTTATATCCATTTTTTTTAAGCCACTTTTCTTTATCTTTATAATCTGGCATAATATTTTTTACCAAATCATAAAATTTTTTTGAGTGATTCATATGTAATAAGTGACTAAATTCATGTACTATTATATAGTCAATTACATCTAATCTCGCCATAGATATTTTTGAATTTATATAAATATTTTTTTGAGATGTACAACTTCCCCATCTACTTTTTTGTTCTTTTACTTTTACATTAATTGGTGTCAGTTGCTTCATTATATCACAATTTGACCTAAGAAAATTTATTCTTTCTGAAACGATTCTTTGACTTTCATTTTTGTACCAACATTGTAAAGATTTTTTGATAAAATCTTTACTTACATCATTTGTTTGAATAATTATTTTATATTCTTCAAGATTTATTTTACACTTACTTTTTTTTGCACAAGCTTCCAAAGTTTCATCTACAACTAAGCAATATTCTTCACCAAGATATAGAAATTTATCACCTGTCATAAATGTTCTTTGTTTGTATGCTTCTTCTCTATCTTTATACTCACCAGATTTTTTAAGTATCCAGTCTGCTTTTTTAATTATTATTTCTTCTATTGTTTTTTTAGAAACTTTAGGAGGACTTATTACAACTACTTTACCAAATGAGTCTATTTTTATGCAAATATTTTTTCTATTCTTATACAGTAAAGCTACTTCTATTGTCTTACTTTTAAAATTAACATTTAAAATCTGATACTCTTCACTCTTCATGTTCATTAATTTCTTTTTTCCTTATTTGCTCTACAATTTATAAGTTCAGCTGCTATACATACAGCTATTTCTGCTGGTGTCTGAGCATTCAATTTTATTCCTATTGGAGCATGTACTTTACTCAGTTCTTCCTTACTAAATCCATTTTTCATAAGTTTTTCATATGTCAATCCAATTTTTGTTCTACTTCCAATCATGCCTATATAGCAAGGATTCGTTTTAAGAGCCCATTCCAATGAACTTGAATCATACAGATGACCTCTCGTTAAAATAATTATGTAGCTATTTTCATCAATCGGAAAATCTGGTATATTTTCAAAAGAATCTAAAACTATCACTTCTGATTCTGGAAATCTTTCAGAATTAGCAAATTCCTCTCTATCATCTATTACTATTGTTCTAAATTCTAAAAGTGATAATATTACTGCTACATCTTTTGAAATATGTCCTGCTCCAAATATATATGCTTTACTTATATTTTCTTTTAAGTTTTTATTAAATCTTTCTAAATTACTCTTCAATTTACTATCAATAAAATCTATTTGTATTTCTCCAGTACCGCCACATATCATTCCAAGCTTTGCTATATCAGTTTTATTTAGAGTAAATTTATACAACATTGACTCTCTATTTTTTATAACATTAATTGAATGTTTTATGCATGTTGCTTCTACACTTCCTCCACCTACAGAACCAAATATAGAACCATCACTTTTTACAATCATCATTGCTCCAGTTTCACGTGGTGTTGAACCTGAATGAGAAGTTATTGTAGCAAATGCAAAGTCCTCATTATTTTTTATTAACTTTATCGCTTGTTCATATATATTCATATATTTCTCCTTACTAGTCTATTTAAAAATCTTCTATATATCTACTTTAAATTTTTTATTACTTTGTCTGGTATTACGAACTCCACTGGTCCCATATAACCAGGTGCTACTTCATATTCATCAAAGCTAATTACAAGATTTCCATTTTTATTAAAATAAAAATCTTGATACTTATTTATAGACTCAAAATTTTTTATTTGGGAATCTTTTTCTTGGTCTATAAAATATGATTTTGTACTATCTTTCTTAATTTGATTTCTCATCTGTTCTTTTATATTATCACTTATAGCATCTATATATCTACTATCTTTAAAAAATATTGGTAAATTTAATAGTATTTCTCTATTTTTATCAATAGTATAATGCGTTTTAGTTACATATGAAGAAGCTTCTATCTCTTCTTTTTTAACTTCTATAGATAAAAAGTCCTTAGAATTATTTTTTACACTATAACTTACATTTAAGTATCTATGACCTTTATTATTTTCTTCTTTCATTTTACTTTCAAATTCACTGTAAAGTTTTTTCCCTTCTTGCATAAACTGATTGTTTAATTCATTTTCTAAATCCTTATCTTTTAAACCTTCTATCTTAGGAACTTTGATATTGACTTCATAATTACCTTGTTTTAAATTATAATTCTTTGCATTTATAACTTTTATTGAATTATTTTTTACAACTTTATTAGAAGAGCTACCTGCAAATATAGGATTTATATTTACTAATGCTACAAGTAGACACACTGAAATCACAGCAATTTTAAATATAGATTTTTTAAGTTTTTTATATGTATTCATATTAACCTCCTTAATATATTTATATATAAATTACTATTCTATTTACAAGTCTTTTATTACTTTATATGGGATTACAAATTCTACTGAACCCATATAACCAGGTGCTACTTCAAACTGGTCAAAACAAATTACAAGGTCTTCATCCTTATTAAAATAGAAATCTTGATATTTATTTATTGTTTCAAAATCTTTAACAGGAGAATCTTTTCCTTGGTCTATAAAATATGATTTTGTACTGTCATTTTTCATTTGATTTCTCATTTGTTCTTTTATATTATTGCTAATAACTTTTACATATTTATCATCCTTAAAAAGCATAGGCAAAGTTAAAACTATTTGTCTTTTTTTATCCACATTATAATGTATTTTGCTCACATATGATGATGCTTCTATCTCATTTTTTGTCATTTCTATTGATAGAAAATCTTTAGAATTATTTTTAACACTATAGCTTAAACTTAAATACTTATGTTCCTTATTTTTTGATAATTCTATTTTTTCCATTCTATTTTGAAATTCATCATAAAGCCTCTTTCCATCTTCCATAAAACTATTGTTTAATCTCTTCTCTAAATTTTTATCTTTTAAGCCTTGTATTTTAGGAATATCAATTTTAGCTTCATAGTTCTCGTTCTTTAAGCTATAATTTTTTATAGTTACTACTTCTACTAAGCCTCCAATTATAGGTAATTTAGAAAAGTTATCTGCAAATACAGGACTTATATTTACTAATACTATAAACATACAAGCTGAAGCCATAATAACTTTAAATCTCCATCTATTTATTTTTTTATTTTGTTCGCAATATATATCTTTTATTTTCTTGTGATTTATTATAGTATCTAGTTTCTTTGGTATTGGAATTTTATGATACTCATCTCTTAACTTATCTAACCTTTCTTTGTTTGTCATTCTTTTTATCCCTACTCTTCAATTTTTAATTTTAATTTTTTTAAAGCAGTATATAACCTAGTTTTAACAGTATTCACATTTTCATCCAATATTATTGCTACTTCTTCAATCTTTAAATCTTCAAAAAATCTCAATATTATAATAGATTTATATTCAATAGGTAATTCTTCTAACGCTTTTTTTAAGTCTAAATCAGTATACTTATCATATTCTCCTGTCTCATCTATAAGAGCGATATCCGTCATGTTATTATATTTACGGTTTTTTCTAATAAAATCTATACTCGTTCTAACTAGAATTTTATAAAACCATGTCTTTATATAATTTACTTCTTTAAGGTTTTCTACTGAATATAGAGCCTTATACATGGACTCTTGAACCACATCTAAAGCGTCTTCCTCATTTTTTGTATAACTATATGCAATTCTATAAAAAGAGTCTTTATTATCGATAATGTATCTCTCAACTTTCCTTCTCTTTAAACTCTTAAACATTCCTGTAAAATCTCCCTCCGACTACAGGCTAGGATTGAGTTTTTATAGATTCTATCTCTCTACTTTTGCACTTTCGTTCAATTTTTTTATGTGCTCAATATATTTTTCGTTTAAAATAGATTCTCTTACTAAACTCTGGCACTCATTAAGACTTTTTTGTCTTTCTCTTTTATCAGTAACTTTGACTATATGATATCCATAACTAGTTTCAAAAACACCTGAAACCTCATTTTTCTTTAATTTGAATACTTCTTTTGTAAATTCAGCATTTTTATCATTTTTTGAAAAATATCCTAGCTGACCTCCATTTTTTCCAGTAGCTTTATCATCTGAATATTTTTTAGCCAATGCTTCAAAACTTTCTCCACTTTTGATTTTAGTCAATATACTCTCTGCCTCTTTTTTTAAAGCTTCTTTTTTATCCTTACTTACTTCTTTTTTATTTTTGTCTAAAGTTGATATCAATATTTGAGAAGCACTTACTTCTTCTACATTAAAATCTTTTTTATGACTTACATAGTAAGATTCCATCTCGGCATCACTTATATTTATTTTATTTTCAAAAGCTTTTTTACTTTTGTCTATGGCTAAATCTTTAGATATTTCTTGTTTTAAATATTCCTTATCTACACCTGCTTTGTCCATTTTTTCTTTATAGCTTGTATTCAAATTCATTTCATTTTCTAGTTCTTGATATTTTGAGTCTACCTCACCTTTACTTGGAGTTAATCCTTTATCCTTAGCCTCTTGATATAAAAGTTCATTATCCACCATAAACGATATTATAACATTTTCTAATTTATTTCTACCTTTTTTATCCAAACTTTTTTCCATTTCATCTAAAGATTGACCATTTATATAACTATTAGTAGCAGATAAGACTGCCTTTGTTTTTTTATATTGTTCCTTCGTGATTTCTACATCATTTACTTTAGCTAAACTCTTATTACAACCAACCATCATCAAAGATAGTATTCCGACCATTCCTATACAAAGTTTTTTATTCAAAACATTTACACCTCACTCATTTTTTATTTTCAAGTTTTAAAACTCTTAATCAACATTTTTTTATTTTTACTATTCTAAATTACGTAACCAATAATTTTTTGGTATTTGATTTTGCTCTACTGCTGCAAATTCATACCCTTCATCTGATAAAAATTTTAAAATTGAATCTAAAGCTTCTGCACTTTGTTTTTTCTCATGCATTAAAACTACAAGTTGATCCTTATCTTCACCTTTTTTATTCTTAATATTATTTTTTACATTTTGTACAATTTGCGCAGAATTAGATTTCCAGTCTTCAGTATCTAAATCCCAGTCCCAAATTTTATACCCTGCATCAACTAAAGCTTGATAAGAAGCTTGTGGCGTATATGGTTTACTTCCATAAGGAATTCTTATTACTTTTGAATGTTTACCAGTTATGCTATAAAGAGTCTGGTCATTTGTATCAAATTCATCTTTTGCTGATGTACTAGTAACATAAAGCTTATGAATATCATGAGATACACTATGAAAACCTGCTGTGTTCCCATTTTTAATTATATTTTTAACTTGTTGTGGATATTCCTTCATATTTCCATCTATCATAAAAAAAGTTGCTTTAACATTGTACTTATTTAAAGTTTTTATCATCTGGTCAGTAAATTTAGATGGACCATCATCTATAGTTATGTATGCTACTTTTCCTGAACTTTTACTAGGCCCTTTACTAACTTCTGCTGATGTATTAGATATTATATCTGTAATAGTAGAACTTGATAGTTTAGCATTTCTACTAATTTCATCTTCTTTCATATTCATATAACTAACTCGTATACCAATTATTATAAATGCTAAACAGACTACTATAGCACTTAAAAGCAAATACAATTTCTTTCTATTTATTTTTTTCTTTTTATTTCTCATCGTTCGACCTCCAATATTACTATATTTTTACATTTATATTTTTGTAGTATTTTAGAATCAGAATCTACACTACATATATATAGACGTTGAACTTCGACAAAAAGTTTTACCTAATTTTTAAAATTTGTTATTTTGATGATTATTATGCTGTATAATTTCTGTATAATTGTATAGAATGTTGAAAATTGAGTATTATATAGTGTTTTTTACAATTAATACTAATTAAAATGTCGTTTCTAATTTTTAAAATTTATAAAACTTTTTTCTATAAAATAGAAATCTTAAATAAGAAATATATTACAAGAACAATATTATTTCTTGTTTTGACCTCATATGTTATATATTCATGTACATTTATTTTTGTTATTAAATAAAAACTTATAAACATGTCTAAAAAATGTTATACCTTAATAGGAAACTTTTTACATTACAATATAATAATTTGTTACAATGTAAATATTAGTTGTATAAAAATTCTAAAAATATTACTGGGAGGTATTGTTTATGAAGGTAATTTCTTTAATTGAAAATATTTCTGGTTCCAAAAACTTAAAATCTGAACATGGTTTATCTTTGTTTTTAGAGGTTAATGATAAAAGATATATATTAGATACAGGAAAAAGTGGAAATTTTATAGAAAATGCTAAAAATTTAAACATTGATTTATTAAATTTAGACGCACTTGTAATATCTCATAATCATTCAGACCATATTGGTGGTATAGATAAATTTTTTGAAATTAATAAAGATATTAATGTTTATATAAAATCTCAAGCTAAATTATATGAATATTTCTACCATAACGAAAATCAGCAAGAAAACTACTATATAGGAAATAGAAAGGGATTATTTGAAGATTTTAATAAAAACTTTATTTGGATAGATAATTTTTATAAACTTAGTGAAAATCTTTACATATTTTCCGATAAAAACAATAATAAAGATTTCTTTTGTAGAGATAAAAATCTGTTAAAATTTAAAGACAATATGTTCATTGAAGATGATTTTAAACATGAATTATTCTTAGTGTATGTGGATGGAGACTATGTATCAATAATAAGTAGTTGTAGTCACAGTGGAATTGTAAATATCGCTCATACTGTTAAAAAATACTTTCCAGATAAATCAATCAAGTTTATTATTGGAGGATTTCATATGGATAATTTATCAAAACAAGGTGGGCTTAATTGTTCTACAGAATACATAGATAATGTCATAAAGGAACTTAACACAATTGGTTTTCAGAAAATATATACATTCCATTGTACAGGACTAGTTGCATTTGATTACATGAAAGAATTACTTGGAGACAAAATAGAGTATTTTAAGACAGGTGACTTTTTAGAGGTGTAATTTTACAAACTAAAAATTAAAAAATGAAAGTGGGTGCCTCAAGATGAGCTTTTTAGTTTATGAGTCACTCTTTTTTTATATAAAATCAAATATATTTTCATCATTTCAACAATGAAAAAGAGGCTTATCTCTATTTTGAGATAGCCCCTTTCATTTTTACATAAACATAAATTATTTATAAACTAGTTAGACTCATTTTTTGTTCTTTTAGTCATATAAGCATACACTGGTAAGCCTATAGCTGTTATTATAAGACCTCCAACAGATATCATAGTAGTTTTCATACCTGCGAAGCATAATTGATTAACTACGACAAATATACCACTCACTATAGCTATTATTGGAACAATTGGATATAATGGTACTTTGTATTCTCTTGGTATATCTGGGTGAGTTTTTCTAAGCTTCATTACCCCTATAAATGTCAATACATAGAATATCCAAGTAGCAAATACTGCTAAATCAGTTAATAAATTAAATTGACCTGATAAAGCATAAATAGCTGCAAGAACAGATACTAATGTTATAGAATTTGCTGGAACTTGAGCAGAATTTAATTTAGAAAACACCTTATATTTAGGCAAAGTTTTATCTGTTGCCAAAGTATAGGCCACTCTTGAACCAGTTAATAAGAATCCATTTAATGCTCCAAATACTGAAATTAATATGCCTACAGATATTATTTTTCCACCTATTGAACCAAATATAACCTCAGCAACTGCTGATGCTGGTGAAGCATAAGTAGCTAATTCACTAGCTGGTAATACCCAAAGATATGCTAAGTTTATTACAAAGTAAACAGCCATAACTACTGATAATCCACCTATTATAGCTTTTGGAAGGTCTTTTCCTGGATTTTTCATTTCTCCAGCCAAAGTACCAACATTCATCCATCCATCAAATGCAAATAATATAGCAATTAAAACTTGACCTATTACACTACCTAAACTTAATCCTTCACCAACCATAGGACTAAGTATTGGATTATCTCCACCACCTTTAATAAATCCAACAATCATTATTAATATAAGTGGTATTAATTTACATATAGTAGAAATTGTTTGTATAGCTCCTCCAGTTTTTGAACCCAACATATTCAGCCCTGCAACTATTACTATAATTCCAATTGCTATTGGAAGTAATAATGATGAATTACCAATTAAAGCTGATGCTTGCTCTCCAAATATGACACCTAATGCTGCCATCATACCAGGATAAAATAATACAATTTGCATCCATCCAGTTAAAAATCCTAATTTATCTCCATAAATCTCTTTTATATATACCATCATTCCACCAGTTTTTGGTATTGCAACTGATACCTCTGCAGCTGTAAGCCCAGCTGTTATAGTTATGATTCCTGCTATTAACCATGCCAATATACCAAGTCCTGGAGCTCCTCCAGTTAATGTATACACTGCTTGTGGTTTAAAAAATACACCTGCTCCTATTACTGAACCTACAACAGTTGATAACGCTGCAGATACGCCAAGAGTCTTTTTTAGCTCACTATTTCCCATTTTTTTCCTCCTACTTCATCCTATTTAATTTTAAATTCACAGTTATATAAGCATTTACCATGCCAATATTATAGAAAAATAGTTTTTATTATTTATTAAAATAAAAATTAAAAATCCAAATCTGATGATACTTCCTTCATAACAGTTAAATTGTTTTATATCTAAATATTCATTTGTTGCTTCAGATAGATTACATCCATAAGTTAAAACTAATTTAAATCTTTTGCAACAAAATTTCACTGTTTTTCAAAACATTTTATTATATTTATATAATTTGTATTTTATTAATAATTTTTTTTGACGGAATAGTATCGTTTTTATTTATTTTATAGCTTATTTTATAGTAATAAATAATTTAACAATTTATTATAACCCAAATTAAACCATAAATCAAAACTAATATTTTAATTTTTAATAAAAAATAAAATATTAGTTTTGAAAGCGTTTGCTTTTTATTAAAATTTAGCTCCTTTAACCTTAAAATATATCCTTTTTAAGGCCATAATATTCAATATAAAAATTAATTTAAAATTATTCTTCTTAAATATTAATTAGATAATCATATTTTTTTCTAAAATAAATAATGTATTATAATCGTTTTATTAATAAATTGTATACATAATAAACTCAAGTAAGAATCCTGTAATTTTACTCTACAAGATGAAATAGAAAATAAGAAAGTATACCATTTTTCCGAAAAAACGGTATACTTTCTTATTTTCTATCAGTCTATTCTTATTCTATTTTCTTCTTTTAATTAATTCTTTTTTTATTTCATCAATTTCAACATCTTTTTCTATCATTAAAACTAATGTGTGGTACACTAGGTCACTAATTTCATAAATAAGTTCACTTTTATCTTCATTTTTTGAAGCTATAATTACTTCACTACTTTCCTCTCCAACTTTTTTAAGAATTTTATCCAGACCTTTGTCAAAAAGATAGTTAGTATAAGACCCCTCAATAGGATTGTTTTTTCTTTCATTTATTAAATCATATAATTCTTTTAATGTATTTTTTTGTACTTCAAGGTCAATTTGATTAGTATCATCAAATAAATCTCTATAAAAACAAGAATAATTACCTGTATGGCAAGCTACACCTGTTTGTTCAACTAAAAGTAATATTGTATCTACATCACAATCATAAGAAATCTTGACTACTTTTTGAATATTTCCAGATGTCTCACCTTTAGTCCATAGTTCTTGTCTACTTCTACTAAAGTAACAAGCTATTTTTTCTTTTAAAGTTTTCTTTATAGATTCCTCATTCATATATGCTAACATCAATACATCTTTACTCATTACATCTTGAACAACAGTAGGAACTAATCCTTTATCATCAAATTTAACATTTTTTATAAATTCTTCAAGTTCTTCACTACACACATTATTATAGTTATCATTCATTTTTCCAATCTCCTTATAGATATTTAATTTACAATCTTACTTCTACACCCATTTCTTTTAAATACTTCTTTAAATCATTTATTTTTATCTCTCCAAAATGAAAAACAGATGCTGCTAAAATTCCATCTACATTGGATTCTTTGACTGCTTCATAAAAATCTTCCATCTTCCCAGCCCCTCCAGATGCTATAACAGGTACATTTACTAAAGAAGTTATTTTTGACAACAACTCTATATCATATCCATTTTTCATTCCATCTTCATCCATGCTATTTACAACAATCTCTCCAGCTCCAAGTTCAACACCTTTAACTGCCCATTTAATTGCATCTAAATCTGTTTTTTCTCTTCCACCCTTTATATATACACTCCATGAGCCTTCTTCATTTTTTTTTGCATCTATTGATAAAACTACACATTGTGCACCAAACTTTAATGAAGCTTCTCTTATTAATTCAGGATTTTTTACTGCTGATGAATTTATAGAAACTTTATCAGCACCTTTTCTTAAAATATTAGTAAAATCTTCTAATTTATTTACTCCTCCACCTACACAAAATGGTATATTTATATTTTCTGCAACTTTAGATACAAATTCTAAAGATGTCTTTCTATCTTCATTTGATGCAGTTATATCATAAAATACAAGTTCATCTGCACCACAGTCACTATAAAATTTTCCAAGAACTTCTGGACTATCAACATCCACTATATCTGTAAACTTTTTCCCCTTTACAACTCTTCCATTTCGTACATCTAGACATGGTATTATTCTCCTAGTAAGCATAGTTGTTGAGCCTCCTTAAAGTCTATCTTCTTATCATAAAGTGCTTTACCTATTATTGCTCCATACAAGTTCATATTTTTAAGTTTTTTGATGTCCTCAATAGAAGTCACGCCTCCAGAAGCAATAACATTTAAAGATGTCTCTTTTGAGATTTTTTCATATATATCAAAGTTTGGACCTTGAAGCATACCATCTTTTGATATGTCTGTATAAACAATAGTTTTTACTCCTATTTTTTCAAGTTGTTTGCATAAAGTCAAAGAATCTACATTACTTACAACTTCCCAACCTCTAACTGCTACCTTTCCATCTTTAGCATCAATTGAAACAACAATTTTCTCTTGATACTCATTAACCAATTCTTCAACTAACTCCATATTTTCAATTGCTATGCTTCCAAGTATAACTCTAGTAACACCTGCTTTTATCAAACTTTGAACTTTTTCCTTGTCTCTAACCCCTCCACCTACTTGAATAGGTATTTTTATATTGTTTGCTATATTTTCAATCGTTTTTGTATTTACGCCAAATTCACTTCTAGCTCCATTTAAATCTACTATATGTATATATTCTGCACCTTCATTCTTCCATTTATATGCTACCTCTAATGGATTATCATAATATACATTTACTTTATCAAAATCACCTTGAGTTAATCTTACACACTTGTTATCCTTTATATCTATTGCTGGAAATATTATCATTTTATCATCTCCCCATATGCTCTTAATATATTTAAACCTACTTCTCCACTTTTTTCAGGATGAAATTGTATACCATATACATTATCTTTTCTAACTATAGCTGGAATTTTCTTCTCATACTCTGAAAAAGCAACAAGCTCCTCATTTGATGAATTTGCATAATATGAATGAACAAAGTATACATAATCGTCTTCTTTAATATATTTAAGGATATCATCATTTTTCTTATTAAATTTTAGATTGTTCCATCCCATATGCGGAACTTTTAAACTTATATCCATTTTATCAATACTACCTTCTATAAGACCTAACCCTTCATACTCCCCATATTCATAGCTTTTTTCATAAAGTAATTGCATGCCTAGACATATGCCTATCAAAAACTTTCCCTTTGACACATGTTCTTTTATTATGGGTACCAAATCTAGTTTATTTAAAGCATTTATAGAATCTCTAAAAGCTCCAACACCTGGAAGTATTAGTGAATTTGCTTCCTTTATTTCATTTAAATCGTTAGAAATTTTAGTTTCTATTCCAGCCTTTTTAAAACCTCTGGATACAGAATCTATATTTCCTAGACCATAATCTACTATTATATTCATTTTTATAATACCCCCTTTGAAGATGCAATTTCATTGGAAATTACTTCACTACCTTCTTTCAATGCTCTTGCAAGTGCTTTAAAAATACTTTCTATTTTGTGATGGTCATTTTCTCCATACAAAAGATTAATATGTAAAGTTACTCTAGATTCATTTACAAAAGCTCTAAAAAATTCTTTAAAACACTGTGTACTCATGCTACCAATCATTTGAGTATCAAACTTTGCATTAAATACAAGATATGGTCTGTTGCTTATATCAATCGATACCATGGATAAAGATTCATCCATAGGTATGTAGATAGTAGAATATCTTCTTATTCCTTTTTTATCTCCTAAAGCGTTTTTAAACGCCTCTCCTATAGCTATACCTATATCCTCCACACTATGATGGTCATCTACATATATGTCTCCTTTACAAATAACCTTTAAATCAAACTTGCCATGAAACGCCATTAAAGTAAGCATATGGTCTAAAAATCCAATTCCAGTATCTATTTCAGCTTTTCCAGTACCATCAATGTTTAGTTCTACTAAAATCTGTGTTTCAAGTGTATTTCTTTCTATCTTCCAAATTCTCATACTTAATTCTCCTTTTGAAAAATATCTTTTATAGCGTTTACAAACATAATATTTTCTTCTTTATCACCAATTGTAACTCTATAATAATTTTCTAGTTTTCCACTAAACTTTCTTATTAGTACTCCTCTATCAATAAGCTTTTGTGATAAATTTTCTATTTCAGAGTAAAATAATATAAAGTTTGCTTGTGATTCATACACTTTGATACCTATATCAATCATTTCTTTATATAATTTTGCTCTTTCTTTTTTTACTTCACTTATATAAGACTTAACTACTTCTTTATTTTTCAATGCTCTTGTAGCAATGAAATCTGACAATGAATTTAAGTTATATGGAGGTCTTACCTTCTCAACAGAGTTTATCAAACTACTATTAGATAACATATATCCTGTTCTTATCCCAGCCAATCCAAATGCCTTTGATAGTGTTCTAAGGACGATTAAGTTTTCATATTCAAAAACATTCTCTAACATGCTTTCTTCCCCAAAATCCATATATGCTTCGTCTAAAACTACTAAACTGTTAGTTGAGTTTAAAAGTTTTATTATCTCTTCTCTTTTAAGTATTGTCCCTGTTGGATTATTAGGATTACAAACAATTACTATCTTTGGATTACTTTCTTTTACTTTTTCAATTACATAATCTATATTTATAACTAAATTTTCATCACTCTCAACACCTATAAACTTTGAACCATTTATCTGACTGTATATAGAGTACATGCTAAAACTTGGAGAAAAACTTAATATTGTTTCATCTTTATCTACAAAAGTATGTATTATCAAATCAATTATTTCACTTGAGCCATTTCCTACTAAAAGATTTTTCTTACTCACTCCAGAAACATCTATGTAATTTATTATAGACTCTTTTAAATCACTATAAGAATCTTCAGGATATAAATTTAAATCTATATCACTATCTCCAAGTTCTTTAACAAGATATTTAAACAATTTTTTACTTCCTTCATTTGCATCAAGCTTTACCTTACAATTTACATGATTTGGTTCGTATCCCTTTAGCTCTCTTATACTTTCTTTTTCTCTCAATTTAAACCTCTCCTTGTCAATTTTAATTATATTTTAGTTATCAATTTCCTTAAACAAGCGAATTATATTTTGAATTTGTTCATACTTAAATCTATAACTAGCTCTATTTGATATAATCCTAGCACTTATATCACATATATTTTCTAATATTTCAAGACCATTTGCTTTAAGTGTATTGCCTGTTTCAACTATATCAACAATTACATCTGATAAACCTACTATTGGAGCTAGTTCAACAGAACCATTTAGTTTTATTATTTCAATTTTTTGACCTTTTTCTTTAAAATATTTTTTTGCTATGTTTGGATACTTCGTTGCTACTTTTAGATATTCATCCTTTCTATAGATGCTATCTCCCTTTAGCCCTGCTACTGCAAACTTACATTTTCCAAAACCTAAATCATATATTTCATATACATCTGTTTCATTTTCTAAAATAGTATCTTTCCCTGCTATACCAAGGTCAGCAACTCCTTTTTCAACATACGTAACCACGTCCGATGGTTTTACATGTATATATATGATTTTATTTTTTTCATCTTTAAAAATTAGCTTTCTTGTATCAGTATCTATACTCTCCCCCAATCCCATTTTTTTAAATTTTTTAAATGATTCCCCTTCGATTCTTCCCTTTGCCAATGCTATAGTTAAATAATCCAAAATAATACCTCCTTTTCAATCTTACTTATGTACATACTTCATTAACTCATCAACACTTAGTGTAAATCCAATAGCTGGAATTTCTTTTCCATACTCTTTAGTTAGAGAATCATATCTTCCACCACTTAAAATCTCTTTATATGAGTCTGGATAGTACCCTCTAAACATAACTCCTTCATAGTAATCAAGCATTGTAATCATTGATAAGTCAAATCTAGCTTTATCTAAAAAATTGCATTCCTCAATTAAATCATTTATTTGTTTTAACTCTTCAAGTGCTTGTTTCATCTTATCATTACAGTAGAATTTTTGTGCCTTTTCAATAACATTATATAGATTACCTTGAAAATTTAAGATATTTGATAATAATTCTTTTACATCATTTTTAATTTTTAAATCTTCAATATATACTTTTAATTCATGATTATTTTTTGTATATAATAAGTTTTTAATTTGATTTTCACAAGTCTTATTTAATTTTAATTCCTCTAATAGTCCATTAATATATTTACTACTCCCAACCTCTAAAATGAAATTGTTATTGTACTTTTCAAGTATTTTAAGAGCCAATTTCACCACTTCTCTATCTGCTTCTACAGAAGATTCTCCTAAATACTCACAACCTATCTGTCTTATCTCCTTTATTCCAACTGTATTCTTATTTTTATATATAGATGAATTATAGAAAAGTTTAAGTTTTAAACCCTCCTCCCATCTTGGTATGAGACTTTTTATTATACTTGTAGTTATATCAGCTCTTAACACCATTACTCTTCCATTTACAACCTTTACCATAGATTCTTTTGGAATTTTACTATTTATATTTGTAAATTCATCATATTCTTCAAATAATTGTGGTTCTATTTGAAAATATTCTTCATCTAAGAAGAGCCTGTCTATTTCTCTTTTTAATTTGTATCTTTTTTTAGAATAAATAACTTCATCTTCAATCCTTAAAAATTTCATACTCTCACCCTTTTCATTAAAATTACTCTTACATTTGCAAATTTAAAATAATAAAAAAGCCATATAGGCTTTATACCTATATGGCTATAATTTTCTTTTAAAATTACTTCCCATCATAGATACAAGACCAATTACACTAAAAACAGGGCTTGTGTCTATGAATCAATTTCATATTACAATCCCTTTAATCTATGATGATGGTGATGATTTAATTTTATATTTAATTTTTCCACATTTAATCTCACCATGATAATTTCCCCCTAAATATTTTTTATTAATATTCTAAATTTACAGTTTTTTTATTACTATTAATAATAATATATTTTTCAAAAATTGGCAATAGTTATTTAGAAATTTAAATAAAATATTTTATATGGTTTTTTATTTGTACAGTTAGATATTTAATCTTTACTTAATTTGGAAATTTTGTGTATAAAAAATGAAATTTCGGGAAAAATTGTAATAATTTAAAAAAACTTATTAAAATATAGTATAATAAGTATATCTTAATGTAAAGGGATGATTTTATGTATAAATATGATGACTATGTAAATTTAACAAATGATTTAGATTTGCCTGTAGAAATTAGAAATAAATGTGTTAGAATTGTTAGTGTGTCAGAGAATTTAGAGGATATAATTATAGTACATAAATTCAAACTATATGTCGTAAATGAGAAGTACATTAAAGGAATTATGGAATAGACATTTTGAATATGCTATTTTTATCAACAAGTTATTATAAATATAATTTAATATTTATAATAAGGAACTGTCTTATATATAATAGAAGATACATTCTATATAAGACAGTTCTTTTTATTTTCTTCATTGTAGAATTTTTAGTATCAATTAACTGGATTCTTTAAACTACAAAACATACAATAAAACAGCTAAAAAGTGGAATAAAGAGCCTAACATAATAAAAATATGAAATATCTCATGAAATCCAAATTCAGGACTTATGTTTGGCTTCTTAATAATGTAAATAACTGCGCCTATAGAGTAAGATACACCTTCCATTATTAATAAGTTAAGACAATCCTTAGGAATTGAATTAAATGCATTTATATCAAATACAATTGCCCATCCCATAAGTAAATATAGACTTGTAGACAACCATCTAGGTGCATCCATCCAAAATATTTTTATTACTATACCAATAAATGCAACTATCCATATTGCTGTAGTAAATATTATTCCCTCTTCTTTTTGCATAAAATACAAGCATATTGGTGTATATGAACCAGCAATCAATACATAAATCATTGCATGGTCTACTTTTCTGAAAAATAATTCTTGTTCTGGCGTCCCTTTTAAAAAATGATAATATGAGCTTGCACTATAAAGAGCAATTAATGATAGTCCAAATACAGACACGGAAACTATCATCAAAAAAGAAGTTTGTTGTAAAGATATAGATTGAAAAATTAAAATTATAGTAGCTATAAGAGATAAACAAGCTCCTATAAAATGGGTTAAACTACTTATTGGGTCCCTACCCTTTAAAAAAAATTGATACATTTCGTCCTCCTACAATTATGTATTTTAAAAATCATATTTTATTATATAGTTTTTAATACTATATTATAAATTTAATTATACCACTTTACATATCTTTTGCAACCATTAATATTGTTTTATTTTCTAAATTAGTGTATTATATATATTATGGAGGTAACATATGATGAACAATGAATTGAATACCATAATATTAGAAACGCTAAATAATACAGATATAACTTCAAATGATATTCCATCTATTGACCTATATATGGATCAAATCATTTCTCTAATTGACAATAAACTTTCTGTTAATAAAAGATTTGAGGATGATAAAATTCTTACTAAAACAATGATAAACAATTATAGTAAAGAGGGATTAATCAAACCTATTAAGGGAAAAAAATATACCAAAGAACAAATCTTGCAAATGATAATCATTTATTCTATGAAAAATACACTTACAATACAAGAAATTAAAAGAATATTAAATGGTGTATACGAAAAAGAAGATTTCAGTGGAGAAGATTTAGTGGCATGTTACGAAAAGTTTATATCAATAAAAGAAAATCAAAGAAATAATATGCCAAACTTTATAGAGTCTAATTTTGAAAATATTAGTATTAATCCAGAAAATAAAGATGATTTATTGATAGCCTTACTAAGCTTAACTTCAATGGCTGACCAATTGAAAAGTATTTCAGAAAAAATAGTAGATACTTTTTTCCAAGATACTCCCAAAAAATAAATTTAATAAAGTAAGACTGAAAATAAATATTAAAATACAATATAACTTAAATTTCTCATTATTGTATACAATATCATTTTCAGTCTAAATATTAATACTTTCTATTTTTAACTCTTTCAAGAATCTCCATATCTAAAGTTTACAAATTTAATTTTATTCTATTTAAGTTTTGACAATGTGAACAATTCAAATTAACCTGAATTTGTTTATACCCTATGAAAACGGCTTGTTTAAGTATACCAGTGCCATCATCTATCATCACTACATTGTCTTTTATCTCTACATGGAAATTATTTTCTTGATTACACCAATAACAATCATACTTCTCATTACTTTTTTCTTCTCGCATGATTTTCGCCTCCTTCAATATAAGTTTCTACATTAAGAGAGGTTTTTCCTTTATATTTTCAATAAAATAAAATATTATAACTAAAACTTCATAGAATCTACTATACCTTCTATTTTTTCAGATGCTTTTTCTATTGCACTTTGTCTTTCTTCTTCACTAGTTCCAGTTCCGTCTACTAATAATTCATCAAATTTTTTGATTCCTATAAATTTCATGATACTTTCCACATAATTTAACCCTTTATTCATAACTGGTTTTAGTACCCATGGTATATGCCCACCTGAAGATTGTATATATACCATACTTCTGTCAATATCATTTAGTATTCCTTGTGGTTTATCATCACCTTCAAAAGATATAGTTTTTCCATCTTGAATTATACAATCTATATACTCTTTAAGTGGTGCTGGAAAAGATAAACTCCACATTGGAGCTGCTATTACATATACACTTGCACTCACAAATTGGTCACAAAGGCTTCTAATTTTTGCAAGTTCTTTTCTATCCTTATCATCTAATTGCTTGGCAGCTTCTTCACTGACTATACTATTTCTCTTTTCGAAGTATTGATATTCCAATCTTGGTATATGCTCTTTATAAATGTCTATTTCTTCAACTTCAAAATCCTTATTCTTTTCCATAAATTTATTGATAAACTTTCTTGCTACTGTTTTACTTGAAGATAAATCTTCTGGTTTTGAATTCACATTTATATATAATAATTTTTTCTTCATAAACTCACTCCTAAGATTATTTTTATATTATTATTTCACAAAAATAACCATTCTATTCTGTAGTTAAATTATAAAGTTAATAGAAATATATTTGTTAAATAACCTCAAAAGTAAATTGATAGAATACAAGAATAAAATATAGTTGATTTTACAATGTAATTTTAAATATATGAAAATTATAATCAAGCAATTATTTATAATGTTTTAGATAAAATAAGTTTTCTATGAAGTTATGTAAATTTCTTTTAGAATTTCTAATTTCAATAAAAAATGGTATAGTGCTTTGACACTATACCATTAAAATTATTAAAGTATTTTTTAATACTTCTTTTTCCATTTTGCACTTCTTCCCCTTGCAACAACCTCTATCTTATCTTGTTTTCTAAGATTATTAAAAACTCTATTTATAGTAGGCTCTGGAATATCAGGACATAGGTCCTTTATATCTTCTTTTGTAAAATATCCAAGAGTAGAATTTATTATTTTTTCTATTCTACTAGTTTTTGTCTGTCTTTTCTTATCAGATACATTTAAACTGTCATCTAACTTCTTATATGCAGTCAATATAGTTTCTAAAAAATATTCAATCCAGGCATTCATATCTGATTTTTCATTCCCTATAGAAGACTTCAAATAGTTTAAGTTACTATAGTACTCATATGAACTGTCATCAAATATTTTTCCTAAACTTATATATCTTCCAACTTCATATCCATTTTTATTTAACAGCAATAATATAAGTACTCTTGCCATTTTTATATTACCTTCTTTAAATGGATGTATCAATATGAAATCTAACACAAATGCAGAAATTAATATTAATATATCAATTTCATCCTCATCTATCAATGTATTATAAGCTTCACATATTTCTTCTACAGCTTTTTCAACCTTATTAATACTTGCATCAATGTTCATGAAGTCACTATTTTTTAAATTGCATTCAAAAAATCCATTCTCTGATTTATAGCTTCCCCCTCTAGTAGATGAAAATTTATATAAGTATCCATGAAGTTCAAGAATTTTTTGTGAGCTTATTGGAATACTCTCATAAGCACTATTGATAGTTTTTACTACATCTCTGTATTCAACAATACTTAACTCTTCTCTACTTTTAGGTGTGACTTCATTACTTATTAATTTTTCTAAATTAAAATTATTACTTTCTTTTTGATTTCCAATATATGTAGATTCCGAACAATCTACTAAAGATTTTTTTTCTAGACTTTCTAAAATTTCTTTTGGTTGTTTTTTGTAAAGCAGTTGTCTACCCTTATACTCATTTATCTTAGACAACATTCTAGCTACATTCATATTTACATACATACTTTTTAATTTGCTTTTTTTTGTAAATTCCATAAAATCACTCCATAATTAGAATTTCTCTTCTTTTTGACAGCGGTTTTATTTTATCATATAATTGTATTTTTTACAATTTTTTACTTATTCATCTGAAATTATACTTTTTATTCAGTTGTTATTTCGCTTAATCTTTCACTTTTAGGTGTATATCTTTTTAATTCTCTAAATACTACTACACCTGTAATTACTGTGGCTATAAAATCAGATACTGGTTGAGCTGTCCATACACCCTTTAAACCTAAGAATGTAGGAAGAATTATTACTGCTGGTATCAATAAAATTACCTGTCTTAGAAGACTTAATAACATTGCCATTTTTGCTTTACCTATAGATTGTATAAAGTTTGTTCCTGTAATTGATAAACCTACAATTGGTAACATAAGTAGATATATTTTTAAACCATCTACAGATATACTCATAAGTTCAGGGTCTTTATTAAATATTCCTATAATTGCCTCTGGGAAAAGCATAATTACTACCATACCCATGCATAAGATTATAGTAGCTACTACTAATGAACCTAAGTATGCTTTTTTAACTCTATCGTATTTTTCAGCCCCATAGTTAAAACCTATAATTGGTTGCGCTCCCTGATTTATTCCAAAGATAGGCATTAAAAATACCATTGCTATGGAAGAAATTGTAGCCATAGCTCCTATAGCTAAATCTCCACCATGAGTTTTAAGAGCAATATTTGATATTACTTGAACTAAGCTTGCTGCAAGTTGCATCGCAAATGGTGACATACCTATTGCAAAGACTGCACTTACTAATCTTTTATCTAATTTTAAATGAGATTTACTGAATTTTAAATTTGATTTTCCACTTATATAGTAGCCTATAGTTAAAATAGCTGTAAGAGCTTGAGAAGTTACTGTAGCAATTGCAGCTCCTTGTATTCCCATATTGAATCCAAATATTAACATCCAATCTAAAACTATATTAGTTAGGCATCCTATTATCATTATTCCTGCTGAAATTTTAGGGCTCCCGTCAGCTCTTATTGAGTGATTTAAAGAAAAGGATAGAAGATTTACTACTGTTCCTAATAAGATGATATTTATATATGTCTTTGCATATATTAGTGTATTTTCACTTGCTCCAAATAGTGTAAGTATTTTATTTGCAAATAATATCCCAAGTACCATTATTATAATTCCTGTAACTACAGCTAATGTCATTGCATTTCCTATAAGTTTTCTTGCATCTTCTACTTTACCTTGCCCAAGTTTTATTGATATAGTTGTTGTTGTTCCTATTCCTATCAACATACCAAATGCAAGTATTATTGTCATTATCGGCATCGTGACACCAAGACCTGTTATTGCAAGTGGTCCAACTCCTGGTATGTTCCCAATAAAAATTCTGTCTACCACATTATATAGACTATTTACCAGCATACCTATTATTGCTGGTATAGAGTATTTCAGTAGTAATTTACTGATTCGTTCTGTTCCTAATAATTGTTGATTATCCATCAAGTCTCCTCCTTCTTCTAATATTTAATTTTCCACATATTACAAGGGAGGTGCATATGCCCTCCCTTAATATTAACTACTTTTTAAATATTAATTTTCTATAATATATATTATATACCACTTTAATCAAAAAACCAAACTTTTCTAATATAAAATTTCTTTAACAAATGAAAATAAAGTGAATATATACATGAGAGCACTAATAATATACCCAAATTTTTTAAGTTAAAACTATTATTTAGCACACTATTTAAAAGGAGTAAAGAAAATATGCTATTTATAATAGCTATAACAAAAGGTATAAAAAATAGTATCCCTATCTCTATACTAACAATCTTATTCATATTTTTAAAAGATAGACCTATTTTTGATAGATTGTTGTACCTAACCTTATCAAAAGGTTCATCCGTGTATAGTCTAAAGTACAAAAAACTAAGAACTGCCATAAACAGAATCACACCTATGAAAATACCCATAAATTGAAGAATTTTACTTTGCTGTAACTCAGCTAAATACATATCTGGTAAACTTAAAAAATATGACCTAATATCATTTCTATCTAGGTTAAAATATTTTTCTTTTAATACTTCAGTTATATCAGCACTATTTTGCCAGTTTTCATAATTAAATCCATAAAAATTTATTTTTGAAAGCTTACTTTGTATATTATTATATAAATCATCATGTATAACTATAATTTTACTAAACATACCTGTAGGAAAAATTATCTTATCTGTTGATTCTTTTATATTTATGTTTATATTTTTTATTTTATAAGTTTTAATTTCTTTTAAAGAATTTATGTGCTCTTTTGAATTATATCTAGGAACTATAATGCCCTCATTTCTCTTTAGATTAATTTTATCTAGTCCCAATTGTTTTGATAATTTGTTATAGTTATTTATACTTAATAATACTTCGTTATTATATTCAAGCATAGGAAAACTTAATTCCTTATAATTATACTCTTTTATTGTATTTCTAATTTGTTCTAATTCTTCATATTCTTTGTTATTATTATCTTCTGAGAAATATGAATAAACCATTGGAAAATTATCTTTAGAGGATTTACCTTGTGAAGTTACAAGCGTTGAAGTTGTCGTAAATGCTACCAAAGTTCCAGATAAAAGTATTGTCATTAAAAACAACAATCGAGAATTATCTTTCATCTTATATACCAAATTACTTATAAGCAACATATTTACTTTATTTTTATAAAATTTCTCTTTATTTTTCATATGTTTTAATATTAAAACGCTAAACTGAGAAAAAAATAAAAATGTTCCTAGAGTAATCAGCATTGCTATCGTGTACATACCACCATTTATATTTAGCTTATTACCAAACAGTATCATAGCATATCCTATCATAAGACATACTATGCCAAGTATCCCAAATAATTTTGAAGGTTTTATATCTTTTTTAGGTTTCTTTGTACCTACTAAAAGTTCAAAAATATTATTTTTGTTTAACAATTTTAAGCTAAGTGGCCCTGTTATTAAAAACAGCAACATAAAAGATATAATTGTCATTAGTATCGCTTTTATTGGAAAATAACTTTCTGCCAAGTTCATATAAAATATTTTACCTAAATACAATAAAAATAACTTAGAAATAGATAGCCCTAAAAGTATTCCTAATATTATTGCTAATAACCCAATTATTAAATTTTCAATCAATATCAATCTTTTCAGTTGTTTATTGCTCATTCCAATTATCATCATAACACCAAAATCCCTTAATCTAGATTTTAAGAAATTGCCTAAAGAATACAATATAAAAAGTAGACTAAATCCTAGTATTATTAATTCTGAAGTCATAAGAGCCATAAATGCAGTAGAACCACTTTGGATTCCAGAATCTGTTATAATTGGGTGAAACATAGATACTGCAAATACAAAAAATATCATTATAGAAAAAATTGAACTTAAAAAATATGCTAAATATGCTCTAAAATTTCTAATTATATTATTATAAGCAAACCTTCCAAAATTCACTACCTTACACCTCCTATTTGAGACATTACAGATAGTATTTTATTGTAAAAAGAACTATTTGTACCTGATTTCTTTATCTCTGTATATATGCATCCATCCTTTATGAAAACCACTCTATCTGAATGGCTTGCACTATATGCTTCATGAGTTACCATAAGTGTAGTTACATTTTGTTCTTTGTTTATCTTAGTAAATAGCTCTAAAACATCATCAGTAGATTTTGAATCAAGATTTCCTGTTGGTTCATCTGCAAGAAGCAATGATGGCTTATTTATAATTGCTCTAGCAATTGCACATCTTTGAGCTTGTCCTCCTGAAATCTCATAAGTTCTCCTGTCCAAAATTTTGTCTATACCTAAAAATTCAGATATGTTTTTAGTTTCCTTATTCATTTTTTTAACATTTTTTCCATCTAATGTAAGTGGCAACATTATATTTTCACCAACTGTCAGAGTATCAATCAAATTGAAATTTTGAAATACAAAACCAAGCTGTTTTCTTCTAAATTCAGCTAATTTTTCTCCTTCTAATTTACTTGTGTCCTGTCCATTTAATATAACTTGGCCTTCACTCTGCTTATCAACTGTAGATATTATATTTAAAAGAGTAGACTTCCCACTTCCAGATGGACCCATAATAGCTACAAATTCACCTTTTTCTATATTCAAATTAATCCTATCTAATGCTTTATATGGAATCTTCCCATGATATGTTTTTGATATATTTTTAATACTTAATATGTTCATTTTATATTCTCCATTACTTTTTTATTTTTGCTACAGTAATATATTATCGTGAATATATCATTTTAACCATAAAAATACCCTAACAATTAACTTACATATTTGTAAGTTAATTGTTAGGGTATCAACAAACTAATTAGTATTAATAATTAATTCAACTAAAATTTTAGAAGCTTTTCAAATTCACTAAGCACCATTGGTTTAGCAAATAAATAACCTTGAACCTTGTCGCATCCTATTTCTTTTAAAAACTCTACTTGCTCAATGGTTTCTACACCTTCACAAATAACTTTAATATTAATCGCTTTTGACATTTCTACTATCTTAGAGATAATAATTTTTCCACGTTTTGTATCTGTTGTTTCAATTAGAAAACCTCTATCTAATTTTAAAATATCAAAAGGAAGGTCCTTTAATAGGTTCAAGCATGAATATCCTGAGCCAAAATCATCCATTGATATAAGAAATCCTATCTTTTTAAGTCTCTTAATTATATCAATCAATATATTTAAATTATCAAATACAACACTTTCTGTTAATTCAAGTTCTATAAATTTAGGAGATATATTATACTTATTTATCAATTCAGTAATATTCTCTATAAAATTATCTCTATGTAAGTGAACTCTAGATATATTCACAGAAATTGGCACTGGATTATAACCTTTGTTTAGCCACTTTCTCAAAGTCTTACATACTTCTTCAAATACAAACATATCAATATTTACAATAAAACCATTTCTTTCAAATAAAGGTACAAAATCTACAGGTGAAATAAATCCCATATCTGGATTATTCCATCTTATTAGAGCTTCTGCTCCTTCAATTTCATTTCCATCATTTAAACTGTATTTTGGTTGATAATATACTACAAATTCTCTTTTTTCTAAAGCTTTATTCATATTATCTTCCAATTTCTTTTCTCTATACAATCGATTTCTTGTATCTTCATTAAAGAATGAATATGAATGCTCATACTTCTCTTTTTTTGTTTTTGCAGCAATGTTTGCTCTATCAATTAACAAGTCAATTTTTTGTGTATCATCATTTATATTTATCTTATATATACCACTTGACATAACAATTTTATATTTTGACGAATTACTAGTACTTAAATTGCATATTTCATTATTTATTTTAGATAGTCTATTTAAAAGGTCAGTATCAGTATTGCAAGAAAGCAATAATATAAAATGGTCATTATCCATTCTAGCACAAAGTTCATATTTGTTTGTATTGTGCTTTAAAACATTTGCAATATGTACTAATATCTTATTTCCTTCAGCATAACCAAACATCTCATTTATATATTTAAATTTATTAACATCTAATTGAACTAAGTAAAAATCATCCTTATAATAGTTATGTAAAATATATATAGAATCTTTTTTAAATTTTTCTTTGTTTTTTATTCCACTTAAGGAGTCATAATAAGCTAACTTTTTAAGTTGTTCTATTAGTGTAACATTACTTAATTTCCACAATATCAAAAATATTAATATATAGAAAAATAACTTAATTATAAAATCAATTATCAAGCTTTTAAAATTCTTAAAAACATCGCAACTTGAGATTAACGTCCAATCAGTTCCTTTGATACTTGTATATCTTGCACTATATAACTTCCAATTATCCCATGATAAAAAACCACCTTGACGTTTCTCATCTATATTTTTTAAAATTTCATTTTTACTGGTACCTATAATATTTCCTTCTACATTAAACATGTTTGTCTTATTATAGACATAGTCTTTATTTTGATGAGAAATAATGGCATAATTTTTATCTACCATTAAAAATTTAATAGAATCATCAGAATTGCTTCTACTTACTATCTTATTTACATCTTGAAAATAAAATGAAGCAAAAATAGTTCCAGTTAATTCATTATTTTTTATAATAGGTACACATATAATAAATACTTTATCCCCTGTAACCTTACTAACTGTAATGTCAGAAATAACCATTTTTTTTGTTTCTAGTACCTTTTGAAAATGCGTCCGGTCTTTTATTGTCCCAACCCTTTCTCTATATGTACTTGAGGTATTCCCTTGTGCATCAGTTATTCCAAGCATAAAAAGATTATATTGTTTTTGATAAGGTCTTAATAGCTTCCCTTTTTCAATTAGAGAGGTTCTGTCATTAGAAAATCTATCGTCTTGACTAAGAGCTTTTAATAAGGATGCATTGACACTTAAATAATTTTCTAATTCTCTTTTTGAAGCTTCAATCATATTTTTAGAAGCAACCTCCATAGAATTACTTGCATATATAATTGTACTTGTAAAATCAATTAAAATTAATAACATCAATAAAATTAATATATACCTAAAAACTAATCCATCAAATATTTTTTCTCTTTTTCTCATATTTAAACACCATTAATTATACTATTGTAATACATACTCAATCGGCTCTTTAATAACTTGTGACATTACTCTATTTGAATAATCCAAAAGTATTCTTTCTTTAAATTTATATGAACCCTTTATACAAGATTCATAATTCAAAAATGGCACATTTGATTTTTCAATTTTATATAGGAATGGCCTATATTCTAATGATGGGATATTATTTTTTAAGTAATTTGTACTTGCTTCATCTAAAATGCTTACATTTTCAATATCTGTTGTATTAATATATGTAACAGTTATATTCAAAATATTCTTTTTAGGTATAAGTTCTAATGTCAAGTTTGATAACTCTGATTCTGCCAACCACACATTATTACCTCCTTATAAAATCTTTATTCGATATCATTTTACCATAATTAAACAAAATTATGTTGTTTAGTAGCAAATATTACAACAATAACTGTGACTTTATTATACAATTTTCAAAAAAAATATACCAAGCTAGAAACTACTCTAACTTGGTATATTTAATTTACAAATTAAGCATTAACTTTTGCTTTTAAATATTCATCTATTGAAGCTGCTGCAGTTTTACCAGCACCCATTGCAGATATTACTGTCGCTGCTCCAGTAACAGCATCTCCACCTGCGAATACTCCTTCTTTAGAAGTTTGACCACTTTCATCTGTTATTAAGCATCTTCTCTTATTTATATCAAGACTCTTTGTTGTAGAAGATATTAGTGGATTTGGACTTGTTCCAAGTGACATAATAACTGTATCTACATCAAGTACAAATTCAGAACCTTCTATTTCTATAGGTCTTCTTCTTCCAGAATCATCTGGTTCTCCTAATTCCATTCTTATACAAACCATTCCTTTAACATATCCATTTTCATCTACTAAAATTTCCTTAGGGTTTGTCAATGTGTTAAATATAATGCCTTCTTCTTTTGCATGATGCACTTCTTCAGCTCTTGCTGGAAGCTCTTTTTCACTTCTTCTATAAACTATATATGACTCTGAACCTAATCTTAATGCAGTTCTAGCAGCGTCCATAGCAACATTTCCACCACCAACTACAGCAACTTTTTTACCAGAACTAATAGGTGTATCATAATCATCTCTATAAGCTTTCATTAAGTTTACTCTAGTTAAAAACTCATTTGCAGAAAATACTCCATTTGCATTTTCTCCTGGTATATTCATAAACATTGGAAGACCAGCTCCTGAACCTATGAATATAGCTTCAAATCCTTCATCTTCTATAAGTTCATCTACTGTTATTGTTTTACCAACAATTACATTAGTTTCTATTTTTACACCTAATTTTCTTATATTATCTATTTCAGGTTGCACAACAGCTTGTTTTGGAAGCCTAAATTCAGGTATTCCATAAGTTAAAACTCCACCTGATTCATGCATTGCTTCAAATATTGTTACATCATAACCTTTTTTAGCTAAGTCACCAGCACAAGCAAGACCTGCTGGCCCACTTCCTATTACAGCTACTTTTTGATTTTTCTTAGGTTCTGTATCAGATAAGTTTATATCATTTTCTTTTGACCAATCTGCTACAAATCTTTCTAATTTTCCAATTGATACTGCATCTGATTTTATTCCAAGTATACATACACCTTCACATTGACTTTCTTGTGGGCATACTCTACCACACACAGCAGGTAATGAACTACTCTTAGCTATTACTTTAGCAGCACCTTCTATATCATCTTCTTTAACTTTTGTTATAAATCCTGGAATATCAATTCCTACTGGACATCCACCTACACATTTTGGTTTCTTACATCCTAGACATCTATTAGCTTCTTCTATAGCTTCTTCTTTATTGTATCCTAAACATACTTCATCAAAATTTGTTGCTCTTACAGCAGGATCTTGTTCTCTAACTGGTACTTTTACTTTTTTAGCATCCATTATTTGTTACCTCCACATCCACAATTACTATGATGATGACTATCGCCTTCTTCAAGTTTTAGCATAGCTCTTCCTTCTTGAGTTTTGTACATAGATTGTCTTCTCATTGCTTGGTCAAAATCAACTAAATGTCCATCAAATTCAGGACCATCTACACATGCAAACTTAGTTTCATCTCCAACACTAACTCTACAACCACCACACATACCTGTTCCATCAATCATTATTGTATTTAAACTTACTATAGTAGGTATGTTTAATTCTTTAGTCAATTGGCACATAAATTTCATCATTATCATTGGTCCAATTACTATTGCTTGGTCATATTTTTTACCTTGATTATCAACTAAATCTTTTAATAAATCTGTAACTCTTCCATCAAATCCATATGTCCCATCATCTGTTGATATGTATACATTTTTAGCTACTTTTCTCATATCATCTTCTAATATGATTAATTCTTTAGTTCTTGCACCAATTATTACATCTACATCTAATCCATTATCTTTAAACCATTTAACTTGTGGATACACTGGAGCAGAACCTACTCCACCAGCTACAAATAGGATTTTTTTATTTTTTAGTTCTTCTATATCTTCATGTATGAACTCGCTTGCTTGTCCTAGTGGTCCTACAAAATCCATTACAAAATCGTTTTCTTCAAACATTGCTAATTTCTTAGTTGAAGCACCAACTGTTTGGAATACGATAGTTACTGTTCCTTTTTCTCTATCATAATCAGCTATTGTAAGAGGAATTCTTTCTCCCTTTTCGTCATTTTTGATTATTATAAATTGACCAGGCTGAGAAGATTTTGCAACTCTAGGAGCCTCTATTTCCATCAAATAAATACTATCTGTTAATTGTCTCTTACTAACTATTTTATTACTCATCTCGCTATTCTCCATTCTAACAAATATATTTTTCCCACTTTTAAATTTAATTAAAACATAAACACACAAAACTATAACTCTAATTATAATACAATATTAGTTCTTGATTGAATGTTTTGTATTGGACATCCCCCCTATAAAATAATTATAACTGCCCAAATTACAAATAGTTGATATTAACAAATTACTTTTAGATGCCAACAAATATTAAAGCCTATATTATACGTATAATTTGTTATAGATTTAACCTAATACACACTTAAAGTATACTATATTATGCCAAATTTGTAACAAAAATTTTATAAATACATAATAAATTTTTTTTATTCAATTATTTGTTTAATAAGTTAACCTAGGTTTTCATAATAACTCAGATTTCTTTAAAAACTAAAAGTGTATAAGGCTTTAATCTATTGCAATACCAGCTTTTATATAAACTAAAATATACTCTTATTTTATTATATATCTAAAATTTTTAATATTCATTAATTATTTGAATTTTTATATAAAATTTTTATATTTTCTAAAGATTTATTTACTTATGTAATAATTTATAATAATATTAATTTATAAAGTTAATAATTATTATGAATACACATAAAAATAATTAAAAATAGGAGGTTTGTTTTTTGAAAAATATTATTTCTGCAAAAGAGCTTATATCTAAATTAGAACATAATGATAATCTGGTTGTTATAGATTGTAGATTTGACCTTATCAATAGAACTTATGGTATTGATTCTTATAAAAAAGGACATATAAAAGGTAGCTTTATCTTGGATATAGACAAGGATTTATCATCTCCTACAAAAGAACATGGTGGTAAAAATCCTTTACAAGACCCTTTTATATTAAAAGAAAAGTTAGAAAAAATGGGTGTTGATAATGACACTACAATTGTAACATATGATGATGGAGATTTAAACGGTGCTTGTAGACTATTCTTCCAATTAAAACACTTAGGTCTTGAAAATGTCTCTGTATTAGATGGCGGAATAGCAGCTTTCGTAAAAGAAGGTGGAGAGTTAGAAGAAAAAATAAATATTCCAAACTGTACAGACAAAAAAATTAAGCCTAATGTAAATGACAATTTAGTTGTCCCAATGGAATATGTTAAATCTAAATTATATAACAAAGATACTGTGATTATAGATTGTCGTGCCAATGAAAGATACCAAGGTTTAGTTGAGCCTGCATATTCAAAAGCTGGCCATATACCTAGTGCAAAAAATTACTTTTGCAAGGATTTAATAAAAGGTAATTTTGAAAGTGGCTCACTTAAAGATATGGAATTTTTAAAAGACTTCTTTAAGGATTTAAATAATTATGAAGAAATAATTCTATCTTGTGGTTCAGGAATATCTGCTTGTGTTAACAGCCTTGCACTTAGAGAACTTGACATACCTCATAAGATTTATGTTGGTAGCTTTAGTGATTGGATTAGCTATGATGACAATGAAGTTAAAACTGGGCAAGAATAAAGTCAATAATAAATAAAACTAGGATACAATATTTTAGTTTTTTATAAAGGCGTTAGTCATTGTAGACTTTCGCCTTTTATTATCATTTCATATAGTTTGTAATATTCATTTATTCATTAAATTAATAAACTGCAACATGACCATCACATCTTGATTCTGTTGCACAAACATAGCTTTCTTGCTCTGTTTTGAAGATTATTTGCCCTCTACCCATATCGACATTATCATGAATTACTTTTATCTCATGACCTTTTTCAGTAAGGGCATCTACCATATGTCTTGGCATCTCTGATTCCACCTCTATCTCTTTGCCTTTTATCCACTGCCATCTTGGAGCATCTAATGCCTCTTGAGGATTCAAGCCAAAGTCTATCATACTCGTTAATACTTGGAGATGCCCTTGTGGTTGCATAAAAGCACCCATTACACCAAATGGCCCTATTGCTTTATTATCTTTACCTAAAAATCCAGGTATTATTGTATGATAAGGTTTTTTGAATGGTTTTACTACATTGTGGTGATTAGGGTCTAAGTTAAAATTATTACCTCTACTATGTAGTGCAATACCAGTGTTTGGTATTACTATTCCAGAACCAAAATTTATGTAATTACTCTGTATATACGAAACCATATTCCCATCTTTGTCAGCAGTACAAAGATATACTGTTCCACCACAATATGGGTCTCCTGCCTTTGGATATAAAGCTTTTTTATTATCAATTGATAAACTTCTCTTTTTTGCATAATCTTGACTTAATAGTTCCTGAACCTTTACCTTCATATATTCTATATCAGTTACATAAGTTTTAGAATCTGCAAAAGCCAGTTTTAAACTTTCTATAATCTTATGTATATCCTCAACATTTTCTATATCTCCTTTTATGTCCAATTCCTTCAATATATTTAATGCCATTAGGACTGTTATTCCATGTCCATTTGGTGGAATTTCAAATATTTTATATCCTTTATATTCTGTGCTTATAGGTTCTACCCATGTTGGATAAAAGCTTGCTAAATCACTTTTTCTTATAGCCCCATCAAATTTTCTAGAATACTCATCTATTTTATCTGCTAGTCTACCTCTATAAAAACTTTCAGCTTGTGTATTTGCTATCTCTTCTAATGTATTAGCATGCTCTTCACATACAAATATGTCACCTGCTTCTGGAGCTTTACCATCCTTAGAAAACGTCTCAAACCATGGTTTAAATTCTTCCCCAATAAATTCTTTTTCATATAGTTCATAAGATGTTTTCCATACTTTTGACACATTAGGAGAAACAACATATCCTTCTCTCGCATATTTAATTGCTGGAGATAAACATTCTAGTAAACTAAGTTTTCCATACTTTTTATTTAATTCTGCCCAAGCTGCAGGTATCCCAGGTACAGTTACTGCTCCAAATCCATACTTTGGCATTTCTTTCATATTATTGTAATTTTTTAATTCCATTCTTTCTGGAGCAAAACCACTAGAATTTAGTCCATACAATCGTTTTTCTTCTTCTATCCAAACAAGAGCATATGCGTCTCCTCCAATTCCATTACTTGTAGGTTCAACTACAGATAATGTAGCAGCAGTTGCAACTGCTGCATCCACAGCATTTCCACCTTTTTTTAATATTTCAAGTCCTGCTTGAGAAGCTAATGGTGTTGAAGTTGCAACTGCCCCATTTTTAGCATATATAACATTTCTTATTGATGGATATTTATGTTGATGCGCATCAAACCTCATAAGTTTCAACTCCTTGTCATTTTTATTTTATATTTTCCTTAAATTTATTATATAACATTAGGTAATACAACTGATACAAAATACAAACTTTTTCCAAGACTTAATTATATTATTATAATATTTTTTATTTTGATTAGATAAGTTACTTTACTTTTGATGTCTATTTAATTTTTATTAAATTAAACAAAAAATACTCTATAACTTAATCTATTATCATATTTTGAGCGTATTTTAATGTTATAAAATAATATATAAAGTAACCTATATAATAGATGACTAGTGTTATAATAATTGGTGTAAGCAAAGACCTAGTTATAAATTTTTGAGCAATTGACATAGCAAATAAATTGTGGATTGTACCTATAATTAATGGCAATAAGAATACAACCTTTAATTGTTTTGATATTATTTTCTCAATATCTTGATTGTTTGCCCCAAGTTTTTTTAGCATAATATATCGCTCTTTATCATCATATATATTTGATAATTGTTTAAATAAAATTATACTTCCTGTACACAAAAGAAATACTACAGATAGAAACATACCTATAAATAACATAAGACCACTTAGTCTAATTAAATTATTATAGTTTTCGACTCTTGATGTAAAATTAAAAGGATAAGTTAATTCCATATTTTTATCAACTATATTTTTTAACCTTAAAGACATATCAAACTCTTTTTTTTCATTTTTTATATCAATTAATCTTAACAATCTCGATTCTCCATCTGATTTTAATCTATTAAATACATTATCTTTTACTACAATCAAATCAAATGTTGATTGTGAATTTATTTCTGGTTCTAATATATTTTTTTGAACTGTAAATAAACTCATATTCTCTTTTTCTTTAAGATATACATCTATTTTTTCAGTACCAGTACTTTTAAGAAATATTTTCTTGTATGAATCTGAAACATAATATACATGTTCTTTTGAAGTTAATTCTTCATAATTACTGTTTTGATATTGTCTTAACTTCTTAAAATCACTTTCTTTAATAAAATCTACAAGCACTTTATTTTCTCTATAAAGTCCACCCTTTTTATAGTATAATTTAAACTTTACATCTCTATTTATAAGCTCTATTGTCTTATCAAAAAGTATCTTATCATTTTCTTTATATTTATATAACAAGTTATCAATTTTATTGTTTACAAAAGAATTTTCCGCATTTACAGTATAGCTATATTTGTAGTTTTCATTTATATTTCTATCTATATCGTAATAGAGAGATATTGTAAATCCTAACATAGTTACACTTGTGGCTATTAATATCGCGATTATTGCCAGTACTCTGCTGTTATTCTTTAATTTAAATCCAAGCTCTGAAAATGCAATTAAATTTCTTCCCTTGTAATAAAAACCTTTTTTCTTCTTAGCAACATCTATAATTGTTGACACTATTGATGAAAACAATAAAAAAGTGCCTGGTATTATTGCAATTAATATAAAAACTGAAAACATTACGTTTTCAACAATAAAATAACTAACTGACATTAAATAAGAAAATACTATCAGCAAAACTCCAAGTATTCCCTTTAACTTCATAAATCTTTTATTTGTGTATTTTTCTGGTGACTTCTTAAATAACTCTACAATTTTTTTATTACTAATAACTATAATATTTCTTATTCCAATTACTACAAATACTATTAAAAATATTCCTAATGTCTGAATTAAAGCCCTTATACTTAAAGTCATTTTTACTACTATAATTTCTTTCATTAATTTTACAAGAATCATTGCCATAAGCTTTGAAAATAAAAAACCTAACAATACTCCTATTAATACTGCAAATATTCCCATCAAGAAAGTTTCATATAAAAAGATTCTTCCTATCTGACTTTTTCTCATTCCAATCAAGCTATAAGTACCTATCTCTTGCCTACGTCTATTAAAAAAAAATGAGTTTGAATAATATATAAATAAAAAAACAAATACCACTATTACAATTGAACTTGTATTAATACCTATTTTAGCTTTTCTACCAAGTATACTTAAAGCTTCATTGTACTCTATTGATTTGAAACTAAAGAATATAAATACACTAAATACAATTGAAACAAAGTACATAAAATAACTTAAAAAGTTCTTTTTTACATTTTTTATAGCAATTTTAAATAAACTCATTTTTATTAACTCCTCCAATTAAGGAAACTGTATTTAGTATTTTATTATAGAATTCTTTTGTGCTTTCTCCTTTTATAAGCTCTGTAAAAATTATTCCATCTTTTATAAAGAGTATTCTACTACAAAAGCTTGCACTTATAGCATCATGTGTTACCATTAATATTGTTGAATCGTTATCTTTATTTAATTTTAGTAGATAATTTAATAAATCCCTTGCCGATTTAGAATCTAATGCTCCTGTAGGCTCGTCTGCAAGTATTAATGATGGTTTTGTTGCTATTGCTCTACAAACAGCTCCTCTTTGTTTTTGCCCACCTGAAACTTCATTAGGATATTTATCTAGTATTGATTCTATATTTAGTGATTCTGAAACTTCTTTTATTCTACTTTCTATTACTGATACTTTTTCATTTTTTAAAGAAAGAGGTAGCATTATATTTTCTTTTATAGTTAATGTATCTAAAAGGTTTGAGTCTTGAAATACAAATCCAAGATTATCACGTCTAAAGTCTGCTAATTTATTTTGTTTCATTTTAATAATATTCTTATCCTTTATATAAACATTTCCTGATGAAGGCAAATCTATTGTAGAAATAATGTTCAAAAGAGTCGATTTACCAGCTCCAGATGAACCCATAATGCCTATAAATTCACCTTTAGAAACTTTAAAACTTATACCTTTTAAAGCTTCATATTTTGAGCCTTTTCTCCCATACTCTTTTTTTATATTTTCAACAATTAATATTTCTTCCATAATTCTTAACACTCCTCAACATAATTGCTCATTTTCCAATTCTTATAAATATATTATATATATTAAAATCATTTTTAACCATTTAATTACATTAATATAATGTTACATTTCTGTAAGTATTAATTATATTTCTTCATTTTTGATGAAATTATGTTTAAAATATAATTTGTCAAGCAAAATATAGTTATATTAATATAATTATTTTAAATTATAAGGTAGAAATGTTTGAACTTATCAAGTAAAATATAGTTATGTTAATATAACTATTCTGGATTAGGAGGTAAAAATGTTTAAAATACTGGTAATTGAAGATGATGTTTCATTAAAGCATAAAATAGCAGATTGTCTTTCTAAATGGGGACATACTGTATATCAAATAGAAAATCTTGAAAATATAATAGAAGAATTTAAGCATTACAAACCACAATTGGTTTTATTAGATATAAATCTTCCATTTTATGATGGATTTCATTGGTGTAATGAAATAAGAAAAATTTCCAAAGTTCCAATAATCTTTATTTCTTCAAGAAACTCTAATATGGATGTAATAATGGGTGTAAATCTAGGTGCAGATGATTATATACAAAAACCATTTTCTATAGATGTTTTAATAGCTAAGGTAAATGCTCTTTTAAGAAGAACTTATAATTTTGTTGATAATAGTTCAAATCAGATTGTTCATAATGGAGTTACTTTAGATTTATCAACTGCAACTATATGTTATAAAGATAATACTATTGAGCTAACAAAAAATGAAATTAAAATTCTTCATGAACTTATGAGGAATAAAAGTCAAATAGTTAGTAGAAATAAACTTATGAAAAAACTATGGGATAATGATTGGTTTGTAGATGACAATACTCTCACTGTTAACGTAAACAGAATACGTTCAAAACTAAGTGAAATTGGATTGGAAGACTTTATAGACACTAAAAGAGGTCTAGGTTATATAATCAGTTAAAATAGCTTTAAGTAGGTGAATTTATGAGTTTTAAAGATTTTGTTAAAGATAAACTCGGATTTTTAGTATACAACTTTGCTTTCTTACTTTTTACGATAGCAGTTATTATATTTTCTCCTATCGATACTATCTTAGTAGACACTATTGTATACATATTAATTGTAAATATAGTATTTTCATTTATATATATACTTACTGGCTACATTAAGAAAAATAGATTTTTAGAGAAAATTAAAAATAATACATTCAAAATTAGTACTAACGATATAGAATTAATTAAATGTACAAATGAAGAAAAAATATATTTGGATATAATTAAAGATTATCAAAACCAGTGTGATGATATAATAGATATCAATACTAAGAAATTTGAAGAAAATAAAGAGACTATGAGTATGTGGGTACATGATATAAAAATACCTATAGCAATAATCAAACTAGTACTTGAACAAAACGAAAATTTAATCGAAGAAAAAATTGCAGATGATATCGATAAAGAGATATTTAGAATTGAAAATTCTGTTGAAAGGATTTTGTATTTATCTAGACTTGAAGATTTTCATAAAGATTTTTTGATTCAAGAAGTAAATATTGAAAAAATTATTAGGGATATTATAAGAAAATATTCGAAATATTTTATCTCAAAAAAAATAATTTTAAACTTAAATAATTTGAATTATACAGTTTTATCAGACGGAAAATGGCTCTACTTCATATTCGAGCAATTATTAAATAATTCCCTAAAATATACCTCAATAGAAGATAATATATCTATCTATTGCAAAACCTACAAAAATTATTTACAATTAAGGGTGGAAGATACTGGCTGTGGTATAAAAAAGGAAGATTTAAATCGAATATTCAATAAGGGATTTACAGGTAATAATGGAAGAAATAACGCTAAATCTACAGGACTTGGTCTTTATTTAGTAAAAGAACTCTGTGACAAACTTGGCCATAAAATTGATGTAGATTCAGAGTACAGTCAATATACAAAAATTACTATTACATTCAAGGATTATCTATAGTATCTTATATATTGATAGTTTATTTTCATTTGACTTATATTCAACATGCTTCTTATAATGATTCTATATGTACATCCCAGTATATAATAAGTAGTTTTTATACAAAGGAGGAAAACATGTCTTTTCTAAAAAAATTTAAAAATAAAAGATTTAGAAATAGTAGCTTTAAGAGTAATAGCTTTAAAAATACTAGCTTTGGAAGTAGTAATTTCAAAGCTAAAAATAAAGGTTTTAAAAATAATCCTTTTAAAAACAAGAGATTTAAAATCTATGCAGGAATCGTGATAATCATACTTTTAATATTAGGAGTACTTGCTTATGTTGATTCAAAAAATACTGAGTTACAAACTAATGAAAACTTCATAGAAACATACACTATTCCAGAAAATGAAAAAATATTTATAAATGGTATGGTGGTTCCTAAGCAAACTAAAGACTTTAATATTTCTGGAGATTATGAGTTAAGTGATGTAAATGTTACAAATGGTCAAAAAGTAAATCAAGGAGACCTTCTTTTTACTGCTAAAAATCCAACTATAATAGCAGAAATAGATAGTCTAAAAGCACAACTTAGCCAATATAAAAAACAAAAGATATCACTTGCAAATATTGATGAGAATAGAGATGCTATCGCCTCTATAAATGCACAAATAACAGCTTTAAACTCTCAGATAGCTTCTTTAGATAAAAAAGCATATGATAGAACTACTGCTCCTTTTGATGGTACTGTATACTTAAATGACCAAACTGGAAATCCAGACCAACCAGCTTCATTTATGACTATTCAAGGTCTAGAGTTTTATATGAAAGGACAAGCAAGTGAACAAGATTTACCTAAGATGAAAATAGACCAAATGGTTAATATATTAGTTTTCTCAACTGACCAAAATCTTACTGGTAGAATAAGTTTTATATCTGATAAGCCATCTACTCCAAATAGTGAGATGGGAGCTCAACAAAGTACTTTATCTTATTATGATATAAACATAGCATTTGATAATCAAGAGGGACTTACAAATGGATTCCATCTTCAAGCATCACTTGAAGTAGCGAACTCAAGCTTTAAAATACCAGCATCTTGTGTACTTAAAGATAAAAAACACTCATATGTATTTAAAGACTTAGATGGAATCTTGAAAAAACAAATTGTAGATGTTGCAAGTAAAAATGATGATTTTGCTGTAGTTAGAGGCGGTCTTGAACAAGGCGATATAGTAATAAAATACCCTACTAAAGAAATGAAAGAAGGAGACCCAGTTCAAGGTGATGGTGTAACTGCTGGCTCTAATAATAACGGAGATTCTACTCCAGACAAAAAATTAGAAGAAGTTAATATGGATGTGAATTAATTTACATATGTTAATTAAATTAGAAAATATTCAAAAATATTACAAAGTAGGGAAAGATGAATTACATGTTTTAAAATCCTTAAATTTAGAAATTGAATCTGGAGAATTCGTTATGATAATGGGTAAATCTGGTAGTGGTAAGACCACTTTACTTAATATCTTAGGTTTTCTTGATGTGTTTGATGAAGGAAGATATATATTTGATGGTACAGATGTAACTAATCTCAGTGAAAATGAGCGTTCTGTTTTTAGAAATATCAATATTGGTTTTGTTTTTCAACAGTTTAATTTAATAGAAACTTTAAATATATATCAAAATGTAGAGTTACCTCTAATTTACAATAAAATATTAAAAAAATCAGAAAGAGAAGATATTGTTAAGAGCAAACTAAAATCTGTTGGGCTTTTGGATAAAATTAAACAAAAGCCTCTTCAATTATCTGGTGGTCAACAACAGCGTGTAGCCATTGCACGTTGTTTGGCAAATGACCCTCAAATAATCTTTGCTGATGAACCAACTGGAGCATTGGATAGTGAAACTAGCAGGGAAATTATGGAGCTTTTAACAGAACTTAATGAACAAGGCAAGACTATAATAATGGTTACACATGATCAGGATTTAACTAAGTATGCAACTAAGGTCATACGACTTAAAGATGGTGTGTTTACTTCGGAGGTGTAATCATGGGCTTATTAAAAAATTCTTTGGCTAATTTAAAGGGGCACAAGCTTCGTGTCTTTGTAGCTTTACTTTGGATTATTATAGGAATAACTTCAGTAATACTTGTTAGTTCTATAGGTAATGGATTTCAAAAAGAAATCAAGAAATCTGTAAATAACGCTAATCCTAATAAAACTACTATTTCATTTGAATCAGCTGATAACACAGGTCTTACTGACGATATGAGTATATTTTTAAAACCATTCAATGCAAAAGATTTAGAAGAATTATCATTTGTTGAAGGAGTAGAAAGAATTGCTCCTACAAGAGATGGATTTAACCTTGATTCAACTTATTCTTCTGAGGCATCTTTTGATAAAAAGACCACTTATGTAGAAGTTGGACCAGTAAAAAAAGATTCTAAAATAAATTTAATCTGTGGTAGGGATTTTTCTTTGGATGATGAAAAAAGAAAGGTAATTCTGCTTACACAGCAGAGTGCAAGTGAAATTTTTGAAAATCCAGAAGATGCTTTAGGTCATGGTATTAATGTAAATGGAACTATATTTGAAATAATTGGAGTATTGGATGATTCTTCTAACCAACAACAAGCTGGAGGATTCTTTGGAGGTTATCAAGATATGCAATTTGTAACTTCTCTTATACCTAAAAAAGCTTTTGATACTCTAATGAGTCAAAATTCTTACTCCAATGAAATTTATCAGTTAGACTTAGTTTGTTCTAAAGGATACAATGTGAATGAAGTTGCAAACAATATTATAGCTAAACTATATGAAATGCATCCTGGTATCAATGGTTCTTATACTACACCAGACCCAACTGAACAAACAGCTTATCTTGAAAGCATCAATTCTAATGTCAATAAATATGTATCTATAATAACTGTAGTTGCAATGTTTGTTGGTGGTATTGGTGTAATGAACATAATGTATGTATCAGTTATGGAAAGACAAAGAGAGATTGGTATAAGACGTGCTATTGGTGCAAAACCTAAGTCTATATTATTTCAATTTTTAGTTGAAGCTATTTTTATAACAGTATGTGGAGGAATTTTAGGAACTATAGTTGGATTTATTGCTACTAACTATGTCTCTAGATACATTGGATTTGAAGCAATTCCAAGCTTAAATAGCTTACTTTATGCTATTTTAGCTACTATATTAACTGGGGTTGTGTTTGGTTTAATACCAGCCTTTAAAGCCTCTAAACTAGACCCTATAAAGGCAATTTATAAATAGTATTTTTATTAATAAGTTATGATTTTTAAATTGCTTTTCTAAAATATGCTTAAATATTTAATGCACTATTATATATGATAGATTAAGAATTTAATCTTTTTCAAATCAAATATAATAGTGCATTATTATTTTCAAAACTACTATTGTTATTTTTAATGTTACTAATGAATTATTTACTTTAAATATTTTTATATTAGTATTTAATCTATTACTTTTAAATTACCTAGACGTTTATACCCTAGTTTTTGTAGTTAATCCTGTTACTTTTAATTGATAGACATCATGCTTCATTGCTTGTCCTCTATAAATCTTATCATACTCATATATTTTCTCCATACCTAGTCGTTTTGCCACATTTATAGATGCTATATTTTCAGGTCTTATATCTGCTACTAAAGTATCTACATTTAAGTTTCTAATAGCATAATCTATACATATAGTAGCACCTTCTATAGCATAGCCTTTATTCCAATATTCTTTTTTTACTATATAACCTATTCCCAGTCCTATGTCCTGCTTTATAAGACCTATTTGTCCCACTACATCACCTATATACTTATCTATAACAATAAAATATCCATATCCATCATTATTGTATCTCTGTATATTTCTATCAATCCATTCTGTAACTTCCTCATCAGAAAAAGTATGTTCCCATGCATACATTACTTCTGAATTTTGTAACATTTTACTTATTTCCTTAAAATCACTGTGATTCATTTGTCTAATATATAATCTTTTGCTTTCAATCACTGTATTCACCACCCTTAAAACACAACCTTAAGCGTTATATACAATCTCTCCATTACATATAGTATGATTAACTTTACCATATAGAGATTTACCTTTAAACGGTGAATTATCAGCTTTAGAAGCAAAATCTTCAACTACCCATTCTTCTTCAGGGTTAAATATAACAATATCTGCTACTGCTCCTTCTTCTATAAAACCAACATTTAAATTGTATAGCTTTGCAGGATTTGTAGACATTTTTTCTATTAACTGCATCATACTAAGATGATTCTTATATACTAAGTTTGTTATTCCAAGAGACAGCGAAGTTTCAAGCCCTATAATACCACTTGGAGCTTTTATAAATTCTCTGTCTTTTTCTTCTTTACTATGAGGTGCATGGTCTGTTGCTATTATCTCAATAGTACCATCATTTAATCCTTCTATAATCTTATCTCTATCCCACTTAGTTCTTAAAGGTGGATTCATTTTTGCATTTGTTCCAAACTCCAGTACATCTTCCTCAGTCAGTGTAAAATGATGTGGTGAAGCTTCTGCAACTACGTTTGCTCCAAGATATTTTGCAAATCTAACCATATCAACAGAAACACCAGAACTTATATGTTGTATATCAATTTTAGCACCAGTTTTTAGTGCTAACATACAATCTCTAGCAACCATTACATCTTCTGCTACATTTGATGCACCTTTTAGGCCAAGCTCTGAAGCTATCTTTCCTGCATTTACACCAGGATTTCCAACTAAAGAAGGGTCTTCTTCATGAAAACTAAGTGGCACATCTAACTCTTTTGCCTTAATCATTGCTTCCATAATTAAATTACTATCCATTAAAGGCAATCCATCATCAGTAAATCCTGGAACTCCAGCATTTTTAAGATTTTCCATATCCACTAACTCTTTACCTTCAAAACCTTTTGTTATAGCTGCTGCTTGTAAGACATTTATACATGCATTTTTTGCTTTTTCCTTCACATAGTTAAAAGTATCTTCATTATCTACAATTGGGTCAGTATTTGCCATGCATATAACTGTTGTAAATCCCCCTCTAGCTGCCGATTTAGCTCCACTATCTATATCTTCTTTATATGTAAATCCTGGGTCTCTAAAATGTACATGTACATCTACTAATCCTGGTGCAACTATATTTCCACTAGCATCTATTATTTTTTCAAATTCATCATTTTCATCAAAATCACCTATTTTATAGATTTTATTTTCTTTTATAATTAAATCTATCTTCTCATCTCTTTGACTTTTAGGGTCTATCACTCTACCATTTTTAATTAAAATCATGTTATTTCTCCTTTATAATTTTCATTTATATAGACTCATATAATATTATACATTATTTTACATACTTAAATACAAAATTACGTTTGACATCAATAGCCTTTTTAGGACAAAGTTCATGACAACAGTAACATCTTATACATTTATTTAAATCTATAAGAGCACCTTTATTCCCCATCTCTATGGTATTTGCAGGACAAGCTTCCTTGCACTTTCCACATTTTATGCAATCTTTAAATCTAACTACTGGCTTTGGTGTTATAAGTTTTGAAATAGGTTCATTTAAAAATTTTGGCAATTTTACAGAAAAGAGTCTTAAATCTTTACTTACATTTGGCACCTTATAATCTTTTATAATTAAACCCTCTATATCGTCTCCTACAATCACAATATCTGAAAAGTCTTCCTTTATATATTCTCTTTTAATAGCTCCTCTAATTGTAGCAACTTTATTTGGAAGCAAATCTATAATCTTACATGCGGCAACATCTATAGCATACGGACTTTGTGATGCTAATAAAACACCTATTTCTTTAGGGTTTCCTGCTGAAGGCCCATCCCCTTCCATACCTACGACTCCATCCATAATTGTCAGAGTTGGATTTACATAATCACAAATATCTAAAAGCACATTTTCACAAAATAATTCCTCTGTAGGAAATCTATAATGTATTTCTGCTTTTTTTAATCCAGCTATACATCCATATAAGTTTTTTGTGCCACCAGTAAAAGTTGCCATTACATGTGTTTTTAATTTGCAAAGATTTATTACATAATCAGCATCTATTACTGGTTTAATAATATCCATATATTTAAGAGCATGTGCTTTTTCACTATGTATCTTAACATCTGAAACATCATAATTTAATTTGACACCTAAATCATTTGCTACCTCTTCAATTCCAGATGTTTTATATATGCTTTTAAGAGAACCTTGATTATATGGTCCACCAGGACTATCTGCTACTACTATATCACAATTTAACTCTAAAAGCTTTTCACATACAACCCTTACTACCATAGGATGAGTAGTTGTAGCTTCTTCAGGCTTCTTTTTCATCAATAGATTTGGTTTTACAAGTACTTTACTTCCTTCTTTTACAAATTTATTAAGTCCTCCAATGTCATCTAGGATTTTTTCAACAGAAAACCTTACATTTTCATACTCATAATTTCTGCAACTTCTAACAGATACTGATTTCATATTATCTTCACCCTTTTATTACAAAGATTTTTTATATTTTTTGTATAATTTAAAAAAGGAGAAACCAAAGTTTCTCCTTTTAATCTATGTTTTTAATTATTATTTTCCAAAATGTCTATTTAATAATCCTAAGAATGCTTTACCATGTCTAGCTTCATCTTTACACATTTCATGTACTGTATCATGTATAGCATCTAATCCTAATTCTTTAGCTCTCTTAGCTAATTTTAATTTTCCATCAGTTGCACCATATTCAGCGTCAACTCTAACTCTTAAGTTTTCTTTTGTATCTGCAACTACAACTTCTCCAAGAAGTTCTGCAAATTTAGCAGCATGTTCTGCTTCTTCAAAAGCTATTCTCTTATATGCTTCTGCTACTTCTGGGTATCCTTCTCTATCAGCTTGTCTACTCATTGCTAAGTACATTCCAACTTCTGTACATTCACCAGTAAAGTTAGCTCTTAATCCTTCGATTATTTCTGCATCCACACCTTGAGCTACTCCTATTCTATGTTCGTCAGCCCAAACCATTTCACCTTTCATTTCCTCGAACTTATCAGCTCCAACTTTACATACTGGACATTGTGCTGGTGCAGCATCTCCTTCATGTATATATCCACATACTGTACAAACAAATTTTTTCATAATTAAATTCCTCCCAATTTTATATTAATTAAATTTTTATTTTAAAGTTTAATAACTTGCTACAAGAATATATATACCCCGTGTATTACAGTTTAAACACTAAAAATAAAATTTATTTCCTAATTAATTTTATCACTTTGAAACATTGGTATCAACCAAGTTTTGATGTCAAATTTCTACATAATATATACTTTATTTGATTAATTAGGAAATATTTGTCTCTTTAAATACTCTCTAGTGAAGAATCTTTTGACTCTTTAAGTTCTACTTTTTTACTTTTCAAAAATGATAATTTAGTTTCTGCTGTTATAATTGCACCAAATATCAATATACTACCAATAACTAATTTTGCTGTAATAGGTTCTTTTAAAATTATTATAGAAAATATAGTCCCAAATACGGCTTCAGTAGATAATATTATGGCTGTTCTAGTTCCATCTACTTTTTTTTGACATATAGTTTGGAATAAAAACCCTATTGTAGTACTAAATATAGCTAAATATATAGTTCCCATATATCCAGACAGTTCAGCTTCCATTTTCAACTGCCCTGCAAATGTCTGAACTACTAAAGATAGTAAAAATGCTACAGTAAATTGAATAGCTGTTAATGCCATTGGATTATTATCTTTAGCAAATTCACTAGTAAAGAATATATGAAATGCAAATCCAAACGAGCATATAAGTGTTAATAAATCTCCAAAATTAATAGAGAAATCAGCTTCTAAAGAAAGTATACCTATACCTACAAGAGCTACTAAACTACTTATTAATCCTATTTTATCAAGTTTTCTTCTATAAATCATAAATCCTATGAATGGAACTATTACAACATTTGCTGCTGTTATAAATGCATTCTTAGATGGTGTAGTGTACATAAGTCCAATGGTTTGTACTGTAAAGGCTAGAAATAAAAATGTTCCTAAAAGCACTCCTGCTTTTAATAAATTCTTTCCCATGTTGGCACGAACTTGTTTAAAAAACAATAAGTTCATAATTACAGCTGCCAAGAAAAATCTTAATGTTATGATTTGTAGAGGTGTAAGCCCACCGTCTAATGCAAATTGGGTTGCTACAAAGCCACTTCCCCATATAATTGCTATGAATATTAGTCCTATTTCTCCAGAGTATTTTTTCAATAAAGCCCCCTCCTTTTTATTTTTTTGCAAAATTATAAACCCCCTAAACAGCAAGAGAGTTTTTCTATAAGCATTACTATAAATTTAATATAGTTATAGTAAATTTTTTCAGTATTTTAAATCTAGATTTATATCCACTATTTAACATTAATATATTAATCATTTTTTGTAAACACCTTTTTAATAAATTTTTACCTTTTTTATACTTTTTTTACTTATATTAAATTTTTTTATAGCTAATTTAAATATCTATGATACTTTAATATTATGCAAATAATGTTGTATAAGTTACACTTTAGTTATTTTAGTTACAACTTTGTCGGTTTACTTTTTCTACTTTCTTCGCTATAATTATAATATATTTTTGATACAATTCGACAAAAAGGGGGAATGTTGAAATCATGGTAAAAAAAAGAAAAAAGAAAACTATGGCACTTACTATAATTGTCGTAATAATTATTGGTATTTTTTCTATGGCATGGGCGGATATGTCCAAGAAAAAAGAAATTAAAGAAACTCAAGAAAGACTTAAAGCCGAAAAATTAGAAAAAGAAAGAATTGAAAAAGAAAAAAATGAACCTATCATTGGTGCAAAAAAAGAAGCTGCAAAAGAATATGGATATGATGCAAAATTAGTTTGGGATAAGCTTAACAAATATGACTATTCAAATAATGGAGAAAAAATAGTATTCCTTACATTTGATGATGGACCATCTACCACTAATACTCCACAAGTCCTAGATATCTTAAAAAGACACGATGTTAGAGGAACTTTCTTTATTAAGGGAGATTCTCTTGAAAGAAAAGGTGCCAACGAAATTTTAAAAAGAACATTTGATGAGGGAAATGCAATAGCTCATCACTCATATTCTCATGACTACAAAAAACTATATCCTGGCAGAAGCCTAAATCTTGATACATTTGTAAATGAGCTTAATAAAACAGATGAAGCCATGAAGAAAGTTCTAGGAAAGAATTTTTCATCACATGTAGTTAGATGCCCAGGCGGGTATATGTCATGGAAAAATATGGAGCCTTTAGGTAACTACCTAAAAGAAAAAAATATGGCGTCAATCGACTGGAATGCTCTAAATGCTGATGCAGAAGGTAAAAAGAAAAATGCTCAAGAGTTATTTGAACATGCAAAGAAATCTTCTGAAGGTAAAGAAATGGTTGTACTTTTAATGCATGATACTTATGGAAAACAAGAAACAGTAAATGCACTAGACCAAATTATAACATATTTTAAAGATAATGGTTACCAATTTAAAACCTTAATATAATAAAAAAGCAAGTTCATTGATTATACTTTTATATAACCAACGAACTTGCTTTTATTTTAATCTATTTTACTAACTCTAATTTTACAAATTTTTTCTTTCCTATTTGAACAACAAGCTCACTTTCTTTAGCAACTGTACTCAAATCTTCCACTTTCTCACCATTTACTTTTACTCCACCTTGAGATGCTAATCTTCTAACTTCACTCTTACTCTTAACAATCTCATTAGAAACTAAAACTTCAATTAAATCAAAATCTTCTTCTTTAACTTGAATTGTTTGTATATCTTCAGGTATTTGACCTTTTTGGAATACAGATTTAAATCTTTCTTCAGCTTCTTTAGCAGCTTCTTCTCCATGGTATAAAGTTACTATTTCTCTTGCTAGGTTCATTTTTATATCTCTTGGATTTACTGAACCATCTTTTAATTGAGTTTCAATTTTATTAACTTCATCAGGATGAACATCAGTTACTAAATTGTAGTATTTAATTATAAGTTCATCAGGAATCTCCATAGATTTTTGGTACATTATTCCCGCTTCTTCATCTATTCCAATGTAATTTCCTAAACTCTTACTCATTTTTTCTTTTCCATCTAATCCTTCTATCAAAGGCATCATTATCACTATTTGAGATTCCATACCAAACTCTCTTTGTAGTGATCTTCCCATTAATAAGTTAAATCTTTGGTCAGTTCCACCAAGCTCTATGTCTGCTTCTAATGCTATTGAATCATATGCTTGCATCAATGGATAGAAAAATTCATGCACTGATATTGGCATTTGTCCTTCATATCTCTTTTTGAAGTCTTCTCTTTCTAACATTCTCGCAACAGTAATAGTTGCAGCTAATTTTATTACATCTTCAAAATTTAATTTAGCTAGCCATTCACTATTAAATCTTACAATAGTTTTTTCTTTATCTAAAACTTTAAAGATTTGCTCTTCATAAGTTTTTGCATTTTGAAGAACTTGTTCTGTTGTTAAAGCTTTTCTAGCTTTAGATTTTCCAGTTGGGTCTCCAATTTTACCTGTAAAATCTCCAATTATGATTACTATTTGATGACCTAAATCTTGTAATTGTTTCATCTTTCTAAGAACCACTGTATGACCTAAATGTATATCTGGAGCACTTGGATCTAACCCCAATTTTACTATCATAGGTTTTCCTTCTTTTTCTGATTTAATAAGTTTTTCTCTTAACTCTTTTTCGTCTATTAAATCATCTACACCTTTCATAATTATTCGCATTTGCTCGTCTATCGTTTTCATTTTCATTCCTCCTAAAATATTTATATAATCTATGATTTTTATTTTTATAATAAAAAAAGCTCTCATCCTATTAAAAGGACGAAAGCATTGCTTACGTGTTACCACCTTAGTTCATCAATATCTCACGATATTAATCTCTTAGAGTATAATTTATTTACTCATGTACTATAACGTGTACTATTCCGATATTTCTTAATGGTTGTTATCTTTCAGAGATATTGCTCCGAGATGTATTCAAACTAAATCGATTTATTCCATTTCACCAAACTGGAACTCTCTGTTAAATAAAATTCAGCTCTACTTCTTCTCTTCACAGCATTTATATATTCAGATTATTGCATCAATTATAAGAAGTTTTTCTTAACTTACTCATAATATATTATTATTTTTACATTTTGTCAACCTTTTTTATTATTATATACAGGTTTTTTTACATTATACCATTTTTTTATATTTTTTACCAATGCATAAAGTTTATTTTTCAATTAAAATATTTATTTGTTTATTGACAATATTAATTTGAGTCAATCTTATATTCATTTTTTTATTTAAAAATGCATTTATAATAATTAGTCCAATAACAGTTATCTTAAAAATTAGAAATAAAGATATAACTACTATCAAGAAAGAAATTCTAGCATATGCTACTTTTCTAAATTTAGATATTATAAAATTTTGCAGTGACATACAGGAATCTCTAATGACAAAATACATACACAAATACCCAATCGATATAAAAATTGTTTTTAAATAAACTATCTCAGTTTTAATATTTAATATATTTGTAATTTCAAAAACAGCTAAATAAAACACACACATATAAAAAACTTTCTTTGAGCAACATAAAAATTGATTTAAAAATCTAAAATTCTTAAATACTAAAAGCTTTTTTAAAGAATTGGAACTTAAAATATGTAATTTATGCCCCATAATCAAACTTAAAAAATATATACAAAAAACCATTCCAAAAGGAAATAATGCTATCATTAAGTAATAAATAGAATCTGCATATCCATTAAAATAAATCAATTTACTGTATCCCTGAAATTCTCTCATAAAACTGTATCCTATTAATGTTGAAGCATATATATCAATAAAAACCATTATAATGACTCCAAGCATTGAACCATATACTAAATCATCCATAATTGTTGATGCTTTATTTATTAAATAACCACATATTATACCAAGTAATACACTCTGACTTGCCCAAATAGCAGTTCCCAAATTTCCAATCACCAAAGAAATTATTAAAAGTGATGTAATTCCAGATAAAACAGTATACTTTAAATCACACTTTAAACATATTATACAAAAAAATATTGGCACTATAAAATCTAAATAAATAGCATATCCAAATCCAGTACCTACAGCTATAATTGTTATTACTATAAATAAAGACGACAATAAAGCTGCTTCAGTTAATTTTTTAGTAGTATTCAAGACAATGCCTCCACAAATCATAATTTTTCTAACTAATATTTTATTTTTAGTACAGTATAACACTTTTTTAAAATATTTTTAACACCTACATATTTTAATAAAAGTATTTCTGTTAAAAATTATAAAATGGTATAATATATCTTAATATTCAGTTTTAATATACTTAGGAGGTAGTTATTATGTTTAAAATAAAACACTTTAATGATTTGAGTTTAAATGAGTTTTACGAAATAGCAAAATCAAGATATGAAGTATTTGCATGTGAACAAAAGATATTTTCATTAAATGATTATGATGATGTAGACAAAAACTCTTATCATATATTCTTAGAAGATAATGGCTTGATTTGTGCTTATGCCAGAATAATACCAAAAAAATATAGTTCTTATAATGATGTTTCTATTGGTAGGGTTTTAGTTCTTTCCAGTCATAGAAAAAAAGGAATTGCAAAGCAAATGATGGATTGTGCTATAGACTTTGTAAAAGTTAATTTGCATGAAAATAATATAACCTTATCAGCCCAAGCTTACATAAAAAATCTTTACTTATCGTGTGGTTTTAAAGAAATTTCAGAAGTATACGATGAAGCAGGTATTGAACATATTGAAATGAGATTATAGTGTTGACAGGCTAACATTGTTAATATATAATTAAATTAAATATTGAATTGATATTTAGGTATTTGAAAATACCTTATATAAGTCAGAAGGCTTTTGCGCTTTCTGATTTTTTTATTATCAAAATTCAATAATTATATAGATTCAAAATGTTAATTTTTATTCTATATTCTACTTTCCCCAAAAGTAAGAATTATACCCAACTTTGTGATAGGCATATTGCCTATCTTTTTTTTGCAAAAAGTAACAAGCTAATAGTATAATGCATAGTTTAGAATAAGAAGATTAGCTCAGGCTAAATTTCATGCATGGAGGTGCTACTATGAAAAACCTTAATGATATTCAAGTGAAAAAAACTGTTAAAGTTGAAGATATATTATCTAGTGGTAATTTAAGAGAGAGAATGTTGGCACTTGGTCTTACTAGAGGAGCTGTTATAGACGTAGTTAGAAAAGGGCCAAAAAATAATTTAACTGTCTACAACATCAGAGGTAGCAAGATAGCTCTACGACAAGAAGAAAGTAGACTAATATTAGTTTCTGACATTTAAAATTTTCTAGCAGGAGGATATTAATATGGGTTTGACACACAACTCAACTAAAATGAATTCTTTAAAAGACATGTTTGATATAGATAACAAGGAAGACCAGTTTGTAATTGCACTAGCTGGTAATCCAAATACAGGTAAAAGTACTGTGTTTAATCATCTTACTGGACTTAGACAACACACTGGAAATTGGCCAGGAAAAACTGTAGCTACGGCTCGTGGTAATTTTAAATATCAAAATACAGAATATGCATTAATAGATTTACCAGGAACATATTCTCTATTTGCTTTGTCACAAGAAGAAATCGTAGCTCGTGATTTTATATGTTTTGGTAATCCAGATGCAGTAATAGTAGTGTGTGACGCTACATGTCTTGAAAGAAATTTAAATTTAGTTTTTCAAGTAATGGAACTCACAGATAAAGTCATTTTATGTATAAACTTAATAGATGAAGCTAGAAAAAAAGGTATTAATATTAATAAAGATTTCTTAGAAGAAGCTCTTGGAATTCCAGTTGTTTTAACTGCTGCAAGAAATGGTTCTGGTATGGAGGAGCTATTAGAGATTTTAAATGATGTATCTTTTGATAAATACAAGTTTAATAATAAGCCAGTAAAATACAACGAAAATATAGAAAATACAGTAGAATCAATTCAACCAGAGTTAGATGATATCATGCCAAATATAAATTCTAGGTGGTTGGGTCTTAGACTTATTGATGGTGATGAAAGTATTTTTGAATCTATGAGTAATTATATAGATATGGATTCTATAGATGCTATTAATGATGTAAAGAAAAAAATTCCAAATAATACAAACAAGCAGAAGACTAGAGATGAATTTACTAAAATCAATTATGATTATGCTAAAAAATTAAGTGATGAGTGCTGTTCTAACAATGCTAAAAAATCAACAGATAGAGAGGAAAAAGTAGATAAAATATTAACATCTAAAATATTTGGTCTTCCAATAATGCTCTTGTTATTAGGTACTATACTGTGGATTACTATAGAAGGAGCTAACTATCCATCCACTTTATTATCTAATTTATTACTTGGATTTGAGCCAAGTATTTCAAGTATATTAAACAGCATTAATTGTCCATCTTGGTTAAATGATATGTTAGTCTTAGGATTATATAGGACTTTAGCATGGGTAATCTCTGTAATGCTACCTCCTATGGCAATCTTTTTCCCATTATTCACATTGCTTGAGGATTTTGGATACTTGCCAAGAGTTGCATTTAACTTAGACCATCTATTTAAAAAAGCTTGTGCTCATGGTAAACAATGTTTGACTATGTGTATGGGATTTGGATGTAATGCTGCTGGAGTTATTGGTTGTAGAATAATTGACTCTCCAAGAGAAAGACTTATTGCTATACTTACAAATAACTTTGTTCCTTGTAATGGCCGTTTTCCTACTTTAATAGCTATATCTACAATATTTTTTAGCTCTGTTATAACTAACTCTTTTATATCTAGTGTAGCAACTGCATTTTGTATAACATTATTAATAATTTTAGGAGTTATAATAACACTTTTAGTTTCTTATACTCTTTCCAAGACATTATTAAAAGGAGTTCCTTCTACATTCACATTAGAACTTCCTCCTTATAGAGTTCCTCAAATAGGTAGAACTTTATATACTTCTATAATAGACAGAACAGTATTTGTTTTAGGAAGAGCTGTAATGGTAGCTATACCTGCTGGTGTTATAACTTGGATATTTGCAAATATCTATATAGGAGATTTGAGCATATTATCACATGTTGCAAACTTTTTAGATCCTTTAGCTAAATTAATTGGTCTAGATGGCTTCATATTAATGGCTTTTATTCTTGGTTTTCCAGCAAATGAGATAGTTATACCTATACTTTTAATGGCTTATCTAGCAACTGGTTCTATGATAGAATTAGATAGCTTTAGTGCGCTAGGTCAAGTTCTTAGAGAACATGGCTGGACTTATTTAACAGCTTTAAATGTTATGTTATTTAGTTTACTCCATTGGCCTTGTGCAACAACACTTTTGACTATAAAAAGAGAAACTGGAAGTTTAAAATGGACTGCCTTAGGATTTTTAATGCCTACTGTACTTGCTTTTGTTGTTTGTTTTTTAACAACTTTAGTTTATAATTTATTTGTATAATTAGTATTTAGTTAACATTAAACTTTATCCTATAAGTATTATTTAAAAATTCATATACTTTATTATTAAAATAGAGGTATATTCAGGTGATAAGTAATTCTACTTATCACTTGAATATACCTCTATTTTAATTTTGAATTCTTATATAGATATTTGAATTGAAATCTCAGTCATGCAGTAAAAATTTATATCGTCTACTGCTCCATAAATATTTTAAGTATTTCCATTAAGCAAATATTGTTCTAATTCTATCCAGTTTGTGATTTCGGCCATGGTATTGTAGCATAACTTATAAAATTCATTGCTTAGAGCCAGCATTTCTTTCTTTGCCGTCATAGAATGGTCACTGATTACCAATGCTCCAAATGGGGTATTTGCAACCAGTTTTAGTAGCAGACTTGTAAAAGAAGGTGGGGCACATGCTGTAAAATTAGAAGGTGGCTCAAACGTTATAGAACAAATAAAAAACATTGTAAATGCTCAAATACCTGTAATGGGCCATTTAGGGCTAACACCTCAATCTGTAAATTCATTTGGTGGATTTAAGGTTCAAGGAAATACTAGTGAAACAGCAAAACAACTTATTGAAGATGCTAAATTAATAGAAAAAGCAGGAGCATTTTCTATTGTCCTTGAAGGCGTTCCTGCTAAAATATCTGCGATGGTGACTAACTCTATTTCAATTCCTACAATAGGGATAGGGGCAGGAATTAATTGTGATGGTCAAATTTTAGTTTATCAAGATATGTTGGGGATGTTTGGAGATTTTGTACCTAAGTTTGTAAAGCAATACGCAAATATAGGCGATATAATGAAAGATTCAATTAAAAATTACATAATAGAAGTTGAAACTGGTACATTTTCACAAGAAAAACATAGCTTTTCAATAAATGAATCTGAATTAGAAAAATTATACTAAGATTAAGGATGGTACAAAATGCTTGTAAAAGAAATAAAATCACTAATAAATATAATTAAAGATTGGGAAAAAGCTGGGTATTCTATAGGACTTGTTCCTACTATGGGATTTTTGCATGAAGGACATCAAAGCCTTGTTAAAAGAGCTGAAAAAGAAAATGATAAGGTAGTAGTAAGTATATTTGTAAATCCAACTCAATTTGGACCAAACGAAGATTTTAGCAGCTATCCGAGAGATATAGAAAAAGATTTTAAATACTGTATAGATAGTGGTGCATCAGTAGTCTTTAATTCCATCATCAGAAGAAATGTATTTGAAAGGCAATTGTACTACCATAAATGTGTCTGGACTTACAGATTTTCTTTGTGGTTCTAAAAGACCTGTTCATTTTGGTGGTGTCTGTCTAGTTGTTTCAAAACTTATGAATATAGTAACTCCTGATAAAGCTTATTTTGGAGAGAAAGATGCTCAACAATTAGCAGTAATTAAAAGTATGGTAAAAGATTTGAATATAGACACAAAAATAATAGGCTGTCCTATAGTTCGTGAAAATGATGGTTTAGCAAAGAGCTCAAGAAACACATATCTTTCAAAAGAGGAAAGAATATCTGCTTTAGTTTTAAATCAAAGCTTAAACTTAGCAAAAAAAGAATTGGCAAAAGGAAATCTAGATGTAAAAAAAATAAAAGAATTAATAACAGCTAAAATAAATTCTAAAGATTCAGCAAAAATAGATTATATTGAAATTGTAGATAGTAATACATTACAACCTGTTGAACAGATAGAAAATTCTATACTTGTAGCAATTGCTGTTTTCATAGAAAAAACTAGATTAATTGACAACTTTACATTTCAATTGGATATATAAACTGTGATTTTATGCAGTACAATTGATTTAAAAAATGATATTTTACAAAAAGGAAAATTTAAAAATCAGATTTTCCTAAGATTATTATTAATTGCAATTATATAAGTGTGCTAGTAGTACACTTATATTTTTTTATGTAATTTATCTTGTTAAAATTCCATAACTTAACTATCTATGATTGAGTTTGAAAAGTTAGCATTTCTTCTTTTAATATAAAAATATATCCAGTTTTGCATATCCACTTGTAAAGTATGTCTACGCAATATATCATACTATATATATTTATGAATGAAATAATTTTTGCTATTTACTGAATATTTTTATTTTTTGTTTTTTAGGGGGATTGATTATGTTTAAAGATAAAATCGACGAATGTGTTCATATAATGACTGCATATATTGCTAGTTTAAAAGAATACTATTCATTCATAGAAACTCAAATTGGTGATTTTATTAAAAAATATGGAGAAGAGATTGTAGACCTATGTCTTCATAGAATAATGATTTTACTATGCGAATGTGGTTTGGCATAAAATTAAATATATTAAAGTTGGGTAAGAAGATAATCTTATATAAAATTCTTCTTATCCACTTTAATATATCCATTTTATAATTTATCTTTTGGAAATTTTACCATAATAAATCATACATAATTATAATATATTTAAGTTAAATTTATAGCCTTAATCATTTGACCATTCATAAATTACGCTTCACTTATTCATCTTCTCACAGCCTATTGTATACAGAAAAAATGAATATATTATGGAATCATGCTATAATTATCACAAGAAATAGGTCAATAAATTATAATTTTTAATAAGGCGGAATAAATATGAAGAAAAAAAATATAATAAAGTGGTTATTAATAACCATTGGGATAACAATAATTGTATATATTGCAGTAACAACAATCAGTATATGGAATTATAGTAAATTAGATGAGAAAAAACTGACAGATGTTGTAATTGTACTGGGTGCTGGTACTTCGAAGGGAAAGTTATCTCCTGTTTTTCAAGAACGAATAAATCATGGAATATGGCTTTATCAAAATGGCTATTCGGATAAATTAATTTTTACAGGAAGTATTGGATATGGAAATAAAAAGTCTGATGCTTATGTAGCAAAACAATATGCAATGAGTCAAGGAATACCAGAAGAGTCTATATTAATTGAAGAAGAATCAAATATAACACAGGAAAATATTGAAAACGCAAAATTGATAATGGATGAAAATTCATATCACACAGCAATTATTGTAAGCGACCCATTGCATATGAAAAGAGCAATGCTAATGGCAAAGGACTCTGAAATAGAAGCTTATAGTTCTCCAACACCTACAACAAGATATATAAGTTTAAAGACTAGACTACCATTTTTAGCAAGAGAAGAGTTTTTTTATATAGGATATAGAATATATAGAAATTTTCAGTAAAGTGTTGTTCATATACTGAATAATATCTATAATTATTTCTATCTTTATATTCAGGTGAAAAAATACCTATCTTATCATAAAAAATCAATGTCTGCTTAGAAATACCACATAGTTTTGTAAATTCACCTGTAGTAAGATACTGCTTTTCCAAGGTTTATACGCTCCTTATCTTATTTTATCTATATAGTTACTATATACTCTAGTATTTACTAAATCAAGTAATTCTTATTTAATAAAATTAATATATTTTTGATTTTAAATGCTAAATGTCAGTTAAATGTCAGTTAAATTTTTTATCCACAATTTTTACATAAGTTTTCCACAACTTATCTACAACAATAAAAAGGTAGCTACTATTAAGTACTACCTTTTTCTATATTAATCTTCGTCCTGCCAAGTTTTTATCCATTCTCCTATTTCTGTTATTTTTTCTTCAGTTATTTCTTCTTTATTATGTAATTTGGAAATTAACTCTGATAAAGGATTGTTATGTAAATCTCCAAAGATTCTTTTACCTTCTAGTTTTAGATATTCTTTTTCTTTTACTAATACTGTATAGTGTACATGTTTCCCGATTCTTTGAGATATTAAAAAACCTTTTTTAGTTAATCTTGATAAAAGTGTAATTGTAGTTGTATGCTTCCAGCCATATATTTTTTCTATTTCATCTGCAACATCCTTCGATATTACAGTTTTGTATCCTAAATTCCAAATAAATTTCATGAGTTTCAATTCTGCATCTGGTAATTTTTTATTTAGCATAATATATTCCTTCTTTCTATTTTAGATAGAATAGATTTTTTCCTCCACATATATTCCATCAACATCAATTCCCCTCTATGTAGTTTGTCCATTACCTCTTGTTGCTCTATCTTTATGTCACTTCCTCAAATTCAATCTAGCTTAAATTAATAATAGGAGCTTTTTTATACAAAAACTACAGGTAAATTTTACCATATACTCTACATATTTAGTTTGTTTTCTTATAAGAAAAATAGCTTTCATATTTGTAAACTTATTCATTTTTCAAATTTTCAAACAATAATGTTGAATAATAATTAATTACATTGTATTATTAAATTGTAGAATAAAACTAAATCGGCAAAACTAGAGAAATTTAGTGACGCAAAACTATAGTAACTGAGACTCGTAAAATATCTTATACGTCATGTCAGCCAGTTGCCAAAAAGATATTGTTTTTTGTTTTTATGAAAGTTTTTTAGGGGGATAATAATATATATGTTTAGAGATAAAATAGATAGATGTACACACGTGTTGACTACATATATTGGTAGTACATATGATTATTGTGATTTTATACTATAGTTTGGAGAAAATGTAGTAGAATCTTGTTTGCACCAAGTGATAGTATTGGTAAATAAATATAATTAGATAGACACTATTTCCTAGAACATCCTTTTTAGTTTTATATACTTTTAAATAATATTATGATAAATAATTAATTAAAATATCTTTGTGCGAAAGGATAATAATATAAATGTGTTTTAAGACTTACATATTAAAAAGAATTATAAATAATAAGCAACTAGAGGTTACAAGAGATTTTGACTTAGATAATCTCATTTGTACTGCAACAGAGATTTTGAAAGATAATGAGATAGATTTGATAATTACTGATGAAGTAAATAATGTTGTTTGGAGAAATGAAAAAAGCACTCCCCGACATGAGAATGCTTAGTTATAACTATAGAAGTGTACTGCGAATACACTTCTATTTTTTTATTATATCATATAATTTATGTTGTTAAAAAGAGCTATTTAAATCAATTCTAAGACGTGTTGAGTAATGTTCTTGATAATTTATACATTAATGAATTTCAAAAAAATAAGCACTCATATAAAAAGAGTGCTTTAAATGTATATTTATGGAATATATAATATAATTATAACATGTCTTATGTTTTAGTATGATAATCTTCGTTCGTTTTATTGTTACAGGTTATACTATAGTTTTATGCATCCTGTTAATATTTGTAATATTTTAGATACTCTTTATACTTGTGTTACTGATATACTTTGATTAAGAAAATTAATCTAATTATAAGTTGGTAATTATATTATAAAGGAGGTCTCTACTATGAAAATTCAGAATATCTACCTTATATTTATGGGAGTAGGAATTATAATATTAACTACAATAATATCTTTAATTAAAGTTAAAATTGGTTTTTGTAGTGAAAAATATTTTAATAAATTAGAATCAATATATGGAAATATAGATAGAAAAAGAACCATTAAACTGGAAGTTCTTTATCGCTATGCAATGGGACTTGAATACATAGCAATAGCTTTATTCACAAGAAGATTAGATATTACAATAGTAGAAATGATATTAACAGCTATTATAACAACAATGTTATATTATCTAATTAGAAAGAAATACGTAACCTTATAAATAATAAGCCTATCATTATACTCTATTTTTAACTGAAATCGTTCGACAAATTGCTGATATAAGTTCTTAAATATGCTATAAATTAAAGTATATTAGACATTAATTTATGGAGGTATAAAATATGTTTCTCAATGATATATTTGATATTATTAAATTTAACAAAAAAAGCCCTATAGAACAGTTATATGTTATTCAAGAAGAAGAAAAACCAGACATAAAAGAAGCTGAGAAATATTATAAATGCAATTACAGATTTTATAATTCTCTTAAGGAGATGGATTCAATAGAAAATATAAAAACAGAAAAAACACGCATCAAAACCATCTTAGATTCTAAAAATAATCCAGCAATTCCATTTATGATTGCTATTATTTCTACATTTATATCAATTTTCTTTAGTATATTCATTGTCAATATTATAAAAAATATTCATATTGCTTCTGCTATAATAATTGCCTTTTTTTGTGTTTATTCATATCTAATATGTGAATTTCAGCAAAAATCAAATAGTTACCAAAAATTCTATATAAATTCATTACAAGCGTTAGATAATATGGAAAATAAAAAACTTAAAGAAAGAAAGTATAAAAAAAGAAGGTAGCAACTATCTCCAGTTGCTACCTCCCAATCTATCTATTAATAAAATCTAATGCTTTATAAAGTGTATCAAACCTATCATCACCCTTTATCATTGTATATTTTTCTTTAGTTATAGCCCCTATCTTATTACATGCTCCTCCACCTACAACATAAAGATTTTCTGTTCTTCCTGGTACATAATCTTTTATGTCACATATTAATATCTTTCCATCATTATATCCCCAACCAAGCACAGTTGCGAGTACGTTATCAACCTCTCCATCATAAACTATTGTATGTTTATACATCTGTTTAACTCCCTCATTATTTATATTTATATTTTTATTTAATACACCCTCAGCAATTAACTTAGCCATACCTTCATATCCAAGTTTCTTAGCCTTCTCATAATCCTCTTTATTGTCACAAAAGAAACTTTCTATTAATATTGCTGTAGGTTTTGAACTGTTTAAAATATATAATCCTTTATCTAGTTTAGCACCCCTATTTTTAAATACTGTGCCTAGTTTCTTACATATTCTAGTTGCATACTCTAGACCTTTACTACTATAATATAGCACCTCTGAGCCTTTTCCTTGACCATCGCTTGCATTTAAATGTAGTTCTATGAGTAAGTCATATAATCCACCATTAACTCTAGGTATTTTATAAGACTTTTCTTCTGATTTAGTTTTAAATTGCTTTTCTGGGCATATTATTACATCTACCTTATGCACTTCTTTTCTAAATGTATCTGCTAATACTGGTGCAAGAGATTTATTGTATTGATATTCGTTAATCACTCCATCAGCAGAAGTGCATGCTCCATTTTTTAAAATACTGTGTCCTACTGTAATACATATTTTCATTATTTATTTTCCTCCTTCAACTGTTTGTAAGTTTGATTTATACCTATTGATATACCCCAACAAATCACGCCTTGTAAGACTGCATTAGGATTTAATCCTAACATCCAAATAGAAAATCCTATACCAAGTATCAATAGTACAATTGGAATATATTTATTATCTAGTTGTTTATATTTTTTGCAACCTTTACCTATAATAGAGAGAGCAGCCACTAAAATTAGCAACTGCTCTGGTATGAAACTTATTAAATTATCCATCTCTTATTTTCCTCCTAATTAAAATATTCCTCTCTGTATGGCAAATATAAAGAATCCTACAAGTGTTGTAATCATTGTTCCTATTAGCCACTTTAACATACTTGTAAGTGAGTTCAAATTCTCACATAGTGCTTTTAATTCTGCTTTAGATTCTATATTTGCTATCTTTAATTCGTCTATTTCTTCTCCATGTTTATTTATTCTTGTTTCATGTCGCTTTAAATCTGCGTCGAAAAGTTCTTCATTCATGTAAGCCTCCTAATTTGTATTAAAATAAGACTTAGAGGTTATCTAAGCCTTATAAAAAATTTTCTAGTATTAATTCTTAATACCATTTCTCTATATTTGATTTATCTATTTAATCTTTTTATTCATATGCTCTCCAAGTAAATACTCCGCCACTTCTAACTTCAACATCATCACATCTAGGTCCTTCATCTGAATTAGATAATGTAAATTTAAATGAACTAGATGTTATGTTACTTATCTTAATAAGCCCTCTTGTATAATAAGCAGCCCCTTTAATTTTTTCTGCTCCCAAATTAATATTATTTAGATTAGAAATATTACTAAATAAGATACTGTCTCCTTTTGAAGTCCAAGCTGGTAAGGTATCAATTATAATTATACTTGGTACAAAATCTAGATTCATTAATATATCTAGAGTAGCAGATTCTTTTTGCCCTTTTATATAAAAATTATAGTTGTCATATGCCGTGAAAGTGTAACTACCAGTTGCCCATCTCTTTCTTTGTTTTATCTGATTATTTAACTGACTTATAGTATTATTCTTTTCAGTCAATTTATTTTGTAAATCTTGTACACTAGCATCTGAACTATCAAAAGATTTCTTTATCTTTTCTGATAATTCTACTAAGGAAGTATTTAAACTTGATTCAATATTCTTTAGTGCTAATACATTTACAATAGCAGTCTTGCCATTTACTAATCCTTCTTTTATTTCACTCATTTTACTTACTATATCTCGTATACTTGCGTCATCGCCTAAAGGCATTATATTCTTACTTACGCTTAATACTTTTTCTACTGTGGTATTAGAACTATCTGTAACAACTATTTTAAGCGTGTGTAGTGCATTATCTTCTAATGTATAGTTAATTGTTTTTTCTACTGTTAAATTTATTGTTATAGTTTCTTTTAATACATCATCTATAAAGTATTCTATCTTTGTTAGTAGCGCAGGGTCTGTGTGGTCAGCTTTAAATGTTGCTTGTGTGGAGTTATAAGATGATACCGTTAAAAATGGTAATGGTTGTAATAACATAATTTTGGCATAACCATAAGCACCAGCAGTATTTCCGCCAGATTCCATAGCAGCGTTATCAAAATAATATTCAGATGTTGGTGTGTAGCCAGCAGGCTTATAACTATCTTTTGTTAATATATAGCCACTTCCTCCTCCAGCTGCACCTACACCATTCATGCCTGCACCACCAAACCAGCCACCTCCACCACCTTCGCCAATTGAATCTTTAACAGAACACCCTTTTCCAAAACTTCCGTTTTCTGTGCTTACATGGCCAATACCACCTTGATATTGAGTGCCACCAGGGCGATGTCTGTCGTTAGCACTATATCCAGTACCTCCTTCTAATCCTCCTCCTGCACCGCCAGTATAAGGATAATACGTACCTCCACCTCCTCCTGCAACAATTATTCTAGATAAAAGACCTTGTTCCTTATCCCAAGCACCTCCAACAAGTCTTATATCCGTAGCACCTCCACCATACATAGAATAATAAGTACCCATAACCTGTTGATTTAAATAACCTTTACCACCGCCATTAAAACCACTTTTAGTATTATTACTCGTAGATGAAGAAGCAAAACCACTTTCACCAACATAAATATATAATGTAGTTTGTTTTTTTAATGTAATTTCACCTTTAGAATATCCGCCTTTAGCATCAGTATACCAAGAAGAATTGTTGATACCTCCAGAAGAACCCCAGCATTCAAATTTATATTTACCAGGTTTTAATGTAACATTTTGTTCACTTCCTGTATAATTAAACTCATAAACTGTTGCCATTTAATCCACCTCTTTCTTAATTTATGGTTTTATTGTACCTAATTTTAAAACTATAAACGTCTACAAAATATAGATAAAGTGTAGGCAAAATGTAAATGAATTTATATATTTTCAGGAATAAAAAAGGACTATGCTATATAGTCCTCTCCCACAATTTCTTTATATTCTGTTGCTGTTATCTTATTCTTTGTAACTGCTGTTTTAACCTGTTCTTTAGTCCAGTTGTCATTCTTATAAAAATCTGTTATTATCTTATACCAGTTCATTTATATCACCCCATTACTCATAAGTTGAAATGTTAAATCTGCTATTGTTTGTTCTGTGGAATTTACTTTATCTTCTAGACTACTTTTAATATCTGTATATCTATAGAAAACCTCTTTAGTATCTATATTTATAAATAACTTTTCTTCTTTATTTTCTGTATACTTTTGAGTTGGTAAACTCTCTATCAAAATACCTTGTTTTAAATCTTCGTCTGATAACAAACTTGGTTCATAGTGTATCATGCCAACATATTTTATATTCTGTTCCTCTGTACTCATTAAATTTCCTAAATAAATCATAATTTTTCTCCTTTTTCATCTGAATAAACCATTTTTGATAATACATTTCTGTAAATACCGCCATTAATAAAAAATACTAAATTATTTATTATAATCATATTATCATTTGGGAGTGTATAACCTAATTTACTATAGCCATTAATCACTTTTAAAGTATTTAAATCAATTTTTTCAAAAGAACTAGTTGAATTTATGTTTAGAGCATATATATATCCATTATAAATATCAAAATTTCTATGAGTATACATGTCTGTATAAGCAATAATATTTAAATTTGCATCATATTTTACTAATCCACTTTTTTTATTACTTTCAACTTCTATTCCTCTATCCCTTTCAGATACAAAAACAAAATCATTTAAAAACTTAATGTTTTTCTCATACAATTGTCCACCCACTCTTAAATCTTTAGAAATAGAAAAATCAAAATTTATTTTAGTTAGGTAACAATCTGTATAGCCACTTGAATTTGAATGCTCTGTTGTAGCATAAATAGCATTCTTATTACAAACAAACTTACCTCTTTCAAAATCGTAAATACTATTGATTGACATATCTTTAGTTAGCATTTTATACATATTAGATATTCTTATTTTGTGAAGCGTTGAAGAAGTTTCATTTCCATATACTCCATAAACAAATTCCCCATAAGTACATAACCTATAATAAGCTCCTTCCATAGTTTGTATCTCGTTTCCTGTCATCTTATTTATTTTATATAATTTAGTATTATCAGATATAAATAAATATTCTTGAGCAATGCAAATACATGAGAAATTAGCATTAGCTAAAGTAATATCAAAAATTACAGATTCATCAATAGCGTTAATTTTAATTAAATGTGTTTCTTTGATTACATAAAAATAAGGTTCTTCATATTCTAATATTTTGAAATTCCCACTACATTTTTCAATGTATTTTATAGTGCCATTCATAACTAAATATGATGAACTATTTGAAAGTATTGTCTCTTTTAAATCCAATAGACCTTCTTTTTTATCAATTTTATTATTTATTTCTTCCCATGTATCGCTTGTAGTAACCTCTGCGCCTTTGGAGTTTAATGCTGTTACTACATCATTTTTAGCATTAACTCCAGACTGAAAAACCTCTTTTAATGCTCCTTCTACATTGTCACTTGTAAAGTTATTCTCTGTATCTTCTATAGTTACATTCTTTGCTTCTAATACAAGATTTCTAACTTTATTAACTAACTCTTTAAAAGTCATTTAAACACCTCTCTCTTAATTTATAGTTTTATTATAAATAATTTTAAAACTATAAAAATCTACATAGTGTAGATGAAGTGTAGGTAAAATGTAAATGAATTTATATATTTAGAAATAAAAAAAGAACATTACCTATTTTGCAGGTTCTGCTCCTTATACTACTCCACTATGCTCTATAATATAATTCTCTACTGCTGTTCTATACTCTACATTAGTCACATCATCTAATTCAAATTCTCGATTTTTCAAAGGGTTTAATCCCTTATTCAGTATTCTCTCTGCTAATATCCTTACTACAACATTATTTATATTCATTATAAAATTCCTCCAACTTTCTCATTTTCATTCAATAAAATTTGATTTTCTAACTCTTGTATTCTCTTTTGTTCTTCTGTTAATTCTCTTTTTAATTCTTTTATGATTGGTACATTATTAACTGTATCTATTTTTTCTATATAATAATTATCTGCTATTGATTTATAAGGAATATCAATATAATCTATTTTTGATATAGCCTTTCTTGGTATGACATCACCTTCCATTTCTCCATATATTGCAATTATTTCTCCGTCTTGGTCAAATATTATTCTTCTTCCTATTTCCATTTTTAGACCTCCTTTTTTTATTCGTACTTTATAGCGAACCAACTAACTGTTGCACTTAGACTGGTGTCATTTAAATAGATTGGTATTCTAAATCCATTAGTAAAAAATCCAGCTTGACTAAGATTAGAATAAGTATCTGTGTCATGTGTGTGATTTTGTAATCTAGAAATATTCTGTCTAATGCTAGACCTGTATTGTTCTTCAATGCATAGTATTAAATTAGGTCTTAAATTCATAGTAGCGTCAAAAGCGATAGTTGTGTAGTTACTATAGTAACCCTCTGCAATCATAAAAACTAAATTAGGTCTAAAAGACAACGAATTAATCTCAAGAACAATATGTTTTACTGAATTTTCTGTTTGACCATATGGCAAGATATAGCTTGACTTCATTGTAATATAATTGTTTTCACTTTTCGCTGTTTTTATTATATTTTTTATACTTGACACTTTATCTATTAAATTTTGCATGCTTTCAGTTTTATTTGCTGAAATATTTTTATTTGTCAAATTTGATGCAAAAGTATTTTTTAATGTTTCTATTTTTGTTTTAGTTGTACTTAGTTTATCTGTGCTCAGAAAAGGGCTTCCTAACACATTAGCTATATTATTTTTACCACCTTGAAAGTCAGTTTGTATACTTTGTAATGTTGTCATAAGTTCCCCTAAACTAGCATTATCAGTTAATTTAGTTGCCATTTCTTCACCTCGCTTATATCATATCTATCAAATTATTTGCTATTGTAATACCTTTAGTTCTCTGCCCATTTACTTCTGTGTTTAATTCATTTTGTTTATCTGCTAATTCTTTCAATGCTCCTTCTACATTACTACTTGTAAATAAATTATCTATATCCTCTATAGTCGCTCTTTCTGCTGTTATTTGAATACTATCTAAACTAGCTTTTACCTCATTTATAGCATTTACAATATTATCTTTTTTAGTTGTTGTTAATGATGTTTTATTACCTAAGTTAGTTGCTAACTCATTTATGGCTCCTACTGTATTATTTTTATCTGTTGTTTTAAGGAGTGTTATATCTCCTATTTTATCCCCTAAATCTTTTTTAGCATCATCTATTTTCTTATTTGTTGCTGTATTGTTTTCAGCTGTCTTTTTATCTAAATTAGTTATACTTGTTTTTATTTTTTCTTCATCTTTTTTAGTTAAAAATATTGCAGTAGGGTCAACAACTAATGTCACTTTCTCTACATTAGATACTTCTATGATAAATTTCAAGTATAAGTCTTTCATAGCTCCATTGCCAACCTTTGGTTTGTAAGTTTCAGGACTTTTACAAATTGCAATCATATCTCCTTCATTATCTATAAGAGCCATTTCTCTAACTGTGAATCCACCTATCGAACCAGGGATACATGCTGTTGCAATAATCCAGTTAGGATTATTTTCATCATTATCAAAAGCATTTATATTACCTTCCCAAACTTTATTTTTTAATGCTGTTTGCTCTTCTGTTGGATTATAATAATTTCCTCCACCATCTCCTGCTTGAATCTTCTCTAAAATCACTGACTTACCTAACATTCCTGCATTAGCAATCTTAGCTTTACCTATGTTTGTTAGTATTGTGTAAAATTGTTCATCAGCCACTTATACCACCTCCTTTTGGATATACTGTTAACGTTTCTGAACTCATGTTGTGAGCTAATGCAAACTTAGCTTTAACATTAGCTTTTAATTCTTTGCTTGAATAAGGATATACAGTTATTTCTTCGCTCATAATTGCTGTTTGTGCAAAATAGGTTTTACTTTTCAATAAAGATACTAGCTTATAACTTACAGCTAAATGAGAAGGTTTTATAACATTTACTCTCTTATATAAATCTTCTAAATCTCTAGGAAAACCTTGAGTGCTAGTTAGCTCAACACCAAAAGTATATGGGGATATGTTTTCATTTATTTTTATATCCGCACCTGTGCAAGACTGCAATATCATAGACATTCGCTTAGGTGTCATAATATATTTACTCTGAAGCTTAGCAATGACTTTTCTTCTTCTAGTTTCCATATCTTCATCTAAGTTAGTAATCAATCCTACTCTATTTTCCCAAAAGCTCAAACCCCATGTCGCAGTTTGAGGAAATAATTGTAGTTCTATTTCTTTATTTAATAATTCTAAATTATCAAATTCGCTTCCTATAGCTTCATATATAGAGTTCATGACTAAAGATTGTTCATAGATAGGAGATAATGTTAGAAGCATTTCTCTACCTTTTTTAGAGGTTATCATACAACCACCTCATTAACTATTTCCCCTACTCCTACCACTTGGTCTTGCAATTTTATATTTTCTTTTACATCATTTATAGTAAGATTAGAAAAATCTTGTATGCCTTCATCTGTTAACATCATAGAGCCTACTATCGCCTGTATAGCATTGTATGAGACTGTTCCCCCTAAATCAATCTTATCTAAATATTTATCTATCTTAGTTTTTAGATTGTTTAATACAGTTTCTTCACTAAAGCTACTACTAAATATAAAACTAGCTTTTACATTAATGAGTAATGTGTCAGGTGTCACAACTGTAACTAAAGCCCCGATAGGAGCTTTCCCGTCTCTATTTTCTCCCTCTGATATATTTAATGGGTATATATATTCTTGAACTTTATTTATTAATTCTTGTGTTGCTGCTTTCCTATTTTTATCTAGTATTAATACTTTCACTGTACCTGCTCCAGCCCATTCGGGAATTACATAAGCATATCCAACTCCATCAACTTCTTTAGCCCATCTTATATAGTCTGAACTAGCTCCACTAAGTTTATCTTCTTGCTCTGCTACAAGAACTCTTTCTCTAAAATGTTCTTCATCTTCTATATCTGTTCCACCTTTGAAACCTTCTTTATTAACAACTGATTTAACACCACTAATAGAACCTAATAAAACAGTTATAGTATTTTGAGCTACATTCCCTATAGTTCCTGTAATTTTACATTCTGCTTTAATATCTACTGTTTCATTTTCTTCTATAGTTTTAGTTTCAAGAAGCTCAAACTCTATGCTTTGCTTTTCATCAGTTGCAACAGTAGTTACTATAGTTCCTTTTGTAATTATAGTACCTTGTACACCCATAAATGTAATAACTCCAATAGATTTAGTTGGTTGATTCTTAAATACACCTTTACATTCACCAAGCCACTCTAAGTAAGTTCCATAACTGGTTTGAGGAAATGCAATCCTTAAATTATTTTGTAATCCTAGTTGTTTTAATTCAGCTATCTGCTCTGCTGTAGGTCTTGTTGCATCATAGATAAAGTCACCTTCCAATGTAGAAACATCTTGAAAGTTACTTAGCATCCTTTCATGTACAATGTCTTCATCTTCTGTCAAAAAAACTGGTATAGGTAGTTCTCTTTCCATGTAATAATCACCTACCTTTTTATATTGCCATCAATTACTATATTTTCATCATCTATTGTTAGTACATTAAATTCATACTCTACTAGCCTGCTGCTCTCCAACCAATTAAAGCTGAACTCTCCTACTTCTTTTGTATATGGATGAACCAAAATAGTTTCTTTTATTAATCTAGTTATTTCAAGCTCTTTTGCGTTTTGTGATAAGTTACTGGCAATTAAGTCTTTTATTTCACTTCCATATATATTAGAATAAGCTGACCTTTTGTACCTAGGTGTTAATATAGCTTTCTGACACCACTGTTTATATGCTTGAACTTTATCGCATTTTTTTAGTGTTCCATCTGCATTTTTAACAAATTCACCTTTTATAAAGTCAAATAAAAAAGACCCTTTTAGGTCCAGTTCACTTTCATTATTGTTTTTTAATTCTATAGTTTCAAAAGTTTCACTTTGAGGAAATAGATTTGGCATTTACAACCCTCCCAACGACCACAAATTCAGCTCCCATAACAGCTACTAACACATTATCGCCTATAGACAAAGGTTTCAACTCTTTTGGAGTTTCTATTTTATGCTTATGTCTATATTCTCCACTTAAAGCTTCATCTGAAAAAGTAAAATAATCCTCTTTCAATGTTAAATTCTCTAACACTAGATAGTCTTGTATTTCATCTTTATAACCATTAATTTTCAGCCCATTTGCTGTTATTTCTGCAAGTTCACAGCCCATCCCAAAAGTGCCATTTGACACACTTTTATTCATATTTTCTTTTAATATTCTAGCAACTCCATTAAATCTAGCATCAGTCATTTGTATAAAACTTCCTCCTTATATATTCTAAAGTACCTATATTTAGCTTCATCTTTGGTGTAGAGTCTAATGTATGAGTTACATCTATAACATAGTATTCTTTAGCTTTTAGAGATACTTTATCTCCTGCCCTTATTCTGTTTATATCTACTACACAATCTACACTTATTGTTTCTTCTCCGCTATTGAACATTGCTTCTGCTGCTTTCTTAGCTTCTTTTGCATTTTTTATCTTTTCATCCTGTTTAATTTTTTGTAGTGTTCCATATTTGTCTGAGTCCTTTTTATATGTGCCAATTATAGGTGCTTTTGTATTTTCATCCTTACTCTTACCTAAAACTTTTACACTTGTTACTGCATCATTAAAGCTGCTAGTAAAATTTGCATCTTCTAATATGCTTTCTAATTTATATACATTTACATTAGTACCAAGTTTAAATAATTTTAATTTATTATCCATCCTTACTTTGAATAAGTCTCCACCTTTTGTTGCAGTTTCTTTTAAGTCCTTTTTAATCATATCTAGAATGTTTGTCTTATGTATTACTTTAGCAAGTTTTACAGAAGTATTCGCTAGATTGTAGTAAGGTATGTTCCATTGTTTACAGTAGTATTCAATTCTTTGAGTTGCTGTATTTTCTTTAAACGAGTATTGTTCTTCACTTTCTTCCATGTAAACTGTTCTTTCTCTGCAAGATAGTGTTAGTTTCTTACTCTTTTCACTTCTCCTAGTTTCCCATACGACTCCATCAAAGATAGTTTCCTCTTTTTTACTCTCATATGCTATATCAATTAAAACTATTTTGTCACCTTTTTTAATGTCTATATCTTGAAGTTGTTTAGGCTCTACTAATGATACATCCATCTTGTATGCAACTCCGTCTATAGCTTCACTTAATGTTATTCCTTCGTTAAAATTTGCAATATCATATTTTCCATTTAATATTATTTTCATTTGTTAGGTATCACCAACTTTTGGCCTTTTTTAATTATGTTTGAATTTTTACCAATGACTTTTTTATTTTCGGGTATATTATAAATCTCTGGCCATCTTGAACCTTTACCTAAAAACTTTTTTGCAATACTCCATAACGTGTCTGTGGATGTAACTGTATATATTTTAGATTTAGTTTGGGTATTAGGTCTATTATCTTTTAAATCTGTTTTAGTATTGCTTTTAGTTTCTTTTTTTAATGTCTCTATCTTCAGTTCTCTGTAAGTTCTAAATGTTATCTCAATGTCTCTATCTTCTTCTCTTCCTGCTGTTTGAGTATTACTAAAATTAGATATTGTAACTAATCCATTGTAGCCAAACCCTGTCATTATAAGTCTTAAAGGTTCGGCTTGGTCTACCCATTTTTCAAGCATTGCAACTGTTTCGATTGGATTTTTTAACTCGCTGTATCTGCAATAAGAAGCGTCATATTGAAAAGGTAGAAATGTTTTAAATGATATTTCTCTTATCTTCTCCCCTTCTTTTTTAATATCAAATTCACCTAGGTTTACTATATCTACAGTTTCAAATCTTTTTTCTTTTTTAATAGATAGAGAATCTTGTGGGTTAACTGGAAAATGGAAATCTATTTTTTCTTTTTCATTTTTTAGGTATATGTCTATTACCAAGTTATCACTTCCTTTCTAAAGTATTTTTTAACATTACACCGCAGTTTTCTTACCATAAATTCACTTCCTTTGATTTTGTGTATAAAAAAACACCTACCTTTTGAGTAAGTGCTTACTATATTCACCATTTTATAATTAAATTTATTCATCCAGCTAGATTTATCACCATTGTGTATAAAAAATTTCATCTTTTTATTGACTATAAAAAATATTATAGGCAATATTTTTTCTAATTTGTGGTATAATAAAAGCAAGAAGAACTACAATCTATTTGCGGTAGAGTGAAGTTCTATAACTGAAAGTTATTTTTTACGATGATATTTAAAATTTATATCAATCTTTAAGTCACTCTTTGCGGTAGAGTGGCTTTTTACTTTTTTGATTAACTTGCTAATCAAATAAACTATGTAACTAGCTGTTACACTAGCTAACACATTAAATAAAAAATTATCCATGTATATTCACCTCCCTTCTTATCGTTGGGAGGATAATTTTTTAATACATGAACTCCACTCTATAAATTGTAGATTACATCTTCTTGCTACAATTATTATATCATATATTACTTACATATTTTACCTGTTTATTACTTTTTACATTATAACCACCTACTTTCAATTAAAAAAACACCTACCTGAGTAAGTGTTAGTTTTGTTTCAATATTTATTTTTGATTATTATAATACTTTCAAAATATTGAATTTAAATACACATAGTGTTAGTTTACACACTACATAGTCATTATAAAACGTTTTAATACTTTCAATTTGTGGTATAATAAAAGCAGTTTACACACTACATAGTCATTATAAAACCATTTCAGAAAAAGATTTACAACGAGCATGTCAATTGTTTACACACTACATAGTCATTATAAAACATTACTCCACATTGCGCTGCCAGTTAAAACTTCTTTGCTTTACATACCACTTAGTTAATATAAAACTTAGGACATGGAGTTGACTATGGAACTGTTTTAGAGGACTTTACATACCACTTAGTTAATATAAAACCAGTTACCCAATCGTTCATCATTTTAGAAGCTTCATTGATCTTTACATACCACTTAGTTAATATAAAACTGTTATCTTGCAAAAAAATAACACTTGTCGGGTCTACCTTTACATACCACTTAGTTAATATAAAACCTGGTTCGCTGAAATTCCGTTTCAAATTGGTTTTGCTCTCTTTACATACCACTTAGTTAATATAAAACAAGAAATGTTCAATGTACTTAAAAACGGTGTTGACACCTTTACATACCACTTAGTTAATATAAAACACAAACAAGAGTAGTTGCTATTGCACTAATAATTTCCTTTACATACCACTTAGTTAATATAAAACGAACATTCAAAACATCAAATACACGTTTAAAATCCCACTTTACATACCACTTAGTTAATATAAAACTATGTTAATCTACTTCATTTATTCTGTTGTTATGAGGCTTTACATACCACTTAGTTAATATAAAACAATATTCATATTTTCCTTTTATTAGTTCTTCTGCTATCTTTACATACCACTTAGTTAATATAAAACACTTTATTTTTTGCTTTGTATCGTGTTAGGCAAATACACTTTACATACCACTTAGTTAATATAAAACCCCCAAAATAAACTGGGTATTTCCAATACTTACACATATACAACTCTCTCAAATTTGCAGTGAGCGGTCAATAGTGCAAATGATAACACTTATCACACACCTTCAATACCTTATATTTCAACTGTTAAGCCCTACTTTATCACAAATATCGCTCACTGCAAAATCTCTATATTTTTATTATATCATAAAATTTAAACTATAAAATTAAAATGGAATAATTTATTAATTTAAGAGCACCTACATGCTTATAAGTGCTTACTATATTATCTATTCTAATAATGCTTTTTTCTTTTTATTATATTCTTCCTGTGTAATTGCTCCTGAATCCAATAACTCTTTTAGTTTCTTTATTCTATCTAGTGGATCAATTCCACTATTGCGAATATAATTATTATCATTATTTTTTTCGTTTAATTCCTTTTCTTCCTGCTTTGTCATAATTTCATATTCATAAAATTCTACATTTTCTGCTGATTCTGTACCATTTTGAATACTTCTAAAATCTTCAATTATAGCACTTTTACAAATACCACCATCATCCTTTGTATAAAAATCAAAATCTGGCTTCCAAATGTAATATTGCTCTAACTGTTTTGCTATATAACCTATAAATAATTTACATTCTTTAGAATCATTAAATTTCTCATTCTGAACAGATATGTCAAATGAGTTAACATCAGAACTACTGTATAAGCATGATATATTAACTTCATAATGACTACCTCTATATTCTTGAGGTATTAAAGAATCTAATTTTGATTCTAAATCTTTTTCTGATATTTTTATCCCATACTTTTTAATATATTTTTCTCTATCTATTTCTTCTTGTATTCTTCTTCTTTCCATTTCTTTGTCTCTTTCTACAGTTTCTCTTTGTGCCTTAACAGTCTCAACTTTATTATCTGCTATCAAGGCTTTATCTTCCCATGTTGCACAAAGATAAATTGAATAAGTGAAAAAAAGAATTGACACAAAACCCATAACTATTTTCTTTTCTATAAAAGAATATATAATCAACAAAAAAGCTATCATAACTAAAATATATTGCATAGAAGAAACAGCTATTATAAGTAATGCTATTGTTATTATTGGTACTAATATCCACATTGTAAAATTCCCCCACAAATTACTCATCTCACACAATATTATAGCATAATTTGGTAAAACAAAAGCACCTACCATTTAAGTAAGTACTTTCTTATTTACAATTAAATTTATTCATCCAGTTAGATTTATCATCATTGTGTATAAAAAATTTCATCTTTTTATTGACTATAAAAAATATTATAGGCAATATTTTTTCTAATTTGTGGTATAATAAAAGCAAGAAGAACTACAATCTATTTGGAAGTAGAGTGAAGTTCTAAACAATTTAATGCTTATTTTTTTTGAACTTAAATGAAAATTTAAGCTCAACATCTAAGTCACTCTCTTGCACAGAGTGGCTTTTTACTTTTTTGATACATAGGCAAACTATGTAACCGATTATACTAGCTGTTAAACTAGCTAATACACCAATCAAAAAATTATCCATACATACACACCTCCCTTCTATACGTTGGGAGGATAATCTTTTGTATGAACTCCACTCTATAAATTGTAGATTACATCTTCTTGCTAAAAATATTATAACATATAATTCTTACATATTTTACCTATTGTATTGCTTTTTTAAAAATTCACCTATATATTTCTGTATACATCTGTTCTATCATCAAATAGTATTTATAACTTATGATTTGATATAATAAAACTAGAGTTATTCAATATATTTTAAGCATGAATAATACTTATAAAGGAAGTGTACATATGAACATCAAATCAGCTTTTATAAGAAAAAGAAATGAAAAATTCTATGTATATGTGGAGTACATAGAAGAAACAACTGGCAAAAATAAACAGAAAAGTTATGGAAGCTATGAAAAGAAAAAAGATGCTGAAAAACATTTAATTGAAATAAAGTCAACTATAAACAATAATAAATTTGTTGCTCCAAGTGATGTATCGTTTGTAGATAGATGTTATAAATACATTATGACAAATGGTAATAATTGGTCTCCTTATACAATTGTAAATAGGAAATCTTGGATTAAAAACTATATAGAGCCTTTTTTCAAAGATATAAAATTAATAGACATAAGACCTTATTTAATGCAGTCTTTTGTAAATGAACTATTCATTAAATTTACACCTGGAAGTGCTAAAGTTAGATATGGTTTTGTAAGTTCTATATTAAAAGAAGCTTACAGATTGAGAGAAATAACAGAAAATCCTTGTGACTTTATAAAACTTCCTCATAAAGAAAGTTCTTTTAAAATTAATGTTTATAATAAAGAAGAATCACTACTTCTAATAGATAAGCTAGAATATAATGTCATAGAAATACCTATTCTCTTAATGTTGTTGCTAGGCTTAAGAGTTGGAGAAGTCTGTGGACTTAGATGGTCTGATATTAACTTAGAAACTGATTCAATAAGTATTAATCAAATCCTTATATATGCAAACAACAAAATAGCATTTAAAGAACCAAAAACACCAAAATCAAAAAGAACTTTATCAGCTCCAAAGGAATTAATTGAAAAATTAAAAATAGAAAAATTAAAACAGAACAAAATGAAATTGCAAGGTACACTTATAAATGAAAATAATTTAGTATGTCTAAATACAAATTTTAAACCTTGGATACCAACTGTATTGTCAAAAAACTTTCATAAATTTATTAGAAAAAATAATTTAAAACAAGTAAGAATACATGATTTAAGACATACAAGTGCTACCTTATTACTTTTAGGAGGAACTAATATGAAAGTAGTTTCTGAAAGGCTAGGTCATACAGATATAAAAATAACTATGAATAGATACTCTCATGTTTTAGAAGAAATGGACAAAGAGGCTTCTGACAATTTAAGCAAAATGTTATTTAAATAAAAAAACTGACTGTCAGTTAAATGTCAGTTAAACCTCTAAAAGTAGGTTTTGTCAGTTAAATGTCAGTCAGTTATCTTATAGCCTTTTACTCCAAACACCTCTAAAAATGCACATTTTGATGTTTGCTAATACTTATTAATATATAAATATTACTTATATACTGAATAATATCTATAATTATTTCTATCTTTATATTCAGGTGAAAAAATACCTATCTTATCATAAAAAATCAATGTCTGCTTAGAAATACCACATAGTTTTGCAAATTCACCTGTAGTAAGATACTGCTTTTCCAAGGTTTATACGCTCCTTATCTTATTTTATTTATATAGTTACTGTATACTTTAGTATTTACTAAATCAAGTAATTCTTATTTAACAAAATTAAGTAAATGCGAAATTGCAAATTTAACTAGTGTTATTTATCTAGCTTTAAAATTTCTAAAATTTCTCTTGCTGTTTGTGGCTTTCCAAAAAAATATCCCTGTATATAATCTGGTTTCATTTGCTTAACTAAATCATACTCTTTCTGTGTTTCTACCCCCTCTAAACACACCATTATTCCTACATCATGACAAATTGCAACAATAAAGTGTATGAATGTGGCATCAAACTTACTTTTTAATATATCTTTAACAAATACTCTATCAATTTTAACTATATCTATTGGAGAAAATTTTAAAATTTCTAAAGAAGAGTACCCAGTACCAAAATCATCCATAGCAATACGAATTCCTAAGTATTGTAAAACTTCAAACTTAGCTTGTAAAATACTCATATTTTGCACTGTATGGCTTTCTGTCAACTCTAATACAAGATTTTGATAAGGAAAATTTTCCTCAGATATAATTTTGATTACATCCTCAATAAATGTATCTTCTAATATTTGTACAGCTGAAACATTTACACTTACTGTAAAAAGAGGATTGTAATCAATCCAATCACCACAAGTACGTAATGCCATTTTAAGTACCCATGCTCCTACATCATTTATCATATCATTTTCTTCTAAAATTGGAATAAACTCTAAAGGAGAAATTGCTTCACCTTTCTGGTTAGTCCATCTCAAAAGTGCTTCAACACCTATTATTTTATGACTTTGTGTTTCTACTTGTGGCTGAAATCGAAGACTAAATCCCCGAAAATTATTATTAATTGATGCTTTCAACTCCCACATCATTTCCAATGAATACATTTTATTTTTTAAGATTTTTTCAGAGAAGAAAACAAGTTTATTCTTACCATGTTCTTTAGCATACTGTAAAGAGTAACTAGCATATTTATAAAGTTCTTTTACTGTATCTCCATGTTTCGGATATATAGAACAGCCAGTAGAAATTGTTATATTTAATCCATATTTTCTCCACAAGTGAAGATGTATAATCAAATTCTGTATTTGTTCATATAGAATTTTAACATCATTTTCTTCAACATTATCAACAAGAATTCCCATTTCATCACCATCAAGTCTATAAAGTTCGGCATTGCCTGGCAAAATAGACTTTATGGATTGTGCTAAAGTTTTTATTATGTTATCTCCAAAAGCTCTATCATACATCTCATTAACATTCTTGAAGTCATCAATATTTAGTAGCATTATGCATAATTTTTCAATCATAGGATTTGAAAGTTTTTCTTCAAATACACTCATAAATTCATAGTAGTTTAATAACTGTGTTAATGGGTCAATCTTATTTTGTTTACCCAGCTGTGTCATAATTCCTGCAAAAATACTTGGCTCTCCAAATTCATCACGCATTAATTGCCCTCTGCACTTTAACCAGATATATTCTCCACTACGATTTTTAGCTCTAAATTCAACTGTATGATAATCCATATAATCTTTGCCTATTTCCATATTTGACTTATAAAAACGAGACCAGTCTTCCGGATGTACAATTTTTTTCCAATATACAAGTGGATTTTCCACAATTTCTCCTGGTAAATCAAATAATTCAACTTGTGATGGTGAATATCGAAATACTCCTGTTTTTAAATTACATATGTATATATATTCATCTGTACCTCTAATCAAAGCATCATAAAGTAAGGTTGAATCATAATCAAACTTATCTCTTGACACATTTAAATGCTCAAAGAGCTCTTTTTTTTCATTGTTATCTGACACTTTACAAAATTCATCAATCTTAACTTGTTTGTTTAAAGCTATAGAATTTGTAATATCTATAGATTGATGTATATGAACAGTTGTCCCATCATACCATGTAATTAAACTATCATAATTCTCAAAGACTCTATTTAACTTATTACATTTTTCATACCATTTTACTGATACTCCTTTTTTATTGTTCTCCAATAATTCTGAAACTTTACAACAACTACAAGGAATATTTTTTTCAGGGTATAACACTTCCCAACAAACTTTTCCTTCTGGTGCTAAAATATTATATTCTTCTTTCATATTTTTATTCATAAAAATAATTTTATTGGTATGAATATCTGTAATATATATATTAATCTTTAGCTGATTTAATATAATTTCAAGGTTATGTTTGTTCATATACACGCCTCCTTCATTGTTACTATTATTTATAACAACATTTCCAAAATTATTTTTCCTACAGAGGATTACTTATCATTTATATATACATTAAATAGCCTAATTCATTTGGTAAATTTATCACTTCATATTTTAAATTATAGTTGATTAAAAAAAATACATCAATATTCTATTTTCCAATTTAAATGATGTGTAAAAAATATATTTAATAATGGATTTGCACAATCTCTTACTGGACTTTTTATTCGTAAAGATATAATAAAACCTCTACCCAGTTTTGCGATTATAATAACCAGTTTTACATACCTACTTGTAAAATACTTCTAGGCAATATATCATACTATATAGGTCTTCAAATGAAATAATACATGCTATTTACTGAATATTTTAATTTTTCGTTTTTTAGGGGGATTGATTGTGTTTAAAGATAAAATTGATGAATGTGTCCATATAATGACTGCATATATTGCTAATTTAAAAGAATACTATTCATTTATAGAAACTCAAATCGATGATTTTATTAAAAAATATGGCGAAGATACTGTTGAGTCATGCCTTCATAGAATAATGATTTTATTATCTGAATGTGGTTTGGCATAAAGTCAAGTATATTAAATAGGCAAAAAGAATTTTCTATAAGATTCTTCTTGCCTACTTTTATATATTTTAGTTTTAATATCTTTATCCAAAAGTCATGTATTCAAAACTAAAATTTAATAAAAAATATTAAAATTAGTAATAAAAGAATTTAATTAATTTATTTCTAATATACATAAAATCAAATATTAAGAATAAAGTATTATAAACAAGATAGTTTTTAAAGGGAGGAAATTATGATAGATAATCAAAAATATGTTATTTTATCACTTGAATTACATTTATTTTTTTCAAGAATTATGAAAGAGCATTCTCTTTTTTTAGAGGCAGGATTCACACCTAAAGATTACAATCTTGCTCTAGAAGCTGACCACTATAAAAAACAATTTGAGGAATTATTATCATATGCTGTTAGTGCTAGTAATGGTATAATTAGACCCGATATCTTATACTCAGAAGAAATTGTCACTAGCCACACATTGGATGCAGAAAAAAAGACAGAGGGCTTTACAGGAATAGAAATAAATCAAAACATAACTACAAGAGAATTAAATTTACAGAGTGGTGTAAATCCACAAGTTAGCCAAGATTTAGTAAATTATGTAGCTCAGCTTAACTCAGATTCATTGAAATTACTTGATGGACTTATTAATCTAAAAGAAAGAGTTCTAGATGGAGTACTATCATGCAATCTATTTACCTCAAATTACCCTATGCTTATTGAACATATAATACATGAAGCTAAGTTATATCGTTCCTATGTAGTTGATCTTGAAAATAAAATAGATATTGACTCAAAAGATTTTAAAGAGATAGAATTATTTTGGGACCAAATTATGATGGAACATGCATTATTTATGAGAGGATTACTTGACCCATCTGAAAATGAACTAATCAATACTTCAAATGATTTTGCTATGAAATTTAAGGAATTAATAGAAGAGACAAATAAAATGAATGATGCTACTATAGCTAGCATGACAGACAAGACGCTAGATGAAACAGTTGAATTCAAAGATTTTAAAGAGGCTGGAGTATCTGGAATAGAAGAATGTAAAATAAAATCTATAATATTACCTCTCTTAGCAGACCATGTTTTAAGAGAGGCCAACCATTATATCAGAATATTGGAGAGCTACAAAAATATGTAATTAAAAAACTCTACACAAATTTATATAACATAAAATTATATATAAGAATATATTTTAAAATAAGTGTATTGTTACTTATAAGTAATAATATAAAATAGAAAAATATTAATTTAATAATCATAGATTAGAATAACTATTTTTTATAAAACAAAATATTCTTTATAAAATTAATTAAAGTAAAGATGCATCTAAACTGCTTCTTTACTTTTTTATTATTCAATAGAAATTAAGCCATTTTATTTATAATAAATATTTATGAAAAAACATATAATCAGCTATAATTTACAAGATTATTCTATATAAGTTTAAAAATTAAAACTCTTAACAAAACTATTTTTCCAATTTATTATTTACTAAAAATTAATAATAGACATCTTATAATAAAAACTTATTTGTGTTATAACTATATTGTAACTATTTTCATAATTTCAGGAAAATATTAATAATAAAATTGGTTTTATGTAAGCTAATTTTGTATAATCTTTTCTTTATCTTTATTTATGCAATTATCTATTAGGTAAATTTAATTAGTATAATAGTTACAACCTTAAAATTTAAATATGGGAGTGATTTTAGTATGATAAGACAAACACCTTTAGAAAAACGTTATGATAAGTTAGGTCCAAACATCGTTACAGCTCTTAAAAAACGCTATTTTGATGCTTATTATTGTAAAACTAAAAACGATGCTTTACAGCAAATTTTAGATTTAATTCCTCAAAATCATACAGTCTCATGGGGAGGTTCTGAAACTCTTAAGGAAATGGGAGTACAAATTGCTGTTAAAAATAAAGGAAATAAAGTTATTGATAGGGATTTGGCAAAAAGCCCAGAAGAAAGAACAGAAATCATGCGTCAAGCACTTTTATGTGATACTTTTTTAATGAGCAGTAATGCTATTAGTGAAGATGGCCAGCTTTTCAATATTGATGGAAATGGAAATCGTGTAGCTGCAATGATTTTTGGACCAAAAAGTGTTATAGTTGTTGCTGGTATGAATAAGATTGTAAAAAATGTTGATGATGCAATGCAAAGAGCTAGAACAATTGCTGCGCCAGCAGTTGTACAACGTTTTCAAGATGTTAATACTCCTTGTTATATTAATGGTAGTTGCATAGATTGTACAAGTCCTGAAAGTAGTTGTGCATATATGGTAACTACAAGAATTAGTCGTCCAGCAAATAAAATAAAAGTAATATTGGTTGGAGAAAACCTTGGTCTATAAAATACACTTATATGCAAAATCTATTGCATAAATAATAAAATAATATTACATAGTTTACTTATAAAAGTGATAGAGTGCAAATTCTATATAGAATTTGCACTCTATCACTTTTATGTTATCTTTAAGTTTTAATTGTTTAATAACTCTTATTCTCCTTTTTGTAACACTGCAAATAATCTCATCTTACATATTACTACTTTTTTAGTACAATTTATTATCCATCTTTATAGCATAATTAATTGTTTCATATACAATTAAATCTTTCATATTATATTTACTCTTTTTTAGTCTAAAAAATATTGAAGTAAATTTATAAATATTAACTTTTTTCACTTAACAATTATTAAAATGATTGTCACTATTTTAAAATCAAATTTATTTCTTTCTTGACACTAGTATTTATATATAGTACTCTTTATATAAACTATTATATATAAAGAGTATTATCAATTATTACATCAATAACAAAATAGTATCACTAATAAAATAAATGTTCAGGAGGCTCAAGACTATGAATTATAACTTACTTACTCTTTCATGGGAAGATATTTTAAATTTAGACAAAGAAAAACTAGTAGTATTTGTTGGTATAGCTCCAATTGAAGAACATGGTAGACATTTACCAATAGGAGTAGATATTTATGAAACAGATAAATGGATTGAACTTGCAATTGATAAACTAGACTCAATTTTACCTAGTTATTGTTATGGGAAACTTCCTATAATCCCTTTGGGGTTTGCGGACATGGGAACTTTCCCAGGTAATATTCATGTTAACCGTGAATTAATTTACAAAATAATTTATAGTACATTAGAGAATATAATTAAATGGGATGTTAAAAATATCATTGTTATATCTGCTCATGCTGACCCACTACATGCAATTGCTATAGAACAAGCCTGTGAATCAATCAACAAAGAATATGGCATAATTTCTATTGCACCTATGGGTTCAATTTTTAATTGTGAACAAAAAGGAATCTTGAGAAAGCTTTCTAATCCTGTTGAAGAAAAAATTAAAATATTTCCAAATGATTTTCACGCAGGATGGATTGAAACATCAAATATGTTGGTGCTATATCCTGAATTAGTAAATGGTAATTATCAAGAACGCCCTGATATATCTATTCAAAATAATGAAATGATGAACATTCAAAAAGTTATTAATGCAATTAAAAACGAAGGTCATATTGGATTTCCTAAAGAAGCAAGTAAAGAATTGGGAATTGAATTAAACAATGACATTGGAGAACAAATATGTACAGCTACACATAATTTTATTCTGCGTTCTAATTATGAAAAATATATGAACCATCCTTTATACCATATACCAAGTCTAAGACTTAAAGTTTAAAAATTATAATTAGTATGATACTTAATTTTTTAAGATACTATAATATATTTATAACATATAAAAAATCCTTACATAAACTCTAATAGATAATATAAATTATTATTAATTTAAAGCCATTTATAGTATCAACAAAGTTTTTCTTGACTATATAGTTACTATATACCTTATTATATATAGAGAGTAATAAAAGGAGGTAAAATTTATGGAAAATTTATTTACAAGAAAATTCACTACTTTTGAATTTCTAAAATTTGTTTCTCCTGCAATTATATCCATGGTATTTATATCTTTATACACAATAATAGATGGTATATTTGTATCAACATTAGTTGGCTCAGATGCTCTTGCTAGTATAAATATTGTACTACCCATAATCAACCTTGTTTGTGGTTTTGGAATAATGATGGCAACTGGTGGAGGAGCTATAGTCTCTATACGTATGGGGGAAAATAGACAAGATGAAGCCAATTCTACATTTTCTTTTATAGTCTTGTTTTCATTGATTATTGGAATTTTATTCACAGTAATCTCATATTTTTTTGTCAAAGAAATATCTATTTTACTTGGAGCAACAGACAAACTACTACCTTATTGTATAACTTATGGTGAGGTTATGATTTTATGTACACCTTTTTATATTTTAAAATTTATATTTGAATATTTTACAAGAACTGACGGAAACTCTAAATTTAGTTTATTTCTATCAGTAATTGGAGGTGTAACAAATATAATATTAGATTATGTGTTTATTAAATATTTTGGAATGGGTCTTCTAGGTGCTGCTGTTGCAACTGCTATAGGTATTATTTTAACTTGCCTTTTAGGTATAGCCTACTTCTTATCAAGTAAATCTACACTAAAACTTAAAAAACCAAGAATTGATTTTAGAATTATAAGAGATACCATGATAAATGGTTCTTCTGAAATGGTTACAGAGTTGTCTACAGGAATTACAACATTCTTATTTAATATAGTTGCTTTAAAATTGGCTGGAGAAACTGGGCTTGCAGCTCTTACTATAGTACTTTATGCTCACTTTTTAATGACATCGGTTTATCTAGGGTTTGCTGCTGGAGTCTCACCATTGATAAGTTATAATTTTGGTGCTGAAAATAGTGATAAATTGAAAGAAACGTTTAAACACTCTTTAAAATTTATATTGGTTTCTTCTATTTTAGTTTTTATTATAGCCTTAGTTTTTGCACCGCTTATTGTTAGAGTCTTTGTAAATCCTCATAGTGAAGTATTTGATTTGGCTTTACAAGGTCTAAAAATATTTGCTTTTGCTTTTTTATTTGTTGGAATAAATATATTTGCATCAGGATTTTTTACAGCATTTCACAATGGAAAAATTTCAGCCATTATATCTTTTAGTCGAGCCTTTGTTTTTGTAATTATAGGAATTATAATTCTTCCTCCTATATTGCATCTAAATGGATTGTGGCTTACTGTTCCATTTGCTGAAATTATAACTATATTTATATCTATATTGTTTATAAAAAAATATAAAAGTAGATATAAATATTAGTAAAATAGATACTTGTTAAAATTGATAAAACTAACCTAAAGTAACAGTTTTTAAATTTAACTTTAGTAACTAAATTTTATATTTGTAATGAAATTAAAGCCCTTAAAATCCAAAACAAATGGTTTTTAAGGGCTTTTACTAGTAATGTTTAAATTAATTTTTATTTTAACTATAATAAATCATTTGCATAATCCTTGATTGGAGCTCTTCTAAGTAGTAATATTATTAATACTATACAAACAAATATAGTTCCTACTTTTAACCCTAATAAAATAGAAGGATTTGCAAATAAAGTAATAATTTTATCTAAAAATGCAAGCATTTTTTGCGTATGTTTAATTGCAAAATTAACTATATAAATTAATATCAATATTGGTAATCCTATCAATAGAGTAAAACTTGTAGCTTTTCTAACTCTATATGTGAAAGCACCCAATAAAGCACCTATCAAACCTATACATATTTCACTAATACATAAATTTATAAAATAATTTAAGTAAGCTAGTGGCATATTTGCTGTTGATGATTCTATTATCGTTGGTATAGAAGTCCAAATTAAATCTTGTTTCAATAAAGCTAATATATCCAGATTATAACCTGTTATAAGCTCCATAGATAACTTTGATAAAAATATTAAAACTATACTTATAATAGAAAGAACAAATGCCAAAATAATTAAAGTTAGTATAATAGCTTTTATACAATTCTTTCTATCTGCCCTTATACTTAAAGCCCCTGAAAAATCTTTATTTACTATGGATATTCCATATACAAATATCAGTATACTTATATAGTTTAAAAGTGGAGTTGTGAAAGATGATAAGTCTTGTTTAGGTAAATTAGCAAAAGTTACAATAATAAGTGGTAAAACATTTAAAAAAACACCTATTACCAAAAATAAAATTATATACGTTTTTGTATTTTTATTAAAAAATTTCATATATGGTCTTAATTCATTCAATTACAAAACCTCCTTTTTAGTCATACTCACAAACATATCTTGTAATCCTATGTATCCTACATCTATATTTGAATCTTTAAGTATATTTTCATCGTTTTTGCTAAAGTCACCATAGTGAAAGTAAGCAACTGTATTTCCAAATGATTTTTTAGGCTTTACATTTCTTATCGCTTCTAATTTTTCTACTTCTTCTCTGCTTCCAGTAATATAATGAGCTTTTTGTTTTATAGTATCAATATCTTCATCGATAATAATCTTACCTTCATTTAATATTATTACATGCTCTAATAAATCATCTATTTCATCAATCAAATGAGTTGATATTATTATCGTTCTTGGATTTTTTATATAATTATCTAAGATTACATTATAAAATTCTTGCCTATTTACTGCATCTAGACCAATTGTTGGTTCATCAAAGATAGTGATGACTGAATTAGAACAAATTCCGATTATATTTGAAAGTATAGTCTTCATTCCCCTAGACAATTGTCTATACTTCTTCTTTATATTTAAATCAAAATGTTTACATAATTTTTCTTCTAATGCCTTATCATAATTTTTATAGAAACTAGAAGAAAACTCAAATATTTGACCTACTTTAAAATCTGAATTATAAAATTCTTTTTCTCTTACAATACAAATATCTTCCAATACTTTTAAATCTTCTTTTATGTTTTTTCCTGAAATTTCTATATCTCCTTCATTTTGAATTAATTGATTTACTATTATATTCAATAATGTAGTTTTCCCAGCACCATTTTTTCCTAATAAACCATATATTTTATTTTCTTCAAAATTCAAAGACATATTGTCAAAAATCTTTTGTTTTTTAAAGCTATGGGATAAATTTTTTATCCTAATAGAGTTACTCATACATTACTCCCCCTTAAAATTTATTATAATATCGACTAATTCTTCTCTGTTTATTTCTAATTTATCTGCTTCTTGAAGTAGATTCTTTATAAAATTATTTTTAAAGTTTTCCTTCCTAACTTCTTTTATTATACTTCTTGCTCCCTCTGATACAAACATTCCTATCCCTCTCTTCTTATATAAAATATTCTTATCAACTAATGTATTTATTCCTTTCAAGACTGTAGCAGGGTTAATTTTATAAAGCTTTGAAAGTTCGGTTGTTGATGGAACCTGTTCTTCTTCTTTTATTCCATCTGATAATATTTCATCTTCAATTGCTCGTGCTATTTGAATAAATATGGGTTCTTCATTATTTAATATTAATTTCATAGGCTCCTCCTTTCTAAGTTAGTTAATTACTTAAGTAACTAACTATAAAACTATAATATATTATAAAGTTTTCTCTGTCAATACTAAATAAAAAAACAGAGGGAAATTTCCCTCTGCCTTTTGTTCTATAAATTTATAATTAAACTAATATCTAATTGTCATTGATTTATCGACTACTTAATAGTTTTAATAACCTGTTATGTCTTCATTTTTTAATATTTTACATATTGAACTAGTGCCCAATCTTTCAGCACCTGCCTCTATAAATTTTTCTGCATCAGAAATCGATTTAACACCTCCAGCAGCCTTTATCTTAACATTTTGCCCAATATGTTCCTTCATAAGCTTTATATCTTCTAAAGTAGCTCCACCTGTTCCCATTCCAGTAGATGTTTTTATAAAATCTGCACCAGACACTGTTACTATATCACACATCTTTACTTTTTCACATTCCTCTAAATAACATGTTTCTATAATAACCTTTAATATTTTCTCTCCAATAATTGCTTTTATTTCTTTTATCTCATTTTCTATCTTCTCATAGTCTCCATTTTTAATGTCAGAAATATTTGCAACCATATCAACTTCATCTGCTCCATTTTTAATGGCATCTTCAGCTTCAAATACCTTTGTTGCTGTAGTTTGATACCCTAGAGGAAATCCTATTACTGTACATACCTTTATTTTACTATTTAAATATTCTGCCGCTCTTTTTACATATGATGGTGGTATACAAACTGATGCTACATTCATGCTTATAGCCTCATCACATAAAACCTTAATATCTTCCCATGTCGTTGTAGCCTTTAAAATAGTATGGTCTACTGTTTTTAATATGTGTTTCATAAAATCCTCCTAAATATATAATTAATATAGTTAAATTATTTTTTTAAATGTAACTTTCTTTTTGCAATATTTAATATCATATCGACCTCTTCAACTTTAAAAATGGTCATTAGTAATGTATAAATTCCACCTCCAACTACAACTGAAATAGTTAATGATATTAACTCATTAAGAGTCCCTACTCCTAACTGTCCAAATATAAATTTATACGTAAAATATGATAAAAATCCCATAATAACTGATGCTACTAATGATTTTAAAGTCGCTTTTATTATTTTATCTTGTCCAAAATAACCTACTTTCTTTCTTAAATTTAAGAAAAGTAACAATATACATGCAATTGATGATGAACTAGTTGCAAGAGCAAGACCACCATGAGCCATAGGTTTTATTAAAATTAAATCTAGCACTATATTTACACAAACAGATATAATACCATTTATCATAGGTGTTTTTGTATCTTGTAACGAATAAAAAACTTTACCTAATATATCTCTAAGTCCAAAGGCAGTCATTCCTATTGCATAGAAAACTAAAGCAGTTGCCGTCATTTGAGTTGCTCTAGCATCAAAAGCTCCTCTTTCAAATATGATTCTAACAACTGGATTTGCAAAAACAATAGACCCAACTGAAATAGGAATCATAGAAATTATTATCATATTAACACTAGATTTAACTGAACTTGTAAATTTTTTTTGATTATTCTCTGCACTTAATTTCGACAGCATTGGATACATAACAGAAACTATTGAGGCTGTAAATGTCCCTGTAACAAATCCATTTAATCTATCTGCATAAGTAAGTGCTGGTATACTCCCTTTAACCAGTGTGGATGCTAAAGTTGTATCAACTAATGAATTTACTTGATTAACAGCAACACCTATAAACACTGGTGAAAGTAAAGCCAGCAATTTTATAAGACTATCATCTTTAAAATCTAAGTAAAATGAATATTTGTAATCTGTTTTTTTAACAAAAAACATGTAAAAAAGTAGCTGAACTATCATAGCAACTACAGCACCGATTGGAAGTACATATGGTCCAAATACAGTACTTATCATTATTGAAATAATTATTACTATATTATAGGGGATACTACCAAATCCAACTACGATAAATTTTTCTTTTATTTGCAAAAAGGCTGACATAACACTAGTAATACCTATAAATATGATTCCTGTTATAAGTACTTTAGTAAATTTTACAGTAAGCTCAAATCTTTCGCCTTCAAATCCTATAGCAAATATACTCACAAGTTGTTTTGAAAAAATCACACCTAGTATAGCTACAATTATGCATATACCAACTATTATATTTAAGACATTGTTTAAAAATTTTACTGCTTGTTTTTCACCTTGTTTACTACTTATATCTTGATACATTGGTATAAAAGTAGTAACTATAGCAGTTCCTATTGCTGCAAATATAATATTTGGTATATTCATAGCTGTCAAATAACTTTCTGTATACAAACCTGTTCCGTAAATTGACGATAAAACTAATTCTCTACCCATACCAAGAATCTTCGATATTACAGTAACTATCATTAAATAAAAAGTTGCTTTAGCTACTTTGCTCATTTTATCACTCCACTTCTAACACACTTCTTTTAATTCAGTAAAAGCTAGCCTATTGCATATAATTTAATATATTATTCTTACATTTTACAAATATAATAGTGGCTGTTTATTTTTTAATATATTATAAATAATATTACCTTCATGTTTTTTTATTTCTACAGCATTTTCTATAATTACAATTTAAATCTAATAGTGTAAATTTAATTGAGTTCACAGAAATGGAGTTATCATTTTCTAATCTTGGTAAAACAAAAACTTTTTATTGTCTATATCTTCAAATTTCATTTTATTCATTTCTTATAACTTAATAATCTCCATATATGGAAAATATATAATCATTTTTATCGTCTTTTTTAAGTTATATTTTAACATATTTTATCTATTTTGAAAAATTTTAATCACTTTTTCTAAATAACTATTCATTTAAAGAAACTTTTTAAAAATATTCTCCTCACTGAAGAATACTTAACAGAAAAGTATAAGTGTATTTTAAATAAAATATATTAATAAGATTATTAATAATCGTCACTAAGTTAGTGAAAACTCAACTTTTTTGCAAGTTAAAGTAATGTAGAAGTAATTTTTATTTTGTTAATTTTATATTTTTCTATTGAAAAATTATTATTGAATATATGTAAGTATAACAAAAGAAAAAAAGAAAGTAAGAGAATCTTTCTCCTACTTTCTTTTATATTCACTTTAAAAATATTAATAAAAATGCTTTAATTGTTTTAATTTACTTGGATGTCTTAATTTTCTTATTGCTTTAGCTTCTATTTGTCTTATTCTTTCTCTAGTAACTCCAAATACTTTTCCAATCTGCTCTAATGTCTTAGGGTCATCATCATCAATACCAAATCTCATTCTCAAAACCTGTTGTTCTTGTTCTCCAAGACCTGTAAGTAATTCTTCTATTTTTTCTTTTAAATTATGTTGTTCCACTTCATGCATTACAACATCTTTAAAATCAGCATCTGATGGTATAAATTCAACTAAACTACTATCTTCATCTTCTTTTAATGGTGTATCCAAAGATACAACATTTTTATCTCGTTTTAATAATTCCAATACTTTCTCAACCTCAAGACCACAGGCATCTGCAATCTCATCTACAGTTGGTTCTCTTAATAATACATTTAAAAGTTCCTGTTTCTTTTTCTTTACAAAATTTATTCTTTGGTGAAGATGTATAGGTATTCTAATAGTATTTTCGCAATCATCAATATATCTTGTTATGCTTTGTTTTATCCACCATGTAGCATAAGTGCTAAATTTGTATCCTTTTTTATAATCGTACTTCTCTACTGCTTTTATGAGTCCTATATTTCCCGCTTGAATTAAATCTAGCATATCAATACTATCTCTTTTATATCTTTTTGCTATGCTCACTACCAACCTATAATTTGAATTTATAAACTTTTCCTTTGCTACTGAAGATGAGTTGATTATTTCCTTTGCCAGTTCTACTTCTTCTCCTGCTGACAACATTTTGTATTCCTCAATTTCCTTTAAATACATTTTCATCGCATTTGATACATTTGATGAACCCACACAAATATAATTTTCATAATTATTTTCTTTTTTAGTATCCATAATCAAACCCCTTCTATTCATAGAATTTGCTAAAACAAAAATAAATAATTTAAAACTACATAATCTACAACTACATAATATCCCATTCTTCAAACAAGTTGTTTTGTATATTATGTATACAAAGTTACAAAAACTATACTTATAATATTATTCTACTTCTAACCCTAATATCCTCCTTATATATATAATTTATTTTATTATATATTGTTATATCCTAAGTTTTTAAATTGATATATGTCTAAAAAAAGACTGTTAATTAAACAGTCTTTTTTAATATATATTCTTGTTATTTACTTTTCATGATGATTGCATCCACATCCACAATTTTCATCGTGATGATGATGTTCTTCTTCTAAATCTTTAACTTGTTGTTCCATCTCATTAAACTCTTTTACCATTATATCATAAGTTGGAAGTGCTGCCTCAGTATCATATTCTTCGCCTCTCCAATCAGCATACATCATAGCATCACCATTAGTTAAAACCAATCTACCTGACATAGTTATGTTATCTACTTCTTCTAGAAATTCTATTTGTTTTTGTAAAACTTCCCCTTCTAATTCTACATCATCATCTAAGCACTGTACTATCATTACTGGAGCGTAATAATCTTCATCGTCTTTAACATTTACAATAATATCTAAAGTTCCCTCTGCACCTTCTTCGAATTCTGCTAATTCAACATTTGTATCAATCATATCTTGAGGTACTAATAAATCTTCTATTAAATATTTTATTACTCTGTCTTTTACTAATTCTTTTGACATTTATTTTTTCTCCTTCCGATTCTATAACATTATCATAATCATTTCTATATTATAGTATACTACATTAATTGTTTTTTCAATCTCTTATAAAAATTATTTTTTATTATTTACCTTATATTACCTTTTTTATTACAAACTTGTAATCGCATTGATTTAAAAAATAGTTTATATTTAGTATAATAGAAATGTAGCACATATTTTTATTCAATATATTAATAAAAAGATATATTGAAAATGTAATGTATGTTAAATCTAGGAGGATTATTATGAAGTTTAAAAAACAAATTAGCTCTATTATTATATCTACTATGCTTGTGTTTGGAAGTTTAAACCTTGCTTATGCAGATGGCACAAATGTTGTTACACTTGGAGCTAACTTATCAGAATCTCAAAAGCAACAAATGCTTAATTATTTTGGAGTTAAAAAAGACCAAGTCTTAGTTTTAGATGTAACAAATGCAGAAGAAAGACAATATTTACAAGGTGTTGCAACAGAGAGCCAACTTGGTAAAGTTACTATTTCTTGCTCTTATGTTGAGCCTACAACAAATGGCAATGGAATTAATGTTAAAACAGCAAATTTAACTTGGGTAACTAGCTCAATGATTGCTTCAACACTTACAACAGCTGGTCTTGAAAATGCAAATGTTATTGCTGCCGCTCCATATCCTGTAAGTGGTACTGGTGCCTTGACAGGAATTATGAAAGCATTTGAAGATGCATCAGGAAAAAAACTTGACGAAACAAAAAAAGAAATTGCATCTGAAGAATTAGTAGTTACAGGTGATTTAGGAGATGACATAGGTCAAGAAAAAGCAACTGGTGTAATGAATGATATCAAAACAGAAATTGTAAAAAATGGTACAAAGGATACTAATCAAATAGCTAATACAATAAATAATGTTGTAAATAATTACAATATTACTATTACACCAGAACAAAAAGAACAAATTCAAGGTGTAATGAAAAAAATAGCTGACCAAGATTATGATTACAATAATATGAAAAATACATTAGATAATGTATCAGATAATGTAAATGAACAATTAAAAAAATTAGGTGATAGTGTTAAAGGTTCTGGAATACTAGATACTATAGGTGGATGGTTTGGTGGAATAGGAGATTGGTTCTCTGGTTTATTCTCAGGAGGAGATAAAAAAGATTTAGGAATCTTAAATAACACTAATGATGAGTCTCTTGGCTCAAATGCTGTAATAAACTCTACAGAAGGTGTTCAAATAAATCCACAAGATAATACTAACTCTAACAATAATGACAGTGCAGATAATTCAGAAAATAATAGTGAAAATAATGATAACACTCAACCAAGTGAAAACAACACAACTAATAATTCTGAAAATCAATCAAATACCGATGACTCAGTTGGTTTCTTTGAAAAAATAAAGAATTGGCTTTCAGGCTTATTTTAAAATTTAAGTAAATAAAAAGAATTGCCTAACATAGAAATTTTCTATAAAAGGCAATTCTTTTTATTTCCAATAAATTTTTATTACTCACTCATTTTTTGAGATTTTTCTATACATGCACATATCGCTTTTATAACAGATGCTCTAAAACCTTCCTCTTCAAGGACTTTAACTGCTTCTATAGTAGTCCCTCCAGGTGAGCATACCATATCTTTTAGTTCACCAGGATGTTTTCCTGTTTCAAGTACCATTTTTGCAGAACCCATAACTGCTTGTGATGCAAATTTATACGCTTGTTGTCTTGGCATTCCTGCAATTACTGCTGCATCTGCAATAGCTTCTATAAACAAGAATACATATGCTGGTGCAGAGCCACTCGCTCCAATTACTGCTTCTATAAGGTATTCTGGTACGACTTCAGTGTTTCCAAAAGAACTAAATACTTCTACCACTGCTTCTAAGTCTTCATCTTTTATATTTTTATTTATAGATATTGAAGACATAGCCTCATTTACAAGTGCAGGAGTATTAGGCATAGTTCTAACTATTTTTTTATTTCCACCTATAATCGCCTCTATATCTTTTATAGATTTTCCTGCTGCTATTGTAACTATAATTTTACTATCATCTACAAAATCTTTTATCTCTTCTAAAATATCATCATATATGTCTGGCTTAACAGCTACAATTACTATATCAGAATTTCTAGTAACCTCTTTTGAATCTTTTGTAGTATTTATGCCAAAATTTGCATGTATTCTATCAAGAGTTCCTTGAGTATATGCTGATGCTGTTACCATATTAGGTTCAACTAATTTTGAATTTACTATACCACCTATCATAGCACTGGCCATATTTCCTGCACCTATAAATCCAATTTTTTTCACTATAATACTCCTCCTTAAATAAATAATAACTAAATTTTAAGCTTCTTTAACTGTATCAGAATTTTCAAACGGATTTGGTATACTTACCACTAAAATTCTTACCATCTTATTAGTATAGTTAACCCAATTATGATTGTTCTTTTCACTATTGTAGTGTATTGTATCACCTGGATACATTTCTATTTGATCATCACCCAAAAACACTGTAAGAGTGCCCTCTAAAACATATACAAATTCTTCACCACTATGTACATAGCAACAAATTTCTTCACTACTTTTACTCGGAAGAATTTCAATTAATCTTGGTAACATAGTTTTTTCTTTTAAATTAGATGATAAATGATAATGTATAAATGTTGAATTTTCTACATCAAAAACTTCTTTTTCATAACTTCTTAATACAGGTCTCTTATGCTCCTTTGGTTTCATAAAAAAGTAAGTCAAATCTACATCCAATACATTTGCTATTTTCCCCAATGAATCTGTTGCCACACTTGTTAATCCTCTTTCAAGTTGTGACAAAAATCCAATTGATAAGTTTGTTTTCTCACTCATATCTTTCAGTGTCATTTGTTTTTGAGTTCTAAGTTGCTTTATTTTTGCTCCTATGTCCTTATTCAAAACCATCACCCCTAAATAATTTTAATTTTTTCATAATATAAATATAAGAATATAAATATAGGCTATTATATCTATAATATTTCACCTCAAAAAAACTTTATTAGTATAAATATAATTTATTCACTTTCTTTTGTCTACACATTTATCATTATTTTTAATTTATTTTATATATGTCTCTACCTAATTTAGTAAAAGCTATTAATTATTTTTCTATTTTTTAATATATCTGATTATAGCAACTTCTTTTATATTATAAAACTTAAGTTATTCATATAATAAAATTTATTATCTATAAGTAATTATAATATATAAATCTTATTAGTATAACTTTTATCAATAGTATAATTTTTATCAAATTACTATCTTTAATTTGTATACATAAATTATATAGTTTATTTGAATTTAACTATTAAAAATTAAACTTATTATATTGCTATTTCTACAGATTCTTACATCCTTTATAATAATTATAACATAATTTTACAATTTAATAGTATCTATTCAATGCCTTTTTTTATTTCTACAACACCTTATATTTTACAGTCCAAAACTATACATATTGTTTCTTACTATTTATCTTTATACAGCCTTATTATTTCCTAATTTTGCAATTGTCATCAAAACATTTATCATCTTTTTAATTTTCATTTTTAATCGTTCTGTCTATCAATAATTTTCATATCAAAGTATATGAAATCATCTTATAACCTCAATCATACGATTTTAAATATATCTCTATTCTAAAGATACTTTCTTTTTTTGTCAAAATTTTTCTGTTTTTTATGAATAATCATTTATTGTAATAAATAATCTGTTTAATATAAAATAAACTAACCTTACATAAAAACACTACTATTCTTAATAAAATACATCCAAAAGTTAATATTTATTTATTTTGTAGTATAATATTATTATACTTATTTTGTTGAAATATATCTTTGTTTGTATAAATAGAACAATTGAAAATAATTATAAAAATCTATCAAAATGCACATCCAATTCTATAATTTTATTTATTATTTATACTAAAATAAAAATTATAGAAAAAATAAGATATACATTTATAAAAAATAATTTCTATAAATATATATCTTATTAATATAACTACTTATTCTATATAAAAACGCCATAAAAAATCTTTTGCTTCTTCTGCATAGTCTATATTTATGCGTTTACTAGTTTTTATATCCAATTCACCTTCACTAAATACTTTTTTCCCTTCATTATCATAATAAAAATCACTTATATATAATTCTTCACCCATTATACTCTTACTATTTAAACTTCTGTCTATTTTTAAAGCCTTACAAAGTTTGCCTGGCCCATTAGTAATATTTTTTATTTGATACTTACTTAAATTCTCATACAATTTATTGTATCTATTTATAGATATCTCATCTAAAGAAGTTATTGGTTCGATACCTCTTATCAACACACACTCTGGTATATTTTCTATATTTGCTGATAGATTTAAACAATTGTACATACCATAAATTAAATAAACATATATATGTCCACCATCTAAGTACAGAGGCTTAGTTCTCTCAGTTCTTTTATCACCATATACATGTGCACCTTTGTCATTTACACCCATGTACGCCTCTGTCTCTACTATCTTTGTAACAATTGTTTTGTCTTCATATTTTCTTATTAAATATTTACCTAATATAGATTTAGCCAAATCAATTCCATTTTTTCTAAAAAAATCCTTTTCCAAAATTTCACCTCATAAAGTTTATTTATAGTCAGTTAAATACAGCTAAAATCATAAGTAAAATTAGTCTGCTTTTAATTGTATATTAATATATAAAATGATGGATTTCAATAGTAACTACTTATATATATCAAAAAATTCTATCTCAAATTTTTCAATATTATCATTGTAACTTGACTTATCATAGACTTCTTCAACTACTTCTTTAATTGGGAATATTATTTTTACCTCTGTTCCTTCTCCTAATTTACTATCTATATAAATTTCTCCATTTTGAATTTCAATTAACGATTTTGCAAGACAAAGTCCTATTCCACTGCCAAATTCGTTTGATATACCACTATTTTCAATTTGTTTAAATCTATTAAATATATCATTTAATTTTCCCTTCTCGATACCTATTCCAGTATCTTTTATAACTATTTCTACATTTTCGCCTTCTTTATATATTCCTACAAGTATCTCTCCACCTTCTAAGGTAAACTTTATAGCATTTGATAATATATTCAATATTATTCTTTCTATAGATTCTGGGTCAAGTCCTACTCTCATAGTTTCCTCATTTGTATCAAAAACTAAATCAATTCCCTTAGATTTTGCATAACTGCTAATGGATGTAACTATTCTTTCTGTTATGTCAATAATATCAAAATTAACCGCTTTAATCTTATATATTTCTGATTTAACTTGAGAAATATTTATTATATTATCTATTAATCTTAATAATCTAAACATGTTTTGTTTAGTTATTTTTATGTGTTCTCTTAATATATCTTGACAGTCAATTATCTTTCCTTTCTTATAAAGATTCTCGATAAGCTGAACTGAACTATAGATATTGTTTAAAGGTGTCTTGAGTTCATGAGATATATTAGCATAGAATTCCATCTTCATCTGGTCATACTGTCTTTGTTTTATTAATGCTTTTTTAAGTCTCTCAGACTCTCTTTGTACACTTAAATCTTTAATGATTCTTACTCTACTTCTCTTTTGTCCAAAGTATAAGGTTCTTGATATCATTTTTACTTCTCTAATATGATTGTTTTCATTTACTATATGAATACTTTTTTCTCTTTCACCTATATTTAAATTGTTTATGTATTTTTTTACTAAGATATTTCTATATTTTTGTGTCGTTACTCCTAGTACATCACTTGATATTCCAAATAACTCTCTAAAAGCTCTATTCGTATAAAGTACTCTGGATGTACTTAAATCTTCAAGAAAAATAGCCTCTGGTATAGCATCTAATAATTTTTCATATATTATTTTTTGTTCATTTACTGTTCTAAGTATATTTATTTCTTTAGTTATATCTCTAAATGTAAGTAATTTAAATAATTGATTATTTGACCAATAATCTCCAACTCTCACTTCTTCAACATGCTCTTCACCATCTGAATCAGACATTACAAAGTTAACTATACAATTTGCTGTATCATTATAGCTTACTATTTCAGCTTTCTTTTCTTTTGTTAGATTTAATCTTTTAAAATCTCTATTATCAAAGAAATCTATGTTAAAAGTTTCAAAATATTTTTCTAGTGTCATATTGACTAACTCTTTTGGTGTACATTTAAAACTCTTTTCATATTTTTTATTTATACTTATTACTTTATTCTTCTTTATACCACCTTCTGCACTTCTTACAAGTATAGGAGATGGTATATTTAATATTATATTTTCATAATCTTTATTTATAGCCCTTATCTCTTTATCCATTTTTATTTCATTTGTAATATTATTTAAGCTTATTAAATAATTACTTTCTTCTTCATTATTACTTAAACTTAACAAATATATTTTATTATTTAACTCTACTTGTTTATCAATTATACTTATATCCTTATCAAATTTTTTTAGCTTTTCAGCTACATTCTCATCTTCTTTTATAAAATTTAATATGTGATAAAAGTTTTTCATGTCCTTTGAAAATTCGTCTTTAAATGCATTATTTGTATAACTTATATTAAAATCATAATCTGTTATTATCCACACATTTGGTATAGTATCAAGTGCCTGTCTTAATAACTCTTTTCTTTCATCTATATAATTTTTTAATGTTTTCTGTATAGTCATATCTTTTTCTATTGCTAGATTTATCTTACTTAATTGTTCTGACTTTTTACTTAATTTCTTATTTATTGAATTTAATTCATAATATGGATATACTACTCTATTACTTAAGCTGTATACATACACATAGTAAGTATGATTACATAACAATAAATACACTACTCCTACTAATCTATCTGTATCTACTATACTAATTTGACAAGTTGTTATAAAACCTATAATAGTTGCAAATAAAGCAAAGTATGATAAATTTTTTATTAAGCTATAATGTTCAGTTTCACTATTAATTTTGTTTAATACAAACAATAAATTGAACAAAGACATGACAATATTAATTGTCATAATAATCATATTCAAATAAAAGTTATTAAAAATACCTCTTAGAAAATAATCTACTATTACAAAAGTACTATTGAAAATCAACACATGACTTATTCTCAGTTTTTTTATTTTAGAAATTGTTAAGTATATAAATGTAGACATATTAATTATACTTAAATTGAGTATCATAACTTGGAATTTTTGAATCTCTAATTCTGCTATTCCTAAAATCCCCACAAAAACTAATACAAGGCATCCTGATTTTAGTATATTTATAAATTCATCCTTTTCGAAACTAGTTATATAAACTATAGAATATCCAAATATCCAAAGTAAAATTATCCTATACATATTTATGGAAACTGTATATAAATTTATATTCAAAAGTGCAATAATTAAAAATAACCCATTAGCCAATATATAGACTTTATTCTTCCTTAAAGTTCCTTTAGATTCCATATTCCCCACCACTTCTTCATTTTTATATAGTTTTATCTATAAATATGTTACCACAATTCTCCCAAAAAATTTGTCACTTTCTAGTTATAAAAAAAAATGAGTAAAGTTTTTAAATTTTACTCATTTTATAGATTTTGTATATTTAATTTAAAAAGCTGGAACGATACTTCCTTTATACTCATCTTGTATAAATTTTTTAACTTCTTTACTATTCATAGCCTCTGATAAAGCTTTCATCTTATCACTGTCTTTATTATCTTCTCTACAAGCAATTATATTTACATATGGAGAATCACTTGATTCTATTACTATTGCATCTTTAGTAGGATTTAAATTAGCTGTTAAAGCATAATTAGAATTTATTACTGCTCCATCAACATCTTTTAATACTGTTGGTAATTGTTCTGCATTCATTTCTTTTATTTGTATATTTTTAGGATTCTTAGTTATATCTTTTTTAGTTATAAGTTCTCCATCTTTTACTTCTATTAATTTATTTTTTGCTAATAATTTAAGTGCTCTAGCTCCATTAGTTGCATCATTTGGTACAGCTATAACTGCTCCATCTTTTATTTCATCTAAGGATTTAACTTTTTCTGAATAGAATCCCATTGGCTCTATATGAACCTTAGATGTATAAGTAAGTTTATATCCTTTTTCCTTAACAGTCTCCTCTAAAAATGGGATATGTTGAAAGAAGTTAGCATCCAAAGAACCTTCATCTAAGGCTGTATTTGGAAGAACATAATCATCAAATATCTTTACTTCTAAATCATATCCTTTTTCTTTTAATAAAGGTTCTGCAACTTCCAATATTTTTGCATGTGGATTTGATGATGCCCCTACTAATATTTTTTTATCCTCTTTGTTTGAACATCCTACTGCTGATATTGCTATTGCTGACACCAATGCTACTGATAATAATTTTTTTAATTTCATTTTTTACTCCCCCTTTAAAAATGTTTTATTAATTAAGTTATTTTAGTTTCTTATAAGCTAGATTTCCTAAACCTTGTATTATTTGAACTAGTATTACAAGGGCTATTACTGTATAAACCATTACTGCTGTATCAAATCTTTGGTATCCATAAATAAGTGCTATATTACCTAGTCCACCAGCTCCTACTGCACCTGCCATAGCTGTATAACCAAGTATAGAAATTACTGATAATGTAATTCCAGATACTATTGAAGGCATTGCTTCTTTTATCATAACTTTAAATACGATTTGTTTTTTTGTAGCTCCAAAAGATTTGGCAGCCTCTATTAATCCCTTGTCAACTTCATTTAATGAACTTTCTATAATTCTAGCGATAAACGGTGCTGCACCAATAGTTATTGGTACTATTGCAGCAGTTTCTCCTATACTTGTTCCAACAATTAATCTTGTTATTGGAATCATTGCAACTATAAGTATCATAAATGGGAAACTTCTAAATATGTTTACTATAAATCCTAGTGCACCATTAATCGTGCTATTTGGTTTTAATCCATCTGGTTTTGTAACTACTAATATAATTGCTAGTATAAATCCTAATATTGTTGCTACTACAGTTGGTACTATGACCATATATAAAGTTTGTAATAATGCATTTGGAAATAGTGTTGTTAAAAAATCAATTAGACTACTCATTTATCATTTCCTCCCATCTTATGCCCTTATCTGTAAGATATTGTTTTACTTTCTCTCCACTTTTATCTGAAACATTTATAATAAGTGAACCTAAAATATCTTCTTTAAATTGTTCTAATTTCCCAAAGATTATAGATACATCTATATCTAACCCTCTTGCCATTGTTGTAATAATAGCATCATTAGAAATGTCTTTAGGAAATAGTATTTTTATATTTGTTCCTTTTGGTAAAATTATACTTTCTTCACCTATTAATTTTCTAAGCCCTTTAGTATTTCTCAAGAAAATTTCTTCTGTATCTCCTACTTCTAATACTTCTCCATTTTCCATTATTGCCACTCTTCCACAAATTTGTTTTATAACTTCCATTTGGTGAGTTACAACTATTATTGTTATTCCTAGGTTTTTATTTATATCTTCAAGTAATGAAAGAATTGACTTTGTAGTATTTGGGTCTAATGCTGAAGTTGCTTCATCACAAAGAAGTACTTGTGGATTTAGTGCTAATGCTCTAGCAATTGCAACTCTCTGTTTTTGACCGCCACTTAAGTTTCTTGGTTTATCATTTTTCTTTTCAGATATACCAACCACTTCTAATAACTCTAAAACTCTTTTTTTAATCTCTGCTTTTGTATATCCAAAACACTCTAAAGGTAATGCTACATTATCAAACACTGTTTTTCTTTCAAGTAGTGAAAAGTGTTGAAAAATCATTCCTAACTCTTTTCTTAAATCTCTCATTTGCTTTTCATTTAATGACTTTACTTCCTTGTCAGATACAAGCACACTACCTTCTTGATACTCTTCTAGCCCATTTATACATCTAAGTAGTGTTGATTTTCCAGCACCACTATGACCTATTATCCCAAAAATTTCTCCAGATTCTATCTCAATACTTACATCTTTAAGTACTTGAATCTTTCCATAATACTTATTAACATTTTTTATGCTAACCATAAAATTTCCTCCCCACATATTCTGCTCAATTTGTATGTTTATTTTTATTTATGTATTTTAAGTTTGTATCTAACAAAATAAAAGCCTGAGTATAAACTCAGGCTTAGAAAGCTATTTATACTCATCTATCAACTATATTAGTTGCAGGATTTAGCACCAATGTATATAAAATATACTGGTTGCCGGGTTTCAAAGGGCCAGTCCCTCCACCACTCTTGATAAGACGTTATTTAATTTAATTCGATTATCATTTCTTGCTATGTTATATATAATATATTTATTAATAATATTTGTCAATAAATTTATTTAAAATTTTTATTTTTTATTATTCCTAAATAAATATAAATAACTATTTTTTATTGTTTCCTGTTATTCCTAATCTATCATTCATATCTTTTATCATTTTTCTAAAACCACTGCCTATATCATTTCCAACATCTTCTGTTCCATGAACTAATTTCATAAAGTCATTTTGACCTTTTTTCATATCTTCATCAGATACTTTATCTAATTTTGCTAATCTATCATCTATATCCTTTACTAATCTTTCACCTTCAGTTATTAATTCATCATTCATTTTCTTTAGTTCTGCGTCTTCTGTTTTACCATCTTTTTTAAGAGAAGTTACAAATGATTGTATTTTATCTCTACTGTCTTTGTATGCAGCTTTTACTTCGCTTAAATATTTTTCGTTTCCTGGATATTCTTTATCCTTAAACTGATTATTTATACTTTCTGGAGTATCGTAAATAGAATATCTATTTAAACCTGCTATATAATCATTATAGCTTGTTGAATAGTAATTCATATAACCTTCATTGTTATTTACTGATTCATTTGGATTTTTCCCTGCATTTTCACTTGGTTCTTCAGTTTTTTTAGTACATGCTGTCATGCCTATAGCTAGTACTAACGCTAATCCTACAAATAAAGTTCTTTTTAATTTCATTTTTATTACCCTCCTAGATGTTTTGTACTATAAAAAATTTTAATAAATTTCTTTCTCAATTTAGTATTTCTATATTTTTATTTTTTATTTACTAAAATTAAACAATTTATAATTTATTTTTTGGGAAATTATAATAGATAAGTAATTTAATAAAAAAATATAATTTTATGATTGATATTGATTATCATTCATAGTATAATTTAATTAATTGATATTAGTTTTCATTTGAAGGAGGTTATCTTTTATGCATTGTTGCAATTCACAATTTTGTTGTAAAAATAAAATTGAATCATCATATATAAAATGGCTTTTGGAAGTTTTAGGTCCAGTTTTTTTAGGCTCTAAACCTGCTGAAATAATAAATATTTCATTTACTGACGTAAATAGAGAGGAAAAAATTAGTGATATTTACAAATATTTATATAAGTGTAAAAAGATAGATTTTATAGTTATTGATAAAGAAAAAAAAGGATTAAAGATATTATTTGTAAATAAAATAGCATTATCAGAAAGATTAAAATGTAAAAAAACAGTAAATTTCTTGAAGTTTTTGGGATACAAACAAAATACCAATGTAAATGCTTATTTAGAGCATCTAGTTGAAAAACTTAAAACTGATACTTTTCCTGATGAAATAGGTATCTTTTTAGGATATCCCCTTAAAGATGTAATTGGATTTATGGGATATAGTAACTGTGAAGTTTCTATGATTAAATATTGGAAAGTTTATGGTGATCCAAAACAATCAGAAGACACATATTCTAAGTTTTTGCTTCATCGTAAAAAAATGAGAAAATTACTTGACTACATAAGCGTAGATAAAATAGTAAGCTGTTTCTAATTAGATTTTATTATATAAAATAATCAAAAACAAAAATACATCCTTTTTATCATGTTATTTTCACAATAAATAAGGATGTATTTTCTATTTTAATATGCTAATTTTATTAATATACTAATTTTGATTATATAGCATATCTTTAATATTTATTTTCTTTTCTTGCATTCCATTAGACATAAGGAATTCTTGTGTATCCTCTAACTCTTTTATATCTTTATCTGTTATCTTAGAACTAAAATCATACCAAGAATACATTTCCTTTGTTTCATCTAAAGTCAAGCCAACTTCTTTTGATACATCTTCCATTACCTTATCTTTATTTTCATCCATATATTTTAAAGTTTCTTCATGAACTTTCATAAATCTTTTTACTAATTCAGGATATTTTTGAGCAAAATCATCACTTACTGCAGTCACTATTATTCCACTAACTAAACCTTCTCCATTTACTATCATTTTGCTACCTGCATTTATTGTTTTTAGAGCTACTGGACCTGCAAGCATTGCAACGTCAGCACTTTTACTTTCTAGTGCAGATGCGGCACTAGGAATATCCATGTTTACATATTCAACATCATCTATAGTATAACCTTCCTTAGCAAGTGCAGCAATCAATAGTTGATGAAGTATAGTACCTTTTGGGCCTACAATTTTCTTACCTTTTAAATCTTTTATAGATTTGATATTTTCATTGTTAGTTATAAGCATATATCCTTTTGGTGATCTACTATATATATTTGTAATTTTAAGCCCAACTCCATTAGAAGCAGCTATTATAGCAGATGTTCCTCCTAATGCATGCAAAAAGTCTAATTCTCCAGCAGCTAGTGCTTGAGTTTGTTCTGGACCTGTTGTTAGTTCATGAAAATTAACTTTTATATTATCCTTTTTAAATTCTTTACCAAATGAATCATCTTTCTTTTCCAGTATACTTGGAACATTAAGTGGAGACTTCACATAGGTTAAATTTATTTCCTTAGGTAAACTAGTCTCTTTTTTTGTAGGAACATCTTTATTACCCTCTTCTTTTGTTGAACATCCAACAGTACCAACCAATACCATTACTAAAGATGTCATTACTGCTAAAATTTTTTTGTTTCTTTTAATCACTTAAAACTCCCCCAATTCCCTTAATATTTCTTTTTTCAAGCTTATATAATAGCTTTTAGTTAAATCTCTATTATATTCATCTTCGACACTAAATTGTTTAATCCCTTTATTTTTACTAAAAACAATTATTTTCTTTGCTATTTCCATAGCTTCTTCAATATTATGAGTTACAAATACTACCCCTTTTTTAGTATTTTCATGGATATTCACTACTTCTTTTTGCATTTTTCTTCTTGTAAAATAATCTAATGCCGCAAATGGTTCATCCATCAATAGAATATCTGGGTTAAAAGAAAGAGCTCTTGCAATACTTACCCTATGAGCCATTCCTCCTGACAGCTCATTTGGATATGAGTTTTTAAACTTTTCAAGTTTCATTAGCTTTAAATATCTATCTAAATCAACTTTACTTCTATTATTTTTTTCAGTATGTAAAAGTATATTTTCACTTACAGTTAGCCATGGCATTAGTCTACTTTCTTGAAAAACAACCCCTACTTTTGGTATACACTTTTTATCATTATTAAAAAAATAGACATTTCCACTAGTGGCACTTTCAAGACCTGCTAAAATTCTAAGCAAAGTTGTTTTACCACAACCGCTTTCCCCTAATATAACCGTTATTTCTTCACTAGATATACTCAATGATACATCATAAAGCACTAAATGTTCTTTATTATCAACTAAATACTTTTTATGTATGTTCTCTAATAAAAATCCATTTCTAACCATTTAAGTCAACCTGCTTCCCTTTGCTAAATTTTGCTATTGCTATTGAAAATAGATAATCTGAAAGTATACCTAAAAAACCAATAACAAAAATTCCAACCAGTACAATATCAGTTCTTGACATATCCTTACCATCAGAAATCAAATACCCTAAACCTGAAGAAGCTGCAATAAGTTCTGCACCAATTATAGCTCTAAAGCTATAACCAAGACCTAAACTAAGCCCAACAACAATATCTAACATAGAATTAGGAATTATTATTTTACAAAAAATTCTTTTCTTAGATAAATTAAAAGACTTTCCTACTTCGATTAATTTACTGTCACAATTTTTTATTCCTTTTAGCGTATTTAAAAATATGGGAAAAAAAGATGCTAAAACTATAATTATAATTTTAGACTCTTCACCTATACCAAACCATAAAATAAGCATAGGTATTAAGGCTAATGGAGGTGTACTTCTCATAAATTCAAATAGTGGCTTGAAATATTCATACATTTTTTTATTTACACCAAACACGATTCCCAGTGGTATTGCCATCAATGAACTTATTAAAAAACCTATAAATATCCTCTTAACACTAGCATAAACATTCAAAAAAATAGAACCATCATTTATCATTTTTATAAAAGTTTCCAAAACTCTTTCAGGTGGAGGCAAAATATAGCTACTCCATAACCCTAAAACACATACAATTTTCCATAAGATTAAGATTAATAAGAAAATGTAATATCCTTTAAACTTTCTATGAATTCTCTCCAGCATCTATAACTCCTTTTTAATATACCTACCCCTGCTACCCTTTTTATTCTTTAAATATATTTTAAATCAAAATTAAAATGCACTATAAAAATTAATCTATGCCAATCCTTACTCCACCTGACCTCATTCTGTCAGAAGGTGTTGCATCTGTATTCAAACTAGACAATCTCTCAGATGGTTGTATAATCACTATTTGACCAGGTTCAACAAACTCCATATGATAAGATTCCCCTGAAGTCTGACCAACAAAAGTTTTCCATGATAGTTTTGCTACTTTAGGATATGGTTCCCTTCCAGTCCATGCTACTAACGCATCTGGGTCAACACAACAAGGCCCTTCAAGTATTAGAGGGTTTCCATCTGTTATTATAGCAATATCTTGATTTTGGCTTGTTTTATTTATTAAATGTGTAGTAAAAAGTCCTTTTTGAGATATTACTCCTGAACCAATTAATTTTACACTATAATCTAGTTGTTCTGAAAATGCTAATAAATTTTCACTCTCAACACAAATCGAGTCCCCTGGGTCAATTGATATTACATCTACATGATAAGCATTTTGTGCTAGGTAAATTTCACCTTCACCCTCAACAACCATTATTGGCATTTGTTCTCCTGTCAATGACCTTTGAACATGTCCTAGTAATGCTCTACCTAAACCACCACCATTATTTGGGCCTAATATTAATTTTTCAAAATTAAAATTTCCTTTAAATGCTACCATAGCACCTTTTTTAGCAAAGAATTTACCATTTCCTCTTGCTATACACATAAGTTCGTTTGTTACATCGAATTTAAACATAATCTACATTTATATTGCTGTATTTAGCAATAATCCCTCCTAATCGTATATTTGTCTATAATTATACAGTAAAAATATAATATAGTCTAATTGACTTCAAATATGAAATTTATTATTTATATAAAAAATAAGAGCCTGATAATAAAGTAATTTAAACTTTTTATCAGACCCTTATTTTATCTATCTTTTAGTATCATGGCAACTCTTACTACTTGAGCATCCAGAACAACCACATCCACAACTACTGCCATTCTTTTTTTTGTTATTAACCATATGCATCACAGCCAATGCCATTAATACTACTACAATAGCTGCTATAACAAATGTAGCCATATTCATCACTCCTTATTTATATGAACTAATTTTTCATATAGCTCAAATTACCAATTTTATCTTTTTTTATTGTTCTATTTGAATAAGTTAAAACTCCAAATACTACAGCTATTGCTATAACTATAGATATTATTGCCCCAGCAATACTTCCACCAGTTCCTAAAAGTACACTTCCAACTTGATTGATAAGAAGAGCAACTATGTAAGCTGTTAAAGTTTGGAATCCTAATGTAATCCATGTCCATTTCCATGAACCCATTTCTCTTTTTATAGCACCAATAGCTGCAAAACAAGGTGCACAAAGCATGTTAAATGCCATAAATGAAAATGCACTAGCTACTGTAAACATACTTGCAACTGAACCAAGAAGTGTTGGGTCTTGTTCTGTTGCATCTGATATACCAAATAAAACACCAAATGTTCCAACTACATTTTCTTTTGCTACTAGACCTGTAACTGTTGCTACTGATGATTGCCAGTTTCCAAATCCAAGAGGTGCAAATATTGGTGCAACTATATTTCCTAGACTAGCCAATATACTATCTCCTGCATCTACCATTTGTAGTGACCAGTTAAATGATTGTAAGAACCATATTACTCCACAAGCAACAAATATAATTGTACCTGCTTTGATTATAAACGCTTTTCCTCTATCCCACATATGAATTAAAACACCTTTTGCACTAGGAACATGATATTGAGGTAGTTCCATAACGAATGGAGATGGTTCTCCAACAAATAAAGAAGTTCTTTTTAATATAATTCCACAAACAATTATCATTACAATTCCTAAGAAATACATTGATGGTGCTACCCATGAAGCTCCTCCAAACAGTGCTCCTGCAAATAAAGCTATTATTGGAATTTTAGCTCCACATGGAATAAATGTAGTTAACATGATAGTCATTTTTCTATCTCTGTCATTTTCTATAGTACGAGTGGACATAACACCTGGAACTCCACAACCTGAACTTATAAGCATAGGTATAAATGATTTTCCTGAAAGACCAAACTTACGGAATATTCTATCCATTATAAAAGCTACACGTGACATGTATCCACAATCTTCAAGTATTGACAATAGTAAAAATAAAAGCATGATTTGTGGTACAAATCCTAATACAGCTCCAACTCCACCAATTAAGCCATCGACTACAAGACCTTGTAACCAATCAGCTACATTTACGGAAGCTAGAAAATTACTTACATTTCCTTGAATAATTTCTCCAAACAATACATCATTTGTCCAATCAGTTGCTATAGCTCCCAATGAACTTACTGCTATGTAGTAAACGCCCCACATTATAAGTGCAAAAATAGGTAATGCTAATATACGATTTGTTACAATCTTATCTATTTTATCTGAGACAGTTTCTTTTCCTTTTCTATTTTTCTTTATTATGCTTGAAATTATTGAACTAATAAATTCATAACGATTTGCTGTGATTATACTTTCACTATCATCATCCAATTCATCTTCACAACTTCTAGTTATTTCTTCTATCTCACTTAATATTCCTTTAGAAATATCAAGCTTTTGTATAACATTTTCATCTCTTTCAAATAACTTGACAGCTAACCAACGTGTTTCCATATCTATGTATGGAGTTTTTTCCTCTATTATTTTTTCGATTTTTTCTATTGCTCCTTTGCTTTCATCAACAAAAGGTAATTTAAAATCTAATTTATTGTTACTACTTGCAATTTCAATTGCTTTTTGAGCAGCTTCCATAATTCCTTGCCCTTTAACAGCTGTTACTTCTACTACAGGGCAACCTATAACTTCTGATAACTTTTTAATATTTATCTTATCTCCATTTTTCTTAACAACATCCATCATGTTAAGAGCTATAACAGTAGGTATACCCAATTCCAAAACCTGAGTTGTTAAATATAAATTTCTCTCTATATTTGATGCATCTACAATATTTATTACTGCATCTGGTTTATCATCAAGCATAAAATTACGTGTAACAACTTCCTCTAATGTATATGGTGATAGAGAATAAATTCCTGGTAAATCTACTATTTCTACATCTTTATTTCCTTTTAATTTTCCACCTTTTTTTTCAACTGTTACTCCTGGCCAGTTACCAACATATTGCGATGAACCTGTAAGTCCATTAAACATTGTCGTCTTGCCACAATTAGGATTTCCTATGAGACCTATTTTTATTGACATTTCAATTCCCTCCATTAATATTTAGATACATAAATTATTTTTTGATACAGAAAATCATTCTCACTATATAATTGCATTAACCCTACTATAATTAAGTTTATTATTCCACAATAATTTTTTCTGCATCTGATTTACGAATTGATAGTTCATAATCTCTAACTGTTATTTCAATTGGGTCTCCAAGAGGAGCTACTTTTCTCACAAATACATCAACACCCCTTGTAATCCCCATGTCCATTATACGTCTTCGTGTGGCTCCTTCTCCTTCTAATTTTTTTACTTTTACAGTTTCCCCACACTTAATATCCTTTAGCTTGTTCATATTACTACCTCCCTATATTATTATCCTACTTGCCATTTTTTTATCTAGTGCAATTCTAGTATCTTTTACATCTATTATTAAATTACCATCTATCTTAGAAATTATTTTAACATTTGTTCCTACTACAAATCCTATACTATTTAAAAATGTTCTTGTCTTATCACTTCCTGAAATCTTCTTTATAACTACTTCTTCTCCTATATTTGATAACACTAATGGCATACGAGATTCCTCCTTATACTAATTTAAATTTATATATATACTTTATCTTATATTTAAATTCTAGTATCTTATTTCTAAGTTGTGACTCATTAAAATGATTACCTATTTTTTTCCTTCTTTTTACAATTCTTAATTTTGATTTAAGTCTATCACAATAGTATGGTTTTTGCAAGTGATTATTGTATTCTTTTGATTTTTTTTCTCAATTAAGCCTGTTCCTCATATAAATCTTATTCATTTTAGCATAATTTCTATAAAATAAAGATGCTTTTATATAGTATCTTTGACTATCTAAAAGCACCTTTACTTTACATCTATTCTTATATTTATATATTTGAATGTTTAACTAAAAACTCTACTTCTTGAAGATTAAATGCATTTGCATGAATATTGGAATAATTTTTTGAATACGTATCAATAAAACCATGATTTGCCTCTGCAATTTCAATTTGAACATTTTGTTTTTTGGCAAGTTGAGAGGCAACAAAATCAGCATCAAATGAATCGTATTTTGCAAATACTAATAAAGCTGGACACTTTGGAATTACATCCATATAATCTCTAATTCGGGAACCATAACAACAAATTATACCATCACATAGTGAATATTCACTACATCTCCATGCAATTGTTGCACCTATACTATACCCAATAACGAATACATGTTTATATTTTAACTTTAAATCATTTATAAGTTTTTCTACTTTTTCATAAATATTAAATCCTACATTACCTATAAAAAAATTATATGCTTCTTCAGCTTTTGAGTAAGAAAAAATTTTCCCGCTACCCAAAAGTTCAGGACAAAATACATCATATCCATCTTTATAGTGTTTTTGACAAATATCCTTTATAAAGTTGTTAATGCCATAAATTTCATGTAGCACTACAATAGCTATCTTACTTTTATGTGTATACTTAATCAGTTTATCCACCCCTTTTATTAAACAGTCAATATTTTTATATTTAGTCTAATGTATTCCTATATGTATGTCAATTTACTGTTTTAGAATCTAATTTACTTTTTAATTCAATATTTTTATATTTGTATACTTCCTACTAGTCTTAGCTAGCTTAAGATAACCTAAGAGAAATTCTTAATCTCCTATTAATCTTATATAAAAATACATAATATAGTTACTTAAAAAGGAGTATCTCACTCATAGTCTTTAAAAACCATGAATGAAATACTCCTAAAAATTTACTTAATTTATATTAAATTTATTTTCCAAAATATCTATTTAATAATCCTAAGAATGCTTTACCATGTCTAGCTTCATCTTTACACATTTCATGTACTGTATCATGTATAGCATCTAATCCTAATTCTTTAGCTTTTTTAGCTAATTTTAATTTTCCATCAGTTGCACCATACTCAGCGTCAACTCTAACTCTTAAGTTTTCTTTTGTATCTGCAACTACAACTTCTCCAAGAAGTTCTGCAAATTTAGCAGCATGTTCTGCTTCTTCAAAAGCTATTCTCTTGTATGCTTCTCCTACTTCTGGATAACCTTCTCTATCAGCTTGTCTACTCATTGCTAAATACATTCCTACTTCTGTACACTCACCAACAAAGTTAGCTCTTAATCCTTCGATTACTTCCTCATCTACACCTTGAGCTACTCCTATTCTGTGCTCATCAGCCCAATTCTTTTCGCCTTTCATTTCTTCAAACTTATCAGCTCCAACTTTACATACTGGACATTGTGCTGGTGCAGCATCCCCTTCATGTATATATCCACATACTGTACAAACAAATTTTTTCATAATTAATTTCCTCCTAATATTTTATATATCAAATTTAATTTTTTATTTTCTAAGTTAATCTATATATACCCGCGTCATATACCTTTAAACAATTTTTTAAAATTTATTTATTATTTTTTAACTTCTCTTTGTCAGTAGTATATTTCTGTAATAATGACCCTTTAGTTTTATTAGTTCTTTATGATTTCCAGATTCTACAATTCGTCCATTTTCTAAAACTATTATATTGTCACAATTTGATATAGTACTTAGTCTATGAGCTATAATTATACTTGTCTTTCCATAAGTCACATTATTTATTGCATCTTGAACCTTAGCTTCAGTTGCTATATCTATATTACTTGTAGCTTCATCCAAAATAAGTATTGGTGCATTTTTTAATACCGCTCTAGCAATACTTATTAATTGTTTTTGCCCCTCACTTAAATCCTCACCCCTATCTGATAAAACAGTCTCATATCCTTCACACATTTTAATTATAAACTTATGTGAATTTGCTATTTTACTAGCAGATATAACCTGTTCATCAGTTGCCATTAGATTTCCATACCTTATATTTTCCATAACAGTATCATTAAATATATAACTTTCTTGTGGAACTACTCCAAAATAATTTCTTAAACAATTCCTGTCAATTGAATATATATCTTTACCATCTAAAAATATCTTCCCTTTTTCTATTTGATAGAAATTTGTAATCAGATTTATAATTGTCGTTTTCCCACTACCAGTTTCTCCTATTATAGCATTTGACGTACCCGCCTTGATTTTTAGGTTTATATCACTTAAAATATCCTTTTTCGAATCATAAGAAAAGCTTACATCTTTAAATTCAATATCTCCATTTATAAAAGAATTTTTTAAATCATTATTTTTATTGTTGTAAATGTCACTTTTCGTGCTACTATTTATTTGTGCTTCTTCTTGCTCATCCATAATTTCAAAGACTCTTTCACATCCTGCTACAGCTGAAAGCAGTGTATTAAATAAGTTGGCTAATTCATTTAAAGGTCTTGTAAATTGTCTTACATAACTTAAAAAACTCGCTATAACGCCTATAGTTATAACATCTTTAGATGCAAGTACTCCACCTATAATACATATAATTGCAAACCCTATATTACTAATTACGTTCATAATAGGCATTAAAAGAGATGTATAAATCTGTGATTTAAGTGAAATACTCAAAAGCCTATCATTGATTTCTTTGAAATCACTTACAGATTTTTTCTCATAATTAAAAGCTTTTACTACATTTATATTAGATATCATTTCCTCAATATGAGAATTTAGTTTTCCTAATTCCACTTGTTGTTGCTTAAAAAAAACTCTAGTCCTCTTTGCAATAAAATTACTTAGAAACATCACTACTGGTATTAATATAATACTGCAAAAAGTTAAAGTAGGACTTAATATAAACATCATAATGAAGGTTAACAATATGTTTAAAATTCCTGTAATTAATTGTACTAATGATGTTGAAATACCTGTACTAATATTATCAACATCATTAGTTACTCTACTCATAATATCTCCAGTGGGACTCTTATCAAAGAAATTTATTGGCAAATTCCTAAATTTTAGAAATAAATTACTTCTCATATCTCTAACTATGCTTTGAGATAATCTAGCTGTAAATATCCCCTTAAATAACTTAACTAAAAATTCAATTATATAAAATATAAGTAAAATAAGTATTCCTTTTAGGAAAATAGACCTTGAATATATATCAATATTTATTATATCAACTACTTTCCCAAGAGTATATGGAATTATAGTTGATATAATTGAATCAATTATTACTAGTAAAAAAATCAATCTAGTAATTTTTTTATCTTTTTTAAAGTACATAAAAACTCTTTTAAATGTTTTTTTAAAATCTTTAGGCTTTGCTTTTTTCTTTAGTCTACTCACCTTTTGATTTCCAGTACTCAAATTCAATATACTTCCTCCTTAATTTACATCTTCATTTACTAGATTTTGCAACTCAAAAATCTTTTTATAAGTTGGAGAACTAACCAGTAAATCTTCATGTGCAGCAAATCCAACCACCTCTCCCTCATCTAAAACTAAAATCTTATCACAGTCAATTATAGAACTAATTTTTTGTGAAATAGTTATAGTAGTACATTTTTTGTTTTCATTTTCTCTTAAATTATTTATATAGTCTTTTATATTTTTCCTTATAATTGTCTCTGTATTGATGTCCATTGCACTAAAACAATCATCAAGAATTAATATTTGTGGTTTTTTTGCTATAGCTCTAGCTATTGTAACTCTTTGTCTTTGTCCTCCTGATAGGTTTTTACCCCTTTGAAATAAAACTTCATCATAAGAATTTTCAAGTTTTGTTATAAATTGATTTGCATTTGCTATTTCACATGCTTTTACAACATCTTCTTTACTTATATCCTTATTTCCCATAATTATATTTTCTGATATACTCTTTCCAAACACACTGCTATTTTGAAAAACCACACCTATTTTTTCTCTTAAACTTTCTTTGGAGATACTATATATGCTATGCTCTCCAATCTTAATATCACCCCTATCAACTACATATAGGTTTTGAATTAAATTGATTAAAGAAGTCTTTCCTGAACCAGTTTGGCCAATCACTCCAATATTTTGCCCTTCTTTTATTTTAAAAGATATGTCTTTTAATATCTTATCCTCTATATTTTTATTATATGAAAAGTCTACATTTTCAAAAATTATGTCATCATTTATAAATTCTAATTCTCTTTTTTTAGTATCTAAATCAGCATTTTTGATAACTGCTTCTTCATTCTCATCAATCAATACTTCACTTATTCTTTCATAAGAAGCTTTTGCTCTCACAAAAACATTAAAAACATGCGAAATCATTATAAGTGATGTTAATATTCTAGTCATGTAGTTTACATAAGCAACTATAATTCCAATTTTAATTTCTCCAGAATAAATTAAATATCTCCCAATCAGTAATATTATTATTATAGCAATATTAATAATTATTGTAATTGTTGGTCTAAAAAATGACATCATTGTTGTGGCTTTTCTACTATTTTGAAAAAGTTCATTGTTTAATTCTTCAAAACGTTTATTCTCATAATCATACCTACAAAATAATTTAACTACCTTTATTCCACCTAAAAACTGTCTCAATTTCGAGTTTATTTTATCTGTACTTTCTTGTACTTTTTTAAATAGCTTATATCCAATTTTCATATTAAGCAATATTATAATAAATATAATTGAAACTGCAATTAAAATAATTATTGACATTTTTAAATTTAATTTTATCGCTATAATTAAGCTTCCTATACACATAATTGGTGATTTTATAAAAACTCTCATCGTTCCATGAACAAATAATTGTATCTGATTAATATCATTAGTAATTCTTGTTATTAGTGAGGCTCTTCCAAACTTATCTACTTGCTTTAACGAATATGTATTTATCTTTTCAAATACATCCTGTCTTAAATCATAAGAAAAACACTGAGAAACTCTTGCTGAGATTATACTTCTTATTATTGAAAATACTGCTCCTAAAAAAGTTATACCTATCATTAAAGCTCCTGTTGATAATATGTAATCTAAGTCCTTATTTGAAACCCCTATATCAATTATTTTAGCCATTATAGTTGGTTGTGCCAAATCACAAAAAGCTTCCAATGTTAAGAAAAATACTGCTGTTAAAAACAATACTATATATTTTTTTATATATTTTTTAAAATACCTCATTCAATCATCCCTTCATAGCATTTTCTCATTATTAAAAGTATATCACAATCAATAATTTAATTGATTATATCAATTATAAATATTTGATTTATTCTTAATTTTTATACTATATATTTTATAAATTATTTGTTTTTATTTCCCATATTTTTATATATTTATAGCATACTATTATATATAATATATATGTATTAAAATTAAGACAAAACTTTAACTTTACTATTTGTGTAAAAAGTAATATAATTTAAAATTGATTATAAATCTAACTTTTTTATCTATTAAAATATTCAGGAGGTGAGACATTTGAAAAAAACAAATGGTTTAAAAGAAATTTTAAACTGGAATAATATCAAGAATTTAAGACCTTCAAAGGGGTTAAAAAATATATTAGAAATTTTTAAAAACGACATAAAAGATATACGTGGAAATTATGCAGTACTTATAATAGTTTTAGGACTTGCTTTTTTACCATCTTTATATGCTTGGTTTAATATAAAAGCATCTTGGGACCCATATGGGAGTACTGCTAATATGCTTGTAGCCGTAACAAATGAAGATAAAGGTAATGAGATAGCAGGACAGAAAATTAATATCGGAGACCAATTAATTGAGCAACTTAAAGATAATAAAAGTTTAGGTTGGCAATTTGTAGATGAGAAAACGGCTCTTGAAGGTGTTAAAAAAGGTACTTATTATGCATCACTTAAGATTCCAAAAGATTTCACAAAAGATTTAACTTCTCTAATTACAGATGATGTAAAAAAGGGGGAGCTTATCTATACAGTAAATGAAAAGATAAATGCAGTTGCACCAAAGATTACTGATAAGGGAGCTTCTGCAATACAGTTACAAGTTAATCAAACAATAATAAAGACAGTGAGTGAAATAGTTCTTGGTGTATCAAATGGAGTTGGTGCAGGAATTGAGCATGGGCTTCCAAAACTAACAAAAGTTGAAAACTCTCTTATGGACCTTCAAAAAAGATTTGACCATATAAATAAGACTGTCGATTTGGCTGCTGATGCTACTTCAAAATTATCAGGTACAGTTAAAGATATTAAGGCTGATTTACCTACAATTAAAAAGACTTTAAATGATACAAAATTATTATCAAGTGATGTAAAAAAATTCTTAGAGGATACAAATAACAATGTAGATGAACTTTCTCCTCTTATAAAGTCTGATTTAAATTTAATGGTTGACCTTTCATCTTCTGCTTCTTCTCTTACATTAAATTTAATTGATGCAGTGAACAGTGGAAGTGAAGATGTACCTAAATTGATAGATAATTTATCAGAAAAGCTTTCTAACTTACAATCTTTAAATGATACTTTAGAAGACTTTTTAACTAAATTGAATCAGCTTACATCAAACAATAGACTGGATGATGTAATAGATAGCCTTGAAGATTCCAGCAATAAAATAGATTCTTCTATATCAACATTAAATGATATTAAAGATAAGGTTATATCTGGGCAACAGCCATCTATAAGCGCTTTAAATAACGTTTTAAGTTTATCAAATGGTATAGGTAGAATTAATTTAAATATTTTAAATAATTTTGACTCAAAAATATCAAAACCTATAAACAGTATATTTGAAAAAAGCATAAATGTAGCAAATGATATAATTACTGTTTTGGATAAAGCAGAAGCAAAACTTCCAAAGGTTGAAGAGATTCTTACTACTTCTTTAAGCCTTTCAGGAAATGCACAAGAAAGTATATCATTAATAAGAGAAAAACTTCCTTTGGCAAAAGGAATGTTAGATGACTTAGTTGATACTTTAAGTAAAATTAGCAATGGCGATGATATGAAAAAATTAGTTAACTTACTTGAAAGTGATATACTTACAAAATCAAACTTTTTAAAGGAACCTGTTGAAGTAAAGACAGAAAAATTATATCCAATTGCCAACTATGGTTCTGCAATGACACCATTTTATAGTGTTCTTTCTACATGGGTAGGTATATTACTGCTTTCAGCATTATTATCTACATCTGTACATGGAAACTATAAACCTTATGAGAGTTATTTTGGAAGAGGACTTACTTTTTTAAGTATAGCTCTTGTTCAAGGATTTATAATTGGAGTTGGAGATATATTATTATTAGGAGTAACAGCAGAACATCCAATTTTACTAATAATTCTACTCATGTTTACTAGTATGGTGTTTAATTTTATAGTTTACTCTTTAGTATCTGTATTTGGAAATATAGGAAAGGCAGTTGCAATAGTACTACTAGTCGTACAAATTGGTTCTTCTGGTGGTACATTCCCTATACAAGTTACACCTACATTCTTCCAAAGAATAAATCCTATAATGCCATTTACTTACGCAATAGGTGCCACAAGAGAAGCTGTTGGTGGTATATATCCTCCAAATTTAATTAAAGATATATTAGTATTACTATTATTTATGATTTTGTTCATATGCTTAAATGTACTTCTAAAAGGACCTATAAATAGAATTATACAACCATTTAACAAAAAATTTGGTGATAGTAATTTAACTGGACATTAAACACTTGATTATATCTTTAAAAATCCTATAAAAATAATCTATGTTTTAAGTTTATATCAAAGGTAGTAGCTTCTCAGTTACTACCTTTTTATAGTTTATAGTTAATAAACTATTTCTCAATAATTACTTATAAATGACTGATATTCATTCATTGACTTTCAAAATCCCATATGCTATTATGTATTTGAAATCAGAAGGAGGATACTATATGCCACGTATTACTAAAGAACCTAATGAGCGTAGACAAGAAATTTTAGATACTGCAATAAAGTTATTTTATGAAAATGGATATGAAAAAACTTCTATTACTGATATTGCAAGACATATGAATGTTGCACAAGGTCTGTGTTATCGTTATTTTTCATCAAAAGAAATCTTATTTGATAGTGCTATAGACCAGTATGCACAAATTCTAGTAGATAAAATGCTATCTATACTAAACAATAAAAATAAAACATTAAAACAAATAATTGAAGAAATACCAACATTTATTGATATAGAAACTGATGATAATCTTTATTACAAAGTATGCCATGGAGAACAAAACAAAAAAATTCATGACCAGTTATCTTTGAAAGTCTGCGAAAAGCTTGTGCCAATTGTAAAAAAACAAATTGAACTAGCTAATTTGAGAGGAGAAATTAATATTCCTGATTCCGATACAACAGCATATTTTTGTGTATATGGTCAACAGGGTATACTACTACGTAATGACATTTCTAATGATGAAAAGATAGAAAGAATTCGTTCTTTTCTAATTCATCTTATGAATATTTAAATATATCTCTACTCAATAATCAGATATGCATGTATTTTACAAATATAATTTCGAATTACATTTTATATTTTAATTCTATTCTAAAGATATACAGATTGACACTTTTTATGCCACTCTGTATATTTTTAGTTGAACTTAGAGTTACATTAATCCTTTGTAGTTCTCTTCCTCTAAAAAATAAATATCACCTTCACAGATATTTTCACTTTATTTTCTTTAAACAAAAATATGCCTTTATAATTTATAAAAGCATATCATAAAAATTTAATATTAAATTACTTCGTCTAACATAATCTAAGCATTTAATTCATATAATCAATTATTCCAGATTTTAAGTTATATAAATCTTTAAAACCTTCTTCAGCTAACAAATTACATGCAGTAACACTTCTGTGACCACTTCTACAATAAACTATTACCTTTTTATCCTTATATTCATAAATATCATCTATATTATTAATTAATTCTTGTAAAGATATATTTATAGCATTTTCTATTTTACTTTCATTAAATTCATCTTTAGTTCTTACATCTAACAGTAAAATATCTTTTTCATTTTTCATCATTTCCTTAAGTTGATTTTTATCTATAGTCTTGTACATAATTTAAGATTCCTCCATTTTATTTATATACTTTACTTATACCCTTTATTTTTTGCCCAATAACAAAATATTATATTTTTATTTTTCTCATATACATAAAATGTATACTTATTATAAATGCATTTTTCTTAGTAATAATCTGTTGATTAAAATAATTAAGAATGTTATGCTAATTATAAATTATTAAGAGGGAAAAGAGGTAATTTAATATGTTTAAGCAAAGATTATGTAAGTTATTATCTAGCACATTAGTACTTAGTATGCTATTTACAGCTGCTCCAAGTATTACTTTTGCTGATAATGACACAAAAAACATCTCTGATAAGTATCAAAGCTCTGATATAGAGTTAAATGATTATAGTAAAGGCTCGGAGTCTTACACAAAAACTAGAGCTCTTGCTAAAGAGAAAATTCAAACTTTACTATCTAAATATGGTGCTGTAAGTGCTCAATATGCTCTAATTGATAATGGTAAAATTGAGATTTCTGGCAATGGCGGAGTATACAGCAAACAAGATAATAAAAATTTAACTAAGGATAATATGTATAATATTGCATCTATCAGTAAAGTATTTACTACTACAGCTGTTATGAAGTTGGTTGAACAGGGAAAAATAAATTTAGATACTCCTGTTGTAAAATATATGCCTGAATTTAAAATGGCTGATGATAGATATAAAGAGATAACTCCAAGAATGTTATTAAATCATTCATCAGGGTTAATGGGAGGAAGTTTAAAAAATGCCCTTTTATTGGGAGACAATGATTCTTATAGTCATGATAACCTCTTAGAAGAATTAAAGAAACAAAGATTAAAAGCTAAACCGGGAGCTTTTTCTGTTTATTGTAATGATGGATTTACTTTAGCTGAAATTTTAGTAGAAAAAGTATCTGGTATGTCATTTACTAACTTTCTTGATAAGTACATAAATAATCCACTTAACTTACAAAATACAAAAACTCCAGAAAATGACTTTGACAGTTCAAGACTTGCAAAAGCCTATGTACCTTATTGGGAAGATGCTGTTCCACAAGATAACTTTAATACTATAGGCATGGGTGGCTTATATTCAAGTGCAGAAAATCTATGCACATTTGCACAAACGTTTATGAAAAAGTCAAATGGAATTCTTTCTCCTGCTTCAGTAAAAGCTATGGAAAATAAAGAATATTTAAATGGTCTATGGCCTGAAGGTGAAGACTCTATACTTGGATATGGTTTAGGATGGGATTGTGTCAACACTTATCCATTTAATCAATATAATCTAAAAGCACTGACAAAAGGTGGAGATTCTTTATTATTCCATAGTAATCTTACAGTGCTTCCAGATGAAAATATGGCAGTTGCAGTTGTTTCTTCGGGTGGAAGTAGTCAACTTAACGAAATAATTGGGCAAGAAATTTTACTATCTGCATTAAAAGAAAAAGGTAAAATTAAAGAAATAAAACCTGATAAAACATTTAGTAAACCACAACAAGTTAAAATGCCAAGTTACTTAAAAGAAAATAGTGGTCTTTATGCTTCTTCAAGTATGTTAAAAATAGATGTTAATGATAATGGTACTCTAACAGTATCTTCTCCTTACATAGAAAATGGCTCTGAAGATAAATATGTATACATAGGTCAAGATAGATTCGTATCTGAAAAAGGTAATAGTTGTGTAAAATTTGTAAAAGAAAAAAATAATATCACATATTTAAATATGAGCTCTTATGATGATGTTCCTGGATTAGGTCAGACAGCAAGTTTATACTATGTAGCTCAAAAGGTAGATGACAATAATATATCAGATAGTGTCAAAGAAGTATGGGAAAAAAGAAGTGAAAAAGGTTACTATCTAGTAGATGAAAAATATAGTTCTCAATACTATATGCTTGGTTCTGTTAAAGCAGTTCTTGGCCTTTCTGATAAAACTCCAGGTTTTTTAGCTAATACTAAAATAGTAGATGAGAATAACTCAAATGCTTTTATAGAAATACCTGGTGTAATGGGCCGTGATTTGAGTGATATCAAACTGTATAAAGAAAATGGTACAGAATACCTAAAATTTGCAACACAGACATATGTAAGTGAAGATTCCTTGACTAATTTATCATCAGAAAAATCTTTTACATATCAACTAGACTCAAATGGCTATGCAAAATGGTATAAAATTGGTGATGATATAGCAAATAAAAAAATAGAAGTTAATCTTCCTCAGAATTCATCTTTTGCAGTTTATGATGATAAAGGAATCCCTGTAAACTACTCTTTAGTTACAAAAAACAATAGAGTTAGATTACCAAAAGGAGGCGTAATAGCTTTCTTAGGAAGTCCAAATGCCAAATTTGAAGTTACATACCAAGATGAAGTAAATGCAAATGCATTAACAGGAACTGATAGATATGAAACTTCTATTAAGATAAGCCAAGCAGGTTGGGAAAATGCTGAAAATGCCGTTTTAATAAATGATTCTGCAATTGCAGATGCTTTAGCTGCAACACCATTCGCATATAAAAAAGATGCGCCTATATTGTTAACTGGTAGCTCTCAGATAAACGAAAAAACTTTAGCTGAATTAAAAAGATTAAAAGTTAAAAATGTATATGTAATTGGTGGTGAGGCTTCTGTAAATGAGAAATCTTTAGATACTATAAAATCAGATAATATCTCTGTATCTAGAATTTCAGGAAATGATAGATATGAGACTTCTCTGAATCTTGCTAAAGAATTAAAAGGAATTAGTAATGTATCAAAAATATCAGTAGTTAATGGTGAAAAAGGATTAGCAGATGCAGTAAGTATTGGTGCAGCATCAGCTCAAAATGATATGCCTATAATACTTACTAATGAAAATAGTAATATAACTGAAATAAATAATTTATTCAAAGATAAGAAAATAGATAAGTCTTATATAATAGGTGGAGAATACACAGTTTCTAAAAATATAGAAAGTAAACTTAAAAATCCACAAAGAATATCAGGTAGTACTAGAAATGAAACAAATGCGAAAGTAATAAAAGAGTTTTATAAAGATTCTAGTATAAGCAATCTATATGTAGCTAAAAATGGAATCAATAAACAAGATGATTTAATAGATGGTTTATCTGTTGGAGTTTTAGCTGGAAAGACTAAATCTCCTGTGATATTAGTAGGAAATTTACTAGACTATAGTCAAAAAGAACTATTTAAAACTATGAGATTTAAATCAGTGACACAAATTGGTGGAAATGGAAATGAAAATTCATTTAAACAAATCAAAGAAATAGCTTAATATTTTAAAACGGGCCATATTCAAATAATTTCATTTGAATATAGCCCATTTTTATTACAATTATAAAATTAATCTTTATTTATCATTCATACTTAGTAATTTATCTAAGTATACTGACTTTAGCTGCTTGCTAGCTAAAGCTTTTTTAGCTGGTTCAAGTTTTAATATAGCTGATAGTATAGCTCCCATAGCTCTATGACTAACTAAGGCATTATTATCAAAAATTAGATTTTGCAACTGCCCTTTCTCAATTGCCATGAGAACTGCTCTATGTACTGAATTTGCAGGAGTTATTATCTTTTCATCTCTCTTCAATAACATAAGACTATTTTTGTGACAATTTCTAACACAAACTCCACAACCTAGACATCTATCCTCATCAATTTTTATATATTCTTTATCATTTTCTTTTACTTTACTTATTGCATCTATTGGACATGCAGATATACATTTACCACACTTTACACAGCTTTCATGGTTTATATTTGGTATAAAACTAGTTGTTTGTACTGGGTGAAGATTTCCAAATCTTTTTGCTGCTACTAACGCCTCACAACAACAACCACAACAATTACATATAAATGTAACCCCTTTTCGAACATTTTCTCCACATTGAACTAAATTATGTTCATATGCTTGATGAAGTAATTCCTTACATTCTATTTTATCTACACGTCTTGCAAATTTATTGTTTATTAAAGAGTTAGCTACATTGTCAAATGTCATACATATATCCATAGGAGCATCACAGGCTTTTCCAACATGTTGCATTCTATGTCTACAATAACACATACTTATACCTATATGAGCTGATTCATCAATTATATGAGTAGCTCTTTCATAATCTAAAATACTTACTTCATTATCATTAGTCAATACTTCTTCTTGAACGTAAACTCTTCCAAGTTTTGTTTCTGTTGAATAAAATAAATCTTTAATAAAGTCTTCTTCTACATTCATATACTGATAGTAAAGTTCTGATAAAAGTTTTTGGTCTATATCATGTCTTGTTCTCATCATGGCAAACTCAAAAAAACCAGCCATTGGAGGAGGCATTATATATTTTTTACCTTTTTTATCTTCTATATCTAGTATTAGTGCCCTACTAGCTAATTTGTCTAGCACCCTATATGCTTCACTTTCACTTATACTCCAAATTTTAGCTGCTGTCTTTACTCTAAAAGGCTTTATAGGAAGTTGTGCTACTAATTTTGCCTCTTGTTCTGTAAAAAGTACATTTAATATTTTGTATAATGTATCAGATGGTGGAGCACCTTGTGGAAATTTATTTATTCTTTCCTCTAAGCTTTTATACATGTTTTTAGCAGTTATATGAGAAATAGTAATCACCTTCTTTTTCTTTTGTTTTCCAATAGAATCAAATATCTTTCCTTATTATCTAAACTTCTACTTTATATAATACCAATTCTTTCTAAATAGTTAAATACCTCTAGCAATTTATTTATTAGATTTCTTATATAAATAAAAACCGTTTAATCAGCGTAGTTATAGTTTATACCAATTAAACGATTTTAATAATATTTTTATATTTAAATTATTTTTATAGTCTTATATACTTTCCTTTCTTATATTATCTATTATATTTTCCTTATTTAATTTATTCATAGGTATATATGCTGCTATAAAGGTTATTACAAAAACACTTACTATACATATGATAATTGCTATCCATGGTATAACTGTAGAAAACTCAATTACACCTGAAACGAATTTATTCATAATAAGTATTAGCCCAATACCAATTGGTATACCAAACAATAAAGATAAAATACCATAGATAAAACTTTCTAAGTATATCATTTTTCTAAAACCTCCAGGAGTAACTCCTATGGATTGTATTATTGCTAGTTCTCTTTTTCTTAGATTTATACTTGTACTTACTGTATTTAGTATATTTGTAACACTTACTAGAGATATCACTACTATAAACCCATATACAAAAACTTTAATAGCTTTTAAATTTTGCTTTGCACTTTTATCACTTGTATTTTCATCATAGAAATTGACATTATTTTTCTTAGCCAAAGATTCTATACTCTTCCTAGTCTGAGCACTCCCCCCTGAATCAATAAAGACAATACCTTTCTCTAACTTTAAATTCATATTTTCTGCAACCTCATCATAAGTTATAAATTGTAATCCCATATTTTGATAACCCATTCCCAAACGTTTCTCATCAGTTATACCAAGAATTTTTATGTTTACTTTTTTCTTTGAACCATTTTCATCAGTATATTCACAAGTTACAGTATCTCCAACTTTGTAATTAGTTAGCTCTATTACTCCTTTCTTACCCTTTGATTCAAAGTAACTTTTTCTAACAAATATCACTCCATTTTCTTTAATTGCTCTTTCTTTATCAAAAGAGCCTTTTATTAAGTTCTTTGTTTTATTTTGTATTGCAGTCTCTCCAGGAAAAATTAATTCATTATTGTTAAACTCATATTCATAACTATCTCCAACCTTACGTTGTTGATAATAATCCTTAATTAGATTTTCTTTAGATTTATTTATTTTATCCTTACCAACTCCTATAGAAACATACTCTCCTGTAGCTACTTCAAAGTTTTTTATTCCAGATATATTTTTTAGTTTATTTAGAGTATCATCCATAGACTTGGATATTTGTCTTGAACTTAAATATAAATCGTAGTTTCTTTGAGAATTTCTGATTTCTTCACCTTTTAAGAAATTTGCCATAAATCCGCTAAAAGATATAAATATTACTATACTTACTATTAAAGAAAAAAGTGTCACAATAAATTTCTTTCTATTTCTTCTTACACTTTTATATGCAAGTACACCTTCTGTTCCAAAAACTAATTTAATAAGTTTCGAATTTTTAACCTTACCTACTTTGTAATCTCCACTGCTCCTTATTACACTAAGAGGAGAAATATTAGAAGCTGTTATTGCAGGTAGGAGAATTGATATGAAAATTGTAAGCAAAACAATTATTATACTGATAATTATTATTAATGGATTATATACTATTTGTAAACCCATCTGTGATACAACTGATTCTGTAAGGTATTTATTTATAGCTTTAAATACTAAATCTATAGCTACTGTTCCAGACAATAGCCCTATTGGTATACCAATAAAACTAATTATAATGCCTTCAATAAAAACTAATCTTTTGATTTGACTAGTAGTAGCTCCTATAGAATTTAATATTCCAAACTGCTTTTTTCGCTCAGTTATAGAAATACTAAAAGAATTATATACTGTAGCAATTGTACATATAATTACTAAAATAGTTACCATAGTAATTATAGCTTTTATAGAACTATTTATATTTACATACTTACTAGCTCCTTGTAATCTCAATAAATGTTCATTGTATTCTATCATTTCAAGATTTGATGCTTTATCTTTATTTGTATATATATTATTACTTATTTTTCTTGTTATTTCATATATATCTTTAGGATTTTTTACTGTTATTGATATGTTCACAGTCTCTTTGTTATTATCTATAGGATTAAAGTAAGTTAACCCAGTAGCAATTTGGTCAGTGAGTTCAAATCCTGGTCTTTTGATTATACCTACAATTTTGAATGTCTTTTCTTTTTCATTTGCAATATAGTCTCCTTCATGAAATACACTCATATCGTCAATTTTTTTGTTATTACTATCAAACATGTCTCCTACTTTTAAGCTTATCTTATCTCCTACTTTTAGCTTTTTCTCCATAAGATTAACTATGTTTTCACTTAAAATAATTTCTCCATCTTTAGCTGGGAATCGACCTTCCTTTATAGAAACGCTATATCCTTCCATAGCATTTTTATCATATTGTTTAATGCTTAATATACCATTTACAGTATCTTCTATTCTAGAGTATCCAAGTTGATTAGTAAGTGCATAACTTTTTATTTCAGCTGATTTTGTTACATAGTCTATATTTTTTGTGTTTACATTGTAGAATTTAGCATGATAGCTTCCATCATTTTTTATGGTCTCTCTTATTTGATAATCCATAAAACTTTCAAATATGTTACCTATACCACAAATTAATGCTGTTGAAAGTATTATTCCAATTATAGTTACAATAGTTCGTCTTTTATTTTGTTTTAGATATCTAACAGTTAGAGATGTATATAGATTCATTTACATCACCTCGTCACTTTTTATAATTCCGTCTTCTATGCCTATAATCCTATCAGCCTGAAGTGCTATGTTTTTGTCATGAGTTATCATTATTAATGTCTGATTGTATTTTTTTACTGATACTTTTAATAGTTCTAGTATTTCTTTTGAGTTTTTGCTATCTAAATTACCTGTTGGTTCATCTGCTAATACTATAGATGGTCTATTGATTAAGGCACGTCCTATAGATGTTCTTTGTTGTTGACCTCCTGATAATTGATTAGGAAGATGATTTTCTCTATCGCCTAGACCCAAGGTTTTCATTAAATCATTCAAGTATTCTTTATCAATCTTTCTATTATCAAGCTCTGCTGGAAGTAATATATTTTCTTTGACATTTAACACAGGAATTAAATTATAGAATTGATATACAAGACCTATATTTCTTCTTCTAAAGATTGCTAAATCCTTAGTTTTTAGATTATATATATCCACATCATTTATATAAACATTACCACTAGTCGGTCTATCAACACCTCCCAATAAGTGTAATAATGTACTCTTTCCACTTCCACTTGGACCTGTTATTGCTATAAACTCACCTTTTTTGATAGACAAACTTACATTTTTTATTGCATCTACTTTTGTTTCATTTTTACCATAACTTTTAGTTAGATTTTCCACTCTTAAAATTTCCATAACTACCTCCAATATTTATATTCTATACTTCATATATTAGACTCAAGCTATTACTATAAAGTGAATTAAATATTACAGATTAGTCACTATTATCATCGTATATCTTATGAAATGCTATATGAAATTCTGTTCCTTTACCTTTTTCACTATTTACATAAATATCCCCATTTTGGCTTTCTATTATGGATTTTGCCATTGCAAGTCCTATACCTACACTATCCTCTTTTGCACTACTTTTACCTCTATAGAAACGTTTAAAAATATGTGGTATATCTTTCTTATCTATTCCTTCGCCATCATCTTCTATTATTAGCTCTGAAAATAGTGGATTTTCTTTGTAAATTATACTTATATTTCCAAACTCCGGAGTATGTTCTATACAGTTTTTTATTATATTTACTAAAGCCTCCACTGACCAATCAATATCACCAACATAAGATACATCACCATTTCCTTCTATGCTTAACTTTTGATTTTTAATCTCCATAGGTATTTTCATTGGTTGCATTGCTTTATGTATAAGTTCACTAAACTTTATTTTTTCTCTCTTAAACTTTATAACTTTAGCTTCTACTTTTGATAATTTAAGCATACTTTTAATCAACCAGTCCATACGGTTTAGTTGATTTTTTATCTTGTCTAAAAAGTCTATTTTTACTTCATATGGTACATCATTATATAATAAATCACTTAGTATAATTAAGGAAGTCATAGGAGTTTTCAACTGATGTGATATATCTGAAATCGTATTATTTAAAAATATTTTTTCTGATTTTAAAAGTTCAACTTTTTCATTAAGAATTGTTGTCATCTTCAATAACTCTGTTTTTAGAAGACCTATCTGCCCTTCTTGATTTCTATTTTTCATATCAAATTCTTTTCCCTCTGAACTATAGTAAACATACTTAGTCATATCTGATAAATCATTATACATAGCTTTAAAATATTTAATCATCAACATAAATATCAACACAAAAATTATACAAACCAAGATTATATTTATTTTTATAGTATTTGAAAGTAATTTAGAAGTAAGAGGCTCAGAATTTATTTTAATAGTTTTATCATAGTTATACTTACTTAATATTTTCTCGCCAAATTCTACATTTTCCATAGACTTTCCTTGAGTTATTATATCTACTATATCACTTTCTAGTTTTGGATATTTGTTAACTAAAGTGCCTATTATAGCTTGATTATTTTTTACAATCATATTTTTAGCTGTATTTATATTGATTAAACTAAATCCAGTTGATAGAAAAATTACCATCAGCATCAAAATAATATATTTACTAAAAAAGTTCTTTACTTCAGGATTATATAGAAACATTATTTTCACTTCCTATCCATTTATAACCTAGTCCTCTTACAGTTTCTATGTAAATTGGTTTACATAAATCATCTCCTATTTTTTCTCTAAGTCTTTTTATATAAACAGTTAAAGTATTATCACTAACAAAATCATAAGTTACATCCCAAAGCTTTTCTAATATTTGAGTTCTACTCAAAACTGTATTTTTATTCTGTATAAGAATTAAAAGAAGCTTATATTCAACAGATGTCAGAAATATTTCTTTGTCATTTTTATATACTCTAGCTTCTAATGTATATATATTTAAATCTCTAAATTTAAGTATCTTCTTATTTTCTTCTATAGCATCACCTTTTCTTCTTAAGACAGCATTTATCCTCGATATTAATTCTCTAATTCTAAAAGGCTTTGTTATATAATCATCCCCACCTATATCAAGACCCATTACAATGTTTACTTCTTCATCACAAGCAGTTAAAAATATTATAGGAATCTGAGAAAATTTTCTTATATACTCACAAAATTCATATCCTGTTCCATCTGGTAACATTACATCAAGAAGTACCATACTGTATTCATTAGAAGATATCATTTCTCTTCCACTCGATAAATCCTTTGATATATCTACACTAAATCCCTCTTGTTCCAGTGCATACTTTATTCCAAAAGAGATAGTGCTGTCATCCTCAACTATCAACAACTTTAACATAACTACTTCCCTTCTTCACATTTTAATTTTAAACTATTTACATATACAACTTTTATTATACACAATTGTTTTAGATACTAAAATATATTTAGAATTACAAAATAGTCACAAACAATTACTAAAAAACACAAAAATAAAAATGCAAGTTGACACTTAACTATTCTAGAAATAATATATATTTTTCTCAAGTTAAGCTACAACTCACATTTTAAGTATTTAATTTTATATAAATTGACATTCTCATCTGTATCACTATTTAGAGCTTACTTTATTCGTCCTCATATTTTTTATATTCTTCTTCTTTATAAATATTATTTTTTTTGTCATCTTCATGTAAATCAATGTCTTTTTTATCATTTTTAACACTATTTACATAATGCATCATTTCTTCTTGAGAAACATGTGGACAATTTTCACAGTTTATTCTTCTTGAATTAAATTCTCTTACTTTTTTTTTTAATTCTTCATATTCATAATCTTGTTTTTTATCACTACAATCACATTCATAACCAAATTCATCATATTTATAGTCATTGTATTGATCATTTCCATAATACTCTGTATCAATCATTTGAGACATTTGAGATTTAGATTTAATGTTTTTTATCATCCTATAAGTTGCATATGCACCCACTCCTGTAATCATGGCTCCTGCAAACATCATTGGCTTACTCATTCCATCATCTTTTTTATTCATTTGTCTTTTAATTAAATATGTTAACATATTTTTTCTCCTTTCTGATTTCTATTTATAGATAGTATCTGTATTATTTTGATAAAAATTATGTTATTTTTAAATTACAATTTTTACAAGTAATATAAATCATCTTGTGTAATATAAATTTATATTTTGTACTTGATAACGCTTTTTATGTTATACTATATATATAACAAGTATTTTTACTTATAACGATATTATGGAGGTTTTTTATGATTTTAAATTTAGATTTTAATAGCGATAAGTCTATTTATGTACAAATTAAAGAAGAGATAACTAAAGCTATAGCTTCAGGAGAATTGAAAATAAATGAATCACTTCCATCTGTAAGAAGTATGGCTGAAAATATTGGTGTAAATCTACATACGGTAAATAAATCTTATAATGAATTAAAAGAAGAGGGATTCTTAAATATTGATAGAAGAAAAGGTGCAATTGTTGCTCAACTTCCAATGGAAACAGAAAACTCAACTCGCCAAAAAAATAGACTTGATTTAGAGCTTTTAGTGGCAAAATCTTATTTATCAGGTATCAATAAGGAAGAATTTCTGACATTAAGTAAAAATTTATTTGATAAGTATGAGGTGAAATACTATGAATAAGATTGAATGTTTTACAATATTTTCAACCTTAATTTTGATGTATGCTGCTTTTTATTTTATGCCATACCTTGTTGGCAAAAATCAGATTTATGGTGTTTCAATAAATCAAGAACATAGAAATTATCCCGAGTTTATAGTACTTGATAAAAAATTCAAAAAACTTTTATCTTTAGGATTTATTTTAATTTTTATTTTGCTTTCAGCTCTAATTTTTATATTTGATAAAATAGAATTTTCTTATGCTATTAGTATTATAGGATTTTTACTATATGAAGGTATATTATATATTTATACTCATAAAAAAGTTAAAATGACTAAATCCAAAATTTGCTCTAACTCAAGTAATATAAATACAGATTCAAAATTGGTAATAGATATGGATTTTATAAATGAAAAAAATAAAATAGTAAAAAAATTTAAGATATTATATTTAATACCAATATTACTTACTTTTGGAATAAGTGTCTTTATACTGCTTAACTATAATCAACTACCAGATTTAATTACTACTCATTCAACTATAACAGGACAACCTGACGGATTTATAGAAAAATCCTATCTTGGAGTGTTTAAATTAGTAGGCCTTGACTTTTGTATAATGATTTTATTATATATAACTTCTATTGGAGCTATAAAATCAAGAATTAAAATAGATACAAATAAAATTGAAGAGAGTAAAAATAAAAACATTAAATACCTAAATAAGATTGGTTATTTGTTTTTTATATTGATGACTATGATGATGGTACAATTTTTTATGATTTTTTCATCAGTAAAAACAAATACAAATTTATTGACTATTACAAGTATAATGATGCTTTTAGTTATAATTTATTTAATAGTAACATATATTAAGTCTCCAAATTTAAAATCCAATTCTTCCTATACTCCAGATAATGATGAAAAGTACTGGATGGCAGGTATTATATATAATAATCCAAATGACCCATCACTTATGGTTGATAAAAGATTTGGTATAGGATGGACTATAAATTTTGGAAATCCTATTGGAAAGATATTATACATTCTTATAGCTGTTTTTTTAATTTTTTCACTTGTTAGTGTTATAAAATCTCTTTTACTTTAAATACCATAAAAGGTATCTTACTTGTATTATTGGGTATTATATTTTGTAAGATAAGAAATATTTCATATTATCATTGAAATATAGTATTTATATATTACTAGGAATGGAGATTTGCATAATGTTGTCAAAAACTGAAATTAAATACTTTAATGATTGTGCTTCTGAGATACTTTCATCTGAAAAAGTACAACTTATGAGAACATTTCCTCATCATGGCAATGTTTCATGTCTTGAACATAGTTTATCAGTAGCATATTATAGTTATCTATTATGTAAAAAATTGCATTTAAATGTTGAGATTCAAAGCGTTATTAGAGGGGCTTTACTGCATGATTTTTTCCTTTATGACTGGCATTATAAAGGTGATAGAAAAGGATTACATGGTTTTACTCATCCTAAAGAAGCACTAAAAAACGCAAATTTATTCTTTCAAATAAATGAAAAAGAAACAGATATTATTTTAAAACATATGTGGCCACTTACTGTTAGACCTCCTAGATACAAGGAAGCCTTAATTGTTTGCTTATTAGATAAGTTTTGTTGTCTGGTTGAGACTCTAAAGATACACTCACTACTATCTCCTTACCACATATAAAATAGGTCTTTGATATTGTTATAATTTAATTTAAAAAGAGGTATTAAGATTACATTTAACTTAATACCTCTTTATTAATTTATTATTTATTTTTGTCATATGCTTATAAAATATAACCTTATCCTTGATAACTTACTCTTCTTATAGATATACTTACAACTTTAAATAATAGCATACCAGCTATTAAGTTTATCAATATTGCTGGTGCCACTGCTACCATAAATAATGCTGTAAATGAACCTCCAGGGAGACCTACTATCGCTTGAGCAATTAGTAAAAATAAAGTTCCGCTTATAACTGTTCCTACTGGGAATATTATTGTTGCTGCTATTAAATCCTGTTTTTTACTACTTAGTCTTTTCATAAATGGTAATTTATAAATTATATACATTATCATGAACATTATATTTATTGTAATAGTTTTATCAAGTATATTGGGAATCTGACCACCAGGAAATTTAGTTGTTAATGCTGCGAATATCCCTGTTACAATTCCTGCTACCAAACAAATCTTATAATCATCCTTATTTAATATCATTATTATAAACATCATTGCTAGTGATATATCTGGTTGCATTGGAAGTCCTATAGCAGGTGTAAGTTGATGTATTAATAACCCCATAGCTAGAAGTATCGCATTTAAAGTTAATTTTTTTGTATTTGTTTTCATTGTAATATTTCCCCCTAATTTGTTTAATATTTATTTTGTTTTCTTGCCAATTTTCTATATCATTTTCTTTAGCTTTAGAAGTTCATAACATCTCTTTCACCACCTTTTATTTTAAATTACATATTTTCTCTTTATTAATAGTTTTTGCAAAATAAAAAACTCCGTCCTAAATCAATAGGACGGAGATTATCCGCGTTGCCACCTAAATTATATAAAAAATAAGCTCAAAACTTAATTCTTATACATCTCATTATCAGGTACTTACATACCCTATTCGCTGTAACGTGCGACTGACGATAAAGTCTACTCTCATAAAAATATGATTTCAATTTATTCCTCTAAGGTCCATTCACTATATTCCTTCTTGCTAAGATTCCACCATCCTCAGCTCTCTATGTTGAAGCTAAACATAATTACTCTTCCTTGTCATAGGATTTTTAATTTACTGTTGCTATTATAATATTCTAATTTTTTATAATTGTCAACTGTATTTTTTATTTTATTTAAAATTTAGAAAAAGTGTAGAATAATTTTTCTAAATGCTTTAAACTTTTATTTAAATATTAAATTAGGAAGGATGATACTATGTTTAGAGAAATGAGATTAAAAAAGAGAGAAATGACAAAAGAAGATACTATAGAAGTATTAAAAAATGGTGAATTTGGTACTTTTTCTACTATAAGTGAAAATGGCTATCCTTATGGAATTGCTGTAAATTATGTATACTTTAATGATTCTATATATTTTCATTGCGCAAGAAATGGACATAAACTAGATAATATCTCAGCAAATAACAAGGTTTCTTTCTTAGTAGTTACTAATGAAAATGTTCTTCCAGACAAATTTAGTACTACATATGCTAGTGCTGTAGTGTTTGGAAAAGCCTTAACAGTAGATAATGAAGAAAAGAAAAATGCTCTTGTAGAAATAATAAAAAAATATTCTAAGGGCTTTATTGAAGAAGGTATGAAATACATAGAAAAAGATATAAATTTAACAACTGTAGTTAAAATAGAAATAGACCATATTTCTGGTAAAGCTTCACGTTTATAGTAATCTATACAATATATCTAAAGTGGCTATATGTATAGCCACTTTAATATTAAAAATTTTTTTACCATTATAATTTTCAAAAAAGTAAGTGATTGTTGAAAGTGAGGTTGAAAATAACTATGAAATTCAAGAAAAAATCAAAATTTTTACTCATTATTACACTTGCAATAATAATTATGTTATCAACAGGCACAACAGCTTTAGAAATCCACACATCATCACAAATACATGGCAATAGTGAGATTAGCAATAGAGCAAATTTCAATACCTCTGCTAATTCCAAGGCAGGTGCAGACTCACAAAAAAGCAGTGCTAGTTTACCTCACAATGCACAAAACCTAAATGTTTCTTTGGACATTTTCAATGGAGGAGTAGAAATACTACCAGCCTCATCCAACAAAATAATAGCAAATTACAACAGCCAATACTATAATGTTAAAATGGCAGAACAAAATGGAAAATGGGTTGTATCTATATCAGGAAAAACAGCTAAAATGGGTAATTCTAGCTATGTTCAACTTCATATGCCAAATATAAAATGTAATCTGGATGTAAATGTGATTGATGGTAGCTTTAGTTATGATTTACCAAAAAACTGTATTGATGAAATAAATGTTATTGCTAAAGATTCAAGCATTGAGTTTACTTCAAAAAATCAATACGAAAATAGCACTATTTCTCTATCTTCAAAAGACAAAGAATTTCTTAAATATGGTCTAATTAATTATCCAAATTATTTTTCTAAGACACCTAATGGATTTGAGTATAAAGATGGTACAAGAAAAAATCAAATTGGTGTTTCACTGACAGGATTTACTAATGTTGATTTTAGAGATTTAAAGATAAAAAATTAAAGATTTAAATATAGGAAACTGAGTGATTTAACCTTCTTTTTTTGCAGTTTTATATTTAGATTTATATTTTGTTGTTCACTTTTTCTTATAGATACCTATACACATACAATATTGCTGAATAAAATATAATATATTACCTGTCTAAAGATAATAATTATGAGAACATTATTCTTTTTATTATTGACGCTATTTATACATTATGCTATCCTTTAAACAGAATAGTATTCTCTTTAAAGGATGGTGAAAGAGATGGCAAGAAAGCCTGTATTAGAAGGTGGCAAAAGAGATGAAATACTTAAATGTGCTTTGCAGTTATTTCTAAAAAACGGATATGAAAGTACCTCTATTCGTATGATATTAAATGAAGTTGGTGGAGAAGTTGGAATGTTTTATCATTACTTTTCTTCCAAACAGGAATTATTTGATGAAGCTCTAAAGTTCTTTATGAAAATGCAAGGAGAACGAACTTCTAAGTTAATGAGCCACAAATCCGACACGATTTCCCCAAGAATGAAATTAAAACAACTTATAGAATGTTATGACAATGGAATGGATGAATTTTCAAAGCTATCAGATGGAGCTATTCATTGGTCTATTTTATCATCTATTCATGATTTAACCTTAGAATCAATGAAACCGTCTTTTAAAATAATGATTATTGAAATATTGAAATTAGCAGATAAAAAAGACTTAAGTGAATCTAAATGGCTTACACCGTTTTTGCTAAAAGGCCTCAGCGGGTTATTGCATGATAAATCATTTGCTGAGGTAGATAAGGAAGAACAGATGATCTTAATTATAAGTTTACTATGCCGAACTTTACAAGTTCCACATAGCTTGTTTGAAGAATAGAAGGCTATCAACAGTGAGCATCTACGTATTAGAATTAAAGAATGACATCAAAGGTATCTCGTAAAGAAAAAATATATTAATATATTGATTAAAAAACTGAAAATCCTGATTCTATTACTTTGCCAGAAATTGATTTATTCATTTATATGATAATTGCTAAAATCTGGCAATATAGTGATATTTACAGTATTGATACAAGTCAAATAGCTGAAGACTCTCTTGCAAGTAAAAGCAGAAGTGTGTATCACTCTGCTCTTCTTGCCACTAATAAATTAGCCCTACAAACTGGAAATTATTCTCCCATTATAGTTGTTCTTAAATACTGATTAAAATTACCATACTCAACTTCTGTCAACTTTTCTGGATAAGACATCACAATTAACTGATGCCCTTTAAATTCTTCATGGTACGGAGGATGAATGTGTTCAAAATTATTTGCCTTATATCCACCTCTCTCATAAAAACCTTTTCGACTGATGGAAATTTCATTAATAGGAGGGTCTATTTCCAAAATAACAGTTTTACCTCGCTGGTTTAACAGCTCTAAAGCTCTTTTTCCATACTTTTTATTACGCATCTGAGGATTGATACAGAAATGTTCCACATAGATAAAACTCTCTGTATCCCAACATAAAAGGATACCAACCATATCTTTTTCATCATAAATCAAGTTAAATTGATATTCCTCATAATTCATAATTTCTACTTGTAAAGATGATTTTCTCTGTTCATGAAAAGGGAAGCTTATGTTGTATAACTTTATTGCATCTAAATACAATTTATCTTCATATGTCCTTAGCCTTTCAAAATGCATTTTGCTGTCCTCCTATTTATAAAGCAACTTTCGATTTAATAAATATATATCTATTTTTTATATATGCTAAGATTGTTTAGATAATCTCTTATACCAAACTTAATATCATCACTTGGTCTTATATCAGAATTATCTCCTGCTATATGAAGTATTCCATATGCTGGATGACCTCCTCTTACTGTACATGGAACTGACAAAAGAGTCATCCCCATATGTTGAGCAAATATATTCATTGATTGTAAAGCCAGTTCTCCTCCTCCACGTTGTGAGCCTGCTGTAACAAAACAACCAAATATTTTTCCACTTAAAGGTGCTCCTACCCATACATCAGAAAAACTGTCCATAAACATCTTCATTTGACCAGATACATTTCCATAATATGTTGGTGAACCCATAAATATTGCATCATAATCTAGTAATTGTTTTCCAGATTTAATTACATTTATATTTTCAAATTCATCTTTATATTCCTTTGAATTTATTAAATAATACTGAGGAAGTGTTTTTGCAACTTCATCACTTACTTTAAATATATCTACCTCTATATTCATTTCTTCAATTACCTTTTTATACTCTCGAGCTAATAAATATGTACTCCCACAAACGCTATGAAAAACTACTGCTACTTTCATTTTTATCCCCCTAGTTAAATTCAAATTTATTTTTTATATAGTGCTTTTATTACCAAATACCATTAGATGATATTAAATGGATTTAAATATACATTGCTTTTTATTACTTCAATTTCTTCAAATTCATCTAAAAATCTCTTCATAACATGTTTAAATATATCTTCTGTATCAAAATGCCCACAATCAATTATACACATTCCCATATCAAGCGCATCTTGTGCCTCATGATATTTTACATCACCAGTTATAAGAACATCTGCTCCTTGTCTCTTAGCCTTTTTCACAAACTCAGAACCAGCTCCTGTTACAACAGCAATTTTTGTTATCTCTGTATTGAGGTTCCCAACTACTCTTATGTGCTTCATATTTAACTTTTCTTTTATTTTATTAGAAAGATTTTCTAATGTTGTACTTTTATCAAGTTTACTTATTCTACCTAGTCCAAATATTTTTCCTTTGTTTTCTAGCTTGTACAAATCATAAGCAACTTCTTCGTAAGGATGTGCATCTATCATAGAACTGATTACCCCACCTAAATGCTTCTGTGGTACCACAGTTTCAATTTTAACCTCATTTACACTTTCTATATCATTTATACTCCCAAGAAACGGATTAGAGCCTTCTAGGGGCTTAAATTGACCTTCTCCTTCTATTGAAAAGGTACAGTTACTATAATTTCCTATATGACCTGCTCCTGAACTGCTTAGAGCATTTCTCAACGCTTCTGAATAATTACATGGAACATATACTGCAAGTTTGTATAAAGTCTCACTTTCAGTGACATCTAAAACTTTTGAGTTATTAAACTCCATAATTTCCATAAAATAATCATTTAAACCATCAAATGCTATGTCAAAATTAGTATGCATAGAATAAAGTGCTATATCATTTTTAATGAGTTTTTGTATAAGTCTACCTTTTAAGTCTGCACTATTAATCTTATTAATTTTTCCAAATATAAAAGGATGATGTGTAACAATCAAATCAATGTTTTGAGATATAGCTTCATTGATTACATTTTCATTGGCTTCTAAAGATACTAAAACTTTTTTTATATCCATATCAAAATCTCCAACTATAAGACCTACATTATCCCAATCCTCAGCTAAGTTTAGAGGATATTTTTTTTCAATTTTTCTAGTAAGACTCTTCAGTAACATATTTACCTCCTATTTATTTAATTAAATTCTCAAGTTTTCTTATTGCAATTTTACTTTCTTCTCTCTTCTTATTTATTTCTTCTCCATTTTTACCTTCTAACTGATTAACTATAGAACTATATGTTTTTATTTTTTTTTCTATAAAGTCATGAAAAATGGAATCTTTATGTTCTAAAAGTTTTATTCCAACTTCAAATTGTATCTCATCTTCTATTATAGTATTTTTACCTGTATATTTGGCAACTATTATTTCATATATCCTAAAATCTTCTCTCACTAAAACTTCTTTTAAAATTTCATAACCATTATTCAAAAGATAGCGTCTAAGCTCTTCTTGTGCCTGCATTGGCTGTAATATCAATTTTTCTACACTATGTGCCACTTCTTTTTTAGCTTCTAGAAGCTCACTTATCAATATACCTCCCATACCAGCAATTATTACTTCTTCAACTTCACCTATTTCAAGTACCTCTATACCAGAACCCAATCGTAAATCAACTTTCTCTAAAATATTGTTCTGTATGACCTCTTTTCGTGCATTGTCAAGAGGTCCTTTATTGACATCTGCTAACACTGCAAATGGAACTCTTTCCTCCTTTAGCAAGTAAACTGGTATGTATCCATGGTCCGTTCCTATATCAGCTATCTTTTTACCATTTGACACCAATGATGCTATTTTTAATAATCTATCTGTTAGTTTCAAAGATATATCTCCTTTCAATTCTTTTATTTGTTCTTGATTTTAAATTAAAACCAAGATAAAAAATAATATAAAATCTCTACCACAAAATAGCCATGAGATATCACTTATCCCATGGCCTTTATTACAAAAACATTAATGATGTATCTTTTTAATCTAAATAATCTCTAAGTTTTTTTGATCTACTTGGATGTCTTAATTTTCTTAGTGCTTTTGCTTCTATTTGTCTTATTCTTTCTCTAGTTACATCAAACTCTTTTCCAACTTCTTCAAGAGTTCTAGCTCTTCCATCCTCAAGACCAAATCTAAGTTTTAATACTTTTTGCTCTCTATCATTTAATGAGCCAAGTACATCTTCTATTTGTTCTTTAAGTAAAGAATATGCTGCTGCCTCAGCTGGAGCTGGTGCATCATCATCTGGAATAAAGTCTCCTAAATGACTATCCTCTTCTTCTCCTATTGGAGTTTCTAAAGATACAGGGTCTTGAGCTATTTTCATTATCTCTCTTACTTTATCTTCTGTCATTTCCATTTCTTTTGCAATTTCTTCTGGTTTTGGGTCTCTTCCAAGTTCTTGAAGCAATTGTCTTGACACTCTTATTAATTTATTTATAGTCTCTACCATATGCACTGGTATTCTTATAGTTCTAGCTTGGTCTGCTATAGCACGTGTTATAGCTTGTCTTATCCACCATGTTGCATAAGTACTAAACTTATAGCCCTTTGTATAGTCAAATTTTTCAACAGCTTTTATAAGACCTAAATTTCCCTCTTGTATTAAGTCTAAGAAAAGCATACCTCTACCTACATATCTTTTTGCTATACTTACAACTAGTCTTAAGTTCGCTTCAACTAATCTTTGCTTTGCTATCTCATCGCCTTCATGCATTCTTCTAGCAAATTCTACCTCTTCATGTGGCTTAAGTAGAGGAATTTTTCCTATTTCTTTCAAGTACATTCTAACAGGGTCGTCTATACTTATCCCTTTTGGTAATGATAAATCCACAGTTTCTATTTCTATTGCAGAAGAGTCTTCATGTGAAATTACTTCTGCATCTTCATCTATGTGGCTCATATTTAAATCGTCATCAGTAGCCGAAAAGTCTATATCAGCTTTATAGTTCTTTGTTTCTGTTATTTCTATTCCCAAATTACCTAAAGTTTCATAAAGATTTTCTACCTGATCCTTATCAAGTTCAGTTTCAGAAAAAGCTTCCATTATTTCTGCAAGCGTCAATGAACCTTGCTTTTTTCCTTTTTCTATTAATGTCTTAGCGGTAACTTTTTTTAACTCTTTTTTATTCGACTTATTTTCCACACTCAAACCTCCTTTCTCTACAAGCTTTTTAAAATTTTATTTATCTCAACTATTTTTAAAGCAATTTCCATAACTCTACCATCTACCTCTTTCATATCATTATTATTTTCTAATTCTTGTTGTTCTTTCAACAAGTTATTAATTTGTTCTTCTAATGAGTTCTTTCTGATATTTGTTATTATTCCTTCTATCTCTTTTGTGTTCTTTAAGTTTATACTATTCAAAGAAATTGAATTTAATTCTTTTAAGTATTCTTCGGATATGTTTAAACTTTTCAATTTGTCAATAGTTATTTTGTCCAATTCTTGATTTTTAATCATGTAATTTAAAATTTCTTTACTTTCATTCAATAAAAAATCACTTTCTTCTACCTTAAGTAACGCTATTTCTCTAATTTTTTTGTCTTCTAACATTATTTTTATTAGAGTTTCTTCAACTAATTGTTTTCCATCTTGTCTAACTTCGACTTTTTCAATTACTTTTTCTTCTATCTTTTTCTGGTTTTTGTTATTATATGGTTTATTGTAGTTTTTACCATATACTTCCCTTTTTATGGATTCGACATTAATATCTATTTGATTGCTTAAATATTTTGTATAAAAATCAATTTCTACAGGACTTGTCAATTGTTTTATAATTTTAGAAGCTTCTTTTGCAAACTTCACTCGTTCTTCATCTTTTTGAATATTGAATTCTTTTTTAAGATGATCTATTTTATATTTTATGTAGTGAGTAGAAACATCCATTGCCTTTTTATAATCACTAAGTCCGTATTTTCTTACAAATTCATCTGGGTCTTTGGAATCTTTTAAATCCAAAACTTTTACAGTAATACCTAATTTAATAAGTATATCTATAGCTCTTAAAGTCGCTTTTATTCCAGCCTCATCAGAGTCATAAGATATAATAGCAGTATCCACATATCTTTTTATCAAAATACCTTGTTGTTCAGTCAAGGCTGTTCCAAGGGTTGCTACTACATTTCTTATACCATACTGATAAAGTGAAATTAAATCCATATATCCTTCAACTAAGACTATAGTTTTGTTATCTAAATTTTTTCTAGCAAAATTTAGTCCATATAAATTTTGTTTTTTATTGAAAATTAATGTGTCTGGAGAATTTAAGTATTTTGGTAAAGAATCATCTAGTACCCTTCCTCCAAATCCAATTATATTTCCTCTATAATCAAATATAGGAAACATAACTCTATTTCTAAATTTATCATAGCAATTAGTTCCATCTTTATTTCTTGCAATTAGACCACATTCCAGTAAATCTTGTTTTGTATACCCTTTATTAATAAGAGTATTCATAAGAGAATTCCATGAATCCAAAGAAAATCCTAGACCAAATTTTTTAATTATTTTATCATCTAATCCTCTAATCCTTAAATATTCATACCCAAGATTTTTGCTTCCTAATAAGTTTGAAAGATAAAATCTAGCAGCTTCTGTATGAATATCTTGAAACTTTTTAGATTTCTCTATTTTCATTCTAGTTTCTTCATTCATGTTGGTATTAATTTCTATACCGCATTTATTTGCTAAAATTTTTACAGCATCCATAAAATCTAAATTTTCCATTTTCATGACAAAATTTATTACATCTCCACCTTCACCACAACCAAAACACTTATAAATTTGTTTTGATGTATTTATATAAAAAGATGGAGTTTTTTCCCCATGAAATGGACATAATCCTTTATAATTAGCTCCAGATTGTTTTATACTTATATATTCAGATATTATACTTGCTATATCACATCTAGCTTTTATTTCTTCGATAATGTCTTTTATATCATTCATATTATCACCTTCTGGTGTAATTTTTTGTGTTAACATTTCTATTCTACACTATATTCTAAATTTGTCAATCACTCAATATACAGAATTCGACTTTTTTTATTGATATCCTTCTTATTAATCAAAAAATTTTTATTTTTTATGTTAATTCCATCAATATTAAATTTTTATTTATGTCAAATAATCTAACTATTAAATTATATATCTATTAAATTATAAATTTACGTCAAAAACTATCACGAATAAAAAAGAGGCTCTTGCCTCTTTTTAATAAACACTAATTGATTTCATCAAATCTTCAAATTCATCAAAGCAGAGAGATTGAATCCCATCTGATAGAGCATTTTCTGGATCTGGATGAACTTCTACCATTATCCCATCTGCCCCACATGCAAGTGATGCCATTGACATAGGTTTTACTAAATATCTAACTCCAGTAGCATGACTTGGGTCTACTACAACAGGAAGTCCTGTTTCCTTTTGAATAATTGGTACAGCAGCTAAGTCCAATGTATTTCTAGTATAATCATTGTAGGTTCTTATACCTCTCTCACACATTATGATATTACTATTTCCTTCTATTGCTATATACTCTGCGGCACCTATCCATTCAGTAATTGTTGATGCGATTCCTCTTTTTAACATAACAGGCTTATTTTGTTTTCCAATTTCACTTAAAAGAGTAAAGTTCTGCATATTTCTTGAGCCAATTTGAATTATATCACTGACACTATATAATTCATCCATATCTCTTATATCCATAAGTTCTGTAATAACAGCTATACCAACCTCTTCTTTAACTGCTTTTAATATTTCAAGACCTTCTTTTTTTAATCCTTGAAATGAGTTTGGTGATGTTCTTGGCTTATATGCTCCTCCTCTCAAAATATTTGCGCCATGACTTTTTACAAATTTAGCAGTCTTTAAAAGTTGCTCATAACTTTCTATTGCACATGGCCCAGCTATTACAAGTTTATCTTCTTTTACAGTTATTTTTTTATTATTTGTATTTATCACTATCTTTGAATTATCATTAAATAGGTTTTTTCTCATAACCTACAAGCTCCTTTACTTCTTCTATTTCTTTAGCAGATAGGAGGTTTAAATATTCTTTTATTGATTTTTTATTTATTAAAAGTTCCTCATTCAAATCCATAAGTGGTATCAAAACAAAAGCTCTATCTTGAATCCTTGGATGTGGTATTAGTAATCTTTCGTCGGTTGAAACTACATCATTGAAAAATAGTATATCTACATCAATAGTTCTTGGACCCCAATGTACTACTCTCTCTCTATGCAATTCTTCCTCTATTTTTTGACAATATTCTAACAACTCATAAGGTTCAAACTCTGTTTCTATCTCTACACACATATTTAGAAAATCTGCTTGTTCTGTATATCCCCATGGCTTTGTTTCATATAAATTTGATTCTTTTACTTCATATATAGAATCGCTATTTCTCAAAAGTTCACATGCTTTTGATAAATTATCAAATCTATTGCCCATATTAGTCCCAATTCCCAAATAAGCCTTATTCATCTCTTGTTCTCCTTATCTCAACACCAAAGTAGTCATAAATTCCATTTACAGGAGCTTCTGGCTTTCTAACTCTGACCATAACTCCATTTACAAGGTTAAATTTATTTAAGACTTCTTCAGCAATATTCTCTGCCAAAGCCTCCAAAAGATTAAATTGTTTATTTTCTGTAATATCCTTAACAACACTATAAACTTCAGCATAGTTTACAGATTTATTTATATCATCACTAAGTCCTGCTTCTCTTGAATCAACATAAAGTTCCATGTCGACAAAAAATTTCTGACCTAGAAAATTTTCTTCTTTAAGTACACCATGATATCCATAGAATCCTAGATTACTAAGTAATATTTTATCCATAGTACTACACCTACTTTCTATATATTGCATCAGTCATTTTAGCTGCCATTAAATTTTCATAAACATCATGCACTCTAACTATATCTACACCATCTCTTATTCCAAGTACAGTAGTAGCTATTGTGCCTTCCAATCTCTTTTTAGGTTCAACTGGAAGTACTTTCCCTATTACTGATTTTCGAGATGTACCAAGTAAAATAGGATAGTCTAACTCTTTTAATTCATTTAATCGTCTTAGTACTTCTATATTTTGCTCAAATGACTTCCCAAACCCTATTCCTGGATCAAGAACTATTTTTTCTTTTTTTACTCCACAGTCTATTGCCATTTTTATGCTCTCTTTAAAGAAGTCTTTTATTGACTCCATTATATCTTTGTCATAGTTTATCCCATCTTGATTATGCATTATACATACTTCTGCATCATATTTACCTACTACAGAAGCCATATTCTTATCTCTTCTAAGACCCCAAACATCATTTACCATAGTGACACCTAATTTTAAGGCTTCTTCTGCAACATCTGCCTTGTAAGTATCTATTGATATTGGTATATCTAATTCTTGTTTAAGTTTTTTTATCACAGGGATTACTCTTCTTAGTTCTTCCTCTGAATCCACATAGTTATGACCTGGACGTGTAGATTCACCACCTAAGTCAATTATATCAGCACCTTGTTCAACCATTTCTTTTGCATGTTTTATTGCTATGTCTAAATTACTAAAGTCTCCTCCATCCGAAAAACTATCTGGAGTTACATTTAAAATACCCATTATATAAGTTCTTTTACCATAATCAAACACAGTTAATGACACTCCCTTAAATTAAAATTTATATATTATCAAACATTATTGTCTACAATAATTTACTACTTCATAGTAATTAAGCTCATAGCCTCAGCTCTTGATGCAATATCTTTTTCAAATATACCTCTAACTGCTGATGTAACAGTTTTTGAACCAGGCTTTTTTACACCTCTCATTGTCATACACATATGTTCAGCTTCTACTACTACTAAAACACCATAAGGTTGTAACTCTTCCATTATTATGTCTGCTGCATTTTTAGTAATTCTTTCTTGTAATTGAGGTCTTTTTGCTAATGTGTCTATTACTCTAGCAAGCTTAGAAAGCCCTGTAAGTCTTCCACCTTTTGGTAAATAAGCGATATGTGCCTTTCCGAAAAAAGGAACTAAATGATGTTCACAGCATGAATAAAATGGAATGTCTTTTACTAATACCAACTCTTCATGCTTTTCATCTGCAAAAAGAACTTTTAAGTGGTCTCTTGGTTCTTCACTAAGACCAGAGAATATCTCTTCATACATTCTAGCAACTCTATTTGGAGTCTCTATTAGACCTTCTCTATCTGGGTCTTCACCGATTGCTTCTAATATTTCTCTTACTGCATGTTGTATTTTTTCTTTATCTACTTTATTCATTTAAACTCCCCCCATTGACTCGTGACTAGAAGATTAATTTTATAATCTTTTTTGTCTCAATTTCTTTAAAAATATAATTATAAACATCTAAAAGTTTTTGATAGTCATAATTTTCACTTACCTTTGATACTAGGCTAAAAAGCTCATTATCTTCTTTTTTCAAAACTTTTAACAATTTTTTATCTTTTGGTACCCATTTATCATTTATATTAAAGTACCCAATTATTATATCTTTTAAATATAAATTCGTCAAAAAATGATATTCAAAAACATCAAATTTTTCTTTATTTTTCAATTTTGATATTTTTGTTTCAATATCTTGTTTCAAAAAAGACTTCTCTTCTAAAGACAATTTACTAGGACCCTTTAAGTAAATTTCTCTGCTCACATCTTTTATAGTATTGGATATATTTTCTATATCAAATAGAACTTTAGCATCTTTCATCTCTTTCACAAAGAAGTACTCTCTATCTGACAATAATTTTTTTACACCATCTTTTGAAAAGTAATTTATATCAAATTCTATTCCCTTTTGCTCAAACAGTACTCGCTCTTGTTTTTCCCCTTCTTTTACAAAAACAAATACATCGATATCATTAATTTCTACATCATAAAAACTAAAATCTGCATCTTTACTAGAACCCACTAGAAATACTGCTAATGTATTTGGATTGTCTATTAGTTTTTTAATATTTTCACTATATACTTTATAAGTATGACTTACCATCTCTTATCTCCAATAAATTGTTAATATTTTAACCTAACCTAAGCACTCTATTATTTTATTAAAAATAACATTTTCTTTGCTAAATTCTATCTTGTCAATTTCTGTAACTTTCATTGCTCCCATAAGACTATTTGTGACAAAAACAAAATCAAAACTACTAATTTCTGATATGTTAATTTCATTTTCCACCAACTCTATATGTAATTCGTCACAAATCTTTATAATCCTTTTTTTTATTGTTCCATTTAAAATTGGTAATTTACTACTCGGTGTATATACTTTATTTCCTCTTATAAAAAATATATTGCTCATAGAACACTCTAAAATCACACCCTCTGAATTTATAAATATCCCATCATTGTATCCATTCTTATTTGCAATATTTTTAGTATATATATTTTCAAAATAATTAGTAGTCTTATGTCTATAGATTAAGCTATCCCCCCTAACAATGGGCGATATAGTCAATTTGAAACCTTTATTATATGCGTCTTTATTGTATGGAATTTCTCTAATAGATATATTGTAACCTTCATCAAAAACTGTAATCCTAAGTGCTTTATTAGTAATGTTTTCTTTTTTTATGTATTTAACAATTTCATCTATTAGGAATCTCTTTTCATAATTTATATTCAAAGCCAAACATGTTATTGAATTGAGCATCCTATCTATGTGTGTATCTAAATCTATAGCTATACCATCTTTAACTTTAATAGTCTCAAATAATCCAATTCCAAATTTACTCAAGCTACTATTAAAGCTTAAATTATTCTTCATAATATCCCCTCAAGGCTTTCATTATAGATTTTGCTTTATCTAGTGTTTCTTGGTATTCTTCATCTGGGTCAGAATCCCAAGTCATACCTCCTCCAACTTGAAAATATACTTTTTTATCTTTTTTTATTATAGTTCTAATTGCTATATTAAAATCCATATCACCATTAAAACCTATATACCCAATTGAACCAGTATATACATTTCTCTGTGTTGGTTCTAGTTCATCTATAATTTCCATTGCTCTAATTTTAGGTGCTCCTGTTATAGACCCCCCTGGAAAAGTTGCTTTTATTATATCAGTAGCGCCCTTATCATCTTTTAGTTCTCCTACAACTGTTGAAACCAAATGATTTACATTTGCATAAGGTTCAATTACAAACAACTCTGGAACTTTGACACTTCCAGTTTTAGAGATTCTACCAATATCATTTCTTTCTAAATCCACTATCATAAGTAGCTCTGCTCTATCTTTTTCACTATTTTTAAGTTCTTCTTGAAGCTTTAAATCTTCTTCCTTATTTTTACCTCTTGGTCGAGTTCCTTTTATTGGTCTCGCCTCTATTTTTTTATCAATACATCTTATAAATCTCTCTGGAGAATTTGATAATATATGTGCTTCTTCAAAATTCAAAAATGCTCCAAATGGTGCTGGACTAAATCTTCTTAAATCTCGATATAACTCAAAGCTTGTCAGTTCTGTTTCTCCACTGAACCTTTGTGTCAAATTAGCTTGATATATATCACCTTGTCTTATGTACTCTCTAACATTTTGAACTGCATTTTTAAATTCTTCCTTTGTAAAGTTGGATTTAAGTTGAATAGGTTTTACATCTTTTTCTTGATAACATATACTATCTATTCCTTTTTTCTCTTCCCTTAATATTTTTTCTTCTATATCAGCTATTATTTTTTCTTCTACTTTTATATCTATATCTGGAGTGGCTATGTAAGTTTTTTCCTTTAAATGGTCTATTACTATAACATGGTTATAAAATCCAAAATACATATCAGGCATCTCAATATCATCTATAGCAGTTCTAGGTAATTTCTCTATGTAATTTCCCAAATCATAAGACAAATACCCTACAGCTCCACCTATAAACGGTAAGTTAGTTTCATTTGTAACTTTATATTTGTCTAATGCTTTTTTCAAATTTTCTAATGGATTTTCATCAGTATTTTTATATCTTAACACTTTAAATGGTTGGCTACTTATAAAAGAATATCTTCCTAATTTTTCTTTGTCCATAGCACTATCTAATATAAAACTATCCTTTTCATTTCTAAAAATAGTAAATATCTCAAAAGAATTTAATTTAGTTTTTATTTCTCTTATCATTTTATCTATGCATCCTTTCCCTAGCTTCTTTTATAAAGTTTCTCAGCATTTCATGACCATACTCTGATAAAATAGCTTCTGGATGAAATTGTACTCCTTCTATTAAATACTCCTTATGTCTAATTCCCATTATTTCACCTTTATTTGTTGTTGCGGTAACTTCAAGTTCTTCTGGAACTGTATTAGAATCAATTATAAGGGAATGATACCTAGTAACATTTAAGGGATTTTTAAGACCACTAAAAACCCCCTTATTAACATGGTTTATACTGTATACCTTTCCATGAACAGGTTGTTGTGCTTTTATGATACTACCTCCAAAAACATGTCCAATAGTTTGGTGACCTAAACAAATTCCTAGTATAGGCTTCTTACCTTTAAAATATTCAACAATATCTATACAAATTCCAGCTTCTTTTGGAGAACATGGACCTGGAGATAACACAATTACCTCTGGATTTAGTTCTTCAATATCTCTTAATGTTATTTCATTATTTCTTTTTACTATAACTGTTTCCCCCAATTCTTCTATATATTGCACTAAGTTATACACAAAAGAATCATAATTGTCTATCATGAGAATCATACTATAAATCTCCCCCTAAAAATTATTTCATTAATTCAGAAACTGTTACAAATTTAAATCCCTTTTCTATCATTTTTGGAATAAATATATCCAAAGCTTTAACGGTATCATTAGTTGCATAATCATGTAAAAGTATTATATCTCCATTTTGTACTTTATTAATTATTTTATCTGCGATGCTATTAGCTCCAGGATTTTTCCAATCTCTCACGTCTACTCCTGTCCATAAAACCACTTTGTAATCATGTTTTTTTGCAATTTCTACTAAATCCTTTTCTCTGTAACTCCCAAAGGGCGGTCTAAATAGTGTAGGTTTCTTTCCAGTAACTTTCTCTAAAATTTCTTCACACTTAACAATCTCATCTTCAATTTGACTAGAAGTTAAATTGCTTATATCCGGATGATTAAAAGTATGATTTCCTATTTCATGCCCTTCTTTACTTGCTCTTACCAATGGTTCTTTATACCACTGTGCATGTTTCCCAGCAATAAAGAATGTAGCCTTTACATTATACTTCTTTAGTACATCTAAAACTTGACCAGTTTCTTTAGGATGAGGTCCATCATCAAAGGTAATTGCTATTAGTTTCTTTTCCCTTGAACCATGTTTAATTAAAATATTTTCATTTGTGTCCATCATCAAAGCAGAAACTTTACTAAAATTAGTTATTAATATTATCCCACAAAACAAGACTACTGCTATTAAACACTTAAATATTGTCTTTTTTTTCCCTGGTGTCATTTTTAAACTTCCTTTCAAATATTTTAGTTATTTATAAAAATTTTGAGTGTAGTAAGTTTTATAACTTCCTCCAAATATTACTCCAACTCCAATATTATTATAATTCCCCAAAATATTTTTTCTATGTCCCTCTGAATTCATCCAAGCTTCATGTGCATATATTGCATTAATCTGTCCTGCTGCTATGTTTTCTCCTGCTGAAGTATATATTATTCCCTCTCTTTTCATTCTATCAAATGGAGTTTCATTTTTTTTGTTTATATGGTCAAAAAAATTATTATCTCTCATATCTTCACTATGTTTTCTTGAACTCAAAGTAGCTTGTTCACTGTATGCTAGTGAATTCAATCCTTTTTGATTTCTAACACTATTTACAAGGTCTATAATTTCAAATTCAAAGCATTTTTTAAGTTCTTCTTTATCAGTTGGATATAATTCTTTGAACTCATCTTCTGTACTTTTATCAATTATTAAATATGAACAAACTCTATTTTTTTCATGAATATCGTAGAAAATTGTAATATATTTACCTTCCTTATTTATTATATCATATTGATTTTCTGAATTTATTATATATCTAGTATTTCCTTTTTTCTTATATTTTAATGGAGTAACCTTGTTTCTTACTGTCTGTCTATCTTGATTTATTTTTATATCTTGATTTTCACATGAGTCCATAGAATTGCTGTAAAGTGCAACTACCTCATCATTTTCAATACCAACCATTGCAAAATCTTTTCCATATTGATTGTATACATACCAGTCAAATCCATATTCACTAGTATCAATTCTACCTGGCTTACCAATATTAGCTAAAACTTGATTTAGATTTTCTCCTAAATTTAGCTTTTCAAAATTTTTTATATTAGTCTCATTTAAATTATTATCCCCATTATTATTTAGTTGTGAGTTTTGAGTTTTATCATCTTCCTTTTTCTTTGAATTATCACTTAAGTTTATTTTATCTAAAAACTCATTCCATATTTCACTTTGAAAAAAATCTTCCTTCAAATCATCTACTTCTTTCAATAATTCTGGACTATAAAATAAAACAATAAGTATTACTAATGCTAAAGCAATTAATTTTTTCAATATATTCCTCCTTTAAAAAGCTTTACTAAAAATTTCTAATATACATTATCATGTATTAATACTGATAATATATACTAGTTAAATTCCATTAACATATATTTTTATATTTTTTTATTTAATAAGTATTATAAAAAAGCTTTACCTATTAATAGATAAAGCTACAATCTTAATGAAAATATTTCATCTAAAGTTCTATCAAAGATGGATGGCTTATCAAATTTCCAAGTTCCTTCATAAACCAATTCATTATTTAGATAAAAAGTACCTTGACCATGTTTTTTACCATGCATAAACTCTCCTACATACTTCTTTCCCTTTTCCCATATGTAAGTTCCTTTTCCATGAATCAAATTATTTTTCCATTCTCCTTCATAAAGTATTTCTCCTTCACTATTATAACAAATACCATATCCCTCCATCTTTCCACCTATAAATTCTCCTGCATATATGCATCCATCATTCCATTTATAAATGCCTTTTCCATCTTTCTTACCATTCTTCCAAGTTCCAATATATTCATCTTTACTATTATAGAGCATATTCCCAATACCATTCATCATGTCTTCCTCAAAATAGCCTATGTATTCATTACCATTTGAAAATACAAAATTTCCTTTTCCATTTTTTTTATCTTGTTTAAATTCTCCTATGTACTCCATCTCAGTTCCTTCATCCACAAAAAAGGTATATGAGCCTTGCCCTTCCATCTTACCTTCTAAAAACTTTCCTACATATACATCTCCATTAGAAAATTTATATATTTTGTTTTTTGGCTTTTTTGTATCTACATCATCTATATCACGAATTGTCTTTCCTTCTAATTCCAAGACTTCACTTTCTGATGCAAAATCGCCCTTTTTTAAAACACGTTTTTTCATATTTTTTATGCTTTTAATCTCTTTATTTACTTCATTTATATATTTTAAATAATTATCATACAAATCAACATATTCTTTAGATAAATTCATAATGCCATTCCTCCAACGTTATTCATAGATATTTTATTAAATCTATTAAATTTATTATATCCTAATATTGGTCATATTTTCTACATATTGAGTAATTTTTTCAATTTTAATTTTAAAATAATTTCTTTGAAAGTGATACACAAATAGTAAATAAACCATAATTTATTATATTTTAAAATAAAGTAAGCTGAGGACTATAATATATAAATTTACATATTATAAATCCTCAGCTTATATTTTTATAGTTTATAAGTCTTTTGCTTTAAAACCTCTTCCTTTTACTTCTGTAACATCATTTACAGATATAAATGCTTTTTTATCATATTTTAAAGCTATATCCTTTATCTTTGGTATCTCATTTGATGAAACTATTGTATATATAATCTTCTTTCTCTGATGAGTGTATGCACCCTCTGCATCCAAAAAAGTTACACCTCTAACTAAACTTTTCATTATGTCTTCTGCTATCAAATCGACCTCAGTTGACATTACCATAACAGATTTTTGATAATTCATTGCATCTTTAATAAAAGTCATTGAATATGCATTTAGAAATAATCCTATAAGAGTGTATAATGCTAAGTCTAAGCCAAATAAGAAGCTTCCTGTAAGTACTATCAAACCATTTATTGCTAAAGCAGTATCTTTCATTTCTATATTTTTCTTAATTTTCAATATTGCAGCTATGATGTCTGTACCACCTTGAGAAGACCTAGTTCTAAATACAATACCAACGCCTAAACCAGATAATATACCTCCATACACACTTTGAAGTAATATATCATTGATAGGTATGATATTACTTACTTCCTGAGTTGCACCTAATAATAATGAAAATACAATCATATTTAATAAACTTGAAATACAAAATTCTTTTTCTAGGTATATAAAACCTAAAATAAATATTGGAATATTGATTAAAAATGTTAATAGACCCACATTGATATTTGTCAAATAGTTTATAGATGTTGCTATACCTGTAGCACCTCCACTTAATAGATGTGCTGGTCTTAAGAACCCATTTATTCCTATAGATGTCATCAACATCCCCAGTAACATTGTTAAATATCTTAAAGCTGGATGTTTTTGTAGGGTATTCTTAACTTCACTCATTTCTTTCTCCCTTCAATTCTTCTAAATCTTTAGAATTTTAAAAACTTATCTTTATATATATTATTACTGATGTAATAGATAATATTTCAAGCAAATTTTTTCATAAAGTTTCTTAAACTGTCATCTATTACATCATCTATTATAGTACCTTTTATATATATGTCTAGTGTATTTTTTTATATTCCAAAATTTAAAAGTACTTAAATCCTCTCATTTATGCCTAAAATTAAAATTCTTCTAGCACAATATGATACTATATATTATGTAACTTGCAATATAGTAAATTTATAGTATTTTTTCTTAAATATTTATTTTTGCAGTGTTTTAGTAAACTTAACCATATAATTCTTTATTCACAATTAATTTTTAAATGAAATTTTTGTTTTTATAATTTCAGCATATGATTTTTTTATTTCATTATTTGCATTTTTTTCATTCAGTTTTTATTTTAAAATTTTTTTATTTTAGTTTGTTTTAAGTATTCAAGATACTTATTTTATTTTATGTTTTTATATAAAATTCATTATAATTGGAATTAATATTACTGTAATTGTACCAGAAACCCCAATAGAAACTCCACTCATCGCTCCTTCTACTTCTCCAAGTTCAAAAGCTTTAGTTGTTCCAAGAGCATGTGCTGATGTGCCAAGTGCAATTCCTTTAGCCACGGGATGATTTATATTTCCAAGTTTAAATACAGTAGAAGCAACCATTCCACCAAAAATACCTGTAAAAATTATAGCTACTACTGTTATTGACTCTACTCCATTTAAAGAATTTGCCAAAGATATTCCCATTGGTGTTGTTATAGATTTTGGAATAAGTGAATTTATTATACTTACATCTGAATTAGCCATTTTACCAATTACTAATACAGATACAAAAGAAATTATTATACCACAACCTATTCCTATAACAATCTCAAGCATATGCTTTTTAAATAATTCAAACTGTTTATAAAGTGGAACTGCAAGCACTACTGTAACAGGTCCTAAAAAGAAATTTATGCTATCTGCTCCTATCTTGTAGTTTTCATAAGGAATTTTTGTTATGCTTAGAAATAATATAATTCCTACAATCGCAATTAACATAGGATTGCATATAGGATTATTTGTTTTTCTCTGAATGTATCTCCCTAAATTAAAAAACACAATTGTTATTATTATGCCAAATACTGGCGTTTGTAATACATTATACATTCTTTTGTCCTTCTTCCTTCTTTTTTATCATTTTTTCCACTATAATTCCAGTGGTATACATTACCACTAGTGTACTTAGGCATATAACTAGCAAAAGTACTAATACATTTTCTTTTATTAAATCTAGTGATTTTATAAGTGATACTCCTGCTGGTATAAAAAATACAGCCATATTATCAAGGAAAAATCCACTTATATTTTCTATACTACTTAAATCCAACACTTTAAATTGTAGCAATAAGAATAATAATAACATACCAACTATACTCCCAGGAATAAGTATAACACCTTGTATAAATGAGCTTATATACTCTCCTATTACCCATATACATAAAATTATTACTAATTGATTGAAAACTTTCATTTTCCACCTCCAAAAACTAAAGAGATTGTTTCAAACCATATATTTGTAGTTTTATCAACAAGCAAATATCTTTCTTCAAATAGAAAGTTATGATTTAATACAATCTCTCTTTAAATTTATTTTTATTTTAATTTAATAAAATACATACTTGGTTGTTTCAAAAAACTTAATTATATAAATCTATTTTTTGCTTAAAATTTCTTTTATTTTTGAATTGTTGTACATACTGTCTGGAACTTCACTTCTTAAACTATAAAAAGTTTTCTTTGCATTTTCTAAATCTCCATTATCATAATAAAGCATACCTAACTCATAGTATGAATCATCATAATACTGGTCATTTTTAGTATAAGTATTTATATACTTCTTATAATACTTTATAGCTTCATCCTTATTTCCCAATGCTTTATTTGTTATTGCTAATTGATACATTGATTCAGAAATATACTTTTTAGTTTTGCCTGAAGAAACTATACTTTTAAAACTATCTATCGCTTTTTCATACTCTTTATTTTTCTTTAAGTCTAAAGCCTTATAGTATAAATCTTCCTCATTAGCTACAGTTATTTCTTTTTCTGGTTCCTTATTTTTAGCTTCATCTAACTCTTTATTTGTTTTTTCTAATTCTTTATTTGTTTCACCTAGTTTTTTGTCAGTTTCATTTAACTTCTCATCTTTCTTACTTATTTGCTTATTCAAGGTTTCTATTCTCTTTTTACTTTGAATAAAATATACACCTATTGCAATTATGATACAAGCAACTATAATATATGGTAAGCTATTTTTCTTTTTCTTTTTAACTCTTTTTTCTTCTTCTTTTTTACTTGTATCTGCTTGTTTTTCTTCTTCTTTTTCAAATACTGGATTATCTTTATCTATCTCTTTGAGTCTATCCAAATATCCTTCTCTCTTTTTTACATTACCTAGTTTATCATACAATAAAGATAAGATTACATATGGTTCTATTAGTTGTGGTTCTTCCTCTACTATATTCTCCAAAATATGTATTGACTCATAATTCATTTCTTCATTTATAAACCTTATAGAATGGTTGTATCTGCCTAAAAATGTTTTAAAGTCCTCAGATGAAATTAAATTAACATATTTCCTTGATATATGATTATTTTCATAACATAGAGCAGTATAAAAACTCTCAAAGGCTTTAGCAAAGTCACATTTTAATAACTTTAGAAGTCCTCTAAGATTTAATATATCAATATCCTTAGGATTTATTTCTAAAGCTTTATTTACCATATTAATAGCACTAGTTATATAGTCTTTATATGCTAAATCCAATGCATTATTATACCTCTTATATGATTCTAACTTTAACTCCTTTGATGTTGTGTCTGACTTTGACTTCAAAGCTCCTTGTAAATTTAAAAGTGTCTCTTCTTTATAATTTGTAGTTACATAACTTTGTTTTAATGCTTTTAGTGTCTCATCACCATCTTCTTCCTCTATGTTAAAAAAAGTTAAATCGCTTTTATTTTCTTCTATCAAAGATATATCTAAAATTTTTCTAGGCATGTTTTCTATATCTTGTTTTATATCTTTCACTAAAATAATACTCACCTCCACTTCAAAATATATATTTAAGATAACATATTTGATATGTCAAGTCAAAACTATACATTTTTTGCCATTATCCTCATAATAAAAAAGGTAATCCCTTTCTTCTTATGAAAAGGTTACCTTTTTTACAATCTTACTAACTTTTAATGTTGAATTTTTTTACTTTTCTATAAAGCGTAGCTATGCCTATATTCAATGCTTCTGCTACTTTTTTCATTCCCTCTGTATTACTTCCATATTTTTTGATAGCATTTTCTATAGCTTCTCTTTCAAGGTCATCCATAGTCTTAACCTCTTGTTTGTATAGTTCATCCAATTTAAAAGATATTAAATCAGACATACTCCTTACAAAAGCAGTTAACTCCTTATCTTTTGAAAGTATCTTTTCTTTTTGCTCTTCATTAAATGCAGCTATACCCAATATTCCAAGTATATGTTCTCCCATTTTAACAGGGGTACATATATCCGCTAACTCTTTACAGTTTTCTCTATTTGCACATTTATTACAGTTCTCTTCTATTTCCTTATTTATAACATAGGATTTTCCATCTTTTAAAACAAGAGAATACACAGATTTCTCTGATATTGTTTCTCCTATTTTACCTCTGAATATTCCTGTTCCTGCTATCCTAGTCAAATCTTTTGTAACTAAAGTAACATCTACATCTAACACATTAGAAATATTCTCGCAAATACTTTGAACGTAATTAGTTATATTATTTAAATTCAAAGTAATCCCTCCTATTTAGATTTATATTTTTTAATACTCTACATAAATCCTATTCTTGAGAACTTTAAGCTTGTGGTTGTGGTTGTGTCTCACTAGGTTTATTATCAGTTGGTGGTGTCTCTGGTTTTGGTTTATTATCTGTATTTTGGTTATTTGTATTTTGATTATCTTTATTTTCATCTGTCTTTGGCTTTTCTTCTGGTTTTGGTTCCATAGTTCCAACTAATATAATACCTTCCTTCTTAGGATAATATGAATTAGCTATTTTTTCAGTTTTAATTTTCTTTCCATTTGCATCATTAAATGTTCTATATGTTGATACAGAGTATGCATTTCTTCCACTCTTATCTACTTTTTCTTTTCCTTTAGGCATTGAAGAATCATTGACCCTCTTCATTGTAGTTTGTGAGACACCATCTAATTTTGTTGATATTGTTATATTTTGTTTATCCTCTGCACTTCCATATATATTGCAAACAATTTGATTTCCTGAAACGTAATTTTTTATGTAAATTGGATGCTTAAGATTGTTTTTAAATAAGAAATCTATTCCGCTGTCTGCAACAGTAGCATCTCTTCCTTTTGGAACATAACTCGATGGTATCGTATGATTTTTTACATTAGTAATTTCTAAGCCTGCATATAAAACAGAATTATATAGTGTTGATGAAACTTGACAAACTCCTCCACCATAATCATCTTCCATTTCTCCCTCTACTATAACAGGAGCACTTTTATATCCATTTGCTTTACTTCTTTTTCCTGTAAGTTCATTAAACGAAAAAGTTTCTCCTGGCATAAGTAAAATGTTACTTATACTATCTGTTGCTAATTTTATATTTATACTTCTATTTACTTGAGAAGTTTTAAATGTTGTTGAATATTTACCTAAATTTGTGTCTATATTAGCAAGTTGTTCTTTTTTTATTTTTGCTGGAGTAGCTTTTACTACCAACTTATTTGTATACTTTCCTTTTTTAATCTGACTATCAAAACTATTCATACTTTTAGAAATATCCATTTTAAGACCATCAGAATCTGGTACAACCTTTACCTTTTCACTACTTATATCAATAGTTGCATCTTTTACTTCTACATCTATTTCTTTAGCTATCTTTTCCATTTCTGTTTTTAATTTATTTTTATTATAGTTTGTTACTACTACTAAATCACTCTTTTTTCCAAAATTTGCTGAAATAGTTTTTGATAAGTTACTAAAGAAACCATTCTTTCTATTTAAATTATATGCATTTTCTACAGTTTTATCCAAATCAGCAGATAAATTTAGGTCTTGACTTTTAACTTTCCAATTTTTATTGTTGTAGCTAAATTCAACATTATCTAAATTGTATTTTTTAACTAACTCTTTCTTAGCCTGCGATTTAGTTAATCCTCCAATACTTATGCCATTAACATATGTGTTTTTTGCTATTTTCTCCCCTTTGAACTGCATGCACATTATACCTATAAATACTACTACTAATAATGCTACAGCTCCAATAGCTATAACTAGCTTTTTGTTCACATTAATCATCCCTTACTTCTCCTTACAATAAAATTATTTATATATACACCTACTATTATATTACTACATAATACGCCTTAAAAACCCAAAAACTTTTTAATTATATAATAATTTAACATTATCAATATAAATAACTAATATTCACTTAATCCTTTTTCTGATATGGAATATATTTTTTCATTGTATATGTTAATAGCATAAACTTCTTTTCCTTTAAATAATCCTTTGTTTACTACGGCATAATAATAAATATTTTTTTGTTTTCCAAACAATTCTTCTAAGCTTTTTTTACTTTTCGTGTATTTATCAGTTTTTTCTATATCCAATATATCAATCTTTTTATATTTATTTTCTTTTTCATCAAGAGTATTAGTCAATACAAATTTAGCTTTATCTTTAGTAATACCAAATTGATAACTTCCATCTTCTAATATTCTAAAATATCCTTCTCCATAATCTACCTTATAATCTTTTTTGCCATCTTTATACGAATATAAATCTTTAGTTTTTGCGCTTATTAAAACCTCATTTATTAATTTATCATACTCATATACCTCAGCATAATAGTATTTATCGTTTTTTACCATTTGTGGAAGTGAGTTTATAGATAGATTTGCCTTTTCTTTCCCACTTTTTTTAGAGATTATATTTATAATGTCATCAGATGTTAAAGTATACAATGATAAATTCTTTTTATATTTCTTCTCTAAGCTTTGTACCTTTTCATCGTCTGAATAGTCTTCTTTTAGATAATCTATATATTGTAATGCCTTCTCATAATCACCAGAAGTGTTTGCTTCTTCTGCTTTACTTATATAGTAATCATACATTTCTTCAACACACTGCTTTTTAGCGTTTTGAGCTAGGTTGTAATATTTTTCGTCTTCTTTTAGTACTTTATTATATTTTTCAATAGCGTCATAATATTTATATACTTTTTGGTCTTTTACTGCAGAGTCATAAACATCCCTAGATTCCTTAATTGTTTCTACATTTTGTTTGTATACATCTAAATTACTACCTATACCATTTAAAATTGAAATAGTATTTATGTAAGCAATTGCCACATTGTAAGTAATATTTTCTTCTCTATACATTTCTCCAACTCTATCAGCTTGAGTTATTAAATCATCTACATTTATATTTATTCTATCTAATGATTTTACTGTATTTATTAGTCCAATAAAACTTTCTTGACTTATATCTCCATCTAAATATTTATCACCACTATTTAATAATAATTTATTTATTTTTTTAGAAACAGATTTATTAAACCTTTCCATTTTTGAATCAGAAAACTTTTTATCTACACTTGCATAGTAATCTACAGCAATAGAGTACTGTCTTTTCTCTACAATTTTTAACAATTCATTTGCTTCATTTCCTACACTGAATTCATTACTACTTAAGAAAAATACTATGATTAAAACAAGTACACCTAGTGCTGATAATGAAACTGCTACTATAGATTTTCTTTTTTCATCAATAAAATCTACAGTTTTTTCAAATAAATCTCTAAAGTTCATTATAGTTCCCTCTCTATTTAGCAATATTTATATTTATGATAAACTAAATTTCTTATTGGTTATTATATCATAATTCCTGAAAAAAAATAAAAACACAAGTTAAATCGTGTTTTTATTTTACCTACCAATCATTATTTTATACATAAATATTTCCTTTACATAAATTATGATATCTTTCTTTTTATATCCCTAGAATGACTTTTTTGTTTTTTATTAGCACTGACATTTTTCATTCTTGTTGTATGTATAGTTTTGTTAGCAAATATTTTTCTAGCATTGCATAAAACAATTCCTGTAGTCAAGCATACTGTAAGCACACTCGCCATTAAAAAATAATAATCCAATCCTACATGTACTCCCATAACTGAATTTATTAATACTAATGCAAAAGTCATTGCAAAACATATCATCATGGAGATAACTAAAATTCTTAGAATTTTTTTCAATTCAATCACCTCATATAATCACTAATATTGACACTACCCCTTATCCATTACTATACCAAATTAGTAAAAAAATAGCAATTATTATTGTCATTTATATTACGAAAATATTAAATATTTTTAATAAATATCTTTTTTTGACATTAGTATTCCTTCATTTTAATAAAATAGTAACACTAATCTGTGCTAATTAATAGAATGAAATAAATGATAATTTATTGAGGGGTGATTTACATGCCAAATTTGCCAAGTTTAGGATCCAAGGCTCCTGATTTTAAAGCCAATACAACAGATGGCCCTATTAGACTGTCTGATTACAAAGGTAATTGGGTTGTTTTATTTTCACATCCTGGTGATTTTACGCCAGTTTGTACTACTGAATTTTTATGCTTTGCTAAATATTATGATGAATTTAAGAAAAGAAATACAGAATTAATTGGCCTAAGCGTTGATAGCAATAGCTCTCATTTAGCTTGGATGTACAATATGTTTTTACTTACAGGTGTAGAAATCCCATTCCCTATCATAGAAGATAGAGATATGAGAATTGCCAAATTATATGGAATGATATCAAAACCAATGAGTGATACATCTACTATCCGTTCTGTATTCATTATAGATAATAATCAAATACTAAGAACTATTCTTTATTATCCATTGACTACAGGTAGAAATATACCAGAAATACTTAGAATAGTAGATGCTCTTCAAACTAGTGATAGAGATAATGTAGTTACTCCTGCAAACTGGTTCCCTGGAATGCCTGTTATTTTGCCATACCCTAAAAACTATAAAGAGTTAAAAAATAGGGTAAATAGTTGTAATAAAAAGTATTCATGTATGGATTGGTATTTATGTTTTGTGCCAGATAATTACACAGATGAAGAATATACTAAAAATATTGATGATACTTACGATTGTAAAAAAGAACATACTAAAAATATTGAAAATGATTACGAACAAGAAAATATTAAGTGCATAAACAAATCTCATGACCACAAACAAGAATGCAATAAGGATGTTAAAGATAGTTGTGATTGCGAACAAAAACATACTAAAAATACTAACAAAATTCATAGTTCCAAACAAGATAAACTTAAAGATAAATCCTGCGATGAAATAAAATACAAATATGATAAATGTAATAAAGAAGATAATAACTATGATAAATGCGATAAAGAAGATAGTAGCTATGAGGATTTCTACAAACAAAATTACAAAAACTATGATTATACAAGTGAAAAAAATTCTAAAAAAATAGCTATGAAAACATTAAAAGATTCAAAGAAGTTAGTTAGACCACAAATAAATGACCCATATAATCCAATAGTTGAAAATATAAATTGTCCAGATATAAATCCGATTGTAATGGAATATGTTCTTGGTAATCCAACTAATGTAGATGCGCAATTATTAGATGCAGTTATTTTCGCATTTGCTGAAATAGACCAATATGGTAATTTATTTATTCCTTATCCTAGATTTTTAAACCAATTACTTGCACTTAAAGCTGAAAAACCTAGCTTAAAAGTAATTGTAGCCATTGGTGGTTGGGGAGCTGAGGGATTCTCTGATGCAGCTTTGACTCCTACATCTAGATATAACTTTGCAAGACAAGTCAATCAAATGATAAATGAATATGCTTTAGATGGGGTGGATATAGACTGGGAATATCCTGGAAGTAGTGCAGCTGGTATAAAGTCAAGACCTCAAGATAGAGAAAATTTCACACTTTTACTAACAGCTATAAGAGATGTTATAGGAGATGAGAAATGGCTTAGTGTAGCTGGAACAGGAGATATGGGATATATAAACTCAAGTGCTGAAATAGATAAAATAGCTCCAATAATAGATTATTTTAATCTTATGAGTTATGATTTCACTGCAGGTGAAACAGGACCAAATGGTAGAAAACATCAAGCAAACCTTTTTGATTCAGACTTATCCTTACCAGGATATAGTGTTGATGCAATGGTCAGAAATCTTGAAAATGCTGGAATGCCTTCTGAAAAAATCCTTCTTGGCCTTCCATTTTATGGAAGATTAGGTGCCACTATAACAAGAACTTATGATGAACTTAGAAAAGATTATATAAATAAAAATGGATATGAATATAGATTTGATAGAGTTGCTCAGGTTCCATACTTAGTTAAAGATGGAGAATTTGCAATGTCATATGATGATTCATTATCCATATTCCTAAAAACTCAATATGTGCTTAGAAACTGTTTAGGTGGTGTATTCTCTTGGACATCAACTTATGACCAGGCAAATATATTAGCTAGAACTATGTCTATTGGTATAAATGACCCTGAATTGTTAAAAGAAGAACTTGAGGGTCTTTATGGGCAATTCTAATTAGACATAATATAAAATTTTATAATTTTGCCATATAAAAAAGCAGATTGCATTATATTAAATGAGCTGTGCTTAATTGATAACAATATCAATTATTTTTAAATCAGAAACTTATCTTATTATAATACAATCCTGCTTTTTTGGTTATAAGTCAATAATTTTTAACTGTATGCTAATTTCTAATTATAGACCAATAGCTTTTTTGGCTAACTTATCAGCTTCTTCATTGTATTTATTTCCAGAGTGAGCTTTAACTTTCATAAATTTGACATTTAACTCAGTTTTTATACTATCATAAAAGTTTTTATATGCTATAGTTCCTTCTTTATTTGTTTTCCAGACTCCAGTACACCACTTTTCAATACCTTCATAATCAAAATATAAAATCAGGTTTTGAATATTATTATCAATACAGTACTGCATTGCAATTTTAGAGGCTTCTATCTCACCAGCCACATTTCTCATACCTACTAGAGTTTGTTCTTTTCCCTTTTTACTATAAGTTTTTATAACTTCATTATTCTTTAGAATTACAACACCTGAACCATACATCTTTATTGAATGCTCATAGCTACCATCAACATATGCCTCTATAAATTCTTCATCTTCTTTAAATATTGGCTTTGTTGCTCCATAAACATACTCTTTTGCTTCCTGCAATGTAACAAAGCTTTTGTATTCAGCTCCTGAAAATCCATTTACTTGTTTTTTACACTCATCCCATGTATCATATATTCCATTTTTTTTGCCCTTTTTTACAGCATAAAACTTTTGTTTTGCCAAATATATCACTCCCGCCATTAATTTTTATGTTTTTCTCTCATAAATACATCTAGATTTATCAGATAATTTTTATCAAAATACTTTACTTTCATATCTTTATTTTCAATATCTATATGATATACCTCTCCTTTTACAGCTCTTTGCCTTATATTTTCATTGATATCTTTTTTTATAGTATTTTTATCAGCTTCATCATTATCTATTTTAGTATTGACCTGTAATTCTTTTATAGTATCAAATATAACAGATTTTAGTATTAGACTTCTAGATTTATTTAAGTGTTGTTTTGCATAATTATAAAAATCATTACTATTCATCTTTAAAATTTTACAACCATGCAAATCCTGTTCTAGCCTTTTTAATGTGCTTATATTCGTTCCAGTATCAAAAATCACAAAGCATCCATAATCATATTTACTTCTTAAAAGTCTTCCCATAGCTTGCTTTACTTTTATAGTCATCTGTGGATAATTTATACTATAATAATCTATATTATACTTCTTCATTATAGTATAATACAAAGGATCCTTAGGGTTTAAATTAGGAAGCTTGTCTAAAGTTACACACACCAAACCATCTCCTGGAATATCTACGCCTTCAAAACAGCCTTTTGAACCAAGTACTACACACTTTCTATTCAAATCATTAAGATGTCTAACACCTTTTTTATTAGCATAAATTTCTAAATTTAAACCATGCAAATATTTTTTTAATATCTCATAAGTTTTTTCTTGTCTATTTTTACTATTAAAAAGAGCTAATGTATGCCCTTCTGTAATACGTGATATATTGGATATAATTTTACTTATTTCATTTGGAAATTCAGTATTTTTATACTCACAAATATCAGAAAATGCAACTACAGAAACCATATTCTTGTAGTCAAAAATTGGTTCTATAATTTTTTCTATATTCTTGACCCTATCTATTCCCAATGTATTTTTAAAATAAGACATATTTTGAGATAAACTTAAGGTTGCTGATAAAAATATTCCTTTCTCTAACTGAGATAAAATATTTTCTTCAAACAAATCTGCTATTTTTAATGGAACTACTCTAAATTCAAAATCATTATAATTCTTTTCAATTTCAACTATTCTTGCATAGTCATCACTTTCGTCATATTCCAAGAAAATTTCAAAAACAATTTTTATATCCTCTAAATCTCTTGTCTTCGCTTTTCCAAACTTATATATATCTGCTTCTTTATCTATACTATCATCATCAATATTCCTATAAATTGTAATTATTATTGAAACTAAACTTTTTATTATTTTTTCACAACTTAATTTTATCTTTTCACTATATAATCTATAGCTAACCTCAGTATCTACATCATCTTTTTTTATTTTTCCTGCAACTTCATCTATTTGTAAATTTAACTCCCATCTTAGATTATAATTGCTTACATTACCATATTCACTACAATTGCCAAAAGCTAATATTGAATCTATTTCTTCAATAATAAGATTTATACTCCTAGCAATCTTTTGTTTATCTTTTCTTTCAATTTTTAATATATGATAAAATTTATCAAAAGCCTTTATTTTCTTCATGTTTCTACTAGTTTTTTTATACATAAAACTACTATCTTGTATAAATTCATAAGGATAAATTTCTTGCAATAAGTATCTTAAAGACTTTGAATTTATAATACTTGAAAAAAAATCATATCCTTTTTCAGTTAAATTGTGAGCCTCATCTACTATTATGTTTTCTAAAGGCTTTTCATCTTTATATGGCCATTTAGCTAGTAAAGAGTGGTTTATTACTGTTATATGTTCATCTTTTAGCTCTTCTGTCCTATTCTTATATAGACAATCTTTTTTACATTTTTTAGGTTTACACATATTTGGGTCACAACTTATATTTCTTAAGTGAGTATTTATTTCCTTAAAATTATCCAGCACCCAATAGTTTATTTCTTCTATATCTCCATATTTACCACCTTCAACTAACCTTTCTAAAAATATTAAAGATAATATTTCGTCTTTGGTCGGTTCTTGAGACTCATAATCTGATATGTATGCTTCTAATCTATCTATACATATATAGTTGTTTTTTCCCTTTATGTATCCATAACTTACTTTACCATTTAACCCTAAAGAATTTAACACATTTGGAATATCTTTATTTATCAATTGTATCTGTAATTCTTTTGTATCAGTAGAAATTAATAATCTTTTTTTATTAATTCTAGCTTCTAATATAGCTGGCAATAAGTATCCCACACTTTTCCCTATACCTGTTGGTGCCTCTATGCATGCAATTTTTTCATCATCTTCGCTATTTCTAAACAATTCTCGGATTGCCTTAGTAAGCTCATACTGACCTGGTCTATATTCATATGTAAATCCTTCTTTACTCTCCCAGATATGCTTATATTTTAATAATTCCTCATATTTCTTTTCTTGCTCACATAAAATTTTTAAAGTTTCTTTTTCTTTTATACTTTCTTCTTTTGAATTAAACTCTTCATGTTCTTTTATAATACTTACATCATGAGATAAATCATAGTTTGCTTCTTCTAAAAATTTACTCCATTCCCATTTTCCAAGATTAAACTTATTTAGATATGAATTTATTTTAAAACTTAATGGCTCTAAATTAGTTTTCTCAAGATTATTAAACCTCATTAAAAGAGAATTTACAATACTTATAGTATCAATAGCATCTGATAAAGCTCTATTCTTGGTCTCAGATTTATCTCTAGTTAAAACACCTTTTAAATATCCCAAACTATAATCCTTATGATATGGCTCTAAAATAACTGCTAACTCAATTGAATCAATAAATTTATTTTTTAGCTTTGGCATATAGTACTCAAAAAACTTTCTTTTAAAACTTAAATCATGACATATAATCAGACTATCTCCTACAAAATTTCTTAACTCCTCTTCTACTATTTCTAGATTAGAAGCGCCTTCTAAATCAAATTTTTTAAGATTGTCACATAGCGAAAATACTTCTATTGACACTTCAGCTTTATTTTTTATTAATGATTGATATGTTTCAGCTTTCCAATCTTTAATTTTAACAGCTCCAACTTCTAAAATTTCTGAATTTAAATAGTCTAGTCCACTAACTTCTATATCTAAAAAAACAACATCATTCAATATACTTATTATATTATCCATTTTTATATCCCTTCAAGTTAAACCGATTCAACTTCTATACAATAATTGCTCCTTATATTTTATCATTTATATGTATTTTGTTTAAGATAATTAATATTATTTTATATTTCTTAAAAGAAACTTCTTTAATTTATTATTTGTATATATGAATAATTTTAACTATAAACATTCAAACTATATTGTAAGAAATATTTACTTGAAATTTTAAATAAGAGGTGAAATTGTGAAAAAAGATAGCCTAAAAAAATACATTATGATAGGAGCATTTGCTCTAATACTTTTTGGAATTGCTAGTATAAACTTTAAATCATTAGATAAAACAAAAACGCAAATTTCTAGTCCAACGCTTGATACGCATGAATATGATTGGTATTTTAATCCTAGAGAAGATGGAAAACAACCTTCCCCTATAAAAGAAGCCAATTTTTTTAAGAAATATGACTCATATTATGTAGGCAACCCTAATGAAAAAGTTATATACTTATCATTTGATGCTGGATATGAAAGTGGAAACACTCCAAAGTTACTAGACACACTAAAAAAACACAATGCAAAGGCACAGTTTTTCGTAGTTGAAAGTTATATAAAAAGTAATCCAGATTTAATAAAACGTATGGAAAAAGAAGGACATTTAGTTTGTAATCATTCAAAAAGTCATCCATCAATGGCTGGGATTACAGATTTTGAGAAATTCAAAGAAGAAATTACAAGCGTAGAAAAAGCATATAAAGATGTTACTGGAAAAGAAATGCCTAAATATTTTAGACCACCAATGGGTAAATTTAGTGAACAATCTCTAAAATACACACAAGACTTGGGTTATAAATCTATATTTTGGAGTTTTGCTTATGTAGATTGGTATGAAAAGAAACAACCTACTCATGAATTTGCTAAAAACAAAATTTACTCTAGAACACATCCTGGTGCAATAGTTTTATTACATCCAAATTCTTCAACTAATACTGAGATATTGGATGAAGTACTTACACATTGGGAAAAAGAAGGTTATAAACTTAAGACACTTGACTATTTAAGCAGTAAAAAATAACATTTTAATAAAAATAAAACTCCATCTCGAATTATAGTAAAAATAAACCTATTTATAAATACTTTAATTCTTGATGGAGTTTTGTGTATTTAAAATTATGTAAAAAGAATTGTCCATTCATTTATCTCTTCATATCCTATATTATGATATATTTTTCCTGCTATTTCATTATTATAAAAAAGACATGGTATTTTACCTTCTGCCAATAGTTCTTTACTTAAATTGTATACCATATAGCTAGCAAATCCTTTTTTTCTATGCTCTTTGTCTGTACTTACAGAAACTATCATTGCCAAAAAACTAGTTTCCATACCAGTTGATACAGTACTAATCATAGTATTATTATCTTTTATAAAATAGGCTCTTACATTGCCTTCCTTTAAGTATTCTTTTCTTGCTTCTATGTAATTTGGACTTACCTTATATCCTGATTTATTTAAAAGTTTTCCTATTTCATCAATGTCTTTTTCATATGCCTTTTCTATCTTATATTCATTCATAGTAGAAAAGTCCAGCTCTTTTATTTTCCTTAATATACAAAATTTATTATCCAATTTTTCATAAAAATCTTTGTACATACTCACTAGTCTATCTATTACACACTTTTTTCCACTTATACTTTCTATATCTAATCCTTTTATATGGCTTTCCATTTCTTCTACATCAAAATTATTTTCTAAACTATAGATTATAAGTGTTGACTTATTTTTTAATATTATAGAAGTTATACTGCCTTCTTTTGTCTGAGACCATACTTCTTGAGAATCAGAACTAAATCCATAGTTTTCAACATATCCAATTATAAATAAGTTTAAGCTTTCTTCATGTGATACATATTGCCAGAATTTTTTTTCTAAAGTATTATCTATTTTTACAATCAAGTGTTTATCCTCCTTTTATGTTAATAATGATATACCTTATAATTTATAGTATCATTTAAAGTTATTAACTTCTACTAAATATTCTAAATTTTTTTAAATAATTTAAATTTATAAATTTTTCAGAAAAATCAATCAGTGATTATATGATATTTTCAACTTTACAAAATTGAACTATATTTTTAAATTTCTATGCAATATGTTGGTATTTCTGTTTATATTCTCTTAATGCCTCATCCCAAGCTTCTTCTACTGAGATACCTCTCTTAGTTGCAATCCTTTGTGCTAATTCTATTATTCTCATAGCTTTTCTTGATATATTCATATATTTTCCTCCTCTAAATTTTCATAATTTATTTTAAAATTTTTTAATTTGCATCAAATATATTATTTACTTATATATTACTAACTATTTGTGTACTAAATGTGAACTATATTAGAAGAAATTTAGAACTTAATAAAACACAAATTTTATATATACTTCATATAGATTTGTCATATTATAAAAGCAGTGATATAATTTATTATCATTTTATGGAGGTGATATATTATGAAAATAAGAGATGAATATACATGTCCTCTTGAAATTGTACATGACATCATTAAAGGGAAATGGAAGACTATAATTGTATTTAAATTGAGACAATGTAATAAAACATTCTCTGACTTGGAGCATAGTATAGATGGAATAAGTCAAAAAATGTTAATCCAGCAATTAAAAGAACTTCGAGAATTTGGCATTGTTGATAAAATCAGTTCAACTGGATATCCATTACATACTGAATATTTTCTCACTAATCGTGGCAAAAAAATGCTACAAGCTGTAGAAATAATGCAAGAAATAGGTATAGAATATATGCTTGAACATGGGCAACAAGAATTTTTAGACAATAAAGGAATCTGTTATAATAAATAGTTCTATACATACCAAAAAGTAAGTAATTTACATTTCCTTCATGAGCATTATAATAAAAATAGATAGGGGGTATAAATATGTCTATAGCTTTACTTTTAATTGATATTCAAAATGATTATTTTAAGAATGGTAAATGTGAATTATTTAATACAGAAAAAACTGCTGAAAATGCTAAAAAAATACTCACACTCTTTAGAAAAAATAACTTACCAATTATTCATGTGCAGCATATATCAATGAGTTCAACAGCATCATTCTTTCTACCTGACACTTATGGTTCAAAAATAAATAAAATTGTTTTTCCACTTGATAATGAAGAAATTGTCATTAAGCATACACCAGATAGTTTTTTTAAAACACGTTTACAAAGTTTTCTTGAAGAAAAAAACATAAATAAATTAGTAATTTGTGGAATGATGAGCCATCTGTGTATTGATACAAGTGTAAGAACAGCAAAGAAACTCGGATACGATATTACTCTCATAGAGGATGCTTGCACAACAAAAAATTTATTTTGGGATGACAAAGAGATTCATGCTGAGACTGTACATCAAGTATTTATGGCATCTTTACAAAATAGTTTTGCAGATATAAAAAATACAGAAATTTTTTTGTCTAATTATTGTAAATAAAAATATTTACCATTATAAAGAGCAAACTTAATTAATTTAAGTTTGCTCTTCAATCGTATAATCTTATATATCCCTTCTAGCATTTTTATATACATAAAATACTTTTCTCTATTTTAGATTTAGATGAAACAGTCATATAATTTTCAAATGTTACTATATCCACATAAAAAATGTAGTGTTATAGTATATATAATATTACATAAAAGGGGGTGCTAGATAGATGAATAATCATATACTTATTCAATTTGAATATATAGCAAGAATCATTATTGCTGGTTTATGTGGAGCTTTGATTGGATATGAAAGAAAGAATAGGCTAAAAGAAGCTGGAATCCGAACTCATTTTATAGTAGCACTAGGATCAGCACTTATAATCATTGTTTCCAAATATGGATTTGATGATGTAGTAGGTACTCCAGGGATTGGTTTAGACCCTGCCCGTGTTGCAGCACAGGTTGTCAGTGGAATAGGTTTTTTAGGAGCTGGATTAATATTTATCAGAAATCAATCAGTAAGTGGACTTACTACAGCTGCTGGTATATGGGCGACAGCAGGTACAGGACTTGCAATTGGTTGTGGATTATACTTACTTGGTATTGTTTCAAGCATTATTATTGTTATCACACAAATACTACTTCATAGAGATAGGAAATGGATGAAACTCCCTACTGCAGAACAGGTCTCTCTTAAAATTTCTAACAGCACTGATTCAATCTCATATATTGAAGAAAAATTTAAGCAATCTAAAATTGAAATTATAAATATGAATATTAAACGCATTGATGGAGATTGGCTAGAAGTAATTATCTATACTAAATTACCTAAAGGATACAAAAAGACGAATCTATTAAAGTTGTTTAGTGATAATCCTCTTATAGAATCTTTAGAGATATAATATAAAAAATAGACTAGCTAAACACTAGTCTATTTCTTTGTTCCTAATAACATATTTTACAAGCTACATATCCATTTGCTTCTGCTTCTTCTCTACTCATTGAAATTGCACCTTCCATATTATGTGCAGTAGGAGAAGAATGATATTTATTTGATTTAGATTTTCCTCCATTTGCATATACAGTTTCAGATGTTTTTTGGTTGGTTGGATTTGATTCTTCAGTTTTATGATTTGGAGCTTGAGCGTTTTCCGTTGACTTATCAGCGTTTTCTTTAGCAAGTTTTTCTGCTTTTTCCTTTTCTGCTTTTTCCTTTTCTGCTTTTTCCTTTTCTGCTTTTTCCTTCTGAGCTAATTCTAAATCTTCTTGTTTTTTCTTTTCTTCTAACTCTTGTTTCTCTAATTTGTCTTTTTCTTCTTTTGCTTTTAATTCTTGTTTTTCTTTTACTTCCTTGTCTTTTATATCCTGTTCTTCTTCTTTTCTTTGTATTTCTTGTTGCTCATTTAAATTAGGTTCTGTTGCTACTTTGAATATTGCTCCCCACCATGCCCAATTGAACATTAAGAGTATAAATATCACAAGTAAGCTTACAACAATTTTTAATGTTTTTAATAATTTATTACTATTTTTATTTATACTCTTTACTAAAAATAGAATAGAAAATAATAATAATGTTAATGGTAATAATAAAATTCCTATAATGACAATTAATATTTTTTGCCAACTTTTCAATACTTTAAATTTCTCAAACATAAATTTCCCTCCAAAACATTAAGTTAACTACTTTATTATCCATAACTATTAATCTAATAAGATTTATGTATGATAAATATTGATATTAATTTTTAATAATCCCTTAATTTTCATCCTATATCCCCCTCTTTATACATTATTAATTAAATTATATAGTAAACAAATAATAAATGTTGTCGAAAATCAAAATTATATATTCTTATCTAAATATAATTATAATTATTGCTAATTTTCAATCTAACTAATATCTACTTATACTTTATAATTGCTATAAAATATAATTAAGACTTACTCTCATATCACACATAAAATGAAAATTTAAATAGTAACTCTTTTAAAAGGCATTAGAATATAATTTGCCACCGATTTTATAATACGGTGGCAAATCGGTGGCAAATTTAAATTTTTTTATGTTATTTATTGTCTAATTCATTGAAATTTAGCTATTTAGTTATAGGAACTTGAATTTCAGTTACAAATTCATCTACAATCCCAGTTTCATGTATATCTATTTTATATATCTCTATTGGTGCAGCATTTATTTTATAATTATTTTCTTCTATAAATCTAAATACTTTTTCCATATAGATTTTATTATTAGAGTTACTTCCAGTATAATTTAATGTTACATAGTACCCTTCATCAAAAACTATATTATATATCTCCTCATTATCTTCCAAAAAACAAAATACAGACTTAAATTCATTAAATATACCATTATTGATTGCTTCAATAGAAAAAGCAGAACCAATATTATTGTTTCCAAGTATATTAAATCTATCTTCATATTCTTTTTGAAGCTTTTGAATTAAGAAATCAAAATCTTCGTCTCTTTCTATATCAGCATTTAATTCTAATGCTTTCCTTTTTTCTATATATACAATTTCTATTTCGTCTATTTCAGTATTTTGAATCACACTTTCAATTGAACTTAATCTTGTTATAATATTTTCCTTGTGACTTACAAGTTCAAATATCTTTTTATCAATTAAATCCAATTCTTCATTTAATATAGTTTTTGTAGATTCTATACTTCTATCATCTAAATATTCTTTTATTTTTTTCATTGGAAAATTCAAACTTCTAAATTCTTTTATCAAATTCAATTTCCATATATCAGATATATTATACATTCTATATCCATTAGTATCTCTAAATGGTTTTAAAATTCCTATTTCTTCATAGTACATTAAAGAATCTCTTCCTATACCATATATTTTAGATATTTCTCCTATTTTATAATAATCTTTCATTTATATAATAATATCCTCCATGATTATATTTTTGCTTAAAAACAACTATCTTGTCTACTTCACTAATTCTATTTTAGAATATACTAAAAAATCTTCTAAAACAAGGATTCAAAAATAAATTGTATTTAGCTAACTATCTAAATATATCTATATTTTGTTCATTATTCCATTATAATATTGACTATGATATTTCTGACTTGAAGCTTTTCAAAAGATATATTTGACTTTATATTTACATCTATGCCATTATATTTTTAAAAGTTATTAAATTAAAATTTCAATTTATATAATTAATGACAATCATTCAACTACATAATTAATAACAATCGTTCGACAAATTGATGATAAAATTTCCACTATATGCTATAAGTTAATATATAATGCAATAAAATCAAGCTTATTTTTAAGTCACTAAGCTATTTAAAGTAATTAAATTTAATTTATTTGTATTTTTATAATAAAATAATTTAATGCTATAAATCATAGTTAACACAGATAAAATAAGTGTTTATATAAAAAACCTGATTTTACTTAAAATATTGCATAAAATTTTCTTATTTCATAAAAATGTCATAGTTCAACAAAGTTTTCTAATTTAAAAGTATTAATGTATAATATAATTAATTTATATAATAGTAAGAAAGGGGAATATCATGAGCACACTCTCAAAAAAAGCACCAGAATTGGTAAAACATATTTTAATGAGTTTTTATGTAAATCGAGATATTGATGAAGTATTAAGATATATGTCAAAAGATATTACTTGGATTGGTCCAGGAGAACAAGAGTTTCTTACTTCTTTTAATGAAATAAAAGACTATTTTTATGCTGGTCAAAATGAAGTCCCTTCCTGTGATATGAATAATGAAACATTTGAAGTCGTAAGTGAAGATAAATATAAATGTATGGTTCTAGGAGAATATACTATTCGTACTAAAGAAAATGACCAAATGGTTTTAGAGGTATGTCAGCGTTGTACGTTTGAAATAATTGAAAACAATGGACAATTATTGGTGAGACATATGCACATATCAAATCCATACAGTGAAATGCAAGTTGATGAATTCTTCCCTAATAAAATAGGAACACAAAGTTATGATTATTTGCAAAAATTACTAAAGGAAAAGACAGAAGTAATTGAAATGATTACTAATAATATCAATGGTGGATTAAAAGGAAGCAATGATGATGATACATTCTCATTTTTCTATGTCAACGAAGGATTACCCAAAATATTAGGATATACATATGATGAGTTTATTAAGATGAGTGGTGGCTCTGCAGTAGGTGCTGTATACCCACCAGATTTACCTAAGGCATTAGAGGATTGCCAACGATGTTTTGCAAAAGGCACTACCTATTCATCTGAATATAGAATACGTAAAAAAGATGGAACATTGATGTGGGTATTAGATTCTGGAATGAAATCATTAAATAGTGATGGTGTCGTAAAAATTAATAGCATTATTACAGATATCACTCAACTAAAAAATATAGAGTCTGAATTAAAGTTAGAGAGAGAACGCTATCGTATTGCTTTACAAAATATTACAGATATTATGTTTGAATATGATATTAAAAATGATAATTTTATAAAATATCAACGAGTTGAAATAGACCGAAAAATTGAACTAGAAAATTTCGAAACAAAAAACTATTCTAACATATTAAAAGATGGGAAAAGTATTCATCTTGATGATATTGGTAAGCTATTAGAAGTACTTCGTGGAAACCTCCGTGAAACAATTGAAATACGAAAATTGGAATCATTAACTAAAGATAAATGGAGATGGATTCGTGTCCAATGTTCAGTTATTTATGATGGTGATCATAATCCAATCAAAACAATTGGTGTTTTGAAAGATATAACTGATGACAAATCTAAACTAGAAAAATTAATTGCCCAAACTCAACAAGACCCATTGACACAACTCTATAATCAAAAAGCATCAGAAAATTTTATAGATGAGTATCTCTGTAATACTGAACAAAAAAATAGTGAGGCTTTAATGGTCATTGACATTGATGACTTCAAAACTGTAAATGATACTTTTGGACATTTAGAAGGAAATGAAGTTTTAGTTGCTGTTTCAAAAATATTAATGCAAAATGCAGATGATACAGATATAGTTGCTCGTATCGGCGGAGATGAGTTTATGATATTTATGAAATCGTTGACAAAGGATTCTGTAATAAAAAGTATTAATGATATTTTAACTGATGTAAGCAAAATAAAAGTAAAAGACAATCATCAAATAACATTAAGTATCGGAGTTGCTTTTGCTACAGATTCAAGTAAAGTATATAAAAACTTATTTTCTAAAGCAGATGAAGCTTTGTATTTAGCAAAAGCAAGCGGTAAAAATTGTTACAGAATATGTGAATAATATATTTATTTAGTACATTCCATATTAATATAAACCTAACTTATAAGACAGATACTTTTATAAATATTATGATAAAGAACTGAAAATAGTAAATTTTTTACAAGTTAAATTATAGTCTCATATATTTGTCTTTTAACCGTTTTTATGATACTCAACCAATATTTTAAGTTATTTTTACAAATACATGGCTTATTTCATTCATATTATTTTTATTGCAAAACTACATTATAAACTATTCCATTTGAATTATATTATTATTTTTTATTCTTTTTTTTGAAAATGATAATATAATTATAATAATCTCAAATAACAAAAATTGTAAGATAAATTTGTATAAAAATGAACTTATCTTACAATTTTTGTATTTTATTAAAAAAGATTAAATTATTACAATCAATATAATTTTTTAAATTTTATAAGCAATAATATAAGTTGAAATTTTTGCCAATTTAATAAAATGTATTTTTAACTTATGTTATTGCTCATAAGTCATCTCGATGATATACTAAAACTATTTAAAACATCTTTCATACCCCGAAAGGATGAAAACATTATGGAAACAAAAAATTTTAAGAATATTCCCTTTTTACTGACAGTTTTTGTGGATATTTTAATGGTAATAGCAGTTTTCTATCTTATGAACTATGTACAACATTTATTGCAATCAGATGTTAAAATAAATTTAACTGAAATTGTAACACAAAATAAAGATGTAATTACTAATAAATTAATGATGGAGGTCAACAATTTAGACTTGGCTTCCAATCAAGTGTCAGAAAGATTTTCACAATCAGAAGATAAAAGTCAAGACAACTTAAAATCTATTTTCTTGCAATACTCAAAAGAAAAGAATGATGATAGTTTTTTCTTGGCATCAAAAGATGGAAATGCAATTTTTCCAAATGGTAAAGAACTTAATATTTCAGGGCGGCACTACTTTAAATTATCACTGAATGGGATTCAAAATATATCTGAGCGGATAGTTTCTAGATTAGATGGAGAGGATATTTTCGTTATAAGTGTTCCTCTTAAGTATCAAGGGGAAATAATTGGTTCTATTCAAAAACAGTATACACTAAAAGAAATGTATAACCTTTGTTCAGTTTCTCTTTTTTCTGAAAAAGGCCATATGTACATTATCAATAGTCAAGGATACATTTTAATAAGCTCTCAGCAAGATATATATAGCCGAGAATCTGATAACTATTACAGGATGATTTTCTTACAAAATCCTGAGGTTTCTAAACGCTTAGAGAATGACATAAAGAATAATCGTTCTGGTATTATGGAAACGGAGTTAAACGGTGAAAAATTTTTCTCTGCTTATACTCCTATAGACCAAGTGTATGACTGGTATTTAATCTCAAGTGTAGCTACTAATGCAGTTTCATCGAATACTAATATTGTTATTAAGTTATTCTATTTTATTTTATTAGTTGTCGTAATGTTTTTTGGCTTTAGTATGATATATTTTTTATATCTAAAAGGCAAGCAACAAGCTAACCTAAAAAGAATTGCGTTTGTAGATACAATTACACAGGGCAATACATATACAAAATTTGAATTTGATTTACAAAATCTCCTACAAACAAATACCAACAAGCAATTTTATATTTTTACTTTTGATATTGATAATTTTAAATACATAAACAATTTTTATGGATTTGATGTTGGAGATAAGATTTTAAAGAAAATTAATGATATTTATACTAAAAAACTTTCTGAAAATGAACAAATTGCTAGAGTTTATAGTGACCATTTTGTTATCCTACTAGAAGATGCATCTGAAAAAAAACTTAATGCTATTTTTGATTCAGAATTAAATATAGATGGTATTACAGTGTATCTTTCAGCTGGATTATATCCAATTACTAACCACAAGGAAAGTATTAATCTCATGATAGATAAATCAAATATGGCCGCCCAAAAGATTAAAGGAATGAGATATAAAAGAGTTGAGATTTATTCTGAAGAGTTTGATAAACAGATGATTCACAATGAGCAAATAAAACGAGCTGTTGAAAAGGCTCTTGATAATGATGAAATTATACCTTTCTTCCAACCTAAAGTTGATATTAATAGTCATAAATTGGTAGGTGCTGAAGCATTAGCACGTTGGATAACTAAAGATGGGAAACTCAGACCACCAGGAGAATTTATTTCTGTATGTGAAAAAACTGGATTAATTACAGCTGTTGACATGACTATATTTGAAAAAACTCTAAAATTTATTAAAAGAAACTTAGAAAATGGTATCGATTGTGTTCCAATTTCTGTTAATTTTTCACGAATGCATTTTCTTAATAAAGATTTTTTAAATATACTTCTTCAGAAACTAGATGAATATAAAGTACCTCCTCATTTAATTGAGTTAGAACTTACTGAAACTATAATTTTTGATAATTATGAAATGATTGAAGAATTCATAAACAAAGTTCATGAAAATCAACTTCAAATTTCTATGGATGATTTTGGCTCTGGTTATTCTTCACTGCATATGTTGAAGGATATCGATATAGATGTTTTGAAAATCGATAGAGGTTTTTTAAAAGATACTGTAAATAGTAATAAACAAAAAGCTATTTTTGCTGCTATTACTCAGATGGCAAGAAGCCTAAATATTAAGATTGTTGTAGAAGGGGTTGAAAATATAGAAAACGTTGAACTTATGAGAGAATTTGGATGTTCTATTGCACAAGGCTACTTTTATTCAAAACCTGTGAATGAACAGGACTTTGAAAAACTTTACCAGGAGGGAAAAATATGAAGAAACGTTTTATAAGTCTAATTTGTATAGCAGTTCTTTTTTCAATTAGTTTATCAGCATGTTCAAGTTCACAAAAGAATGTCAAAGTTGGTGTTTCATTTGGTGTTGGAAATGCTACTCGATGGCAACATGAAAAAAAATATATGGAGCAACAAGCTAAAAAATTGGGCGTTGATATAGAGGTACGTCTTAATCAAACTGATAAACCAAAGACACAAAAACAGGATTGTATTGAGATGATAGATAGCGGAATTGATGTTCTTATCCTTACTCCACGTGATGTAAATAAAGTAAAAGAAATTTTGGATTATGCTAAAGAAAAAAATGTACCTGTTATAAATTATGCTCGTGTTGTATTAGGAGAGAAGGTAGACCTTTTTGTAGGATATGATAGCAGTAGAATTGGACAAAGATTAGGTCAATATCTATCAGAAATGGTTTATAAAGGAGATTATATAATACTTCAAGGTGACCCTGGTGACAATAATGCACAATTATTATATCAAGGAGCAATGAGATATATTTCTCCTATTAAAGATAATATTAATATTATTCTGGATGCTGCTGTAAAAGATTGGTCTCCTGATGAGGCAAAGAAAATGGTTATTGAGGCAGTACGTGCCAATGGAAATAATATAGATGCAATTCTTGCACCTAATGATAAAATAGCTGGAGCATGTACTGAAGCATTGAAAGAATTAGGAATTTCAAAACATGTATTTATCACTGGTATGGATGCTGAAATAGATGCTGCTAAACGTATTATTGCAGGTACACAAGATGTTACAATATATATGGATTTAAATGAACTTGCTTGCACTGCTGTAAATGAAGCATATCATATGGCTAAAAATGAAACTGTAAATGTTAATGCAGAGTTTGACAATCAAAGCGAAGGCACAATTAAAGCTAATCTTATAACTGGTCAATTAGTTACTAAGGAAAACTTAGACAAAATACTGATTGATAGTGGATACTTTACTAAAGAAGAGGTTTATGGAAAAGAATAAAGTTTAGAGCATAGAAAAACTTAGTACTAGCATTATAAGTTGTCATAAATATACAATAGTATGTTCTTTCTTAAAATAAAATATTTATTTATATAAAAAGGTGAATTCTGTGGTAAACAGAATTCATTTTTTTGTAAATATATCACGTAGAGGTAATTGTTTGGATAATCACCCTATTGGTAGTTTTTTCAGTCATTTGAAATCAGAACTAATCTATTTAAAAGATTAGGACATGCAGATATAAAAATAACTATGAGCAGATATTCTCACTTATTAGATGCTTGAAATCGCTATTATTTAATAAATTTTATAATTATTTACCATTTGCTGTTGACATTGGTACTATACCATAGTTTATCATCTATATTAGTAATAAATAAAATTATTAATTAATAGTTTCATAATTTTTATAATAGCTTTACAAGGAGTGATAATAAATGGATACAAAAATATCTATAGACGAAAACATAAGTTTGGGTAAAAGGTTTTTTAAATACTTAGCTCCATCTGTAGTTGCAATGTGGGTTTTCTCATTGTATACAATGGTTGATGGAATATTTGTAAGTAAAGGAGTTGGAGAATTAGCTTTAGCTGCTGTTAATATATCTATGCCTTTTATTAATTTTATATTTGCAGTTTCTTTGTTATTTTCAACTGGTGCATCTACTATAATTGCAATTTATCTGGGTAAAAAAGACATCAAATCTGCAAATGAAGTTTTTTCATTTAACATAGTATCAATAATTATACTATCATTAATTATATTGGCAATAACTTTTTTTAACTTAGATAGATTAGCACTATTTTTAGGTGCCACAGAATCTACAATCGGTATGGTTAAAGACTACCTAGGAATAATAATATTTTTTAATGGTTTCTTTATAGTTTCCTATTCTTTAGAAGTTATAATAAAAACTGATGGATTCCCAATATTGGCTACTGTTGGTGTTATAATATCAGCACTTACAAACATCATACTAGATTATTTATTTGTAATAGAGTTTGGATGGGGCGTAAAGGGTGCTGGTATTGCGACTGGCTTGTCTCAAGTTTTTTCTACCGTTTTTTTCTTGATACACTTTTTGAGAAAAAACTCAACTTTGAATTTTTCTAAATTTAAGGTTAATTTTAAGACACTTAGAAAAATTCTCTTTATAGGTTTCCCTGATTCAACTACTGAATTAAGTTGTGGTATAGTTGTTTTACTTTTTAACTTGAGTCTTACTAAATATATAGGAGAAAATGCTCTTATTTATTATAGTGTTATAAACTATATAAACACATTGGTTCTTATGACTATGATGGGTATCACTCAGGGTATGCAACCACTTACTAGCTTTTATTATGGTGCAGGAAACATAGATAATGTAAAGAAATTATTGAAGATGGGAGTAAAAGCTACAATTATAGCATCAATAGCTGTATTTGCAATCTGTATGGCTTTTTCAGAACCAATAGTTTCTCTGTTTATTCATCCAGAAGAGACTCTATTATTCAATGAAGGAGTTCGTGTATTTAAAATATTCTCTATATCATTCTTATTAGTTGGATTTAATGTAATAATTTCAGGATTCTTTGTTTCAGTGGAAAAACCATCAATTTCTACAGTTATATCTCTTGGTAGAGGACTTGTAATTGTCTCTCTAAGTTTAATTGTAATGATACTAATGTTTGGTGGTCAAGGAATATGGATGACTACTATTATTTCTGAATTTATATGTCTTATTGTATCAATGATTTTCCTAAAGAAGAATTTTTCTACACTGGATTCTAGTCTAAAAAAGACAGCTTAAACAAAATAACAATAATATATAAAATAAAAAATACCTATTATACAATCTTGCAAACATTGATACTTTGCATACATTAAGATTATATAATAGGTATTTTATTTATGTACTTATTTTGTTTATATGCTTATTTTATTTCTAAATATCCATAACCATCTTTTATTGTATTTCCTTTTACTTCATATTCTACAGGAGTTCTAAATACTGGCCCATCTACTACAAATGTATGATATTCTCCATGCTCTCCACATGGGTCTGAGCCTGTTTCTTTTATCTTTTTCACAAGTTCTCTAGTTAATTTTTTCCCTAAGAATTCCTCTCCTAAATGCTTTAAGTTTACTTTTGTTATGACACTACAAAATCCACTATCTATAAATTCATATACCAATTCCTCTCTGCTTTCTTGCCACAATGGTAGTTCTACTTTCATACCAACTGCATCACATCTGTCAGAGTCCCATTTTTTGTGACTTTCTATATCTATATCTCCATATGCACAGATTGTTGCTCCCATGTTTTTAGCTTTTATTAAAGCTCTCTCAAAACTCTCTTCATACCCTTCTACTCCACATTCAGCAACTAACAGAGGTAGTCCAATACTATCACTTACTTGTTTAAGCATCTTATGCTCTAAGTTATGAGTCCATGATTTTCCATGTTCTTCACTTATAGTTGTCAAGAGTGCCACAGGCTTATATCCTTTTTCCAACATTCTATTTAATGCTAATATACTATCCTTACCACCACTAAATGACATTACAAATTTTTCATCAGCCATTCCCAACACCTCTTTCTTTTAACTTTACTTACTATCCTAATTATACCAAATTTTTAAGCTATATAGCAAATTATATGGTATTTTAAATCATTAGTTTACTATAAAGAATGTACCTAGAATTAAAAGTATAACCCCTATGTATTTGTATAAATGCATTGTTTCTTGTCCCAAAATCACGCTATCAATAAAAAATCCGATTAGAACTTGAGATACAAGTGTTAATATAAGTGTATTTGATACCCCCAGGTTTGGAATTGCTTTTACTGTAAAGTATATTATTAGCCCTCCAAATACTCCTCCTAGTAATAACTTATAATTAAAGCCATTTAAAGATACTAAACATTTTAAATCTCCAGCAACTATTATGCTTGCCAAAAAAAATATTGCTCCTACAGTCAAACTTATAAAGGTGGCAACCAATGCTGTTGTACTCTTACCTAGTTCTCCATTTATAAAAGCTTCAAGAGCTGTAGACCCACCTGCCAATAATGCAAATATTATTGCCCATAATTTTGTCATGGACAAACCTCCTCCTATATAATTCTATTAATAAGAGTTTATGATACAATCCATTAATTAATTACTAAGTAGAGTTTTATTTTTATACTATATGGCTTTATTTGAATATAAATTTCTGTTATAATTGTTCTATTGATTTTGGAGGTGATTTTATGTATACAAATTTTAATATCAATTTTGATAACTTTAATAAAAAAGAAAATGCTACTAAATTTATGATAATGGGAGTGTTACTTGTTATATTGGGATTCTTGTGCCTTACGTTTAAGACTATAGGTATAAAATTAATCTCTTGGACTTTTGGTGTTGCACTTTTATTCTTTGCATATTTAAATCTTAAAAACATCAATGAGCTAAAAAGATATGCTACTAAAGAAGAAATTAGACCATCTACCAATGTTCAATGGATTCTAATAATTATATGTATACTACTTTTTGTATTTCCTCAAAAAATACAGAGTATTTTCTCATTACTTTTGGGATTTTATTTAATTTTTAATCAGCTTGTAGTATTTGTAAATAGTAAGAATAATCCATATTCTAAGTTCACAACTTGGAATATAGTTAAAGCTTTATTTGGTGTATGCCTTATATTGTCACCACTATTTTTATCTAGATTTATAGTCTCAATAATGTCTTTTTTAATAATATTATTTGGACTTGCTCTATTTTTTTCTGGAAACAAATCTAGAAAATATTAATTATTTTATTGCTTTGTTTTACATTACTTAAAATAGAATTTGTTTAAGTCACTTATTTGTGGTAATATGTTTTTTGTACAAATTTAATGTATAATTTTATTAGAAATAGGTGATTACTTTGAATAAATTTAAATACGCTTTTGATAATAAAAGATATCATACTTGGAATTACTACCTTAGAAATACATTTGGAGAAAAAGTCTTTAAAGTGTCAATAAATGCAGGATTTACTTGCCCAAATATTGACGGAAGTATTGGCTATGGTGGTTGTACTTATTGCAGTAAAGAAGGTTCAGGCGACTTTGCTGGAAATCCTAAGGATAATCTTATTAATCAATTTTATAATATAAGAGAAATGATGTTAAAAAAATGGTCTCATGCCAAATATATTGGATACTTTCAAGCTTATACAAATACTTATGCACCTCTTGAGATTTTAAAAGAGAAATATGAAACTATACTATCTCTTGATGATGTTATAGGTCTTTCAATCTCAACAAGGCCTGACTGTTTGCCAGATGATGTAGTCGATTATCTATCTGAACTTAATGAAAGAACTAATCTATGGGTTGAACTTGGGCTTCAGACAATTCATGATTCTACATCTAAAATTATAAATAGAGGACATGATTATAAAACATTTGTTGAGGGTGTTGAAAAATTAAAAGCTAAAAATATAAAAGTAGTTGTACACATTATAAATGGTCTACCTGGTGAAGATTATAATATGATGATGAAAACTGCTAAGGCAGTTGGTAAAATGAATGTAGATGGTATAAAAATACATCTATTACATGTTATAAAAGATACTCCTATGGAGAAAATGCTTCAAAATGGAATGTTAACTCTTATGAGCCAAGATGAATACATTAATCTTGTTTGCGACCAACTAGAAATATTACCTGAAACTATGATAATTCACAGACTTACTGGTGATGGTAAAAGAGATGAACTTGTTGGTCCTTTATGGAGTTTAAAAAAATGGGAGATTTTAAATCAAATTGATGATACATTAAAATCTCGAAATTCCTACCAAGGATGTAAATTCATTCAAGATTAAATAATGATTAAACAATATTAAATGATTATTTAAGATAACATAATAACTATAGATAGATTTATATTTTATATAAAAGCTATCTATAGTTATTTTATTTAGTTATTTTAATGTTTACAAGGCAAATTTCACATTGAAAATCACAATAATTACAATAAAAAATACCCCTATACAAATGTATAAGGGTAAAATATATAGTCTTAAATACTTTCTGTTTTCTCAATTTGTTTTAATTTATTAGACTTATAGAACATTTTTATTCCATCATAAGAAAGATTAAGTGCTATTACAGCTGATATCAACATTAGCATCACTCCAAATAACTTTCCTATAGAAAAACTTTCTCCTAGCATAGTACATCCAATTATAACAGAACCAACTAATTCTACTGATGCTACGACACCTGCAACAGACAACTCTACTCCTTTAGATATACCTGCTGCATAAAAAATATATGCAAGCGCTGCTGGAACAACCCCCAACATCAACATACAAGATAAAATATTTAAATCTTTAGCATAAGTTAATATTTCCCATGGTCTAGCGGAAGGAATCATAAATATCGCTCCAAATAAAAAGCTGTAAACTAATATTGTCGAACTTGAAAATTCCTTCAAAGCATTCTTACTGATAGTTGGCATCAGTGCATATGCTATTGCAGATACTATTCCAAGTAATAAACCCATAGTACTTAAGTTTTGAAAATTTAAACTTCCACCAGTTACTGCCATAATAGCGCCAATAAAGCAAAAAATCAGCGAAAATATTTTACTTTTAGTAATACTCTCTTTATAAAAAAATTTTGAAAATACAGCTAAAAACAATGGCGATGTATACAATAAAACTGCTGCTACAGATACACCCACAGTATCAATAGCTTTAAAGTAACATAAATTAAACATAGCTTGACATATAATTCCTATTATTACTGAATAAATAATTCCTTTTTTGTTTATTTTTAAAATATGTGGTGTTCTTATAACTGAATAAGCACCTAAAACTATAAAGCCAAAAAATAATCTTGTAAATGCTACTTGTTCTGATGTCAATCCATTCCCCATCAAAAACTTTCCAAACAACCCAAGTGTAGCCCATAAGATTCCTGCTGTTGCTATAAATACATACCCTTTACTTTTTTCTCCCATTTTAAATACCCCTCTATTATTATTTAGTCAATACACATCATTTTTATTAAGCAAAAATCATGCCACTTTTATTTTATTTATATCGACACTAAAAACTTAGAATTTGCAACAATATTAATGCTTTTTCAACTTTTATATAGTTATTCCAATTATATTTTAAGTTGATTTAGACTCGCTTTAATTATAAAATAAGTTATATATAACTTATTCAAAGTTAAAATAGACTGAAATTTATGTATTATATAAAGATTATACTTTTAATTATATTTAGTAAATTAAACCTATTTTAATATATCATTAAAAATTTAGGGGGACAATAGAAAAAATGGAATTAGATTTAGAGTTTTATAAAAAAATATTAGAGGCTTCTCATGATGAAATATGTGCATCTGATGATAAAGGTATAATAATATATTGTAATAAGGCATTTGAAGAAAATTATGGTCTAAAAAAAGAAGATATTTTAGGAAAAAATGTTTCTTTCTTAGAAGAATCTGGTTATTCAACAAAAAGCCCCATACCTGTTGTATTGAGAACAAAGTCTAAGTTTTCACTTGAACAAGATACTCAAACAGGAAAAAAGCTTATTATAACTGCAAGTCCTGTATTTGATGAAAATGGTGAGCTAGAATTCACTGTTGAAAATTGTAGAGATATAACTGAACTTAATAATATAAAAAACAAACTTGAAGATACAAAAAAGCAAGTAAAAAAATATAAATCTGAAGTGGAAACACTATATAGAACAGCTCTTAGAATTGAAGATACAGTAATCATGGATGGTGTAGTTATGAGACCTATTATGAATACAGTCAACCATGTTTCTAAAACTGATGTAAGTGTACTATTGTTAGGAGAATCTGGAACAGGAAAGAGTTCACTTGCTAGATATATACATCACAACAGTAACAGGGCAAGTGGTCCATTTATAACTATAAACTGTGCAACCATATCTCCACAACTACTTGAATCTGAACTTTTTGGATATACTTCAGGTGCTTTTACAGGTGCAAGTACCAAAGGTAAAGTTGGTCTTGTAGAATTAGCTAATGGAGGAACTCTTTTTTTAGATGAAATAGGCGATATACCACAAAATCTACAGGCAAAATTTTTACAATTGATACAAGAGAGGACTTTTACTCCAGTTGGAAGTTTAAAAAACAAAAAAGTTGACATAAGAATTATATCTGCTACAAATGCTGACTTGATTTCTAAGGTAAAAGAAAAAAAATTTAGAGAAGATTTATATTATAGATTAAACGTTATAGAAATAAAACTCCCTCCACTTAGAGAAAGAAAAGATAATTTAGTAGAGATTATAAAGTATTATTTTAATAGATATTCAAGCGACTTTAATCTAAATAAGACAATGTCAAAAGAAGCTATAAGTATTATTGCAAACTACAGATTTCCAGGTAATATAAGAGAGTTACAGAATATAATTCAAAAAATCTTACTTACTTGTAGAGATAATCATATAACAACAAACGATTTACCAAGTGTACTCACTAAAAATGTAAATACTGACAATAGTGGAAATAATGCTCCAACATATACGACTAATATAGATAATTCTCTACCTATTGATTATAAAAATAAAAACTTTGATACTTTAATTATGGAGTATGAAAAAAATGTAATTTTGGATGCTTATGAAAAATTGGGTAGTTCTTACAAAGTAGCTAGACATCTTGAAATTTCTCAATCTAAAGCTAATAGACTGATCAGAAAGTATACTAATACTTAATTTTAAATTTGATAAATAAAAACTTAACATTATTTACATATTGTAAATTTCGCCAATTACTGGTATTATGAATATGGTTGAAATTATTTAAATAAATGTGATTGACTTAATTTCATATATTTACCATTAAACTTTTATCATAAATATCATATCATAATAATATATTTAATAAGTCTAATAAACTATACGAGGTGTAAATATGTTAATGAATACCCATTTTATTATGGCAAAATCGATACTTAATAATATAGATGAAAATAAAACATTCTTTATAAGCGAGAAAAATTTTATATATGGTAATATAAAACCAGATGCTTTTTCTAAGTACAAATTAAAAAAACATTATATGGATGAATCATTCAATATGATTGCTTCTAAAATAAAGTATCTGTGTAGTCTTACTATAGATAGTGTTTCTAAATATTTTTCAGTAAGTAGACTTAGTCAAGAGCTTGGTGTTATCTGCCACTTTTTGTGCGATTTTTTCTGCTTAGCTCATAGTGAACGCTGGGAATTTAAACATAGTTTGAACAAACATGTCACTTATGAAAGAGAACTTGGAGCATTTGCAAAGGATGTTGATTTATCTAAAATTAAAGGTAATACTATAAATAACGGATTTGAAAAATTCTTTGTTAAACTTTACAATGAGTACAAAAATAAAAGTGACTATATGAATGATTTAAAATTTTCAGCATATACTTGCAATAGCGTTATAAATTATATATTAGATTCTATTTTAGCTAATACAATAAAATCATACCACATAGCAAATTGTGGTTAATCTAAGAATTTTAAATTGACAATTAATATAATCAAAATGACTGCTCTACAGAATATAAAATCTAGTTTTATGATTCTCTTGAACAGTCATTTTTTTATACTGAATAGTTAATACCTTATAAAATTGATTACTTAGTAAACCAACTTACAAAAATAACTTACTAATTTTTTATTACTCAACATCAATCTTAATTATTTATTTTTATTATAGCATCTATAGCACTTTTCACACTATCTGCTACATAATTTGCGCTTTGTTTTACTTCTTCTCTTGCCTTTGACATTACAAAACTGTATTTAAACCCTTCTAACATACAAATATCATTTGGAGAATCTCCAATAGTAGCAACTTCATCTGGACTTACATTCAGAGTTTTTATTACATGTTCTATACTACTTCTTTTTGATACACTTTTAGGAACCACATTTAAAGTATAAGTACTAGAAAAATATATTTCCAACACTTCACTAAATTCACTTTTTAAATACAACTCTATTCTAGACAACTCTTCTAAATTTTCAGAGCATATACCAATATTGCCTATAAGATTATCAAAACTATCTCTTCTCTCAAAATCAGGGTCTACTATAAAATCAGTAGAATAATGTCTAAAAGCTGTCGTATCACTATCTACAATTACATCTCCTTTATATTTGAAATACAATTGTGCATCAGTTGATTCGAATCTATCAATAACTTTTTTTACTAATTTATCGTCTATAGTTTGCTTAAAAATTACATTATAATCCTTATCATGTATAAATGCACCATTTTCACATATATAGTAGCCATTCATATCTAAGCTCCCTTCGATAATATCACGAGCTTGTTTAAAAACCCTACCTGTAGCAACATTGAACTGTACTCCTCTTTTTTCTATTTCCTCAATTGCTGCTATGTCTTCTTTTGTTATAGCTCCATTTTCATATAAAGTTCCATCTAAATCACAAAATATATGTTTTATCATAAATTAAAAGCCTCCAAAAATGATTTTATATTATACCAATACTTTAAATATAACCAATACCATAATAATTTAAAGTTTTTCTAATTGTATTCTCAGCTCATTAAGTAAATCTCTAGTAGCTCTTAATCTTATCTTTCTTCTATCTCCATTAAATATATTTTTTTTCACTATTGTTTTTCCATTTATATATATTGCAGTATAAACCAATCCTACAGGCTTTTCCTCAGTTCCTCCACCAGGTCCAGCCACTCCAGTTGTAGATATACCTATATTAGCTCCAAGCCCTTTAGCAACGCCCTCAGCCATTTCTATTGCTGTTTGCTCACTTACTGCTCCAAAGTCTTCTAAAGTTTCTTTTTTTACTCCTAATCTTTTCATTTTAGCTTCATTAGAATATGTCACACATCCTTCAAGAAATACAGAAGATATTCCTGGATAGTTTATAAGAGATGAAGATACCAAACCTCCAGTACAAGATTCAGCTACTGCTATTGTTAAGTTTTTTTCTACAAGAAGCTTAGAAACAGCATCCTCTAATGCAGACTCTCCTTCTGATACTGAAATATCTCCTTCAGTATATACATATTTACCAACTCTATCTTTTATCTTTTCTTCTACTGGTTTTATCAATTCAAAAGCTAGTTTTTCATTTTCAGCTTTTGCAGTTATTCTTATTGTAACTTCTAATTCCTTTGCATATAAAGCAACTGTTGGATTAGTTTGCTCATCAATTATATCTAAAATTTCCAATTCTAGATTTGACTCACCTATTCCATACAATCTCAAAGTTTTTGATACTAGCATTTCCTTTGTAAATTGTTGTAGATAAGGTTTAACACTTTCATTAAACATTGCCTTCATTTCTCTTGGAGGCCCTGGTAATACTATTATACTTTTATCATCTTTCTTTAAAATGGCTCCTGGTGCTGTTCCATTATTATTTTTTAATACTATAGCATCCTTTGGAAAATATACTTGTTTCATATTATTTTTGGCCATTTTCTTTCCTGTTTTGACAAAGAATGATTCTAATACTTCTAATGATGGTTTATGTAATTCTAATTCCTGTCCAAAGTATTCTGCTGCAGTTTCTTTTGTCATATCGTCACCAGTTGGCCCAAGACCTCCTGTTGTAATTACTAAATCACTTCTTTTTAAACTTTCATCAAAACATTCTAAGAGTCTTTGCTTATTATCTCCAACTGTACTTTGATGGTATACTTCTATTCCCAATGCTGCAAGTTCTTTAGCTAAAAATTGGGAATTTGTGTTTACTATATCTCCCAATAGTATCTCTGTTCCTACACTTATTATTTCTGCTTTCAAATTTTATCACTCCTTGATTTATAGCCACTAAGACTAGTCTTAAGTTCATACCACTAATTTTAGCAAAAATGATAACATAAATAAAGTTAAAAAATCATTCAAATCTATCTGTAAGTTAGATTATCACTCTAAAACCACACATAATATAAACTTCACATGTAGTGGTACTTTCATCATCAACCATTAATTCATATAATTAAGTAAGTAAATTAAAAAATTTAATTTAAAAATAATAAAATTTAAAATAGGAGTGTATAATATGAAAATAGCAGTTATAATGGGTGGAATATCATCAGAGAGAGAAGTATCTTTAAATTCAGGAAAAGAAATATATAATAACCTTGATAAAAGTAAATACGATGTTGTAAAGGTAATAATAGATGATAAAAGAGATATATTTACAAAAATACCAGAAGATACAGATTTCGCAGTACTAGCACTACATGGAAAATTTGGTGAAGATGGATGTATTCAGTCAGTACTTGAGACTATGGATATACCATATTCTGGATGTGGACCTCTTTGTAGTGGAATGTGCATGGACAAAAACATCACTAAAAAAATGCTTAGAGATTCAGACCTTCCTACTGCTCCATGGGCTTTAGTAAAATCAATTGATGAAATCAATTATGATGAGATAGATAAAATAGGATATCCAGTATTTATAAAACCAAATTCAGGAGGTTCAAGTGTTGCTACATTCTTCATTCATTCCAAAGATGAAGTTGAAGAAGCAGTTCGTAAAGGTTTAGAGGTTGATGAGTTTGTAATGATTGAAAAATATATACCAGGTGGAGAATATACTTCATTCATATTAAATGGCGAAGTTTTTCCTACTATATCTATAAAATCAGACTCAGGATTCTTTGATTATGAGGCTAAATATTCACTTGAAAAAGGTGCAAAAGAAGAAGTTGTTTATTTAGATGATGAACTTCAAAAAAGAGTAAACGAAATTTCTGAGACTTGTTGGAAAATTTTTAATTGCAAAGCATACGTAAGAGTTGATATGATTATAAGTGAAGGTATTCCTTATGTTCTTGAGCTAAATACTCTTCCTGGCATGACTAAAACTAGTTTAATACCTAGAAGTGCTGCTGCTAGAGGTCTTGAGTATAGCAAGTTATTAGATAAACTTATAGAATACTCTTTAAATTAGATAATACAATTTGAGGTGGTAATTTGATATTTTCAAATCTAAGATTAAATGATAGTGAACCAATTTATATACAAATTAAAAATTATATAAGTGATATGATATCAAAAGGATTAATTCCAGACAATAGTAAGCTCCCTTCTACAAGGGAGCTTAGTCAGCTTTTACAAGTCAGTAGAAATTCCATAGTCTTGACCTATGAAGAACTAAAATCAGAAGGCTTAATCTACTCTCTTTCAGGAAAAGGTACATTTGTTAATTCAAAAAATAAATCTTCAAACACTACATGGTCTTTAAATTGGGATTGTTTAGAGAATACATACTCTAAAAAAGCTAATGAATTAGATATTATAAAAAGCGAGATACCTTGGAGCTCTAACCTAATATCATTTAAAAGTATATCTCCTGATGGAGATTTATTTGATATGGAGGAATTAAAAAAATCCTTTTTAAATAGAATCTCCTTAGAAGGGCACAAACTACTTAACTATGGATATGCACAAGGTTATAAACCTCTCATTGACTATTTGCTTGAATATATGACAAATAAGGGCGTTGATATTAATAACAAAGATATACTAATTACAAATGGATTTACAGAAGGCTTTGATATTATTATGTCCTCTTTCACTCAAGAAAGAGACTATATAATCTGTGAGAACCCTACTCACAACACAGCTATAAAAATTATGAAGTCACACAATCTCAATATTTTAGGAGTGGATATATCTGAAAATGGTTTAGATTTCAATTTGCTCGAAAATCGTTTAATTGAGTACAAAACTAAAATAAAATTTGCATATATTACACCTTCTTATCACAACCCAACAGGAATTGTAATGACCCCTGAAAATAGATATAGATTCTATAATCTTATGAAAAAATACAATATAGCAATTATAGAAGATGGCTTTAATGAAGAGTTACTCTACAATAGTTCTCATATATTCCCCATCTGCTCTCTTGATAATATGAATAATGGGGTTGTATATATTGGTAGTTTTTCAAAAATTTTATTTCCTGGAATGAGGATTGGATGGATATTTGCAGATAAAAAAGTTATAGATAAATTGGAAAGTGTAAAAAGGTGTAGAAATATACATGTATCTTTTTTAGACCAAGGTATTTTATTTGATTATTTAAGTAATGGAGGATTTGAAAAATACGTAAAAAAAATACGTAAATTCTATGGGGATAAATTTAACTTTGCCTATGAATGTGTAAAAAAATATATACAAACAGAATATATCTTAGGTGATGGTGGCTTGCATATATTTATAAAGCTTAAGAATATAGATACTAGAAAACTACTAGAAAAATGTTATAAAAAAAATGTTATCTTTATGCCTGGAGATTTGTTTTTTACAGATGGCTCTGGTTCTGATACTTTAAGACTTGGATTTTCGAGACTCTCTTTTGAAGATATTGAAACTGGTATAAAAATAATAGGAGAAACTATAGATGAAATGTCCTAGGTTAACTAAATATTGTTAGCCTAGTTTATTTTTATGAGGTATAATATATATAGTTTATATGAGTCTAACATGGGGGATAATATGAGTAAAAAGTCAAAACGAAAGAAGATTAATAAATTAAAACTAACAATTGTAATAACTGTATTATTTCTTGCCTTACTATCTATATATGAGATATTTTTCTCTAAATCCAACAAAAAAGATAATATAAAAAGTCAAGAAACTATGCAAGATAAAAACAATACAACAGATGATTCTAAAAATAATCAAAACTCTATCAAAAAGCAGGAAGATAACAACACTAAGCCTACTTTTTCATATTCTTCAATACCAGATAATATAAGAAACAAAATGATTGGTAACTCTATGCCTTCTGATGAACCTATAAGCTTTGATAGTTTATCTTACTTGAAACTTACCTACTACGGATTTGATGAAAAAACTCATCAAGGTGAAATGATAGTAAATAGTGAATTAGCTCCAGAAGTTGTCGATATTTTTAAAGAATTATATGAAAAAAAATATCCAATTGAAAAAATCAAATTAATAGATGATTATGACGCTGTAGATGAAAAATCTATGTCTGATAATAATACATCTGCATTTTGTTATAGAACTGTAGCTGGTACAAATACTGTCTCAAATCATGGTAAAGGACGTGCTATAGATATAAATCCATTGCAAAATCCACATGTTTCTGGAGACAATGTTAGCCCTAAGGTAAGTACTGTTTATGCGGATAGGTCTGCTTTAAAATTTGGAATGATAAAAAAGGGTGATGATTGTTATAATGCTTTTGTAAGCAGAGGTTGGAGCTGGGGTGGATATTGGAAAAACCCAGATTACCAACATTTTGAAAAATAATAGATTAGAAATAAAGGTGATTATATGAATTTAATGACATTGGAAAATATAAGTAAAAGCTATTCTGAAAAAAAATTACTTGAAAACATATCTCTTGGTATCAATGATGGAGAAAAAATAGGACTTATTGGTGTAAATGGTACTGGTAAATCTACTTTACTTAAAATTATTGCAGGCACTGAAGAAAGTGAAACTGGCAATATAACAAAGGCTAATGGTATTAGAGTAGAATATCTTCCTCAAAACCCAACTTATGATGAAAATTCAACTGTTCTAGAACAAGTATTTAATGGAACTTCAGAAGAATTAAAACTACTTGGTAAATACCAAGAAACTTTAGAAAAACTTAATTCTAACTTTACAGATGAACTAAATAAAAAGTTATTATCCATGCATGAGAAGATAGATGCTTTAAATCTTTGGGATTTAGAAAGCGAAGCCAAATCTGTACTTACAAAGCTTGGCATAAATGATTTTAATCAAAAAATAATAGAGCTTTCTGGTGGACAAAGAAAAAGAGTTTCTCTAGCCTCAGCTCTTATTACTCCTTGTGAGCTTTTAATACTAGATGAACCAACAAACCATCTAGACAATGATACCATTGATTGGCTTGAAGAATACCTAAATTCAAGAAAAGGTTCATTGCTTATGATAACTCATGATAGATATTTTTTAGACCGTGTTACAAATAGAATAATTGAATTAGATAAAGGTAGATTATTTAGCTATGATGGTAATTATTCAATATTTTTAGAAAAGAAAATGGAAAGACTTACATTAGAATCAAGTATGGAAGATAAACGACAAAATTTAATTAGAACAGAGCTTGCTTGGGTTAGACGTGGAGCTCAAGCTCGTAGTACAAAACAAAAGGCTCGTCTACAAAGATTTGATGAACTCGTAAATAGAGACTCTTTCAAACCTGATGAAAATGTTGATATATCTGTTGCCTCAAGTAGACTTGGAAATAAAATAATAGAAATACACAATATATCCAAATCTTTTGAAGAAAATACAGTTATAGATAATTTAGAATATACTTTGGCACGTACAGATAGAATTGGTATAATAGGTAAAAATGGTATGGGTAAATCAACTCTAATAAACATAATAAATGGGAAACTAGAACCTGATAGTGGATATATCTCAATTGGAGAAACTGTAAAAATAGGTTGCTTTTCTCAAGATGATTCTCATATGGATATTAATATGAGAGCTATAGACTATGTAAAAGAAGCTAGCGATTATATAGAAACTTCTGATGGCACTAGGATTACAGCTTCTCAAATGTGTGAAAGATTCCTTTTTAATGGTACTATGCAGTATACTTTGATAGGCAAGTTATCTGGTGGTGAAAGAAGAAGACTACACCTTCTTAGAATTCTTATGACAGCTCCTAATGTACTTCTTTTGGATGAGCCTACAAACGACTTAGATATTGAAACACTAAAAATATTAGAGGAATATCTTGATGAATTCAAAGGTGTCGTAATTACAGTATCACATGATAGATACTTCCTAGATAGAATCTGTAATAAAATATTTGCATATGAAGGAAATGGAAAAATTCATATTTATACAGGCAATTATAGTGACTATCTTATTTATAGAGAAATTCAAGGAATTGAATTTGAAGAATCAAAAAAAGAAACACTTAAAAATGATGATTCAACTGCTCCAAAAAAAGAAAAACCTAAAAATGATAAAAAACTTAAATTCTCATATAATGAGCAAAGAGAGTTTGAAAATATTGATTCTGACATAGAAAAACTTGAATCTAAAATTGCAAAACTTGATGAAAGTACTTCAAAATTTGCAACTGATTTTACTAAGCTTCAAGAAATTTTAGATGAAAAATCAAAACTAGAAAAAGAACTTGAGTACAAATATGAAAGATGGGAATATCTAAATAATTTAGCTGATGAAATAGCTAATAATAAATAAGATTAAAATATCTAAGTTTAGTGACCTTTACTTTAAATTTATAAGTCAAATATTTAAAAGAGCTATATGTCTTTAAAGACATATAGCTCTTTTTATAACTATCTTCTAATTTTTATATTCCGATATATCCTATAATAATTCTTTATTATACGTCTATATCCAGTCTTTCAACATAGTGACAATTGACATCAATATGATTTAAAAAAACCAACAATCTTTCATAAAGTGGATGAGATTCTTCTCCATACTTGGATTCTAAGTTTTCACCTATTTCTCTAACAGTCTTTTGACCATCAATTTGTAAAAATACAAAACTAGAATATTCATCTAGTTCTATTTTTTTATATTTAGGTATTCTAGCTTTTAGCTTTCTAAAAAACTTTTGAATCTTATGGTCCTGCTTTTCAAGTATAGTTACAATACTATTTTCATCTACTTCATATTCAAGTCCATCAGCAATTTTAAATACAATATCTAAAACATCATTACTCTTGCTCATTATTTTTTACTTTAGATAACACAATAGGTAATGCTGTAAGTACAACTAGAACTACTAGTAAAGCAATTGCCATTGAATTTGTCGCAGCAAATCCACTTGGTACTTTTGGAGTTATAACTCCAGTTACTTGTAATATTATACCTATTAAACCAATGATAGATCCACCAGCAACAAGACCAGAAGATAAACTTATACCATTAGAAACTTTAGCGTCTTTTTCTTTTTCAGATTTAGATACTAATTCAACAAATAGACGAATTAATGCTCCAACTAATATTATAGAAGTTGTTGCTATTGGTAAATAGAATCCTATAGCTATAGTCATTATTGGTAATTTTAATGCATATAATACAATTGCCATAAATACTCCAACAATAATCATAACCCAAGGTAAACTACCTGACATAATACCAGAAGTTAATGTTGACATTAAGTTTGCTTGTGGTAATGCAAATTGTACATTATCACCAGTAGCTTTAAGTTGGTCAGAAAGTAATAAGATTACTCCTACAACAACTATAACACCAACTATACTTGCAATTGTGAAGTAACGTTGCATTTCGTTTTTACTACCACCAATGATGTAAGTTACTTTTTGAGATTGAGTATATCCTCCAGCAATAGCAATAGCAACAACTATAAATGATCCAAATAAAAGTAATGATTTATTAGCTTCTAAATCAGTCCATCCCATTACAACAAATACTAATGTTACAATAACTAGAGAAGCTATAGTCATACCAGAAACTGGAAGATTTGATGTTCCTATTGTTCCTGTTAAACGTCCAGCTACTATGACGAATAATAAAGATAATAAAAGAGATATGATAGCTCCAATAATTGCCATAGCAATATTACCAGAAATTAAGAACGCTGCTAAGAATCCAACAACTACTCCACCTAGTAAAAGTATCATTTGTATAGATGAACCTTCTTCTGCATCTCCAGTATTTGATTTAGCTTTAAGTGTTTCTTTTATAGAAGCGATTATAGTTGGGATAAGTTTTATTGCACCAATAATACCTCCACAAAGCATCATACCAGCACCTATATATTTTACATAACTACTAGATATAGCTCCAACATCCATTTGGTTAAGAGGCATTGCAGGATTATTCCATACCATAGCTCCATCTTTAGCCATATCAGTAAAGTAACCTATTAAAGGCGCAATACCAAAGTTTGATAAAATACTTCCTGCAAACATTGTTAAAGAAACTTCAAGTCCTACTATAAACCCAATTCCTAAAAGTAGAGGGTTTACTTCAATATCAAATTTCCATTTGTAGAATTTACTTCCTACAAGACTCATTACATTGTTTGCTACATTTAAGAATGAACCAGTTAATACAGTGATAAATCCACTTATTACAAATCCAATTCCCATGTATTTAATTGAGTCTCCACCAGCCTCTGAAGCAACAAGTGTTTCAGATATAGCCATTGATTCTGGGTACATAAGTTTACCATGTTCTTCAACTATTAAATAATTGTGAACTATTGCTGCAACTCCTATACCAAATAAAACACCACCAACTCCAACTGCTAAGCCTTCGAAAAATGTAATTTGGCTTCCAATTAAGATAACTGCTGGTAATACGAAAATGAATCCACTTGCAACAGATTCTCCACCACTTGACATACCTTGGATTAAGTTTTTACCAAGAATACCCTTTTGACGAGCAAATGCTCCAACAAAAGCAGAACCTATTATAGCTCCTGGAATACCTGCTGCAACTGTAAGCCCAGCTTTCATTCCAGAATAAGTTGTAGATGCGGCAAAAATGGCAGCCAAAATGATACCGATAATCAATACAGCTACATTTCCACCGGTTCTGGACTTATCTGTGATGTATGGAACGTAATCTTTTCCACTAACCTCACCATAAGCTCCCTTAGGTAATTTTTTGTTCATAAAATTTTCACCCCTTTTCAGTTTGTATATATTATAACATATATACATATAAAACTTAACTTTTTATTATTTTACAAATAGCGAGTAAAAACTACTAAAATTTAATTTCATATTATTAATTTCTGATTTTAGATATTTTTATGCTAATTTTCTTTTTATTTTTCGATTATACTAAAAAGGATTAAGATAAAAAGTAAAAAATTTTTTTATATTAAAATTAAATTTGTTAAAAAAACACTTTAAAACACGTAAAAGTATAAAAAATACAATAATCATCCTTATAAACAGATTTTCACCACAGTAAAAATGTACAGAAAATTCTTTCTTTTATGTCAATTGATTAATTCTTAAAAACAGGTGTCATAAAGAAACTTCTATAGTCCCTTTATAACACCTGTCATAATACAAAATCACTCTGGTAATGCCCTTTTATTTACTTTTCCAATTGGAGTAACTGGTATTTTATCTATTCTCATTATTATTGTTGGAATCATATATGGAGGTAAATGCTCATTTAAATATTCTCTAACTGTTCTGTCATTTATTTTTTCGCTGTCCTCATCATCAATCACATAATATGCACATATATACATATCTCCGTCCTCATTTGTTCTTGATATGCAAACAACACTTTTAATTTCTGCAATATTGTTTATTATGTTTTCAATCTCATACAGCTCTATTCTAAATTCATCAATTTTTACTTGATTATCCATCCTACCAATATAATCTAAATTTCCATCATCTAACCATCTTACCAAATCACCAGTTCTATACATTAATTTATTGTGTTCACAAGTTTTGTAAGGATTTTCTACAAATACTTGCTCTGTTAACCCTTTTTTATTTAAATATCCTCTTGATATTTGGATTCCTGATAGACAGAGTTCTCCTGGAACTCCAATTGGACATAGTTTATTTTTTTTATCTAATACATATGCATAAGTATTAAATATTGGCTTGCCTATTGGTATTTTCCCATACTCTTTATCTACATGAAAAGAAGTTGATACAACAGTAAATTCTGTTGGTCCATACTCATTATATAACTCATAGTTACGTTTTCTATATCCTTTTAATCGTTCTCCTCCTGTCTGAACAATCCTAAGCGAACTGTTATTACAATTTTGTATAAATAATCTTGCAAACGCTGTTGGTAATGCTAATATAGTTATATCATTTTCTTCACAATATTCATTTACTGTGTATTCATCAAATTTTGCTTCTTCTGGCATAATATTTATTGAAGCACCCATCAATAGATATGGAAATAGTTGTTTCATTACAGCATCAAAACTAAAACTTAAATATATTCCACATATATCATCTTCTGTAGCACTTATAGCTTCTATACTATAATAACACATATTTACTAAACTCTTATGTTCTATAGCTATAGTCTTTGGCCTCCCAGTTGACCCTGATGTGGATATTGTATATGCACAGTTTGATGGTGTTATTTTTTCAGTTAAGTCATATCTAATTTTAAATATGTCTTCATCATTTATATCAATTACTATTGTGTTTTCATTTATGACTTTACATTTAAGTTCTTCTGTAGTTATTACTACCTTTGCATTACTGTCTTCAAGAAGGTAATTTAATCTTTCTTCTGGATTACTTGTGTCTATTGGGAAAAATGCTCCTCCTGATTTCATAATTCCTATGGCTGTAACAATTATATTAATGTCTCTTGGTAACATTACAGCTACTATATCTTCACTTTTTACCCCTATATAATTTAAATAACCTGCAAGTCTATCAGTTAGTTCATCAAGTTCTTTATATGTCAATTTTCTATTTTCATCTCTAGCAGCTATATTGTTAGGTGTTCTCTCAACTTGTTCCTTAAATAAATCAATATAACTTTTATCATATGGTATCTCACATTGATTATCATTAAAATCTTTTAATAATATTCTTTCTTCTTTCTTACATACAAATTCTAAATCCTCTATTAAAATATTGTTATTCCTTATTATCTGCTCTATTATATAATCAAATTGATTTAATATCCTTCTAATAGTTTCTCTTTTGTATATAGATGGCTTATATTTTATTTTTATTTTTAATGCCCTTTTAGTATAAACTATTACAGATAAATCATATCCTTTTTTTTCTATGTCATAGTCATATGATAAATCAAAACTTTTAGCTACAAATATTGTGTTTATAAGTTTAGTGTTCAAATGATTTTTATTCTCTATATCTGATAGTAAATAGTATCCATATTCTAAAGACTTACTCCATTGCTTTTTTAAATTTTTTACAACATCTATAAACTTTTCGCTTTGTCTAACCTTAACTCTTATTGGAATTATATTTATTGTTTTTCCAAAGACTACATCATCTTCATATGTATACTTTTGTAATATAAGTCCATAGATAGTTTCTATAATAGAACTTATGCTTATATTATTCATTTTAGAATATTGAATTAATTTTTCATGTTTTTCAATATCAATCTTAAAAATTTCATCTACAACTTCGTCAGAACAATCTTTATAAAAAAAATCATTTGGAATTTTTGCTAGATTGGTATAATCATCTAACAAATCCATCCAATAATTCATAGCTCGTTCTAAATTAATTTCATACATATCAAAATTCCCCCTTACTACTAAATCTATAGAAAAAATCCTTTTGGAATTTTATTTTTAAGTACAGAAATATATTAATAATACATATGCAAGCTCTAAATAAATGAGCTTGCATAAACTTATACATTCTGGCTATTAAATTCGTAATATTTATAATGTTTAAAATATATTATAACACATATAGGATTTTATTTTCTTACATTTATATTAATATATTAGGATTATAAATTGTTATTTAATTAATATATAATTATATTGTTCAGAATATGATATATTATATTAATTTAAATTTTATAATAACAAGTTATGTTTGTTGAAAGGAGCTTTACAAATGAACATTTACGCTCACAGAGGTTTTAGTGGAAAATATCCAGAAAACACTATTCTCGCTTTTAAAAAGTGCTTAGATATGGATATATATGGAATAGAACTTGATGTTCACAAGACTAAAGATGGAAAAATTGTAGTTATTCATGATGAAACAGTTGATAGAACTTTTAATGGACATGGTTTTGTAAAAGACCTTACTTTAAGAAAACTAAAAACCTTAAACTCATCCTTTGAGGGTTACCAAAATAATAAAGAATGTAAAATTCCAACTTTAGAAGAAGTCTTAATTTTAATTTCACCTACAAACCTCATTTTAAATATAGAATTAAAAACTGACAAAGTAAATTATACGAATATAGAAAAGGATGTTTTGAAACTTATTTTAAAATACAATATGAAAAATAGAGTTCTTATATCTAGCTTTAATAGTAATAGTTTGAAAAACTTTCATAAATTAGACCCTAGTATAAAAATAGCTCTGTTATGTTACTTACCTATAAATAATGTAGTTGAATTTGCCAAATTTCTAGGAAGTAGCTATCTTCACCCTCCTTTAATTTTAGTAAATGAATCTCTAGTTAAACTTTGTCACAAAAACTTATTAGGTGTCAATGTATATACTGTAAATGATGAAGAAGATATGCTACACTGCCGAGCCCTTAATGCGGATGGTATTTTTACTAACTATCCAGATATAGCTTTAAAACTTTTACAATCAAAGTAATACATCTAGTTATATAGTGTTTGCACTCCTTGACTTTTATATGATTAATCTGTACAATTTTATTAAATTTAGCTTGGAGGTATACTTATGGATAACTTATTGAACGAACTTGAAGCTTTAAAAAGTAATTTAGATAATTTACCAATAGAAAAAATAGAAAATTACGATTTGAGTAAGACAGCTTTATTTATAATTGATGTCAATAATGGTTTTGCAAAACAAGGTGCCTTATACTCTCCTCGAGTAGAATCTTTGATAAAACCAATTGAAATTTTTACAAAAGAAATATCAAATAAACTAAATAAAGTAATTGCATTTACTGATTGTCATACACCTAATTCTATAGAGCTTTTAAGCTATCCAGTTCACTGCTTAGAAAATGGTGTGGAAAGTGAATTGGTTGATGAACTTAAATCTATAGAAAATCTACAAGTTCTACCTAAAAATTCTACTAATGGATTTTTTGCATTAGAAAATTTGGACTTTGATGGTATAGATAATGTAATTATAGTTGGTGATTGTACAGATATATGTATATATCAATTTGCAATAACTCTAAAATCATATTTTAATCAACATAATATTGAAAAGAATATAGTTGTTCCTATGAATTTAGTAGACACTTATGACATTCCCAATGTTCATCCTGCGGAAATTTTAAACCTAGTATTTTTTAATAGTATGCTTCAAAATGGAATTAAGGTATTAAAGGAAATTCGTTTATAATAAATACTTTATATAAGGATACAGCTTTGATAATAAGATTATTCTATACAAATCTTACTTAATACAACTAATTTAACATAAATAAAGTATGTAAATATAAAAATCGCAATTTAAATATATTCTTCTACACATCTTTTGTAAGAGAATTTAAATTGCGATTTCTATTTTTTACATAATACTAATCAACCATACTGCTTCAATAGTTAAATTTATTTTTTAATAATCGTATTTATTTGTAGTTTCACACATAACTACTTTTATCTTTTTATTAAACATATTCTTATATTCCAATAAAAACTCATTTAGTTCTGAGTCCATAAGATTTATTTTTTTATCACTACAAAGCATTATTTTTTCTTGATCTATTATTACATTAATATCATTTAAATCATTTTTTATGAATGTTGTTATACAACTTTTAGGTTGAATTTTTTCACCATATTTTTCATAAAATCCTGCACTCTTTTTAAATGATTCTAAATCTTCTGTAGATACTTTGTTAGAAGTATTATTACTCATAAAACCTGCTGTAGAAGGGTCGATTCCAAAATTTCTAAGTTGTTGTTCTACTTCTTCAGTGTCCATACCATATCTTTCCATGAACTGTTTTTGTATTTTCATAAACTTTTCTTGAGATATGTCATTATCTTTCATATAATCAAATATTTTTCTTGAAAATTCAGCCATCGACATCTTTCCATCCATAACAGAAAAATATAAGTTATATATGTATTGCTCAAATTTATCTACATCAGAATCTTTAACTTTGTTCTTTAATTCGTTAAAGTCAATTATTCTATCATCAGACATTTTTTATCCTCCTAGCTAAATTTTTACTTGTATAAGATTATACCATACTTCTAATATATTTATATACACACTATTTTTTTAATTTAACCATTTTTTCTGTTGCATCTAATTCACACATTCTTCCTAGAGGAATAGTTATCATTGGTATACAATGACCAGATTGTAGATTATATATAGCTGGCTTATTAACCTTTTGTGCAAATTCTTCTAATAGTTCGATTAAATCCTCTTCTTTTATACAGTCTTTAAAATCTCCAAAAATTATACCACTACATTCATCTAATTTTCCTGAAGAATACAATTGAGTTAGCATCCTATCTAATTTATATTGAGATTCTCCAATTTCTTCAATAAATAAAATTTTATCTTTTGCATCTATTTCATATTTAGTTCCTATTGTAGAAATTATTAGAGATAAATTTCCTCCCATTATTATTCCCTCTGCCTTACCTTCACATACAGTATAAATCTTTTCTTCTTTTGGATTTTCTAAATATAGTTCATCTTTAAACTCTAAAGCATCTACTAGAGATTTATAAGTAAAGTCATCCCATTTAGCTACATCCGCTGCCATTATTCCATGATATGGTAAAAGACCACAATTTTTATAAAAAGCTAGATTTAAACCTGTTATATCAGAAAAACCTATAAATGGTTTAGGATTTTGTTTTATTATTTCATAATTTATTTTATCTAGTATTCTTGTTGTTCCATAACCTCCTCTTAAACACATAATTACATCTACTTCTTCATCTAAAAACATCTCTTCTATATCTCTTACTCTAATATCATCATTCCCAGCTAAATAACCTTTATAATTTAGTCCACAACTTTCAGAAAATTTAACTTCATAACCATACTTTTCTAAATTAAATTTTATCTCTCCTAGACTTTTATTTCTCAATGGTCCAGAAGGCGCAATTACTCCTAACATCTAAACACCTCTTCTTCTAAAATGATATATTCTAATTTATGCTAAACCTCTCTACTATAATTATAAGATATTTTATTTATACTTGATACAGAATAATGATTTATATGGAATAATATAATTAATGAAGAAAAATAAATTTTTAATATAGTTAGGATGTGTTTTATGATTAATATTAAGGCTCTTTGCCATGATATAAATGATTGGGTTATAGATATTAGAAGAGATTTACACCAAACTCCAGAACTTGGATTAGAAGAATTTCAAACTAAGAAAAAAATTATTAAATATTTGGACGAAATAGGTATAAGTTATACTGAATATGAAAATCACACAGGAGTAACTGCATATATAAATGTAAATCCAAACCTTGAGACAGTTGCTATAAGAGCGGATATAGATGCTTTACCTATAACAGAAGAACTCAACTTTCCTTATAAATCCATAAATTTAGGTAAAATGCATGCATGTGGTCATGACGCACATACTGCCATTTTACTTGGTACTTGTAATATCCTATTTACATTAAAGGATTATTTAAATGTAAATGTAAAATTTTTTTTCCAACCTGCTGAAGAAACTATTGGTGGTGCTAAGCTTATGATAGAAGATGGATGTATGAAAAACCCAGATGTAAACTATATATTTGGTCTTCATGTAAATCCCAATATTGATAAAAGTTTAATTGAACTAAAATACAATACTTTAAATGCATCAACAGATACACTTTGTATAACTGTATATGGCTCAAAATGCCATGGAGCTTATCCACATCAAGGTGTTGATGCTATAGTTATCTCTGCCCATATAATAACTGCTTTGCAGACAATTGTCAGTCGAAATACAAACCCTACTGATTCTGTAGTTATTTCTTTAGGTAAAATTGAAGGAGGAATTAAAGAAAATATAGTTTGTGATAAAGTTGTTATAAAAGGAACCTTAAGAACTTTAACTCAAGAAACCAGAGACTTTTCAAAAAAACGAATTAAAGAGATTTGTAATTTTACCTGCAAAACATTTGGAGGAAATATTGATGTTGAAATTGAAGAAGGTTATCCTGCCCTTATAAATTCAAATTCTCTTGTAGATTATGTTAAACAAAATGCAGTAGAATTATTTGGAAAAGAAAATATTTTAATTAAAGATACACCTACTCTTGGTGCTGAAGATTTTTCATATTTTTTGAAGTATTGTGAAGGTGCTTTTTATCACCTTGGTTGTGCAAATCAGGAAAAAAATATTAATTCTCCTCTTCATACAGCTACCTTTGATATTGATGAAGATTGTCTTATCACTGGTGTTATGATTCATGTGAAAAATGTATTATCCTTCTAATCATATGCTTACATCTCCTTTTTATATTGACTCTCACATGGTGTTAGGGTTTACTCTAAAATTACAAATAACAAACCAAATAATTGGAGGTCATATTATGAAACAAATTTTAGTAAATCCTATAGGAAAAATACGTGTTCAAGACGAAGAAATTGCTATCAAATTGGATAAAAAGTATATACCTGCATTAAAAGAGCTTGATGAATTTAGTCATTTAAATGTAGTCTGGTGGTTTGATGGATTTGATGATGTTGAAGCAAGAAGTGTCTTAGAAACCCCAAAACCATATAAAAAAGCACCTGATGTTATGGGAATATTTGCGACAAGGTCACCTATTAGACCTAATCCAATAGCATTAACTACTGTACAAATTATTAGCATTGACCATGAGCATGGTATAATAAAAATTCCATATATTGATGCTAATGATAATAGCCCTGTTATCGACTTAAAACCATATACTCCAAGTATTGATAGAATTGAAAACCCATCAGTCCCAAAGTGGTGTAATCATTGGCCTAAATGTGTAGAAAAATCAGAAGAATTTGATTGGGAAAATGAATTTGAATTTTAGTTTATTTAAGATAGAGTATTAAATTAAAATATTAAAGTATTTTAATTTAATACTCTAATTTATTATATTTTAATTCTATAAAGTATTCTTTGTTTGTAATTTTCTTGAATTATATAATTGTTTTTATCCACTTTCATATTGGCAAATTATCTTGTATACTTAATGTAAATAATTATAAAGGAGAGTACTCATGACAATATTTAGTCTACAAGCAGCAAATTTATTTGGATGGATAGCTATGGTTCTTGGTGTTATTATGTCAATTAATGATAGTAAAAAGCAGTTGCCAAAATTCAAGAACTTAAACTATATTTTCTTTGCTTTTATGGGTTTATTTTATGCATTTACTTTATTTGCACTTGCCCAAAATTTTACATCACATATATTTAAAATAGTAAATTGTATCATTTATATAATAGTTTTAATTGCATGCAATAAAATTTCTACAAATAAAAATCTCAACAGTAGTTTTTGGACATTAGTAGGATTTTCAATAAATCCTATTCTAGCAATAATCATTGTATTTTTTGTAAAAAACAAAAAATATAATTAGAACAGAATAGTTTATTTAGGGGGTATTTGATAACTACAAGATATACTTGAATATATATTGTTAGTTTATTATAACCCTCTAGATATCTTTTTTTTACTAATTCTATAAAACAATTCTATAACTCAACTCTTTTTCCTAATTTTAAAACACTACAATCATTAAACAAACTTAAAAATAATATCTATCAACGTTTTAAGTATGTTAAACTAGTAAATGTAGCCACTTCTATGTTACAATCTTATATAAATATTGTATATAGCAATAGTAGGCTAATAGATACTCGTTAGTGTTATATTTCTAATATCAGTTATTTTTCAGTTACAGATTTAATAATAATTAATAATGAGACCTAATATTTTCTGCCTCTTATTAATTGTATATTTACTGTTATCTGTTATTATCATTAATAATAAATTTAGGGGGGCTTATATTATGAAGTTATATTTAAGTGCCGATATAGAAGGTACTTGCGGCATTGTAAATTGGGATGAAACAAAGCTTGAATGTGAATTTTCGCAACACTATAGAACACAAATGAGCAAAGAAATAGCTGCAGCATGTAATGGTGCTACTCAGTCTGGTATGCATGAAATACTTATTAAAGATGCACATGATAGTGGCAGAAATATTAATCCAGATATTTTGCCTGAAAATGTCAAAATACTTAGAGGATGGACCAAGGACCCACTAGTTATGATGGCTGGTATTGATGAAAGTTTTGATGCATGTGTATTTACTGGCTATCATTCTGGGGCTACTTGTAATGGTAATCCACTTTCTCATACTATGGATATTGACTATGACTACTTTAAAATAAATGATGAAATAGCCTCTGAGTTTACTATAAATGCTTATGCTGCTGCATACTATAATGTTCCTGTGGCATTTTTAAGTGGAGATGAAATGCTTTGTGAAAGTGCAAAAAAACTAAACCCAAATATAATCACTGTTCCTGTTTCAAAAGGAATTGGAAATGGTTCAATTTCAATTCATCCAAGTCTTGCACTAAAAAAAATAGAAGAAGGTGTTAGAGAATCTTTATCTGGAGATTTATCTAGACATTTAATAAAATTACCAGATAAGTTTAAAATTGAAATAAAGTTTAAGGAACATTATAAAGCTTTTAAAGCTTCTTTCTATCCAAATATGAAAAAAATAAATTCTCAAACAATACTATTTGAAACAGAAGATTATTATGAATTTTTAAGAATGTTATTATTTATATAAATCTCATGCTATACATAAGGAGTTGATTAAGATAAGTAATAAAAGAAGGATTCCTTTAGGCGAATTTATTTCTGTATTTTTATTTTTTGCTGTTTTTTTTGGTATAACTTTTTGCATTTTTACTGTTATAGGAATTGGCTTCTTATCATTCTTAGGTTTTGAATATAAATCTCTTGGTTCTGTACTAATTTTCTTTTTAATATATTTTTGTATAACTACACCAATTGATTTTTTATGCACTACCATTTTAGATATATTTAGATATGTAAACAAATTACCATATTCAATTTATAAATTTTGCGAATTTATAATTGACTTTATACTAACTTTTTTAGCTATGAACATAATTGATACATTTATGGATTCGATAGCGATTCCTTTAAGTACAGAAATTTTATTTGCCTTACTTTCTTATCTCTTATCTGAATGCATGGATTTTTTTGATAAAGATAAGAAGAAATCTTAATAAAAAGATAGATTACTTGATAGAAAATTTATATCTCTATCATATAATCTATCTTTATTTTATTCGTGTAATCTTTTATATTTAAAATATCGTTTCTTCTATTTCTTTAGTCATCTTTATAGCCTCATCAAAAAATTTATCTATATGTACTACTTCATCACTCACTCTTGAATACTCTGCTGCAAATGCCATTACATGACTTTCTATAGCATCTTTTGCTGCTACTCTCCCTTTTTTTGAGTCTTTACTTGAAACCAATTTAATGAACTCAGCTATAAGATTTCTATCATATTCTTCTACCATGTTTTTCTTATTTGATGGATTTATAACTACTTCTTCATTTTTTCCAAATTCTTTAATTCTTATCTCGTTTTTATTTAAATCTCCACCAACTTCTCCATGACTAAACATCATCTTTATAGTTCTTCCATTTTCTTTAGTAAATGCACATAAATTAAAAGTAGCAGTTACTCCATTTTCAAATTGTAATATATTTACCATGTTATCTACAACATTATTATCACATCTGTAAACACATCTTCCATATGGACTTGTTTCAAGTATCTTTAAAAGATTCTCTTTTGTAGGATTTATATGCACAGCTCTATTTATACTTCTATCATTTTCTAGGTAAATTTGTTTTGCAGAATATGGACATTTCTTTTCTACTAAACATTGAAGACAGTTTTGTGCCATTTCTCCCCCAGCATTTTCATTGTTAAGATGTTTTAAACTTCCAAATGCAGATATTTTCTTACATCTACTTCCTACCAAATATAATAAAATATCCATATCATGACAACTCTTTGCTAAAATCAAAGGACTTGTCTCATTGCTATTTCTCCAATTCCCTCTAGTAAAACTATGTGCGAAATGCCAATATCCTATATTCTCATTATATTGTATACTAACTAACTCTCCTAATTTTTTACTTTCCACAATTTCTCTTAATTTATTGTAAAATGGAGAATATCTAAGTACATGACAAATCATAAAAATCTTATCTTTATATTTATCACACAAATTATTTATATGCACTAATCCATCTAAACTATTAGACATTGGTTTTTCTAATAATATATGATAACCCTTTTGAAGAGCTAAACTTGCTACATCATAATGCCTATCATCATTTGTAGCTATTATCACTGCATCTGCCATTTTATCCTGTTTAAAAAATTCTTCTAGACTTTCAAATACATTTTTGCTATTTAAGTTATACTTTTGTGCAAACAATTCACGTCTTCCTTTTTTAGGCTCTGCTACAGCAACTATCTCACATATATCAGAATTTTCATAAATATATGGAGCATATGCATATGTACCTCTATTACCTGCTCCAATCACAGCAACTTTTACTTTTTCCATACTTTAAATTATCCCCTTTATATTATTCTACTACTTTATTATATTCTATTTTTACATATATTTGGATGTTTTTGATAAAAGAAACAGCAGTTATAGTTTTTTACTTATAACTGCTGTTTTGACTTAATATTCTATGCATTTTTAGATTTATATTATTTATTTTTAATATAAACTTTGATACTATTTATTTATTTTGTTTGTCAATTTCTTTATCTAATTTATCTAATTTTTTATTATACAAAAACATATAAAAAGCTGCTGAAAATACTATTACATATCCCACAATACTTAATATATCTGGATAAACATTAAATAAGAATATACTCAAGATTGCTGAAAATATTATATTACTATAATCAAATATAGAAATTTCTTTGGCTGGTGCATACTTATATGCTAAAGTTATACCAAATTGACCTAAACTTGCAAATACTCCACCCAATAATAAATACACAAGTTGCATGAGAGTCATTGGTTCATACACTGCAAAAGCTATTGGACCTACAGTAACTAATGAAAAAACTGAAAAGAAAAACACAATTGTATAATAATCTTCCCTATCTCCAAGAATTCTTAAACAAGTATATGCCATTGCTGCAAATACAGCTCCTGCAACCCCTCCTAGATATGGAATTATTTCAACACTAAATGTTGGTTTTATTATAAATAAAGCTCCTATAAATGCAATTATAATTGCCCCTATCTGTTTTATATTTATTTTTTCTTTTAGAATAATTGCACAAAATATAACTACAAGAAAAGGACTCATTTTATTTAACATATTAGCATCTGAAAGCATCAACCTATCAATTGCATAATAGTTAAATATAACTCCTAAAGTTCCAAAGATTGACCTGTATAAAAGAACCTTCATATTTTCTTTTTTGCCTGTCAAACTTCCTTTATGTTTTATAATAAGCCAAAATGCTATTATAGCTGATACCAAATTTCTAAAAAATACTTTTTGAAAACTTGGTAAATCTCCTGCCAGCTTTACAAATGCAGACATCATTGCAAAACCAAGAGCTGATGCCATTATAAACATTATACCTTTTATTCGATTTGATTTTATTGTACTACTCATATTTACCTCTTTTCTATACAAATACATAAACCTATATTTAAAAACTACTTAAAAACTAAAATTTATATACTAAATAATAATTATCTAAATATTCCAATTTATACTATAATTAAAAGTATAAATTATGTCAAGTAACTAATAAATCTTTTCAATTAATAACAATAATAATTATAAATAAAAAGTTATATCTTTTTATAGATTATTCGCCAAATATATAATATAATTTTATATAGTATAGACTTTTTTTAATTTATTATTTAGATTTTTAGTGGATTTTTTAATTATGGAGGTATTTAAAATATGGAAATAAAGAGATATGAAGGAACTGGAAGAATGAGTAGAGCTGTAGTTCACAACAATACAGTTTATTTATGTGGACAAACTCATGCTGAAGGAGGGGTAGTTGAGCAAACTACTGAAGTTTTAAATAAGATAGAAGATTTATTAAACAAATATGGTTCAGACAAACAACATTTACTATCTGTTACTATTTATTTAAGAGATATGAAAGACTTTGAAGCTATGAACTCTGTATGGGATGCTTGGGTTGAAAAAGGATTTGAACCTGCTAGAGCTTGTGTTGAAGCTAGACTTGCTAGAGAACACTTATTAGTTGAAATGAGTGTTGTTGCAGCTACAAAATAATTACTTTAACTTTAATAAGCAGATATAATTATTTTAACCTATAAGGAGATATAGTATTGATTAATACTATATCTCCTTATTATTTAATTCATTAATTTAATTGTTTTCTATTGGCAATATCAATCTAGATGGGTATTTTCCTCCATTATAGATTGTATTTTTTGCTTTTATATACTCAATACTGTTATAACCATCTTTAGTGTTGCTATTTTGGAATATAAAGTTTTTTGCACTAGATGTTATATCCAACCTAATTCGATGTCCGATTTTAAATGTATTTGATATTTTTGAGGTGATTATTGTAAACTTATAAATTGCTCCTTCTTCCATAAATTCTGACTTATAAAAACTATTTCTAAATCTGGCGCTTAGTATACCATCAGCTAATTTAATTGAATTTCCATCTAAATCCACATCCATAATTTTTATAACCCAATCAGTATCTCTTGCAGAACTTGATGCAAAGAATTCCAACTTTATATCACCTGTTATAGTAAGTTCTTCACTAAAAACATCTGATGTATAGCATAACATGTCACTTCTTTTCTCCAAATCTTTATAATTATTTGGAACTCCCACTTCATTTTCTGACATATCAATCAACTGTATCGAAGGGTCTTTTGGATTATATATGTAACTGTCATAATTTTCTTTTGAACATTCTTCAAAGGATAGTTTTCCATTCCCTAAAGATGTATTAGCATTTCCATCACTTATTAAATATATGCTTTTATCTATTTTATTTTCTATTGGCCAATTTTCTGCCATCTTCCATTCATTCGAACCTACTGAATAATACTCTATTGGAGCAGTCTTATCTATATCATTTTCTATTCCTTTTAAGTATTTATCAAACCATAACAGATAGTTATAGTCTACATCATATCTCAATGAATTATCTCCAAAAGGAATATCATTTATATCCCTTATAGTGTTTGAATTATGCATCCATGGACCTAATATAGCCTTTCTCTTTCCTCTTTCATAATTTTTTATTACATCCAAAGCTTCTGTAGTACCCATACCATTATCATCATACCATCCAGATACAACTAGTGCAGGCACATTTATTTTATCTTTTTTTAGATGCCAGTCCATCCTATCCCAATACTCATCCTTTTCTACTCTTTTTATCCACTCTTCTAAAAATTCTATTCTATATCCAAGTGCTTCAATAGGTATATTTTGTATCGGTCTTATATTTAAAACATCATCCCAGTCATCTCTTATCATTTTACTTCTATCAACTTTATTTCTTGATACCATAAATGCCCATGCAAGCATTCCAGATACAAAAGCTCCACCTTTTCTTGGTATATCAATAAAAGGGCTACCTGCTGTAACTATACTAATCAAAGCTTTTAGGTATTTGTTTCCTGAAGATGCAGCTGCCCATTGAACATAACCAAGATATGACGCTCCCATCATTCCAACAACTTCATTTGACCATTCTTGCGCTACTATCCAATTTATAGTACTATCCCCATCTTCTCTTTCATAAATCATAGGCTCCCACTTACCTTCTGATTCATTTCTTCCCCTAACATCTTGTATGACAACAGCATATCCCCTTTGTACATACTTATAATATATTTCTTTATCATTTTCTTTTCCATATGGAGTTCTCATAAGAATTGTAGGTACTTTTTTAGTAGAGTCTTCAAACTTAGGAAGATATACATCTGTGGAAAGCTTTGTTCCATCTTCCATATCAATCATATAATTTCCATCAAATTTTATAGGATATATCTCTTCATTTTCATGTGTTTTTTTCCACTCTTTTAATATCGTATAATCCTCATATCCATCCATAATTAGTATAGTACAAGTCTCCCTAGACAAACATATAAAGCCAACTATTTTATTATCCAAAACAATTATATCTAAAGGAAATTTTTTATTTCTTTGGACCCAGATATATTCATTAAACTTAGAGTATGTTTCTCCTAATTCATTTACAACTATACTTTTATCCGTGTTTATTAGACTATTATTATAAATATTAAAATTTTCAAATAAGAACTTCAAATCTATTTTTGTAAGATTTAAATAATATGTTCCCTCATCTTTACTCATAGGCTTTATTTCTTCTATTTCATTTGTAAAAGGATTCAGTTTTTCAATAAGTAAAACTTCGTCAAATACTACATTACCACTATATAAACCAGATATATATAACTTGAATTTTTTCAATAAAATCACCTCCTATAGACCAAGAAACATTTTTATTGCATATGCCACTGATATACCTGCATAATTTCCTAATACTCCTCCAATTACACCCATCACTACAGCTACACTTACAAGCGAATTCCATTTTGCTGAAGCAGCTACTAAAGCTGATGTTGGACCATCAGCAATTGCTCCAACTATAGAAAGTATTACATATTGGTACTTTATCTTTAACATTCTAGTTACAAGTAGATGGAAAGCGAATGAAGCAAAGATTATGCTAAAGCAATAAAATGTTATAGTAAAAGTTGAACCTAAAAACTCTTTTATATCAACTGAAAATCCTATTGTACATAAAAAGAATAATGCAACAAATAATCCTAAATCTAAATTACCCCTTAATTTTTTTACTGGTTTTAACTGAGCAATTATAATTGAAATTGTTGTAACTAAAAGAATTCTTGCTGCACTGCTAAAACTGGAACTAAAATATCCAGAAAGTATTGTTGCGACCTCTGTAACAACAAAACCTATCGCCAACATCCAAGCAATATCTTTTATACTCCATTCTTTTGATTCCATAAATTCTTCATTCTGACAATCTTCTAACTCTGATTCTTCTACATGATATGGCCAAAATTTTTGAAATTTCTTCGAATTTTTTAATATTGTCGGAAGTGCAAACATAAATATCAATGTTGGAACTCCAATTACATAATCTGCTGCATTTGCTGCTGCAAGAGTCTGTCTACTTACATTAAGACCTGTTCCAATAGCTGTAAGATTAGCACTTCCTCCAGTATATGTACCTACAAACATCCCTGCAACTTTCCATCCTTCTGATATTTCACCTGCAAATACTAATCCAAATAAAAATGCCATTATACTTACTGTCAATACTGCCACAAAAATTGCTATTAAGGGCTCTCGTGATAGTTTTGTCATTTCTTTTAAGTCAACGCTCATCAACATTATAGTCATAGAAACTGGTATAGCATATGTAGAGATAGTTCCATATAATTCTGTACTAACTGGAACTACTTTTAAGTTTGAAAGTATTATTCCCATTATGATTATTGTAAGCGCTGGCCCTAAACTTTTAGTTACTTTATACTTTTGTAAGTAAAATCCAAGTGCAACCATAGCTGTCATTATTGCAAGTATACTACCTGTACTCGAAAAAAGTGTATTCATATTTAACCCCCTAATTTCATCATAAGTTCACTTCTATTCCTAAACCTGGTTTATTGATAAGATTCATAATATCTCCATCCATCACAAATCCTCCAGATATACCTTCTATTTCTTCACAAAACATAAAACTATCAAGGTCCGCTTCTGTTATATTCTTCTTAGATGCTATCAAATTTGCTGCTGCGGTTATACCAATTCTTGTTTCAAGCATGCATCCTAACATACAATTAACCCCACTGGCTTCAGCTATATTATTGATTTTTATTGCAGGATAAATTCCACCAGATTTCATTAACTTTATATTAAATGTATCCACTGCATTTTTCTTTATAGCTTTAATTGCATCTATTGGCGAATGTAATGACTCATCTATCATAATCTTAGTATTACTCTTATTTCTTATGTAAGCAGTACCGTCTAAATCCCAATGTGGAAGTGCTTGTTCAATCGCATCAACATCAAATTCTTCTAGTTTTTTGATAGTATTTATACTACTGTTTACATTCCACCCTTGATTTGCATCTATTCTAATTCTTATGTTATCTCCAACAGCTTCCCTAATTAATTTTACAGCTTCAATATCTTCTTCAGGTCTTATTCCAGCTTTAAGCTTCAATATTCTAAAACCTTCTCTAACTCTTCCCAGTGCTTCTTCTGCCATTTTCTCTGGTTTATCTATACCTATCGTTACATCTGTTTGAACTTTGTTATCATATCCTCCAAGAACTTTATAAAGAGGTACATTCATAATTTTACCTTTAAGGTCATACAAAGCTATATCAATTGCTGCTTTAGCAGAAGTATTCCCTATTATGACTCCATCCATAATTGTATGTATAGTTTCAATATCTAATGGGTCTTTACCTATGAGTTCTTTTTTAAACATAATTAATATAGAAAGTACAGTATCTAAAACTTCACCTGTAACTGCTGCAAGAGGAGCAGCTTCTCCAAATCCATAATAACCTTCATCAGTCTCAATTTTTAAGATTATGCTCTCTCCATATTCAATTGTTCCAAACGAAACTACAACAGGCTTTCTTAATTTGATTCTTAATTTTTCAAATTTAATATCTGTTATTTTCATATTAACCTCCTCATTTTTTGAAGTAATAATTTAATTTTTTTATTTTTATACTTCAAATTATATTATTACTTCAATACATATGTCAATATAATTTACTGAAAATTTACTTTTTTCTAAAACATTCTACAATAATACCCTTTAAATTAATAATCCTATATTAAATTTTCCTGTATTATTTTCCGAATTATATTAGTTCAACAATAATTTATTTTTATAAGATTTTAGTTACACCCTACTAATTGCTAATTCTTACAATCTTCCATTCATCTTCCTTGCTACTAATTCTATGTTATGCTATAATTACTTTGTTTTAATTGAATGTTTTATATAAATTTTATTATTTGGAGGTTCTTATGCTAGGGGAAAAGATGAGAAATATAAGAAAAAACAAGAAAAAAACACTAAGTGATGTTTCCAAGTTGACAGATTTATCTATAAGTTATATATCTCAAATCGAAAGAGATGCTATTGAACCATCCCTGTCTTCATTAAGAAAAATCGCTGAAGTTTTAGATACTCCTTTATATATGTTTATGGATGATAATAATACTGATGATTTAGTCATCAGAAAAGAAGATAGAGTTATGATGAAGTTCCCAAAAAGTGAAATGTTTTACGAGATAGTATCTCCAATGCCAACAGCTGATTTTGCACCTTCAATCTTATTTTTAGAATTTGAACTTAAACCTGAAAGTGAAGATACTAAGAATTACATATCTCATGCATCAGAGGAAGTGGTTGTATTAACAAGTGGTGTAGTTGATATTTGTATAGGTGAAAATATAGTAAGATTAAATCCTGGAGATTCAACATTTATAAAAGCTAATACTCCTCATAAAATTATCAACCCAAGTAAAGATACACTAGCTCGTGGATATGGTGTTATATCACCTCCCATTTGGCCAATAAAGTCCAAGTAAACACCTATAATACATATTGTTTAATACATAAAATGCTTAATATATAAAATTAAAATGTAATTTTTCTTTTCAAATTAACGTATTTACTCAAACAAAAATAGCTATTTGACTAATTTAAACCATTTTAATAATGGTAACTAGTAAATAGCTATTTCTAAATTAAATTTTAAATTGTAACAAAAACTAATTCTAATTAAATTTAAATTAAACTGCTATATCATTTAACACTTTGGCTTTAATCACTCTGATATTTTTCATACTTTTATATATATCTTGAATCTTATCTTCTTGTTCTCTCAATAATCTATGAGCTTCATATATATCTACAAACTCAAATTTTACTACATCATTTGGTTTTGCTTGTGCTAACTTATACAAATCTACACTTATAACATTTCCTATTTTAGTATAACCACCACTAGTTTGTCTATCTGATAACATTATGATAGGTTTCCCATGTCCAGGGACTTGTATAGCTCCATAAGAAATACCATCTGATATAATATCTGCTCCATTAATATGCTTTATACTATCTCCTTCTAATCTACAACCCATTCTATCTATTTCATTTGTAACCTTATATTCATTTAGTAGAAATTTTTCTACTTCATCTTTAGAAAAAGCATCAAATTGAGGTCCTTTTACAATTCTTAGTACTATTTCTGAACTATAACTTGGAATATATTTTGAATTTAATTTTTTATTTATTGTAAAATCTTTTTCTTGAGCAAAAGTATTTATATAATCGCCTTTTTTAAGTGCTCTACCTTCAAATCCACCAATCTTAGCTCTTGTATAAGTGGATTTACTTCCCATTGCAAGCGGAACATCTATTCCACCAGCTATTGATACATATGCTCTAGCTCCTGATTTTACACCTCTAAATGATAGCATATCACCAGGATTTATTTGATATGACCTCCAACTTTGAATCTCTTTTCCGTTTATTCTAGCTCCTAAATCTCCCCCAGTTACTGCTATTTGTGTATATTCATCAAAGGTAATTGTAGGACCTAACATTAGAACCTCCAAAGAAGCTTCATCTTCAGAGTTTCCAACTAATATATTTCCTACTCTATGTGCATATTCGTCCATTGCTCCACACCCAGATACACCATATTGTCCATATCCAACTCTACCTCTGTCTTGTATTAATGTTTGGAAACCTCCTAATTCTACTTTAAATCCCATATATACCACTCCCTGTATTATCACTATTTTTAAACACTTAAATTATCTTTTTCAATCTCTATAAATTCGTCTAAAGTTATTGGAACAAACTTTATAAAGTCTCCAGCGCGAAGTAAAATTTGCTCTTCTCTATTTTCATCGTATAGTTTTAAAGGTGTTCTACCAATTATTTGCCATCCACCAGGGCTATCTATAGGATATACACCGGTCTGAGAACCTGCTATTCCCACACTTCCACCATAAATTTTAGTTCTTGGTACTTCTAATCTAGGTGTAGCTATTCTTTCATCCATTCCACCTAAATATGGAAATCCAGGAGTGAATCCTAACATATATATTAAATACTCTCTACCTGTGTGTATATTTATGACTTCATCTACAGTCAGATTATTATGGCTTGCAACAGTTTCAATATCTATACCAAAAACCCTATCATAACATACTGGAATTTCATGTATTTTAGGTTTTGGCAGCTCTATACTTTCTAAATTATTTTCTATTTTTTTTAAACTCTCAATTAAACTATCAAAATCTATTTTTAAGGGATTGTAACTTATCATAAGTGACCTATATGTTGGCACCATTTCTGTAACAATTCCTTTAAGATTTGATATTTCTATCGCTCTCATAAACGAAATTACCTTTTTATTTATATCTTCTGATATCTCATTTCCAAATTCAGCAACTACTGCTTTGTCTCCTGATAGCAAGTATCTAGTTTCCATAAATGTCACCTCTTCTAAATTAAGCAAATAAAGTACTTAGACTACCAAGAGAAGTTATTCCTGCATAAGCAGATATTAAAACTACTATTAACCCAAATATCAAAAGCCATGTAGGATGTTTATAATCACCAACAATATCTTTTCTCTTAGATGCTATAAGCATTATTCCTAAAGTTATTGGAAGTATTAAACCGTTTAAAGCTCCTGCTAAAATTAATAAAGTTGCTGGTTTTCCTATAAATGCCATTATAAGTGTTGATATAGCTATAAATGCTATTATAAAGTACTTTTCATTTTTTGCTATAAAAGGATTTAATGTCTTTAAAAAAGAAACTGATGTATAAGCAGCTCCTATAACTGATGTAATTGCAGCAGACCATAATACAAGCCCAAAGAATTTATATCCTATCGCTCCTGCACTAAATTTGAAAGCTGAAGCTGCTGGATTTTCTGGGTCAAGTTGAAGCCCTTTTGAAACTACTGCTAATATTGCTAGAAATAAAAGTACCCTCATCATAGTTGCAACTAATATCCCTAAAAGAGATGATTTAGTTATTTCTTTTATATTTTCTTCACCTGTTATTCCGCCATCTATTAATCTATGTCCTCCAGCAAATGTTATATATCCTCCAACACTTCCTCCAAGTAGAGTTATTATTGGAAATATCAATGTCTTTGGATTTTCTGGTTTTACCATTCTATAAATTGCCTCTCCAACAGGAGGATGATTTGATATTGCTACATATCCAACTATAATTATCATACCTAATGCTAAAAACTTAGTTATTTTATCTACTAAAGAATTCGAATTCTTTGACATAAATACAAATATTGCTATTAACCCACTTAATATAGTTCCTAATGTCATATTCATATTAAACATTACATTCATACCAAGTGCAGCGCCACCAACATTTCCTATATTAAAAGCTAATCCACCAAGACCTACTAAAAAAGCTACAAGGTAACCCAAACCAGGTATTATCTTGTTTGCTATATCTTGACCTCTAAGTCCTGATACACCAATTACTCTCCATACATTTACTTGAGCTCCTATAAAAAGGATAGTTGTAATTAGTACTACAAATGAAAAACTTGGTCCAAAATCTTGAGTAAATTGTGCTGTCTGAGTTAAAAACCCTGGCCCAATTGCTGATGTTGCCATTATAAATGCAGCTCCTATAAGTGCCCCAACGTCTTTTTTACCTTTTTCGTTATCCGTAATATTTTTTGTACTCATATTTTATTTCCCCCTCATATTATCAGTCTTACAATATGTCCTCTGCTGAACAAACTTCCATATTTTCTAATGAACAAACTTCTATATTTTCTAATTCAAAACGTTTTCTTATTTCCTTAACAAACTCTATTGCTTTTGGATTGTCTCCATGCACACATATAGAGTCTGCTTTAATATGTATAATTTCTCCAGTTATAGTTTCCACTGTTCCTTCTTTTACCATCTTAACAACTCTATCTATTGCAGTTTTTGTATCATGTATAACGGCTCCTTCTACATTTCTTGGAACTAAAAAACCATTACTATCATAGGCTCTATCTGCAAACATTTCATTCGCAAACTTAAGTCCAATCTCTTTAGCTGAACTTATCATTTCACTATTGTATAAACCTAACAAAATAATATTTTTATCAACTTCATATATAGCTTCACAAATCGCCATAGCTAAATTTTTATCTTTTGCAGCCATATTATATAAAGCTCCATGTGGCTTTACATGCTGTATATTACATCCATTTGAACTTGCAAATGCCATTAATGCTCCCAATTGATATTTTGTATAATCTTTAGCTTCTTGTTTTGTTATTTTCATCTCACGTCTTCCAAATCCTATTAAATCTAAAAAACCTGGATGTGCTCCTATTTTAACCCCATTTTCTTTGGCGAGTTTTACTGTTTTATCCATATGACTAGGATCTCCTGCATGAAATCCACAGGCTATATTAGCTGATGAAATATACTTTAAGACTTCTTCATCTAAACCAATCTTATATGTTCCAAAACTTTCTCCTAAATCGCTATTTAAATCTACTTTATACAATTTATGACCCCCCTTGCTAACATTTTGATAGAATAAGTAGTTTTAATTTTGAAATTTTGTTTATTATATATATTGCATGAAATATTTTATTACTTGTATGCAATTTTATTTTTGCAACTATTTCAATACATTTAATTAATATAATTTTACCATTTAAGGAATATTTTTGCAATTAGTTTAAATCGACATTCATTTGTACTTATTTTTCAAAAAATATTTTTCCCATTTTTTAGTTAATAATTAATTATTTATAGATGAATTATAGCTTTTAACTTTCATTTTTAAAGCATTTTTCAATTTTAATAACTTTGTATGCAAGACAGAAGTGTTTTTTTTCATTCATTTGTTTATTTCGTATATATAATTATCTATTTTCATCCATAGAATGTCTTTACATTCCCTTAAATACTTCATTACATACTTTGAATGTCAAATTTAAAATATGTATACTAAATGCATGTTAAAATATTATTTTAAAAAGACGACAATATTTGTACATAATGTAGACATATAAATTTATAAATTATACAATAGTATTATTAAGATTATATATTTTTTAACATAAATTTTATATTGGAGGAAAAACAATGGAAAAAAACTATACTATGCCAATATACCAAAAGATAGCTTTGGATATTGCAAATAAAATATATACAGGTGAAATACATGAAGATTCAGTATTGTTTGGACGCTCTGTTTTGGCTGGTAAATACAATGTATCACCAGAAACTATAAGAAGAGCTGTTAAAATTTTAGAAGATATTGGCGTTGTTAAAAGCATAAAAGGTAAAGGTGTTATTGTATTATCACCAGACAAAGCTTCTTCTTTTATAAAAAAATATAGAGATATTACAAATATATCATCATATAAATCAACACTTTATAATTTAATAGATACTAAGTCAAATCTAGAAAATGAAATCTTAGATACGATAAATAAAATTATAGATTATTCTAATAGACTTGAAATAATAAACCCCTTAGTGCCCGTTCAGTTCACAATAAATTCTAATTGTAAGTATATTGGCCAAACAGCTGCACAAACTAAGTTTTGGCAAAATACAGGAGCTACAATCGTCGCAATTAAAAGAGGTGAGGAACTTATAATTTCTCCTGGCCCATATATTGAATTTTTAGAGGGAGATATTCTTTTGGTTGTTGGAGACCAGCATATTTATAATTCTATACCAATGTTTTTATACGAAAATGAAAAATAGATTATACTACTTACCTACAGCTATACCAAGATACAAAATTGAGAACAAAAAATTAAAAATAAAAAAGTAGAGCTTTACAACAAAGCCCTACTTTTAAATTAAAATACATCTATCCTTTAAATGTCTTACTCATCCTCTTTTTCCCAACTTAAAGCTCTTGATACAGCTTTTTTCCAACCTTTATATAATCTACTTCTCTTCTCTTCACTCATATTTGGATTAAATTCTTTTTCAACTGACCATTTTGATGTAATTTCATTTCTTCCAATATAGAATCCTACACACAGTCCTGCTAAATAAGCAGCTCCCAAAGCTGTAGTTTCTACTATTTTAGGTCTATCTATATCTACATTTAGTATATCTGACTGAAATTGCATTAAGAAATTATTATTACTTGCCCCTCCATCAACTTTTAATGACTTTAATTTTAATTTTGAATCGTGTTGCATTGCTTCTAATACATCTTTTGTTTGGTACGCAATTGATTCCAATGTTGCTCTAATTATATGCTCTTTTTTTGCACCTCTTGTAAGACCCAATATTGACCCTCTAGCATACATATCCCAATATGGGGCTCCAAGACCTGTAAATGCAGGTACTACATATACACCATTAGTATCTTCTACTCTATTTGCATAAATTTCACTATCACTTGCAGATTCAATCATTTTAAGTTCATCTCTAAGCCATTGGATAGATGCCCCTCCAATAAATATACTTCCTTCTAATGCATAAGTTATTTTTCCATCAACACCCCAAGCGATTGTTGTAAGCAAACCATGTTTAGATTTAACTATATTGCTACCTGTATTCATAAGTAAGAAGCAACCTGTTCCATAAGTATTTTTTGCAGTACCTTCTTCAATACAATTTTGACCAAATAAGGCTGCTTGTTGGTCTCCTGCACATCCAGCAATAGGTATTTTGGCTCCTGATAACATACGCTCATCTGTATGCCCATAGACATAGCTAGAAGGTTTTACTACTGGTAACATACTTATTGGTATATCTAGTTCTCGTAGTATGTCTTTATCCCACTCTAAGTTATTTATATTGTACATCATCGTTCTAGATGCATTTGAATAATCTGTTATATGTACTTTCCCACGTGTTAAGTTCCATATTAACCATGTATCTACAGTACCAAATAATAATTCGCCTTGCTCTGCTCTTTCTCTAGCATCTTCTACATTATCTAGTATCCACTTTATTTTTGTTGCTGAAAAGTATGCATCTATCAAAAGACCTGTTTTTTCCTTTATTGATTCTTCTAACCCTTTACTTTTAAGTACATCACAGATTTCTGATGTTCTTCTACATTGCCATACTATTGCGTTATAAATCGGTTTCCCAGTATATCTACTCCAAACAATGGTCGTCTCTCTTTGATTAGTTATACCTATTGAAGCAATTTCTTCTGGTCTTATACCTGCTGTTTCTATGACCTCTCTCATTACCCCACTTTGTGAACCCCATATTTCCATAGGGTCATGTTCTACCCATCCAGCTTTTGGATAAATCTGTTTAAATTCCTTTTGCGCAATTTTTACTATTTCACCTTTTTTATTAAATAATATAGCTCTTGAACTAGTTGTTCCTTGGTCTAGTGCCATTATATACTTCTTTTCCATTATTTTATTCTCCTTATCATATAATAATATTATTAACCTATTAAAAAGAAAAATCTAATATTACATAATTTTAGTACACATTCCTGTTTAAATATAAAAAATATAAGTTTAATTAGATTAAATACTTATATAATAAGACATCTATTTTACACTATATCTATATATTAATATTATACATTATAGCTTGCATATTGATTAATAAATTTTAAAGGTTTATAATAAACAGTGTTCATAATAATTTTAATAGAAGAGGTGACCTATGCCTAAGATTTTAGAAAACGTAAAGGAAGATATACTAAGAGTATCTCGAGATATGATTTTGGAAGAAGATTACTCAAGTATTAGCATAAGAAAAATAGCTCAAAGATGTGGTATAAGTGCAGGTACAGTGTATAATTACTTCAAATCAAAACAAGAAATAATAGAGTATATTACAAAATCAGAATGGGATTTATTGATAAGGCGAATTGAATACTCTAACAAAAATAGTGATAACTACATTGAAAAACTAAATATTATTTTTACAGAAATAAGAAATTTTATAAACAAGGTTCATAATATTCAATATGATGATTTTTTAGATACTTTTGGAATGGAAAGATTTATCGAAATGAAAAAACATAAAAATGATTTTCATGAGCAACTTTCAAATAAAGTATATGAAGCTTTAGAACAAGAAAATTTCTTTAATAAGGATAAATTAGCATGCAATATCATAATTAAAATGTTTTTTTCATACTCAACAAATCTTCATATAGAATTTGAAGATTTAAAGCCATATATTGAAAAATTAATACATTAAGGTGGTGTTTACCTTGAATTCTAATACTAGTATTCAAAGCAAAGATAATAATCCAAAGTTATTTTTAGTACTCACTCTTTATCTTTTAGGTATATTTATGGGAGCTATTGATACTGGAATAGTATCACCAGCAAGAACAATTATACAAAATAGCCTAGGTGTAAATGAAAAAACAGGAATTTGGATGATTACTATATATACATTAACATATGCATCTGTAATTCCTATTTCTGGTAAATTAGCAGATAAAATAGGAAGAAAATATGTATATTTAGTTAGTATATTTTTATTTGGTAGTGGTTCATTAATCTGTGGATTATCATCATTCTTTTCCAACTTTCATATTTTACTAATTGGCCGTGTTATACAAGCTATTGGCGGAGGTGGAATTATGCCAATTGCTACAGCAGAATTTGGAACCACTTTTCCAGAAAACAAAAGAGGTATGGCTTTAGGTTTAGTTGGAGCAACTTATGGTATAGCAAATATTTTAGGTTCAAGTATAGGTAGTACAATACTAAGTATATTTGGAACTCAAAATTGGAAGTGGTTGTTTTTTGTTAATCTTCCAATATGCTTGGTTATAATCATTGGAGGAATACTATGTATTAAAAATAATAAATCTCCATCTACAGAAAAAATAGATAAATTAGGAACATTGATGTTGATATGCATAATAGTATCTTTGTTATATGGTCTTATGAATATAGACTTTTTCAATTTTAAAAATTCTATACAAGATACATCAGTTTATCCTTATTTATTGACATTTATAGTACTCATACCTATTTTTATATTTGTTGAAAATAAAGCTAAAGACCCTATTTTGAATTTCGAATATTTTTTAAATCCAAGAATACTAATAGTACTCATTCTATCTTTAATTGTTGGTATTGGAATGATGGGTATGGTATTTGTTCCACAATATGCTGAAAATGCATTAAAAATAAATGCTGGTTCTGGTGGATATTTTGTTGCCATATTAGGATTATTTGCAGGTGTTGCTGCTCCTTTGAGTGGAAAACTTATTGATAAGTTTGGTGCAAAAAAGATATTATTACTTGGATTTTCAGTATCTATGATAGGCTCTCTTTATCTAGTTTTAATTGCACTAAAAACCAATACAGTATTTAGTGTATGTGTAAGTTTAATATTTATGGGATTAGGAATGGGATTTACTATGGGAACACCTTTAAATTACATGATGCTTTCAAATACAAAAATAGAAGAATCTAATTCTGCACTTGCAACACTATCTCTGATACGCTCAATTGGAACTTCAATTTCTCCTGCAATAATGATTGGATTTATAGCACATGCAGGATTATCTGTACAGGATAATATTATGGACATAGTTGGTAAGCCATCAACTCCTAAAATAGTTCAACTTGAAGAACTTGAAACTATGATAGATGATTTAAAGTCAGACCCAGAAATGGCCAAGAATTTAAAAAATGTTTCTATACCAAGCATGAACGATTCATCAAGTATTAATATGGATATGACAGATGGCAAACTACCAAAATACTTGCTCGACAAAGTTCAATCAGCAGATACAACCAATATTACCAACATCACAAAAGAAATATCAACAACAATGTTTGATGAAAAAGTTCCTTCTATAATTACAAAAATAGAATCAAATGTTCAAAAAGGAATATATGGTACTCAAAGTGGAATAAATGGCATTGAAGAAGGTGAAAACAAACTAAACAGTGGCATTGAAGGAATTCAAACTGGTATTGAGAACATGATAAAAGCTAGAACTGGTATTAATCAAGGAATAGCTGGAATAAAAAATGGTATTGCTGGAACTGATAAAGGCATCAAAGGTATGGAACAAGGTATAAAAAAACAAGATAAAGCTATAAATGAAATGACACTTGCTTATAATAAAATACCTACAATACCACAAGGTACTACTCCTTCTGATAACGAAAATTCATCAAATAATCAAGAACAAAATAACACTAATAATTCGGACTCAAACGGTAATAAAAATGACTCTACAGAAAATAAAAATAACAATGCTAGTGAGAACAAACCAAATTTAAATGAGAAAAAAGAAGCTCTAAATGCTCAAATACAACAACTAAAAAAAGCAAGAACTGAATTAAATACCAAATTACAAAAAACTAAGTCAGAAAGAAAACAGTTAAGTAAAAAACTTAAAAACATGGAATCTCAAAAGAAAGAACTTCAAAAAAAATTAAATGATTCCATAAATAAAAAACAAGACATGGAAAAAGGTTTTGACACAATGGAACAACAGAAAAAATCGCTTCAATTAGTTCTAACAAAGACACAAGAAGTAAAAGATGAAATACCAAAAGCTTTTAATAAATCAAAACTAGATTATATAAATTCTATAGAAAACAATAAAATAAAAATAGAAAATACACTACAATCTACTCTAAATTTAGGATTTAGGCAGATGTATATAACAGTTTTTTGTGTAAATTTACTTGCATTTATAATATTGTTATTCTATAAAGAAAATAAAACTAGATAAACAAACTCAATAGTATTATATTGTAAGCCTATATTATGTTTTAAACATTTAGAATTCTTTATTTTTAACTAGTATAAACTACAATATAATACTATTCTCTTTCTAATATCTATCCTTAATATAATTTTTATGTATTCTTCATTATTAGGAAATTATATTTTCATACCCAAGTATACTTTAAAAGTATTCTATGAAATATATTATTGAAACTACTCTATTTTCAATATTTACTTTCACCCATTAAAAGATATCTACAAATCAAAATAAACCATATATTTTCAATTATAATATGTTAAAATCATAGTATGAGTATATTAATTTAAGCAAAATGTCATTTAGACTTTAATTTAGTAATCCCATACAACAGAGGGGCTATATACCGACTTTTAATGTCATTTAGACTTTAATTTACAAAAAGAAAGGAGTGTGTTTTATGGATACTTTAGGAAAAAGAATTGCTTATTTGAGAAACTCCAGAAAACTTACCCAGCGTAAACTTATGGATATTTTAAAATTTGAAAACTTAGGTAAGTTTGAAACTGGAGGTAGAAAGCCTAATTGCGATATATTAATGTCAATAGCTGATTATTTTGATGTCAGCACTGACTGGCTTCTGTATGGAAAAGAAAAAGTAAACTCCAATAATAGTGTTAAAGAAAATAAGGAAGATTATTTATACAATCTACATGTAACTGATGATGAAATGATGATATTAAATCTCTATAGGCAATTGAATGAACGTGATAAAATAAAAATAGAAGGAATACTAGAGCTTAAGATATCTGAATATAAGGAACTAGAAAAGCATTCTCCTACTGATAGTAATGATAAACCAGTTTAAACATACATAATTTGATACAAATTTACATCATTTATAAAGATTCTTTTTTTGTGTTGAATTAGCAACTAAAATATGGATATTAAGTTGCTCAAATAAACTATAATTTAATTACAAATACATTTTTTGTAGTTAGATTAACATATCCATATTTTAGTTTATATGTTTTTTATATGTTTAAAAAATATTTGATATCACTTATGTAATTCTTTCTATCTATAATTAATATATTATTTATGTCTTTAATTCTTCCAACATCTTTTTATATACAATTGTACATCCTTCGTAATTTTCCTCTCTAAGAAGGATTGAGCATGTAGTAGAATATTTAGTTAAAATGTCTAGTTTTTCCATGTTTAAACTTCGTACACCATTGAGGGCTGTAATAAAATCATCAATTGCTCTACAGCACTCTATTACCCCATCTGAATCTAATTTACACATAAGAATATACCCCTTCTTCATATATTAGTTATTAATATTAATCTTCTTCTGAATATTCTATATTAAGCAATTGATAAATTGATGATTTATATTTTTTTCCTGTTCTTCTGCCATTTAAAATAGCTGACAAGTAGTTTTCATTAACCCCTACTCTTTTTGCTAATTCCCTTTGAGTCATGTTTAATTCAATAAGCCTCTGCTTTACCTGTATTCCTAAAAAAGGTATCCATTTTTTTTGAGTATCCATTTAATCAAGTTCCCTTTCTAAGTGGATTTATATTTAATTTTATTATTTAACTTATACACCTCCCTCTGTTTAGTATATTTTTTAAATATGTACAAATATTAAGTACATGAATTTATTTAATACTAAATAAGATTTTTTGATTACTTTGTGCTAAAATTAGGATGTAAATTCGTATCAATAAGTTAATTATAAGGTCATTTTGACCTTAAGTCAATATTTTTCATGTCATTTTGACCTTTATTTTACCATTATTTACATTTTAGAAAGTCTTTTTGACATTAATTGAATGGAGAGTGTTTATGGATACTTTAGGAGAAAGAATTGTTTATTTAAGAAAAACAAAAAACCTTAAACAATATGAATTAGAAGAAATGTTAGACTGTGATAACTTGAGTAAATTTGAAAGAAATATTAGAAAACCAAATTATGAGATATTAAAATCCATAGCTGAGATATTTAATGTCTCTGTAGATTGGCTATTAAATGGAGATAATATATCACAAGAATCAAATTTAATTTGCGATTCCTCACCAAACTATCCACTTAATAGCATAAGCTCTAACGAAATAAAGCTTTTAAAGTCATTTAGAAAACTAAATGACTTTGATAAAGCCAAAATAGAAGGTATGATTGAATTAAAGCTTCATGAATATGAAAAAGAGAAAGATTTTGAAAAAACTGAGTATAATAAAAATAAAGATGAAAAAATAGATAAATAATTTTTATGTTGCTTTTGATACGATTTTACATCATTTCTTTGCTCTAATATTTTTATTTCATTTATTTTCTTTTTTATAGTTTTATGATAAAATAATTAGTATATTTTGCTTTACTTGAATGTAATTATTTATACAAAAGTCAAACATAATATAAATGTAGTAAATTTTTAGTTTCAAGTAATCTCTCGTTATTATAACTAAATATTTATTAAAATTAGGAGGATAAAATGGGCTTAAAAGACAAATTCGCGCAATCATTTGCTAGATCAAAAACTATGAGTGGCCCTGAGAAAAAGGCTAATGAAATAATGGGTAAACTACTTCTTAAGAAGGCTATATTACCTATCGTTTTAATGTTCGTGATAATAATCGCTGGAGCTATGCTGAAAATCAATTCTTGGGTTACACTTGGCATAAATTTAGTTATTGCTGTTGGTGCTTTCTTCTACATAAGAAATTCTAGTAAAAAGTATCAAAACTTTAAACCTTATGTTGGCAATTTGATTAGTTTAGAGAAAAAAGGTAAGAAAGAGTATGTTGCTATTATAAAACAAGGTAAACTACCAGTTAAATTACAAATCGCTTATGGTGGTGAGGACCTTGAACATATTAAGAAAAATCAAATGGTTCAAATAAGTTATAATCCAGATGCTAAGATAGCCATTTTGGTTAACAGACAATAATTTTATAGTTTAATTATAAAAAGAGGTAGCATTTAATGCTACCTCTTTTATGTCATATTATACATATTCCTTTTGTAGCATATCTTTTATATCAGTTACATTTTCTTTGATTTCCTCTACATCTATCTTCATTATGCCCATCTGAACAAGTATATTTTTATTTATTTCTTGTTGTTGAGTAGATAATTCTATAAAATTCTCTACAGTTTTTTTGTACATATCTCTATCTTCTTTTTTCTCTTGCATAGTGTTTTTAAATAAAAGAGCACATAATATACCTATTGCCCCTAGACTACTCAATTCGGTTATTAATTTATCCATTACAGCCTCCTATCATATAATTTTTTCACACCTACATTTTGAATTAGTATTATATTTTAATATCATACAATGCTCTGTATTTTGACACACTACTTATATATTTAGTGTTTTAATTTTTTATTTCTTCTATAAACTAATTAAATCTATAAACTATCAATATAGCAAAAAATAAGTACAAGGTCTTAACTTTAGTAAGCAAGACCTTGTACTTTGCATAAAAAAAATAACTACTCTATAGTTATTCTAAGTTTACTATTCAACTGGTATTTCTAGTTCTTCACATCTAATTCTAACTTGTTCTCTAATTATTGTTGGTACTTCTTCTATAGTTTTCTTTCCTCTTAAAATTAATGCTACATATACCTCTACCATTCCACTTTCACCTCCAGATTTTGATGTATTAAATGTGCTTATACTACGAACTTCGTTGACAGTATTTTGACTTAATAGCATCTCATATATTTCTGCATTTGCTATAAAATTACTAGTTATGTCATCATCTTGTTTTGATTGACCTACACTTATGTCTGAAATATCTTTATATTGCATTTCTACTTTTCTACCTTGTTTGATTTGCTCTATTTTATTTTTATCAAATTTAAACAATTTTAACACCTCCATTTTAAGCTTCTGGTTCGTTGTTTTCTGCGTCATATCTGAAAATCATAGATGGACGTTTTATAGCTGTCCATTTATCTCCTTTTTCTACTATGATTTTAGGTTGAGCACTTTTTATGTTGGCTTCTTCTAATTCATAGATTTCTTGATAGCTTGAATCTGATTTTTTGATTTCAACTAGTTTCATGTCTTTAAATAAATCAGATTTATTTATTTTTACTTGAACCTTGGTCTTATTTATTAATTGATATATAGGGTCTCCAAGATTTAAATCTTCTTCAAGACCTCTATCTAGTGTAATTGTAATATCTTGCTCGTTAGATATTGTATTAACTACTTTGTACATTCTATTGCCTATCATAACATAAGAGTCCTTAATTATAGAATTTCCAGTACTCTCTTTAAAAATGAATAGAGATGCATATAAATCATCACCTTTACAATAAGCTCTAAATAGTATCTTATTTTCTCCTATCTTGATTTTATCTTGTGGTATTTCAAATGATATTTTTTCAGTAGTTAAGTCACTTGTAGATTTTACACTTTCTCCATTTATAAGCATTTCTATTCTACTTATATCTTTATTAGGGTCTTGTATTTTTATTTTAATTGATGAAATTGATTTTTCAGAAATCTCTATAGCAGCATTTGTTGTTCCTACTTCAGATATAATATATAATGTATTATCTGTTGCAAGTACATCTTTTACAGTATTTACATCTTCAGAAATAGGTATTATTGTAAACTCTTTTAAAAATTCTACAGGTTGTTCAATCTTATATACATCTCTATTTTTCCCAGTAACCCATACTGAATTATCATTTTTAAGTACTAATATATGGTCACTTCCATAAGATTTTATTTCTCTTATGTCTGTTAATGCTTTTGTAAAGAACTTAATTATAGTATTTTCACTATCACTTCCTAATCCTAAAGCTCCCTTATCATTATACCCTTGTACAAATAATTCATTTCCTGTAGTTAGTACTAATGTATAGTTTTTACCACAATGTACTTCTTTACAGCTAGATATAGTTGTAATTCTTTGTAATTCAGTAACTGGATTATTATGACCTATGCCTAACTGATACTCTGAGTTTTTACCAATAGACCAAAGACTATCATCAGATTTTATAAAATAAGTAAAATTATCTCCACAGGAAACATGTTTTACATCTGATACATTAATTTGTACAAATTCATCTACTTGATTTATAGATAGGTCTTGTAATAGTTCTCCATGGTAGTTTGTACCACATCCATACATTGTTCCATCATTAAGCAATACAATAATATGAGTTTTAGAAATAGACACTTCTTTTATATTTTCATATGGGAGTTCAGTATAAAGATCTCCTTTATATAAGTTTCCTAATACTAAACCATAATCTATGTCTTTTGTAGTTGGTATAACTATCTTATTATTTAGAAGTATGAAGTTATGTCTATTTTTAATAGATGTCAAATCTCCCATTACAAAATTCATATGCTTATAATTAAATATTCTATTATCATTATTTCTACTATCATATCTATTACTAACACCTAATTGCCCATAATTATTTAATCCACAAATATATATATCATTAGTATCTTTTATTGCTATATTAGCATACTCTAGAGGAAGTATTTTCTTTACTCTTTTATTGGTTTTTATAAATGTATCTTTTTTTGCTACATCACCAAGACCTAATTGTCCATAATCATTAAAACCTGCACCATATAAGTCCCCATTATCACTTACATAATGCCCACATCTATAATTCATTCCAATATCTTTTGCCTTTGATGCTATTTTTTTAATCTTCTCTGGAGTCTCACTTCCTGTACCTGAACCATTACTACATTTACCTGCAGTATATACATCACCTTCACTTGTAAGTAAAAGTACTGCATTATTTCTGTTTGGAGCTACTTTTACCACATTTGAAATTGGAATTTCGGAAAATGCACTTTGATTGCTGTTGCTATTTAGTCCTAAACAATAATCAGTATTTAGACCTGTACTATATGCAGTATTATAGATTGTTATTATATAAGTATTTATTTCATTTGGTATAACTTCTTTTACATTTTCCATACATTTTATAAAACTATACTGGTCAGTAGTATTTCCCATACCTAGTTGTGAATTATTATTGTATCCACAACAATATGCAATGTTTGTGTCCTTTACAATAAATGTTGTTGTATCTGAACAGTATACATCTCTTACATTAGTTATATTGTTTACAGTAAATGTTAATACATCTGGATGAATACTTTCACTTCCCATACCTAGTTGTCCATGAGTGTTTTCTCCACATGAATATAGTGTGTTATCATCTTTGATTGCATGTGAGTGAGTAGTCCCTAAAACGACATCTCTTACATTTTGTATATTTACTTTGGTAAATGTATTTCTGTTTACTATATCACCTAATCCCAATTGTCCTTTGTTATTAAATCCTGTAGAGTATAGTGTTCCATCATTTCTAATTGCAAATGTTGTGTTACCATCTATACTTGTTGATATTTTCTTTATATTATCAAGATTTATTTGAGTAAACTTATTTCTATTTACTGTATCTCCTAAGCCCAATTGTCCAGAACTATTATTTCCTGTGGCATAGGCTGTTCCATCATTTTTGACTATAAACATTGTATTTCTTGATGTTGTAATTTCTTTTATATCATCCATAAATATAAATGAGTTCGATTGTTCAGTTATATTTGTAAATTTCTTTACTGGTTGATTGTTGTATTCTCCTATACCTAGTTTATTGTTTTGATTTATGCCTGTCACATATATGTTATTATTTTTATCTACTACTACTACTGTATTACCTTTTACAATTATATCTTTTATGTCTTTTAATCCTGTATTATAATTACTTGTACTACTTATATTAGTTGAATTTCCAAATTCTCCATTATTAGCTTTGCCATACCCTTTTAAGAGACATTCCCCAGAATAATTTTTTAGTATAAACCCTTCTCCTAATGATACTGCACCATTACTAGTTTCACTAAAATAACTAGGCCAATTTTGACTACTTTCTCCATATGTTGTACAATCTCCTGTGCATCTAATTGTAGAATTATTTTGTGATAAAAATAAAATATTTTTACTATTTCCTACAATATTTTTTGCATTATCAAATGTAGAACAACGAATTAATTTATATGTCCATTGATAGCAAGTGGATGTTCCTCCTTCTGAAGTAGTATAATATACACCTACACTATTAGTAAATCTTAGACTATCATTTTCACCTGTTGTTGAAGTACTTTTGTAATTAATATTATTTTCACCTATACAATAAGCTAATCCACTTTCATCAAAAAATATGCACCCATGATAAAAAGCAAATAAATTTATTAACTTAGTTTGAGTTGTATTATAAAATTCTAGAGTTCTGTATGAAGATGTATTAGCATTTGTATATCCATCATTTCTATAAGATGAACTGTTACCAGGTGCTGGATATCCTCCACTACCATTATATGAATATCCTATAGTCTTTGCAGTACCAGCTGAATCTAATATATATAAAGTATCACTCCATGTAGCTATTTTTTCTACATTGCTGACTCTAGTATCTTTATATGGATAATTTCTACTATCACCATAAACTATATAGGATTTATTGCCCCAACCATATAATTCTTTTGAATGATTTAATGCTACAATATAATTACTTTCTACACAAAATTCCTTTATATTTTCTATCTCAATTTTTGTAAATATATTTCTATCTGTATTATCTTTTAATCCCAATATACCTGAACTATTATATCCACAAGAATATAATGTTCCATTATTCTTAAGTACAAAAGTTGAGTTTCCATTTCCCTTTACATCTAAGACATTATCTATATCCACCTTAGTCATAACTGACCTGTTAACAGTATCTCCTAATCCTAACTGTCCATTATTATTTAGTCCGCAGGCATACAATGTTCCATCATTCATAACAATAAACATATTATTATCTGTTAACTCTATCTTCTTATAATCTTGAAAATTATCACTTAACTTTACATTTAAAAATTCACTATTATCTTTGGTAGCATACAAATAATCATCATTAACCAATAAACCTGAATAATTATCTAAATTTGAAGATTCTACCTTTGAAAACTCATATAAAAAAGTTGTATGAAAGAATGAACCAAGTTGACCTGATAAATTACATCCAGATATAAATATTTCCTTTGAACCATTTATTAAAAAGTTAAATTGAGAACCACACTTAATATCTTTTATATTTTCTACATTAACCTTAACAAAAGTATTTCTTGATGCTACATCCTTGTCAGCATTAGCTAGTTGACCATAATTGTTTTGTCCTGTACTAAATAGTGTATTATCATATTTTAATATCATAGTATGACCATTTCCACAAGAAGCATACTTAACATTGTTTATATTAGAAAGAGTAAATACAATTGAATTATTATTATTTCCTGTACCAAGCTGACCAACACCATTATATCCTGTAGTATACATAGTTCCATCATTCTTAATAAGGATTGTATGACTACTACCACACGCTATCTGCTTTACATTGTCCATACCTTCTATTTTATTAAATACACTTTTATTTAAAGTACTATTAATTCCCAACTGCCCACTTGAATTTAATCCACAAGCATGTGCTGTTCCATCCATTTTTATGATGAATACAGATTGATTATAAGTTACTACATCTTTTACACTATCTATATTTACTTTAGTAAAAGTAGCTCTATTGTTAGTATCACCTAGTCCAAGTTGCCCACTTGAATTTAAACCTGCTGAATATAATGTTCCATCATTTTTAAGTATAAAAGTAAAGTCATAACCACATGCAACAGTTTTTACATCATCTATTGGTAATTTAGTAAATTCATAATATACTGTAGACTCGATTACTCCAAATTGACCCACATTGCTTGTTCCTGCTCCATATGCAAATCCATCTTTAGTCACTGCTACACTATGTTTTGAACCACAAGATATGTATTTTACATTGTCAATTTTTACTTTACTAAACATTCTTCTCTCTGATGAATCTTTTCCAAGACCTAATTGAAAACCTGTATTATCGCCACAAGCATATAAATTACCATCTGACTTTAAACCAAAGGTATTATTACTTATACCAGTAAAAAATTCTACAAAATCATAATCATTATATCTTTTATCAAAATCATCAATCAATATATTCTTATCGTTAAAATAAGCACCACGTTGTAAAAGTTTATTTTGCTTCATTATTAGTACTACCCCCTTTATTTATCTAATTTCATATGAATACTTATTTAAAGTTATATCTTTCTGTTCCTTTAAATAAGTATTACTGGATTTTGTCTCAACAAAGTTATTATCCATCTCATGTATATATCTAACTCTATTTGCACTAAATGGCAATACCACATCTCTAAAAATCACATTACCCATTTCACCTGTTATACATTTTCTGTTTAAGTCTAATTTAAGCCCTTCTATGGCAACTATGTTATTTCCATTTGCTAATGTATCATACCAATAGCCTGCTTCGTCTACAGTTACTTCTGACTCCAACTCTAGGTATATTAATATATCTAATACTTTTTCAGATAATTTGTTATAACTATTTTTTAATACTGATAAATCAGTTTGTATTTGTCCACTTATAACATCATCAAAAGAGATGTTTTCTATTTTTTTAACTACTTCATTTATAGCTCCTGATAAATCTTTAGAATCTGTAGATAAAATTTCTTCTCCAATTTTCACTTTTATTTCTTTTATATTTTTATCAAACTTATCATCTAAATCTTGAATATCCTTTTGAGTCACAAAAACCAATGTCGGATCTACTTCTAATGTCACATTCGAAGTATTAGACAGCTGTAAAATCATCTTTACAACTAAATCTTTAATACTTCCATCTTCAGCACGTGGCTTATATGTCTCTGGATATTTGCCTATAGCTATTATATTATTTTCATTATCCAAAACAGCAGCTTCTCTTATCATGAATCCACCAACTGTTCCTGGTAAAATAGTCTCTATAACTATCCAGTTAGGATTCTTCTCATCAATTCTTAGAGAATTTATATTCCCTTCCCAAACTACATTCTTTAATGCAGTTTGCTCTTCTGTTGGTTCATAATATTCTCCATTACTATCTCCAACTTGAAACTTGGTTAATCCTACAAGCTCCCCTAGTGCAGTCGCACTTGCTATTTTTTCTCTACCAATTTTGGTTAATATTATATAAAACTTTTCTTCCAACTATACCACCTCCGATTTAGGATAAACTACTACATTTTCTACACCTGTATCATTTGCAATAGCTATATTAATCTTACAATTACTCTCAATACATTTAATACTTAAAGGATAGACCTTTATTTCTTCTCTACTTAGCATTCCAGCTCCACAATTTACAACAGCACTACATTTTATAATTGGTTCAAAGTATGGATGTACTTTTACCTCTTCACTGCACACCATACCTCCACCACAATAGACCATACTTTCATCTAATATTATTGGCTCTAGATAATGTAATAAGTGAGCAGGCTTTACCCTTTCAATCATGTCACTACAATCTAAAAGAGTTTTATAGTTACAATTATTTGCTATAAAACTCAATACGAATGTAAACTTATCACTATAAACTTTTATATCTGTTTCTGATTTTGTATAGGCTTCACATATACTTTTTATAACCTCAATAGTACTAGTACCTCTGCTTCTCATTTTGGCTTTTATATTGCTACGTCTTGTCCCAAAATCAAGCTCTTTTTTTTCAATGCAGAGTATATCTTCCCACATATCTAGTCCCCATGTTGCTGTATCAACAAATAATTGGTCAAAAGTATCATCAATATCTTCTTTAAGAATATTTAATTCTGTATCATATGCACCTTGTATCTCTTCTACAATGTAATTTCTATCAAATGATGGTAGTTTATCAATTAGTTTCATTGATTTTCCACCTCACTAAACTCAACAGATGTTACACTTGGTATTTTGTCCTCGTTGATAGTTATATTGTCTGTGCTTCCATTTATAAGTAAATTGCTTAAGTCATGTACACCAGTAGTGTTTATAAGTATTCCCATAACCTTCGTATAGATTATTTCTCCTCTAATATCTCTAAAGTATGAATTTATACTTTCTAAGAAAGATTCTTTAACATTATCTAATGTGTATCCATCTTCTAATTTCATTACTGCACTTATATTTATTTCTATTGGTGCTGGTGTCACAACTGTTATAGTTGGTCCAATAGGTTTTTCTTCATCTATATGTTGCTGACATCTTTCAATTGTTTCTGTATCGACAGCTTGATTGTTTTTTCCAAATATCAGAACTTTAATTGTGCCTGGACCATCCCACCTTGGATAAACTTTAACATTATAGACTCCATCTACTTCCAAAGCCCATTCTTCATAATGAGCTTTATTTCCACTTGTGGCTTGATTTTTTTGTATCTTATAGAATCGTTCTTTTAACTCTTCATCTGTCTCTATATCTGTTCCACCTTCAAAACTTCTTGTATTAACAATCTTTGTGATGCCAGATATATTATCAATCAGCTTGAATTCACAATTTGTAGGTAGATTATATTTCTTACCAACTTCTAAAGCTTGAACTGGGCTATTGTCACCTTCTTCACTACCAATAGTTACATCTTTTATTACTACAAATAGTAAATCTCTATATGATATTACTGTGCCATTAGTTATTACAGTTCCTTTCTCTCCAATAAATTCAACTTCTCCATTTGACTCTGTTCCCAACTTTCTATATACACCAAATTCATTGACTCTTTTATCGAGAAACTGGTTATATGTGTCTTGTATAAAAGCCATTTTATGTATCTTAGAAAGTTCTATATACACCTTTGCAAGTTCTAGATTATTTCCAGATACCATATTGTTTAGAAAAGAACCCTCACCTTTATAAATATCAAGCTTGATATTTTCAAGAGTTCTATTTTTTATTACTTCATATGTTTGGTCACTATACATTTATTTCCACCTCCCCATAGATAGTGGATACTTTTACATTTGCACTCAATATGTCTCTGTTAAAGTTAGCACTTTTTACATTTACTTCTAATATATATGGATTTATTAAAAGAGCTTCTTTTATGAATCTACTTGCTTCACTTTCCGTAAGACCTTTTGTATACTTTTGCCCTATAAGTTCTGAAAGCTCTGTTCCATATTCTAAAGAGTATATCTCATGTTCATATCTATTTGTTTTTATACACTTGTATATCCAAACTTTTAAAGCTTCTTTTTTTTCAATTATTTTAAAATCATCTTTTTCTAAAATAGGCTCATCTTTTTCAAAATCCCATGCCACTTCACGAAAGATTGGCAACTCTTCTGTTTTAGGTAAGATATAATCTTCTGGAATACCTATAAAAGGGAATATCGTACTCATTATAAGCTCACCAACTTACTTACAACAGCAAATTTCTCGCCTATTCTAAACATTATTACCATGTCTCCAGATTCAAAATTATCTATAAAAGGATTTTTTATTTCATGTTTATGTTCTTGATTTGTTTCTGTATCAAATAATTCTATCTGTCTATCAAGCATCCAACTATCTATCAAAATATCTTCTTTTTCTAATATGATGTTATTTGTCTCTATTTTTAAATCTGGTAATTTACTTTTAATTTTTCCAATAAAAAAAGAAGGTTGATTATGATACTTACCTTCGTTTCTCATTATCCCTATAAATTCATTAATCGGATTTGCCATTATATCACCATCCTTTTATAAAACTCTTTGAGCTGTCACAAAGTTTTTAGTGTAATAACTACCATTTAGCTTGCTTATTTTTACCACATCACCCTCATGTGGAGCATGGATAAATTCTCCATTTCCAATAAACATACCAACATGTGTTATTTCACCTTCAGGTCCATTTTTTGAAAAGAAAACTAAATCTCCCGTTTGCAAACTTACTTTATTTACTGCCTTGCCTTTTGTACCTTGCTGTCTTGCTGTTCTTGGAAGATTAATACTAACTTTCTTAAAGCAATAAACCATTAACCCAGAACAGTCAAAACTATTTGGTCCATTCCCACCCCATTTATAAGGCTTGCCTAGATGTTTTTTTGCTTCTGATATTACTGTTTTAGCTTTATCAGATATATTACCAGTATAACCACCAATAATAATCTTTCCTTTTCTTCTTCCAAATTTACTAGCTTCTTCAACATTTCCAAATAAAATATCTATGTGGTATGTTCCATTCTTTTCTATAGTTATTGCAGATCCTACATCATTTACTTTATACACTCCGTCGCGTCCAGAAACGCTTGTAATTATCTGTATTTCATCTCCATAGTTCAGCAGAGGATGTTTATTTAAAAATTCTTTTGTGTAGTAAGTTTGTTCATATTTACCAATCATAGGAGCAGCACAAGTTTTTTTAGATGGATCAAGTTTTTTATCTCTACAGTCTGTATCTCCACCTTCTTCTTTTCTAGGGCAATAAGCTGTAAACTCTGCTGTAAATTCTGTTCCTCCTGTATAACCTTCTCCTCCTAAATTACTTTCTTCTTTAGGTTCATCTTGACCTGCTGACTTTTCATCCATAAGATTTTGAAAGTTTAGTTCAAGTTCAATTTGATACTCTCCATTTTGCCATGTATGTTTATCTGTATCTATATAAAATAACCCTACAAGCTTTGTATAGGAATCTTTAACTTTTACCCCTCTACCAGTTATACAACTTACATCTCCATAACCTCTGAGAGAACAGCTTTTTTCTATACCTTTAAACTCACTATTCACATCTACATCTTGATTTTCTTGTTGCTGAATTACTTTTTGCATTATTACATTTACTTCTTTAAAAATTTCACTGTCTACTTTTTCACTAATCTTACTTCCATACTGGTCTACTACTATCACCTTATTTTTTACATTTTCCATGCTTTCTGAAAAAGTAGTATTTATAATATTAAATCCCTCTTCAAACATAACACTTAGTGTAACAGTTCCTTTTTCAATAACATTAAACTTATCTAAATTAGCTTCTATCATATACTTTTTCTTTGTCTTCTTACTTGCCTCTGTATATGCACTCATTATAGTATCATATCCATTTACTCCTATAAACATCTTAGTATAATTGACATTAGTCTTTGCTATTGTCCCAACTGCAAGCTTATTTTCAGCCAAGACTTGCTTTGCTATATCTTCAACTAACTTGTCTTTAAAATTGTACGACACTTCACTTTGTGTAAGTAGAAATCCCATATCTTTAGATACAAAACTAATTTCATTACTACTTGAATCTTTAGACCTATTAATTATCATTCCTCTAAAAAGCTCTTTTTCATCTACATAAAAACAAATTGTACTAGCTATTGGTATATCTATTTGTTGAAAATTCATATCAAAAGAGGATTGGATTATTGAAAATTCTAGTGTTCTTGATGGAGACTTATAATCTCCTGACCAAGAAACTTTATCCACTATATCAGTTATATCATATATACTTCCATTTTTTATGTGTACCCAAATTTTAATAATAAAAAATCACCTGCCTTTTCATTTAACTCTATCAGCAGTTACAACTTATTACCCATAATAGCTATTTTGGGAGAGTTACCTTTGGTATTTTTATTCTTTTATACTCTTTTAAATCTAATGTAAAATACACATCTCGAGTACCATCCCTTTCTTCATAGCTAAAGCCCTCAATTATGACCTCCATATTTATATTTGTTTCTGTAATTGTAAATCTTAATATAAGACCTTCATTCATCCATTTTTCAATCTTATTTACACAGTCATATGGTAATGGAAAACCTGTATAATCACAGAAAGTATAATCTTTATTTGGAAAAAAACTTGATATTGAAATACTTTTAAGAGCTACACCTCCAAAAGTGGCTATCTCTCCTACTTTGAGTATACTAGAAGAGTTTACAGCAGCTTTTCCATTAATGCTAAAGGAAGATGGAAATACTGGAAATCTAAATCTATCTTCTGCTTGTCTAAGCCACATTTCCATTATAATACACCTCCCAATTGTGCCATTTTTATACTTGAAACTAATTTTGATGTAACTTTTTCTATGTCAGCTTCTTCTCTAATTACTATTGTATCAGCTAACTTGGATATACTTATATTTCCACCACTTTTTCCGCTTCTATATTGATTGGCTTCTTGTTTAGTTAGAACCATTTCACCCTCATGAAGCCTTGTTGGATAGTCATTATAAGGTACATAATTTAATCCAAATGCATTATTACCAGATTTATTTGCGCCTGAATTCCAGTCATCAATTATAGACCTAACTGTATCAATAATTGGATTTTTATTAATTTTATCAATTAAATTTTGCCACCATTTACAAACGTCTTTTATAATATTACATATATCATTAAATAAACTAAAAAGCCCCCCTAAAACTGGTTCTACAATAATCCAAGCATCCTCTAAAAGTGGTCCTATTGTTGCCCAAACTGTTTCCCAGATAACACCTAGTGTCTGTATAAAGTTATTTATTTGGGGAGCATATTCACCTAAGAAAGTGAAAATTCTTGTGATAATAGGACTAACAGCCTCAACTACAGGTCCAATTAGTTGGAATGCTGTAGTTACTATTGTTCCAAATATACTTATTAACCCTTGTGCAACTGGTGATTTATTGTTTATATTGTCTAGTAAATTATTTACTAAGTTTACTACTGGTAATAATGAATCTATCAATGCAGTAAAGTCAATATTTTGTAATAGCGTACTCCCTGTATTAACAATTGCTTTTGGAGCATTCCCTATCATTGTTGCTGCATGATTCTCAAAATTTTCTTGTTTATTTTCAGCCATCATTTTTCGCTTTTCAACTGCATTAGAAATTCTATATTCATTAGAATCAGAAAACTCTTTTCCACTTTTCATACTTCTAAACTGCATTTGGTCATATTTGTTACCAATAATTACCTTACCATTCATTACATTGCCTATCTTACCAGCCATTTTTTCAGATAAATCAGCCAAATTTCCTAATCCACTATCTATAAAATCTTTTATTTTACCTATTCCTTGACCTAAAATATCATCGAACGGTTTAACAATACTCTTCAAACCATTATTAATACTTGTTTGAGCACTTGCTATTATACCTGGTATTGTTTCACTCATTTCTTTGGCTAATCCCATCTGCTTCATACTTATACCTTCCAATGCTTCATCAAAAGTTTTATAATTTTCTCCTACCAAAGTATTAAGAGATTCCATATTTCCCTTTGCTGCACTTAAAAAAGCTGCTGATACATCTTGTGTACTACTTGTATCCATATTTAAAGCTCTAACATCTACCATAGCCTGAGTTATATCTTCTTCTTTTTTACCCCCAGTAATATTACTAATCATTTTAGCTTTAGTTCCCATTGCAACAACATCTTCAGGATCAAAAGGTGTATCATTTGCTATACCTACTAAACGGTCATAATACTTATCAACATCTTTTTTGCTAGTACTCCCAGTATTTCTTTTCATTACACTTTCTAGGACAACTTTCTGATTTTGCTCTTGACCAAGTAAGTCAACACCTTTTTTCACAGCAACACCTATAGTAGCACCATTTGTCAAATCTGATATCTTCCCTTTTATAGAATTAAGTATTCCACTTGCCATATCCTTTACAGCTATTGCACCATTCCATACCTTACCTGCAAACAATCTTAACTTAGGAAATAGTTTACTTATAATGCTACTTGCCATATCTTTTACAGCTATTGCACCTCTCCAAAGTGTATCTTTAAATAACATTAACTTAGGTAAAATTTTACCTATAATACTACTTGCCATATCTTTAATATTAACAATTCCTTGCCAACGATTTTTAGTCAGATGTTTTAATTGTTCTAAAAGACCACGTACTTTATCAATAGCTTTCTTTACACTAGAATTTTCTATCCTTAACCTTATATTAGATGCAAGACTTTTTAAGGATCTTATTTTTGAATTAGTTTTTTCTATTACATTATTCTTAACTCTAAATATTAATGTAATTATAGGATTTGAATTAAACTCATTCTTCTTTTGAATCAGCTTACTAAAATAATCAATAATCATAGCTATAGTTATTGCTAGTTTCATAATGCTTCCATTTAAACTTCCAATAGCTCCTGAAACAGCACTTCCATTAGAACTTAGCTTTGTTATAGTAGAACTTAAACTGCTAACAGTAGTCTGAACTTTTCTTAAAGAAGAATTCAAACTATTTACTGCACTACTTGCACTTCCAATAGAATTTTTTATACTACTAGCCATTACATTAGTAGAAAGTGAAACGGCCACAGTTGCTCTTCTAAAAGTATCTGTTACTGATATGATTTGATTCATCTTTGGAGTGTAATTATCTGTAAGATACATATTTATACCTTCTTCTCTTACATTACCCACTATATACCACCTCCTGTCAAAGGACAAACTCCATATCCATGCTTCATTTTTTCAACTTCTTCCTCAATTTCTAAGGCGAAAAAAGCTTCAATAAGCTTTAATTCACCTTTATCCATTGCATAAAAAAGGGACGGTCTAATACCTTTTGTCTTCCAATAATAATACATTATTGTAGTTTTGGTATCCGTCCCTATTAGTTTTTTACCTCTTCTATTACTGCATTTTTACCATAACCCATTACATCTTGAAGGATTCTGTATAAATTAGTAATTTCACCTGGTAACAATAACTTTCTCGCTAATTCCTTTGGAGTTGGAGCCTTAAATTTACTCATTAATTCCTTGTTTTTAAATAAAAGATTTCCATCTAAATCACATATACCTTCTATAACTGTAAGCATTTGCATTTCTGGTAAATCTATATCTGTTTTCATGTTTTCATCAATTTTAAGACATGTGTTTTGTATCTCTTCATCTTTACTTATTGTCAATGCTCTACACATTACTTTAAACTCTTGTCCAAATACATTAGATAATCTTTTTAGTTCAACTATAGTGCTTGGTCTTTCTAAATTTTCTGTATCTGCATTTAAAAGTAAGTCTACTATATTTATATTTTTTGATAATCCATTTTCACTCATTATTATTTGCTCCTTTATTAATCAATTTCTATTTACTAATTGTTTATGTTTATTAACTATATTTATATATATCAACTATCTATACAAAACTAAATTATATCAAGGAAATCATACTCAGTAAATGTGAAAGGAGCCTCTATTTCTCCTTTTACTCCAACTTCCCAATCAGCTAAAGTTAAGTCGTCAAAAGCGATATTTTTTACTGCTATTCTTTCTGCTCCATAAGAATCTGGGTCATTTAACTTAGATATAGCTACAAATCTAGGTTCAGAACCTCTTTTTATCTTTTCTCCAATTAACTTATGCATTCTTGAGCTAACATGATATAAAGTTATTGAACCTTTTCCTTTATATCCCATATACTTCGTATCAGTTCCCATTTGACCTGCTATTATAATATCTTCTTTTGTAAATTCCATCTTTGCTTGAAATTTCTTTACTTCTGCTACTTTATCTCCATCAAGCCAAAGTTCTCCCCAAGTACCACTCATTACATTTCTAGCTTCCATATTTGCCATATTAATAATCCTCCTATATTTCTATTGATAAATCTATATCTTCCATAGCGTCTAGTGCTTTTATTGTTGCTTTTAAAAATACTTTAGAACCAGTATTTGCTTCTTTTATTTCTTGTGATGTCATATAAGATAAATCTATTCCCTTTGATTTCAGATACGATTTTTGTGCTTCAAAATCTATTTCAACAGTAGAATTAGACTCTATAAGAACAGATTTTTCTAGCTCTTCTAAATAACTTTTTATAGCTACTATTAATATACATTTATTATCATAACTATTAGTAACTTTTCCTATATAGTCATCTATGATTACCTTTCTTATATCACTATGTATAATATCCAAAGTGTCAACTATCTTGATTTTTTGAAACATCTCGCCTTTTTCTTCAGTTAAATCAGTTAAAGAATTTATTCCTCTAGCAATTCTTATAGCTCCAGCTTCTTTAATAAGGATAAGCTCTCCATTATTAACTTTTGACTCTGCATCAGCTTTAGTACTTTTAGGTATATCAATAACATCACTAAGCTTAGTATAAGTTATTGATTGACTTAAAGGTGTACCTGCTATAATACCAGCTATTCTACTAGTAAACTCCTCAGCACTATACTTCTTTGTTCCAACTAGTACATCTTCTGTAGTAAAATTAATTATTCCCTCATGATTTCCTGCTACTTTACCCAATATAGCCTTAACTTTAACTTTGTCTGTGTCTCTAAATTTAATTATCCAACTTTTGATAACAGTCTTATCAGCTTCTATTGCTTTAGGCATACACAAATAATTGAATTCTTTAGTTTCTAAAAAGTTTAAGGCACTTTGAACCTCTTCCTCTTCTCCTAACACATAAACTAATACTTTATTTGGTGCATTGACATTTCCCATCAAAGCCATGTTTATATAGTCTTTATTTTCAGCAGATAAATCAGTTGGTATATCCTCTTTTTCATGTATTTCATTAAATCCTAGTGCTTTGGTATCTTTAAGCAATACTGCAATTATTCCTCTAGCTGAACGCTCTTTAACAGTTGTAGCTAGCTCCTTAAATGATATATTGATACTTGGTAATCCTATAGCCATACTATCACTCTCCTAAATTCAAATTTATTTCTTCCATATTTTCATACACTTCTTCTTCCTCATATATACTATCAAGAAAGTTTATTGTAATTGAAAAGTTCAATGTATAAATTGACTCATCTTTTTTAATACTTTGTTCAATTTTAGTTATATTTAATTTTCTATTTCCTACATTTACAGTTCTATTAAATAGCTTATCAAGTTCATCTGAAACTTCATACATTCTTATGTTATTTAACTGTGGTCTTGGTAAATATTTTATAGATATAACAACATCTTTGTTGTTTGTCTTTAACATTACAGGTGTACAGAGAGCTGATACCATACTTACAAAAAAACAAGACCCTTCAGAGCCTTGCACACTCTCATCATCAAGAAAAATACTTTCATCAAAACTTTTTTTAAGCATATCAATAATTGTTTCTAATATTTCTTTGTATTTAAGCAAATAATCACCACTCTATCACTAAATATTTTTTGATTAATGTGACAAACTTCTTATGAGTAGCATAAGTAATTTTTAAATATATGTCCAATTTCCATATTGTCATGTACCATCTATATTTTTAGGTAATATCATATTTTTCAATTCCTCACCTCCCTCACTATGGATTTCTTTCACAATAACATTATCTCACATATTTTAGGGGGTGTTGTTGTTGTAGTGTGTATAAAGTGTTGTAAAAGTGTTATGTTTTTTATAATATTTCACTTAACTTACAAATCATCTTTTTCTTTAAGTTGTAGCAAGAAGTTCTGTCTAAATGTAATTTCATAGAAATATAGGTCATGTTATTTTTAGTCTTACTATTATAAAATAGATTAAAAAATTCCATCTCCATATCATTTAGGCAAGTTAGAGCATTTTCTATTTTTTCCTTTTCTATTTCTATATCATCTTTTTCCACTTTTAATTTTCTTAATCTCTCCTCTTTTTTTACAACTTCATTTTCAACAGAGGAACTTATATTATATGTAGTACTAGTCTTTTCAGTATAAACTACAGCTCCACATCCAAAGTATTCATTTTCACATCTTTTTATATCTAGGTTAATATTCTTTATCTTTACATCCAAATACTTGTAATTATGTAATCTTTCATCTGTTTCCTTAAGTAATATATCTTTTTTATTATCCATTATATTTCTCCTTTTATATTTTATTGTCTTTAGGCTTAACTTTATAATGATAGCTTCTAGTCAATAGCCTTATTGCAAATTCTACAACCTTTAAAGAACATTTTGTTCTATATATATTTAAAAAATTTTACCTATATTTTGTTCTAAAATAACGGAATTTTTTTATGCAAAATTAATCCTAATTTTTTATGCCTCTTTTATTCTTGATACATAATTATTTGTAATTCCTGCTTTTTTCAAGTTTAGTTTGCGTCAGTCTCATAGATTCTCTTTATAATCTTTTAAATTATTTTTAAGCATGCTTTTCTCCTCCTATTATAATTAAGAATATTTTGTTCTTATCTATTTCCATTATATAGAATTATTCGTTCTTTATCAAGATTTTTTAGAAAAAATTATTCTTTTTTCTTTTATTAGTTTTAATTTTTAGAACAATTTGTTATAATTTATACATAAGGTGGTGTTATAATGTTTGCCAAAAGATTAAGAGAACTTAGAAAGGAATTTGGATTTACTCAAAGAGAACTTGGCGAAAAAGTAGGCGTTTCTCAAAGAGTTTTAGGATACTATGAAACAGAAAACAGATTTCCTGATGAACATATTTTAAATAAATTGGCTGATGTATTTAATGTATCAGTTGATTACCTTCTTGGAAGAACCTTGGTTAAGGAAAATATTGACACTGTTGCGGCACATAGAAAAAATCCACATGAAGACTTGCCTGAAGAAGCTCAGGAACAACTTAATGATTATATAGAATTTTTACTAAATAAATATAAAAAAAAATAAACTATATAATGAGCAGATTTATTTCTCTGCTCTTTTAATATAACTTTTCATCAAACATACATTCTATATTAGGGGGATTTTTATGAATAATTTGGATAAACTTTTTGAATTAGCTTCTCAAGAAGAGATAGTAATTCATTATACCACTCATATTGCAGGTGACTTAGAAGGATTATATATAAACAAACATGGTATAAAAGTTATATCATTACTCAATAACTTAAAACAAAATACCAATAAACTTACATCCATACTAGCAGAGGAACTTGGACATCATTTCACTAGTTTTGGATACTACATATCCTCTTATAACGATTATTACACCAAAATCACTATAGACAAATGTGAAAATAAAGCTTTAAAATGGGCTTGTGAATTTTTAATTACAGAAGAAGATATAATAAATATAATTAATTCTGGTATTACTTGCGTTTATGAAATGGCTGATATACTTAATGTAGATATTAAATTTTTTCAAAAAAGATTGGAATTCTTATCATTAAAAAAACAAACTTTACCACTTGGTAATAATAAATATCTTGTATTAACTAATTTGCCATATTTCTACATATTTGATCCAATTTCATAATAAAATGGTAGTAATTTTAATTGACTTAATAGCAAAAATCTATATATTTATTCTAGCAAATTTTGGTTTCTATAAACTCAATATTAATATATAATAATGATAGCACATTATTTAAAATTCTAAAAACAAATACATGCTTTTTTAAGAAAGGTTGTTTGATGAATGTATAAAGAAAAGTTTTTTGATAATTATTTTAAGTTCTTAGCATTATTTTTTTGGCCAATTATGTGGTATAAGTGGATAGTGATTTCAAATGGTACTCTTGAAAATACATTATTCACTGCTTATGCAATTGTTGCAATTATTTACATCATTTTATACTCAAGATTTATAATAAAATATAAAGACATTACACAAATAGATTTCTTTTACAGGATAAGTACTTTACTTGCATTTATATTTACTCTTTTTAGTTTCTTAATATATCCAAAGAGTTTATTTTTCTTGTACCTAAAGATAGTTTTTACTGGAATATATTTTTATTATTCAATAGTGAAAACTCTTAAATTTAGACATGAAGAAGGAATAGTTGGAATCATGGGCTCAATTTTATTGATTGTAATCACCTTGTTCTATTAAATTTAAGTCTATTTGACTTAATATGACTTTAAATGTTAGACATCTACATCGTTTTCTGATATTATTTAAGTTGGTAGCTTTATATTAATAATGAAATACACTATAAAAGGAGTTAACTATTATGGAAAATATGGAAAAAAAAGTTTTAGTAACAGTTGGAGAAAAAGAAATAACTAATATCGATATTGAAAATGCATTAAAATCATTAGACCCTTATCAAGCAATGCAATTTAAAACTGAAGAAGGAAAAAAACATTTATTAAATGATTTAGTAAACCAAGAATTATTCTTCTTAGATGCTAAGGACGAAAAATTAGATGAAGAAGAAGTATTTAAGTTAGAAATGAAAAAAATAGAAGCAAATGTATTAAAGCAATTTGCTATAAATAAAGTTCTATCTAGTGTTGATGTAACAGAAGATGAGAAAGTAAAATTCTTTGAAGCTAATAAGAGCTCTTTTTCTAAACCAGAAAGTGCAACTGCTAAACATATACTAGTAGATAGTGATGAAAAAGCTAAAGAAATATTTGCTCAAATAAAATCAGAAGAAATATCTTTTGAAGATGCTGCTGTTAAACATTCTTCTTGCCCATCTAAAGATATGGGTGGTGATTTAGGAACATTTGGTAGAGGACAAATGGTTCCTGAGTTTGAAGAAGCTGTATTCTCTATGGCTAAAGGTGAAGTAAGTGAACCAGTTAAAACTCAATTTGGATACCATATAATAAAGTTAGAAGACCTTCAAGAAAGTACAGAATCTACATTTGATGAAGTTAAAGATGAAGTTGAAAAAAGTTTATTATACCAAAAACAAAATGAAGTTTATGGAAATAAAATAAATGCTCTTAATGCTAAATATGGAAATCTTGTAAAATACAACGACTAATAATAAAACAACAGATAAAAAAAGCTGTCTTATCTATAATTCTTAGAAAAGACAGCTTTTATATTAAAGTTTAAGAGTTTAATTTCATATTATTATTCTTTTATTACAAAGAATAGAAGTAGAAACTTGAAAAGTTTCAAAAATTTTTCTAATTATCATCTGCTAAATTTTTATATCCACGTATTATCTCATAACAATAACCTATTACATCTCTTCTTTTTATTATCCCAATGAATGTATCTTGGTCATCTATGACAGGAATAAAATTTTGATTTAAAGATTTTATTACTAAATCTTCAATATCTGCATTGATGGAAACAGGAGAATTATCCATTTTTCTATTGATATCTGTTACTGGAACATCTTCCAATCCTTTTAGGTCCAGATTTAAGTCGTTTTTTAATGTCCATAAAAAATCACCTTCTGTTATAGTTCCAATATATTTACCTTCTTTGCTTATTATCGGAATTGCAGAGTATTTGTGATATTCCATTTTTTCTAGGGCTTGCCTTATAGTGTAGTCTTCATATATATATGCTACTTCACTTTTTGGTGTTAGAAAGAATAATATGTTCATTACACTACCCACCGTTACCGAAAACTTATAAATATTGTCCAATATTTATAATGTTACTTTTTTGCAGTAACTTTCTCCTTTCTCATTTTCTAAGTATTTTTTAGATACTATACGCTGTAACAAGCGTTTTTCTTTTAATAACTTTAAATGTCTATGCTTTATTAATATTTTTATATGGTCTATCAGCGTCACTTATTCTTTTTATAGAAAATTAACTATAGGTTAATTGACTTAAACTTAGCCATAATATTTTTACTCTACACTATTAATTTTAACATATTTATCTTATTATTAATGCCTTTATTTTAATAATTTTAATTTATTTTGCAATTAATTTAGTTTACAAAAAACTGAAAAAACCGCTAAACGATTAGCGGCTTATCTGTCATATTACTAGAATACTAATATATATGAATTTTTAATTATAATCTAACTACGTTAGCAGCTTGAGGACCTTTAGCTCCATCTACTACTTCGAATTCAACACTTTGTCCTTCTTCTAATGACTTGTATCCATCTCCTGTTATAGCTGAGAAATGTACGAAAACATCTCCTTCACCTTCTACAGATATAAATCCAAATCCTTTTTCGTTGTTAAACCATTTAACTACACCAGTTTTCATTAATAAATCCTCCTAAAAAAACACAATTATTTAGCTACTCTTTTCTGTAACCTTATTACTACTTTATCATATATAGCTATGTTTGTCAATTATTATTATTTTTATACATTAATAATCATTTTTTTTAATTTATAATGTTAAATCATTGTTATCTTTTATACTTTATTTTTCTTTATAAATTTTTAATAGTTTATTTTTATTATATGGAATCTTATAGATTTATCACTCCAACCTAAATCCCATGGCACAAGCATTCTATCAGTATTATGACAAGTTACCAGAGGATATCCTCTTGAATCCAATCCTGTTACAGTCGAAACATGTGTTATTCTACCTTTTTTCTCATAACCTACAAAATCTCCAGGACGTAGATTATAAGCTTCTTTGTAAACATCTTCGTAAGAACCTTTAGCTATTAATGAGCCTCTTCCACTATAGAGAGCATAATTTTTAAAAGCTTGTGCATTTACCCATGCTTTTGTTCCTGCTCTTTCACTATAATTCCAAATTGAATTTTTCTTAAACTTTCCACTTTCAAACATTATCTGTGATGCAAAATTGGCACAATCTCCACCTTCTGGATTATAATCTCTATAATTTGGATTAAACGTCATACCATGTTCTTCATCTGCTGCTGCTCCACAGTATTTATGTGCATAATCTATAGCCTTCTTTTGCTCTTCTGTAAGCTGTAACTCTACAGCATTTTGTTGACCAATATAGCTTCTTATATCATCAGATTTTATATTTTCCAAATTTAAAGAATCTGCAAAAGGGTCTGTATACCACTCTTTAGTTATGACATATTGATTATCTATGATTTTTACATTTAGATAATGATATGTACCTATTCTAAATACATTTTCTTTGTCTTTTTGATTTTCATATGAGTACTTATACTCAGTTGATACAGAACATATTATGCCATATAAGTCTTTTTCTTTTTCTTTTATTTTTTTAATTTTGACCCTTGTCTTTATATCTTTAAACTTTACACCTTGCTTACTAGACCAATTTTCTAAATACTTCATCTTTTTTACTTCATTTTCATAAGCCCAAAGACCAAACTTTTTTTCTGTCTCATAAAGACCTTTTAAAATATTTTCATTTTTCTCCAATATTGCCTTATTTCTGTAGTCAAATAAATTTTCAAGCAATAACTTATACTGGTCTTTTACATCATCACCTTCAACAGTAGCAGATTCTATAACTTTTTCTTTCATATTTTTCATACTTAAATCATTAATTAAAAATACACCTGCTGTAGTAGCTAAAGATAAAAATACAAATGCCATTATACCTTTGATGTACTTATTTTTATTTTTCAGTATTTTCAAAGCTACACCTCCCAAATAGTACACCTTACGAATAAATTCACAAAAAAGCTGTTATTATATACAATAATTTTCATATTTAATAATTCTCTATCTTATTATGTCCAATATTAAAAATTAATTGTATTGATACACTGTTTTTTTTACAAATTTTTATTTTATAATCTACTTTTTTCTTTTTTTTATAGTAATATATATGTATATAAATATTTTGTTATCATTATGATTAATACATACTAATGGAGGGTTTTTTATGCAAAAAAAAGTCGCAGCAATTAATGACTTATCTGGAATAGGAAAATGTTCATTATCAGTTGCTATACCTATACTTTCAGCATTAAAGGTTCAATGTTGTCCATTTCCAACAGCTATACTTTCAAGTCAAACTGGTTATCCTGAGTTTACATTTTTAGATTGTACTGATGAGATGGTTAAATATTCAACTGTTTGGAAAAATTTAAAAGTCAACTTTGACAGTATATATAGTGGTTTTTTAGGTTCAAAACATCAAATTGAAATAGTGGCCAACTTTATAAATGATTATCCAAATGCTTTTATTGTAGTTGACCCTGTAATGGGTGATAATGGAATTATGTATCCAATCTTTACAGAAGAAATGAGGCATGAAATTAAAGAATTAGTTAGACATTCAGATTTAACTACTCCTAATTTAACAGAAGCTTGTTTCTTGAGCGGAAATGACTATACAAAAAAGGATTATAGTAGAGATGAGCTTATAAGTATTGCAAAGTCTGTATCTTCTTTAGGACCTAGTAAAGTTGTAATTACAGGTATATTAGAAGAGGATAATATATTAAACTTAGCTTATGATAAAGATACTGACCATGTATTCTTTACTTCAGTTAAATACAATAATTGTTCTTATAGTGGAACAGGGGACATATTTACATCTATACTTTGTGGTATGCTGGTGAATAACCATGACTTAGGAGTAGCTGTTAAAACAGCAACCAACTTTATATATAAAACTATAAATTATACATCTCAATTTGACACTGATAGAAATGATGGAGTGATGTTCGAAAACTTTTTATCAGATTTAATTAATCTATAAGATTAAAAAAAAATTATCCATTTTATAAATACCTATCAATATATAAAATTTAGATATTTATAAAATGGATATAATTATTAAATTATTGGTATTTCAATTGTTATCATTGCACCACTAGTTTGTATGGAATTTTCAACATGTAAATTTCCACTATGTTTTTGTATAATAGTATTTGCAATGTATAGACCCATCCCATAATGAGATTTAGAGTTCCTACTCAAATCACCTGTATAAAATTGTTCTGTAGCCCTTGATAAATCTTCCTTAGAAAAACCTCTTCCGCAATCTGTAATTACAAATTTTAAGTATCTTTGATTTACTAATACATCAAAATATAACTTACTTTGATTTGTTGAATAATCAATAGCATTTGAAATTATATTCATGATAGCTCTAAATAATAATTCTCTATCTATTGTTATATTATCAGGTAAATCATCTTGCTTATAAAATTTCACATCTAAACTTTTTGTACTGGCTAGTGCTTCTATTTGCACTAAAACATCTTCCATAAATTTATCAAGATTAATACTTTCTTTATTAATTGTATAACCTTTATCTGCTTTAGATATGTATATTAGAGTATTAATATATTTTTCTATCTGAGTAACACCATTTGCTATATATTCCATATATTCTGATAGCTCAGGATTCTCATTTATTTCAATTAATAAATCAGTATTTCCATGTATGATGGTCAATGGAGTTTTTATATCATGTGCTAATGCAGATATCTGTTCTTTTCGAGTTTCTTCCAGTCTCCACTGCTTTTCTAAAGATTCTTTTAATGCTATCTTCATTTTTTCTATGGAAAAGAGAACATTGTCAATTTCATAAATATCACTAGATTTTATTGTAAAATCTAAATCTTGCTGTTGTATTTTTTCTGTAGCATTTTTCAAAAGGTCCATTTTTGCATTAATTTTTTTGCCAAAAGATTTTGATAGTATAACCATTTCAATAAAAAATGCTATAGCAAAAATAATTATCCCTAATACTTCTGGCTTTGGCAAATACTTTCTTAACGCTGGAGAATTGAATTCTGATACTATATCATATCTTATTATACATACTTCATTTTTTCTAAAAAGTTTTATATAATTGTCTGATGAATGTCCGCTTTTTACTTCAATACCTTTCATTAAATTCCAAGTCTTTTTTGCTTCTTCATTATTAAAAGTTCCTGAAGTCAATTTACCATCTAAAGTATAGATTCCATAGTCACAAAAATCTGGTATTATATCTTTAGTTACTTTTTCGCTTGAAATAATTTCATCTTTATATTTGTAGATTTGCTTTTCTGCATAATTAGATGGCAATACTACTCCTAATGATAATAATACAGAAAACAAAACTACTAAAAGAACTCCCAAAGTAATTGTTGTAACAAAGAATATGGATAGATATCTTACAAAAATGGTTCTTAATTTTACAACTTTTTTATTATTAGACTTTTTTTTCCGAAACATTCGTATCATATCCTCCAAACAGTTTAATTAACAGCTAAGCAACTATGTATTTGATTATTTTCATCTTTTTTATGTTCTGAACCTCCCATGACTAAAGTCTCAAGTGGGTGTAGCTATTTTTTAATCAAATTATACTATAATATAATAATACAAATAATCTAAATAAACAATTAGTTATTTTATTCTTCAGATTTCTTACCTTCCCATTTAGAAAACCAAATACATAAAATTACAAATGCTAGAATAGTTACAAAGCTACAAATTAAACCTATAGACTGAATTTTCTCAATTGATTTAATAGATAGAGATTCTTTAGAACTTGAAAAAGATGCCCAAACACTTACAAATCTAACACCCCATGCACAAGGAATATATTGCCATATGCCATCTCCTAGTCCAGTTAGTAATAGTGCTGAAAGTAAAGTTTCCACTATACCTATCCCAATTGATGCTCCTTTTCCAAATCTCAAGCTTAAGAATAAATGTAATATATATTCAAATAGATTGCTTCCTGCTAAAATTAAAATTGAAATCATATAAAAACTTAGTGTAAAATGATTATCATTAAAAATAGTATCTATACCAAATTCAAAACCTATCACAGAAACTAATGTTGCTCCAAAACCAAGGCATATTAAAATTATATATTTACTTATAAGTGTAAGGTATTTTGGATTGGATGCTGTTAATATATGCTTATAATTTCCTGAGTAATATTCTTGTTCAACGCACATTGAACACATAATACTTGATAATAAAGGAAACGCTATAGCTATAACTTGTAAATATGCTACTATCTTTGATATACTATCATAACCTGAAATATTGTAATATTCTAAAAATAAACCTATTCCTACTAATACAATACAAAGGTGTATTAATACTATGTAAGTTCTTTTTAGTTTTATCAAGTCAGAATTAAATATTCTTATTAGTTGTGCCATATTATTTCACCTCTCTATTTTTAAACCAAACACTTGTAGCCAAAGTAAGTAATATAAATAAAGCAATAGATATTAATATTCCTGGTAAAATAACATTCGTACTTAAAAGTTCATTCCCTTCTGGTACAGGAAGCCCATTTGGTAAAATATTCAATACTGCAGCCATTAATCTTGATGGAATTGAGTATGGAAATAAGTACCATGAACTTGTAGTTGAAAACACCGCTACTCCAAATACAGTGAAAAACATATTTATCAAAACTGTAATAAACAAACCAAATTTTGAAGCTAAAAACATACAAAATGGAATTTGCCACATAAATAGCAAGATAAGTACTATAGTTCCAATAATATTTTGATTTATTAAAATAGTGTTCTTATAAACTACTCCAATAAAAACTATTCCTATCATAAAAATAATTGAAGATATACAAAGTACAATAGTACAATAAAGTATTTTTCCAGCCCAGATATTTTTTTTGTCAACTGGCAATGACAAGACACCTCGGTACTTCTTTTTTTCATCTTTTTGTACTACTAGAGAACAAATCAAAGTTATCGCTCCTGGAAGAAACATAGTATACCACCAATTGTAAGCACCATTTTGTCCTCCTCCTAGTCCAAAACAGATAAGTATAGAAAATATTGGAGCTATCCAAGATAATCTCATTCCAAAAGTTCCTTTCATCTTTAGGAATTCTGATCTAACAAATCTTTCCATGCTACTTACCTCTCTTTCTATTTTCAGCTACAACTTTCATAAAAAGTTCTTCTAAATTTTGTTCCTTTGATACTTCTCCTTGATACCCTATTACTCCATTAGAAATTATTCCAATTTCATCTACAACTTGTTCAACCTCAGATAAAATATGACTTGATAAAATAACTGTAATTCCTTGCTTTGGAAAAGAACGAATCAATTCTCTAAGTTCTTCAATTCCAATAGGGTCAAGTCCATTTGTAGGCTCATCTAAGATTAAAAGTTTTGGGTGATTTAATAATGCAATAGCAATACCAAGACGTTGCTTCATACCCAGAGAAAACTGGCCTGAACGCTTTTTAAAAGTATCTCTTAAATCAACAACCTCTAAAACTTCTTCAATACGAGAGTCAGGAAGACCAAGCAATGTAGTATGAACTTTTAGATTTTCTCTTGCTGTTAAATTCTCATATATAGCAGGTGATTCAATAAGAGACCCAATGTTCGCTAGGTCTTTTCTAGTCCATCTATGCCCTTCAAATAATATCTTTCCAGAAGTTGGGTTTAAGATTCCTGTTATCATTTTTAATAAAGTAGATTTACCAGCTCCATTTGGCCCTAATAATCCATAAATAGAATTATGTTTAATTGCAATTGAAATATTATCAACTGCAGCTTGCTCCTTAAATTTTTTAGAAACTCCTTTTACCTCTAAAATATAATTACTCATAATTTTCATCCTTTCTTTTTTCAAACTTTCTTACAAGAATTATTCTAAGTTATAAGTATAAGGATTTTATAAGAATTAAAAAATTATATAAAAAAAATGATGTGTTTTTAAATAAAACACATCATTTCTTATGTTAACTCTATTAATTCTCCATTGTAGTATATCTCTACTTCTTCAATCCAAATACTATTATCATCTTCTTGAATGACATTTTTGATAATATTATTTATAGTATATATTATATTTTGTTCATTTAAATAATCCTCTTTCCAAGAAACTCTCCCCTTTTCATCAGGTTCAACTAAGTTTATCTTAACTAGACTATCTTTTTCCCGAACTTCTACTTCCATATCTAAACCATTAAAATACTCATGCGATAAAGTATCTAAGATTAACTGTAGTTTATCTTTTAATGTACTTTCTTCATCTATTTGCAAGTATTTTACTATTTTATCATCCTTTGAAACTATCTCTATAGGTATTTTAGCTGTTCTTTTTGGATTAATTGTATCAGTTTCTTCTTTGATATCCTCACCTTTCTTTACAACTGCAGAATCTCTAGAATCAACTAATTCTACTTGGTCAACTTTATAATCCATACATGCTGTACTCAATAAAGTAGTAGCAATTATTAAAAAACTTACTGCTATTTTATTCATAAGTATCCCTCTCCCAATTCTATTTCGATACTTATTATACCATAGTATAGACTATATTTTTATACTTTTAAGTCAATTTATTAATTATAGTAATAAATTATTTACATTTCTAATTTATTTGAATTTATTTTTATAGTATACTCTTGTTCTAAATTCGACAAGTTTTCATTTAAAAGCCCTTTTATTTCTCTTATATTTTTATATGAATTATGATTTTCTTCACTATGCTCATATCCATCTGAACTATCACTGTATTCATCTGCTTCATCATTAATAGCTTCTATTCTTTCTTTAGACTTTATTTCGCAATTAAACTTATACTTATTTACTGGTAGATTAAGACTTACTTTAGAATTTGGAACATCTATATCTAAGTTTCTAGCAATTGGAAAATCACAATATATGCTAAAGTTGTTATCATAATGAGAATCTCTACCCATTTTTTCCTTTATATTTATATTTTCAGGTATATATTGTTCTACATTATTGACAAATATGTCTTCATATTCTGAAGATATATCTAATGATTCTGATTCTATATTTACATTTTTAACACCTAAAATTGATTTTGTAGATAAGTCAAGATTATTGTTAGATATTAAGTTCAATGTATCTAACTTATTTATATTACTTTCAGTTATAACCCTATCAAAACTTCCATAAGAAGTCTTATATGTTATATTATTGGAAGCTACATTATCATATACTGATAAAGATGAACTTACACTTGATACATTTATATCTACATTATTTGGAACATATATTATTATTTCTCTATAATCACCTGAAAACATACTATCTATGGATATATTAAAAAATTGATCAAAATTTTTAATCTTTTTAATATGATTTTCATATTTTCTTTCACCTTTTACAACCAATGTCTTATCCTTCAAAGCTACATTATATTTGTAAAGCTCATTATTTCCTCTTGTTGTCACACGTACATCTTCACTTGAATGTTTCTTTATCGTAACATTTACATTATCAACAGACACATCTAACTTGTCAATATTTACTTTTTCTTGATAAAGTTTATTTTCTTTTTTAAATTCAGCTTCTTTTTCTAGCCCAAAGTTTATTAAGCTTGGCATAACTAAAATTCCTGACCATGTTGTTCCAATTATACCTATTACCAATAAAACCGCAGCAAATATGGCAAGTTTCTTATTCATGTTTATCTTCTCCTTTCTTCTCATCTATATCTTCAAATTCTTTATACATTTCCTCAAAATTTATACTATCATCTTTGTAATTATCAGATTCATTTATATTCTCTTCTTTTTCTATATTACAATAATCATCACTATATAAATCTTCATTACTACATTTATTTAAATCTTCACTACTAAACTCATTTAAATCTTTCTCACTTAAAGTATCTTTATTTCTTTTTTCCATACTTTCATTTGCATCTAGATAAACATTTTTTCTCTGTATCCAATTTATATAACTACCTAACAATTGCTTACCTAACTTTATAATAAACAGTAAAATTTGCCATGCCAGTATCTCTAAGCCTATAAATGCTATAGTCGCAAATATACAAAACATTGTAATATCTGGAACCATTGGAATAAATTTAATCACAAGTGGAATTGATATCACAAAAGCAATTAATGAACATACTAACCCAATAGTAACTGAAATAATAAAACATACAAATGCAAATGCTGGAATAATCAAGAATAAAGATAATATTACTAATAATACTTTTGTAACTTGTCTAGATAAGATTCCGGCACTTGGTGCAAGTTTATCATTTATATTTTCTTTTGATTTATCATACTTTTCCTTAGCTTCATCTTTTAATACAGAATAATCCTTTTTCATATCCGATTTAAATTTACTAAATTTATCATTTAATATATCTTTATTTATTATTTTTCCATCTATATTTTCTTTTGATTTATTATACTTTTCCTTAGCTTCATCTTTTAATATAGAATAACCTTTCTTCATATCTGATTTAAATTTACTAAATTTATCATTTAAAACATCCGTATTTATTATTTTTTCCTCTTCAGCATTCTTTTCTTTGGTCTGTAAAATAAGCTCTCTTGCTATAGACTTTGGTGAACCAAGTGATGATATTATCTCCATATCACTCTTTCCTTCCATGACTCCATCTACAAAATATTCTTCATAATCTCTCAATATATCATCAACTTCGCTATCAGAAAAATCCTTTCTTAGATAATCCTTTAAAATTTCCAGAAACTCAGCTTTATTCAAGTTCATTACCTCCTTCATCTTCACTTATTAAAATCTCAACAGCTTTTACAAATTCTCTCCATTCTTCCATCAAATTGGATAGATTTTCTTTTCCCAGTGAAGTTATTCTATAGTATTTTCTAGCAGGACCCTCATTAGATTCTAGTATATATGTTTCAAAATACAAATCTTTTGTAAGTCTTCTTAGAATAGGATATATCGTTCCTTCATTTACATCTATTACTTTAGAAATATTATGTACTATTTCATATCCATACATATCCTTTTTAGATATTAGTGCGAGTACACAAATTTCTAAAACACCCTTTCTAAATTGTGTGTTCATATACTTCATCCTTTCTTTAAATACACAGTATTGTGTTTTACAAGGTACTATGTTAAAACTTCTTATGCTTTCATAATAACACAGTACTATGTTCTGCACAATAGTTATTTTTTAATATTATTATTGATTAAATTCTTCTGTAAATGTATAATACTCTAATCAGATATATTTTATGAAAGTGGTGATAAATTGTCTAAAACAAAAGAAGATAAAACTATATTAATCTTAACAGCTCAATTTGGTGCTGGTCATATAAGTGCTGCAAAAGCAGTTAAAGAATGTATAATTGAAAAATATAGTAATTATAATGTTGTTATACAAAACTTTATAAATGCAAGTATCCCTATGATGAATAAGCCTATGGTAAAGCTTTATGAAAACAATACAAAATATACTCCTGGATTATATAATTATTATTATTATTTTAAGAAATCGTTTGACTCAAGACATGATTTCTCTCATAAATTATATACACCTAAACTTTCTGAGTATATTTCTGATATAAATCCAGATTTGATTATCTCTACATTTCCACTGGCTGCTGCTTGTGTAAATAATTTTAAGATAAAAAACCCTGATATAAATATACCAACATTGACAGTTATCACAGATGTTGTAGACAGTATGGAATGGATTTTTGAAAATACAGATTTATATTTTGTTCCATCTCCAGAGATAAAAAATAGATTTTTCCAAAAAGGAATAAACCCAAATTCCATAAAAGTTACTGGAGTTCCTGTAGATAAGAGATTCCAGATTGAAAGTAAAGAACCCTCTTGTGGAAAATATAGATTATTGCTTTTGGGTGGAGGAAGAGGTCTATTTGATATAGATGAGGATTTTATGCATTGGATAGATGACTTCATTGAAGGACATATTAACTCTATAGAAATTACAATAGTTACAGGTAAAAATAAAAAGCTATATGATAATTTAACTCATAAAAAACCTCTAAAAAATATAAAAGTACTTGGATTTGTAAATGATATGTACAATCTAATAGAAGAATGTGACTTAATGTTAACTAAACCTGGAGGAGCAACTATATTTGAAGCAATCCAATCTCAAACTCCAGTACTTGTTAAAATGCCAAAAGTTGGTCAAGAAATTGAAAATGCTAAATTTATAATAGATAAGGGACTTGGAATGATTTATAGCGATGACCTAGACCTAAAAAATATATTTTATAAGTTAGTATCAAATGAATTTGACTCTATAATAAATTTTATGAAAAAGAATCTAGAAGAATTTAAAACAGTCATTCACCCAGATGAAATTGCTGATTATATATCAGAATTAATAGATAATAAACATAATTAATTTAGATTATTTTATTGTAAAACTTAAAATCAAAAACTAAAGGCAATTGAGTATGGTTTTTACATTTGAGATTCAACTCAAAATAATTTAATCATACTTAATTGCCTTTATAATATCAAAATCAAATTATAATTGTCTTAATATATATTTTTCTTGTATTGCATATATAATTGTTGTATTTCTTCCATGCTTCTCTTTAGTTCTATTTGTAAATCCGAAGCAGTTTGATAATCTTTATTTTCTACAGCTTCTCTTACTCTAGTAAATAGTGATTCTCTAGTTAAAGTATCTTTCATAATATTAAATTTTAAGTCTGATATTGAATTCCAAACTACTTCATCAAGTGCATCCATATTTTCTTTTGTGTGTACTTTTACAATACTTCTTATCTTTTGAATTCCAGCCTCTATTATTCTCGTTTTTAATTTTTTTTGCCACTTATCTATTGCCCCAACTTTAAATGACTCTATTATACTATCAGTAAACACATCGCCTTGTTTTAAAGATTTTAATTTAGAAGCATATATTTCTAAATTTTTCATGTTTTCATAAACAGTTGCTGGAGGTGTTCCAAATCTTGCATTTCTTTCTTCTAAATTGTAATGTTCAAATACATCATTTTCATCTCTATATGCTCTGTCTTTTTCTAAATAGAAACTTTCTTCTCCCACATTTTTAGATAATTCTTTTTCTAGTTCTTTAGTGCTAAGCCCACTCTTAGCTGCTGCTTTTATACCATCTAACATTGTTTGATAACATCCTGCTATTACTAGATAAGTATTAGATAGAGGACTTGGTGATCTTAACTCAAATCTTACAGTCTTTGGATTCTTTATATCTCTTATTAATCCAACAAGTACTGACCTATTTCTAGATGGCATTTCATAGCTATGACCTAAAGATGTAACTATACATACAGGTGCCTCAAATCCAGGAACTAGTCTGTTAAATCCATCATTAGAAGCTGTTACAATTGGATTTAATACTTCATAATTATAAAGAAGTCCCATAAGAGCTCCATACCCTAATTCACTTAAATAATCTTCTTTTAAATCCTTTGGAGCAAATAAGTTTTTCATACTTCCATCTTTTAATTTTGCACTTACTCCTACATGTGTATGTCCACCACTTCCTGCAACTCCATGAATTGGCTTTGCTTTAAATGTAACTTCTAATCCGTGCGATGTAAACACATCTTCTATAACATCTCTTACTAGTAATTCATTATCTGCTGCTTGTAATGGTGTAGAAAACTTCCAAGAAACTTCTAATTGCTCCATAGCATGGTTTGTCTTTCCATCTATACTTATAGAGCTTTGAATCCCTCCAACCTCTTTATGAGCCATTTCAGGACTTACACCTAGCTTTTGAAGTATTATTAAACTTTGTTCCAAACAAGTTCTTATAATACCATGAGTTCTTTTCCAGTATTGTTCTTTTAAGCTTTGTGATACATATAATTTTTCTAAGTCAGCCTTATCTTCAGGAGTATTAACCCAAAATTCAAGTTCTGTAGCTGCTGTTAGCATTATTTCTTCTATATCATCTACTGAGTTTATTCCTATATTTTTTATTACATGTGGATATTCTCTAAATATTTCAAACATAGATTTCTTAAAATATTTATCTGCTTTTTGAAGAATTCCCCTGGAACATACTTTTTTATTATCATGTATTAGAAATGCAGGTATCTTTAATGTTCCTACAGGTAACCCTACTTCTTCATCTATGTATTCCATATTGTAATCTACATACCAATGACAACTTTTATCTGGCATTAAGTCTACTTTTGCATTATTTAATGTCGCTATATTGTAAAGCTCAACACTTGAACCATCAGTTTGTATAGCCGATTCTAAGAATTTATCTATATCCTCTAGAAATAACTCTACAGGAATTTTTTCATCTGTTGCATTTCCTCCTAAATCAACACCCATTAAAGAAACGAATCTTATATTTCTATTGCTCTTTAGGATTTCTCTTATCTCTTCATTGGTATGCTTATCTTTCTCTATTACATATAATAAACTCTCCATCTTTTCACTCTCCTATGATTTTTGTGTAAATTTTATTTCATTAAATATACAAGATAAAATTCATTTACCCTTATGTTTATGAATTTTTCTTGCAAAATATTCGTGTTTTATTCGTGTTTTTATTTATATTATTATATATCAAGTACAAAAAGTTCGCAATATTTTTTCTTGGAAAAATATTATACATACAATAGTTTAACATTTTTATAAATATGGGGTATACTAAAATAAAAGTATTTTTGTTTAAAAATTTAATTTAGCTTATAATATAATCTATACTGGTAATAATACAAAAATTTAGGAGATAAACTTTATGGAATACATAATTTTCGATTTGGAATTCAACCAAGGATTTGACAAAAAACTCAATAAAACTGTGTCCAATGAAAAATGTCCTTTTGAAATTATACAAATAGGAGCAATTAAACTGGATTCTAAATTTAATATAGTAGATACATTTAATAGCTATATTAAACCTACACTATACAAGGCAATGCACCCTTTTATTAGTCGCATGACTAATATTAAAGACTCTGATTTTAACGATTCACCCACTTTTCCTGAGGTTTACAACAATTTCATAAAATTTATAGCATCACACGACCCAATACTATGTGTTTGGGGAGTTGGAGATTTAAAAGAATTATACAGAAATATCAATTATCATAAGCTAGCATCAGATATTTTACCTAAGTCTTATATTAATATTCAACAACATGCATCTAAATATTTTAATAATCCAGCAGGAAAAAGTATTGGCTTACAAAATGCTATTTCTATATTGGAACTTGATGAAAAAATGTCTTACCACAATGCTTTAAATGATGCATATTATACAGCAAAGGTTTTTATTAAGATATACAATCCAAGTATAGTACCTGATATATATGTGTATACAAATATTAAATCTAAATCTATAAAGTATTCTAATAAAAAAAGAGTTGACTATGATAAATTATTTGATGAATTTAAGAAAATTCTAAATCGTGATTTGACTAAAGACGAGAAAAAAGTTATTAATTTGGCTTACAATATGGGAAAAACAAATCAATTTGAATTAGAAAACGCTAAGCAAAGAAAAAATAAGTGAGATTTATCTAGGTTAAAAACAGGCATGTAGATTAAAAGAATAATTAAATTTACATCTACAGCCCAATTTTTATCCTGATTAAACTTCTATCTTATCTCTAATTCGACTGGACAATGGTCTGACCCCAATACCTCAGTGTGTATATTTACATTTGTCAATCTATCTTCTAGTTTTTTAGATGCACAAAAATAATCTATTCTCCATCCAGCGTTATTTTTTCTTGCATTAAATCTATATGACCACCAACTATACACGCCCTCTTTATCAGGATTAAAGTATCTATATGTGTCTATAAATCCACTATCTAATAATTTAGAAAATTTTTCTCTTTCTTCCTTTGTAAAACCTGCATTCTTTGTGTTATTTTTAGGATTTTTCAAGTCTATTTCTTTATGTGCAACATTCATATCTCCACACACTATTACAGGCTTATGATTATCTAATTTAACCAAATAATCTATAAAGTCATCTTCCCATCTAGTTCTATATTCTAATCTCTTTAACTCAGATTGAGAATTTGGAGTATATACCGTAACAAAATAGAAATCTTCAAATTCTAAAGTTATAACTCTACCTTCCTTATCATGTTCTTCTATATTTATTCCATATATTACTTTTAAAGGCTCTTTTTTTGTAAATATAGCAGTACCTGAATAGCCTTTTCGCTCTGCATAATTCCAGTATTGAAAATAACCTGGCAAATCTAACTCTATTTGCCCTTCCTGTAATTTAGTCTCTTGTAGGCAAAATATATCTGCATCAATATCTCTAAAAAAGTCTAAAAATCCTTTCCCAACACATGCTCTTATTCCATTAACATTCCACGATATAAATTTCATATTCCACTCCTCATCTAAACAGTAATTTTCTATTAGCTTTTTCATTTATTTTTCTATTTGTTTTTATTTTAACATTAATACACTATAATTTTATTTTAAAATCATTATTTCTTTAATACCTAAAAATACATACTTTAATCAAATTTTAATTGTTTTGTTAATTCTTCAGGATTTATTGAAGAAACATACATATTTGTTCCAAGTTCAAATCCTCCAAGGTTATACTTTCTTGGTATTATGTGCATATGAACATTAAAGTATGATTTTGTTTCAATTTTTGTTGGGTGAGTATGGATGCATAAGTTAAATGGCATATATCCATTTATATTATATAATTTTTTAAATAACTTTTCGAATATCATAGAAATCTCTTTTATATTGTTATCTGTTAATTCATCAAACTTTATGTTGTCTTTAAATATTACTCTTACTTCTCCACTGTACTTAGTTGCATATGGTATAATTACTAAAAAAGCGTCTCCATTATAAACCACCCTTTTATTTAAACTTATTTCATTTTCTACCAAGTCATTATACAAAGAGCTTTTGTTGCTATCATAATACTCTTTTGAAACCAACAACTCATTTGTAATTTCAGGTGGAATAAAAGACATAGATAGTATTTGAGCATGTGGATGCATCAAAGATGCTCCAGCCTTTCTCAAGAAATTTTTGAAAATACTCACATATTCTACTTTGTCATCTTTCGACAAATCTTTAAATCTATTTCTATACATAAAAAAAACATCTTCAAATTCTTTTTGATTCATATTGTAAAAACTGCTGTTATGTTTATTACTTTCTATCATTACCTCATGAATACCATATATATCTCTTGCCAAATCATCAATTATAGGAAATTTATTATATATAGATTTTACAAGCCAGCCTTCATCACCTTTTATTTCAAATAGTGTATCCGTTGCATAAGCTTCATTTCCCTTGCAAAATGGGCATCCTTCATCGTATTCTTTAGTTTCTTCTTCATCGTTTGGTACATCAACTGTATCTAATGGCCTTTTCAACCTATCAGTAGCAAATATAACAACATCATTAGTAATTGGATCTATTCTTAATTCTCTCATAATTAACACCTCTTAGTTAATAGCCTTTAATATAATTATATGATATTTATTGTATCTGTTAAATAAATTTATAATATTTTTTATAATTTTACATATTTAGTATTAGGTATTTTAATTTTATAATACAAAAAAATATAACTGATATATCAATATATTATCATACTATAAATAAGTTGATGTATATATAATTTATTAGTATAAATACGAGTATTTAACTCTAATTTGTTAAAAGTTTATTTTAAAGCTATATTAATTTTTTTTGATGATTTTTACCTATAAGTATGTTATTATTATCTTGTAAAGATGTCTTGTATTCCAATATACAATTTACATAATACAATATACGTATTTAAATTAAATAGGGGGTATTAAAATGAATTATTCAAACAGAGTTAGTGCAATGCAAGCCTCTCCAATCAGAAAACTTGTTCCATTTGCACAAGCAGCAAAAGATAAAGGAATTAAAGTATATCACTTAAACATAGGTCAACCAGACATAAAAACTCCTCAAGGGTTTTTTGATGCTGTTAAAAACTTTGATAGCGAAGTTTTAGAATATGCTACTTCTGAAGGTATTCCAGAATTATTAGAAGCACTTCAAAATTACTACAAAACTTACGATATGAATTTTGAAAAAGATGAATTATTAGTGACTAATGGTGGTAGTGAAGCTTTACTTTTCACTATGATGGCTGTTTGTGACCCAGGAGATAATTTATTAGTTCCAGAACCATTCTATACTAACTACAATGGATTTGGTCAATGTGTAAACGTGGAAGTTAATGCTGTTACAACAAAAGCAGAAAACGGTTTCCACCTTCCATCAAAAGAAGAAATAGCTTCTAAGGTAGATGATAGAACTAAAGCTATAATTCTTTCTAACCCAGGAAATCCAACTGGTGCAATTTATACAAAAGAAGAACTTAATATCCTAGCTGAAATAGCTAAAGAAAAAAATCTATGGATAATAGCAGACGAGGTTTATAGAGAATTTGTTTATGATGGACTTGAATACACTAGCTGTGGTAACTTAGAAGGTGTACAAGACAGAGTTATAATAATAGACAGTGTTTCTAAGAGATACAGTGCTTGTGGTGCTAGAATTGGTTCTATCGCTTGTAAAAATAAAGGTCTTATAGCTCAAATACTTAAATTATGTCAAGGAAGACTTTGTGTTCCTACATTAGAACAAATAGGAGCTGTTGAATTATACAAAACTCCAGTTTCTTACTTCAAAGAAGTTAATGAAGAATACAAAAAAAGAAGAGATGTATTATACAATGAATTAATGAAAGTTGAAGGTGTTATCTGTAAAAAACCAACTGGTGCATTCTATATAGTTGCTAAATTACCAGTTGAAAATGCAGAAGATTTCACAGTTTGGATGTTAAAAGAATTCAATAAAAATAATGAAACTGTTATGGTTTGCCCTGCTGAAGGATTCTATGCTACTCCAGGTTTAGGACGTGACGAAATAAGATTAGCTTATATCTTAAATGAAACTGACCTTCATAGAGCTGCTACATTATTAAAAGAAGGTTTAGAACAATATGTAGCTTTACACAAATAAATTTTAAAAGTTTACCTTATGTAAATTTTATTAGATAAAAAATCCCCTTTTCAACCAATATTTGAAAAGGGGATTTTTCATAGTTTCCTATTTAAATTCGTCTTTATTTAATATATATTGAAGAGTATTTATTGCTCCTAGATAGTTCTTTCTATCTTCTTCAGTTAGTCTAGAAAGCTTATCTTCTAATCCATCACTTAATTTATCCATAAAATCAGAAGCTATCTTATCTCCTTCTTCTGTAATATCAATTAAATACTTTCTTCTATCAACTAAATCTCTTTCTCTTGTTACATATTTCTTTTCTGTTAAATCATCTACCATACTAGTTAGACTGCCTTTTTCTATATTTAATTTAGAGCATAAGTCAGTCATGCTTATTACTCCATAATTTCTTATAAATACTAATGCTCTTAATTGTGTTTTATTTACATTATAGTCTGGTGCAAATTTTTTCAGGTCTTCTAAATATAGGCTAGAATAAATCTTCGGAAATGTTTTTACCAAAAAACTTATAGTATCTTTTACTACGTATTTCATACAATCACCTCGGTTGTTTTAAAATTTATTAAATTATCTAACTAACTTTATTTCAGTTTACATTAAAAATATTGCAAGTACAATAGTTTTTGAGTAATGATTAAATTTAATTAGTAATCTTATTGTTTTTCTTATTTTTAATAATATTTTTCTGATTAAATATTATTTATATAGCTATTTTATTGAATTCATGATATAGTAAGTAAGGAAGAACTCTTCACAGCGGTGAAGAGCAGACGCTAGCCCATTAAAATGGCTATCTTATTTATAAATAAGATAGCCATTTTTAATTATATTTTATCTATAAAACTTACACTCTTAAATCCACATCTACTTTTCCTAAATCTTCTTTATAATCTTTTATAGCTGGTTCTACAACTTCATTTGCAAATTCTACAACTTGTTCTGGAGCTCTACCTATAAAGTTTTTTGGGTCCATTATAGATAATATTTCTTCTTTACTCATTTTAAATGAATCATCATTCATTATGAGCTCAATTAAATTATTATCTTTACCTTCATGTTTAACTCTATAAGCAGCTTTCATAGAATATTCCCTTATTATTTCATGTAATTCCTGTCTATCTCCACCTCTTTTTACAGCTTCCATAAGTATTGTTTCTGTAGCCATAAAAGGAAGTTCTTCATTTACACGTTTATTTATCATATTTTCATATACTACTAACCCATCAGTTACATTTATACCTATTTCAAGTATAGCATCTGCTGCCATAAATGCTTGAGGTATAGCTAATCTTTTATTGGCTGAATCATCTAATGTTCTCTCTAACCATTGAGTAGCCTGTACCATTGCAGGGCTTATAGATTCAGATATTATATATTTAGATAAAGAAGCTATTCTTTCACTTCTCATTGGATTTCTTTTATAAGCCATTGCTGATGAACCTATTTGATTTTTTTCAAATGGCTCTTCTAATTCTTTTAGACTTTGTAAAAGTCTTATATCATTAGTCATTTTATGCATACTTTGAGCTATTCCTGATAATACACTTATTACTTGATAGTCTAGCTTTCTAGTGTATGTTTGTCCACTTACTGCATAAGAAGAACTATATCCCATTTTTTTACATATTTTCTTATCTAACTCTTTTACTTTTTCATGGTCTCCTTCAAATAAGCTTAAAAAACTTGCTTGAGTTCCAGTAGTCCCTTTAACGCCTCTTAACTTCATATTGTCTATTCTATAATTTAAGTCTTCTAAATCAAGGATTAAATCTTGAGCCCACAAACAAGCTCTTTTTCCTACTGTCGTAAGTTGTGCTGCTTGAAAATGCGTAAAACCAAGAGCTGGCATATCCTTATACTTAAGTGCAAATTCTTTTAAGTTATTTATTAAATTTACAAGTTTTACTCTTAAAAGTTTTAAGGCTTCATTCATTTGTACAACGTCTGTATTATCTCCAACATAAGCAGATGTTGCTCCTAGATGGATGATTCCTTTAGCTTTTTCACATTGTAACCCATACGCTTTTACATGAGACATTACATCATGTCTTACTTCTTTTTCTATTTTTCTAGCTTCATCAAAATTTATATTATCTATATTAGCTCTTAACTCATCTAATTGTTCTTCAGTTATATTGATTCCTAACTCATGCTCACCTTCAGCAAGAGCAACCCATAATCTTCTCCATGTAGAAAATTTAAATTGTGGAGAAAATATATAACTCATGTCTTTACTACAGTATCTATCTGTAAGCGGATTTGAGTACGTAGTATATTTGTTATCTATCATTATATTAGCACCTTCCTTAAATCTTTTGTTGTATAGTTATTATGTACATATTAGTACATAAATAATTATATATAATTTTACGAACTATAACAAGACTTTTTTATTTTTTGTTCATATTTATATAGAGTGTTTTTTACGTGCTAATACCTTTTATTTATATCTAGATTATCTTTTTCTATTAAATAATCCACAATCTCACTATCAACAAAATTCAATACATATTTATATCTAATTGCATAGTATTTATCACTCCATCCAAGTTGATTTTTTACATCACTCTCATCTGCCCCAAGTCTTAAACTTATTGCTGCAAATGAATGTCTAAAATCTCTTGCTGAATATTGAGAAAGTCCTGCTAAATCTAATGCTTTTTTTACTATCAATCTGACATTTCTATCTGTTATAGAATTACTTTTTTGAGTTGTAAAAATAAAATCATCATTAGGTATTATTACTTCTGGAAGTCCAGAATAATTTCTGTAGTCTTCTAAAAGCCTAAAAAAGTATGGATGCAGCTTTACTACTCTCTCTTTTCTTCCCTTTCCTAGTCTAACATACGAGTTATCGTTTTCATCTACCATAAGGTCTTTCCACTTTAAGCTAACTAATTCATTTAATAAACACCCAGTAGTAACTAGACAGACTATGATAACTCTATCTCTTATATTCAGTTTTGGTAAAATACCTATAAGCTTATTTATTTCCTGTATGCTTAAAACATCATCCTTTGTCTTTATTCTAGTTACTGTTGGTTTTTCTACATATCTAAATGGATTTATATCTATATACCCTTCTTTTTTTAAGAAGTTATAAAAACTATGTAAATAACTATATATCTTTTCACAAGTTGATTTTGCATATTTAGTCTGTATATAGTCCACAAAATTTTTACAATCTTCTTTTGTTGCATAAATTAATTCTTTTCCTTTTAAAAACTCTTTAAACAGCATAACCTTTGACAAATAATCGTGTTTTGTATTTGGGTTTAATTTTGTAGAAAAAACATTAAAAGTTTCATACTCATAATCATCCAATATCTTCGTACTATACATAATAACTCCTTTCCTTTTCATAAAATAAAATAGTTATACTTTTACTATACCATATATTTCCCCTTAAGATATACCCCCTTATTCAATAGACAAGTTTCAAGTTTATTTTTTTAAATTATGAAGGTTTTATGAAAATATCAATCTTTCATTGTGCACTACACAGTACTGTGGTATTATAAGTTAGTAAAAGCTGGCATATTTTATTTATATTTGAATAAAATATGCTACTATAAATTTGTATTGGAGGTATTTTGATTTGGAAACATTTAGTTTGCTTGAAGTTTTTAAAGCAGTCATTTTGGGAATTGTTCAAGGAATCACAGAATGGCTACCAGTAAGTAGTACAGGGCATATGATATTAGTTGATGAGTTTATAAAATTGAATTTTTCATCTACATTTATAAATACATTTTTGGTCGTAATTCAATTTGGTTCAATATTAGCTGTACTTGTTATATTTTTTAGGAAGTTAAATCCTTTTGATAGCGGAAAGAATACTAAACAAAAAAAAGAAACCGTTCGCTTATGGCTTAAGGTTGTAATTGCTGTTATACCATCTGGAGTTATTGGTATACTATTTGAGGATGATATAGACAGACTATTCTTTAATTCAACAGTGGTTGCCATTGCCCTTATCGTATATGGTATAATAATGATAGGACTTGAAAGTAGAAATAAAAGACCAAAATATAAAGATTTTTCTCAAGTTACATATAAACTAGCTCTTTGTATAGGTTTGTTCCAATGTCTAGCTCTTATTCCAGGTACATCTAGATCTGGTTCAACTATAATCGGTGCAGTATTACTTGGTACTTCTAGATACGTGGCAGCAGAATTTTCATTCTTCTTAGCTATTCCTACAATGCTTGGAGCTAGTGCATTAAAACTTTTAAAAGCTGGATTTGGATTTACTGGATTTGAATGGCTTATTTTAGGTGTTGGCTCTATAGTAGCTTTTGTAGTTTCAATTGTAGTTATTAAGTTTTTTATGGATTATATCAAAAAACATGATTTCAAAGTCTTTGGTTATTATAGAATAATTTTGGGTATAGTTGTTCTTGGTTATTTCTTTTTATTCTAGAGTATTTTAATTTAATGACAAATGATAAGGAGAAAAATTATGAGTGTTAAAAAAGAAATATTTGATTGGATTAAGTCAATAGCCATGGCTATTGTACTTGCATTTGTAATACTACAATTTATAAGACCTTCTATTGTTAGTGGAGAGTCAATGTATCCCACTTTAGACGATAAAGACTATCTAATTTTAAATAAAATATCCTATAAGGTTGGTAAACCTGAAAAAGGTGATATTGTAGTTTTTAAAACTAATTTAGTTGATGGAGATACTGGAAAGAAAAAAGATTTAATAAAGAGAGTTATAGCTACAGAAGGTGACAGTATAAAAATATCCAATTCTAAAGTGTATGTAAATGGTGAATTACTAACTGAACCATATATACATAATAATTATACTTCTGGAGATATAGATACAGTTGTTCCAAAAGGAAAGTTATTTGCAATGGGTGACAATAGAGAAAATAGTAATGATAGCAGATTCCCAGATGTAGGCATGGTTGATGAAGATGAAATTCTTGGGAAAGTCATGGTAAGATTGTTACCTTTTGATAATATTGGAAAAGTAAATTAAAAAAATAAAAGACTGAGTTGGTAGTATTTATTTTACACAATTCAGTCTCTTTTAATTTTTTGAATTCAAAATATGTTTTATTGCCTATCTTCTTTTGATTCTGTAATAATTCTTATTATATCACTTGCATCTTCATTAAAGGTTGTTACTATACTTAAATAATCAGTGGCCCTACTCATAGCCAAATAAACCTTATTTAAATCACCAACAAAGTCATTTACTTGATAATCTTGCTCTGTATCATTTATTGTTTGATTATATAACATTTCCAATTCACATATTATTATAGCTTTATATTCTAAATTCTTTATTGTATATATATTTGCTATTGTCGTTCCTATTTTCTTACTTATGTTTGTTAAGTTATCTTCTGCACATATATAAGGAATTTGTGCTTCTTCTAATGCCTTTTTTAACATGTATTGAAAATAAATAGTTTTTCCACTCTTTAATTTTTTCTTATTATAAGGATATACAATAGCAACTTCAGAATAATCAAGACCTTTTTTGCCTATCAAATATTCGATTTCCCATATTACAGAACTTATTTGGTCATCTAAGTCACTTACTTTTATTATATCAACCGACTTATTACCACCTCTAAGCGCTTTTGTATTAAAAAAAGTATTAAACTTTGTATTAGGTCTTAATTCATTAATATAAGCATTAGAATGATTTGAAAAATTATTTGTAAAATCAACAATTTCTTTAGCTTGTCTATAATTTTTATTTAATATGATTTTATCATCAAACTCTATATTACTATATAGTTTCCTAAATATATTTAATCTATTAAAGATATTTAAAGAGTTACAAGAATACACATTAAATATGAATTTTGTTTTATATAAAAACTCTCTTATAAAGTCTATTTCATAATCTAAAAAGCTTTCTGCTTCATCAATAAAAATAGCCTTAAACATATTTTTATTCTTTATAATGTTTTGTGCTTGTTTTACAAGATTATTAAATGTTTTTTCATAATCATTTTTTAACATATTGTAGTCAATAATTAGATTATATTTTTTAGCTAATTTAAATATAAAAGAGCTAAATGTATGAACTTCTAAATTGTTGTTATCTTTATATAATAATTCAATTCTTTCTCGAAGTTCATTACATAGTTGTTTTGTATGTGTAAATATTAGTAATTTATGATGTGGATATACTTTTGCCAGTTTTATAGCTCTAGAAAGCATATTTGCAGTTTTCCCTATACCAGAACCGCCTTCAATAAGAGTATTTCCATATTTAATAGAAATAGCATCTTTAATTTGAACTTCTTCCATCATAGTTGCTGTATACTTATAGTCATCATTGTAGAAGGAAATTTTTTTAAATTTTTCGTTTAGGTGAAGTGTGTCATTTATTATATAGTATTCTGAACATATATCTAATAAAAATAAATTTAAATTTATTTCATCATTTTTTTCCTTAAGATATTCATCCAGTGAAGCACTAGCCATTATATCTTGAAGCTTATTTTTATCTATTATATTATTATTTACAAATTCTTCAAACTCATAAGCTTCATCTACTTCAACATATGGCATAATATAAACATAATTATAGCTTATATTTCTATTCTTTTGTCCCATTTTAAGTTTCAAAAGCTCATATTCCTCATGCATAACTTCAAGTAACTCTTCTTCCAAAATAAAATATATATCTTCTGTTGTATCCATAAATTTTATAAATAAAATTTTTCCATCTTTTACATACAACAAGTCAGTATTTATTCCTTTAAAAGGAGTAACTTTTGGCACTACTTTAACGTCCTCATTGATATTTTCGTAAAATACTTTCTCGAATTCTTTCAATTTTAGGGCGTCTAACTGAGAGTTTATATTTATGTATTGGCTCACTTACATTACCTCCTTCTGTTATAATTAATTATACCATTTTAAACTATATTTTTATATATACTTTTTATAGGCAAATTTCGTAAATAAATTCAAAATAAGTACAAATAAATACAAAACTATTAAAGAAAGTTTGCAATAAGTATAGATACATATAACTATAAAATACTTTATGATAGGTAGTGACAAAATAAATTTCATAATTATTTTTTTAAATAATAAATAAAATCAACTCTAAAAAGTTAACTTTTCTTTAACTAGTAACTTATATTACTTAATTATATAAAAATTAATGAACAAAAAATTTTAAAGCCTGCTAAAAAACAATCCATTTTTATTAGCAGGCTTTATTTAAATTATTTTTCTACAAAAATATTAAAGTTTGATATATCTGTGTAAACTGCATAAAAAACAGGGTAACGATTTTGGTATAGTTCATTTAAAAACTTACCTTGCATTCTCACAGGGAAATAGTGACCATCTGTATGACGGAAGTTAAAAATCACTTCAAAAGTTTCTCTCTTAGGTATTGCTTTATGCAGTGTATCAAGTACAACCTGTAAATCCTCTGGTGATATAGGTGAAAGTACATCAAAGTCTTTAGCTGAAACGTTTCTAGCTGAGTAACCAGTAAACTCAAGCATTTTTTGGTTAAAGTAAAGCAACTTCAAATTTTCCATACAAGCAAATTTCGCAATCCCATCAGTAGACATCTCCAACAATAATTTTACATCTCTAGTATCTATATGAAACGCTACACCATCAATAGAATCATTACCAAAAATATGGAAAGAATTTTTTCCATGACCCTTTGCATAGTAAAGTGCCTGGTCTGCTTTTTCATAGAGTTCAGAATACTTACAGCCATGTTCAGGATATATCGCTACACCAATGCTACATGAAATAGAAAAGTCTTCATGTTCAGCAAAACGTTTCTGGTTAATCTTAGAACAAAAACGCTCTAGTTTATCCATAATTATATAATTACTGCTATCGAAGTCTTTTATCAACACAACAAATTCATCTCCACCAATTCGTCCAACAATATCATCTTCACGAAATTGAGACTTTAATTCCAATGCAAACTCATTTATAATAAAATCTCCAAATGCATGACCATATTTATCATTTACATTTTTAAAATCATCAATATCAAAAATCAGAAAAATATGTTCTGAATTTTGATTTTTATCACTTTTTAAAAATATACTAATAAAGTCCTCTGTTACTCCCTTATTATAAAGACCAGTAAGAGAATCACGTTGTGAACGCTCAAGAAGCAACAATTCTCTATTTTTTTCTTCATCTATATTTTCACGATAAGAAATCATACGAACAGACTCATCTGACGTCCAAAAGAAAATTCTAGCAGTAATCCTCATCCAATGATAATTTTCTTCATCTCTTTTAATTAAAAAGTCATAGCTTATATTATTGATTCCACTATTATAACACTTAAGAACATTTTCAGGTAAAAATGTATCTAAGTAACCTTGTGCATACTCTTCTTTAATTTGACCTTTAGCAATTATATATAGTGCTTCATCATATGGAGTACTAAGATTTAATCCAAACTCTTGAAAATATCGATTTGCATCTTCACAACCAGCTCTATTATTAGTAACATCAATCTCAAAAATATTTTCATAGAGATCTTCAGTAGATTTACTCAATAACTTTTGATACTCTAGTTTCTGAGAGAAACTTAGCTTCATTATCTGCTGTTTGTATTTCTTAAGTACACGCGTAATTGTAAAAAGTACAAATATTATAATTAAAATTATAACTGCAATCCCTTTAAAAAATTGTCTTTGAAGTTGTTTGCTCATTATAGTCAAATCATTTTCTAAAACAAGATGCCATTTTAGACTTGGTATATACTGACATACAACATAACTTTTTGATTGTCCTGATGAATTCCAAAAACTCTTCTGTTCTTTTTTATTGCTTAAGATAAAATCTTTTGAGCTTGATAAATGACTACTTTCATCTTCAAATAAATTAACATGTTCATGACCTGTTTTATCAGATGATAATTGAACAAATCCTTTATCATCAATTAGACGTGCTACAACATCAAACTTTTCATCATATTCTTTAAGCAACATTTGTAATGAATCAACTTTTAATCCAACCCCAATAATTCCCATAGTTGACCCATTCTCATCTTTTATCTTACAATTTACAAATACAGTAATACTATTATTACTTGCCTCATCATTATCAACATTTAACGAATATTCCTCATCCTGTTTCAAAAAATCATAATACCACTGATTCTCTGAATTATCAGCACTAAGTGTCCTATCAAGTCCATTAAAATGGTAATAATTATTTGTCTTGGTTGAAACTAAAAAAACAGAATCATAGGAATATTTATTTCTGTATGTATTTAAGTAATCTTGTAATTTGTAAACAAATTCCTTATCATTTATATGTTCTTTCTCACTAGTTAAAAAATTTTTTAGTAGACTATCATTTGCCATGGTAAGAGATACATTTATAGGTTGTGAAAGAAGTTTATCTATCTGATAATAAATACCTTCAGCAGACAACGTAGATACGTGCTCAATATCATTTTTAAAAATATTAGTATTAGATTTGTACCCAATCACAGAAGTAGCTATAAAACCAATAGTAATAATAACGCAAACAATAACATTTGTATGTAAAAGTGTATTTTTTTTCATCATGTATCCTCTCTTTCATCATCACTTTGGCTCATTGTATTTTCAACTTTTTAGTACTTACAATATAATTAATCTCTATTGAAACTTTTCCTTTTTTCGATAGACTACATAGTATGTAATACAATTAGAATCCAAATGCTATTTTGTAAAATAAGAAACTCATGCAAATAGTAAATATGTAGTATTTGAAGAATCATACAAAATAGAAATATATGCATATTTTTTATATATTTAAATAGATAAAAAAATTATATAACCTAAAAATATTTATTTAAATATAATAGATTATTTTATCACTTCATTATATCAAACAAACTTAAATAATTATACAAACAATGTATATATAAAGATTAATTTTATTAATTCTTTATAATTATTTTTTATTTTCCTTATATTTATTTTAAATCATATCATTTTAATCCCTAAAAATTAAAAAGCCACAGGATAAATTATTATATCCTGTGGCAAATCTAAATTTTTAAAAATATTTTTATTATCATTTAGATATTTATATTTTATTTTGCATATTCTATAGCTCTTGTTTCTCTTATTATACTTACTTTTATTTGTCCAGGATATTCAAGTTCATCCTCTATTTTCTTAGTCATATCTCTAGCTAATAAGTGTATTTCTTCATCATTTATAGCTTCTGGTTTTACCATTATTCTAATTTCTCTACCAGCTTGTATAGCAAATGACTTTTCTACACCTTCATATGAATTAGCTATCTCTTCTAGTTTTTCAAGTCTCTTGATATAAGCTTCCAAAGTCTCTCTTCTAGCACCAGGTCTAGCAGCTGATATCGCATCTGCTGCTGTAACTAATACAGCTTCTACTGTCTGAGGCTCATAATCTCCATGATGTGTACTCATAGCATGTATAACTTCTTTAGATTCCTTATAACGTCTAAGTAAATCCATACCTATTTCAACATGTGTACCTTCCATTTCATGGTCTACAGCCTTGCCTATATCATGTAATAAACCAGCTCTCTTAGCTAATCTAATGTCTGCACCTATCTCAGCAGCCATTATACCAGCTATATGAGCAACTTCTATAGAATGTTTAAGGACATTTTGTCCATAACTAGTTCTATAATTAAGTCTACCTAATAATCTTATTAATTCTGGATGAATTCCATGTACACTAGTTTCAAATGCAGCTTGTTCACCATATTCTTTTATAATATTGTCAACTTCTTTTCTCGCTTTTTCAACCATTTCTTCAATTCTAGCTGGATGTATTCTTCCATCTGCTATTAATTTTTCTAGAGCAATTCTTGCAATTTCTCTTCTTATTGGATCAAATCCTGATAAAATTACTGCTTCTGGAGTGTCATCTATTATAAGGTCTATCCCTGTTAAAGTTTCTAGAGTCCTTATATTTCTACCTTCTCTACCTATTATTCTACCCTTCATTTCATCATTAGGTAAGCTTACTACTGTAACAGTAGTTTCAGCTACGTGATCTGCTGCACATTTTTGAATTGCATATCCTATAATTTCTCTTGATTTCTTATCAGCTTCTTCTTTAGCTTGACCTTCTATCTCTTTTATCATTATAGACATTTCACGTCTTACATCTCTCTCAGCATTTGTTAAAATAATTTCTTTAGCTTTATCAGATGTAATTCCTGATATGCTTTCTAATTTTTCCAATTGTTGAGTTTTTATTACTTCAACTTCTTCTTCTTTCTTTTCAACTGTCTTTAATTTTTCACTTAAATTTACTTCTTTAGATTCTAAATTTTGTAATTTTCTATCTAAGACTTCTTCTTTCTGTACTACTCTTTTTTCATACTTTTGTACTTCTGTTCTTCTTTCTTTGTTTTCTCTTTCAGCTTCTGTTCTCCATTTATGGATCTCTTCTTTAGCCTCTAATAACTTTTCTTTCTGTACTGTTTCTGAGTCGTGGTGTGCTTTATCTATTATTTCTTTGGCCAAGTTTTCAGCTTGTCCAATTTTTGCTTCAGATATATTTTTTCTAACAAAATATCCAGCTATAATACCAACAGCTGCACCTATTACAATCATTACTACACTATCTATGACATCCACCTCCTTCGTTAATAATCCCAAAATGTCATCACTATGATTAAAAAATATTCCTAATAATTAAAATTAAATTTAGATATTTTATCCTCACTTAATTTTATAATTTTTTCAACATTGTGTCAAGCTAATAGGGAGCGTGGGATGTCCTTATTTAATAGTTATTTTTTTATATTTTCACTTATTTTTCAGCAACTTCTTCTGATACCAAAGTACCCGCTTCTTCACTAACCTCATTTAAATTGTAAAATGTTCTAACTTTTTCATCTATTTCATTAGTTAAATCCATATTATCCTCTAGGAATTTTTTTACATTTTCTCTTCCTTGTCCAAGTTTAGTATCATTGTAACTATACCATGAGCCTGATTTTTTAACTATATCTATGTCAGCAGCTATATCTAAAAGATCTCCAATTTTTGATATACCTTCTCCATACATTATATCAAACTCAGATTGTTTAAATGGTGGTGCTACTTTGTTTTTAACAACCTTAACTCTCGTTCTGCTTCCTATAACCTTGTCACCTTGTTTTATTGTGTCTATTTTTCTAACATCCAATCTAACTGATGAGTAGAACTTTAATGCACGTCCTCCAGTAGTCGTTTCTGGATTTCCAAACATTATTCCTACTTTCTCTCTTAATTGGTTTATAAATATAGCAACACAATTTGATTTTTTAATCGAACCAGTTAATTTTCTAAGCGCTTGAGACATAAGTCTAGCTTGTAAACCTACATGAGAATCACCCATATCTCCATCTATTTCTGCTTTTGGAACCAATGCTGCAACTGAATCTATTACTATTATATCAATTGCACCACTTCTTATTAATGCCTCTGCTATTTCTAAGGCTTGCTCTCCTGTATCTGGTTGAGATATGATTAGATTATCAACATCCACACCTAATGCTTTTGCATATACTGGGTCAAGCGCATGTTCAGCATCTATAAATGCAGCTATTCCTCCATTTTTTTGAGCTGATGCTACACAACTAAGTGCAACAGTCGTCTTACCAGAAGATTCTGGACCATATATTTCAACTATTCTCCCTCTAGGTAGACCTCCTATGCCAATAGCTATGTCTAAACCGATTGCTCCTGTTGATATAACATCTATAGACATAGACGTTGCTTCTCCCAATTTCATTACTGAACCTTTACCAAAATCTTTTTCAATTTTACCTAAAGCTTCATTCAACGCTTTTAATTTTTCTTGATCTACACTCATCTCTATACCATCCCTTCATTTATCTACAAACATTTGTTCTCTTGTTATATATTAATTATATAACATAAATCAAACCTAGTCAATTTAAAAACGCTACTAATGATTATATTTTTATCTGCTACATTTTATTTATAAACCATTATCAATAATTATATACACAAAAGAAAATATTACTGAAAAAGAAAAGAGGTATACTATTATAGTATACCCTTTTTTATATTTTTAAAATTTTAAGTTTTTATTTTTTATTTATTAATCAATCACTTTATATTTATTAAATGCTGATACCCTATTTAGAAGACATGAAAAGTTCTTTATTTTTATATAGGTATTCCCATCCAGAATATAAAGTAAGCAGTGTTGCTATAAGTATAAGAATTCCACCTATATTTAGTATTAATTCATTTTCAAACTGAGCTCCTAACAATAAAATTACTACTGATATCATTTGAGTTATCGTTTTAAGCTTCCCACTGCCACCAGCTGCTATTACTTTTCCATCAGCTGCTGCTATAGCCCTCAGTATACTAACAGTAAGCTCTCTAGCTACTATTATAATTACCATCCAACTACTTACAAGACCATCTTCTATCATACATGTAAGTGCTGAGATTACTAATAACTTATCTGCTAATGGGTCCATAAACTTCCCAAAATCAGTCACTAAATTATACTTTCTAGCTATTTTTCCATCTAGTGCATCAGTAATTGAAGCCACTATAAAAATAATACAAGCTAATATAAATTTGTTTGGTACATTAAATAACATTATTAAAACAAATACTGGAATTAAAAATATTCTAAACAAAGTTAATTTGTTAGGCAAGTTCATATACAACATCTCCCATTAAATCGTATTCCATTGCATCATTTATTTGAACACTTACGAATTCTCCTACTTGAAGATTGTCTACGCTTTTTACATATACTATACTGTCAATTTCTTCTGCATCGCCCTGTGTTCTTCCTGTATATACATTATCTTCTATTTGTTCTTCTATTAGCACTTCATATGTTTTTCCTATTTTTTTATCATTAAGTTCTTCAGATATTTTTTGTTGAATTATCATTAAAGTATCTCTTCTTTGTATTTTTACTTCATCATCTATATGATTTGGTAATTTATCTGCTGGTGTATCTTCTTCTCTTGAATATGCAAATGCACCTAGCCTATCAAATTTAACTTCTTTGACAAAATCTACAAGCTGTTTAAAATCTTCTTCTGTTTCGCCAGGAAAACCTACTATTATTGTAGTTCTAAGTATAGCATCTGGTATATTCTTTCTTATAAGCTTAATTTTATTTAATATGTCCTCTTTGCTAGTTTTTCTGTTCATCAATTTTAAAATATTATTGCTTGCATGCTGTATTGGCATATCAAAATAGCTACATATATTGTCATGTTCTTTTATAACTTTAATTAGTTCTTCTGTTATTGATTCTGGGTATGAGTACATAACTCTTATCCATTTAAATCCATTTATCTTTGCAAGTTCTTCTAAAAGTTCTGGTAATCTTTCTTTACCATATAAATCAAAACCATACTTTGTAGTATCTTGAGCTATAACTACAAGTTCTTTTACTCCAGATTCAGCTAATTTATTAGCTTCTTTAATTATATCTTCAAATTTTCTACTTCTATATTTACCTCTAAGCTTCGGTATTATACAATAAGTACAATTATTTGAACAACCTTCTCCAATTTTTAAGTATGCCATATAACTAGGTGTAGACAGATATCTTGGTAAATCCTCATTAAATACAAACTCTATATCATCAAGACTTATAATTTGATGTTTCTCACTCAAATCTTTAAGTATATCATCTATATTTTGGTAACTTCCTGTACCAACTATTGCATCTATTTCTGGAATTTCGGTTTTTAATTCCTCAGAGTATCTTTGAGCTAAACATCCTGTTACTATCAACAACTTTAAACTCCCAGTCTGTTTTAATTCTGCAAATTCTATTATTGTATCAATTGACTCTTGCTTAGCTGACTCTATAAATCCACAAGTATTTACTATAATTACATCGGCTTCTTCAAAATCTCCTATTAATTTATAACCTTTTTTATTTAAAATTCCCATCATTATTTCTGCATCCACCAAATTTTTTGAGCATCCTAATGATTCCAATGCTATCTTTAACATTTTTTATCTCCTTCCAATATGCTCTCATATAAGCCTATAACATCTTCTAGGGCTTTTTGTGTGTCATCAAAATTTACAATTTTATTGTACTTATATTTTTCTACTGAATGCATATAAAGTGGGTCGTAATACTCTATAAGATATTTTTTTACAAGCTCTTCATATTTACCTGATTCTAATAAATCAATATATCCATCTACTGCTTTATGACCCAATCTTTTTCTAAATTTATTTATACACTCTTTTAAAACTAATATATTATCTTCATCTTTTCCATAAATATAATCTCTACAAAGTCTATTGACTCTATTATCAAGGTCACATTCCAGTAGTATATGATACCCATCTCGTATCATTGCATTGAAGATTTCATTAGGAACTGTGACACTTCCAACTCGCTTACTTTCACTTTCAACAAATATATAATCCTTCTTTGAGAAAAATATATTTTCAAATAATTTAGTTTCAAAGTTCTTTTGAGATGGTGGCTTCTTATCAAATGTTATAAATCCAAAAGTTGAGCCACTATTTTTAGCTAGTCCTTCTAAATCTAATACATCTATTTCTTTTTCCTTCAACAAATGTAATAAATCAGTCTTTCCTGAACCAGTTAATCCATGTACAGATATAAAGTTCTTTGTATTCATTATATTTCTTAAGTACTCCAGTACAAAGTTTCTATAAGCCTTATATCCACCTTCAAGTTGATATACATTTACACCTAGTGATGACAATACATTTACTATACTTCCACTTCTCATTCCGCCTCTTGCACAATATATAACAATATTATCATAGTTTGCTGCAAGCTCTGCTGCTTGTAAGTATATATCTTTTAGCTTATACGATACATAATCAAACCCCTTTTGTATTGCTTCATGCTTTCCCTGCATCTTATAAATAGTTCCAACTTCATTATGCTCATTGTTTTTAAAAATAGGCATATTAAAAGCATTTAATATATGATCTTCTTCATATTCCCCTTCTGTTCTTACATCTACAAAAACTACTTTTTCTAGCTTAAGCGCCTTTTCTATTTCTATAACTGACAATTCTATTCACCTTCTAAATTCTGCAAATCTTGTTTGCTTATTAGTACCTTTCTTGGCTTGCTTCCCTCGCTAGCTCCAATTATACCTCTTTCTTCCATAGAGTCAATAAGTCTAGCTGCTCTATTAAATCCTATTTTAAATCTTCTTTGCAACATAGAAGCAGATGCTTGACCGCTCTCTACAACAAATTCTATTGCTTCACTTAAAAATTCATCCTCATCACTAGATTTTGATGTGTTAACTTTAGATATAGTTTCAATTATATCTTCCTCATACTTTATTCCATCCTTAACTTGGTCTTTTACAAAATCAATTACTCTTTCTGACTCACTTTCTGATATAAATGCACCTTGAAGTCTAACTGGTTTTGCTGCTCCAAGTGGGTAAAATAACATATCACCTTTACCTAAAAGTTTCTCTGCTCCACCCATATCAAGTATTGTTCTTGAATCAGTTTGAGATGACACTGCAAATGCTATTCTAGATGGTATATTAGCTTTTATAACACCTGTTATGACATCAACAGATGGTCTTTGTGTAGCTACAATCAAATGCATTCCAGCAGCTCTTGCCATCTGAGCCAATCTACAAATATAATCCTCTACATCATTTGCACTTGCCATCATTAGGTCTGCTAACTCATCTATTATTATTACTATTTTAGGTAATTTTTCCTCTGATTTTTCGTTATAACTTGTTACATCTTTTACTTGAGCATCTGCAAATAGTTTATATCTTCTATTCATCTCTGTCACTGCCCAGTTTAATGCATTAGCAGCTTTTTTAGGGTCTGTAACTACAGGTATCAACAGATGTGGTATTCCATTATAATTTGCAAGTTCAACTACTTTTGGGTCTATTAATAATAATTTTACTTCATCAGGATTTGCTTTATATAATATACTACTTATTAAAGTATTTACACATACACTCTTTCCTGAACCTGTAGAACCTGCTATAAGTAAATGTGGCATCTTACCTATATCTCCAATTATAATTTTACCTGCTACATCTTTTCCAAGTCCCATTGCAAGAGGAGAGTCAAAATTATTAAACTCTTCACTTTCTAAAACTTCTCTTACTCCAACCATTTGAGCTTCTTCATTTGGAACTTCTATTCCAATTGCACTTTTACCAGGAATTGGAGCCTCAATTCTTATACTTTTAGCTGCCAAACTCAAAGCTATGTCATCAGTTAAGTTTACAATTTTACTTACCTTAACACCTGGACTTGGCTGTATCTCATACCTTGTTATAGTAGGTCCAACTGTAACTTGATTAATCTTTGCTTCTACTCCAAAATCTGAAAGTGTCTTTTCTAAAAGAGAGGCATTTTTTAAAACTTTCTTCTTACCATTTTCATCAGATTTTTTATTTACTTTATTTAAAAGTTCAACACTAGGTTTTTTATAATTTGAATAGTCTTCAACATTTGACTCTGATACAATGCTTATTGGTTGAGTTTTTTCTATATCTAAATTAGATTTGCTTATATCAACTTTTTTTTCTGGTTTAGTCTCCACAACTGAATTTTCATTTGTAGCTTTCTGTAACTCTTTTAAAACATCTAGTTCTGGCATACTTTGAGTTCCTTCTAATATTTCTAAATATTCATCCTCTGCCTTATTAAAACCAACTATTTTAATAGTTTTATCGTCTACACCATCACCATTTTCTTCTTCAAAATATTCTTCTTCCTCATCTTCATTGTTACGACCTTTTGACATCAGCCCTTTAAAGAATCCAGGTTTCTTGTTTACAGTAGTATCGTCCACTTCATCAGTTATCATATCTATTGCAGACTTTTTCATATTTGAAATTTTATCTTTAAAAGTTAAATTGCTGTCTTTTGATGCTTTAGATTTTGACTTCGCATTTGATACCAAATCTTTTATAGAAATATTGAATATAAACATTATAGAAAGTATAAGAGCAAATATACTTATTAACCATCCACCTGCTATACCAAATATTTTACTCATATAATACGCAATAGTAGTTGCTATTAAACCACTACCTTGTCCACTTACACCCAACTTCATAACATCATCAAACATGTTACCTTTTAGAGGACTATCTACAGGAAGAGTTCCTGCATTTAACAATCCATAAAATACAAAAATAAATAAAATAATTATGTAGTATAATTTAGTCTTTCTCAATCTATATATATATTCATTTCCATCAAAAAATCCTAGAAGTCCTGTTATAATTACTATAAATGGTATTGCTATGGAAAGTCCTCCAAATAATCCTTTAAAGAGATTTTGCATTATTACAGGTATCCATCCCATAGAATTAGAATTTAAGCTATATAATAAAAAGACACCTATAAATATTGTTATCAAATTATGATATTCTGCATTAAAGCTTAAGGTATTTACCTTCTTTTTTTTCTTCTTTTTCGTGGCCATTAATATCACTCCTTATTTTTAGCAAGTTTTACCCCTTCATAGCAAAAAGTGCTAATGCCTTAACACTAACACTCCTACTTTATTACATCATTATATCATAAATTTTATTATTTAAACAAATTTTAATCATTATTTTTTTCTTCCTCTGATTCTTTTATAAGCTCTTTTAATTTTTTAATAGCATCTTTTAATCCACCAACTTCATCTATAAGCCCATAATCTACAGCTTCTTTTCCTATTAGAACACTACCCACATCACTTATAAGCTCATCTTTCTCATGCATAAGTTTATTCAGTATATCTCTTTCGATATTAGATGTTCTTATGATAAATTGAATTATTCTCTCTTGCATCTTTTTAAAATACTCGAAAGTTTCATTTATACCTATTACAAGCCCAGTAGTTCTTACAGGATGTATAATCATTGTTGCAGTTGGGGCTATAAATGAGTAATCACCTGCCGTAGCAAGAGGAACACCTATACTATGACTTCCCCCTAATACAAGAGTAACTACTTTTTTGGATGTACTATTTAAAAGTTCTGCAATCGCTAGACCTGCCTCAATATCTCCTCCAACAGTATTTAAAACAACTAGTACTCCTTTAACATCATTACTTTCCTCAATTGAATAAAGCATTGGAATTATATGTTCGTACTTTGTAGCTTTTTTCTGAGGATTCCCTATAAAATGACCTTCAATTTCCCCAATTATAGTTATACATTGGGTATCTTTAGGAGGCTGAGGAGGCATCTCACTAGTACCAAATTGTTTTATACATTCTCTTTCTTCACAGCTAGAATCGCTTCTACAATTATCTTTATCAAATGTTTCATTATCATCTTTATAATCTTTCATAAAAAAACTCCTATCAAAATATATTTAACTTAGTTTTACCAAATAAATCAAATATATTAAGATATACGCAAAATTATTAAATTTTGAATAAAAGTAATTGCATTATGACTCTTATTTTACATAAAATTGTTGGTGTATTGCATGTACTGCTGTATGCATATCTTCTTCACTCACTAAGCAAGATATAGTCATGTTTGAATCTGATGTTTGTAGAAGAGACACTCCTGCCTTTGATAAGCCTCTAACTACTTTTGACATAATACCAGACATTTCATCAGCAATTCTTGAACATATCAATGTAACTTTAGCACAATCTCTATTTATTTCATAATCCAATTCAAATTTATCTAATATTTCTTTTAATGATTTTATATCTGCATCTTCTACAACAAATGCTTTTTCTGATATAAAGAAATTTATCATATCTATAGTTATAAGTTTATTTTCTATCTCATTTAATACCTCTGTAAATACTTCTTCTGCTGATTTAATCTTAACTTGAGCAACACTATCTTTATTTGCAACAGCAACTTTAAGGTCTTTTTCTTGTTCATATTCTATATTTTGTTCTAAATGCTTACATAAAGAACCTATTTTTGTACCTTCAAAAGTTGGGTTCATTGTATTTTTTATTGCTAGAGTTATATTTCCACTTTTAGCCAACTGTACTGCTCTTGGATGTATTACCTTAGCTCCTTTATCTGCCATTTGAAATACTTCTTCATAATCTATAAAACTCAATACTTTAGCATTTGGTTCTACTCTAGGGTCTGCAGTCATTATACCATCTACATCAGTGTAAATTTCAACTGTCTCACATTCTAAAGATTTACCAATAGCAACAGCTGATGTATCACTTCCACCTCTTCCAAGAGTTGTTACTTCACCATCATCTGTTACACCTTGAAATCCAGCTATAACTACAACTTTACCATCATCCAATGCTCTTTTTACCTTTTTAGGGTTTATATATTTTATTTTTGCATTAGAATACTCATCACTTGTAATTATACCTGCTTGTTGACCAGTAAAGAAAACAGATTCTATCCCTTGAGCATTTAATAAATTAGCAAGAATTGTTCCTGATATTATCTCACCACAAGACATTATTAAATCAAGTTCCCTTTTATTTGGTTCATCGTTTACTGCATTACACAGATTTATAAGTGTATCTGTGGCATATGGAGCGCCCTTTCTACCCATTGCTGAAACCACTAATACTAATTGTAATTCTTCATCGTTGTCTTTGTATGCTTTTACTATCTTACATACCTCATTCATTTTTTCATATGATTCTACTGATGTCCCACCAAACTTTTGCACTAAAATACTCATTTTTTCCTCCTAAATATATCCCTCATATTCTATAATTATCATGTCATTGCCTATTTTTTTTACATTTCTCCATGGTACTTCTAAAAATGACTTATCTTTTCTTCTGGCAAAAAAGCCTTTTTCTTTTGGAATTAAAAGCGCCAATATCCCGCCTGTAGTTTCATCTAGTATAAGGTCACACTCTCCAATAACTCCTAATCTTTCTCCTGTGACTAAGTTAACTATTTCCTTACCTGCTATTTCAGATAAATTCATATTTTATACCTCCAGAGATTTACTTTTTAAGATATTAATCCAGATGTAGAATATCTTCTACATCTCTTCCAACTATACATGTACCAATATTCCCGATATTGAATACCTTATCAACAACTTTTTTTACTGAACTAATATCAACATTATTTATACATTCAAGTATTTCATCTGTAGTTTTTACTTTTTTACTCAACAACATAGATTTACCAGTAGACATCATTCTACTGCTAGTACTTTCTAAATCCAATATATAATTACCTTTTAGTTGTTCCTTACTTTCAAATATTTCTTTTTCTGTAAGATAATTTTTTCTTATATTTTCAATTTCTTCTTTTATTAAATTATAAACATCTTGTAAATTTTCTGTACTCATACTTGCAAATATACCTAATTCACCACATTTTCTATATAGTGTCTGTGATGAGTATATTGAATATACTAAACCTTTTTCCTCCCTTATCTTCTGAAAAAGTCTTGAGCTTATACTTCCACCAAAAATATTGTTTACCACTGCCATTGAATAAACTTCATCATCATTTTCAAATGGAATGCCTTTTAAGCACATAGCTAAATTTACCTGTTCAGTATCTTTATTTTTTGATATAAAACAAGGATTAAACTTTGCCTCATTTATGTCTATACTTAAATTTCTCTTTTTCCAGTTTCCAAATTTAGATTTAAGTTTATCTACCATATCATCAAAATCAAAGTTTCCAACTATAGAAATAACAGCATTATTTGGAATATAATATTTGTTTAAGTACTCTAACATAGATTCCTTAGTTATATTGTATAGAGAGTCTTTTGTGCCAATTATATTCATCCCTAAACCATCATTAGCATATATATTCTCGACTAATAAATCATAAGATAAGTCGTCTGGAGAATCTTCATACATCTTAAGTTCCTCCAATATTATAAGTCTTTCCTTATCTATGTCATTTTTATCAAATCTAGAATTTAGTATCATATCACTTAATACATCTATTCCTGTATCTATATGCTCATCTATTAATTTTACATAATAACATGTACATTCTTTACTTGTAAATGCATTGATTTGCCCACCTAAATTGTCAATTGTGCTAGCAATCTCTTTTGAAGTTCTATTTTGGGTTCCTTTAAACATCATATGTTCTATAAAATGAGAAGTTCCACTTACCTTTTCTTCTTCTATTCTAGACCCTGCATTTATCCAAATACCTAACGTTATTGACTTTAGATATGGTATTTCTTCACCAATTATTGTAAGCCCATTTTCCAGTATTTTTGTCTTATACATTACATTCTCCTAAAAATTTATTCTTTATTTTACATTGGATTATTGAAAACACTATGTTCTAATTCTATTTATTTTTATATGTATTACATTATAAGTCAGTCTTTTAATTAATTCAACTACAACTTATACAATCTTAATTAAATATTTATACTTTGCCTACTTAAATACATCACTAAGTTTACCTGGTTTTAATCCTTTTTCTCTTACAATTGCTATAATATCATCTATACATTTTGTTGTTGCATCAGTTGGGTGCATTAAGATTATACTACTATCTTTAATATCTTTTTTCTTCATTCTATCTATAATTACTTCTGGTTGGTCTTTATATTTCCAGTCTATAGTGTCAGCATCCCATTTAATTGAAGTATATCCTAATTCTTTAGCTGCCTTTACTGTTTCTGCTCCAAAAGAACCTGCTGGAGCTTGAAAAAACTTAGTCTTTTCATTTATAATTTCTTCAATTATCTTTTTAGAAGTTTCTATTTGTTCATAGTTATCTTCATATGATAGCGTCGAATAATCTAAATGTTTGTATCCATGATTACCTATTTCATGCCCTTGTTTCTTTATCTTCAATAATTCGTCTTTGTTTTTTTCTGCCCACTTCCCAGTTACATTAAAAGTAATTTTTACATTCTCTTTTTTAAGAGTTTCCAAAATAGATTCTATGTACTCTGTTTCCCATCCAAGATCTACGTTGCATGTTAATGCAACGTAGCCACTTTTATCTTTTGTACCTCTCTCATATGGTAAATCTACTCCATTAAACAAGTTGAAAACGGGCTTATTGTTAAACAATTTTAATACCATTACCCCTCCTGACAATCCTAATAATATAACTAAAATTAGTATTATAATTTTTTTGAGCTTACTCTTATTAAGTACCATCATTATCATTAAAACTCCCCCTAATTATGTACAAATTGTTTCTTATTTAATACTATTAAAAGAAAGCTCTATTTATGCACTAAATAATAAAAAGCAAAATCTTAAGATTTTGCCTTTAATTATTTAATATATTATTTATTTTTATGCTCTGGTTTTGGTAAAAGAACTTTTCTAGATAAGTTAACTCTTCCTTTTTCATCTATTTCTGTAACTTTAACTTCAACTTCATCTCCTATATTTAATACATCTTCAACCTTAGCAACTCTTTCATGAGCTATATGAGATATATGAAGTAATCCTTCTTTTCCTGGAAGTATTTCAATAAATGCTCCAAAATTCATTATTCTACTTACTTTACCTTTGTAAGTTTTTCCTACTTCTGGTTCAATAACTATATTATTTATAAGTTCTTGAGCTCTATTAATCATATCAATCTCAATACCTGATATGAATACTTCTCCAGTTTGTTCAATATCTATCTTAACTCCAGTTTCATCTATTATCTTAGTTATTATCTTTCCACCAGGTCCTATTACATCCTTTATTTTGTCAGGATTTATTTGCATTTTAACAATCTTAGGTGCATATGGTGAAAGCTCTGGTTTTGGTTGAGATATAGTTTTTCTCATTTCTCCTAGTATATGGATTCTACCTTTCTTAGCTTGTTTTAAAGCACGTTGTAGAACTTCTTTATCTATACCATCTATTTTTATATCCATTTGTATTGCAGTTATACCATGTTCTGTACCAGCCACTTTAAAGTCCATATCTCCTAAGTGGTCTTCCATACCTTGTATATCTGAAAGTACTGCTACTTTACCATCATGCTTTATAAGTCCCATTGCTATACCTGCAACCATGTCTCTTATAGGTACACCTGCATCAAGTAGAGATAATGTTGAGCCACATACACTCGCTTGAGATGTAGAGCCATTTGAACTCAATACTTCAGAAACTAATCTAATAGCATAAGGGAAGTCTTCTTGAGATGGTATCACTGGTAGTAAAGCTCTCTCAGCTAAAGCACCATGTCCTATTTCTCTTCTACCTGGACCTCTTGATGGTCTAGCTTCTCCAACACTATATGCTGGGAAATTGTAGTGATGCATATATCTCTTGTTTTCTTCTTCATCTAATCCATCTAATTTTTGAACATCTCCTAAAGCACCTAAAGTAGCTACATTAAGTACTTGAGTTTGTCCTCTAGTAAATATAGCTGAACCATGAGCTCTAGGTATCATACCAGTTTCACACCATATAGGTCTGATTTCTTCTAATTTTCTATTATCTGGTCTTACATTTTCATGTACTATAAGTTTTCTTACTTCTTCTTTTATTATATCTTGTAATACTTCCTCTATATCACCGATAAGTTCTTCAAAATTTTCAATAGTTTCTTCAAAATGAGCTAGAGTTTCTTCTTTAACTCTATCCATCTTTTCCATTCTTTCTAATTTTTCAAAAGTTTGAACTGCATCCTTCATCTTAGCAGTTGCAAATTCACGAACCAATTGAGTTATTTCTTCTCCTGCATGATATAATTCGACAACAATTTTTTCTTTTCCAACTTCTGCAACTATACCATCTATAAATTCAACCACTTTTTTTATTTCTTGATGAGCAAATAAAATAGCATCAAGCATTATATCATCTGGAACTTCATCTGCTCCAGCTTCAACCATCATTATTGCTTCTTTTGTACCTGAAACAACTAGATGCATTGAACTTTTCTCTCTTTGCTCTGCGTTTGGATTTACAACAAACGCACCATCTACAAGACCAATACATACTGAACCTGTTGGCCCATTAAATGGTATATCTGATATAGAAAGTGCTATAGATGAACCTATCATTGCTACTATATCTGGTGTGCAGTCTTGATCTACTGATAAAACTGTTGCAACTACCTGAACATCATTTCTAAATCCTTTTGGAAATAATGGTCTTATTGGTCTATCTATCAATCTTGATGTAAGTATTGCTTTTTCTGAAGGTTTACCTTCTCTCTTTAAAAACCCTCCAGGTATTTTACCTACAGAGTATAATTTTTCTTCATAATCTACACTTAAAGGGAAAAAGTCTATTCCGTCTCTAGGCTTAGCTGACTTAGTTGTATTTACCATTACCATACTATCGCTGTATCTAACTATACAGCTACCGTTAGTCATTTCACAAATTTTTCCTATTTCTACAGAAAGTTCTCTTCCTGCGAAATCCATTTTAAATATTTTATGTTCAAACATTAATGCTTGTCCTCCTCTTATTAAAAACACGTATATCACTCTATTTACTATATTATCAAAAATACTATAAATTAACAATATAAAATTATCTTTGCCTATATATGCAATAAGCTTATATTACTGCTAATTAGAACAACTTATAGCCAATATATCCGGCCCTGTATGAGAGCAAATAGAAACTCCACCTCTAGTAAACAATACTCTTCTTGCTTTTATTCTTTTATTTACTTCTTCTTTTAATATTTCACAATCATGTAGATTATCTCCACAACCTATTGTTACTATTTTCCCTTCTAAAGACCCTTCATTCATTTCTAAAATTATATCTACTAGTTTACTTGCTATATTTTTTACTCCTCTAACCTTATTTACTAACTTAGCTTCCCCATTATCAAAGAAAAATATAGGTTTTATATTCAACATATTTCCTATTAAAGCTGTTGCTACTGGAACCCTTCCACTTTGTTTTAAGAAATCAAGTGTATATGGAGCAAAAAGTAATCTTACACTACTACGAATGTTTTCTAACTCATTTATTATTTCTTCAAACTCCAACCCTTCTTCAACAAGTTCACAGGCTCTTATAACATATTGCCCACTACCAAGTGATAAGTTTCGAGTATCAAATATATGTATTTTTTCTTTTTCGTTCATATCATTTTTAGCTATTACAGCACTTTGAAAAGTGCCTGAAGCATTTGATGCACCTGTTAAACAGATTATATGGTATCCTTCTTCTATCAACTTATCAAAGACTTCTTTAAACTCCATATATGTAGCTTGTGAAGTCTTAGGTATTTGTTTTATTTCTTTTACTTTCTTGTAAAACTCTTCTTTATCTATATCCACTCCTTCTATATATTCTCTATCATTAAAAATAACTGTAAGTGGAACTATTTCTATATAATCTTTCTCTGATATTTCATATGGAATATCGCACAAGCTATCACATACTAACTTTATTTTCAAAATAATATCCTCCTTATTCTAACTAAATGTTATAGTATAAAATTTCTATGTTTATCTTGTCTTTCCTTTTTAATTGATTATGTATTTATATATTACCTTATATTCTTACCCAATATTATTCATTTTATAATTTTTTATAATGTATAAATTACTTTTATTATTAACTATTTTACTCTATAATAAATTAACTATAAAAAAGCAGGTATACACTATACCTGCTTTTTTATAAAGAATGAAATTACTTTCTTAATCCTAATTTAGCTATTAATGCTCTATATCCTTCAAGATCTTTTTCTTTTAAGTAAGCTAATAAGTTTCTTCTTCTACCAACCATTTTTAATAGTCCTCTTCTTGAATGGTGGTCTTTCTTATGAGTTTTTAAATGTCCATTTAAGTCATTTATTCTAGCTGTTAATAAAGCTATTTGTACTTCTGGAGAACCAGTATCTCCTTCAACTCTTCCATATTCTTTGATTATTTCTGTTTTGTTTATCATTTAGATTACCTCCGTATTTTTTTAGAAACGCCTATTACTAAGCATTGATTGGAGTATTCAAAAGCTGAGTAACGGTTATTTTCCTTAATCATTTTATCATACATTACCTGTTTTTGCAAACATAGTTTTCATATACATAGTTTGTGTCATTAGACAATTGATTTTTTAAGTCATCTATTGAGTTAAATTTTCTCTCATCCCTTATTCTTTCCAAAAATTCAACAATTATATTTTCACCATAAATATCTCTGTCAAATTCTAAAATGTTTGTTTCAATAGACAAAGATTTTCCATTAACTGTTGGATTATAACCTACATTTGTAGCACCAAAATAAACCTCATCTCCAATATGTACAATAGAAGAATATATACCTCTCTTTGGAACGAGCATATTATTCTTAAGGTCAATATTTGCTGTTGGGAATCCAATAGTTCTTCCAAGGTGCTTAGAATGTATAACACAACCTTCTAACCTGTAATTACGACCTAAATACTCTTTGACATTAGTCATATCACCTTGGGATACTAAACTTCTAATATAAGTACTACTCACTCTTACATCATTTATTTTGATTGGTTTTATTATTTCTACCTCAAAACCAAATTCATCTTCTAAGCTTTTTAATAGATTAACATTCCCTTCTTTAGCTCTCGCAAACGTAAAGTCATGTCCAATCACTATTTTTTTAGCCTTTAATTTTCTTACTAGTATCTCCTCTACAAAATCCTTTGCAGGTATTTTAGTCATATACTCATCAAATGGTATTATTACAACTATATCTATTCCCAATTCTTCTAATAATTTTATTTTGTCCTCATTACTTATAATATTTTTTGTTGAGTTTGGTCTAAAGTAGTTTACAGGATGATTTGCAAATGTAAATACAATACTCTGTATATTTTCTTTTTTTGCATATTCAACTGCTTTTTTTATAAGAACTTGATGTCCTTTGTGTATGCCATCAAAATTCCCTATGGTAATGACACTTTCTTTTATGTTTGCTATTTCTGCTATAGATTTTATAATCACCATAATAAATTTTCCCCGCTAAAATTATAATTTACTCTTAACTTATTCACAAACTATTATAGCATAAGTAAAAGAGATAGACTATAGAAGTTATTATAGTACTATCTCTTTTGGTTTTTTTCAAATACATTGATTATATAAACATCTTATCACTTTTAACACTTATTGTATTATTATGTTTTGATAATTTTCCTAATCCCAAGAAGTCATCTTTACTGTATACTCTTACAAATTCATCCTCTTTACTGAGATTATTCTTTAAAAATCTCTTATCATCTATTGAACCACCATTACTATAATATTTTATAGCATTAGGGTTTAATACAATATAATTAAACGAATCCAATACATAATCTATATCATATAAGTGTTTATCCAAAGTTTCATTTGCATAAAATAATTCTAATTCTTCTAGTGTTATTGAATTTTCCAAGTTAAATTTGCCAGAAGATGTTCTATTTAAAAACGACATATGTCCTCCACACCCTAGATGTTCGCCTATATCATGGCAAATGCTTCTCACATAAGTCCCTTTAGAACATTCAACATAAAACATTACTTTATTACCTTTTATACTAAGGATTTTTATATCTTTTATGTTTATTTTTCTAGTTTTTAAGGTAATCTCAGAGCCTCTACCACTTCTCACTAAATCACACATTCTCTTTCCATTTACTTTTAAAGCTGAGTAAATTGGAGGAAGTTGATCTATTTCACCTTTTTGTGTATCAAAAGCTCTTTCTATATCTTCATTACTTAACTTAAAATCATCAATTTTTTTTATAATTTCGCCAGACGAATCATAGGTATCTGTACTTATACCTAAAGTAAGCTCACATATATACGATTTATCTTTGTTTAAAATAAGTTCACATACTTTTGTAGCTTTTCCTATACATATTGGTAAAACACCTGATGCATCTGGGTCAAGAGTACCCGTATGCCCAACTTTTTTTATATTTAAAATCTTTCTTACCCTACTTACAACATCATGAGATGTCATTCCTGTAGGTTTCAATATATTTATAATCTTATTCATTTTATTGTCACCTTAAATTGATTTTAACACTGCCTCTAATACCATTTTTTTAGCATTATCAATACTATCTTTGATAGTACATCCAGCAGCTCTTATATGACCACCGCCACCAAATACTTTAGCTATTTCACTTACATCAACATAATTTTTTGACCTAAAACTCACTTTAATTTCATTTTGTTTTTTTTCTTTAAATAAAATACCAACTTCAATATCTTTTATATCTCTAGTATATGTTGTTATACCATCAACATCATTGAAACTCATGTTGTTCCTATTCATCATATCCTGAGTTAAAACTATACTAGATACCTTTGAATCAAATATCTCCAAAGATTTCAAAGCTTCACCTAATAATTTGTAATAATCAGAAGAATTACTTTGATATATATTTTGTATTATAGTATTTTTTTCTGCACCTAAAACAAGTAAATTCTTTGCCATTTCAAAACTACTTGCATGCACATTTGAATAGGAAAAATTTCCAGTATCAGTTACAAGACCTGTATATAAACATGTTGCTATGTCTTTATTTATAATCTTAAAGTCCTTTATTTCTTGAAATCTAACCAATAAATTATAAACTAACTCACAGGTAGAAGATGCATCAATATCTACATAGTTTAAATCTCCATATGAATCATTACTAGCGTGATGGTCAATACAGATTACTTTTGATGCATTATTTTTGATTTCATCACTTACACATATTCTCATCGTATCTCCACAATCAAGTGCAATTAGAGAATATTTATTTATATCAAATTCATGAGACTTATAAATTTTTATACCTTCAACTAAAAACCTTAAATTCAATGGAGCTTCATCATCAAGTACATAATATACATTTTTCCCTAAGCTTTTTAGTGTATAATACATTGAAAGCGTAGAACCAATATTATCTCCATCTGGACTAATATGAGAGGTAACTATAAAATAGTCACCCTCATATATATAATTTATAATACTATCAATACTATTCATCATAATTTTCATCCTCATTTTTTTGAGTGTTTTTTTCATTTACTCTCTTTATAAGGCTATCCATATACATTCCTTTTTCTATTGAATCATCAATTTTAAATATTATCTCAGGAATATATCTAAGTTTTATATTTTTTCCTACTTCTCTTCTTATATAACCTCCAGCACTCTTAAGTCCTGCTAATGTGGATTCTTCATCTCCACCTAGAATACTTACATATACATAAGCATATCTTAGGTCATTTGTAACTTCTACATCAGTTACACTTACCAAAGATGTTATTCTAGGGTCTTTTACTCCATTTATAAGCATAGTGCTTACTACTTTTCTTATTTCTTCTGCAATTCTTCTTGTTCTATTATATGATGCCATACCATCGACCTTCTTTACTAACTGATTTTCTTTGATACGAATTTATAATTTTCTTTCTACTTCTTTAGTTATATAAGCTTCTACTATATCGCCTTCTTTTATGTCATTATAGTTTACAAAACTCATACCACATTCGTATCCAGAATTAACTTCTTTTACATCATCTTTAAATCTCTTAAGTGCTGCAAGCTCACCTTCATGTATTATTATACTATCTCTAACTAATCTTACTTTACAGTTTCTAAATATTTTACCATTAGTTACATAACATCCAGCTACTGTTCCAATACCAGATATTTTATATATCTCTCTTATTTCAGCTTTTCCTGTTTCTTCATCAACATATTCAGGGTCTAACATACCAGTCATAGCAGCTTGTATATCTTCTATGGCTTTGTATATTATAGTATATGTTCTTATATCAACATTTTCCTTTTCTCCTAGAGATTCTGCACCTGGAACTGGTCTTACATTGAATCCTATTATTATTGCATTAGAAGCTGCTGCAAGTAATATATCTGATTCTGTTACAGCTCCAACACCTCCATGTATTACTTTAACTTGTACTTCTTCATTTGATAATTTTTCTAAAGATTGTTTAACTGCTTGTACTGAACCTTGTACATCTGCTTTTATAACTATGTTAAGGTCTTTTATAGCACCTTCACTCATTTGACTAAATAAAGCATCTAGTGATAATCTTTGAGTTGATTTTAGCATCTCATCTCTAACTAATTGTTGTCTTCTTGCTGCTACACTTCTAGCAATTTTATCTGTTGGAACCTCAACAAATTGGTCTCCACCTTGTGGAACTTCTGATAGACCTAATATTTCCACAGCTGTAGATGGACCTGCTGTTTTTACTCTTTTTCCTTTTGCATTTATCATTGCTCTAACTTTACCACATGCAACACCTGCAACGATTGGGTCACCTACTGTTAGAGTACCACCTTGAACAAGTACTGTTGCAACTGGACCTCTTCCTTTATCAAGCTCAGCTTCTATAACAGTTCCTACTGCTCTTTTATTTGGATTTGCTCTTAATTCTTCTATTTCAGCAACCAACAATACCATTTCTAAAAGTGTATCTATTCCTTCTTTTTTCTTAGCTGATACTGGAACTGCAATTACTTCTCCACCCCAGTCTTCAACTAATAATCCTTGGTCTGCTAATTCTTGTTTAACTTTATCTGGGTTTGCACCTGGTTTATCTATTTTATTTATAGCAACTATTAAAGGTACTCCTGCTGCTTTAACATGGTTTATTGCTTCTACTGTTTGAGGCATTATACCATCATCTGCTGCAACAACTAATATTGCTATATCTGTAACTTGTGCTCCTCTTGCTCTCATTGATGTGAAAGCCTCATGTCCTGGTGTATCTAAAAATACTATTTTTTGTTCATTAATTTTAACTTCTGAAGCACCTATATGCTGAGTTATTCCTCCAGCTTCACCTGAAATTACGTCAGTTTTTCTTATTGCATCTAGTAAAGATGTTTTACCATGGTCAACATGTCCCATAACTGTAACAACTGGTGGTCTAGGTTTTAAATCCTCTTCATTATCTTCTTCAATTTCCATTAAAGCTTCTATTTCTAAAGCTTCTGTATCATCACTTTCTGCTACTGTTAATTCAAATCCATATTCTTTGGCAGCTAAAGCAGCAATCTCAAAATTTATCTCTTGATTTATTGTTGCCATAGTTCCCATTTTCATAAGCTTCATAATTATTTCTGATGGAGATTTATCTAATTTAGTTGCTAATACTTGTACTGTCAACTGTCCATCTATTTCTATAACATTTTCACTTTCTTGAGAAGAATCTTCACCTAACACTTCAAGTGCTAATTCTAATGCTTCACCTTCTAATACTGAATCTTTGTCAGTTACATTTATATCTAATTCAGCTAACTTATTTATAAGCTCTTCATTTGATATATTTAATTTTTCTGCTATTTGGTATACTCTTGTTTTTGACACAAGATCACCCCCTATTTTATTTTAAATTTCTATTAGTTCAATTATCTTTTTAGAAAAATTTTCATCTTTTATTCCTACGACTGCTCTTGGAGACTTTCCTATTGCAAATCCTATTTCATCTTTTGTTGAAAAAAATAGATATGGAATATTTCTAAAAGTTGATTTATCTTTAAAAAGTTTTTTTGTGTTATTTGATGCATCTTCTGCAATTAAAATTAATTTTACTTTTCCTTTTTTTAATTCAAGCAAAGTTGAATCATCACCAGACACTATTTTCCCTGCACGAGTTGCGAGTCCTAAGAACGAGTGTATCTTTTCTTTATTGTTTTTCATATTCTTCTAACTCCATAAGTAGATTATCATAGACTTCATCAGGAACATCAATCTTGAAAGCTTTATTTAATGCTTTGCTCTTTATAGCTTTTTTTAGACATTCAGAGCTTTTACATACATATGCTCCTCTTCCATTAGCTCTTCCTGTTGGGTCTAAAAATATTTTTCCTTCTTTATTTTTAACTATTCTTATAAGCTCTTTTTTAGAGTCTCTATCTTGACATGCTATGCATTTTCTTTGAGGCACTTTTTTTACTTTTTTCAAAGCCATCCCTCCTTACTCTTCTTCTTTGAAATTATCATCTGAGATATCTAACTCATCTTGATTGATAAATTCAGCTTTAATACCCTCATCTTCTATTTCTTTGGAATTTTCAAGATTTATCATTTCTTGTTCTGCTTGAGATTCGCTCTTAATATCTATCTTCCAGTTTGTCAATTTTGCTGCAAGTCTTGCATTTTGGCCTTCTTTACCTATAGCAAGTGATAACTGATAATCCGGAACAATAACTAAGGCAGATTTTTCATCTTCATTTATATCTACTTTAACAACTTTTGATGGGCTAAGCGCTGCTGATATAAACTCTGCTGGATTTTCACTATATTTTATTATATCTATTTTTTCATCACCAAGTTCATCCACTATATTTTTTACTCTAAGTCCTTTTGGACCTACACAAGCTCCAATTGGGTCTATTTTTTCATCTATAGATCTTACTGCCATTTTAGTTCTTGAACCAGCTTCTCTTGCTACTGATTTTATTTGAACTATACCCTCATATATTTCAGGAACTTCTTCTTCAAATAATCTCTTTACTAGACCTGGATGACTTCTTGATACAACTATTTGAGGTCCTTTGTTAGTCTTTTTAACTTCAAGTATATAGAATTTTATTTTTTGACCTGCTTTGTAATTTTCAAATGGGATTTGTTCACTTTGAGTCATTATCCCTTCTATTCTTCCAAGATTTACATAAACAATATTTTTATTTGCTCTAGCAACTTCTCCTGTAACAATTTCATTTTCTTTTTCTATAAATTCATTATACACTATTTCTCTCTCAGCTTCTCTTATTCTTTGAACAACTACTTGTTTTGCTGTCTGAGCTGCAATTCTTCCAAAGTTTTTAGGTGTAACTTCATGCTCTATAATATCCCCCAATTCATAATTAGGATTTATCTCTCTAGCGTCTGCTAACTCTATTTCTAAAAAAGTATCATATAGGTCTGATTCATCAACAACTACTCTTTGAGAAAATACTTTTATATCTCCTTTGTCTCTATCAAACTCAACTCTAACATTTTGTGCTGAACCAAAGTTTTTTTTGTATGCAGTTAAAAGAGCTTGCTCTATAGTATCTATAAGTATTTCTTTATCTATACCTCTATCAACTACTAATTCATTTAGTGCTTCCATAAATTCATGATTCATTTTTTATTTCCTCCCTATTTAATATACCACTAAAACTTTATTGCTAATCTAACAATAGCAACATCTTTTCTATTAAATTCCATTTCTTCACCATTTATAATGACTTTTATATTATTATCTTCTGTTAATCCTACAAGTTCACCTTCAAATTGTTTACATCCATTTAATGGCTTATATAATTTTAAATCTACATCTCTACCTTGGTATCTAGCAAAGTCTCTGTCTTTTCTTAATGCTCTATCAAGCCCTGGAGAAGATACTTCTAAAAAATAATTCTCTTTTATAGGGTCTTTTTCGTCTAATATTGGGCTTAGTTCTCTACTAACTAATTCACATTCATTTAAAGATATTCCTTCTTCTTTATCTATGTATACTCTTAAGTAGTATTCTCCCGCTTCTTTTACATATTCAACATCAACCATTTCAAATCCATGTTCATCCGTTATTTTAGTTACAATTTCTTCAATTGCTGCTTCTAAATCTTTTTTCATTAAATTACCTCCTATTCAATTGTAAATGACTAGCTTAATTTTATTAAATAATTTTTAAATTAAATGTATTTAATAAAATTAAACTAGTTCTTAATAATATATTTAAAATAAAAGAGTGAGAACAGCGGTCTCACTCTTAGTTTCTGCAAAGTATACTATTTTCTATACTATGATATCATAAAATTCTTTTATTTGCAACTTTTTGAACTAACCTAAAACAGTGACAATTGGTTTTCATCGCTCATATTTTCAAGTGAACCATGATTAGTAAGTGTTTCTATTACTGTTTTTGATACTTTTGTTCTCTTTCTTAAATCTTCTTTTGATATAAATTCACCATTTTTTCTTTCATTTTGAATATTTAAAGCTGCATTTCCTCCAAGACCTTGTATTGCAGCCATTGGTGGCAGTAATGTTTTTTCTCCAACAACTATAAAGTCGCTTGCATCTGATTTATATATATCGACTGGTAACAACTTTATCCCTCTCGCATACATTTCAAGTGCAACTTCTAATACAGTCAGCATACCTTTTTCCTTTGTAGTTGCATCATTTCCCAATGCTTCAATCTCATTTATCTTTGATTTTATGGTGTCCAAACCTTTAACAATTAAATCTGCATCAAAATCTTCCACCTTTGTAGTAAAATAAGTTGCATAAAAGGCTTCTGGGTAATGTACTTTACAATATGCAATTCTAAATGAGGTCATAACATAAGCAACAGCATGTGCTTTGGGGAACATATATTTAATCTTTTTACATGAACCTATATACCATTCTGGAACATTATTTTTCTTCATTTCTTCGATATGTTCTGGTTTTAAACCTTTCCCTTTTCTTACACTTTCCATTATTGTAAAACTCATCTTAGGAGGTAACCCTTTAAATATTAAATAGTTCATTATGTCATCTCGTGTAGATATAACATCTTTTAATCCCACTATATCTTCTCTAACTAAATCTTGTGCATTATTTACCCAAACATCCGTACCATGAGAAAGACCAGATATACGTACAAGCTCTGCAAATGTAGTTGGTTTTGTGTCAAGTAGCATTTGTCGTACAAACTTAGTTCCAAATTCAGGTACAGCAAGACATCCTATCGGGCAATTTATCTCTTCTGGCGTAACTCCTAACGCTTCTGTAGATGTAAATAAAGACATAGTCTCTTCATCATCTAGAGGAATTTCTGTTATATTTATCCCAGTAATATCTTCAAGCATTCTTATGATAGTAGGACCGTCGTGTCCAAGTATGTCAAGTTTAAGTATCCTACCACTTATTGAATGATAATCAAAGTGAGTAGTTATAACACCACAAGAAGTATCATTTGCTGGATATTGTATAGGTGTAAAATCGTATACATCTTTATAATCTGGTATAACCATAACTCCACCTGGATGCTGTCCTGAAGTTCTTTTTACTCCAGTACACCCATTTGAGAGTCTAAGCACCTCTGCATTTGGTACACTTATATTATTTTCTTCCACATATTTTCTTGCATATCCAAAAGCTGTTTTTTCTGCTACAGTACCTATAGTACCTGCTCTATATACATATCCCTCTCCAAATAATTCTTCAGTGTATTTGTGGATTGTTGGCTGATAATTTCCTGAGAAATTTAAATCTATATCTGGTTCTTTATCACCTTCAAAACCTAAGAATACTTCAAATGGAATGTCATGACCATTTTTAGCAAGTTTTCTTCCACATTTTGGACAATCCTTATCTGGCAAGTCAACACCTGACCCCCATTCACCTATTTCATAAAAAAAGGAATATTTACAATCTTCATTTTCACAAATATAGTGAGCTGGTAGAGGATTAACTTCTGTTATATCACTCATAGTAGCTGCAAATGATGAACCAACAGAGCCTCTTGAACCAACCAAATATCCATCTGAAAGAGATTTTGCAACTAGTTTTTGAGCTATGATATACATGACTGCATATCCATTACTTATTATTGAATTTAATTCTCTATCCAATCTCTTTTGAACTATTTCTGGTATTGGTTCTCCATAAATCCGCTTAGCTTTTTCATAGCACATTTCCCTTAACTCTACATCTGAACCTTCTATAATTGGTGGATATGTATCGTCTGGTATAGGTTTTATATTTTCAACCATATCAGCAATCAAATTACTATTTTCAACAACAACTTCATAGGCTAATTCTTCTCCAAGATAACTAAACTCCTCCAACATTTCATCTGTTGTTCTAAAATGCAAATAAGTCTCTTCTTCATCTACCTTAAATCCTTGAGAATACTTTAGAACTTTTCTTAAAACAGCTTCATGCTTATCTAAAAAATGAACATCTCCAGTAGCTACTGGAATTTTATTAAACCTCTTAGCTGTATCAATTAATTTTCGATTTAATTCTCTTAGCTCTTCTTCATCCTTTACTTCTCCTTTATCAATCATAAACTTATTGTTATCTATAGGCATCACTTCTATATAATCATATAAATCTATTATCTTTTTCATTTCTTCATCAGATACATTTTTCTTTACAGCTTGAAAAACAACCCCTGCTTCACAAGCTGAACCAATTATGAGACCTTCCTTATACTCATTTAAAATACTTCTAAGTATTCTTGGTGCTCTAAAAAAATGATTTACATGTGCATCTGAAATTATTTTATATAAGTTTTTTATACCTACAGAATTTTTTGCTATCAAAGTTATATGATTTGTACTAAGCTTTGTATAATCAATTTTTCCAAGAATATTATTAACATCGCTTAAAGTTTTTGCACCTTTTTCTGTAAGCATCTGTAAAAATTTATTAAATATAAGTGCAGTTGCCTCTGCATCATCAACTGCTCTATGATGATTCAAAAGAGGTATACCAAGCGCTTTAGCAACAACATTTAATCTATGTCTTTTTAAATTTGGAAGCATTACTCTGGCTAACATAAGTGTATCTACTTTTTTGTGATTATACATTATCCCCTGTTCTCTACACTTTTGTGATATAAATCCAGTATCAAATTCCGCATTATGCGCCACTAGTACACTATCTCCAACAAACTCCATAAATCTTGGAAGAACTTCTTCAATAGTTGGCTTATCTTTAATCAATTCATTAGTTATTCCTGTTAATTCTTGTATCTTATACGAAATATCTTTTTCAGGATTTATCAATTCACTAAATCTATCTACAATTTTAAAATTTTCTATTTTTACAGCACCAATTTCAGTTATTTTATCGTTTGTATTAGAAAATCCAGTAGTCTCTATATCAAATACAACAAATGTCTGAGAAAGTTCTTTGTCATTTGCATCTTCTATAATAAGAGAATCATCTTCAACTAAATACCCTTCTACTCCATAAAGTATTTTTATGTTGTTTGCCTTACCAGCATTCATAGCATCTGGGAACCCCTGTACAACACCATGGTCTGTTATGGCAATCGCTGGATGACCCCATTTGGCTGCACGTTCTACAAGTTTTTTAACAGAACAAATAGCATCCATAGAAGACATCTGAGTATGTGCATGAAGTTCTACCCTTTTTTCCTCTGAAATATCTTTTCTCTCTGGTCTAGTTTCTTGCCTAATTCCACTAATCATCATACTAATTTCTCTTTGATATGTATCATAAACTATATCACCTTTAAGTTTTAAATAAGCTCCTTTTTTAACATTTTCAAGTACTCCATCTTTATTTGTATCTGTTAAAAATAGCTTACAACTTATTGAACTAGTATAATCTGTAATTGATGCTATCATAAGTATTTTTCCATTTTTAAGTTCTTTAGTTTCAACATCAAATATATCCCCAACAACTGCAACTGTTCCAGAAGATGCATTTAATTCAGATATATTTTCAATCATAGCATTTGCATTATCTCCATAGACTAAATTCTCATCAACTTCTGATTTAATAACATAGCCTTCTTCTTCATTTTCTTCACACTTATTAATTTGTCCAATTTCTAATGCTCTAATTTTTTCTTCCATTTCTCTATCATTTATTCTTATGAGTCTTTCTAAATTTACCTTTTCATCAACAGCTTTTTCAATAGTTATATCTAAGTCTAATCCTAATTCTTCACTAAGAACAGTTTTAAGTACATGAACTACATTTTTTCTTATTAATCTCTCATAAAATATACCCTTTGGTAATTTTATTTTTAATTCTTCATCCAAACAAAGAAATTCAACTTGCTTATACCATCCTGCAATGGATGGACACAAGTACTTTAATATATATAAGATATTACTCCAATATTTTTTTATAACATCTTTGTTAGATTTTCTCTCAAACCCAGTAAATCTTATTTTCATCTTTATATCTTTAAAGTAATCAAGCTTATACATCAATTCTTCTCTAAATTTATCTAAAAGTTCATGAGAAACAATATCTTTAGATGTTAGGTGAAAGTAAACAATTTTATTCTCTTTAAAATAAACTACTCTATTTATGTAAACTTCCTTAAGTTGTTTTCCAAGACCACTGTTATTAATTTCTAATTTATCTAAATATTCCTTAACACTTTCCATTTATATCCTCCTTTCTTAAAGTTATATATATATTATTACCACTTTTTCTCTATTTCTACCTATTACTCACTTATATTTACTTAGAATTAATATTATAACATAAAAATTTTGCTAATATTAATGTTTATATCTTGTAAATTATATACAAAAAGACTACAGATAATTTAAACAAAATGAAAAACTACCCATAGTCTATATTTTTTTACTTATGCATTACTTGTATTGTGGCACTTCAAAGACTAAACTACTTCCACCACCATAAAGGCCAATTAAATTTTCCATAATACCAGAAATTCCATTAGCCCAATTTACATCAGTTGCATATTGGTGCCATGTATAATCATAATTCCACTTCATCTTGTAAATAGTATTTTGATTGTACTTAGAGCTATTTACATAGTTTTGAGATATCCATTTTGCAGAACCATCTATTGTAGCTTCAATACTAGTCCATCCATTAGAATATGCTGCCTCTGCTCCTGAAACATTAGCACTTTTATCTATTGCTCCTATCCCAAAAAAATTATACACTTTAACTGGATTACTAAGAGCTTGTCCCTTATAAGAAGTTAATGTTTGACCCTGTGCAAGTGTAGATTTACCATAAGCAGTTTCCCACATAGCATGAGATACTAGATATACTACATCTATATTATACTTTTTAGCAGCATTTATAAATGCTGCTCCTTGATTCTTAAATACACTCGAAGATAATCCATTAAGATACGAATTTAAACTTGATTCTGATATACCACCTCTATAACTATTAATCTTCAAAAATTGCATCATACCTTTTGTAGTATTTGTAAAGTTTTTAGGATTTAAATAATATTCTATATCACTTGAACTAGCATTTACAAATGAACTTGTCCTTTGTGCTGAAAATGTGCTAAATTCAGGACTTGGAGTACTTTTTCTATTACCTGGAGCTATTACATTTCCTCCTGCTGCTGCCTTCTCAGCCTGTTTACTTATATGAGAAGCTAACGTATAGCTTAGAGATTTGTAATCAATCTTAGCCCCACTTATATTTGCCATACCATTTACTTGTCCTGAAGTTGTAGAATCATTATTTCCATTATTATTGGAATTATTGTTTGAGTTATTATTATTTGCATTGTTATCTGATGTATCTGTTGAATTAGACAAATAATTCCCCACAACAAAGGCTTCTTTATTATTAAAATTAATTTTAGCCCATCCACTACTTTCTGACAGCACAGTCACTTTACTTCCTTTATAGACCTTTCCTAACTTACTATATGTAGAACCTGGACCACTTCTTACATTTAATGAAGCTGTATTTACAAATTTATTAGTATCTTTTTTATCAGTACCTTGGTTAGAATCATTTGTATTGCTCTGACCTGCATCTGATAAATACATACTAGATACATATCCATCTTTCCCATTATACTTTATTTTTGACCATCCATTAGATTCTGATATTACTTCTACCTTACTTCCTTTTGGCAACTTTCCTAATACACCATAGCTTGTATTTGGACCACTTCTTACATTTAATGAAGTTGTATTTACTTGCTTAGTTTTTGATTTATTAGTTGAACTTGATACATCTGCTAGATAAGAACTAGATACATACCCTAATCTTCCATCATATTTTATTTTTGACCACCCATTACTTTCAGATATTACTTCTACTTTTTGGCCTTTTTTTAATACAGTTATAACTCTATAGCTTGTTCCTGCTCCATTTCTCATATTTAAACTATTTGAAGTTACTTGTTTTTCTTTATTTGTAGATGTTCTTAAAAAATCATCATTAGATTTTGCTATATATTTTGATGAAGCCCAACCTTCTTGTCCAGATTCAGCTTTTATTTTATACCATCCATTAGAAGAGTCTTTTATTAAAACTTTATCATCTTTTTTAGCAACAAAAGATATGCTACTTTCGGCAGTTGGTTCATTTCTTACATTTAAATAATTTATAGTCACTATACCTATTTCTCCATCAGCATGTGCATTTACCATCGTTAATGGTAATACAGCTAATGTTGCTAAAGCTGCTTTTTTCTTCACTTACTTCCCCCGCCCTTCTTTTAACACTAAAACAATTTTAATATAATTATACGACAACTTATGATTTTAGTAAATATTGTCTATTTATATTATGTATACATTTTATTTATACTTTCTTTATTTTCATTTGTGATTTTAATCTACATATTTATATATTGAAAAATATAAATTTTTTTAGCTCATATAATCTCATTTATGCCCACTCTTCAAATTGATTTGTAAAACATTAAGAAAATCCTCAGAATCTAATAAAGTAACATAAACTTTATAATATGTAGTACAATCTATATATAATAATTTTGGAGGTGTAGATTATGGATGCAAATAACCTAAAAGACTTAATATCTAATCACAATAATATAGTATTTTTTGGTGGAGCAGGTGTTTCAACTGAATCTAATATACCAGATTTTAGAAGCTCTACTGGACTTTTTAGTCAAAAACTCAATAAACAATTTACTGCTGAGCAATTAGTTTCACATACTTTCTTTGTTAAATATCCAGAAGAATTTTTTGAATTCTATAAAGATAAACTAATATATCCTAATGCAAAACCTAATAATGCCCACATAGCTTTGGCAAAACTAGAAGAAATGGGAAAACTTAAAGCTGTTATAACTCAAAATATTGATGGACTTCATCAAATGGCTGGAAGTAAGAATGTTTTAGAACTTCATGGTTCTGTACATAGAAACTACTGTACTAACTGTGGTAAATTTTTTAATTTAGAAGCTATGCTAAATCTAGGAGGTAATATTCCTCATTGTGATGATTGTGGCTCTATAGTAAAACCTGATGTAGTGCTTTATGAAGAAGCTCTTGACAGTGATGTTATTACTAAGACAATTTCTGCTATAAGTAATGCTGATTTACTGATTATAGGAGGTACATCATTAGCTGTATATCCAGCAGCTAGTTTTATAGATTACTACAAAGGTAAATATATCGCTCTTATTAATAAAGCAAATACAGTTTATGATAAATCTGCATCTCTTGTAATTAATAGACCTATTGGAGAAGTTTTATATGAAGCTGTATTAAGACAAATATAGATTTATTTCACTATTTTTATTATATATATGAGTTTTTATGTTGAATTTAAAGTTTGTTTTTAGTATTATTTTTGTTATGATGTTTTAGTATAAATATATAATTTGAAAGGAGCTTTTTATGAAACTAAAAACTATATCTTTACCAGAACTTAATAATTTAGACCCAACACTTGAGTCTACATTTATCAAAATGGGTGAAGAGCAAGGCGAATTAGCTGAATGTATAGGCAAATTCAGAAATCTAAGTGGAGAAAATAATGACTTAGATGAAGTTGATATTATAAAAAAAACTGCTAAAGAATTGATGGATGTAGCCCAAACATGTGTAACTATGATGTTTAAACTAGAAGAACAATATGGTATTAATCTTGATGAAATACGCAAAGAACATATAAAAAAACTAGAAAAAAGAGGCTACATAAAAAATATAGATAAGTAAAAATTTTTGTTTAAATATTTATTAAAATAAATTTAAAATATAAAATATTTAATATCTATGTAGATTTGCTATTAAATGGTATCTCAAAATTATTTTTTTTAAATCATAATTGAGATACCATCTTTTGTTTTATTTGTATATATTATTTAATGTTTTTATAAACAGTTAAATTTTATCAGTATAACAAATTTTGTTAGCAAAGTTTTATTTTTAACTTCTATACTGTTCTCTCTTATTTTCATAAATTTTACTATATTCTTCTACAGCTTCATCCCATGCTTCTATATCTGTTATCCCCTTTTCAATTGCTAATAAATGAACTATCTCAGCTAACTTTGATGCTGATTCTATTATTCCCATTTGTTACACCCTCTCTATTGTCAAATACTTACAAAAACTGTTAATTAGTTCTAATATTTGTTATTATTATTCCCCAAAACTTTAATAAATAAAAATATTTTTATTTTTTGACATGATTCTGATGTGCCACGAAATTTAAAAATTCTTACCTCTTTAAAATTTCTATATAAAATCTTAACTTTATTAAATTTTTTATATATTAAATTGATAGAGGATGAATATATTTATATAGGTACATATTAATTTATTATAGGAGAGAATGCTCTATGTTTAAAATTTTTCTTTTTTCTAGTGAACAGTTTGTAAGTCTTTTTATATTTGGATTATTTCTATATCATTGCCCAAAGCTAACAAGAAATATTTTACCCTATAGCTACACAGTTGAAAAAATACTTTGTACCTTAATGGTAATAGTAGTTGCTTTAGAACAAATTTTAATTGCTTCTTCAGGTAATTATAGCACCTTAAATTCCTTACCAATTGGAATTAGCCATATTTGTATATACATATGTATAGCTATATTAGCTTTTAAACAGTATCATTTTTTTAACATATTTTTTTCTTGGAGCTTAGTTTGCTCTGTTGGAGAACTTATTTTTTCTAAGAATTTAGGATACGAATTTCCTAGCTTCATATATTTTCTATTTGTCTTCTCTAAATGTTTGATAATATATGCAAATATTTATATGGTTGATGTAAGAAAATTTAAGGTTAACAGATATGCATTTAGAGATAACTTTGTATTTTGTCTCATTTATTTTTCATTCATATTTTTACTAAATACATTTACTGATTCACAATATTACTATGGCTTTTTAAGTTACAATACAACTGCTATTTTTATATTTATTTTTGCTACTAGCATTGTGTACATACTTCCTCTTTTATCTAATATAGATACCTTTATCCTTGAAAAAAAGAAAAAGAGTAAATAATTTATTTAAGTTTATAGATGAAGCCACTTAGACATTTTTTAAGTTTTAAAAATATCCAAGTGGCTTTACACATTAAACTATAGTTTTTGTATTATATAAATTTATATCTCTGCTAGATAATACAATGTCCTAACAGGCTCTCCTGTTGCTCCTTTTGATTTATACCCCTTTGATTTTGATGATGTACTTGTACCTGCTATATCCATATGAATCCATGGAGTACTTCCAACAAATTCTCCAATAAAGGCTCCTGCTGTTATGCATCCAGCATTTTTACCACCAGTATTTTTAAGGTCTGCTTCTTCTCCCTTTACCATATTTTTAAACTCATCATAAAGTGGCATCTTCCAGACTCTTTCTCCAGATAAAATAGATGCTTTTTCCAATTCACAATAAAAAGCATCATTATTTGTTACTACAGGAGTTGCAACATTACCTAATAATGTTAGAGCTGCACCAGTCAATGTTGCTACATCAACAACTTTTGTCACTTTTTCATTATTTATAATGTAATATATTGCATCAGCTAATGTAAGTCTACCTTCTGCATCTGTATTTAAAACTTCAATAGTTTTTCTTGCCATAGAATTAATTATATCTCCTGGTTTATATGAACCTCCTGATAAAGCATTTTCACATGCAGCTACTACTGCTATAACATTTTTCTTTAATTTACTCTGAGATATGGCACACATAGCTCCTATTACACTTGCAGCTCCAGCCATGTCTGTTTTCATATCTAGCATAGATGCATTTGATTTTAAAGAATATCCACCAGTATCATAAGTCAAGCCTTTACCTACTAGACCTAGTATATCTGTATTTTCTTCATCTCCAAAATATCTCATTACTATAAATCTTGGTTTATTAACTGAACCTCTTGATACAGCAAAAAAAGCTTCCATACCTAATGCTTTTATTTTTTCTTCTTCATAAACCTCAACATTAAATCCATACTCTGCTCCAAGTCTAACTGTCTCTATTGCCAATGTCTTTGGGTATATTATATTTGATGGTTCGTTAACTAGATTCCTTGCTATTATAGTTGAACTAGATAGTATTCTAGCTTTTTCTATTTGACACTCTGCTTCTTTTTCAGTAAATATAATTATATTGTTTATTTCTTTTTCTTCAGAATCTTCACTTTTTGTCTTATATTTATCAAATTTATAATTTCCAAGCAATATCCCTTCTGAAAAAGCACCTATCTCTTCTATATCTAAATTAACATTTATTATATTAACATCATTGTTTTTACATGCTTTATTTCTCAACACACCTTTTATTTTTTTACATAGGTTGCCTCCTATGATTCTAAGTTTTTCCTTATCTAAAGATTCTTTCTTACCAAGGCCAACTAGACAAAGTTCTATTAGATTGTCATTTTCAAGCAATGTAACAATCTCTATGTTATTTTCTTTGGCACTGAAGTTTTTACTTACAATATTTAATTTATCAAACATTGTAGAAACATTCTCATCTTCAAACACAGTAATTACAGTTATAGCATCATCCAAGCTTTTTAATATTTCTTTAGAACATTTTATCTGCATATCAAGTTCTCCTTTTTAAAATAATTGCTCAATTATATTTCTAGAGTCTTCCAAAGAAGCAAACAATTTATCTTTGTTTTCTACATCTAAACAGTTCATTTTATCACTTATTATAGATATAAATTTTAATATTTCATCATCTAATGTTTTTTCTCCACTTTCAGTTATTCCATAAAAAGTATTTCGTCTATCTCTACTATCTTCTTCCCTATATACATACTCTTGCTCAACTAACTTATTAAGTAATATACACAAACTAGAAGTAGATACATGTAAATCTCTACTTAAATTTTTAAGTTCCATTTTATTATGTTTTCTTATGCTTACTAAAGCAAAAAATTGTCTTTCTGTAAGTACTTTACCTTTTTTATATCTTTCATTATTAATAATCTTTATTAAATTATGAAAGTTATTCATACTTTCCAACAACAAAATAGATAACTCTTTATCACTCATAAAATTCACCTCAAAATTAATAATTGGGACTCCCTCTTATCCCCCAAATATGTTTATATATCTCTAATATAATACTTCTTTTCTTTTTATAATTATACTATAGATAAACTTTATTATCCATTTAAATTGTTTTAAACTAAAATATTATTAAGTATAAAATAAAAACATTTAAATTACATTATAAAATAGTGAGACTTATATCAATCTCACTATTTTATTCAAAGCTATATTTTATTTTCAAAAGTATTCTAATCTTATACTACATGTTGTTCTTGTCTGGATTTTTATTGTTTTGAGATATATTCTGAATTTTTTCTAATACTCTAGGAGTTATAGAAAGTATATTATCTACTAGATTAATATTACTATCTAAGCTCATTATTCTAGTTTCTCCACTTTCAACTACTACAAATGCTACTGGTTGCACAGATATAGCTCCTGCACTACCTCCTGCAAAATTTGTATCTGCTTTTTCACTTTTTATTTCAATATTTTTATCTTTCTCATCATATCCTTTTGAATATTCTCCTCCACCTATACCAAATCCAATTGTTACTTTTGATATAGGAACAACTACTGTAGTATCTGTTTTTATAGGGTCCCCTATAATAGTATTTGCATCTATAGAACCTTTAATAGTTTCAAGAGTTGTTTCCATAAGGCTTTGTATCGAACCTGTTGCTCTCATTACTATCACCTCCCTTATAATTTCCTTTATTTTTATTCATAACCTTATTAACCATTATTATAAAATGAAATAAATCTTTTATTCTTGACCTTATATGTATCCTTACATTTCCCAAAAAGTAATCTTTTGTAAAATTTGGATTTACATTTAAATATATTTTTTCTGCATCAATTATATTAAATAAATTTCCATATAGTGTATTTATTAATACATACACCGAAGATGTCACACCTATATTTTTAGTTCCAAAATCAATGTTTGAATAAAATTCATGTATTTTTATCTTTTTTAATAGTCTATAAACACTTAAAAGGTCATCAGCTAATAATATACTAGAGTCTATATTATTCTTCATCCCCTCTTTTTTATCATTATTTTTACTATTTTCAGCTGGGTAGAGTTGTCTATTTATATTTATTAAATCAAACATGTATTTTACATTAAGTTTTAAACAAACATCTTTATTGTTTATATCTGCTATTAATAAGATATTTATATGAGACATTAAAAACAATATAATTATACTTATTATAAAAATTATTGCTATTATTAAGTATTTAAAATTAAGTAATTCATTAATCTCCATGTTTATATTATCATCAAAAAATTACTATTTATACTTAATTATCCATATTTATTTTACCAAAACTATTTTTTTATATTTACACAAAAAAACACAATAACTTAGATTATTTTAAACCTTCTAAAAAATTTAAAACTATAAACTAAATTACTGTGTTCTTCATATTTTTATTTTAAAAGTAACATTCCTATTATAAAATTAACATTATCTTTGTATAACATTTTATTCATTTGTTACTGCTTCTTGATAAGTTTCTATATCTGGCAACTCTTCAAGGCTTTCTATATTTAACAGCTTTAAAAATTCATCTGTTGTCTTATAAATTATTGGTTTTCCTATTTTATTAAGTCTACCAGCCTCTCTTATAAGTTGATTTTCAAATAGAGTTTGTAACACCTTATCACATTTTACGCCTCTTATATCTTCTATCTCTACTTTTGTTATTGGTTGTTTATATGCAATTATAGTAAGAGTCTCTAGCGTAGCTTGACTCAAACTTTTCTTTTTCTTTGGCTCAATAATTTTTTTTATATATTCTGCATAATCTTCATTTGTACACATTTGATATTTATTTTCCAATTTTATTATCTGAATGCCTCTATTTTTTTCTCTATACTCATCAATAAGTAAATTTAACATAATCTCTATCTCTTTTGATGAAAGTTCTTTATTTATTATATAATTTAATTCTTTTATACTTATTGGGTCACCATATGCAAACATAATAGATTCTATAATACATTTTATATCTTCTCTCTTCATTTTAACACTCCGAACTTTTTCTTATTAAAATATCATCAAAAAATATATCTTGTACCACTACTATTTCTTTTTCTTTTATAAGCTCCAATATAGATAAAAAAGTAGCAATTATTTCATCATTTTCATATGATTTTATGATATTTGTAAAAGTAACTTCTATTTTCTCTTTTATAACATTTCTTATATACACTATTTTTTCTTCCACAGATATTATCTTTTTTCTCACTATTTTATCCAATTTTTCATCATTAGTATTTTCAATTTGTGATGTTTTAACCTTAAATATGTATGGAAGTATATTTTTTATTGCTTCTATTGATATATCTTCTAAATCTACATTATCATCAATAATTATTTCTTCTTTGGTTCTATAAAATCTTTCATTACTATAAGTTATATTTTCTTTTATATCTTGTGATGCTATCTTAAATTTTCTATATTCTTCTAATTTCTCCATAAGTTCTATTCTTGGGTCTTCTTCTTCATCCTTTTGCTTATAAAGTAAGTATTTAGATTTTATTTCTAAAAGCTTAGATGCCATAGTTATAAATTCACTAGTTATCTCTAAATCCATTTTATCTAACATCTTTAGATAATTAAGATATTGCTTAGTTATATCTATAATTGATATATCTTTTATATCTATCTTATGTTTAGTTATCAAGTCATACAGCAAATCTAATGGTCCCTCATAGACTTGTAATTGTATATTATACTTCATATTAATCCCTCTTTAAGTTATTTATTTTATTAAGCAAATAAATATACTATTCTTAGTAATACAGTATATATTGGTGTTAATATTATTTGATATATACCTGTAAATAAAGCAATCAGCAAAATTATATAACTCATATTTTCAAATTTATACACATATTCATTCCATTTATATGGTACAAATGTAGATATAACTCCCCATCCATCAAGTGGAGGTATAGGAAGTAAATTAAAAGCTGCGAATCCCATACTATATAAGAACACATACTGAGCTATTGTATTTATAGCATACATATGCACATACTTGTTGACAATTACACAAAGTATGGCGGTTAAAACATTACAAAAAACTCCTGCAAGTGAAACTACCAAATTGCCTATCTTATAATTTTTAAAATTATTAGGATTTACTGGAACTGGTTTTGCCCACCCTATTCTAAGAATAAACATAGCCAAAAGACCAATTGGGTCGACATGTCTTACAGGATTTAATGTCATTCTTCCATAAGCCTTAGCTGTATCATCACCTAATAAATGTGCCGAGTATGCATGACCAAACTCATGTATTGATATTGCCATAGCTATACCAACCAAACTTGCTACGATTTCTCCTATATTCATACTTAACATTAATGTACATCTCCTAAATTAAATTTTTAATACTATTATAACAATTAAATAACTTATAATCAAAATTATTTTATATTATAATAATTGTGTGTATAGGCATAAAATTAAAATTCATATTTTATTTTATAACTTTTATTATTATATCATATTAGCTGTAAAAATATAATAATTACACTTATTGGTAGTACAATATTATATTGACATAAACTGACATTATTGTTATCTTATTGGTGTATAACAAATGAAGGGAGTAATAAAGTGAATAATACTGTAGAAAATAATGAACTTAAATTTAGATATGCAGTTGAATCAGACACTGCCCTTGTATTAAAATTTATAAAAGAACTTGCTTCTTACGAGAACATGTTAGACGAAGTTATTGCAACTGAAGAAATACTTAATGAGTGGCTATTTGTAAAGAAAAAAGCAGAGGTTTTAATTGGTGAATATAATGGAAATGATGTGGGCTTTGCTTTATTTTTTCATAATTTTTCAACATTTCTTGGACGTGCAGGAATTTATTTAGAAGATTTATATGTTCAACCAGTGTTTCGTGGAAAAGGATTTGGCAAGGCTTTTCTAAAAAAACTAGCTAGTATTGCTATAGAGCGTGGATGTGGTCGTTTGGAGTGGTGGTGCTTAGATTGGAATAAACCAAGTATAGATTTTTACTTATCAATGGGTGCAGAACCAATGAAAGATTGGACAGTGTATCGTATTGATGGAGATATCCTTGATAATTTAGCAAAATAAATTACATATAGATATTATTTTATTTGACAACTAAAAAAATTAAGTTGTCATTTTTTTATGTGTTCTTAGTTTTTAGTCAATATCATACAAGAACTACAAAAAAATATATGTTACACTTTATACAATATGAAAGGAGGTTGTTCAGGTGAAACAAGAAGAACGTACAGTATGTTTTGATAGTGAATTAGAAATTGAAGCGTATAGATTTAAAGGTATCATGCAAAATTTTCCAAACCATTTTCATGAGCACTATGTAATTGGCTTTATAGAAAATGGTCAAAGATATTTATCATGCAAAAACAAAAAGTATACTACAAGTACAGGAGATTTATTACTTTTTAATCCTTTCGATAGTCATACTTGTGAACAAATAGATAATGAAGTTCTTGATTATAGATGCATTAATATTAAACCAGAAATAATGCAAAAAGCTGTCTTAGAAATTACAGGTAAAAATTATTTACCTAAGTTCAATCAGCAGGTAATATTTCGTAGTGAATTAGTACCTTTACTACAAGAACTACATCATATAATTATGGAAGAACAATCAGATTTTAAAAAAGAAGAAATATTCTTTTTCCTAATTGAACAAGTAATAAATGAATATACAGAACCAGTTTTACAGTCTAACTCAGAAAAAATAAGTACAGAAATTCAAATAGTCTGTGATTACTTAGAAAATAATTACTCTGAACGTATAGCACTTGATGAGTTAAGTTATCTAGCAAAAATGAATAAGTACTCATTACTTCGTAATTTTACAAAATTAAAAGGTATTACACCCTATAGATACCTTGAAAATATACGAGTAAATAAAGCTAAGAAACTTCTGGAAAATGGAATAGAGCCCATAGATGCTGCTATACAAACAGGCTTTGTAGACCAAAGTCACTTTACAAATTTCTTTAAAAACTTTATTGGTCTTACACCTAAACAATATCAAAATATATTTATAAACAATGATAAAAACAACTTTAAAGAAGATGAAAAGGAGAATTAAAAAATGGAAAATAAAAATGTAAAATGTGTTATGGTAATAGATGAAAATTTACCAATGGGAATTATATCAAATACAGCAGCGGTAATGGGAGTTACACTAGGTAAATGTGCTTCAGAAATAGTAGGCCCAGATGTAGTTGACAAAACAGGTAATAATCATTTAGGAATTGTTGCTATACCTGTACCTATCTTAAAAGGAAATAAAGAACTTATAAAGGATTTACGTAAAAAATTATATACTCCTGAATTTGAAGGATTAACTGTTGTAGATTTTTCAGATGTCGCACAAGGTTGTAATATTTATGAAGAGTTTACACAAAAAATTGCTACTGTCCAAGAAGACGAACTACAGTATTTTGGTATAGGAATATATGGAAATAAAAAGCAAGTAAATAAGCTTACAGGTAGCATGCCTTTACTTAGATAAGCATTGCAAATATATAATTATAACAACTTTTTATAGACTAAATAAAAAATGCCTATATGACACTTCTATACAGGCATTTTTTATGTGAATTATATTTGTATCTTATCTCTAGTGATTATATCATATTATCAATTATTCTTTGAAGCATTTGTAGATAACTTGCCTTATTTATATCTTTAGTATTTATTAATTCTACTTCACCTATTACTTTTTTATCTTTACATATCTTTATTTTTCCTAAAACAGTGCCTTTTTTAATTGGCATTTTAGGATTTTTTACTATTTCTATTTTCTTCTCAAACTTTTTAGAACTTCCTTTTTTAATAAGGGCATTTAAATCTTCTTTAGCAACCAATTTAACTTTATTTTCATCAGCTTTGTCTAATGTAAGTGTAGCTATACTATCTCCCTTACTACATAGCTTAACACTTTCATAATTAGCAAATCCATAATTTAAAAGACTAGATGCATCATTAAATCTTTCAGGAGAAGTTTCTGCACCCAAAGTTGCCGCAACTAAATGAGTATTACCTCTTTTTGCTGATGCTGATAGACAATATTTGGCTTCTTGAGTAAATCCAGTCTTAACACCAGTAGCTCCTTGATAATGTTTTATAAGCTTATTAGTATTTGCAAGACCTACTGTAACTTGTTTTTTACCTACTACAACTTTATCCATCCATGTAGTTAAGTATTTGCTTATCATTTCATGTTTTAATAATTCTCTAGACATTAAAGCTATATCATGAGCAGATGTATAGTGATTTGCTACTGGAAGCCCATTTGTATTTGCAAAATGAGTATCATTCATGTTTAACTCTTTTGCTTTAGAATTCATCCTATCGACAAATCCTTCAACACTTCCAGCCAAGTGCTCAGCCATAGCTACACAAGCATCATTTGCAGAAGCAACAGCTATACCTTTTAATAAAGTATCAACCTTTTGAGTCTCTCCTGGCTCTAAAAATATTTGACTACCACCCATACTAGATGCAGTTTCACTAACTTGCACTTCATCATCAAGTTTAAGATCTCCTGAATCCAAAGCTTCTACAATAAGTAACATTGTCATTACCTTTGTTACGCTGGCAGGAGGAAGCTTTTTATGAGCATCCTTTTCATATAAAATTTGTCCACTGCCAACATCCATCAAAATTGCCGATTTTGAAGATATATTTAGTTGGCTGGCATCAGCATTGTCCTTACTATTTGCAAAAGAAAAACTCAAAGGAGTAAATGCAAGTAATATAGCCAAAGCAGTACTAGCTAATTTTTTCATAGATGTCACCTCTTAAAGTTTATTTAAACTTATTTTCTCACAATTAACTTTTTTTATTCTAAATGCCTAGATATACCTTGACCTAAATTTTTTTTCTTTTCCAGCTTTTTAAAATAACCTTCTAAAACTCCTTTATTAGATGCATTTTCTATTATCTCAAACGCATCTTCATAATTCATTCCATATTCTCCTGCTATTTCCATCTTAGTTTGTTTTAAAGCTTTTCTAGCATTTTGTTTTGAAATATTATCCATAAATATCCTCCTATTAATAAAATTTATATATAAGTAGTTTTTACTAATAAAAGATTGTTATAATTGGTATTTTATGTAATATGCAAATTTTTCAATATTAAAAAGACCTCTTGCAATTCTTAAGATGATATCAATTTAATTTTTGATATCATTTTAAAAATTACAAGAGGTCTACTTTTTAATTTTATAAACTTTATATCCTATACTTCCATTATTATAGGAAGTATCATTGGATTTCGTTTAGTTTTTTGATATAAATATTCTTTTAGGTTTTCTTTAATATTATTCTTTAAATAAGCCCATTCTTTAATATTTTTCTCTTCACACTCGTTTAGAACGTTTTTGATTATATCCTTTGCTCCATCCATTAAATCTTCAGACTCTCTTACATATACAAATCCTCTAGATATTATATCTGGACCTGCTAAAACTTTACCTTCATCTTTAGAAATAGTTACTACAACTATCATAAGACCATCTTCTGATAAATGCTTTCTATCTCTCAAGACTATATTTCCTACATCTCCTACACCTAATCCATCAACTAGTATGTTTCCTGTTTGTATACGATTTGCTACTTTAGCAGAGTTTTTATCTAACTCTAAAACATCTCCTGTTTGCATGACAAAAATATTTTCCTTGTCCATACCAAGTTGTTCAGCTATTTCAGCATGTCTTTTTAACATTCTATATTCACCATGAGCTGGCATAAAAAACTTTGGTCTAACTAATGCATGTATAAGTTTTAACTCCTCTTGACAGGCATGTCCAGAAACGTGTATATCCGCTATATCACTATATACTACTTCTGCTCCTTTTTCAAATAAGAAGTTTATTACTCTTGATATTAATTTTTCATTTCCTGGTATTGGATGAGCGGATATTATCACTAAATCGCCACTCTTTATTTCTACTTTTTTGTGTTCTGAAAAAGCCATTCTAGCAAGAGCTGACATAGGCTCACCTTGTGTACCAGTAGTTATTATCACTAGCTCACTATCTTCATACTTGTGTATATCATTTAAATCTATTAGCATATCTTCAGAAATATCTAAATATCCTAATTCTTTGGCAACTCCAACTACATTTACCATTGAACGACCTGATATAGCAACCTTCCTATTAAACTTTTCAGCTGTATTTATTATTTGCTGTAATCTGTGTATGTTAGATGCAAACGTAGCAACTATAATTCTTCTACCATTTCCCTTTGCAAATAACTCATCAAGACCTACTCCAACAGTTTTTTCAGACATAGTAAATCCTGGTTTTTCTGCATTAGTACTATCTGCTAACATTAAAAGAACTCCTTTTTTGCTCAACTCACAGATTCTATGCATATCCATAACATCACCATCAATTGGAGTTAAATCAATCTTAAAATCTCCTGTATGGTATATTATCCCTTGGTCTGTGTGTACTGCAATAGAGTAAGCATCTGGTATACTATGGTTATTTTTCAAAAACTCTACTTCCATATTATCAAGCTTTATAACTTGTCTTGGAGTTATGACATTTAACTTAACATTATTCATCTTATGTTCTTTAAGTTTTACTTGTATAAGACCTATACTAAGTCTCGCTCCATATACAGGAACATTTATCTTTCTTAGTATATATGGAAGAGCTCCTATATGGTCTTCATGTCCATGTGTAATAAATATACCTTTTATTTTATCCCTGTTTTTGACTAAATAAGTTATGTCTGGTATAACTATATCTACCCCTAACATTTCATCTTCTGGAAAACTAAGTCCAGCATCTATAACAATTATTTCATCTTTATACTCAACAACAGTCATATTCTTTCCAACTTCGTTAAGTCCACCTAAAGCCATTACCTTTATCTTGTTGGTGTTCTTTTTGAACAATTGCATCATCTCCTTCTGTCTATTTAATTTTTTAACACGTTCTACAATCTTAAATAATATCAAATCACGCACTCGCTACCAGTTATTCTTATTGTACCATAATTCGTATCATATTTTAAGCTATATTTAAAATACATTTAACGTATTATTTTGACAAACCTATTTTATTTTGATATCCTCTAAATATTATATGATTTAATATCTGATATTTTAGGAGGATTTATGCGTGGTAAAACTCATTGTGCAATAGGAATTTTAACAGCTATCCAGACATCTTTAATTTTTAAAATTCCTATATCTCTAGTAGATATTTTAGTTTCAGCTACTTTTGCAGTACTGCCCGATTTGGATAAATCTAATTCTATGGTCTCAAATTTCATTTTAAAAAACAATATATCCAAATACATATATAGAATTTTTATATATGCTATTAATATTATTATTTTCTTTATTTCAATAAATATAAATGATAATTTTTATTTAAGTGCAATAATTACATTTGTTGCAATTATAATTATTGAGGCAAAACTAACCCATACATTTCTGAGAAAAATCTTTCTATCATTAATATTTATACTATTAGCTATATGCTTATACATCGTAGAAGTTGAAATATATTTTATAATTTTTTGTCTAATGTTGTCAATTTTTCCCTGGCTAAAGCACAGAAGTTTTTCTCATAGTATATTTGCAACCATCATAATATATTTTTTACTAAAACAAATAGAATTAATCACTGGTATTAATAATTTATCTTTTTATGGAACACTTGGCTATGCAAGCCATATGTTTTTAGGGGATTTATTTACAAAACAAGGAATACCACTTTTTTATCCACTAAGTGAAAAAAAGATTTCCTTAGGCTTTTTAACAGTCGGAGGACCATTTAGTAATTTTATAGAAAAATCATTTATTTTCATACTTATAGGATTAATTATATTTTCAATATTAAAATTATAAAAAACTTTAAAGCTATTTATCTTTATAGTATATATTCAAATTTATAATAAAAAATGGAAGAATAGCATAGAATATAAAAGTTCTATACTATTCTTCCATCGACATTAAATTACAGAAGAATTATTCTTCTGAATCACTTATTTTATTACACTCATCACATAATCCATAAAACTTAACATCATGATCAAGTATCTTAAATTTGTACAATGATTGTATTTCTTTTTCTATATTGTCTAAAAGGTCTTCTTTAGCTTCCATTATCTTTCCACAATTTTTGCAAATAAGATGATGATGATTATGACAGTCTTCTTTATGTAGACTAATCTCATATCTTATACACCCATCATCTAAGTTTAGCTTTGATATTAATCCTATTTCGTCTAATAACTGCATTGTTCTGTATACAGTAGCTAGGCCTATTTCAGGACAGTCAACCCTAACTAAATCATAGATTTCTTCACTACTTAAGTGTGAATGGTCATGTTGAAGCAATATCTCAACTATTGCTCTTCTTTGTGGCGTAATCTTAAAACCAGTTTCTTTTAACTTGTCTTTTAATAAATCCATTGTGTTTGCCATAACATCACCCTTACTATTTTCAATTGATAATCTTTATTAAGTAATATTGTAATTGATAATTCTTTTTTTGTCAAGACATTTGAAAAAATTTAATTTCTTCTCATAATATAAATATATACCCATAAAAGATATATTATTCACCAAAATCTATAAATTTTTTAATAAAAAATAAAAAAACAGATATATACTATAAATACTTTTTACAATTAATAATTCTTAATTAAAGTAAATACAGTAAAATACCTGATTTTTTATATACAAACTTAATTATTTATCTAGTTAAGTCCATTTGATTCATCTTCGTCGTAATTTAAACCTTCTTCTTCCATTATAGCAGTATACACAGCTACAACAGTTTCATACTCTTCATCACTTTCTAAAGGTATTAGTATTTCTCCTTCTTCATCTTCATCAATTCTAAATATTAAAGCTTCTTCAGCCTCTTCATCATCTAAAGGCATTAGTATTGCATATTCTTTTCCTTCTGCTTCCAATGTTAATATTATTTCAAATTGGCTTTCTACACCATTTTCATCGATTAAATTTATTATATTTTCTTCCATAATGTCATTCACCTCAAATTTATTTTTATTTTTATTATTTATATTATATATCATAAGTATTCAATTTTATAGCTCTTTTATGAATTTATTTTAAAATCTAAATATCCTTGTAAAATTATTACTGCTGCTAGCATATCTATAACCTTTTTTCTTTTTTGTCTACTAACATCTGCTTCTAATAAAGATCTCTCTGCTGCTACTGTAGAAAGTCTCTCATCCCAAAAATCTACATCAATCCCTGTTTCTTCTTTTAATAATTCACAAAATTTGATTACTTTTTCTCCTTGTGGTCCTAAAGTACCATTCATATTCTTTGGTAACCCTGACACAATTTTATTTACTTGTTTCTCTTTTATTATAGCTTTTAATTCTTCAATATCCTTCTTTTTACCAACTCTTCTTACCGTTTTTACACCTTGTGCAGTTAATCCCATTAAATCACTTACAGCAACTCCAATAGTTTTATCACCAACATCAAGACCCATTATTCTTCCATCTAACATATTTTCTCCTTTTATTTACCTTATTTTATAACATATATACATTTCATTAATTACAAAAATTGCAATATGAGTTTTTGATGTAAGCTGTTTGGTTTACATTAATAATCATATTGCAATTTTTTATTCAAAACATATATACATTAAAAAATTTTTAGTTATTTTTTTCAAATATTATCATGTTTATACTTATTATTATAAGTGGTATAAGTATATATATAGATGCTGTAGATGCAGCAACTATACCAGAATCATTAACTAAAAGAGTAATTATACAACCAACCATAGATGCAATGAATCCTTTAAACAAAATTGGAAAATTATTCATTATCTTTCTAAAATGTCTAGATGGTTTAAATATAAGTACTGCAATCACAGCAATTCCCACAAGTAAAATATTTACCCATACACTTGTCTGTGCTAACTGCATATTCATTTGAATTTTTCTTCCAAATGTTTGTAATATCTCTCCTGGTCCATTTAAGAAAATTCTTTGTACAAACATACCTAAATGAGATTCACTACCTGAGATTATATCTAAAGCTGCAAATGCACAAACAACAACTACAGCTGAAATAGCTAATAATGCAACTTTTTTAATGTCTAGTTTAACATCATATATAAGCATTATAAACAACAAATATGCTACACATTCTGATATGGCTCCACCAACATTTGCCCCCATAGAAGGATATGCACTAGTTATAAGTATTATTAATGAAAATATTACAACAAGTGGCTTAGAAACCTTCTTATAATGTAATAAAACTGCTAAACCAAATACTGCACTTGCTATGGTTACACCTTCATACTCGTTTCCTACACCATAGTATCTAGCACCAATAACAGCATCATAACTCATTATATTATTTTGCATTAAGTATGTTCCAAATACAGAATCTATAACTATTACTAAAATAGTCAGTGTTGCAAAAAATCCCATATGTTTTATATCATTGTCTTTAAATAACTTTCGACCTAATAAGTATAACACTAGTGTAGTTACAAATATTCCCAAAGATATTGTAATTGGTGTCTTAAAATTCATTAAAGGAGCCAACATAAATGATAGAGGCATTATTATACCCAATTTTATAAACTCCTTAAGTACTTTGAATACACGCTCTTTATGTGGCATGTAATTTCTAAAGAATATTGCAAACATTGCAATTACCCAAGAAGCAGATATTACACCTACAAATCCATTTATAATACTTGACCTTATAGATGATATAGATACTATCTTTTTATAAAGTGATTGTAAGTAGCTAGCATTATCCTCTTTGTCAACCAAAGTGTAACTTCTACCTACCATTTCGTCATTTTTAAGACCAAATTCATTTAATATATCCACTCCAACATCTAAGTTTGCAACAATACCAGCTTTTCTTGTTGTAGCAGATTCCAATAGACCTTTTCCTTCTCCACTAAATTTTATTATTGGAGAAAGTCTTCTCTTATTTTTATAATCTAAATCGCTTGGAAAAGCACTTGATATATAAACAGTATCATTTTCTCCAACCATAGAAAATACTTCTTTAAGATATTTATCTATATTCTTCATAATGTTTTTCTTCATTGCAGCATAGGTATTATCATTTAGATTCAATCTATACATATCTAATCTATATGTATCTCCAAGCTCTACAAATATGGCATCACTATTTTTATAAGACTTTTTAGTTTCATCCAATAACTTATCATAGTCCGTAGCTACTCCAAATGGCATCTTAGAATCTTTTTTGTTAATATCATCAATATTACCAGAATCAATTCTTCCATATTGATCCATAGCAACTAAACATAAATTTCTATTTTTAACCAATTGATTATTTTCAATTATATCAGCATTTCCAATTACTGATGTTTTTAGTCCATTTTCTGATAAAGTTTTTCCTAATGAACCTAAACTTGCTCCATATTCTCCATACTCTAGATTTTCATTTATTGACCTATTAATACTTAAATTATTTATCTCTTTAGCTTTTTGACCTGTTGCAACTTCAAAAGTTTTTGCAGTATCTTGGTCTACTTTTTGAAAATTGATATAGTCTTCAGTAGTTACATCAGCTCTTGTTCCTGCACCCATACTAGCATAAGACCTTCTATCATCAGTACCTTGGTCTCCTCTTATATTCATAAGAGCTATGTGGCCTCTCTTTTCTAGCTCACTCTTTAAGATTGGAACCTTCAGCATACTTCCAAGATTGGTCCTATTCATATCAATAAATATGACTTTGCCCTTTTCTTCAGCAGAACTGTAGCTAGCAGTTGATACAAAAATCATAATAACTACTGCCAACAATGACATAATCTTTTTTCTCATTTATTTGACCTACTTTCTATTCAGATAGTGCGTGATTACTTCTTCAAGTATCTCATCTCTTTCAAATTTTTTAATTATAGCTCTTGCATTTTTATGACTAGTTATATAACTAGAATCACCAGAAAGGAGATACCCTATAATTTGATTTATAGGGTTATATCCTTTTTCAACTAATGCTTTATATACAAAATCTATTGTGTCTCCCACACTCATTCTATCTTCTGGTATTCCTTCAAATTTCATAGTGTAGTCTAAATCTTTTTCCAAACTAAAAACCTCCTTAAGTGAATGTTATTTAACTTGTGTCTTAATAACCTCACTTGCATAGCTTAGAGCTTGGTCAACCTTAGATACGTCACTAGCTCCTGCCTGTGCCATATTAGGTCTACCTCCACCTTTTCCTCCAGCTATTTTTGCAACTTCTCTAACTATATTGCCTGAATGTATTCCTTTATCTAATACATCTTTAGTAGCAGTAACTACAAAGTTAACTTTATCATCTACTACATTTGCCAATACTACTACACCAGAGCCAAGCTTATCTCTTAAATTATCTGCTGTTTCTCTTAGTGTATCCATATCCATACCTTCAAATTTATTAGTTATTAAGTTAACTCCATTTACTTCAATCTTAGAATCAAAAATAGAATCAGCTGATTGTAAACTCATTTTAGTCTTTATATCATGTAATTCTTTAGATAAATTTTTATTTTCTTCTAATAAAGAACCTATTCTTTGAATTAAATTATCTTCTTTAGATTTTAAATTTACACAAACTTCAGATATAATTCCTTCTTTTTCTTTTAAGTATTCATAAACAGCTTTTCCTGTTATTGCTTCTATTCTTCTTACTCCTGCTGCTACTCCACCTTCAGACAATATTTTAAACATTCCTATTTGAGAAGTGTTTGTCAAGTGAGTTCCTCCACAAAGTTCTGTAGAATAATCTCCCATAGAAACTACTCTTACTTCATCACCATATTTTTCACCAAATAGTGCTGTAGCTCCTTTTTCTTTTGCTTCTTTTATATTCATAATATCACATTTTATGTCTAAAGATGATAAAATAACATTATTTACTTTTTCTTCTATCACTTTTAATTCTTCATTTGATATAGCTTCAAAGTGAGTAATATCAAATCTTAATCTATCTGGAGTAACTAAAGAACCAGCTTGATTAACATGCTCTCCTAATACTTCTTTTAATGCTTTATGAAGTAAATGTGTAGCACTATGGTTTCTTGCAGCAGACATTCTAACATCTCTATCTACTAATGTCTTTACTTTATCTCCATTGCTTATTTTTCCTGATTTTATTATACCTATATGTTTTATACTATTATTAGCACCTTTTTTAGTATTTAATACTTCCACTACTAAATTTTCATTAGTTATTAATCCACAATCACCAACTTGTCCCCCACCTTCAGGATAGAAAGTAGTATTGTCTAGCACTATAGATACTTTATCGCCTTCTTTTGCATTTTGAACTAACTCATCCTCTTTAACTATAGCTTCAATAGTTCCTTCACCATATAATTCACTATATCCATTAAACATACTATCTATAGTAGACTCTAATTTTGATAGAGGGTCTTCCTTCCAACTTTCTCCATCCATATTTCCTCTAGCATTTCTAGCTCTTTCTTTTTGTTTTTCCATTTCTTCATTGAAAGACTCTTCATCTACAGATAAATGTTCTTCTTCTAAAATTTCTTTAGTTAAGTCTATAGGGAATCCATAAGTATCATACAGTTTAAAGGCTTCTTGACCACTTAAAACAGCTTTTCCTTCATTCTTTAATACTTCTATATATGAGTTCAATATTTCTGTTCCTTGGTCTATAGTCTCATTGAATTTTTCTTCTTCTATTCCAACAACTTTTTTAATATAACTTTCTTTTTCAACTAAAACTGGATATGCTTTATCATTTACCTTTATAACCTCATCTATTAGTTTTTGTAAGAATAATTCTTTTACACCTAATAGTTTACCATGACGAGCAGCACGTCTAAGAAGTCTTCTAAGAACATAGCCTCTTCCTTCATTTGATGGAAGCACTCCATCACTAACTAAGAATGTCACAGCTCTTATATGGTCAGTTATTATTCTTATTGATATATCATTTTTAGGATTCTCCCCATATTTTACTCCTGTTAACTTTTCAACTGCTTCTAATATAGACTTAATAGTATCTACTTCAAAGATAGTGTCCACACCTTGCATGATACATCCCATTCTTTCAAGACCCATTCCTGTATCTATATTTTTACTTTCTAATAGACTGTAGTTTCCTTCTTCATCTCTATCAAATTGAGTAAATACATGGTTCCAGAACTCCAGGTAGCGGTCGCAATCACAACCTGGTTTACAGTCTGGATTATCACATCCATATTCTTCTCCTCTATCAAAATATATTTCTGAACAAGGACCACAAGGACCTGTACCTATCTCCCAGAAGTTATCATCTTTACCAAGTCTAACCATTCTTTCTTCTGGGAAATTCATTTCTTTTGCCCAGATATCATAAGAATCATCATCTTCTTCATATACAGTTACCCATATTTTATCTTCTGGTATACTTAACCATTCTGTGACAAATTCCCATCCCCATTTAATTGATTCTCTTTTAAAGTAATCTCCAAATGAGAAGTTACCCATCATTTCAAAGAAAGTAGCATGTCTTGCAGTTATACCTACATTTTCTATATCTCCTGTTCTTATACATTTCTGAGATGTACACATTCTTACATTTGGAGGTACTTCTACACCTGAAAAATAGTTTTTTAAAGGTGCCATACCTGAGTTTATAAGTAATAAACTCTTATCATTGTGTGGCACTAAAGAATAGCTATCTGCTGCATAGTGACCTTTTGACTCAAAAAATTCTAAAAACTTACTTCTTATTTCGTTTAATCCCATCTTTTCCATATTATGTTCCTCCTAATAAAGTATATTTTTTCGTTTAAATAAAAAACCTCGTCCCTATAAATAAATTTATAGGGGCGAGGACAATCGCGGTACCACCCTAATTATCATAAAAAATTATGATATCTTCGGAAAACCTTAGCTATAACGTAACTACCGTCAATATCTACTTAAATCTACCTTTTAATTCAAGGTACATTGTTCAAAATTGCTACTAAAAGGCTGCTTCAAATATTTTATTCTAAGGGCTTTCAGCATATTCCCTCTCTCTGTAAGACATCAAATACTCTACTATTCCTTATCACTGTATTTGTTTTTAATTAATATAATAATTATATTACTAAATTTTACAAAATTAATCAATACTATATTTTCATATACAATAAATTTATTTTATAAACTTTGTTGTATATTTATAGACTATATTACTTATTTTATAAGTTTCTTAGATATTTTTATAAGCTTTTCTCTATTATTCCTCCACCTACGACAATATCTCCATCATACATTACAACAGATTGACCTTTTGTAATAGCCCTTTGAGCTTCATCAAATACTATTTTGATAGTATTTTCTCCGATATTATAAATAGTAGCTGGCGATGGTTTTGCTGAGTATCTTATTTTTGCTTGAACTCTTAATGGCTCTTCTAGTTTATCTATTGATATAAAGTTAACATCTTTTGCAATAAGTTCTTTTTTAAATAATTCTTCATTGTCTCCAAGGACAATAGTATTATTTATTGGATTTATATCTACTACAAACATTGGTTTGCCAAAAGTAATTCCAAGACCTTTTCTTTGTCCTATTGTATAATATAGTATACCCTTGTGTTTTCCAAGTACATTTCCCTTAGTATCTACAAAAAAACCTTCTTCAATACGCTTTTCAGAATGTTTTTTTACATAATTTGCATAGTCATTATCTTTAACAAAACAAATTTCTTGACTATCAGGCTTATTATGGACTGCCATTCCCATTTCTTTAGCAATTTCTCTTACTCTATCCTTTTCATAATCACCTATTGGTAGTAGTGTATGTTTCAATTGTTCTTGTGTAAGATTATAAAGTGCATAAGTCTGGTCTTTTTTATCTGTAACAGATTTTTTTAATAAATATCTTCCTGTATCTTCATCTTTTTCTATTTTTGCATAGTGGCCTGTAGCCACATAATCACACCCTATTTGTCTAGCTCTTTTATAAAAATCATCAAATTTTATATGTTTATTACAAGCTATACAAGGATTAGGAGTTTTTCCTTCTAAATATTCATCTATAAAATAATCTATTACTTTTTCTTTAAATACTTCTCTAAAATTTAGAACATAAAATGGTATTCCTATTTTATTTGCTACTCTCCTAGCATCTTCAACTGCTGATAAAGAGCAACAACCACCTTCGTTTTCAACTTCGTCATCGTCTTGCCATAATTTCATAGTAACACCAATGACATCGTATCCTTGTTGTTTTAAAAGATATGCTGCTACAGAGCTGTCTACTCCACCACTCATACCTATCATTACTTTTTTATTCATAAACAAATTTCACCTCATCTTTTGCATTACTTATTATTATACCATATAGAGCAAGCATTGTATTTATTTAAAATATAGCTTGCTCTATTTTCTAAAAAAAATAATATTATTAAGTAATTTTAAAAGATTTAATGGTATTTTTCTATTTATTAACTACTACTACTGACGCTGTTGTTTCTGTTATTATGCTATTAGAATTATTAACATCAACTAGTTCTATTTTTACCTTGTAAGTACCTTCTTCATTTCCAACTAGATAAACAGGTGTTTTTGCATCCTGTAATGAAAAACCTTCCATTGGTCCCCATCCTGTGTTCACTATGTTAAACCAATTTTCGTTGCTATCTTTAGCAATTAGCTGTATTCCCTTTAAGTTTTCTGAACCTTCTTCTGGTTTTATCTGAACTCTTACATTATTATAATCATTTTTACCTTTATTTAGTGTAATATTTACAGGCGTTCTACCATCTACACTTTCAAACTTAGGTATACTACCATTTCCATCCTCATCTATTTTATTTTCTTTTGTTATATTAGCTATATCATTATTTTCATTTATAGTGATAGAAGCTTTACCCCAAGTAGCAATTTTTGAATCTTGTGATAATGTACAATCTCCATATCCATTAACAATCACTTTATCTTTATCATAGTTATCAGTTTTTATTGGAGTATATTCACCTATATTGCAATCACCTGTTAAATCTAGTCTTGCGTTAGTTTCATTTACAATTCCATCATCTTTTACATATTCTACATTAACTCCATACCATCCATTTCCACTTGTTACAAGGTTTGAAGCTATTACTGACGAACCATTTACTATTAAACCTGCACCTTTGTTATTATTTAAAGTTACATTGTTTAATCCAACATTTTGTGATAAATAAACATGCATTCCTGATTTATTTAATTTGTCTGAATCTAAACCTGTTACTTTTAGATTGTTTATTTTTACACCATCTTTTCTGTCTATTGTCACTATATTTTCGTACCCTGGCTTAGTATCAGTAAATTCTACAACTTTTTTCAATTCAGCATTATCAACACCATTTATAATTATTTTTTTATCTATAACAACTGGCTTTTTAACATCTATTTGTCCACTTATTTCCCACACTTGACCATCTTCTTGCAAAGCAAGTGCTTTTTCTAATGTATCAGTATCAGTAATCTTTATTGTCTCCACTTTAACAGGTTCAGCTACTGTTACTGTAATACTTGGAAGTGATACTCCTTCTGATAGCTTATATCCACTTGATAAGCTTGCACTAAATATATACTTTCCTGATACTTGGCTAGCATATTCTGGTGTACTTTTCCATGTTACTCCTACTTTTGTATTAGCTACTCCAGACACAGTTGCTGATAACTCTTTTGGTAAATTTAATTTACTTAATTCTGTTCCATTTTCTACATTTTGTACCTTTATTGAATTATCAAGTGCTGTTATTGATGTTATTAATTTATCTTTTACAGATGAACCTCCACTTGAACTTCCTCCACTTGATGAAGAACCTCCAGATGAACTTCCACCTGGTTTAGTCCCATCTACACTTGGAGTCTGAGAACCTTCCACTTTGTCAGTTATTGTTCCTTCATTTTTTATATTTGTTCCTGTAGCATCATTTTTTATGTTTGTTATTTTTCCATTGTTTTTAACTACAACATTACTAGAATTATTTTGTATTTCTACTTTTTCTATTTTTGCTCCACTTTCATTTACTATTGTTCCACCTTTACTATCCTTAACCAAAATTTTATTTATTGTACCTTTATTTACTATATCTGCATTTGGAGCAGTTACTACTATCGTACCTGTATATGTACCATTTAAATTTACAGAAATTGAATTATTAGTACTCAATGATAAATCATTTGACATAGTTCCTGATGGCTTAATATTTATAACATCATTTGCATCAGCTTTAGCTAAAGCTATTTTTAGCTCTTCTATATTTTTAACTTCATATGTTGTTGTGGATTGTGATTTTTTTATCTCAGAGAAAGCATTCTCATTACCTGAACCACCAACTTGTGTAACTGTTTTTAAGCTCTTAGTATTTAATACCTTTTCTTGTTCTTTATTTAATTTACTTCCAACTAAAACTACTGGAGAATTATTTTTTGCTGCTAATGAGCCTACTGCCAATGAATCTATAAGGTCTCCTTGTTTGTTCATACCATCTTTTGTTATATATGCATTTTTCAGCTCTTTTGCACTATATAATCCATTTATAACAGCTGCATTAGTTTCATTTCTATCATTTCCTGATAATCTCTTAGGACTAGGTAAAGTGTTTTTTGTAGCTTCTGAAATTGACTGCACTCCTCCTATTACATAAGATGTTTTTATACCTTTATCTTTTATAAATTGACTTGATTGCTTTATTCCATCTTTTGGACTAGAAAGAATTATTGGCATTTTATTTTGAGCCGCAGCAGCTCCTACACTTACTGCATCAGCAAGACCTTTTTCACCATTAACTACAACTATCTCTGAAATATTACTACTTGCTTTTCTTCCAAGAGACTCATCTAATTTTTTAGCTATTTCTAAAGAAGTTTGATATCTATCATTTCCTGATATTCTTTCTGTATCAATTTTTAATAATTTTAATTGTGTCTCTACCTCTGAGCCTAAAGTTTTTGTCCCACCTATTAAATATACTTTTTCTGCTTTTAACCTTATTATTTCTGCTTTAGTTCTATCATCTAATTTATTGTTTTGTGTCAAAAGAATTGGTGCATTTTTAGAACCAGCAAAAGGAGTTGCAGTCAATGCATCCACTATAGTATTATCATTAACTAATATTACATTTCTAGATGTATCCCATCCTTTTTTACTTATTTGTATGGCAGTTTCCCATCTGCCTGAACCTTTAAGTGTATCACCGTTTGTTTGAGCATTTGACATGCCTGCTGTTGCACTGCTAACTACTAATGATATAGTAAGTATTGCTGCTATCCTCTTTGGTATTTTCATAGCTTTTCCCCCTAAGATTGTATTTAGTTTGAAATGTGCCTTTTTAAAGAAAATAGCATTTTTAAGTAAGATTTTTTAAAGATATATTTGTATATGAAATACTTGGAAACAATTGATTTGCTGAGATTTTCTATATTTTTTATCGTTTAAATATCATGGATGTGTATATTTTTTATTATTTAATTGATTTTCAAAACGGGCTAAAATAACAGTTTGTACAACAAAAAATAGCCATTTTCTTTAAAACGGCTATTTTTCATCTTACTATATCATTATACACTTTTTTAAAATCATTTTAAACTTTTTTTGGAAAATTATTCCTTATTTTATTCTTCTTCCTCAATATCATGGTCATGAGCATCATCTATAACATATCCATCTAATTCTGGTATATGGATATTATTCTTTTTAGCATAGTCTATAAGTGCTGCTTTTACAGCTTGTTCTGCTAAAACTGAACAGTGCATTTTTACTGGTGGTAAACCATCCAAAGCTTCAGCAACAGCTTTATTTGTAAGATCTAATGCATCTTTTATAGTTTTTCCTTTTATCATTTCAGTTGCCATAGAAGAACTTGCTATAGCTGAACCACAGCCAAATGTTTTAAACTTAACATCTTTTATTACGTCTCCTTCTATGTCTAAAAATATCTTCATTATATCTCCACATGTAGGATTTCCAACTTCACCTACACCACTTGCACCCTCTATTTCTCCCATATTTCTTGGGTTCATAAAATGTTCCATAACTTTATCACTATATTGCATTATTTTTTCCTCCTACATTAATTTATGTCTACTTTTTGTGTCTTCTCTACTTTGTCTATTTTACTAATCCTTGTTTCTTTGCATCATCGTAAAGTGGTGACATACTTCTAAGTCTTTCTATAACTTTTGGTAAATTCTCTAATATATAATCTATATCATCATCTGTTGTAAAATCTCCAACTGTAAGTCTCAATGAACCATGTGCTATTTCATGTGGTAAACCTATTGCAAGAAGCACATGTGAAGGGTCTAATGAACCAGAAGTACATGCAGAACCACTTGAACCAGCAATTCCTAACATATCTAATAATAAAAGTATTCCTTCACCTTCGATAAATTGGAATGCGAAGTTTGCATTTCCTGGTAATCTATTTTCTAAACTACCATTTATTCTTGTATAAGGTATTCTTTCTAAAACACCATCTATTAACTTATTTCTAAGACGAGTTAAAGTCTCGACATGATTTTGCATATTTGCTTTAGCTAATTGTGCTGCTTTTCCATATCCAACTATTGCAGGTATATTTTCTGTACCTGCTCTTTTACTTTTTTCTTGTGCTCCACCATGAACAAAGTTATGAAGTCTTACACCTTTTCTTATGTATAAAGCTCCAACACCTTTTGGTCCATATATTTTATGTGAAGACATACTCATTAAATCTATTTCTAGTTCTTTAACATCTACTGGAATATTCCCTGAAGCTTGTACTGCATCAGTATGGAATAATATATTGTGTTTTTTAGCTATCTCAGATATTTCTTTAATAGGTTGTATAGTTCCTATTTCATTATTTGCAAACATTATACTTATTAGTATAGTAGTATCTTTTATTGAATCTTCTAATTGTTTCAAATCTATTTTTCCTTCGCTATCAACATCTAAATAAGTTATTTCAAATCCATGATGTTTTGCTAAGTATTCACATGTATGAAGTATCGCATGATGTTCTATTTTTGAAGTTATTATATGATTACCTTTATTTTTATTAGCATAGGCTACACCCTCTAATGTCCAGTTATCACTTTCTGAACCACCTGCTGTAAAATATATTTCACTAGGTTCAGCATTTATAAGGGCTGCTACTTGTTCTCTTGCTTTATCTAAAGCATCTTTTGCTTCTCTTCCGAATGTGTGAAAACTAGATGCATTGCCAAAATAATCTGTTAGGTATGGCATCATTGCATCTAATACTTCTTTTTTAACGGGTGTTGTTGCAGAATAATCCATATACAATCTTCTTTTTTCCATTACATTCATCTCCAAATCTATTTTTTATTTATATTTGTTATATCATTTTCTAATCTATTTTTGTTATAGTCATTTATCATATCTTTAAGAGTAATCGAATCTATAACATCTTCTATACCCTTTTTCATCTTTTCCCAAACTATTTTTGTTACACACATGTTTGAGTTTTCACAGACATCTTCATCTAGTACACAGTCAGATAATGCAACTGGACCTTCAAGTACTACAAGTATATCTCCTACTGTTATGTCTTCAGCATTCTTTGAAAGCAAATACCCTCCTTGAGCACCTCTTACACTTTTTACTAGACCCGATTTTTTTAAAGATGAAAATATTTGTTCTAAGTACTGATCTGATATTTTTTGCTTTTTAGCAATAAATTTTAATGACACTGGTCCATTATCTTGATTTAATGCTAATTCAAACATTGCCTTTAGTCCATATCTACCTTTAGTAGACAACTTCATACATTATCACCTCTATATAGAAATCTAATTCATACTGTTTTAGTAGGAATTACTTTCAACATAATTTTATTATACCCTACTAATTTTGTCAAGATTAATTTTAATTTTTTTATTTTGAATAAATTCCCCATTTTCCAATGTTTTCAAATCCTAATTTTTTATATATCTTTCCAGCTTCTTCATTATCATAAAACAAGCAAGGCATTTTATTCTCTCTCAAAAGTTCTGAACATAGTTTAATTAAACATTTTGTAGCAAGCCCTTTAGCTCTATATTTAGGATGTGTACCTACTCCAATTATCATTGCATGAGTCCTGTTTTCTGATGTACTCTTTGCCATTGATACCACTTCTTTGTTAATCTCTATACAATATCCTCTACCCGTTCTTAAACCATTTTTTAAACTATCTAAAGTTGTACTGTGGAATTCATCTATCAAATCATAAAGCCTAACTGTTTTCTTTAGATTTCCAAGTCTAATTCTCTTAACCTTTTCGTTACAATGATTATCAACTAAAAATTTTCTAGTTCGAAGCTTACAAAAATCAACTATTTTTAAATTGTTAAGTCCTAACCTCTTTGCTAATGCATCTACAGCACCTATTTTTCCAGAAATTTCTTCATAACCAGTATCACAAAGTAATTCATAAAATCCTTCAACATCATACTCTCCATCTGAATAAAACATCATAAATTCAAAGTATTTAAGTAGTACTGCTCTGATTTCACCATTTAAGCCTATATCTGCCCATAAGTTTAAAAAGTTATTCCCATATCCATATCTTTCAATATCCCCTATTATAAATAAATTGTACTCAGGTTCTTTTTTTAAATATTTCATAACTCTACTATGATAACTTGAGTTAAGTTTTATAATCATAATATCTACCCCCGATACATAAAATTCAACTTAAAAATCACTATCCAAATATTCTAGATATTTCTTTATATTTTTCTCAGTTTTGTTTTCTTGTGGTATGTAGTAAATACTATCTTTTATGCTATCTGGTAAATACTGTTGTTTTACATAATGATTTTTAAAGTTATGAGGATATTTATATCCACATCCCCTACCTATATCTTTAGAACCAGAATAATGAGCATCTTTTATACTGTTTGGTATGTCTTTAACAAATTCTCTATCTAATTCATCCAATGCTTTCATTATTGCCATACATGCAGAATTAGATTTTGGTGATGTAGCTAAAAGAATAGTGGCTTCTGCTAATGGTATTTTTGCCTCAGGAAATCCAAGTTGCATAGCTGAATCTACACATGCTTTCACAACAACAACTGCATTTGGATAAGCTAAACCTATATCTTCACTAGCTATTACTAAAAGTCTCCTACATATACTTATTAAATCTCCACCTTTTATAAGTCTTGCTAAATAGTGTATGGATGCCTGCGGGTCACTTCCCCTTATAGATTTTTGAAATGCACTTAAAATATCATAATGACTATCACCATTTTTATCATAGTTTATAATTTTGTTAAATGTAGATTTTTTTACTACATCTGAATCTATATAAATTATGTTATCTTTATTTGGTTTAGTTGAATAAACTACCACTTCTAAAGCATTTAAAGCCCTTCTCATATCTCCATCAGAGATAATAGCTATATCTTCAATAGCATCATTATTACATTCAATATCCATATAGCTATCTTCATTTAAAACTTGAATTGCCCTTTTTAATCCTTTTTCTATATCTAATTTTTCTAAAGGCTTAAATTCAAATATAGTCGACCTACTTAGAAGAGCTTTATATACATAATGATATGGATTTTCCGTAGTACTAGCAATCAAAGTTATGCTACCATTTTCCATAAATTCTAATATTGACTGCTGTTGCTTTTTATTAAAACTTTGTATCTCATCTATATATAGTAAAACTCCATTTATATTATTTATACTTCCAAGCTCTGCTATTACCTTTTTTATATCTTCTAGTGATGAATTAGTGGCATTTATTTTATAAAAATTTTTATTGCTTTTTTCTGCTATAATCTCTGCTACAGTAGTTTTTCCAACACCAGGTGGACCAAAAAATATCATATTTGGCAAAAAATTAGTCTGTAGTATCTTAGACAGTATTTTCCCATTACCAATTATATGACTTTGACCTATTACATCATTCATTGTTTTTGGTCTTATTTTATCTGCTAAAGGCATATTCCCACTCCTATTCTAAAAAAATATCTCGTGATTATTATCTCAATAATCCGTCTAAAAAAGGTATCTATTTGAAATAGATACCTTTTCTAATCACAATCTATAAAATTTAGATTATTGATTGTTTTTTAATTTTTTTAATTCATCTGTAAGTTTATCATTAAGTATTCTTATATGAGTTCCTTTCATACCTAATGATCTTGATTCTATCACACCTGCACTTTCAAATTTTCTAAGCGCATTTACGATAACTGACCTAGTTATACCAACTCTATCAGCTATTTTACTTGCTACAAGTAAACCTTCTTTACCATCTAATTCAGCAAAAATATGTTCAACTGCTTCAAGCTCAGAGTAGGACAGAGTGCCTATTGCCATTTGAACTACAGCTTTTTTTCTCATTTCTTCTTCTAATTCTTCACCTATTGCTCTTAATATCTCAAGACCAACAACAGTTGCACTGTATTCAGCTATCACTAAATCATCATCATTAAATGACATTGAATATCTTGAAAGTACTAATGTTCCAAGTCTTTGTCCACTTCCTAATATTGGTACTACAGTAGTATATTTTTGTAATCTTCCTTGCTCTTCAGGGAAAATTTCCAATATCTTCTCACCATTTAAGTTTTCTAGTGTCTCATCAATTTTTAATAAGTTTTGAGTATATTCTTCTGAGAATTTTTTTTGCTTAGTATATTCGTCTTCTATAACTGAGCTATCTTCAATATCATTTAAATGAAGCCCTAGAATTTTACCTTTTGCACTTACTACATAAACATTAGAATTTAATACATCTCCTAATGCTCCGGCCAGTAAATCAAAAGAGACACTGCTTCCACCACTTGTTTGTAATGTTTTGTTTATTTTTCTTGTTTTTTGTAATACTTCACTTGCCATTTAATCATCTCCTCATGAAATTTAGGCCTTTTAATAACCTTTATATTTTCTAATATTATTCTCACTCTTAATGAAAATTTATTTTTATATTAGTTGTTTACACTTGAAAGATTATCATAGTTTGGAACCTTTTTCAAGAGAATTATGTGATTTTTTTCAATTTTCACTCTTTTCCGTCATTATGCTCTTTTGACTCTTTGTTACATTCTTTATTGGAGCATACTGTTTTTGTTTCAGATTTAGTCACTTTTTCAACCATATATGAACCACACTTTTCACAAAACTCTCCTGTTGGCTTATTCCAAGCTACAAAATCACAGTTTGGATAATTAGAACATCCATAAAAAGCTTTCCCTCTTTTAGATTTTCTAAGGATAATTTCTCCTTCTTCACATTTTGGACATTTAACACCAATTTTATTCATAATTGGTCTAGTCGTTTTGCAATCAGGATAGTTTTTACAAGCCATAAACTTTCCAAACCTACCGTATTTTATAACCATATTAGAACCACAGTTTTCACAGATTTCATCAGTTTCTTCATCCATGTTTATTTTTTCTATATTCTCAAGTGCTTCTTCAATGGCTTCCTTAAGTGGTGCATATGCTTCAGATACAATTTCTTTCCAATCTGTATTACCTTCTTCTATAACATCAAGCTTACTTTCCATATCAGCAGTAAAATCTACATCTATAAATTTATGAAAATTATTTTCTAAAATATCAGTAACTATTATTCCAAGTTCTGTTGGACATAGACTTGTACCTTGCTTTTCAACATATTCTCTATTTAATATAGTTGCTATTGTTGGAGCATACGTACTTGGTCTACCAATTCCCAGCTCTTCCAATGTTTTTACTAAACTAGCTTCTGTATACCTTGCTGGTGGTTGTGTAAAATGTTGGTCTGGTAATATATTTTCTATACTTAATATATCTCCTTTTTCTATACTTGGTAAAATCTTATCTTCTCTTTCTGAAAAATTGTATACCTTAGTATATCCATCAAATTTCATCTTTGAACCAGTGGCTTTAAATACAATATCTCCAGCCTTACATTCTACATTTAGTATATCGAATACTGAATCCTCCATTTGACTTGCTATAAATCTTCTCCAAATCAAATTGTATAGTTTATATTGGTCTTTACTCAATGAAGCTTTTATACTATCAGGAGTTCTATCAACAGAAGTTGGTCTTATTGCCTCATGTGCATCTTGAACCTTTTTAGCATCTGGCTTTTCTTTTTTCTCTACAGGATTTTTGTAGTAATTCTCACCTAAATCACTTACTATATAATTCTTAGCTTTTTCTTTTGCTTCCTCAGATATTCTCTTAGAGTCAGTTCTTATATATGATATAAGACCAACAGTGCCTTCGCCTTCTATATCAATACCTTCATATAATTCTTGTGCTATCATCATTGTTTTTTTAGTAGTAAAAAACAACTTATTTGCACCTTCTTGTTGAAGCATACTTGTTGTAAATGGTTTTGGAGCTGATTTACGTCTTGATTTAGATTCTATCTTTTCAACTTTTAAATCCTTTCCTTCCATTTCTTTTAATATTTCATTAACAGCCTCTTCATTTTCTAATTCAATTTTTTCATCATTCTTGCCATAAAATTTTAAAGTTATATCTTTATCTTTTGTTGTCTTTGCTTCAACATCTATTGTCCAATATTCTTTTGGAATAAACGCTTTTATCTCTTTTTCTCTATCGCAAATTAATTTTGTTGTTACTGATTGTACTCTACCTGCACTAAGCCCTTTCCTAACTTTTTGCCATAATATAGGGCTTATTTGATATCCTAAAAGTCTATCCAATACTCTTCTAGCTTGTTGTGCATCTACTAAGTTTATATCAATATTTCTAGGATGCTTAATTGCTTTTTTAATTGCATCTTTAGTTATCTCATTAAACTCAATCCTACAATCATCCGATTCATCTAAATTTAGTATATGAGCTAAATGCCATGATATAGCTTCACCTTCTCTATCAGGGTCGGTTGCTAGATATACTTGTTTAGATTTTTTAGCTTCTTTTTTTAATTCTTTTATTACATCGCCTTTGCCTCGTATGTTTATATATTGAGGTTCAAAATTATTTTCTATATCTACACCTAATTTACTTTTAGGCAAATCTCTAACATGACCAACTGATGCTTTTACTGTATAATGACTCTTACCTAAAAATTTTTCTATGGTCTTAGCTTTTGCAGGCGATTCTACGATGACTAATGTTTTGGCCATAAAACCACACACCCCCACTACCTAATCTTAAATTTATACATTTAAACTGTACGTTTTATTATTCATCTCTACTACTAACTCATTTAGTACTAATTCATTGATTATTGAATTTACATACTTTATTTCTATACCAGTATAATCACAAATACTATCTATATGCAAGCTTCCTTCACTTTTTATAGCTTCAATTATTTGCTTAGACTTGGCATTTAAACTTATATTATCATATTTTTGATTTATTTTTTTATCGATAATATTAAATATGTTATACTCATTCAAAATATCATCTATATTTTCAATTAATTTCGCACCTTCTTTTATAATTTTATGACATCCTCTACTCATTTGAGAATTTATATTACCAGGTACTGCAAAAACATTTTTTCCATGTTCAAGAGCAAACTCTACAGTTATTAATGCACCACTTCGTATTGCTGCTTCTACAACCACTACTCCATCACTTAACCCACTAATAATTCTATTTCTATTAGAAAAATGATATGGAGCTACTTTTGAGTTAATATTATACTCTGATAATAATAGTCCCCCATTTTCTAATATTTTATTTGATAAATGTAAATTTTGTTTTGGAAGAGGGTTGTCTACTCCTGACCCAAGCACTGCTATAGTCTTAGATTTTCCATTCATACAACCTATATGTGAATATGCGTCTATTCCTATAGCTAATCCACTTACTATATTAACTCCATATTGGGACAATTGACAACTCATTGTTTTTGCACAATTAATTCCATAAGCTGTAGGCTTTCTTGAACCTACTATAGCTATATTAAAATTATTATTAGCTAAACTTATATCACCTTTGTAAAATAATAACTTTGGAGCATTGTATATATTCTTCAAATTTTCAGGATATTCTTCATCATATTGGCAAATATATTTAATTGTTTTTTTGTAAAGTAGTTCTTTTACATTTTCTAAATAAGCGTGACCTCTATATTTTACTATATTTTTTCTAATATTCAAGCTTATATTTTTTAAATTATATATTTCTTTTTCAGAAAAATCAAATATATCTTCAATATTTACTATATCATTTTCTATTATTTCAATTGTTTTTGTTGTTATTCCACTAATTGATTTTAACCATAAATAGATATCTTTTTTCTCCATAAAATACACCTCAAAAACTTATTTAAAATAACTATAATAAGCTCTTCTAAATGAAAAAGCTTCTATAATACATTGTGAATTTATCAACTCTATTCCTTCTAAATCAGCTATTGTTCTTGCCATCTTTAGAAGTTTTGTATAGCTTCTACTACTTAAGTTGTATTTATTAAATATTACTTTAGCCATTTTTGAAGCTTCCTTTTCCAATTTACAATATTTTAATAAATTAGAAGCCTTAATTTCACTATTATTTTTTATATTATCTTTTTTAAATCTATTTATTTGTATTTTTCTAGCATTTTCTACTCTTATCTTTATTTTTTGAGAACTTTCTTCTTGCTTTGATGAATTTAAATCATCATATTTTACAGTATTTACTTCTACAAAAATATCAAATCTATCTAACAATGGTCCTGATATTTTATTTATGTATTTATTAATTTCATTACTCCTACATCTACACTCTGTATTTGACATATAGTAACCACATGGGCATGGATTCATAGCTGCAATTAATAGTACTCTACAAGGATATTTTGTACTGTACTTTACCCTAGATATATTTACATATCCATCTTCTATAGGTTGTCTCAAAGTCTCAAGTATTTTCCTATCAAATTCAGCAATTTCATCTAAAAACAAAATACCTCTATGTGCTAGTGCTACTTCTCCAGGTCTTGCATTCGTTCCTCCACCAATTAAAGACTGCTTTGTAGTTGTATGATGAGGAGCCCTAAAAGGTCTCTTATCAATTATGCCTTTATTTTCATCTATCATGCCCAAGACACTATAAACCTTACTTACTTCTATCATCTCTTCTACACTTATATCTGGTAAAATTGTTATTACTCTTTTTGCAATCATTGTTTTCCCTGAGCCTGGAGGCCCAATCATAAGCATATTATGATTTCCAGCAGCAGCTATCTCTGCGCTTCTCTTTATAAAATAATTTCCCCTAACATCTTTAAAATCTTCATCATATTTACTTTCTTTTTCATTATAAAATTCGTGATATTTACAATATGTATAATTACCATTTGTTTCTATTTCTTCATTTAAAAAAGACATTATTTTTTCTTTATCGACTTTTATTTCTCCATTTAAAAAGCCTATACACTCTTTTAAACTTTTAACAGGTATTATATCAATTTCTTCTATAAATAAACTTTCTTTTATATTGTCAACTGGTATAAAAATACGTTTTATATTTTGAGTTTTTGCACCTATAATTATAGGTAATATCCCTCTTACTTTTCTTATTTTTCCATCTAATGATAATTCTCCTATAAACATACTTTCTCTTATATAATTTTCATCCTTTTTTATTACTTCTCTTAAAAGACCTATGCTTATTGATAAATCTAAAAAAGCACCTTCTTTTTTTATATCTGCTGGTGATAAATTTACAACAATTCTTGTATTTGGGAAATTTATATCCACTGTTAATAATAGCTGATTTAACTCTCTCCCTTGCCTCTTTAATTTCTTTACTTGGAAGCCCAACAATATTGAAGCTAGGTATACCATTACTTGTATCCACCTCAACCTTTACTAGAAAACTTTCTATTCCTATTAAATTACTCGAATTAATAATACTCAACATATAATAATCCTTTCCTAATCTTTATCTTTCTTAAAAAGCATTCATTATGTGATTTACTCTTTTTTCTGATAAATAAACTTCTACAACATCAAATCTTACGGAAATATTATGTAAATTATTTTTTTTGATATAGTATTTAGCAATCTCAATTATCTTTTTTCTCTTCTTGAAATTTACAGATTCACAAGGATAACCATACCTTAAATTAGATCTTGACTTTACTTCTACAAACACAATTTCATCACCTATCTTTACTATTATATCTACCTCTCCAATCTTTAATCTGTAGTTTTTTTCTAGTAGTTTTGCACCTTTTGACAATAAGTAATTAATTGCTACTTCTTCTCCAAAATCACCTTTTTCTTTGTTGTTCATTTTTTACTCCAATACATTAAATTTTTACTTTTTGATTATGGTCAGTATACGATTTAACTATTCAAATTTTTTAGATTGATTTTATTTCCATTAATATTTAATATCTACTTCTATTGACTTTATTCTTTTATGATATTATTCTAGTTTTCATAAGGAAAGTTTATTTTCATGGAGGAATGTTTTTAATGAATAGAAAAAAATTAGTTACTTTTATAAGATATTTATCCCTATTTATATTGGTTGTAAGTTATTTAAACAATGCTGAAAATACATTGTATCCAATTATGACAATAATAATATTATTTCTAATTATAATAAATAACCAAGTCAGATTTTTTTCTTTACCAAATAAGAATAGAATTGTACTTGTTTCTTATTTTTTAGAGCTTATCTTAATTTTTATATTGTATAATTGTACAAAGACTTTTAATTCACTTTACTTTGTTCCTTTAATTTTGGACATATCATTTTTTATAAATGAAAAATACAAATACATACTATTGTTTTTCATTATAGTATTTTCTTTTATTATCAGTTTAGACAAAAACTTGTATCTAGCTTTGGAATCAAGTTCAATACTGTTGATTATATCTATACTTTCTATATACATAGAAAATGAAAATATATCCAAGTTGTACAATCAATGCCTTTATGATAAGCTTAGGATTTCTAAAGATAAATTAAAAAAATCTAATTCTGATTTAGAAATTTATGCAAGTTCTATAGAAGAACTAGCCATTTTAAAAGAGAGAAACCGAATATCTAGAGAAATACATGATAGTGTTGGACATTCTCTTTCTACAACAATAATACAGTTAAGTGCCATAGAAAAGCTCTTAAATGATAAGCCCGAAGTATCTGATTTAGTACATGAACTTAGAGAATTTGTAAATGAAAGTTTTCAAGATGTTAGAAGAGCTATCTCTGAGTTGAAACCTATTGAATATGAAAATTATCAAAATTTATTTAAAATTAAAGAACTAATTAAAAGCTTTATTAAACTTACAAACATTAATGTAAGACTAACTATATCAAAAAACACTTGGAACCTATCTAGAGGTCAATCTATAGCTTTATATAGACTTATTCAAGAATCGCTTTCCAATGCATCACGACATGGCAAAGCAAGTAAAATCAAAATTTTTATAACATTTAATCCTTCAAATCTTATAATTACAATTAGTGATAATGGCATAGGATGTGAAAATATAAAAAAAGGAAATGGAATTAACAGTATTAGTGAAAGAATATATGAACTAAATGGAAAAGTTGAATTTGATAATCACAATGATGGTTTTACAATTAGAGCTTCTTTTCCTAAATTTTCAGGGGGTGATTTTTTTGAGCAAAATAAAAGTTCTTATAGTTGATGATGAAAAACTAATTAGAAAAGGTCTTAAGATTATATTGTCATCTTATGATGATTTGGAGATAATTGGAGATGCCTCTAACGGATATGAGGCTTTAGAATTTTGTAAATCAAATGATGTAGATGTTGTTCTTATGGATATTAGAATGAATATTTGTGATGGTGTATTAGGAACAAGACTTATAAAAGAATACAATGGCTCAATAGCATTATTAATTTTAACTACTTTTAATGATGATGAATATATAAAAGATGCAATGAAGTTTGGAGCTTCAGGTTATCTTTTAAAAGACAGCTCTGATGAAGTATTGCATGAGGGAATACGCTCTTCATTTTTTGGCAATGTTGTACTTGACAAAAGTGTAGCTGAAAAAATCATGTCTACAGAAAAAACTGTTGAACATGAGCATATTTCTAATCTATATAATTTAACTGAAAAAGAAATATCTATAATTAAATTAATTGCAGATGGGCTTAGTAATAAAGAAATAAGTCAAGAATTATTTTTATCTGAGGGTACCATAAAAAACAATATAACTAATATTTTAGGTAAATTGGAGCTTAGAGACAGAACTCAATTAGCTATATTTGCTTTCAAAAATAAAATTGTAATATAGCATATAAATAAAAAATCTAAACTTTAAACAAAGTTTTCAAAAACTTAGCTTATAGTAAATTAATAAATCTAAAACCATAAAGTGACTTAAGTCACTTTTTTTAGTGACTTATAGTAATAGAAATACATCTAATAATTCTTTATTATAATATTATAGATTTTTAAATTACACAAAAACATTTTGGGAGGGATTTTTATGGATATAGTTAAGGTAAACAATGTAACAAAAAGATTTAATGATAAATTAGCACTTGATAACATTAGCTTTTCTGTCAAAGAGGGGGAAATATTTGGACTTATTGGTCCAAATGGTGCTGGAAAATCTACACTTATAAATATAATTACCAATCTTACTTTACCAAATAGTGGTAATATTCAAATAAATGGTGTGGATTTGTCAGCAAATCCTATGAGTGCAAAAGCCATAATAGGATTAGTTCCACAAGAATTAGCAGTTATGGAAACACTAACTCCTTTTGATAACTTAGAATACTTTGGAGCCTTTTATGGATTAAAAGGCAAGTTACTTCAAGAGAGAATCAGCGAAGCATTGGAAGTTACAGGTCTAGCTGAAGTTAAAAAGAAAAAAGTAAAAAAATTATCTGGTGGTATGCAAAGAAGATTAAATATTGGGATAGCACTTTTAAATCATCCTAAGATACTAATACTTGATGAACCAACTGTAGGTGTTGACCCTCAGTCAAGAAATCATATTTTTAATTTTATAAAAGATATATCTGAAAAACAAAAAACTACTATTATATATACATCTCATTATATGGAAGAAGTTGAACATCTCTGTTCTAAAATTTTCATTATGGATGAAGGTAAAGAAGTTGCTTTTGGAGATAATAATTATCTAAAATCAATAGTCTCTACAAATACAAAATTAATCATGGAAATAAAAAATATAAATGCTCAACTTATATTTGATTTAAAAAATATTAAGGGTGTTATATCTGTTTTAGAGAATGCTTCAGGAATAACATTAGATGTAGATAAAAACTTTCAGTTAACAGATGCACTTTATACTGTTGACAAAAACAATTCAAAAGTAATGCGTATCTCTTATGAAGAACCTAGTTTAGAGGATGTGTTCTTAAATCTAACAGGTAAAAATTTAAGAGATTAATGGGGGTGATTTTATGAAATTATATATGAGTGTAAAAACTATGTTAAAAGGTCTAAAAAGCTCCTTCATACTTAATTTGATATATTTCTTAGCTCTGCCTCTACTTTTGGCTGGATTCCTTGGAATGGTAACAGAAGACATGTTTCAAAATCCTATAAAAACAGAACCTATGTCAATTGTTGTGTATGATAAAGATAACTCCAAATTATCAAATAATTTGACAAATTATTTAAAAGATAATTTATCTTCTGTCTTAAAAATACAGAAAGATTATTCTGATGCAGATTTAAAACTTACAATACCTAGAGGATACGAAAACAACATTTTAAAGGAAAAATCAAATACTTTAAGTATAGAAAAACTTGGAACTAGAGATGACATAGCAGTACTACTTCAAAATATATTAAATACTTATCATGAAAAATTATATTTAAATAATTCTCAAAACCTAAGTTCAGAAGAGTTTTCTAAGTTGTTTAATAAAAGTTCTATTGCTAATTCTATAATAAAAACTGGTACTGAACAAAGCTCATATGAATACTTTGCTTTAGTTTCATTAGGATTCCTTGTAATAATTTTTATAATGAATAATATTTTGTCAAATTATATAAGCGAATCAAAAGGACTTTCAAAAAGACTTTATTCTATGCCTATAACTAGAGTGCAGTTTTTAATTTACGACTTTGTAGGTTTATGGATTTATTCATTTATATTTCTATTATTATATGTTTTGTTCTTTAGAATACTTGGAATAACATTTAAAGGTAATCTTTTCACATTAACCTTAATATGTGCTGTATCATCATATTTTATGACTTCAATATCTACTTTTGTAACTAGTTTTTTTAATAAAAAATATGGTACATTCATAGTTTATATATTACTTTTCTTACAAACAATTTTTGGAGGTATTTTTAATGTGGTCAGTGAATCTTTTAGCAAACTTGTAAATTTATCTCCAACTTATTTAATAGGAGCTCTATATAGTGATTATGAAGCTTTCAATACTTTAGGTTCAATAAGTAATTTAATTATAACATGCTTAATTATCTCTACAATATTGATTATACTCTCTATTGTAAAAGAAAAATATAAATGGAGGGAGATTTAACAATGATTAGATTAATTCTTGCAAATATAAAAAGATATATAAAAAATCCTTCTCTTTTAGCTAATATGGTCATGATTCCTATTGTAATAGTTGTTACTCTTAACTTTTTTTCTAGTAATTCAGATAATCAATCAATGTATTTTTCTCCAGTAGCAGTTGTGTCCAACTATTCAGGAAAATATGAACATAAATTAATAAGTAATTCAAAATTGAAGGAAAACACATTTGGATTAAGTGAACAAGATAAAGCTATGAATTTGCTAAAAAATAATAAAGTTTCTGCAGTATTTGTTTTAGACAAAAACTTTTCAACTGATATAGATAATTTAAAACGACCTGTTGTTAAGTGTTTTAAAACTGAAAATGGTGGTGGTAGTCTTTGGGCAGAATCACAAATAGACTCTTTTATCACCAACTCATTAAAATTAAAATTGGATAAAAATATAAATGAAAAATTAACTAAAACAAGTATAATTGATAAGAAGCCAGATAAAAATAAAAACTCATTTTCAGCAGTTTTCATGATATGTTATTTTATGTATATTAATGCAGCACATCTTGCTTCAGATTTATTTGCACTAAAAAAATCAAATGTTTTAAGAAGACTTATTTCTACAAAACATAAAGACATAAAAATAATTTTTAGTATACTCTTAGGGCTATTTTTTATTCAAGCAATTGTATACACTTTAATACTTGGATGCCTTACATTTATTGGAGATTTTAAATTAACTCTAAATATATTAATGATTGTACTAGCAAATAGTTTTGTTTCCACTGGATTTGTATTTTGGGTAGCTAGAGTATTTAAAAATGAAAGTTCTATAAGCCTTGTTACTACATTTTATTCTTTAATAGGTTTAGCTATATCTATATCTAGTCTGATACCATCAATGAGTGAATTATCATTTATGACTAATCTATCAAAACTTACACCTTTTTACTGGACTATAAATGCCATTAAAAGTAATGATAGTATTTTAATAAATGTAATCGTTCTAATGCTTATTGGAATAGTATTTGTAACAGCTGGAAGTTTTAAATTGAGAGATTTTGCAAAAAACTAATAATTACTAAATATAATTAGTATATAATTTTATACAATATTAACATAATATTTCAATATGTTAAATCACTTTATATTATATTTTTATAGTTAGTTTCGCCCATATTTTAAGCTAAACTTAATATTATATATCAATGTTTTTGACTTGTCAAGCGTTTTATGGTATAATATTAACTATTAGATAATTAAAGCATTGTACCCAAATTGCAATATCTAAAATTCAGTTTGGAGGTATAACTAACATATGTATAATATTGGTGAAAGTGTGATGTATCCAAAAGAGGGAGCCTGTTATGTAAGTGATATTGTAACAAAGGAAATAAATAAACATATGCAGAAATACTATGAATTAACTGTAATTTTCAATAGTACTCTTAAAATTTCGATTCCTGTTCTGAATGCTGACAAGATTGGTGTACGTCCAATTATGAACGAAAATGAAGTTGATAATTTTATCCAATCTATTGATAAAACAGATGGTGTATGGATTTTTGATAGAAAGAAACGACTTAAATTATACCATGATAAATTTCATTCAGGAGATGTCTTTGAGATTGTGAAATTAATTAAGATGCTTATGATACAAGATTGTTCAAAACAATTATGTAGTACAGATAAGGACTTTCTAAATAAAGCTCAGAGATTTGCTTTGTCGGAATTAGCTGCCGCTCAATGTAAATCCTATTCAATAGTATTAGATGAAATGAAAAAACATATCTTAAATCCTAAAAATAATAATTAAACCAGTCTTAAAGACTGGTTTTATTTTTTAGATTAATCCTATTTATTATCATATTTTACTTTAAATTTACTAATCTAGTTTTTATAAAGTCTTCTTAATTAGAATATATTTTATACAGCAAAAAACAAGTGTAAACCATATTACTGATTTACACTTTGTCAACAAAACCTAATCTTCCTCAAGTTCCTTTTTTTCTTCCAATAATACATTTAATTCATTTGCTTCTAAAATTTGTGCTTCTAGAGTGTCAAGTAACTCTTGTTGCCATTCAACACATTTATCTTTGTAATCAAAAGGTAGCGTTCTGTCAACTATGTACTTATCAATACATTCCTCCGCACTTTTAACTATTTGTTTTCTCTCATCAATAAATTTTTCCAATTCTACTAAGGCTTCTTCATAAGCTTTTTTACTCATATAAATTCCCCCTTTGTACAATTATTCTACATTAAAATGATTTTTCCTCTTTTTTGTATAAAAATTTATTTGTATATAACTTTTCCATCAATATCTTTTATAGTTTGACATCCAGTTAATATCATAGAACCACTTAATTCTGATTGAAGTTTACTTACATAAGTTTCTACACCATCAGTTGCTCCACCAAATGAAGCTGTCACAAAAGGTCTTCCTATTAATACTGCATCGGCTCCTAGACCTATCATTTTTAATACATCTAATCCAGTTCTAACTCCACCATCTGCAAGTATTGTAACTTTGCCTTTAACAGCTTCAGCAATCTTTGGTAAAACTTCACATGCTCCTGGTGTACAGTCAAGTACTCTTCCTCCATGATTTGATACAACTATAGCATCTACACCTGCTTCAACTGCCATTAATGCATCTTCTACAGTCATTATTCCTTTTAATATGAATGGTAATTTAGTAGATTTAACTAACTCTTTTATTTGTTCAACATTTTTAGGAAGTACTGGTTTTCCATGTAGTGATAAAGTTACTAAACCACAAGCATCTATATCAACTCCTACTGCAAATGCTCCAGCTTCTTCAGCTAATTTTATCTTTTTTATAATATTTTCATTGTCCCAAGGTTTAATAAATACGATTCCAGCACCATTATACTTTTTAACTACATCTAAATTTTCCATTAAAAATGCATCTACTGCTGTATCTCCAACCATTGCATAGATACCACTGTTTGCACATCCTGCAACTACTGGTTCTATGTAATCTCTTTCACTTATTTTTCCACCCATATTTAAAGTAGTTCCTGTTACTGGAGCTGCAAATATAGGAGCACTCATTTTTTTCCCAAACATTTCTATAGATGTATCAGGATTTGAAACATCATGTATTACTCTCATATTTACTTTTACTTTTTCTAAGCTCTTACTATTTTCTATAAAAGAAGAGCCACTTCCTTTACCTCCCATACCAGGTACTTCACCTGCACATACAACTCCATTACAAACTTTACAAACTTTACAACTTCCATTTAAATTTTCTCTAGCATTTTTTAATAGTTCATTATAATCCATCTCTAATCCCCCATCAATTATAGTAATTTATATTACATATATTATATCACATTATGTTTACAGTATATTTTTCAAGAAGCTTTTTCTATGTATAGGTGTTATCCCATGTTTTTCGATAGCTTCATAGTGTTCTTTTGTTCCATATCCCTTATGAGATTTAAATCCATATTCTGGATATACTCTATCATATTGGTACATTATACTATCCCTAGTAACCTTCGCCAATATACTTGCTGCTGCTATTGATATAGATTTTGAATCACCTTTTACAATTGGATTTTGAACTATATCAATCCCTGGTATCGTTGCTGCATCAACAAGCAAATAATCTGGTGTTTTTTTCAAACAATTTATTGCCTTTTTCATTGCCATATATGTAGCATTTAGTATGTTAAATTCGTCTATTTCTTCATTATTTACTATCCCTATTCCATAATCTAATGCTTCTTTTTTTATTATGTCAAAAAGTTCATCTCTCTTTGCTTCACTTAGCTTCTTAGAATCATTTACTCCTTCTATTTTTGTATTTTTCTTAAACACTACAATGGAAGCTACAACAGGACCTGCAAGTGGTCCTCTTCCAGCTTCATCAATTCCTCCAATATATAAATATCCTCTATCGTATCCTTCATTTTCAAACATATTTATAATTTCTAATCTTTCTGCTTCTTTTCTAATATTATCCAGTTTCTTAGCAAGCTTTATAGCAAGACTTTGAACAGATTTTCTTTCATCCACTCTTAATATTTCTATATACTCCATATACTTTTCAACTTCTAAATTCTCAATTATTTCTTTAATCTCCCTCACACTTTTGTTCTGCATACTATCCCCTCATCTTTCACCTGTAAAAATATTCTTCTCTTAAATATATTAAAAATCCACTAACTTAGAATTTAATTGCATCCACTATATCCACATTTTAAACATATACTACATCCACCTGTATGTGCGATTCCTTCACTTCCACACTCAGGGCATACAAACTTTTCATCTTCTTCAAAATTTTTATTTTTTAGTTCTTTGGCTTTTTCTTCTTTATTATCTTTTTCTTCTTTATTATTTTTATAAGATTCTTTTTTACTATCTTCTTTTTTGTTATTTTCTTTATTATTTTCATCTTTTTTTTCATTTATTAAGATTCCACTCCTTTTGCATCCATCTCTAAATATTGTCACTCCCTTCAGACCAGCTTCCCATGCCTTAACATATATGTTGAAAACATCTTCAATTGTAGTTTCAAAAGGTATATTTATTGTAGATGATATAGAAGCATCAATATACTTTTGCCATACTTTTTGCATATTTATTCTTTCTTCATATCCTATGTTCATAGCAGTAACAAAAAAATCTGGTAAACATTCTTCATCTGTAATACCTTTTTTATCCATATATTCTTTAACTATTGGAGTATATACTTTATAATACACATCTTCATCATGTAAACTTTCAGTTTTTCTTATATATGAAAGATTAAATATAGGTTCTATTCCTCCACTAATACCTATCATTGTAGATATAGAACCTGTAGGAGGTATAGTTAAGAGTTGTGAGTTTCTAATCCCATACTTTTTAACCATCTCTTTAATATCATCGTTTAAATTTTCTATAAAAAATCTAGATTTAGAAATATTTTCATACTTATACTCACTAAATGTACCATATTCTTTAGCAATTAAAGCTGATTGTTTTACAGCTTCATTAAGCATAGTTTTACCAATTAAATCACATAATTCTAAAGATTTATCAGAACCATATCTTATCCCCATTTTTATAAGCATGTCAGCAATACCCATTACACCTAAACCTATCTGTCTATATTTATAGACACTATCTCTTTGTTCTTGTAATGGATGTAAATTTAATCCCTCATCTAGTACATCATTTAAAGCTACCACGGCTTCTCTAACACAAGATTTTAACTTATTAATATCAAAGGTAGCATGTTCCCCAAATGGTTGTATTACAAACTCTGATAAGTTTATTGAACCAAGTAAACAGCTTCCTCCACTTGGAAGTGGCTCTTCTGCACAAGGATTTACCCCTGAAAAACAAAAGTCCTTGTCTTCACTCATAAGGTTATATGTTTTTATTTTGTCCCAAAATAATATGCCTGGTTCTGCATAATCCCAGTTATTTTTAACAAACTTATTAAATAAATCATATGCATTTACTATCTTAACTATTTTTTCTCCAGTAGTTTCAACTTCAAAAGTACAATTATACAACTTTCTTTCTTTTACAGCTTGCATAAACTCATCTGTTACTCTTACAGAAATATTTGCCTTAGTAACCTTCTCCAAATCTGTTTTTATGTCTATAAACTCCTCTATTTCTGGATGATTTACATCCATAGAAATCATAAGAGCTCCCCTTCTACCTCTTTGTCCAATCAAACCTGTTGTCATGCTATAAAGTTCCATAAAAGAAACTGCTCCAGTTGTATATTTTGCAGCATTATTTACCTTTGCACCTTTTGGTCTTAATTTTGAAATATCAATTCCAACCCCTCCACCATAACTAAAAGTTCTAGCAAGTTTTTTTGCAGTGTCAAAGATATCTTCTATACTGTCTTTTGGTGGCTCTATTACATAACAATTAGAATAAGTTACTTTTTTACCTTCTTTATGTAAACCTCTATTTGCCAAAATTCTACCTGCAAATAAAAATCTCTTCTGTCTTATTAACTTTGATATTCTTGGACTATTATTTGAAATTCTCTTTATCCATTCATCAAAACTTTCTCCATTGTGTCTATACTTATTTTTCCATATCGATTTTTGTAATTCATCAAATTCCCAAGCCTTATGTCTTATTTCTGAACGTCTTTCTCTATATAATATGTAGTGTTTTGCTATATCTTTTCTATTTGATTCCATAAGTAATACTTCAACTATATCTTGGATTTCTTCTACAGATAAGCATTCCTCCATAGAATTATAATCATTAGCGATTTTTCTAGATATATCATATGCTAAATCCCTGTCTACTCCACCTTCACTATTTATACTAGCCTTATAGACAGCATCTTCAATCTTACTTTTACTAAAAAGTTCTTTTGTCCCATCTCTTTTTATTATGTACTTCATTTTTAGACCTCCAATAAATTAGTATTACATTAATACACCTATTAGTTGTAATTCTAAACAAACTTTTTTCTACATTTGCATGTTTTCATATTAATTATCTCATATAATATATATTATACTATTTTATATTCAATATAACACGCTTTATAGTTTTTCCAGTTAAACAAGTAGACTTCATATATCTTAAACATCTTATATTAAAAACTTAAAAATAATATAAAAAAGTACATAAAAGTGTAATTATACTCTTATATACTTTATTTTTTTATAAATTCCACCATTTTTTATTCCATTATTTTCCATTACAATTAATAATAAATTCTTTATATTTTGCATATAAATATGTTCTATACCATAAATATTATTTGTAAATATATATAACAAAATTCAGCCTAACAATAATCTATCTTTAATCTACTTTATTTAATATTCATTTACATAAAAAGTTTTACATATTAAAAAGGAATTGCCTATAAAATGATTTCACTCACTTTAAGACAATTCCCATATGTATTAATTATTCTTTATTATTGTACAGCTTTACTACTTTGAGATGGAATAAAGTTTCCTATTATTCCTGCTATTACAACTGGAACAATCCAGTTAAATCCTAATGAAGCGAATGGTAAGCTATTAACTAAAGGAATATTTATACCAAAGCTTGTTGCAACTGTTAATACACTTACTAACAATGCCATATATGCAGCGCATCTGAATACGTTGTTATTTTTAATTTTATTACTAAATAATGCTAGTATAACTAGAGTTATAGTTGCTGGATATACCATACTTAATATAGGAGAAGAGAATTTTATTATTGTACTTACTCCAAAGTTTGATATGATTGCACTAAATACACAAACTACTATAACTATATGCTCATATTTTAATTTTCCATCTGTAAGTGTTGAGAAATATTGACCTGCTGCTGAAGAAAGACCTATAGCTGTTGTTAAACATGCTAATGCAACTATAATAGCCAATAAAATTTTACCTGTATTTCCAAGTAATGATGCTGTTATTGAAACTATTAAAGCTGTTTGTTGAACATCTTGTCCATATATTTCAGATACAGTTGCTCCAAGGTAACATAATCCACCATAAACTAGTGCCATACCTACTACCGCTATAACACCTGCACTTACTGTAGCTTTCATCTTTTCTTTTTCACCTGTATAACCTTTAGCTATTACTGACATGATTATAATTGATGCAAATACACTAGCTGCTAATGCATCCATTGTTTGATATCCTTGAGTTATACCTTCTGCAAATACATTTTGTATTAAAGAAGCATCTCTTATTTCTCCTAATGGAGATACAATACCTTTAATTATCAATACTGCTAAAGCTATAAGTAAGGCTGGAGTTAAAATTGATCCAACTATATCTACAACTTTTGATGGTCTTATTGTTAAAACCAATACTATAGCAAAGAATACTATAGAGAATATTACTGGGCTTATTCCTGAACCTATTGTAGGTAATATACCCATTTCATAAGTTGTTGCTGCTGTTCTAGGTATTGCCAAAAGTGGCCCTATACAGATTACCATTGCACATCCTAATACAATACTTAATCCTTTACCAGCTCTTGAAAACATTTTTGATGTGTCTCCATTGAACTTAGTTGCTGCTATAACTGCTAATAATGCCAAACCACCATCTGCGAAAAGGAATCCTATGAAAGCTACTAACCAACTACTTCCGGATAAAACTCCTAGATATGGAGGGAATATTAAGTTCCCAGCACCAAAAAACATTGCAAATAGTGCAAATCCAATTACAATTACATCTTTAAACTTGATTTGTTTCTCACCCATTTAAAGCACCCCCATTTGAATTCTACTACTTTTTATTACATTTTACCAAAAAATAAGTCCAATCTCTTCTTAAATGAAAACCTTTTGACGAGATTTTATTTAATTATACATTTTTGACTTAAACTTGTCAATTATGTTTCATAATTTATAAAATCTTCGCAATATTTAATACAACTTTCTTAATTAAATAAAATCAACATGTATACTTTAAACATATATGTTTTTTTTATTTTTATTTAATTTTTCTTGACAAAAGTAAAACTTTTAAATCATCTTAATTGTGTGACTTTTTGGATTATTTGCATTATTTCCAATTTATATTGCTTTATAGACAATATTAATGTATACATCACTCTCCTTTTTATTTTTGTATAATCTTTTAAGTTCAATTTAAATTTTAAATATTTAAATATTTTGTGTTTATTATATAATCTGAAAAAAAAGCAGTCAATATGATTTTTAATTTTTTTAATTTTCAAAATTATGATACCTAGAAAATCGTTTTCCTTTTGTCAGAACTTCTATTTACGTTAATTCTTGTAGTATTTTGTATTTATTTTGCTAAACTCACTATTAATTTTACTGAATTCCAATTCTACACTCATAGACTTTTTACTTACTAATGTGCTTTCAAATCATTTTTTCTGAAAATTTTTTATTATGATTTATTGATTTATTTTTCTTCATAGAAACTACATTATAAGTTCCAACTTACTAAAACTTTGCAGTTGCTGGTATTCGCGCTAGTCTATTTATTTTTTAGAATTTACTAAATAATCTTAATATAAACCAATTAGAAAACAATTTAGTAGTTTACACAAGTTATTTATATGTTCAAATGCCTTAAATTTTATTTTATTATTTTATTATTGTCATAATTTTATTTATGTGATATTTTTGTGAAAATCAACTAATACACATGCCTGAACTTTTGATATTCATCTAAATATCTTTTATAAAGACTCATAATTGTTAAAAAATAAACATTATTTTTTTTTTAATACTTTTATCTAATTTTACTATACTAAATATAAATAATTGGTATATACTCAAAAAATAAAAAGAGTTATCTATATAAATAGTTTCATTTATTATAGATAACTCTTTTACTTTCAGATACTTATATTTCAATTAAATAACATTTAATTTGTTCCAAGTGTATTAGATTGACTCTTTGATGGTATAAAATTACCAATTATTCCAGCTATTACAACTGGAACTACCCAGTTAAATCCTAATGAAGCAAGAGGTAAAGAATTTACTACTGGAATGCTTACTCCATAACTAGATATAACTGTTAATATACTTACAAGCAGTGACATATATACTGCACCTTTGTATACATTATCATTCTTAATTTTTTCATTAAAGAAAGCTAAAATTATTAAAACAATTGATGGTGGATAAACTATGCTTAATATAGGAGATGCTATCTTTATTATAGTTCCAACACCAAAAGATGCTACTACTGCACTGAATACAGACACAGCTAATACTATTTTTTCATAGCTTAATTTACCTTTTGTAAGTCTAGAAAAATATTGCCCTGTTGCAGATGTAAGACCTATAGATGTAGTTAAACAAGCTAGAGATACTACTACTGCTAAAATCGCTTTCCCAACATTTCCAAGCAACCCTTGTGTTATATTTACTATTACTTGTGATTGTACTGCATCTGTTCCATACATTGTTGATACAGTTGCTCCAAGGAAACATAATCCACCATAAACTAATGCCAATCCTCCACAAGCAAGAACACCTGCTTTACCAATCATCTTTAACTTTTCACTAATATTAGTATATCCTTTTTCATTTAAGGATACTATCAGAACTGATGCAAGTGCTATTGCTGCAAATGCATCCATTGTCTGGTAACCTTGACCTATCCCTTCTGCAAATACATTAGGTATCATAGGTTTATCTATTATCTCTCCAAGAGGAGATACAACACCTTTTATAATTATAAATGCTAAAGCTATTAGAAGAGCTGGAGTTAAAAATTGTCCAACTATATCTACGACCTTAGATGGTCTTATTGTTAATACATATGATATCGCAAAATAAACTATACAGAATAATAACACTGGAACTGAGCTTCCAAATAAAGGCATCATACCCATCTCATAAGTTGTTGCACCTGTTCTTGGTATAGCTAAGAATGGTCCTATACATAAAATATCTACACAACCTATAAGGATCCCCAATTTCATACCACATCTTTTAAACATTTCTACTACGTTTCCATCGAATTTAGCTGTAGCCATTACTGCTAGAAGTGCCAAACCAGCATCGGCAAATGTAAATCCTAAGAAGGCAATTAACCATTCTGGACCTGTAATTATTCCCAAGTATGGTGGAAATATTAAGTTACCTGCTCCAAAGAACATTGCGAATAATGCAAATCCAAATACTATTACATCTTTGGTCTTACCCATTATAAAATCCCCCTTTTTAACCTTATTAAATTAACAAAATTTCTTAATTGTTCACGTTTGCATAAATAAATTAACTAAAACAATAAGAATCCATTATTAAATTAATAAAATTAAATAAATTAAATTTTTAATATATTGTATTTATTTGTGCTTATTATATATTATATGAAACAAACAAGTCAATATGCCAAAATTGCAAATTATCATATTGATTTTAATTTTCAAAAAATTAGGTGTATTTGTCTTAAATTAATATTTTTGAAAGTTTTCTAATCTAATTTATACTTTTATGTGACAGTTTTTGTCTATATTTCAGAAAAATAAAAAAACCTTTTAAAAAAAGGCTTTTTTTTATTTATAATATTAATTTTTTAACCCAGCTTTAAAATCTATCTTTTAACACTCTCTGGCACTTCTAGTGTTATATTGCCTATTTTCCCATCTCTAAATTCATTTAGAACAGTTGTAGCTATACGTGTATAATCAAGTTCTTTTCCACCTGTTATGAATCCTCTCTTATGACCAATCATATCCATTGTTTCAATTGGAGTTTCTCCTAAAGAATCCAATTTATATCTAGCTTTCAGCTTTTCTGGTTCTATTATCATAAGTTTTTCTATAAGTCTTAAAGCTAAGGTCTCAACGTCTAAAATTTCATCTTTTATAGCTCTACTAAATGCCAAGTTTAAGGCAACTTCTTGGTCTTCAAACTTTGGCCAAAGTATTCCAGGTGTATCTAAAAGCTCAAGATTTCCCTTTAATCTAACCCATTGCTTACCTTTAGTTACTCCTGGCTTATCTCCTGTTTGAGTACTTTTTCTACCTGTTAATTTGTTTATAAGAGATGATTTACCAACATTTGGTACACCAACTATCATTATTCTTATAGCCCTTTCTTTTCTTCCTTTATCCTTTAGAGAACTCATTTTTTCTCTAGTTACATTCTTACATTCTTCCACTATCTTATTTACACCTACACCTTTTATTGTATCTACTGGTATAGCTTTTATGTTATTCTGTTTATAGTACTCAATCCATTGATTTAACTTATCTCTATCTGCCATATCGCTTTTATTTAATACCACTACCCTAGGCTTATCTCCTACAAGCATATCTATATCTGGATTTTTGCTACTAAATGGGATTCTAGCATCCAAAAGTTCAACCACTACATCAATTAGTTTTAAGTTATTTTTTACTAATTCTTTGGTTTTCTTCATATGACCTGGATACCAGTTTATATGTAGATTATTATCCATAAGATACTCATCATATTCATTTGACATATATATCACTCCTTTAAAATAGTATGTTATTATTACCTAATTTTACTTAAAAGTATATCTACTTAAATCCTTACATTGTCACCCTTTTAACATCATACTTTACATAATATTATCTTCTTATTTTTAGTATTATTTCAAAATATAATCCAATATTTATTGATTTTATTTTCAATTTTAAAATTCCTAAATCTATCAATAAATAGTATATTTTCAACAAATAATCATATCTGCTTACAATTTAATTATTTGTTATGATTTCAATTAAAATAGAAAGAGGACTGATAAATCAGCCCCCCATTTATAAGTAAAGTTTTTAATTATCTATTTCTAGCTTCTTTTATCTTAGCAGCTTTACCTACTCTACCTCTTAAGTAGTTTAGTTTAGCTCTTCTTACTTTACCTTTTCTAGTTACTTCTATTTTTTCTAGTTTTGGAGAGTGAACTGGGAAAGTTCTTTCTACACCAACATTGAAAGACATTTTTCTAACTGTGAAAGTCTCTCTTGCTCCTCCACCTTGTCTCTTTAATACTACACCTTCGAATATTTGTATTCTTTCTCTTTTTCCTTCTATAATTCTAACGTGTACTTTAACTGTGTCCCCAGGTCCAAAATTAGGAACTTCATTTTTTAATTGTTCTTGCTCAATTGCTCTTAGCATTTCATTCATCTTTCTTCCTCCTAGATATCATAGACGTTCTTAACTACCCGACCAGTGTAAACAGAGGAACGCCCGTATTTTCAACATTTTATATTATACTATACTTCTATAGTTATTACAAGCACTTTTGTATTTTTAATTCCATTTATAGCCACTTTATTGTATACATGTATATTAAGTTTTTATTGTATATGTTTCTATTTTTCTTGAGATTTTCTATATAAGTCTAGTCGTCTTTCCTTAGTTATTCTTATAGATTCTTCTCGTCTCCACGCATCTATCTTTTTATGATTTCCTGATAAAAGCACTTCTGGTACTTTTAATTCTTCAAACTCTCTAGGTCTTGTGTAATGAGGATACTCCAATAGATTATCTTTAAATGACTCCTCTTCAAATGACTCGTCCTGATTTAATACGCCTGGAATTAACCTTGATATAGAATCTATCATTATAAGTGCAGGTAGTTCTCCTCCAGTTAGTACATAATCTCCAATTGAAATTTCATCAGTTACTATTAAGTCAATAATTCTTTCATCTATTCCTTCATAATGACCACATAGAAGTATTATATCTTCTTCAATAGACATCTCTTTGACTATGGATTGATTGTATACCTTACCTTTTGGAGTTAAATAAATTACTCTTGGATTGTTTATATTATGAGTTTTTATTATATGCTTATATGTGTCATATATAGGTTGAGGAGTCATCACCATACCAGCTCCTCCTCCAAACGGATAATCATCTACTTTTTTATGTTTATTATTAGAAAAATCTCTTATGTTATATATACACACATCAATTATACCTTTTTCAACTGCTCTTTTCATTATACTTTCATTCATATATGAATTAAATATTTCTGGAAAAAGCGTCATTATATGAAATCTCATATTACCACCTAATCTATCATACCCTTGATAGGGTCTATAATCATTTTTCTTTCATCTATATCTATAGTAGGTACAAATTTTTTTATAGCTGGTATCATAAATTCTTTATCTTCCTCACCTTTTATTACATAGACATCATTTGCAGAATATTGAAGTACATCCTCCAAGACTCCTACATACTTTCCTTCTATAGTCAAAACTTCCATACCAATCATGTCTGCTATAAAAAACTCACCTTCTTCAAGGTCTCTACTTTCTTCTCTAGACACATACATAAATTTATTTTTTAGCTTTTCTGCTTTTTCTATAGTGTCTATACCTTTTATCTTCATTACAACCATAGAACCTTTATATCTTACATTTTCTACAGTCCACTTGTTGTCTAAATCTTTTCCTAAATAAAAATCTTTCAATTCATCAAATCTATCTATATCATCAGTAAGCGGATAAACTCTTACCTCACCTTTTAGACCTTGTGTGTTTACTATTTGCCCTACCTTAAAATGAGTTAATTTTTCTTTCATGTTATCACCTTCTTTAAAAAATTTAATCTTATGTTACCATAGCATCATAAATTCTCAAAACTATACACAGTTATACAAAAAGGACTAGGTGCTATACCTAATCCTCCTCTTTACACTATCTCAAGAGAAACTTTTATGTTTTCTCTATTTGCAACAGATCTTACGACAGTTCTTATAGCTTTAGCTATTCTTCCCTGCTTCCCAATAACCTTACCCATGTCATCTTGAGCAACTGTAAGCTTTAAGACGATACCATCATTGTCTTTAAATTCCTCAACAACAACCGAGTCAGGATTATCAACTAGAGCCTTAGCTATATCTACAACTAGCTCTTTCATATATTTCATCTCCTAAAGTAACCTTAACCATAAGTATTTACTTATACTAATTGCTAAGAAAAAATTATTTTGCTTGTTTAGAAGCTTCGAATTTTTCTATTACTCCATTTTTTACAAGTAATTTTTTAACTACTTCTGTTGGTTGAGCACCAGTAGCTAACCATTTTATAGCTTTTTCATCGTTTATTCTTACTTGTTTAGGTTCAGAAATTGGATTATAGTATCCTATTTCTTCTATAAATTTTCCATCTCTTGGAGCTCTTGAATCAGCTACTACTATTCTGTAGAAAGGTTTTTTATTAGCTCCCATTCTTTTTAATCTTATTTTAACTGCCATTACAGTCACCTCCGAATAATTTTTACTATTTTTTATATTTTATTTAAAAAAAGGTAAACCGCCTAAGCCGCCCCTTTTCTTCATACTTTTTTGTGAACCAGCAAACATCTTCATCATTTTTTTCATTTCATTAAGTTGTTTTATAAGTCTATTTACATCTTGTACAGTAGTTCCACTACCTCTAGCTATTCTTTTTTTTCTAGAAGCATTTAATACTCCTGGGTTACGTCTCTCATATGTAGTCATTGATTGAATTATGGCTTTAGTTCTATTCATTTCTTTACCATTCAAATCTACATCTCCAAGTTGGTCTTTTATATTTCCCATACCAGGCATCATGCCAAGTATCTTGTCTAGAGGTCCCATGTTCTGTATCTGTTCCATTTGTTGCAAAAAATCTTCAAAATCTAGTTCTTGTTTTTTGATTTTTTGTTCTAATTCCTTAGCTTTTTCTAAGTCCATACTTTCTTGTGCTTTTTCTATTAGGCTTAATACATCTCCCATACCTAATATTCTTGATGCCATTCTGTCTGGGTGGAAAGGTTCTATATCATCTAGTTTCTCTCCCATACCCATAAACTTTATAGGTTTTTGTGTTACTGCTCTTATTGAAAGTGCAGCTCCACCTCTAGTATCTCCATCTAACTTAGTTAATACTACTCCATCAACGCCCAGTGCTTCATTGAAGCTTTCTGCAACATTTACTGCATCTTGACCTGTCATAGAGTCTACAACTAAAAGTATTTCATGTGGCTTAACTTCTGACTTAATTGACTTTAACTCATCCATAAGCACTTCATCTATATGAAGTCTACCAGCGGTATCTATAATAACCAAATCGTTAGCATTTTTAATTGCATGACTTAAACCTGCCTTAGCGATATTTACTGGATTTTCTTTATCTCCCATATTGAATACAGGTATATCCAATTTTTCTCCAACAACCTGAAGTTGCTTTATTGCTGCTGGTCTGTAAATATCACAAGCTACCAATAGAGGTTTCTTGCCTTGCTTTTTAAAATATCCTCCAAGTTTTCCTGCTGTTGTAGTTTTACCTGCCCCTTGCAATCCAACCATCATTAAAATTGTAGGAGGTTTTGAGGAAATCATTACTTTACTTTGTACATCCCCCATTAAACTTGTAAGTTCTTCATTTACAATTTTTATTACATGCTGAGCTGGTGTCAAACTTTGCATGACCTCTTGTCCAACACTTCTCTCTTGAACTTTTTTTATAAAATCTTTAACTACCTTAAAGTTAACATCTGCTTCAAGAAGAGCAAGTTTAACTTCTCTCATGGCATTTTTTACATCTGCTTCTGTAAGTTTTCCTTTTGATTTCAACTTACTAAATGCCCCTTGTAGTTTATCCGACAATCCTTCAAATATCATTTTATCATCTCCCTACATACATCTTCTATATTTTCTAGCTTAGGGATTAAATTAGCACAATCTCTATTGTGCAATAAATCTTCTTTAATGTCAATAATTTTATTTCTTATAAATTTAATATTTTTTTCCTGTTCTTGAAGCTTAGATACTAAATGTAGCTTTTCTTCATAATCTCTTAGTATCTTTTCTGAACGTTTTAATGTATCATATACACCTTGTCTTGATACACTTAAATTTTCACTGATTTCACCTAAAGAGTAATCCTCTTCATAGTATAGAGCTACTATCTCTTTTTGCTTATCAGTTAGTAATTCTTTATACTGTTCAAATAACAATCCAATTTCGACCATTTTTTCTATATTCATATCTTACACTTCCTAGCAGTATACTGTAAAGGTTATTTACTTTACACTATTGTATTTTATATCATATAAACACTCTTGTCAACCATTATTTTTAAAAGAATACTAGTTACCAAATAATGCATCTGAAAATGATTTTGCATCAAAATCCTGTAAATCTTCTACTCTTTCTCCAACCCCAATAAGTTTTACAGGTACATCTACTTCTGACTTTACTGCAAGCACTACTCCACCTTTTGCTGTTCCATCAAGTTTTGTAAGTACTATACCAGTTATATCTGCAACTTCTTTAAATGTTTTAGCTTGAACAACTGCATTTTGACCTGTTGTTGCATCTACTACAAGAAGTACCTCACGTTTTGCTTCTGGAAATTCTCTATCTACTATTTTAAATACTTTTCCAAGTTCATTCATAAGATTAGCTTTGTTGTGTAATCTTCCAGCTGTGTCACATATTAATAAATCTGTCTTTCTAGCTTTTGCTGCCTTTATAGCATCAAATACTACTGCTCCTGGGTCTGCACCTTCTTTATGCTTTATTATATCTACATTAGTTCTGTTTGCCCAGATTTCTAATTGCTCTGTTGCTGCGGCTCTAAATGTATCTGCTGCTGCCAATAAAACTTTTTTCCCATCTTTTTTGTATCTATTTGCCAATTTTCCTATTGTAGTAGTTTTACCTACTCCATTTACACCTACCATTAAAACTATACATGGAGCTGGTTCTATATCTAATGTAGAGTTTTCATTTGTAAGTATATCTTCAACTATAGATTTAAGTTCTTCTCTTACCTTTATTGGTTCAGTAATTCCCTTTTGCTTTATTTTATCTCTTAGTTTTTCAATTATGTCCATAGTTGTATTTACACCAACATCTGCTGTTATTAAAATTTCCTCTAAATCCTCAAGTAATTCTTCATCTACTTTCGTATATGATTTTAAAACCTCATCTATTCTATCAGTTATTCCTTGTTTTGCCTTTGTTAATCCTTGCTTTAATCTTTCAAACAAATTAACTTTCTTTTCTTCACTTTCCTCTTCTTTATTTGCATAATTTTCATATTCAGCTTCTTCATCATAATTATCATTGTTTAAGTCTTCTATTTCACAATCTGTAGAATCATTATTCATTAACGATTCTACATCTTGTTCATTAATATCTATCTTATCTTCTTCTTTATCTTCTATATGTCTATCTTCTTCACTACTTTCATTAACAACGTCTTCTTCAGTTTTCTCTGGAATATCCTCTACTTTATCTATAACTTCTTCTTCAAACCCCGAAAAAATTGTTTCTTCTATATTTTCTAAATTGTCAGCACCACTTTCTATTTCTTCTTCTGATTCAACATCTTTTTTTTCTAATTCCTTATCCTTATCTTTGCCAAAACCAAATAATTTTTTTAACACTATTCTTCCTCCTATGTCAATCTAAGTTATATAATATCAGTTATCTCTTGAGCTTCTTTTAGCTTTAAACTAATAACTTTTGAAATAGCTTTTTCTTGCATTGTAACTCCATAGATATAATCAGCAGCTTCCATAGTTCCTCTTCTATGAGTTACTGATATAAATTGTGTTTCTTTAGATAAATCCTTTAAAAATTCTCCAAATCTAAATATATTTGCGTCATCAAGTGGAGCCTCAATTTCATCTAATATACAAAATGGTGTTGGTTTTGTAATTAATATTGCAAATAATATGCTTATTGCAGTTAGAGCTTTTTCTCCACCAGACAGCAGATTTAAATTCTTCATTTTTTTACCAGGTGGTTGAGCTGTTATTAGTATGTCACTTTCTAATAAATTTTCTTTATCTAAAATAGTTAATTCTCCACAACCACCACCAAAAAGTCTTTTGTACACATACTTAAAGTTTTTACTTATTTCTTCAAATTTAATCTCAAATTCAGATTTCATATTTTCTTCTAATGTATGTATAAGTTTTTCTATCTCCTCCATAGATTCTTCTAAATCTTGTTTTTGTTCACTATAAAAATCATATCTTTCTTTGATTTCTTCATATTCTTTGATAGAATCTATATTTATATTCCCAAGACTTCTTATTTCTCTCTTTAGATTTTCTAAGAATTTTCTATCTATCTCTAAATTTTCATCCTTGATTTCCAATGCTTGTACTAAAGTCATTTCATATTGTTCAAATAACTTATTTATATATGTGTCTTGACTAGTTTTTAATCTTTCTAATCTTCCACCAACCTTAAATAAACTCTCTTTAAGTTCTATATGTTGTCTATCTATAACTTTTAACTCTTTACTAATTTCATCAAAATTATTTTTCAAGTCATCTTTAGCTATTTTTCTAGTTTCAAGATTTCTATTGCTGTCTCCCAATTGTTTAGTTAAGTTTTCTTTTTCTTTTTCTTCAATAGATATAGACTCCTGTAACTTAACTATTTCTGCTTCTTCATAATTTAATGATTCATCTAATTGTTTAGTCTTTTCTTCTAACTCACAATTTTCACCAGATATTCTTTTTATATCTCTGATGATGCTATTGTAAGCTTCTGTTTTCTTTACTAAAGTTAGATTTAATTCATCGAATTCAGCTTTTTCTTTATCATACAAATCATTATATTTTTTTATTTCATCACTTAATATATCAATTTTTTCTTTATTTTGATTGTATGTATTTTCTAATGCTTCCATGTCTTTTTTAACAATGTCACTTTTTTCAAGTGTATAATTTAAGTTAGAACCCAAATCACTTTTCTCATTATCTAGCCTAGTTATACTAGATTTTAAAGATTCAATCTCAGATTCAATATTTTCTATACTTGTACTCTTTATTATAATGCTTTTTTCTAAATCTTTTACTTCATTTTCAACTAAATCAATTTCATTTTTTATATTTTTTATATTTTTATTTAGGGATTCTTTTGTGAGTTCTAGACCTGAAATCTCAACCTTAACATCATTTATTCTTTCTGTATATTCGTTAATAAATCTTTTTCTTGATAATATATTTCCGTTAGTTTTTAAACTACCTCCAGTTAAAGAACCTCCTGGATTTAAGATTTCACCATCCAAAGTTACTATTTTAAATCTATGACCAGTTTCTTTTGCAAATTTTATCCCTTCATCTATATTATTTATAAATATCGTTCTTCCAAGTATATTTTCAATTATATTTCTATATTTTTCATCAAACGTAATTAAATCACTTGCTATTCCTATAAATTTAGTATTTGCTTTTAAATTTCCTAAACTTATTTTATTTGATTTAATTATATTTAATGGCAAAAATGTTACTCTTCCTAAATTATTTTTCTTCAAATAGTTTATTGCAGATTTAGCACTAAGTTCATCGTCAGTTATTATATTTTGCATATAAGCACCAAGTGCTGCTTCTACAGATTTCTCATATTTTTCAGGAACATTTATAATCTGTCCTAGTGCTCCATGAATACCTTTTAAATCTTTATTTTTTAATACTTCTTTTACACCTCTATTAAATCCCTCATAATGATTTTCCATATCTATATAAACATTTAACTTTGAGTTATATCCATTTAGATTGTATTTACTCTTCTGTATTTCATCTTCTATCTTATTGAGTTCACTAATAGAAGATTGTAAATCAGCAGTTAATTTTTTATTTCTGCTATTCACATTGTTTAAATTTTCTTTTTTCATATTAAATTCTTTATTTATACTATCTAATTCAGAAGATTTTGTTTGAATATTTTGGTTTAATTCTGATATTTCTGAGTTTATGTTCTCATCTCTAATATTCATATTTTCCTTATTCGCATTTAAAGCAGATAGCTTATTACTAAATTCTTGCTTCTTATTTAATATATCTATTATATTTTCTTTTAATAATTCTATGTCATTATTTAAAGATTCCAACTTAATCCTTTGATTTTCTTTACTAGATTCTAACTTTTTTATATTCTCTTGTAATAGTGATAACTCTTCACTATTTGAAAACTTATTAATTTCTAATTCTTTTATGTATGCCTTATTTTCATTTAGCTTTTCTTTTATATTGTTTATTTCAGAATTTTTTCTATATATTTCATTTGTAAAGTTTTTTATTCTTTCTTTAATTAAATTTATTTGTGACTCTTTTTTTGATATAACACCTTTAATTGAATTTATATAATCTACAGACTTTTCAATTACATCTTGTAGTACCTCTATTTCCTTATCAACATCTTCTTGTTTTTTCTCTACAACATTTTTTTGCTCTTCTTTTTCTTTAAGCTCTTTTTCAATAACTTTACTATGCTCATCAACTTCACTTAGTTCTTTTTCTATTCCTTCAATTTCTCTTATAAAATTATTCACTTCTAGTATTTTTAACTTTTCACTTATTTCTAAATACTTTTTTGCTTTTGTTTGTTGATTAAAAAGAGGTTTTAATTGATTTTCAATTTCTATATATACATCATCTATTCTTTCTAAATTTTCTTTTGTATTACTTAAATTTCTTTCTGCTTCCTGTTTTTTATATCTATATTTTGATATACCACAAGCTTCATCAAAAACTTTTCTTCTACTTAAAGGATTATTACTCAATATTTCATCTACTTTTCCTTGCTCTATAATTGAATAACCATCTTTTCCAATACCAGTATCTAAAAAGACTTCTTTTATATCCTTTAATCTGCAACTCTTATTATTTAGAAAAAATTCACTTTCTCCATTTCTATAAGCTCTTCTTCTTATAGTCACTTCTGTAAAGTCTAATTCTAATTGATTCTCAGAATTATCAATAGTAAGAGCTACTTCACAGTAATTCATGGGTTTTTTTGTATCTGTACCTGCAAATATTACATCTTCAAGTTTATCACCTCTAAGGCTCTTGATACTTTGTTCTCCTAATACCCATCTTACGGCATCAGATATGTTACTTTTTCCACTTCCATTTGGCCCTACTATCGCTGTTATTCCTTCTTTAAAAATAATATCGGTCTTTACTGGAAAGGATTTAAATCCCTTTAACTCTAGTCTCTTTAAATACAAATCGTTTCTCTCCCTTCATTGTTAAAACTAAAGGTTATAAATGTCATACAATTTTCTATGGATGTCTCTCATATTAGCAATAATTAAACTTTTCCCATCTAACACAATTTCTAATTGATTTATATCTAAATCTGATTCTTGTGTTTTTAAAATCACACCAAAATTTTCTTTCATATATTTAATATTTGTTTTTTTATTTCCTATTATTTTAGAAATATTCTTTTTATTAGACTTTACTAACATATTCTTTATATTTTTATTTTGTAAAGTAAGAAATTCTAAATAATCTTTTATCAACTCAGCTTCTACCAATTCTCTAAAAGCAGGGTGATATGGACCTGCTAAGACAGCTTTTCCCATTTGTATATCATCAGTAGCTTGAAGCCCAACTCTGATTACATTTATATCGTTAACATAAAATAATACAAGTACTTTTTTTACTATTCTTATACTCTCCTCAAGTGTAAATGGCATATATTCGTTTTGCTCCATCAATTTTTCAAGACCAGTCTCTTTTACCACTAAAGTTGGATAAATTCTTACACAATCTGGCTTAAGCTCTACAAATTTCTTGGCTGTAAATATGCATTTTTCCTCTGTATCAGTTGGAAGTCCAACCATCATTTGTAAACCAAGTTTAATTCCACTATCTTTTATCAACTTTGAACTCTTGTATACAATTTCTGACTGATGTCCTCTAATACTATCTAATAACACTTTTTCATCTAGAGATTGTACTCCAAGCTCTATTATACTTGTCTTATATTCTTTTAACATTTCTAATATTTCTTCACTAATACAATCTGGCCTTGTGGACATTCTAATATCTTTTATAAAACCTTTTTCTACATACTCTTTGGCAACAGATAATAAACTTTTTTGTATATCTACATCTATAGCAGTAAAACTTCCACCAAAAAATGCTATTTCTACATCAGCATCCTTATCTATAGTCTTTAAACATTCTTCAATTATATTTCTTGCATCTTCACTAGTAACATCAGTACTCACACCTGTTATTTTTTTTTGATTACAAAATATACAATCATGAGGACATCCTTTGTGAGGAACAAATATAGGTATAATTCTCTTTTTCATCTACAACATCCTTCTAATCTAAATATTTCTTTTTATATTTTTACATATTATATTTATTTTTCCCATAATTTTTTCTTTAGAGCTACTTTAGCAGCCAATTGTTCTGCTTCTTTTTTACTTTTACCTTCTCCTATACCTAAAACATCTTCATTAATTCCCACTTCCATAACAAACCTTTTATTATGGTCTGGTCCTTTTTCTTCTATAAGCCTATACCAAATATTATTTTCTCCATTTCCTTGTAATACTTCTTGAAGATGTGTTTTATAGTCTCTAAATATATTTCCTTTTCTTGAGTCATAAATTATATTTTCCATATGGTGCAATATAAATTGTCTTGCACTTTCAAATCCTCCATCAAGATATATCGCTGCTATTACAGCCTCAAGTGCATCTGCTAATATTGAAGTTCTATGTCTACCTCCAGTAGCTTCTTCACCTCTACCCAATAGCATATGAATCCCTAAATTTATATCATTTGCAACTTCACTTAATGAATCTTCACAAACTATATTTGCTCTAAGCTTAGTCAATTCCCCTTCGGGCAGATTAGATTCTTCATTAAATAAATAATCACTTATCACTATACCTAAAACTGAATCTCCTAAAAATTCTAATCTTTCATTAAAATTATATCTCTTATTTTCATTAGAATATGAACTATGTGTAAGAGCTTCTAGTATATATTCTTTATTTTTAAATTTATAATTTATAACATCTTCAAATCTTTGTATATTATCTAGTAATTTTTTACTTATCTTCATTATTGCATCCCTCCAAAATCCTATTCTATAAATTCTAGTGTACTATTTTTGTGCAACTATTGCAAAACCAAAATCCAAAATACTCATCTCATAAAAATAAAACTACCTATGAAACAAAATATCTCATAGGCATCATAGGCAGTTTTATTTCTTATGAATTTTTATTCTTTATCATCACAATTTGAACAACCACCACATGTACAATCATCATCATCATAATCATCTTCTGATGATAATATTACAGCCTTACAATCAGGACAAACAACATCTACTTCATCATCATATAACAAATCTTCGTCTATTTCTACTAATTCTCCACAATTTGGGCATTCCATTTCTATATAGCTGAAGTCCTCATCGTCATCATCTTCTTCATCGTCTTCGTAAAGATCCTCTTCCATGTCAGCAATATCTTCTTCTAAATCTGCTAAATCTTCGTCTATAGATTCAACAAAATCTTGAAGTTCTTCTTGTTCTTCATCCAATGTTACAATAGCTTCTGCAAATACTTCTAATGCATCAACTATTTTATGTACCATTTTCCCTTCTTTACTTTCAGTGCTTATTTCTAAACCTTCTGCTAAACCTTTTAAGTATGCAACTTCTTCATATAAATGTTTCATGTAACACCCCTCGCTTTCTTTTTAATATATAAACTAAAAGCTCATATATCTTATATTATTAAGACATATAAGCTTTTATATACATAAATTTTTATACTCTTGATAAATATTCACCTATTCTAGTATCTATCTTTACTTTATCTCCAGTATTTATAAATAATGGAACTTGAACAACTGCTCCAGTTTCAACTGTAGCTGCCTTAGTTACATTACTTGCTGTATCTCCCTTTATTCCTGGCTCTGTATCTACAACTTCTAGCTCTGCAAAGTTTGGAGCTTCCACTTGGAATGGTTGTCCTTGATAAAATCTTATTGTCGCAACTTCATTTTCTTTTAAGAATTTAATTGCATCTTCAACTTGATCATAGTTTAATGGTATTTGTTCAAAATTTTCTTGGTCCATAAAATAATATAACTCACCATCATTGTATAGATATTGCATTTGTCTTGTATCTATTACAGCTTTAGGGAATTTTTCACTTGGATTAAAAGTTTCTTCTCTTATAGCTCCTGTTTTTAAGTTTCTGTATTTAGTTCTAACGAAAGCAGCTCCTTTACCTGGCTTAACGTGTTGAAAATCAACTACTAAACATGGTTGTCCATCTTTTTCAAATGTAACACCTTTTCTAAAATCACCTGCTGATACCATTTTTTGTTCCTCCATATTAAAATAAATTTCTTATTTTTTAGTAAATTTTACATTACTATGTCTTTAAAATTATATCTCTTACTTGAATTCTGTCAAGTCAGGATTACAAATTTTTACTAATATCATAATATCATAAGTTATACAATATAAACAAGTATTTGGCAGATTACTTATCCTATATTTTTATTATTTACATCTATAGTCACACTTTATACATTTTATATATTGATATTATTTATCTCTACGACTATACTTTCCACCATTACTCGTTACTTTTTATTTAAAAACAATGGATAAACATAATTTTTTAGATTGTTACAGAATAACTTTTATAAAAAATAAAACAATCATCTTCATTAACAATACTTCTACTCAAAATTATACATTTTTAATAAAATTCCATACTTTTACTTTAAACTCAGTTTCATATTTTTGATTACGTTTTGATAATTTCAACATTATATTAATATATTCTCCATTATTAGACATTGAGGCATACATTTCATCCACATAATCACCAATTTCATATCCACCAGCTTGGCTATTTTCACCATTTAAAGAATTCACAAACAATTTATTTCGTCTCTCATTTAATATAATTTCTTTGTTGCTTGTATATTCTTCATCATCAATTGTATTTTCATCTACATATCTACATTTTATAGATGTCATTTTTTTAAAACTTTCATCATTAGAAGATAAATTTATTATCCCCCTAGAATTACTAATGATTCCTTCTATAGATTTTGTAATTTCAATACTTTGTTGTTGTAACTCCATTTTATCTTCTATTTTAACTTTTAAATTCATTGTAAGTATAAATATAGAATATAAAGTTATCACCAGTACTACAATTACGGTTAAAGATACTGCACTTTCTAAAAGTAAATATCCACATTTACGTTTCATATTTTCCCTCTTTCAAAAGTACTCTTCCACTTACAGGTGTTATTGTTATAGTTTTATTTAATCTATCATTATATATCTCTATTGTAGTTGCTTTTTGAGGTGAGCCATCAGATTTAAATTTTATGGTTTCAATACTTCTTGCAATTCTTACATTTCTAGGTAGTACTATGGATTTAACATTTTTACCATCTTTCCTCAATACATATCCTTCTTGTTCCTTTTGATTTATATAGTATATATATGTATTGTAGTTGCTAAACATATTGATTCGTCTAACATATCTTATATCTGAACAAAGTTGACGTGCAAATAAATTTATTTTATGATTTTCAAGATTATCTTTTGGAAAACATATTGTAGTTATCAATAGTATTATACTTATAGATACTACTAATTCAATTACAGTCACATTCCTTCTTTTTTCAAAGTTATACACCCCTATACTTATATATATATACTAAATTTTTTTCATCAAAGTTCTTTTTTATGTTTTCTATTATCTCTTGGCTGATTTCTTCTTCATCATATCCATTAGTGTTTTGATTATCAAAATCTTTAATCCCAGCTTCAAATATAGTTGAAGGTTCTATTTGGTCAAATGTTTTAGACTCATCAGATGTTTTAATAGAACCTTTATTGCTATAATCATCATTTATATAATCTTTAATATCAATTCCTACCCATGGATTTTTAATTTTCACTCTCACTTTTATTACTTTTAAAAAATCTTTTTCTCTAGCTGTACTTATTATATCAAACTCAAAAAAATCTCCCTTGTCATATATAGTATTGTTTTCTATTTTTAAATGAACTTCCTCTAAATTACTATAAGATGTATCTTTTATTTTTTTTATACAATCAATCATATTATTTCCTAAGAAATAGTCTCTAAATTCTTCTTCATTATTAGATATATTAATAGCTTCCTCCACACAGCAAAGCACATTACTTATTGATATTTCTATACCACTTAAAGAAGCTTCTCTCAACTTAGTATCTTTATATTCTAATTCAAATATATTATCATTACTATAAATTAAACCTATACACATAATACATACAGTACTTATAATAGAAAATATTATCAATGTTACTATTAATATAGAACCTTTATTATTTTGTAACATAACTATTAAATCTTAATTGTTTTAAATCACTCTTAATTTCCATATTAATCTCATAACATTGATAATAGTTTAAAATTTGTTTCACTGTGCTATTAATCTCATAACCCTTTATGTAATTTTTATTTATTTCATCCTCAGTCAGTTGATATTCATTATTTTTTATTTTATATTTCTCATCTTCCAAGTATTTCTTAGCAATATTTAACATTTCTCTATTAGATACATTTTTACTAATAAAACTATAGCAGCTATATAAAGATGTAGATACCAAATACACAGCTACATATAATATGGCAACACTCATTATACATTCAATTGATATAAAGCCATTCTTTTTCGTTTTCAATAATAAAAACCTCTCATTAATATTTTATATTCTATAGATTAACTCTTAAGGATTTAGTTATAATTTTTTTTCATAAATCTCTTTTACACAATTATTTTCATTACTATCTAGCCTTATTCCAGTCCATATACAAAATGAATTTAAACCTTGATTTATTAGCATATCAATTCCATACATGCACCTCCACAACCTAATATCATGACCCTTTTTTCTTTTAGGGTAAATCCATTTTCAATTACAGATTTTACAAATCCAACTCCATCAGCATTATATCCTTTTAGCACACCTCCTTCATTCTTAATAGTATTAACTGCTCCTACTAATTTTGCTTTGTAATCAATATAATCCAAGTATTTAATTATATTTACCTTATGAGGTATTGTCACATTACAATCCTCTATACCCATGCTTTTTATGGACTTGACTGTTTTCCCTAAGTCTTTTGGCTCTACATCAAAACATACATAAACGTTATTTTGTTTGTATTTTTCAAATAAATAATTATGCATGATTGGTGAAAAGCTTTGTTTCACTGGATGTCCTAAAAGACATATAAAATTTGTTTCACTATTTGCAATCATATCTTTCTCTCTTTTATTTATTGACATCTAGAATTCAATTTATACCAAATAAACTAATAATTTATCCTTCTTATTTTTTATATATTCAACAAAAAATTAAACTTAATTTCTTCTTCATTAGTGTTATATTACAGCCAAAAGTTTGTAAATATATGTTTTAAATTCTAACAGTATACATATTATTTTATTGAATAACAGTCAACTTGGATAAGTCTCCTTCATATAATTTAAAGTGACCGTTAAAAAGGGGGTGACTTATTGGCAGCACTTAAATCTTTTGAAAAACCCTTAACCCCTGAAGAAGAGATTGAGTATTTAACTAAATTTAAAATAGAAAATGATAAAAGTGCAAAAGATACATTGATTGAAAGAAACATGAGATTAGTAGCTTATATCGCAAAAAAATATAACAATTCGACAGAAGACCAGGATGATTTAATATCTATAGGTACAATAGGATTAATAAAAGCTATAGAAACTTATAATATAGATAAAGGAACTCGATTAGCAACATATGCTTCTAGATGTATTGAAAATGAAATTTTAATGAATATCAGATCTAACAAAAAAAACAAATCACAAGTATCTCTACAAGACCCTATCGGAACAGATAAAGAAGGTAATGAAATAAACACTACTTTTTATATGTAACTTTCTACCATTTATATAATACTAATCTTAAATCAAAACACTCATCTTAATTACCTCAAATAACTTTCTAAGTCATTTAGTTTTCCTTCATAAATATTATAAATATAAGAAATACGAAAAAAGTATCTCAAATTGAAAGAGATACTTTTTTATAGTTAAATTATGATTCTTTTAAAAACATAACTGCTAAATTTCAATCCATATATTTAATTTAAAAGTTAGTACATTAATATTTTAATGTTATTATAGCTCTTCATATAAATCAGTACTCAAATATTTTAAGCCACTATCATTAAGAGTAAGAACTATATTTTTACCTTTTTCTGAACTTTCTAATAATTTAATCGCTGCACATATATTTGCACCAGAAGAAAAACCTGCAAATACACCTTCTAATTTAGCTAATTTTCTTGATACATCAGTTGCTTCATCATCTGTTACCTGAATATAACCATCAATAAACTTTTTATCTATTAATGGTAAATCCATAGAATAACCTCCACCCTGTATTTTATGTCCTTGGTCAGTTATTTCTTTACCTGAATAAATTGCTGCTGTTGAAGGTTCAACTACATAGCATTTGATTGAAGAATTGTGCTTTTTAAGTCCTTTTGAACAACCAGCAAAAGTACTACCACTTCCAAGGAAATCTACAAATACATCAATATTTCCATCTAATTGTTCCCACATTTCTTCTGATGTATAATATTCATGTGCATGATTACAAGCTTCTAAATTAAATTGATCTGCTCTAAATGCATTTCTTTCTTTTGCAATTTTTTGAGCCTCAACTTCTACAAGTGCTAAATCTTCACCAGAAACTTGTCCATGAACTGAGTTAGGCATTTGGTCTACAAGAACTACTTCTGCTCCTAAAGCTTTCATCATTCTTGCTCTTTCCATAGAATTACCTTTTGACATACATGCAATGAACTTATAGCCTTTACATGCACAAGCTATTGCTAATCCTGTACCAGTATTTCCACTTGTTAATTCTACAACTGCTTGTCCTGGAACTAATAATCCTGCATTTTCTGCTTCTGTAATCATTTGTAATGCTACACGGTCCTTTTTGCTGAATCCTGGATTTAAATACTCCATCTTTGCATAAATATTACCCTCTACTCCAAATTCCTTTACTATTTTAGATAAGTGTAACATTGGAGTATTCCCTATTGCTTCTGTAACATTATTAAGTACATTCATCACAATTCCCCCTTAATCTATTAACTATAATCCGTTGAAAAACAACTGTTTATACATTATAATGTATATTACGGATGTACAGTATATTTAACATTTAATATATCATGCATTCGTAAAATAGATATAATGTTAAATAAATTATACATTCGTAAATTATATTTGTCAATAATTTACATTTTAAGGAGCATATATGAGTATTAATACTATTATTGCAAAAAATTTAAATCGCTTACGTAATGAACGTAATTTAAGTTTAGGTCAACTTGCTGAATTATCTGGTGTAAGTAAGGTCATGCTATCACAAATTGAAAAAGGTGATTCTAATCCCACAGTAAACACAATTTGGAAAATTGCAAATGGACTAAATGTACCATATACTGCAATACTTGACCAACCACAAGATAAAACTTTTATTGTTTCAAAATCTGACATAGATGTTCAAATTTCAGAAAATGAAGACTATCGTCTTTATTGTTATTATCCTAATACACCGACTAGAAATTTTGAATTATTTCAAATGGAACTAGAAGAAGGTCACAGTTATACATCTGTTGGTCATTCTGAAAAATCTCAAGAATACATTATGATTCTAGAAGGTCAGTTAGGATTAGAGGTAAATGATTCTATTTATCAACTTAAAGAAAATGACTCTATTTGTTTTTCAGCTGAATCAACACATACATACCATAATCAAGGGGAAAAAACATTGAAAGCAGTGATAATAAATTATTATCTAGTTTAAAGATATTGTTTAAATATAGAATAATGATTTTATCATATAAAAAGATAATTCTTTATAGATAGGATTTATCTTTTTTGTTTTCTTACACTCTTTTTTATAATTTATTGATGATGTTGCATAAATCTTATTACTACCTAATTTGTGAAACCTTAAAATCCAAGTAACTATTTTTCTAACTGAATAACTAAGGCTCTAGTTATCAGGTATTATATACTTTACACAAATCTTATCAGAACTTTATGAAAATACTTGTCCAATTTCTTTACAGCGAAGTGCTAAGTATTAGCAACTTCTCTATTTTTTTAACTTTCTACTGTCTCAGCTTTTTTCATTGCTATATTAATAGCTACTTCTTTAGCTACAGCATCAAGTTCATTCCATCTTCTTTTGTTTTCTTCATCAGAGATACGTGGATATATTATATAAACTTCTGTATTTTGATTAGCTATAATTTTCTCATCATATTCTATATCTTTTTCAGCATCATATTTAAATGGTTTAAATTGTTGTAGTATTTTCACAATATCACCCCTTATTATAAAATATGAGACTATAAACTTGTCTTATACTTAATATGTTGAGATGTATTTAATTTTAAAATTCTATATTAAAAAATTGAATCTAATAAAATCAATGTAAAATATATTTTATAAATAAAAAATAGAGTAGTTTAACCTACTCAATTATTCTCTAATTAATCAATATAAAATTATTGTTTTTGAATATTTATACCAACTTGTGATATAATAAAAGCAAGAAGAACTGCAATCTATTTAGCAGTAGAGTGGAGTTCATCATAAATGATGTTATTTGAATTTATGGAATTTGATTTTTAAATCAAACTCCCAACCACTCTTAGTGCCAGCTTTGAGTGGTTTTTTACGTTTCCTAAATAACTTACTTATTAAGTAAACTATATAACTAGCCAGAATACTGGCTAATATACTTAGTAAAAAATTATCCATACATAATCACCTCCCTTCTATACGTTAGGAGGATAATCTTTTGTATGAACTCCACTCTTAGATTGTAGATTATATCTTCTTGCTAAAACAATTATAACATATTATGGTAATCTAACTAATAAAAATGCTTACTTAAATGTTCTAATTTTAGTTATAAATTTTTCCAGTTTCTATATCTATAAAAAACCAACCAAAAGTACCATTACTATTTTTTGAATTGATTTTAACAGCATAAACATTACCACTATATATATCATCTCTAAAATCTATCATATCAACTACTAAGTTATTGATATTGACTTTATGTTTCTTAGCACATTCTTTTAATGCTATCTGTTTTGCCTGTTCTTCTGTTATACTTTCCTTCTTTTTATAATCATCAGGATTGCATACTTTCATATTGCCATTAACATCATATGTATAAACTTTACTCATATCATTTTTTTCTACACAGTATCTAACATCACCCTCTGCCCCTTGTTTGATATAAGCAAATGCATAGTACTCTTTTCCTGAAAAAGCAAAGTTTTTATCTAGTAGAAATATTAAATCTTCATCTTCTGAATAATTAGGCTCATAGTAAAACTTATTTACCCCTAGCAATTTTTTTACTGCATTAGCAGCATCTTCTACTGTATATTGTCTTCCAGTATTAGAATCTCCTACATTTTTTGTTACATTTAAACACTGTTGTAATACACTATCACTCAAATTTCCTATAGCTGTTAATTTAGTTGTACTTTTCAATACACTTTTATTACTATCATTATCAACTAATACAATAGCATTATCCTTAGCAACAGTAGAACCAACAAGTGCATATACTAAATCAGTTCCACTTGCAATATAAAATTCTTTTATACCACTATAGAACTTATTTATTATTTTTTTATTAGTATCATATCTATCTGTCCCACCTAATCTAGTTGAATTAGTATCATTAACTAGTTTGTCATTCATTGATGAAGTACCACCTATTACATAACTTTCCACACCAGTTGTATTAAATGGCACACTTTTCCCATCAGTTAATATTATAGCTGCTTTATCTCTAACTGCTACAGGTGCAGCACTCATAGCATCAGGTTCTCCTTTAAAAGCATTAGTCAATATCACTTTATTTACTTTGTTAATTGAATTTATTTCTTTTGCAACACTATAGCTTGTCTTAATTCTATCACTACCTTGAAGTCTTTTAATCTCCATTCCTCTATCTTTTAGAACAGTTTCAGTAGCTTTATCAATAGAGTTTTCTCCTCCAATTATGTATACTTTTTTTGCCTTTTCTACTCTTTTAAGTGTAGCATTTGGTATACTATTTTTCTTAGTTAAAAGAATAGGTGCATTAGTACTCCCAGCGAGTCCACTTGCTGAAAGCCCATCTGCCATTGTACTATCTGCATTTATAAGTATTGCTGTATTATAGGCTTGTTTATCTGCAATAAGTCCATCAGTCTCATATTTATCTGCTCCTTTAATTGATTCAATTTTATCAAGAGCATTTGCATATATAGGACAACTAGCAATAAACATGGATAAAGATAGCCCTATTGTTAATAATTTTTTGATTTTCATAATATTTTCCCCTCCTAAATATTTTCACTTAAATTATATAACACTTTATAGGAAACTGTTACCATAAATTAAGAAAATTATTATTACTTAATATAAATATTAATGAAAAATATCATTCTTATATTAGTAACTTTGGTAAAATATGGCGCTAAAATAAAATTAGTGAGAGACAATATAAGGAGGATTATATTATGAGAATCAGTAAAAAAATAACAGCAATCTTAGTATCATCTTTAATTATGATATCAATGGTTGGATGTGCTCCAAAAGAAAGTGCTACAGAAGTGGCTAAAAAGTATCTTGATAGTGTAGAAATCAAAGACTACGAAGTAGCATATAATTTATTAAGTAAAGACAGTAAGAAGGATGTAAGTCTAGAAAAATTTGAAGAATATCAAGATACTTTATTTAAACTTCAAACCCTAAAAAATTATAAACTTGGTGAAGAAAATAAAGTTGAGAAATACAAGTATTCTAATAAAGAGTACACAAATCTTGTTAAAATAAAAGAAACTGATACTATAAAGGATATCACTGCAAATAAAGAAGATACTGCAAATTTTGATAGATATTTTATAATTGAAGATAATGAATATAAATTATTATGGCATAAAGACTTTAAAAGAGTTCTTAGCTCTAATTATGTCAAAATCGCTAGGTCAGAAACAAAGAAAGATGAAGATAATGATTATAATAAAGCTGCTATTGATATCAAAAAAGCTATAGAAATTGATGATAAAAATTCACCTGCATATTATACACAATTATATATTTATATAGAGTTAGAACGATATGATGAGGCTTTAAAGTCAATTGATAAATACTTAGAGTATCTAGATAAAAATGATGAAGCTTATAAAATAGGTGCTAGTGATGCTTACAATTTAAAAGGTATCATTTTTATGAGTAAATCAGAATTTAATAAAGCTAGAGAATCTTACAATAAGGCGATTGAACTTAACCCAGATAATGAATATGCAAAAACTAATCTAAATGATATTAAAGGATTATAAGACATTAAGACTATAGAAAATAAGTATGTTGAAAGTTGAATTAACTTTTGCCATGCTTATTTTCTATATTTTAAACTCTATTGATTTACTATATAATAGTACCTAAGGAGTGTGATTACTTATTATGAGTGTTGCCATATACTTAAGAAAATCTCGTGCTGACGAAGAAGCAGAAAAACAAGGCGAATTTGAAACTTTAAGTAGACATAAATCAACCCTACTAAAACTAGCAAAAGAACAAAACTTAGATGTAATTGAGATAAAAGAAGAATTAGTTTCTGGTGAAAGTATAATACATAGACCCAAAATGATTGAACTCCTAAAAGAAGTCGAAGAAAATAAATACGACGCAGTCTTAGTAATGGACTTAGATAGACTTGGTCGTGGAGACATGAAAGACCAAGGTATCATACTAGAAACTTTCAAAGAAAGTAAAACCAAAATTATAACACCTAGAAAAACATACGACCTAACAGATGAATTTGACGAAGAGTATTCAGAATTTGAAGCCTTTATGGCAAGAAAAGAATTAAAACTAATATCAAGAAGAATGCAAAGAGGTAGAGTAAAATCAGTTGAAGAAGGTAACTTCATAGGAACCTCTGCTCCATTTGGATATGATGCTGTAACAACAGGTAGAAAAGAAAGAATACTTGTACCAAATAATGATGCTGATGTAGTTAGAACTATCTTTAACTTATATATTAATGAAGACATGGGTTGTAGTAAAATATCAAAATACCTAAACAACTTAGGCATTAAAACTGCTACAGGCGCTAACTGGTATAACTCTGCAATCACAAATATAATAAAAAACAAAGTTTATTGTGGTTATATTCAATGGCAAAAAAAGGACTACAAAAAATCTAAAAATCCAAATAAAATAAAAACAGTAAAACTAAGACCTAAAGATGAATGGATTGAAGCAAAAGGAAAGCATGAACCTCTAATAAGTGAGATAACATGGAAAAAAGCTCAAAATATCCTCAAAAAAAATGGTCATGTCAGCTATGGTAATCAAATAAAAAATCCACTTGCAGGAATAGTAATCTGCAAAAACTGTGGTAGACCATTAGTATATAGGCCCTATGCAGACCACGACTATATAATTTGTTATCATCCAGGTTGTAATAAAAGCTCTCGCTTTGAATTTATTGAAGCTGCTATTTTGAAATCGTTGCAAGACACTGTAAAAAAATATCAATTAAAAACATCTGATATAGACTTAGATAAAAATAATAAAGACAATAATATAGAATTTCAAAAGCGAGTCTTAAAAGGGTTAGAAACTGAATTAAAAGAATTGAGTAAGCAAAAAAATAAGTTATATGATTTATTAGAACGTGGAATATATGATGAAGATACATTTATTGAAAGGTCTAATAATATAAGCTCAAGAACTGAGGAAATTAAAGATTCAATCAAGACAGTAAAAAATAAATTAAATTCAGTTAAAAAAGATAATGCTAAAATAATAGAAGATATTAAAACTGTACTATCACTTTACTATGATTCAGATTCACTTGGAAAAAATAAACTCCTAAAATCTGTAATTGATAAAGCAGTTTATTATAAGTCTAAAGAACAAAAATTGGATTCTTTTGAATTAATGGTACATTTGAAATTACATGAAGACTAGTAATACCAATAACATATAAAGCGTAGTGTGTAATGAAATAAGTCTTTTGGATATACTTGGTACAGATGTCAATTATGTTCTTGATGAAGTGGAGTTAAAAGTTCAGGTTGGAAAACTATATGAACAGCTTAATAAAATCCTTACTCCTCGAGAAAGAGAAATTGTCCAGTTAAGATACGGGTTAACTCCTTATGGGTACAAAACTCAAAGAGAAATAGCACAAAGACTTGATATCTCTAGATCATATGTGTCTAGAATCGAAAAAAAAGCTCTCAAAAAACTAGAAAAAGAGCTTGTTCAAGAAAATTAGTATTATATTTTTAAAAGGATATATCGTATAACATTACACAAGATAGATTGCCTAAAAATTAAAATTACGATATATCCTTAAATTTTATAATACACGGCTTTATTTTATACTTTCACATATTTCTTTAAATATAGGTATTGCTGATTTACTTTCCTTTTGAGTTCCTTCTACTAGCACAGTTATTACGTACTTAGGTCTTTTCTCTGGATAAAATCCAGTTATCCAACCATGATCTATTGGCTTTTTATTCAGACTACTTTGAGCTGTACCAGTTTTTACCCCACATCCTCCTTCTAAATCTTTTAGAACTTTAGCTGTCCCAACTTTAGAAACAGATTTCATAATTTCTTTTACTTGTGTACATACATAAGGAGAAATAATTTCTTCTTTTTTTGAAGATTTATAAGTTTTTACTGTCTTCATATCATTATTTACAAGACTTTTATATAAATATAATGGCTCAAATGTTCCATTATTAGCTATTATCTGGGTCATTTGATTTATTTGAAGTGGTGTAAACTCTATATTTTCTTGACCTATAGCTAAATTACGTATTGATATATTTTTTGGAGCTTCTCTAATTCGTTCTTCATCAAGACCAATATCAACCTTTTCAAATAAATGCAATTTCTCAGCAGATTTTAATATCTTCTCTTTGCCAACTTTCATTGCTATATCTAAAAATGCTGGATTACATGAATTAGAAAAAGTTTGCTGTAAGGATTGAAGACCATGTCCATCTAGTTTATTGCATCGTAATATTTCATTACTGTTTCCAACCTTAGTTTTCCCTTTACAATTATAGGTGTAATTCTCATCTACAACCCCATTTTCAAGTGCAGAAAATAGTACTACCATCTTAAACACAGAACCTGGTGGATATGTCGATTTTATGACTCTATTTTCAAACTCTCCATTTTTACTCTTTAAACTCTTTGCTATATTATTTTGGTCAAAATTAGGTCTAGAACACATAGCAAGAATTTCACCTGTCGATACATCTGAAATCACTGCTGCTGTTGGATTTTCTTCTTTATTTAGTATCTGCTCTAAATTTTTTTGAATATCATAATCAATAGTAGTTTTTAAATGTTTATCTTTATCTTTTTCATCAACTGTTTTTACACTTCCCTTTAAAATATTTAGAGATTTTTCATTTCCTGCATCTCCAGCTTTAAAGGCACTTATATATTTTTCATTTGAATTTCTAAGTACGCTATCCATACTTTTTTCTATTCCCAATTGACCTGATTTATCATCATCCTTTATATAACCTATTGTATGTGATAATAAACCATCCTGTGAATATCGCATAGTCTTTTCTTCTAGCATTATCCCATTTTTCTCAAGTTGTTTTTTCATACTATTATCAATATTTTCAGTCTGAATTTGTATTATGGGATTCGCCAATTGTTCTTGTATAATTTTATATATTTCCAAATCATCCATCTTAGTAGCTTTCTTGACAAGTTCTAGTATTTTATAGTTGTTATTTAGCTTTTCTTTCTCAACAACTAAAAGCTGAGCTTTACTTGTATCTGTAAGTTTCTTATTATTTCTATCATAAATTATGCCTCGTCCACTATTCAACTCTACTTTCTCAACACTCTGTGATTCAACATTTTGCTTGTACTTATCACCTTTTAATACCTGTATATCAACTAGCCTATAGATTAAACCACTATAAATTATTAAAATTATAGTAAATATATACCAGCTTCTCTTTCCCACTTTTTTCAAAAATGGAGTCTTCTTTTTTGACATGAAATCACCCCTTAGATAATTTCATTATTGACAATTTCTAAGGGGCTAATACTATTTTTATCAAATTTTTATTACTCTTCAACTTTTTCTTCTATAACTTTTCTAAGCATATAATCCTTCTCAACTTTTACTGATAGTTTTAACTTAACTATCTGTCTAGGGTGAGGAGCTGATTCTATAGGCTCTCCTTCTTCATTGTACATTTCTTCTATTTTAGTGAACATAGTTTCTTTATATGGTCCCATAACTTCTATTTCATCACCAACACACATTTTATTTCTTTGTTCAACTACAATAAGCCCATTTTCATCCTCTGATTCTCTAACTATACCTATAAAATCATAGTTTCTAACATATGATGCTGATTGATAATTTTGGTCTTCTGTTGTTGGTTTATTTAAATAAAAACCTGATGTAAAATGTCTATGGCTCCCTTTCTTTAACTCTTCCATCCACATAGGATTAAATTTCCAGTTCTCAGGGTCTTTATAAAATTCATCTATTGCCATTCTGTATGCTCTTACAACTGTTGCTACATAATATGATGTCTTCATTCTTCCTTCTATTTTTAAGCTTGTTATACCAGATTTAATTAATTCTGGTATGTATTCTATCATGCACAAATCTTTTGAGTTAAAAAAGAATGTTCCTCTTTCATCTTCATATATAGGGAAATATTCACCTGGTCTTTTTTCTTCAACTAAATGATATTGCCATCTACAAGATTGAGCACAAGAACCTTTGTTTGCATCTCTTCCAGTCATGTAATTACTTATCAAACATCTTCCTGAATAAGAAATACACATAGCTCCATGCATAAAAGCTTCTATATCCATATCTAAAGGTGTTTTAGCTCTTATTTCAGATATTTCATCAAATGATAATTCTCTTGCCACTACAACTCTTTTTATTCCATGTTCATACCAAAAATTAGCACTAAGATAATTAGTTGTATTTGCTTGTGTACTTAAGTGTATTTCCATATTTGGAATCACTTTTTTAATTACACTAAGAACCCCTGGGTCAGCTATTATAACTGCATCTATTCCTATCTCTTCTAACTCCAATAAATAAGCCTCTAATTGTAGGAAATCTTCATTGTGAGGTATTATATTTACTGTTACAAATACCTTTTTCCCTCTCTCATGTGCAAAAGCTACACCTTCTGCCATATCTTCTTTACTAAAGTTTTTTGCAGCAGACCTCATTCCGAAGATTTCTCCACCTATATAAACAGCATCTGCTCCATATGTTATAGCTATTTTTAATCTCTCCAAATCACCTGCTGGAGCTAAAAGTTCAACTTTATTTAATTCCATCTACGTCACCTCTTTTACTTTCTTTATAACTTAATGCTACACCATCTCCTATTGGTATCAATGATGTACTCAAATAATTACAATTACATATATAATCTAAATAATTTCTCATTCTTTTTACTATGGTTTTCTTTCTTCTTACAACAAAATCATCATGTGCAACCATTCCTTTATATAAAATATTATCAGAAACTAATAATCCACCATCTTTTAGCTTATCTATAACTAAATCAAAGAATAGCTTATATTGACCTTTTGCTGCATCTATAAATATAAGGTCAAATTCACCTTGGATTTGACTCAATTTTTCTTCTGCATCTCCTTCTAGTATAGTTATGTTATTTTCAAATCCAGCTAATTTTATATTTTCTTTTGCTTTCTCTATCATTTTTTCGCTTCTTTCAACAGTTATTATATCTGCATCTTTACCTATGATTGTTGCAAAAAAAATAGAAGAATAACCAATTGCACATCCTACTTCTAAAACTCTTTTTGGCTTTTGAATCTTTAATAAAACTTTTAATAAATCTGAAACTTCTTTATGTATTATAGGAACACTATTTTCTTCAGCATAAATTTCCAAATCTTTTAAAAGCCCTTCTTTTTCTTTTAATGTTACTCTTATATAATCTTCAACCAAGTCATTAACTATATTACTCATAAAAACACTCCCTAAAATAATAAACATTAAAATTTTGTCTTAATTTATTATTTTTTAAATTCATATTGCTCTGTATATTTACACTTTCTTTATTATAAATCTAAGAATAACAATTTTCAATAAAAAAGCCCAACATTATTCTTACCCTGTTAGACTTTTTATAATCATTGTTTATTTTTTGGTATTTTCATTATTTGTTGTTTTTGTATCTTTACCTTGTTTATCTCTTGCTTCTTTGTACTCTTTAACATATTTTAAATGGTCTTGATAGTTTGTACTATAGTTATTTCCACCATCAATCTTTGCCACAAAATACAAGTAATCTGTTTTATCTGGGTAAAGTGCTGCCTCAATAGATTTTATACCAGGATTTGATATTGGTGTAGGAGGCAATCCTTTATTTTTGTAACTATTATATGGAGAATCAATTTTTAAATCGTTATAAGTTACGATTTTCTTTCTTTCTTCAAATATATATTGTATTGTTGCATCTGATTGAAGAGGCATCCCTACTTTAAGTCTATTATAAAAAACACTTGCTATTATTGGTCTATCTTTATCAAGTACAGCTTCTTTTTCAATTATTGAAGCCATCTCCATTACTTCTTGAAGAGTCATCTTTGATTCTTTTTGTTTCTTTTTAAATTTATCTGTATATTTACTATCAAACACTTTTAACATTTCACTTAAAATATCTTCCTCTGATTGTTTCTTTGAATTAAAATAATAAGTTTCTGGATATAAAAATCCCTCTAAAGAAGTTATCCCATCTTCTTTTAAGAATGTGAACTTGTCATAAAACTCTTGAGGTTTTTTTATTAGATTTTCAAAAGTAATTTTATCGCCTAAATTTTTATTTACTAAGATTGCTATAATTTCTTTAGATGTAGAACCTTCTGGAATAGTTACTTTTACACCATCTTGATATATTTTTCCTGAAGCTAAAAGGCTTATTATATCATTATTTGAATACGATTGATTAAGTAAATATGTCCCTGATTTTATAGAAGGAGCCTTATTACTCACTTTTACTATCAATTTAAACAAGAATTCATTTTTTATTAATTTGTTTTCATATAGTATGTCAGATATTTTTCCAACTGATGAGCCACTTGGAATGTCAACAATTACATCTTCTTTGTTATTTTTATCATAAGGACCTATTTGCATAGACACAAATATACCTACCACAACAATTAAAATAACAACTATTAATGCTACTATTTTTAATCTATTTTTTTTAAAATTCATAATATAATCTACTCCTTATGTATATTTGTCCATTTTCTATTATAAAGCTAAGCACTGTAATTTTCAATCATCTTGTCGAATAAACTTATTTATATTATAAAAAAATACTTTAAAATATATTTTTATTATTATATGTTTATTACTTCTCACACTTTTCAAAAAAATAAAAAACCTAACACTATTTTTAACATGTTAGGCCTTTTATAATCATTTTTTCTAAAATTTTCTAAAACTTTTTAATTCCATCTTTAGTTACAATACCATATACTAATTTATTTTTCTCTATTTCTCCATCTACAATAGAGTATGAATTGACAAATCTATCTTTTGCAAGTGGAAGTTTTTTCTCATCATCATAGTACATATATGCTAAAACTTCACCCTCTTTTACATAATCTCCAACTTTTTTTTCTAAGATTATTCCTGCTGATAAATCTAGAGTATCATCTTTAGTTTCTCTACCAGCTCCAAGAATCATAGCTGATATGCCAATATCTTCTGCCTTAATCTTATTTATATACCCAGATTTATCTGATTTGATTGTATACTTATACTTTGATTCTTTAAATAGAGAATAATTATCAACTATATCTTTATTTCCACCTTGATTTTCTATAAACTCTTTAAGTTTATCTATAGCTCTGCCAGATTTTATTGATTCTCGTATCCTTTCAATACCATCATCAAAATCACATGCAACTTTTGCTAAAACTAGCATATATGCTCCTAAAACTTCACATAATTCAACAAGGTCTTTTGGTCCATTTCCTTTTAAAGTTTCAATTGCTTCTATAACCTCTAAAGAGTTACCAACAGCAAATCCTAAAGGTTCATCCATATCTGTCACAATTCCTACGGTATCTTTATTCATACCAGTACCTATATCAACCATAGCTTTTGCCAATTCAAAAGACTCCTCTAAAGTCTTCATGAATGCTCCATTTCCAGTTTTCACGTCTAATACAATTGCGTCAGCTCCCGAAGCTAGCTTTTTAGACATTACACTAGATGCTATCAATGATATATTGTCTACAGTTGCTGTAACATCCCTAAGAGCATAGATTTTTTTATCTGCAATTGCTACCTTTGCACTTTGACCACAAACTGCTATTTTACGCTTATTTACAGAATCAATAAATTTATTTATATCCATTTCTGTAGAAAAACCTGGTATAGATTCCAATTTATCAATAGTTCCTCCAGTATGTCCAAGACCTCTTCCAGACATTTTTGCAACTGGTGCTCCACATGAAGCAGCTAAAGGTATAAGAGCTATTGTAGTCTTATCTCCAACACCACCTGTACTGTGTTTATCTACTTTTATACCTTCTATATCTGATAGCTCTATCACATCACCAGAGTGCATCATTGCTTCTGTAAGGCATACAGTCTCTTGTCTATTCATCTTATTTAAATAAATAGACATTAATAGTGCAGAAGCCTGATAGTCAGGTATATCTCCTTTAGAATAGTTTTCTATAAAGTAATTTATCTCTTCTTTGCTAAGTTCTAAACTATCTCTCTTTTTTTTTATAATATCATACATTCTCATACAAAAAATCTCCATTCTAACCTATAGTAATTTAAATAAATTTATAAACATATTCCTATATTATAAAAAACTGTCTCTTATTAGAAATACTTTTCTATATCAAGACAGTTCCTTATTAATTATTTTCAAATTGTACATTGTCTATTTTATAATAAATTTAATTAAAGTCTCTATAAACTCTTAACTGTACTCTTAACTAAGTTCAAAAACTCTGATTTAACTTTTTGTGTAGTTTCTATAACTTCTTCATGACTCAATGGCTGATTTAAGATACCAGCAGCCATATTAGTTATACAAGATATACCAATAACATCAATATTAGAATGTGCTGCTACTATAACTTCTGGAACGGTTGACATTCCAACTGCATCAGCCCCCAATATTTGAGCCATTCTCACTTCTGCTGGTGTTTCATAATTAGGTCCACTAAAGAACATATATACACCTTCTTTTACATCTATATTGTATCCTTTAGCACACTCTTTAACTACATCTACATATTTACATGAGTATGCATCTGACATATCTGGAAATCTAACTCCAAGTCTATCATCATTTTTGCCTACCAATGGATTACTCCCACTAAAATTTATATGGTCTCTTATAATCATCAAATCTCCTGGTTTAAATTGTTTATTTACACCACCAGCAGCATTAGTTACTACAAGAATTTCGACTCCAAGAGCTTTCATAACTCTTACTGGGAAAGTAGCTTCTTTTTGAGAATAACCTTCATAATAATGAAATCTTCCTTGCATAGCTATTACTTCTTTTCCTGCAAGCTTTCCAATAACAAGTTGCCCAGCATGTCCTTCTACTGTTGAAACAGGGAAATTTGGAATTTCGCTATATTTAATCATGACAGAATCTTCTACCTCATTTGCTAAATCACCAAGTCCAGAACCTAATATTAGACCAATCTTAGGTTTTATATTAATTTTAGAATTTATAAATTTACTACTTTGTTCTATCTTTTCAAACATTCCAATCCCTCCATTCATTCTATTAATCTAATTTTTATTACTTTATATATTTATTTTCTATCTAATATTTAAAATAAATCTTTTTTAAAACTCACTCCATGCTTAGGCAATTTTACATCTAATATATCTGCAACAGTTGCTCCAATATCAGCAAAAGTATTTTTTATTCCTAAATTAAATCCTTTTTTAACCTTACTACCATAAATCATTACTGGAATATATTCTCTTGTATGGTCTGTACCTTTATATGTTGGGTCATTTCCATGGTCTGCATTAATTATAAGAATATCATCTTCTCTCATATTACTCATTATCTCAGGAAGCCTATTATCAAACTCTTCAAGTGCTTTTTTATATCCTTCTGGGTCTCTTCTATGACCGTATTTTGAATCAAAATCAACAAGGTTTGAATATATCAAACCTTTATTATCTTGTTTCATATATTTTAAAGTTTCATCTACTCCATCCATATTACTTTTAGTGTGAATAGCTTCTGTAATTCCTTTACCATTAAAAATATCTTCTATCTTTCCAACAGCTAAGACTTCAAGACCTGATTCTTTTATATTATCAAGTACAGTTGGTTCAAATGGGTCTAGTGAATAATCTCTTCTATTTGAAGTTCTAACAAATTCACCTGTTTTTTTACCTGTAAATGGTCTAGCAATTACTCTAGCAACAGCATTATCACCCATCATTATTTCTCTAGCTATCTTACACATACTGTACAACTCTTCTAGTGGAATCACTTCTTCATTAGCTGCTATTTGAAATACACTATCAGCTGAAGTATATACTATTACATCTCCAGTTTTTATTTGATGTTCTCCATACTCATCAACTATCACAGTTCCTGAAGCTGGCTTATTTCCTACTACTTTTCTTCCAGTTTTTTTCTCAAACTCTTCTATAATTTCTTTTGAAAATCCATGCTCAAATGTTTTAAATGGTTTATCAACTATTATTCCAGTCATTTCCCAATGGCCAGTAGTAGTATCTTTTCCTTGAGACATTTCCTTACACTTTCCAAAACAACCTATTGGCTCTTTTTCATCTTCAAAAAAATCTACACCATCTATATTTCCTATACCTAATTTTCTCATATTAGGAATTTGTATCTCTGGATATTCTTTAAATATATTTCCAAGAGTACTTACATCCTTACTGTCTCCAAAATTTTCAGCATCAGGTAATGCTCCTATTCCAACACTATCAATTACAATCCAAATCACTCTGCTCATATAAATATGCTCCTTTTAAATTATAAAATTTGCTATACAGTCTATTTAGCTTCTACTTTTTGTAACTCTATATCAATATCATTTCTAGGATGTTTCTCTTTTATTTCTCTTCTCACGTTTTTATCTATGTGGTTTAAATATACTTGTAAACTAGATAAATTAACATTTCCTAAGATTTTACTTACAACAGCAATGTTAGCACCTTCATTCAAAAGATGAATTGCAAATGAATGTCTAAGCATTGTAGGATTTATATTTTTATCTATATTAGCTAAATTAGAATATTTTTTTATAACTTTCCAAAGACCTTGTCTTGTAAACCTTTGTCCTAATGAGCTTACAAATAATGACTTTTCGCCATCTACAGCTATTTTAGGTCTTGCTTCTTTCAAATATTTTTCTAAGTAAAGTTTTGTAATATCACAAAGTGGTATAACTCTTTGACTTTTACAGCATGAACTACAATATATATAATCAATATCCAAGTCAACATCGTCCACATTCATATCTACTAGCTCTGATACTTTTATACCTGTCCCATATAATACTTCAAAAATAGCCTTGTCCCTAATTAATTTAGGTGTTGTTAACTTAGGAAAATTTAATAATCTTTCAATTTCTTCTTCTGTAAGTATATTTATGTTTTCTTTTTTTACCTTAGGTTTTTTTATATCCTTTGCAGGATTATTTGTACATACATGATTTAAAAATAAATAATCATGAAAAGATTTTATAGATGATATCATCCTTGCTATTGTAGCTATTGATACATTATCTTTTTCCAACTTTATTAAATAACTTATAATATCATTCTCTACTATATCTACTAGTTTAATGCTTTTTTGATTTATATATTCCATATATTTTTTTATATCCATAAAGTATGATGCCACTGTGTTTTCTGATAATTTTTTTTTATCTTTTATGTAATCTATATATCCCTCTATAATATCCATTATAAACTCCTTTATTTAACTAGGAACTTAATAATACCAATACTTACAGTATTTAATATTAATTGCAACCCCAATGATAGTGCTATTATAATTATAATATTTAGTATGTATCTCTTAATTAAAAACTGCATATTTTTTCTATTTTTCTTTTTAAATTCATAAACCATCTCTTTAAAATAGCTTAAACTAATTAATGTTAATATGATTGCACATGGAATAATAATCAAATTTTTAAATAATATTATTAAAATCATTTTTGCACTTTTAAGTTTTAATGCCAATATAAAACTATTTATTGTATATCCAATTGACAGACCCTTTAACACAAAAATTACTAATACTGCTGGAATTGTTACTACAAGTAGACTTAATAGAGCTATCGAGCCCATAAAGATTGTATCTGACTTTAAATTTTGCAGAACTGTATCTTTTACATTTATATTCAGATTATAATACTCTACAGCAGGATTTATGTTGTTTAATATATTATCACTAGAACCTGGTAATATTTTATTTATATAGGACCCAATAACAATAGACATCATAAACAACAATCCTATAATAATTATTTGTCTATTTAATTCTCTAAAATCATTTTTTCTATATGTTTTTCTCAATTTTATTCCCCCTTGTCCTTTATAAAATAATATGCTGTAGGACAAGGGGTTATTCATTTTTATAAATATTAATTTTTAAACATATCTTTTACTAATAATAATCCAATAGAAGTTTTGGCATCCTCAACGTCATTTTTTAATACCATATTATAGGCTTCTTCAAGCTCAACTTCGTAAACATCTAAAAATTCATCTGCATCTAGATTGCTTTCTCCTGGAGTAAGACCTGTTGCCAAATATACAAACATTATCTCATTAGAAAAACCTGCTGAAGTGAAAAATTTATGTATTAGCTTAATATTTTTTGCACTATAGCCAGTTTCTTCTTTTAACTCCCTCTCAGCACATTCTTTGGGACTTTCATTTTTTTCTAGCTTACCAGCTGGAATTTCAAAAATTGGTTTTTCTATAGGTTTTCTAAATTGCTTCACTAATACAACTTTATTATCATCTGTAATTGCAACTATTCCTACTGCACCACCAACTTCTACTAATTCCCTTTTTTGATATCCTTGACCTGGAATTTCAACAGTATCGACTTTTAAAGTAATTACCTTACCTGTATAAACTCTATCACTACTAATAGTTTTTTCTTCTAATACCATCTTAAACCTCCATTAAGTAATATGCTGCTGTACTTGCAGCTTTAAAAAATGCCTCATCTTGCTCATAATTTCTTCCCATACTTTTTACTTTTAGATTAAAATAGTCTAAATCCTCTTTCGTTTTATTATTATCTATATAAATTATATTATGCTTTTTATCTAAACCACTGGATTTAACTTGTTCTTTTATAAATTTTAATTTTTCATCATCATATATAGTTATTGGTATATCTATATTTACATTTACAATTTCTTCAAATACAGTCATACTATGATGTGAAATACCTTGATGTCTTTCTCGTTTATCAGCAAAACTAATTCTTGGAATTGCTATTGCTCTCCCTCCAAGCTTTCTTATAGCATCGAGAATTGGACCTTGTTCAATTCCTGTAAATCCATATTTAGTACCTGTACCAGCAATTCCTGGTCCCATACTTACAAATACTACATCTGCTTTTAATATTTCTTTTGCTGTAATAAGTGCAGTATATATATTTATACACTCATAGTCTCCACCAAATGCATTTCCTATAGTTATTGTATTATCTATTAATTTTTTTTCTTTTAAAGTATCTACATTTTTACTTAAATAAATTGGAAGAGATGCTCCATCAGTCATTATATATACTAGTTTCTTATTAGGGTTATTTCTTTTAAATGAAGCTGCAAATGGAGTTAACATGCTATGAAGAGTCCCTACTACAACAGGAAGGTCTTCTAGCTCTGTAAAATCACCAAATTTATCATGATAAATACTTTCTTGTTCCTCAACAGAATCTACCTTTATTTGAAGTGGTGTATATCTAAGTTTCATTATATGGCCACCTTCAGTTAAACTAGATTCTAAATTATTTAAATTAGTTATTACAAAATGGTATCCACCAGTTCCTAAACTTAGTTCTACTGCTGTTGTATTTAAAACTACTTCGTCTCCTATATCTACTACCCCAGATATTTTTGGATAATTATATGCTCTTTGTATTTCTCCATTTATATTTACTCTTATATCATCCAGCGTTTCAGTTTGACTTACAATTGATTCAACAATCCCCACTCTTTTGCTTATCATAATGCTACCTTCCCAACTTATCTATAAAATTTAATAATTTATTTTTTTCTATTATTTTAGTCAATGAGTATTTTTCAGTAAATATATGCATAATAACTACAAATATTAACCATCCCAGTCTAATATTAAATGGATATCCAAAAGAGATTAGAATTCCAATAGACATTCCAAGAACATTTGAACCAGTATCTCCCATCATTGCCCTTGCCTTTAAATCATAATTAAAGTATGCAAGTACATTTGGCACTATAAGTAGTGGAAGAACTTGAACAAATCCTGTCAATGTCAAAAATATAATTACCATTATAAATAAATATGCTTTTATTGCTCTTCCTGGCCTTAAATCTAAAAGATTCATTAAATTAGTTGATAGAGCTATTATTAATGTATTTACTATTATATCTATTATATCTTTTGATATAGACACAGAAACTATAAGTCCTACAAAACCTCCAAACAGAGCCTTAAAACCGCCTGTTGTAAGACTTCCCTTAAATAAACTTTTAAAATGCCCCTTTAAACCACTTACATCTCTGTTTCCAATAACATCATCTAGTATTCCTGCAAAAAACATGGATATCATACCAAACATGAACATAAATATATACGCTAAATTCCTATATTCCATAGTAAAAAATGCAAGTATTATTCCATTAATCACAAGCATAGGTAAGAATACGATTCCCATACTTACTGGTATCATATCTTTTTTGTAGTTTGGTCTAAGCACATTTCCATTTATCAATAAATTTTTAAATAGTGGTATTGCAGCATAGGTTCCAAATAATCCTGTTAATAATAAAATGGTATAAAGTATATAATCTTTCACTAAGATATTACCTCCACTCTTTCTTTTTTTGTCCTAAAACCTTTTTTATATGATAATACTGCTTACCTCTATGAATAAATCCTTTTAAATTTCTGCCAGTTTCATTATGAGTCATATTTACTAATACTTCTTTAATTTTAAAACCATACTTTAGTATATCAATCGTCATTCCAACTTCAACACCATATCCAAAAGGTATCTCATCAAATTTTTCTAAAACTTCTTTTTTAAATATTCTTTGACCTGATAGAGTTGCATCTAATTCAACTCCTGTCATCTCAAAAACAGAATTTTTAGCTAAACCTTTTACAAATCCAAGACCTCCTTTTTTCTTTGCAGGAGGAAATTTCGCTATAGTAACATCAGCTTCACCGTTTAATATTGGTACAATTAATTTTTCAATTTCTTTAGCAGAACTGCCTAAGTCTCCATCTAAAAATCCTATGATATTTGCACTTTTCATTGATACTTTAAGACCATAGTTTAAAGCATATCCTTTACCTCTGTTTTTATCTAACTTAAAAAATTTAATCTTTTCATTCTTTAATTCAGATACAACCTTAGCAGTATTATCTGTTGAACCATCATCTACAACTACTATTTCATTTATTTCTTTAATTCCAACTATACTTTCTAATGTATAGTTTATTCTACTTTCTTCATTATAAGCTGGTATTATTATACTTATATAAGAATCCATTTTTTCTCTCCTTAAAATTATTTCTATTTAATAGATGGCAACAATGAAGTTGCAGTATCTAATCTACCAAAATTACCAACTATATTACCTTGTTGTAAAAGCATAGCTAGAGATACACTTCCTACACCTTCATCAATATTATCTATAGTTGCAACTTTATTTTTAGAATATAATTCTACATAAGAAGTTTTAACTCCTGTATTTTGAACTTCTACTAAATATTTATTTTCTGATTTTATTTTTGAAACTACAAATTTTTCTATTTTGTCAAATTGTTTAGCATTATCTTTTGCGTCATTTCCACCAGCTATTACAACAGATTCATACTTTAGATATGTGTCACCAATAGAGTTAAACTTTATTACATCTAGTTCTTGAAGATATGTCAAAATGTCACTTGTATCTTCCTTTTTCAAAGTATCAATTATATAATTAACTGCATCATTTGTATTTTTAATTTCTGTCCCTAATTTACTTGAGATTTCTTTTAATTTTTCTGGATTTGTTATATTTTCTTTTAACACTATGTTAAATGCAACACTACCATTAGATTTGTTTATTATATCTTCTATATTTTTTGTATAATCGTCATTTTCATTAGCTGATATTATTCCTATACTTTTTCCACTTAATGAACCAGTTAAAATCTTGTCCACATTTTTATTTATAAAATTAATTGCTTCTTCATAATCATTATTTACCTTTGCTAAATCTACATCAAGTTTATCATTTTTTTCTTTTAAAATATTAAATTTATCATCCAAGTCATTTATTATGTTTGCTTGTTGCTCACTTAATTGTTGATTATTATTTAAATTAAATCCTACTAACATGCCTATACCCAAAGCTATAAATATAGCACCAATAGTGACTATATAATATTTCATATTAATATGCATATTTATCCTCCTAAAATTTACATCTGTAATAATACTTTAAATTTCAATTGCATTAACTGTATAAATTGTTGAACTCCTGGTGACAATGATGCAACTACCAACACAGGAAATAAGGCTGTTGCTATTAATGCCCATATGTACTTTATCTTTAGCTTACTTCTATATAACAAGTTGACTCCTTTAGCATCTATAAGCTTAGAACCAATCTTTAGCCTAACTAAAAAAGTACTTGCCATTCCCTTTCTTCCTTTTTCAAGGAAATCAATCATATTTGAATGTGTACCAACTGCTACTATTAACTCCGCTTTATACTCATACGCAATAAGCATAGCTATATCTTCACTAGTTCCTGGTGCAGGAAATACAACTGCATCCAAACCTAATTCTTGAACTCTCTTAAGACCTGGTGCTCTACCATCTGTATAAGCATGTACTACTATTTCACTAGCTTTTTTTAGAGCTTCATCGCTTACACTATCCATATCTCCTACAATTACATCTGGAGTATATCCAAACTCAATTAAAGCATCTGCGCCTCCATCAACACCCACTAAAACAGGTTTTACCTCTTCTATGTATGAGAGCATTGTACTTAAATCTTCTTTATAGTCCTGACCTCTTACAACTATTAATACATGTTTATTTGCATAATTAGTTTGTACTTTTGGAATTTCTACTTCACCAAGTATAAATCCTTTTTCTTTTTTAGCATAATCTATAGTATTGTCTATAAATCTATCTAATTCTACGGCTAAGTTTTCGTAAGCAGCCTTTATTTGATACGAAACTTCATACTTATCTAAAACTTCACCTGCACCTAAAAATTGTCCTTCTCTATATATCTTTCCATCTATAACTTCTATAGTTTGTCCTTCTTTTAATTCTTCAAATAATTCTTCTCCAATATTATCAATTATTAAGATATTATTCTCAGTCAATATTCCTGGACCTTTATTAGGATATCTACCGCTTATAGAAGGAGCCGCATTTATGACAAGTTTTATTTTGGCTTCTACCAAAGAGTTTGCAGCAACTTCATCTATGTCTATATGATTTATAACTGCTATTTCCCCACTTTCAACTCTTTTAGCAAGCTTTTTAGTTTTTCGATCTACTTTTATAGGGGCCTCGACTCTCATTTTTAAACCTCCACTATCATTATTAAAATCACATTATATTATAGCATTACTTAACAATAAAATAAATGTTTTAAGTTTGTCTTACATCTTTAATCCTTATAATACTATATTTTATGTTTTTTTTATTTAACACTTTTTTGTAATCTGCTTTAAAAATTAATGTTTCGACTTGTTAAAGTATATTTTTATATTAAAAAACAAATCAATATTAATCTACAATTGATAAAGGTACATACTATAGCCATAGTATAATAAAATTATATTAAACAAATAATAAAGAAAAAATAAAGCTTTTATTATATATTAAAACAGCAAAACGGTATAACCCTATTGGTTATACCGTTTTGCTGTTTGTAATGCATATTTATTGCCAATACCTTATTAAAAGGTCTTACTTTTTTTGTCTATTTATTTAACCATACTATGTTCTAATCTTAATTTATCAGCAATCATTGCTATAAATTCTGAATTAGTTGGTTTTCCTTTAGTATTGTGTACCGTATATCCAAACAGTTGATTTATTGTGTCAACTTTTCCTCTACTCCATGCAACTTCTATGGCATGTCTTATTGCTCTCTCAACTCTACTTGGTGTTGTATTGAATTTTTTAGCTATACTTGGATATAACTCTTTTGTTACTGCACCTAAAAGTTCAACATTATCAATGACCATTTTTATAGCTTCTCTTAAATATAAATACCCTTTTATATGAGCTGGTACTCCTATTTCATGTATTATATTCGTAATTTCTGTTTCTATGTTACCTACATTTTTAACAAAATCACTTCTTGTCATTTGAGTTTCTTGAACTGGTCTAGGCTTTGGTTCTACTTGAGTAACTCTATTAGAAACTAATTCTCTAATTCTGTTTATAAACACAACAAAATCAAACGGCTTTACTATGTAGTAATCTGCTCCTAGATTTATTGCGCTTTGAGTTATCTTATCTTGACCTACTGCTGATAGTACTATTATTTTTGGCATTTTAGGTATATCCATAGTATTTAATTTTTCAATTACACCTAATCCATCCAGATGTGGCATTATTACGTCTAATATTAATAAATCTGGTTGTGTCTTTTTTACTAAGTCTAATGCTTCAATCCCATCTTTAGCTATGCCTAATATATCGATATCATCCTCATTAGACAAATACTCTTTTAATACCTGACAAAAATCCTTATTGTCGTCTGCTAAAACTATTTTGATTTTTTCCACTAAAAATCCCCCCATTAAAAAACATCTTCTTATTACAGAAAACTAAACTTTTTACACAAATTGCTTCCTAATTATCTACTCTAAAGCATATTCGACACTTCAAAATTATATTCCTCCTATATAAGTGATAAAATAATAAAATTTTTTAATGCCTCACCTACAATTTTATCATTTCATCTATAAAAATACCATATCCTTTTTTCGGATTATCTCTAAAAACATGAGTTATTGCACCAATAATTTTATTATTTTGTATTATTGGAGCCCCACTCATCCCTTGCACAATACCTCCTGTGTATTCCAATAACTTATCATCTACAACTTTTATTACCATATCTCTATAATTTCCTTTATCATATACTATACTTTCTATTTTTATATCATAGCTTGTTATATTTTTGTTTTTGTCTTCAAAAAGGATTATTGCATCCCCTATTTTTACATCTTGAGGTCTTCCAACTTCGATTAATTGTAATTCTTTATTTGCTAAATTAAATTCTTTATTTTGTTTTTCTGTAATATTACCACTTATACCTAGTTCTGAGTTATTCGAAAAATTTCCCATCAGATTACTGTCATTAAAATCACCCTTTATTCTGCCTACTTTTTCACTACTAGCTTTTAGTATTTTTAGTTTTTCTGGCTTATATATATACCCTTGCTTAATCTTTAATAGTTCATTAGTGTCCGAATCTTTTATAGCATGACCAATTGCTTTAAATTTTTCCATATTAGGGTCATAAAAAGTCATAGTTCCAATTCCAGATATCTTATCTCTTACCCATAATCCAAGTTTATAATTGCCATTTTCTTTTTTAGTTTCTATTATCTCTGTTTTATATTTATTTTTTCTTTCAAAAGTCACTTCTATCTTACTTTTTTTAGCTTCATTTAAAATTTTTGATACATCCTGACTATCTTTTATTTTTTTATTATCTATTTTTACTATATTGTCGCCAATCTGTATGCCTCCAATATAATCTACATCCTCTTCCTCATATCCTAAAACTAATACACCATCTGTATTTGCTTTCACTCCAATTATATTTCCAAGTGGATATACATATTTTTTATCATGATTCTTAATTGTAAAAGTTTCTATTGGGGTTTCATTATTCGTATTACAATTTTTATTTTGAAAAATTATAACCATCATAAAAATCGATACAGCTCCTAATATTATCCAAATATTTTTGAAATTCTTATTTATTTTGTTCATATATTCATCTACTCCTATGCTGTATTATTATGTATTTATAATTCCTTTTTCGTAAAAATTTATTCATTTAAAAAACCATTGAATATCTTACTAAGTGCTTTTTAACCTATAATATGATAGTATTATATTGTAGTAAAAAGTTTGAAGGGCGGTAATATTTTGAAATTAAATGTAAGAATTGCAGACATAAATAATTGGTATGATTTAGTCAATTTGTCTGTAGGTAAAAATCAATTAGATTATATAGAAAGCAATGCACTTTCTATTGCTGAGTCTAAGTTTATAACAGCTTGGATACCTGTTGGAATATATGATGACAATATACTGATAGGATTTGCTATGTACGGTCGCCTAGAAGATGACAGAGTTTGGCTTGATAGATTCATGATTGACTCAAAGTATCAAGGCAAAGGGTATGGAAAAGCATCCTTAGATTTCCTTATAAATCTTCTTAAAAATGAATATAATTGCAACGAGTTATACCTTAGTATATTCGATAACAACAAAATGGCTATTGGACTTTACAAAAGCTTTGGATTTGAGTTTAATGGAGAACTTGACTATGGTGGAGAAAAGGTAATGGTATTAAAATCTAATTGATATTAACAAAAATATATATCTATCAAGGAGGTGAAATCATTATATAAATATATTTATATAATGATAAATAAAATGACTCAAAATGTAATTTTGAAATTTGTTGAAGCAAACGATTTAGAAAATCTTGAAAATGTAAAGATTTTATTCACTGAATATTCAAATTCATTGAATATAGATTTGTGTTTCCAAGACTTTAATAATGAATTAAAAACACTTCCAGGAAAATATAAAAAACCTTTAGGTTCATTAATACTAGCATTTGTTGATGAAAATTTAGCAGGTTGTGTGGCATTAAAAAAACTTGAAGATGATGTATGTGAATTGAAAAGGTTGTATGTAAGAGATAAATTTAGAGGACTTAAAATAGGAAAAATATTATTAGAAGAAATCGTAAAAGAAGCTAAAAAGATTGGATATACATATATGAGACTAGATACTCTTCCAAGCATGAAAAGTGCTCAAGGTTTATACGAAAAAGTAGGATTTTATGATATAAACCCTTATACTTATAATCCAATTGAAGGGGCTAGATACATGGAGTTAAAATTATAAATAAAAAAATAGAGTATAAATAAAATTATAGATATTTTATTTATACTCTATTTTATTGATTAAATTATTCTAAGTATATTTATTTCTCTAAGTCTTCCAAACCAATACTTATATCTTCAGTTATGTCTTTTATGTATTCTACTCCATTATTGTATGTAAGCTTTGCTTTAATATAAACTATATCATTAATATCCTTTTTAGGAAAAGTAGCCTCATAATTTACTTGCTTTCTATCTATATTATCATCTTTACTATCATTTGATACTTTGCCAGACTTCGCTTTATATACAGTATCACCTTTACCTTCATTTACAATAATATCTACATTTTTTAACTTGATATTGTCATAAACTTTATTTTTTGATTTTTCACTTTCATGATTAAATAGATTGCTGTTTTCCAATATTTCAATAAAGTATTCCTTATTGTCCCTTATTCCATAATTAAATACAGGTGGTTCAGGCATATAATCAGACTTAGTCAATTTTTGAACATCTGAGCTTTCAGATATTGTACCACTTGTAACTACTTTATAATCATATTCGCTACCTGTAGTTATTTTCATTTCACAAGTATATGATAATTCTCCATGTTTTGTCATCTCAATCTCATTCCATTTATCACTATCTGCTTTATACATAAATAACACTTTTCCACCCTTACCAAGTTTACTCAATTGTGTATCCACATCAATCACACATTCATCTTTTTCTAATTTTTTAACTTTTAAATCAATACTTTTTGTTATATAACTCTTGGACATTTCTTCATTAATTGTATTGCTAATATCTGACTTAGTATTCATAAGTTCTCGTGATAAATAATCCAATTTATCATTAGAAGTGTCAAGATTATTTTTAATACTATTAATAGTTAATAAAAGATACCCTAATACTATAATAACTATGATTATAAAAATTAAGTACATAGTATTTTTTTTATTCATTTAACATCCCCCTCACTACCACTTTAATACATAATATTATACTCAAAAACTTAAAAATTTTACAGTTACAAGTTTATACAAAATTTATTTAAATTATAATTTTTATTTATTTTTTGTATCTACATTAAATATTTTACCTGAATACTTTCATCATAAAAAATAGATGTAAAGTATCCAGATAAAATATTCTCTACATCTATTTAAAATAAGCTTTTACTCTAACTCTTTTTAGCCATTTCAATAATTTCACTTGCATGTTCTATAGTTTTTTCTGTTATATTATTACCTGCTATAAGTCTTGCAATTTCATTTTTTCTTTGAGATTGATTTAATTTCTTAACATTTGTAAATGTTCTATTATTTGAAGTATCTTTTTCTATACAATAATGAGTATCTGCATTTGCAGCAATTTGAGGTAAATGAGTTATACATATTATTTGTTTTTTCTTCGCTATATCACTCAATTTCTCACCAACAATTTGTGCAGCTATACCACTTATCCCTGTATCTATTTCGTCAAACACTAAAGTATCTATATCATCTATATCAGCCAATATAGTCTTAAATGCCAACATAAATCTAGACATCTCACCGCCTGATGCAACTTTATATATAGGTTTGATATCTTCCCCTAAATTAAAAGATATCATAAATTCAATATCATCTATTCCATTTATGGTAAATGAACTTTCTTCAAAATTAACTTTGAACATTACATTTTTCATATTTAGACTTTTTAATTCATCAAGAAGTATTCCCTCTAATTGAATTGCTACTTTATTTCTTGCTTTAGTCAATTTGCTGGCTTTTATTTTTAAATCTTCTTCTATTTTTATTAATTGATTTTTTAGTTGTTCAACTCTTTCGTCTCTATTTAATATCTCATCCAGTCTATCTTTTGTCTTTTCATAATATTCAAATATAGTTTCTATACTATCTCCATATTTTCTTCTTAAGTTATTAATCTCATCAATTCTAAGTTCAATCTGTTCTAATTCATAAGGTTCAAAATCTATATTGTCTTTGTAATTTCTTATGTCACTAGATATATCTTGTAGTTCATACATTATTCTTTCTATAGTTTCACTGTATTCACTTAAAACACTATCATATTTAGATATATCATTAAGCTCTTTAGATGCAATACCTATCAAATCAATAACATTATACTCACCATTATGTAATTTACTATAACTTAAATTTAAATTATTATATATCTTTTCACTATTTCTATACACATCTCTTTGTTTTAATAAATCTTCATATTCATTTTTATTTAAATTTGCAGCCTCAATTTCATTTATTTGAAATCTTAATAAATCTATTTCTCGTTGAATCTGCATATCATCCTTATTTTCTGTCAAAGAATTCAAAGCCTTCTTTACTTCACTATATTTGTAATACACTTTTCTATAATCAGCTTTAAACTTATCTAATTCATTTTCTCCAAATAGGTCTAAAAATTTTAAGTGTGTATCTTTATTGAATAAAGCTTGATTTTGATGTTGACCATGTATATCTATAAGTGTAGATGCAATTTCCTTTAGAAAAGATACTTTAACAGTCCTTCCATTTACTCTAGCAGTACTTTTTCCATCTGAATATATCAATCTAGTTATAACCAGTAAATTATCATCTTCTATGCTTATATCATTATCATCTAATATTTTTTTTAGATATACGTTATCTGAGAAAAATATAGCTTCAACAAGTCCCTTATCTGTACCTTTTCTTAGAAAAGACCTATCATATTTCTCACCTAGACAAAGCCCAAGTGCATCTATTATTATAGATTTTCCTGAACCAGTTTCACCTGTAAGTATATTTAAGTTTTTATCAATACCCAGCCTTAGTTCTTCAACTAAGGCACAATTTTTCATATATAATTCGAGGATCAAGTCTAAGCCCCCTTTTATTCTATTTCTCTAAATTATGAGAAGCCTCAACGACTTCTACTATTTTTTTGTCATACATATCACTATCAAATTCATATCCTTCATTTCCATTTTTTAAATGAATTAAATATTCTATATTTCCTTCTGGACCCTTAATTGGAGAAAAATCCAATCCTAAAATTTCAAATCCATTTTGGACTGAAAAATCAGAAATCATTTTTATAACTTCTATATGTGTAGATTTTTCTCTAACTACACCTTTTTTGCCTACCTTTTCTCTTCCTGCTTCAAATTGAGGTTTTATTAAAGCTACAATTTGTCCATTATGAATAACTAATTCTTTTGCTTTTGGAAGTACTAGCTTCAATGATATAAAAGATACATCAATTGATGCAAAATCTGCAAATTGTTTTGTATCTTCTATTGTTACATTCCTTATGTTTGTTCTTTCCATACACACAACTCTATCATCTTGTCTCAATTTCCACGCAAGCTGACCATAACCAACATCTATAGAAAATACTTTTATAGCTCCATTTTTTAGCATACAGTCTGTAAAACCACCTGTAGATGCTCCTATATCCATACATACTTTTCCATCAATAGTTAAGTCGAAGTTTTTCATTGCTTTTTCAAGCTTTAACCCCCCCCTACTAACATATGGTATTGGGTTTCCTTTTACTTCTATAGCACAATCCTCTTTTACTTCTGTACCTGCCTTATCACATCTTTGATTATCAACAAAAACTAATCCAGCCATTATTGCTTTTTTAGCTCTTTCTCTACTTTCAAAATGTCCTTGCTCTACTAACAATAAATCTATTCTTTTCTTCATAAAATTACCTTTCTGTTAAAAGCTACTTTAATATTGACTAAAGTAGCTTAAAGTAACACACTTGATATTTATTCTAAGTGACAAATTTAAAATTTTATATTAAATCTAATTCATATTATTTATATTAACTTTATTATTTTCTCAGCAATACACTTTGGCGATAATCCTACAAAACTATATAGTTCATCTGCATTGCCATGTTTTACAAATTCTTCTGGTATTGCTATGTTAAGTATATTTACTTTATATCCATTATCTATAATAAATTTACTTATTCTACTTCCAAAGCCACCAGTAATAACATTATCTTCTATTGTAACTACATTTTTATGATTCTTAAACAAAGTATGCAACATATCTTCATCCATCGGCTTTAAAAATCTAGCATTAACTATTGTTGGATTTATACCTTCTTCTAATAATAATTCTTTAGCTTCTAGAGCATGTTTCACCATATTTCCAATAGAAAGTATGACTGTATCTTGTCCATCATCTAATATCTCATATTTACCTAATCTAAGTTCTTTATATTCTCCTTTATTTAGATAGTAACTATTTCCTCTTGGGTATCTAATTGCCAATGGAGAATCCAATTTTAGTGATAAATCCATCATAAGCTCCATTTCTCTTGTATCTTTTGGAGCCATTACTGCAATATTTGGAATAGAATTTAAGTAACTTAAATCAAACATACCATGATGAGTTTCACCATCATTTCCAACTAGACCAGCTCTATCTATAAGAAAAGTAACTGGTTTTTTTGTTATACATACATCATGAATAACTTGGTCATATGCTCTTTGCAAAAATGATGAATATACAGCAAAGTAAGGTTTCATACCATTTTTTGCAAGACCTGCTGCAAACCCTGTTGCATGTTGTTCAGCTATACCAACATCATAATATCTTTTCGGGTAAGCACTTTCAAATAAATTTAATCCTGTACCAGATGGCATTGCAGCTGTTATTGCTACTATTTGTTCATTTTTGCTAGCCATCTCAGCCAATTTTTCACCAACACTAGCTGACATAGACTTAACTTTAGAAGATGTAACACCTGTTTTTATATCAAATTTTGATACTCCATGATATTTATCAGGTTGTTCCTCTGCAAATTTATATCCTTTTCCTTTTTTTGTAATGACATGTAAAAGCACAGGTCCTTTTTTATGCTTAGCTTTTCTAAGTGTTTCTATTAATTCTTTAGTATTATGACCATCTATAGGACCATAATATTTTATACCTAATGAATCAAAAAATGAACAATCTTGAGGAGAAAAACTATATATTAATTTATCCTTAAACCTATGTGCAGTCTTAGATAAAATTTCACCTGTTGATGTAACGTTTAAAATTTTATCAACTTCATCTGTCATTTTAACAACTGTTGAATTTCTTATGATACTTGATAGATATTTAGACATTCCACCAACATTTTTATCTATGGACATCTCATTATCATTAAGAATTACTATCATATTAGTATTTATATATCCCAATTGATTTAAAGCTTCAAGTGCCATACCTCCAGTTATAGAACCATCTCCAATTACAGATATAACACTATAGTTTTCTTTTTTTATATCTCTAGCACAGGCAATACCTGTTGCCACAGAAATAGATGTACTGCTATGTCCTGTGTCGAAAATATCATGAGGACTTTCACTCTCCTTTGGAAAACCACTTAGTCCATTGAATTGTCTTAAAGATACAAAACAATCTTTTCTTCCAGTAACCATTTTATGAACATAAGACTGATGACCTACATCCCATACGATTTTATCTTTAGGACTATCAAACACTTTATGAAGTGCCAATGTCAACTCAACTACACCTAAATTGGAAGCTAAGTGTCCTCCTGTCTTGGAAACAGATTTTACTAAAAATTTTCTTATATCCTTCGCAAGTAAATCCATTTCTTCTATGCTCATATTTTTTATATCTTTTGGAGAATTCACTTTATCTAAATATTTATACATATTATCCTCACCTTTTATTTTGTAAATTTCAAATTTACATCAATATTAAAGCTGTTACTATACCAAGTAAAGCTCCAAACCAAACTTCTAGTGGTGTGTGACCTATTAATTCTTTTAATTTCTTCTGTTCTATATGCTTTCCATGTTGAAGGTCTGCTACCATCTGATTCAATATAGTAGCTTGTTTACCAACAGCACGTCTAACACCTGCTGCATCATACATTATAATCAGTGCAAGCACAGTAATCATAGCAAAATCAGTAGAATTAAACCCTTTTTCAATACCTACCACTGTAGCTAAACTTGTAACAAAAGAACTATGAGAACTAGGCATACCTCCTGAAATGAGTATTCTTGAAAACTCAATTCTCTTTCCCTTCCCAGTAAATATCTTTATGAATTGTGCTAAGAAACAAGCAATAAGACTTATTCCCAAAGCCCCATTGTTAAAAATCTCCGAAAAAAAGTCCATTTTTCCCTCCTCGATTTTAGCTGTATATTTTAATATTCTCTATCTATTATATATTCAGCCAATCCCTTTAAAAAATCTACATTGTCAGATAATTTTTCTATACTCTTCTTTGCCTCATCTATTAAATTATGTGCAATTTCTTTAGATTTATCTAATCCTAAAAGAGATGGATATGTTGATTTATGATTCTCTATATCACTTCCAACTTTTTTCCCTAGTTTTGCTTCATCTCCCACTATATCTAGTATATCATCTACTATCTGGAATGATAATCCGATATTTTTTGCATATTTAGTTATTTCTTCCATTTGTTCTGAATTTGCTCCACCTATAGTTGCTCCTGCTCTCATACATCCAACCATCATTGCAGCAGTTTTATTCATATGTATATAATCTAATTTTTCTTTTTCAATTTGTTTATTTTCACTTTCTACATCTACTACTTGCCCACCTATCATTCCATATATTCCAGCACCTTTAGCAATTTCATTTATAGCTTTTAGATATTTTTCTGGATTTTCTTTATTTATTGAACCTGCAAGCATAACTTCAAAAGCGTAGTTAAGTAAAGCATCTCCTGCTAAAATTCCCATTGCTTCTCCATATACCTTATGATTTGTCGGTCTTCCTCTTCTTAAATCATCATTGTCAAGAGCTGGCAAGTCGTCATGTATAAGTGAGTATGTATGTATCATTTCAATTGCAATAGCAAAAGGTATAGCATCTTCTTCATTTCCTCCAACCACCTTACAGGCTTCTAATGTAAGTATTGGTCTTAATCTCTTTCCTCCTGCACTCAAGCTGTAGTTCATAGCCTCAATAACAGTTTTTTGATAACCTTCTTCTTTTGGCATATATTCTTTAAGTACATTTTCTATAAAACTTGCTTTTTCTCTCAAATGTTGTTTAAATTCCACTTTTATTCCTCCTCTATTCTAAAATCCTCTTCTATTCCTAACTGATTAAATTTACTTATTTTTAATTTAGCATCATCCAAAAGCTTATTACAATGTTTATAAAGACTAATTCCTTCTTCATATAAGCTTAAAGATTCATCTAAGCTAGCATTTTTAGATTCTAGCTCATTTAAAATGCTCTCCAATCTTTTGTAAGCTTCTTCATAGGTTAAGTTCATATTATACCTCTTTATTTTCAATTTTGTCTATTATACATTCTAAATTTCCATCTTTTAATACTATATCTATGTTATCTTCAGTTTTCAATCTTTTTATACTATTTATTACTTTTCCGTTTTTTTGAACTATACTATAACCTCTATCCATAGTAGCTAATGGACTTAGGTTATGAAGTAATGCTCCAACCTTTATTAATTTTTCATCTTCTATTTTTAAATTATTTTCTATTCCAAAAATTATTTTATCATATATTTTATCTAATTGTATAACTTTATCTTTTATTGTATAGGAATCTAAATAGTTATTTATTTTATTAAATACTGATTCTAACTTGTATTGGTCTAATTCAACTTGGTTTATAAGAGACTTGTTAAGTCTGCTTTTTATATTCCCAAGTTTATATTTTATGTCATCTAAGGATGGAGTTGCAATCTCAGCCGCTGCTGATGGTGTTGGTGCTCTCATATCAGACACAAAATCACAAATAGTGAAATCAGTTTCATGCCCAACTGCTGATATTATTGGAATTTGAGAGTTAAAAACTTCTCTTGCTACCATTTCATCATTAAAAGACCAAAGTTCTTCTATTGAACCCCCGCCTCTACCAACTATAATTGTATCCACATTCTTCATATGATTAAAAAATCTAATTGCTTCACATATTTCTTCTGCTGACTTATCTCCTTGAACAGTTACTGGATAAAGCTTTATATTGACCTTTGGATATCTTCTTTTTATTACATTTATTATGTCTCTTATAACAGCTCCTGTTGGAGATGTTATAACTCCAATTGAATTTGGCATTCTAGGTATAGGTATTTTGTATTTGGAATCAAACAAACCTTCTTTATTAAGTTTTTCTTTTAATTTATTAAATTCTATGTGTAAATTTCCAATTCCCTCTATTTCAATTTCATTAATATATAATTGATATGCACCATCTCTTTCATATACTGATATATATCCACTAGCTACAACCTTCACTCCATTGTCTAATTTTAGATTACGATTAAAATTACTTTTAAAAATTACACAGTTTAGCTTTGAAGTTTCATCCTTTAGTGATAAATAAACATTTCCACTACTATGTATTTTAAAATTAGAAATTTCTCCCTTAACTTTAAGATTAGAAAGTATTGGGTCATTTATTAAAATTCTTTTAATATATGAATTTGCTTCACTTATATCTAAAGCTCTTAGTTTCATATTTTTTCTCCTAAAAAGTTATTCAATCCTATTATAGCACACCCAACAGCATTATCAGTTGAATATTGTGGCTCTGTAAAATGAGCTTTTATACAATTTTTCCTTAGTTTTAAACTTAATTCTTTGAGTATATACTTACTTGCAGAAACTCCTCCTGCAAAAACTACTTCATCTACATTGTAAGCTTCACATAAATATATTAAAGATTTGAACATAGTTCTAACTACTGAATCCATCACTAATTTAGATATATATTCTTTTTTATCTTTATTAATATCATCTTTATTATCATCCATAATTTTATTCACCTGATTTTCTAATCCAGATAAATTCATATATCCTTCTTTTACAGAAGTTTTTAGACCACTTTCTATTTTAAGATTACAATTTAAAGCATTTTCATCTATATATTTTCCTGAAGGAAATCTATATCCTAGCTTGACGCCTATTCTATCTATAAGTTGTCCAAAGCTAATATCTTTACTTCCTCCAATTATATCTATATTATATCCAAAATTATTATATAACTTACTTCTATCATCTTTTTTAGTATTTATTTTAGTCATTGTATCTAAGTTTGCTTTAGTACTTATTTTAGTTATTACATCTAAATCTTTATCATTTCTATCATAATTATTGTCAGGCTTAGTTATTAAAAGTATCTCTGTCGTGCCACCTGACATATGGACAGAAATAAATTTGTTATTACTTTTCAATTTACTATTTAATACACTCGCCTCAATATGATTTTCCTGATGGGTAGTTTCATAAAATTTACAGCCATGTATACTTGATAGTAACTTTCCAAAATTGTACCCAACATTAAATACAGGCATGTATGAATTTTCAACAGGTCTAGGCTTAATAGATGAACAAACTCCTTCTATGACAAATTTATCCCCAAATGATTTTATCCTATCACTAAGTAATCCTAAATTATTTATGTGTTGAAATACAGCTTCACTCTGTCTCAATCCTTTTGAATTTGCCTTTACTTCCAGCATTATTTTTTCATTAAAAATAACTTTCTTCTCTAAAGAGATAGCTGCTATAGAAGTAGTATAGCAGCTAGTATCAATTCCAATTATTATATTATTGTCCAATTTCATCAACAACACTTCCTAATATTCCATTTATAAATTTAGGAGATTTATCATCACAATATATCTTTGCAAGTTCCACAGCTTCATTTATTGATACTTTATTAGGAGTGTCTAAATAAACTATTTCACACACTGATAATCTAAGTATAGACACATCTACCTTTGGCATTCTATCTACTGTCCAATTTTTGGCATGTTTATTTATTAATTCATCTATCTTATCATGATTTTCTCTTAGTGCTTTACATACTGTATTTATATATTCTCTATCTATTATATCTTCAAGCTTCATATCTTCTAATTTTAATTTTGCATTATTTGAGTACTTAAGTGTAAGTTCTTCATATCTATTTATAATATGTTCTGAGTTATCTTTTAAAAAGGAATCTACTTTATCGTCTAAACCTTCAAATTCTTCTTTATTAATATTTATTTGGTATATAAGTTTCATTATATATTCCCTTGTTGTACTTTTCTGTGCCCTATCTTTTTTCATCAATTAAAATTCTCCTTTAAGTTTAATTATCTATATAAAATCAAATGCCAACAAAAAACCCTCTGACTTTTCAGAGGGCTAATATTAATTTTTCTTAGATGCTTTTACTTCTTCTTTATCAGCTTTCTCTTTCTTAAAACTGATTCCTTGAATGTGTATATTTACTTGAGAAACCTTCAATCCTGTCATTGTCTCAACAGTATTTTTTACATTTTCTTGAACTTTAAAAGCTGTATCTGGTATTGACATGCCATATTTTATCGTAACCATTACGTCTAAATTAACATCCTCTTCTTCTATTTGTATTTTTACTCCATTATTTTTTAACAACTTATCTGTTAATGTTGCTGTAGTTTCTATGCCCTCAACTTCTAATGCTGCTAAACCAGCTATTGTAGCTATTACATCATTAGATATTTTTACTTGTCCAAATTTATTATCTTCCATATTAAAACTTACCTCCTGATTTTAAGGAACTATTTTTATAAGTATAATAATACCAAATACAACTCTACTTTGCAAGAAAATAACCTCAGTTAATTCTGAGGTTTATATTTTACTTAGTATTATTATTTGTAAGTTTAATATTTTCATACTTTACATTAGCTTGTTCTGCAACCAAATCAAATATTTTTGCTGCATCTTTCTTATCTAACTTAGCTTCATTTACAACAACATTGACTTTGCTATCACTTATATAAACTAATGCTTCTTCATACCCTTTTGTACTCAAAAGATTTTCTATTTGAAGTTCCTTTTCTTGAGTTTTAACTATATTTAATTTCATATTAGAAGCTTCTTTTCTAGATTCCTCTGTTGTAGATGGATTATTTATCATTTCATTTAAATCCTGAACTAATTCATTTCTTTGTTTTTCTCTATTCATTTTCATGTCTAAAATATAAGATGCTTTTTTCATATTTTTTTCAGATGATAATTGAGCTTTTATTTCTTTACTTGTTTCAGTTACTTTTTCCTTCACTTTACTAGCCTTACTATCAACTATATCAATGTCAGCACTCTCTTTGCTATCTTGTTTATTTGTAGCATCTGAACCTTCTTTGTTGCTACTATCACTATCATCAGTAGCATTTTTCTGCAATTGAGCCTCTTCATATGCTTTAAATTCTTTTGATGTTTCTAGTAAAGATTTCTTACTCAATTGATAATTTACTGTTCCCACTATTACTAACATTGCAGTTAAAGTTATTATTACAAATCCTCTTCCCTTATAATTAAACTTCATTCATTTATCCCCCCGGTTATATGTATTTATTTAGAATATATTTCTACTTGATGACCTGCTACTTGTAATGATGTCTGAACTGCACTATAAAGTGTTTCTTTGACATTTGGATTACTAGCTCCACTTGCTACTACTATCACTCCTTTTATCTTTGGCTCTGTAGTTTTTATAACTACAGGGTCACTTGAATTTGAAGTTATCATTGTTTTATTTTCACTTGAAGTTGTAACTGTTCTTTCTCCACCTTGTGCATCTTTTTCCTCTGTTGTTTCTGTTGTCTGATTTGAATTAAAAGCAGGTTGTATTTCTTCACTTGACTCAAATGTAATCATTACATCAACATCTCCTGCTCCATCAATTTTAGATAGTATTGTTGTTAATTTTGATTCTAAATCGTCTTTTTCATGTTCCTTAGCAACTTGTTTTTCAGTATTTTTGTCAGCATCTGTTTTTCCAACTTTTTTATCAGTTTTGCTACTTGGAAAACAAGATAATAGTACTAATGACACCACACATATTCCAGCTATAGTTATTAGTGAATATACCTTTCTCTTATCTTTGTCGTTTAGGTTTTTAAACATTCTTCCAACTCCTATTTATCAATTTGTATAGTTTCTATAGAAACATCAAGCACTTTTATTAGGTCATTTTTTAGTTTGTCTTCATTTAGATTCAGTCCATACTCTGTACCTTTTTTAAAAACTTGTTTAGAATTTTCTTTGTCATTAGAGTTTATGCTATCTTCATCTCCTTTAGTACTATTATTTTTATTTTCTTCATCACTATTGCTATTTGACATATTATTTTTTTCTTTTATTTTTATATTATTTATATTTGCACCATTAAGTTCTATATCTTCTAAGTCATAACCATACTCATCAAGTTTTAGCTTAAGCACTTCTTTTAAACCATCTTCATACCCCTTAGACAAGCTAGTATTTCCAGTCTCTTCAGCTAAAGCATTTGTACTATCTACATATTCCTTATTGTAATTTCCCATAGATTTTAAGATTCTATCTTCTAAACTCATATCTTTTGAAAAAAATCCTACTACTGGAGTTATTACAATAAATACAAATATAAAATTTAACACCAAGTTCACATATGGCTTTATCTTGGAACTAGGTAAAATCATATCAACTATATTTACTATAAATGCCCCTATTAAAATACTAACTATCCATGCCTTTATGCCTTCTAACATAGCATCCTCCTCTCTAAAACATTTAGATTAAAAGTAATCACTATTATTAATCTATACATTATCCTTGGCTTACAACACTTATCGAGGTCAAAATAGCTACAGTCACAAAGAACATTATTGTTATGGCAATTACTGATGCTAACATTATTATCATTAGATTTGCGACTTCATTTAAAAAATTTGATATTCCATCTTCTCCAACAGGCTCTACAATTATTGCTGCCAATTTATATACCACTATTACTGATAAAATTTTTATCACTGGAAGTAAGCAAATCCCAATAAGTAAGATAAGTCCTATTCCACCAAATATATTTTTTATAAGTTGAGATGAAGATAGTAAAATATCCACAGAATCTGATACAAATCCACCAACAACTGGTATAAAGTTACCTATAGCAAACTTCGCAGTCTTCACACTGAATTTATCAAAACTAGTTACGTATAACCCTTGTATAGATACAAGTCCTAAATATACAGTAAACATAGCCCCAATAGAAACATAATTTATTTGTTTAACGAAAGAAAAAAATCTTTTCAATCTTATGTTTTTTGATAAATTGTTTATTATTAAAATTCCAAATGCAACAGTTACTGATACAAATAAAAATTTCTTAAAAAATACATTTATAAATGTCACTCCACCTATAAAAATAGGATTTAAAGTGGTAGATGTTATTGGAAAGCCAATTAAGAGTAAAAATGTTATTAGTATTGGCATTATAACTTGCATAAGACCTACAGTATGGTCTATCGCATCATAACAAATTTGTAGTACATCTTTGAATCCAATTAAAGTCAACGATACCATTGTGATAAATATTATATAGGTTGCTATTTGACTAACTGCACCTGATGAAAAAGAATTCTCTAAACTTTTTAAAATAGATGACAATAAAGCTAATACTAAAATTACTGCCACTACCTTTAAACTTGCTTTAAACTCATCAAACATCAATATCTTCAGTCCATCTTTATTAAATAAATCTAAAATATTTTTTTCTCCACTAATTAAATCTTTTACAAACGATTTTAAATTAACATCATTAATAACTATTTCTTTATTTATATAATCTTGAATTTCATTTATATCTAACTTGTCTAACTGACCATCAATATATTTATCTATGCTACTCTTAGCTTCACCATATTCTTTATCTTCGCTACTTGGAACCTCATTAGCAAATATTATAATGGCAAAGATATTTACAAAAAAGAAAGTCAATACAAACCCCATAATCATTGGTAAAAATCTTTTTTTCATAAGCAACCATGCCTCTCTTCACTCTATAAACCTCAATACAACAAAATATCCTTTAAATAACAACTAATATATCTATAGCTATCTACTTCAACATAAATAACTATGGAATTATATTCACCACCATTTCTACAATGGATAAAAGTATAGGGAAAGACATTGACATAACTATTATTTTTCCTCCAAACTCTAGTTTTGAAGCAATGTTTCCTTCCCCACAATCTTTACAAAGTTGTATTGCAAATTCCATTAAATATGCTATTCCAATTAATTTTATTATTAAAGATATATACATAGTTGGGATATTAGCTTTATTAGCTAAATCTTGTATGCTATCTATAATAAAGTTTAGCTTAAACATAACTGATAATAATATTGTTACTCCAGTTATTATTGCTATGAAATTTGCTATCTCTGGTCTATCTTTTTTTATTACTAAACAGAGTGTAGTTGAAATGATTGCAATTCCTATTAATTGCATTATTTCCAAATTACTCCCTCCTCTTTAGTAAAGTTGAAACATTGTTCTTACAGTATTAAATAAATCACTTATTTCTGTTATTACCATCCCCAACACGATTATTACACCTGCCAAAGTAGTAAGCCCTGCCCAATCTTTTCTGTCTGTTTTTTCTAATATCATATTTAATACTGATATTAGAATACCTACACCTGCAACCTTTAATATCAATGATATCTCCATAATAAACCTCCCTATTAAATCAATATAATACATATACCTATGCCTATAAATGTCACTAATTTTTTATACAATAACCCTTTTTTACTTATGTCTTCCTTTGTTTCATAGGTTTGTTTTTTCAGATTTTCTATAGATAAATCTATCATTCTTTGTTGGGACTCTATATCACTTTTTCCCAAGGTAAGAATTAGATTTTTTAATTCCTCGATTTCTTTACTTCCAAGATAAGTTTCTTTGACTAAAATTTCGGTGTTCTCTGATATTATTTCTTCTAAAGTTTTGCTTTGTTCATTGTGAAGTTCTTCTGAAATTTGATAGAAAAAACTCCAAAAGCAAAATTCTTTATTACATCCTATCCTTCTAAAAATTTCTTCTAATGTATAAAGCCCGAAAGATAAATCCATCCTCAATATTTCTAAAACTCTTATTAAATCATTTAGTTGTTTGTGTCTTCGTGTATAGGTTTTGTATATATGCTCACCTATCAAATAACTACTTCCTATTAAGAGTGCTATAATAATTATCTTAATTTGCAAAGTACCATCTCTTTTCTTCTAAATCATAAATTTTTTCAATTGTCCCTGCACCTTTCTTAGCAGAAAGAATTATAACTTTTTTAAACAGTTCTTTGTCTAAGAGTCTGTTTAGCTCTTTTCTATTTTGTATATCATCCATTGAATCTCCATGTACAGTAGTTATTAATCCAATACCTCCATTTAACGCTGTATATAATGCCTTTATTTCTTTCTCACTTCCAATTTCATCTGTCACGATAACGTTTGGTGACATGGACCTTAAAAGCATTGTAATACCCAAATCTTTTGGGCAAGTTTCTATTATGTCAGTCCTTATTCCAACATCCATCTGGGGAACACCTAAGTAAGCTCCTGCTATCTCATTACGCTCATCTACTAGTGCTACCTTCAATCCTTTAAATCCATATTCCTCATTACCATTACTTAAATTTCTCACTATGTCTCTAATTAAAGTTGTCTTTCCACATTGAGGTGGTGATATTATCAGAGTATTATTAATTTGATTTTTACCTTTTATGATATGACTTAAAATCTTATTTGAACATCCTATGACTTCTCTTGATACTCTTATATTTAAAGATGATATGTGTTTTATATTTTTGACTTGTCCATCTTCTACTATTACTTTTCCAACCAACCCTACTCTATGGCCTCCTCTCAAAGTTATAAATCCTTTTTTTATATCATCCATAAATGAATGTATTGAGTATTTACATATTATTTGAAAAGTTTGCTCTATATCTTCTCTTGTCACTATATATGAATTGTGATGATTTAAATCAAGTGCCATAGTTTTTTGATTATAAAAATAATCTTTGGAGTTTGCATTTAGTATTAATGGTTTTTGTGAGCGTAATCTAATTTCTTCTATGTTTAAATTATTGTCTGAGATTTTTTCTACCTTCTCTCTTATGTTTGTAGAAAGAGAGTTTATTATTTCATCTGAAAGTTTATTCATCTCTTGTCCTCCTCCTTTGTTTATATAATTCTATTTATAAAGGACAAGGAATATTACCAAAACATATATAATTTTTTAAATAATATTTATCCATAAAAAAATAAACCCTATTGTTTAGGATTCACTTAATAAGTAACTTATTATAAAAATAAAAACTAAGACCACCCTCAAGTACAGAGTTGCCTTAGTTTTTTATTGTCTACATTTCTTTTATCAGACCTTTTTTATAAGCCATTAAAAGTAATTTTAAGTCTTCTATTTCTTCTTGTATTTTTACACCCTCATCAGTATCTCGCACCATTTTTCTCTTTGCCTTATGCTCTACTACAACGGTTGTTGATAAGATATCGCTTTCATTTGCAATAGCTTCCTCAGCAGAATTAAATGGTTCATGTGATACTAGTTGTAATGTTCTAGAATTATATATCAAAGTGTATCCAGCTATACCAGTAGTTTTTTGATATGCTCTAGAAAAGCCACCATCTATAACAAGAATTTTTCCATTAGCTTTTATTGGGCTCTCTCCATTTTTACTTTCTACAGGAACATGCCCATTTATTATATGTGATTCATCAAGTTCTAAATCAAATTCTTCAAATATTCTTTCGCAAGCAACATCACTTTCTCTAAGTTTAAAATATGGATTCTTATTTTCTTTATGAGTTTCTTTTTCTGCTATAAAATATCTTTCAAATGTAGTCATATCGTCTTTACCAAATAATGATGAACATTTGCCAGTCCACAAATACCACATAATATCCATACCATAGAGTTTTTCTTCTGCTTTATCCTTAAAGAAAAAACCTTCTCTTGCTAGAGATTCCATCTTATCCATAAGGACTCTACCTTTATACTCTTTTCCCATTATATTCATAGACATAAAGCTTCCATCTTCATTCAATGGCACACATCCATGAATTAATAAATTTGAGTTTGCCTTTAAATATATGCTTCCTTTAGAGAATAAAAATGAAACATGCTTTTGCAATTTTTCGCTACCTCTAAATGAAGACACTAATTTTTCAATAACATTTTTTTCTTCAATACTCAATTTATATGGGTCTTTTTTGTCTATTGTAGGTAAATAAGTATCTTTTAATTTATATGTCTTTCCTTTTAAAGTAATTGTTCCTTCTTCATAATTTATCATGTTAAGCAAAAGTCTATGCTCCATTTCAAACTCAGGTCTTCTTTTTATCACTTCACCTTCAAGTTTAAATTGAATTATACTTATTGCCTTGTGCATTTTTGCCATTAAAGACTTTTCTGTTGTTGTCACGCTTTGGTCATTAATCTTGGGAATAAATTCTTTACATGGGTCATCTTTATACATTTCTATTGCAAAAGTAGCTAAAGGTAATAGATTTATCCCATATATATCTTCTACAATATCTAGGTTTGCATATCTAGCTGAGATTCTAAGTGCATTTGCTATACAAGTTTTTTCACCTGATGCTGCACCCATCCATAGTATATCATGATTTCCCCATTGAATATCCACACAATGATGTTCGATAAGCTTATCAACAATTATATCTGGTCTTGGACCTCTATCATAAATATCTCCTATGACATGTAATCTATCAACAACTAACTTTTGTATAACTGTAGAAATTGCAATTATAAATTCTTTAGCTATTCCTATATCAACTATTGTCTCAACTATACTTTTATAGTATTCTTCTTTATGTTCACTTTTAATGTGTTCATGTAAAAGTTCTTCTATTATGTATTTAAAATTTTCTGGCAGAAGCTTTCTAACTTTTGACCTAGTGTATTTGCTAGAAGCATACTTACAAAGCTCTATAAGTCTATAGATATTTATTCTATAAAAATCATCTATATTTTTCTCTTGCTTAATTATTAAGTCTAGTTTTTGTTCAGGATAGTATACAATAGTTGCTAACATCTTTTTTTCACTATCTCTTATTGTATTTGAAAATAATTCTTCTATTTTTCTCTTTATTACACCAGAACCATTTTTTAAGACATGTACAAATGGCTCATATTCACCATGTACATCTGTTATGAAATGTTCTGTTCCCTTTGGAAGATTTAATATAGCCTCTAAATTTATTATTTCTGTACTTGCTTTCGATATGCTCGGATATTGTTTTGATAATAACTTTAAATATTTAAGTTTACTGTTTAAATATTCATCTGATATTTTACACAGATTTTTCATAATTCGTCCTCCAAAATTATATTAAGTTATATTCTTTTTTTAATTATACCATACTTAATATGATTTTTTCGAGATAAAATGTACACTAATTATATTCCTAATAAAAGTGACATCCCTATTAAATCAGTATAAACACCATTATAATAACATTCTTTCTTTAATATACTTTCTACTTCAAATCCCACTCTTTTGTATAATTCTATAGCATTATGATTCTCTTCATTAGTAACAAGAGTTATTTTCTTAGTTATTCCATTTGATTTACACCATTCGATAAGGTCTAACATAAGTCTTTTGCCTAATCCAGCTCCCCAATATTTTTCTTTAACAACAATCCCTAAAACTCCAACATGCTTTCCTTTTGCTTTTTGGTTGGAATCAATTGTAGCAATACCAGCTATCTCTCCATCTATAAATGCGATTAATTTTATTGAGTTATCAGACGCTTTTGCTGACTCTATAGAATTTTCTTGGTCTTCTAAAGATATTTTATATTCACCTTTCCCAAATGAAAGAAAATGAGTTTCCCCACCTACTTCATTATAAAAATCTATAATAGCCTGGGCGTCTTCTTTTACTCCTTCTCTAATAGATACTTCTATACCATTCTTTAAAGTTATTGCTGACATAAATTTACCTCCTAACAAGTTTTTTATCTAATAAACATAATACTATTATTTTACCTCTATTACAATATTTTTCATGCATTAATAACAATATAAGGTTATACTAAAATAAAAATTTAATAATATTTTAATATAACCTTATATATATTTGTTTGTATTCAATTTTTTGATAATATCCCTCTGTTAATTAAATATTATTTATAATATAATTTAAATAACTTTCTTTAAATCTTCTCCATAAACCCTTCTATTATAAGACTTCATTACAAAGTATAGTGGTACTCCAACTGCTAATGCTCCTAATCCCATAACTAATTGGTGCATAGACGCTTGGAATAATAACCATGTACCAACACACACTGCAATTAAAGGAATTACTGCTCCAAATGGAGTTTTAAAAGTCCCTACTAATTCTGGTCTTTTCTTTCTAAATACTAATACTGATAAAGAAGTAGGTATATATTGTATAAATCTTGCAACTGCACTTATTGCTGCTAATTCAGCAAAACTTCCAGACAAAGCTATTGGTATAGTAATTATCATAGTTGCTATTATAGCTACATATGGTGTACCATTTTTATCTTTTCTTGCAAACATTCTTGGTAACATCTTATCATCAGCTAAAGCTACACAGCTTCTTGGATTTACAAAAGCACCACACATACAAATTCCACCAACAGAAACTAATGTACCGAAAGTAACTAATCCTGCTCCCATATTTCCAAAACATATTCTTGCAGCATCTGCAACAGGAGTAGCTGTACTAGATAATTTATCTCCTAATATACCAACACACACAACTTGATTTAATATATATATTATTGATGCAATTACTATTACACTTATAATTGCTATAGGTATATTTTTCTGAGGATTCTCCATATCTTCTGCTGCTACTGCTATAGATTCAAATCCTGTAAATGAATAAAACATCAAAAGTGCTGCTGCTCCAAATTCTGTAACTCCTGCTCCTGGTGGTACCATTGTTGAATTAGTAAAATTAGCTCCTTTTACAAAAAATACACCTATTACTATAAATAGTACCAATGGAATTAATTTACCTACTGTTATAACATTTTGTACAATTTTTGATAAAGATACACCTAATAAATTTATAATTGTAAGCCCAACTATCATAGCTACTATTATAATTTTTTGTATATGTGGTTCACCTGCAGGAGCCCATACTGCTGATAAAGAAGTAGGAAAACCTACTATTAATGCTCCCCAAGAAATACATCCTATTACCCATTTCATAAGACCTACTTCAAATCCAAAAAAATCTCCAAAAGCTTCTTTGGTATACACATACGCAGCACCATTTTTATTAAATTTACCTGCCACCTCAGCAAAACAAAAAGCCATAGATAAAACCAATAACATATCAAACATATATACAAATATACTTGCAACACCAAATGCTTTCATTGCGTTTCCTGGTAATAGGAAAACTCCTGCTCCTACAACCGCATTAATACCTAAAAGTATAATACTTATTAATCCCATTTTATTTTTTTCGTTCATGTTTAATCCCTCCAAGGTATATTATAAAGTCGAACAAATATTTACGAAATATTTAAACAACCTTTCCATTTTATTACAATAATCTACCATCATTTCTGGATGCCACTGTATTCCTACTACAAAATTTTCATCCTCTTTTTCAATAGCTTCTATTATACCATCTTTTGAGTGTGCTATGGCTTTCAATCCTCTACCAAGTGTTTTAACACTTTGATGATGATAACTATTTGTAAGTAACTGTTTTCCTAAAATACCTTCTAAAATACTATCTTCTTGAATATCTACTTTATGAGTAGCTACATGTCTTTTAGAAGATTGTGTATGCTTTATGTAACTTCCTTCAACAAGATTATTATCTTGATATAAAGTTCCGCCCAAACTTACATTTAATATTTGTAATCCTCTACATATACCTAATATTGGCTTTTTAAGTTCTAAAGCTATACTTATAGCAATTAAATCAAATTCATCTACTTCAGGATATATAAATGTTGTTTCTTCTCTTGTTTCTTCACCATATAATTGAGGATTAACATCCCATCCTCCAGATATTAAAACTCCATCAACCATCTCAATCTGTTTCTTTATAACTTCTCTATCTGTATTTACTGGAATAATAACTGGGCTACCTCCTCCCTTTAATACTGCGTTTATATAATCATTATTTACATAGGATCTTTCAAGCCCAGGAAACATTCCATTTTCCATTATTATCAGATTCCCTAAAATACCTATTATTGGTTTCATAATTAAACTCCTAACTAGTTGTTGTTTTATGTACTTATTTTTTATTTATATAATTCTCTAATGCTAGAGAAAGTTGGTCTGGACAAGATGTTGGTTTTGTTTTGCACTCTATTCCTTTTAGTTTTTGAATTACATTTTCTATATTCATACCTTCAACTAATACTTTTAATCCTTTTAAATTTCCATCACATCCACCAACGAAATTTACATTTGTAACTTTGTCATCTTTTACCTCAAATTCAATTTCTGTAGCACAAGTCCCTGTTGTTTTGTATTTCATAATTAAACCTCCCAATGATTTTGTTGTCTTATCTCTATAATTAGCAATATATATGCCAAAATTTACACTTTACGTTTATTTATTATTTATCAAGTATTCACAATGCTTTCATCAAATATATTTTTATTTTTAGCTATAAATACAAATTTTTTTGCAAATAAAAATAGGTAATGGGCTATTTACTTATAACCTATTACCTATCTAAACCTATTTTACAAACCTATTTATTTTTAATTTATTTTTATATGTTTTTAATATACGATATTAAATATTAATTTCAACATAATATGTTTTAACCTTTATACATATGAATCTTTCCTAGTTCTCAAGTATTTCTATTTAGAATCTTTTACTTTACTATACTTAATTTATATTATTGTAAAACTTTATACCTTCTTGTGTTATTTGACTTCCACATCTTCCAGATTTAGATGATATGTATCCATACTCACTCAAATAAGACAATACTTTTCTTACTTTACTTTCAGATATTTCAATACCTTCCTCTGTAAGTTTTTCTATTATAAATCCTCTTCCAACTCCAGAAGCTAAATCTTTTCTTTCATATAGTATTCTAAGTATATACTCAAATTCTTTTTTAGTATAACCAACTCCATCATCAAAATTACTAATATGTTCTGTCTTTATATAAGGTGGCAAGTCATCTTTAAAAACCATACTCTCACACATTAAACTTACATAAGAAGCAACATTTTGTAACTCTCTTATATTTCCCGGCCAATTGTATTTTTCTAGAATAACTTCAACTTCAGGAGAAATCTTTATGTCCTTTTCCAAAAAGAAATTCATAAGAGTTATTATGTCTTCTTTTCTATCCCTTAATGATGGTATGTCTATTGGAAGTACATTCAGCCTATAATACAAATCTTCTCTAAATTTACCTTCCTTAATCATTTTAGGTAAATTTTTATTTGTCGCAGCTATAATTCTAACATCTATATTTATAACATTATGGGAACCTATAGGCATAACTTGTTTTTCTTGAAGTACTCTAAGTAATTTTGTCTGCAATAATGGAGGCATATCCCCAATCTCGTCTAAAAATATAGTTCCATTGTTTGCAAGTTCAAATAATCCTTTTTTCCCTTCTCTTAATGCTCCTGTAAAAGAACCTTTTTCATATCCAAATAACTGACTTTCTAATAAGCTATCTGGAACTGCCGCGCAATTAACTGCTATAAAGGGCTGATTACTTCTATTAGAGTTATTGTGAATTGACTGAGATAATAATTCTTTACCAGTTCCACTTTCTCCTATTATTAAAACAGAAAGGTCTGATTTAGATATTTTTTTAGCTAACTCTATACACTTTGTCATCTTTTTATTCTTAGTTTTTATATCTTTAAATGTGTACTTTGCTATTTGTCCTTGCTCTCTTAATTTATTGGTAAGATTTTGTTCTAATTTTTTTATATATGTTATCTCTTGTAGATTGTAGTATATACCAGCTTTATTCCCCATAGAAAATATATTTTTTTTATTTACATTTATATATTTTTTATTTGTAAATACAACTTCATCAACAATCTCTTTGTCTTCAAGTAGAATCTCCAAATCTTTAGAGATAATATCTCTTATGTTTTTTCCTCGTATATTTCTGTCTATACCTAAAATTTTTAACACTTCTTTATTAAATGTATTTATAGCACCATCTATTGAAGTAAATATTATTCCATCTTTTGATAAGTTTAATATGACATCTTGCTCCTCTATTTTTAGAAATAACTGTCTATAGTTGTCTTTGACGCCATTATCTAAGCTTATTAGACGTTCAGAATATGCCATCAGATTTTTCCTTATTTCCTTGACATCAATTTTAAGACCATTTATTATTTCTATAAAAGTAGATATATCAATGCACCTATTTCCTAAATCAATTACCTTATTTATATAATTTGGTACTTTTTCAGTTACTCCAGGTGTTATGGCTATATCTATATTTTCATAAGTTTGCCCTTCAATATATGGAGTGAGCTTCAAATTTTTTACTCCTATCTTATAAAACAGACTTATTGTCTCTAATGTAGTTTCTTTTGTGTCATTTACAACTAACACTTCTGTTCCATATGGTATTGAAAATAGCCCATATATTTCTTTTTCTTTAAGAGTTCTTCTCACGACTATAATTTTACTATCTTGTACTAAATGCTTTCTCATGCTATTTAATCTGTCATCATTCATTACTAAAACAAAATCACCTTGTATTTTATCATCATCTTTTAAATTTTCTAAATAATAATGATTTATATCAAGATAGTTTCCTAAGACCAATCGTATATTTTCTTCCAAGAAAGGTGATAATTTAGTTATCTTATCTGTTACTATAGCTATTGACTGTTTCATATTTATACCTCATATCTATATAATATACAATTATTTGTACACTACTTTATTTCTTCCAAGCTGTTTTGCTTTATATAGATTTTTATCTGCTTCTTCCAATATATTTTTGCTGTCAGAGATATGGGATATACCTGCACTTATAGTTACAGTCACATCTTCACTCCACTTTTTATTTTCAATTGCATTTCTTATATTGTCAATTATATCAAACACTTCTTCTCCAGACTTATCTCTTATTAATACAGAAAACTCTTCTCCACCGTATCTAAATACTTTATCTTCTTGCTCAAGCATAACACAAATAGTATTTACTATGCCCTTTATGACAACATCTCCAAATTTATGTCCATAATTATCATTTATAAGTTTAAAATTATCTATATCTATCATTACAAGTGCAAAATTATCATCTTTTTCTATGTACTTATTATACATAATATCAAAACTTTTCCTGTTATAAACATTTGTAAGCCCATCATGTAAATTTTGTGCTTTAAAGTACTTCAGTCTATTATATAAAAAAGTAGAACCTAGTGTAGTAATTAAAATTACACTAAATAATATTTTATAAGACTTAATTTCTTTTTTATTTTTTTCAAAAAATTCACTTTCACGTGATACCTTATCTATTATATAAAAGCTAATTTCCGAATCTCTTATACTTTTGCTCTCTTTATATTCATCTATTAATATCTTCTGATATTTATTTACAGAGTTTATATTTCCCTGTTTCTCATATATACTTAATATTTCATTTAAAGTTTTTATTTTCTCTTGAGTTAACTTTCTTTTAGTAGATATCTCTAGACTTTTTTTATAATTATCTATTGCAGAATCATAATTTTCACTTTTATATTCCAAATTTCCCATTGCCATATAGTAATACATTTCTTTATCTAATATATGAATTGATTTATCATATTTTATAAGATAATCAGCTCTTTCTAAAAGAGTTTTTGCCTTTGATATATCATTTTTTCCCACATATGCATTTGCCTGCATTATAGAAGCCATTATTTCAAAATCATTGTAATCATCTATGTTTACAAACCTTTTATAGTCTTTTACATTACTACATGTTTCAATAGATTTATCATATTCTCCTAACTCTACATATATTTCTGCTAAATTTATAAGAGCATATAATCTAACCATTCCATTTTTTTCATCTTCATCAACATCTATCTTAAAAGAATCCTTTATTAATTTTTCTCCTGTTTCATATCCACCTACCTTTAAAAGTATGCTCGCCAAATCAACATCTAGTCTTGCTTTTTCATAATTATCCCCTAATTTCTCAGCCAATTTTATAGACTTTACAGTTAAGTCTACTGCTCTAGAATAATTATTATCCATTATGTACACTGATGCTAGTCTTTTTTCTATACTAAATCTACATTCATCAGATAACTTTACATCTGATGTTCTCATCTTTTCTAACGAATCAATAACTATCTTCGTTCCATCTGGGACATATGAAATAGTCTTTAACATACTCCACACTTCATTATATACTTTATTGTATTTTTTTTCTGGGATAGATTCAAAAGAAGTTTTGACAACTTTTTTTGCTTCGTCATACTTCTTATCCGACACAAGACTTTCAGACATATATTTTCCCTTATTTATAATTTCTCTTTCTTTAAGTCCATTTTGGTCATACCTTATAAACAAAATGATACTAATAAGTATTATACCTATAAAAATTATCTTTTTGGGTAACCTTTTCTTTGGTAGTCTAAAATTCAAAATTTTAGTCCTCCTTCTGTATATTGTAGAATTAAAACTTGTATATATATAAATAACCTCTTAACTTTTAATGATACAATATATCAAAATAATTTACAACATACGATAAATTTAATTTTCAACAAAAAAGTTCCCTAAATTAGACATTTATTCTAATTTAGGGAACTTTTAATTTAGTTAATATAAATTTATAAAGTTAAAAACAAGTGCTTGTTTTTTAATTTTGTATTTAATATTTATGATTTATTTATACATATTTTTTTAGTATAATTGTAGCATTATGTCCACCAAAACCTAAAGAATTTGATAGTGCATATCTAATATCTTTTTCTTTACCTTTATTTGGAACATAATCTAAATCTAAATCTTCGCCAACTTCATGTATGTTTATAGTTGGAGGTACAAAACTATCTTCTATACTCATTGCACAAACAACTGCTTCTATTGCTCCTGATGCTCCTAATAAATGACCAGTCATAGATTTTGTCGATGATACACATAAATTATATGCATTTTCTCCAAATACAGTTTTTATAGCCATAGTTTCATACAAGTCATTATAATAAGTTGAAGTTCCATGAGCATTTATATAATCTACTTCTTCTAGTGGAACATTTCCATCTTTTAAAGCCATATTCATAGACCTAGCTGCTCCTTCGCCATTTTCAGCTGGAGTTGTCATATGATATGCATCAGCAGTTAGACCATAACCCACTACTTCTGCATATATTTTTGCACCTCTTGCTAAAGCATGTTCTAAGTCCTCTAATATAACAATCCCTGCTCCTTCTCCCATTACAAATCCATCTCTGTCTTTATCAAACGGGCGTGATGCAGTTTTAGGGTCATCATTTCTAGTTGACATAGCCTTCATATTACAGAATCCAGCAAATGCAAGACCTGTTACAGCAGCTTCAGAACCTCCTGCTACCATAATATCTGCATCTCCTCTTTGTATAACCTTAAAAGCATCACCAATTGAATGAGTCCCAGATGCACAAGCTGTACATACATTAGTATTAGGTCCTTTTGCCCCTAAAAATATCGAAACTTGACCAGCTGCCATGTTTCCTATCATCATAGGTACAAAAAGTGAACTTACTCTTTTATTTCCTTTTTCCAAAAGAATTTTATGTTGAGTTTCTATTGCTTCAACTCCACCTATACCAGAACCTATTATAACTCCAACACGTTCTCTATCAACCTTATCTAAATCAAGATTTGCATCTTCAACTGCTAATTTTGCAGAAACTATTGCAAATTGAGCAAATTTATCTAATCTTTTTAATTCTTTTTTACTTATATATTCCTCTGGATGAAAATTTTTAACTTCTCCTGCTATTTGAGTTTGATATGTGCTAGCATCAAAATTAGTTATTTTATCTATACCAGATACTCCAGACTTTATATTGTTCCAGAACTCTTCTTTTCCTGTTCCCAATGGTGTAACACATCCAAGTCCCGTTATTACTACTCTTTTATTCATCTGATACCTCCACTTTTTTAAAGCTCGACTATTTATTAGCTTCTATATAGTTAACTATGTCCCCTATAGATTTGAAGTTTTCTGCTTCTGTATCTGGTATTTCTATACCAAATTCATCTTCAAGTGCCATTATTATTTCTACTGCATCTAATGAATCTGCTTCTAAATCTTTCATTAATGATGTTTCCATAGTTATTTCTTTATCTTCTACTCCTAATTGCTCTATTATTAATTCTACAACTTTATTAAACATTGTGTTCCTCCTAAGATTTTTTATTTTAATTTTTATTTTAAATAGATTTCTCTACTTTTTAAAGTATTATTTTTTATTATTGCATTACCATTCCACCATCTACATTTAACACTTGTCCTGTTATATAACTTGACATATCACTAACTAAAAATGCTACAGCATTGGCTACATCTTCTGGTTTACCATAAGCTTTTTTTGGTATATTTGCTAGTGTTGATTCTTTTACATCATCACTTAGTACTTTAGTCATATCTGTTTCTATGAATCCTGGCGCTACTGCATTTATATTTATATTTCTTGATGCTAATTCTCTGGCAGAAGCTTTTGTAAATCCTATAACACCAGCTTTTGATGCACAGTAATTAGTTTGACCTGCATTTCCCATGATTCCAACTACTGAAGTCATATTTATTATTCTACCATATTTCTTTTTCATCATAGGCTTAGTAACTGCTTTTGTACAATTAAATACGCCTTTTAAATTTATATCTATAACTCTATCAAAATCTTCTTCTTTCATTCTCATAAGTAACGCATCTCTAGTTATACCTGCATTATTAACCAATATATCAATTTTTCCAAACTCTTTTACAACAGAGTCCATCATTTGATTTACTTCATCAGATTTAGATACATCACATTTTATAGAAGTACATTTTACACCCATACCTTCTATTTCATTTTTAGTTTTTAGTGCTTCATCCTCTTTAGAAGTATAATTGATTACTATATCAGCTCCTAAAGATGCTAATTTTTTTGCTATTTCTTTTCCTATACCTCTAGATCCACCAGTAACAACTGCTACTTGTCCTGTAAGATTTATCATTATATCTCTCCATTTCCATAATCTTGTACAAATTCATTTAAAGACTCTATACCATCTATATTGTAAATATTCACACTTGCCTTTTTGTTAGATGCTATTTTCTTAATAAATGCTTTTAAAGTTTTTCCTGGTCCCATCTCTATAAAAGTATCATACCCATCATTTAATAATCTTTCTATAGAATCTTCCCAAAGTACAGAAGAGCTTACTTGTTTTATAAGCAAATCCTTACCTTCATTTTCATAGTAATCTGCATTTACATTTGCTACTACATCAACTTTAGGCTTAGTTATATTAACTTTGTCTAATTCACCAGCTAGTTTTACTCCAGCTTCTCTTAGCATTGATGAGTGGAAAGGTCCACTTACATTTAATTTAACAGCTCTTTTTGCGCCTGCCTCTTTGCATTTTACCATTGCTTCTTCTATCTTTTCATTTTCACCAGATATAACTATCTGACCAGGAGAATTGTAATTTGCTACTTCTACAATACCTCCTTGTATGTCTTTTATAACATTTCCTAATATTTCTCTATCTAAACCTAAAATTGCTGCCATAGCTCCAACCCCTGTTGGAACTGTTTCCTGCATAAATTTACCTCTTTTTTTAACTAGGCATACAGCATCTTTAAAATCAATTGCATCTGCTGCAACTAATGCACTATATTCTCCCAAAGATAAACCTAAACATGCATCATATTTTAAATCTATTTTTGATTGTATTGCTTTTAGTACAGCTATACTATGTGTAACCATAGCTGGTTGAGTATTTTCAGTTTTAGAAAGTTCTTCTTCACTACCCTCAAACATAAGTTTTTTTAAATCTATATTTAAGGAGTCACAAGCCTCATCTATTACATTTTTAGCAACCTCGTTATTTTCATATAAATCCTTAGCCATACCTACATATTGGGCTCCTTGACCAGGAAATACTAGTGCAACTTTTCCCATCATGCTCCTCCTGATTTACAGTTCTATGCCTGGCATAATCTCTTTTGCTTGATTTACCATAGTTTCTATAATTTCTTTACAAGGTGTTATTTTTTTTACCATAGCAGCACTTTGACCTGCCATAAATGAACCTTTTTCTACATCTCCATCTACTGTTGCAAATCTTAAAGCACCTGTACCCTTTTTGTCTAATTCTTCAGGAGTAGCTCCATTTTGTTCCATCTTTAAGAATTCTTTTGATAATTTATTTTTTAATGTTCTTACTGGATGACCTGTACTTCTTCCTGTAACAATTGCATCTCTATCTTTTGCTTTTAATACTAATTCTTTATAGTTTAAATGTACAGCACATTCTTCACTACAAATAAACCTAGTTCCTACTTGAACCGCATTAGCACCTAGTGCAAATGAAGCAACAATACCTCTACCATCTACAATACCTCCTGCTGCTATTACAGGTATATTAACAGCATCGGCAACTTGTGGAACTAAAACCATAGTAGTAAGTTCTCCTATGTGTCCTCCACCTTCTGTACCTTCAGCTATTACTGCTGTAGCACCTAACTTTTCCATTCTTTGTGCTAAAGCTATTGTTGGTACTACAGGTATAACTTTTGTTCCAGCTTCTTTTAATCTGTCCATATACTTTGCAGGATTTCCAGCACCAGTAGTAATAACTTGAACCTTTTCTTCTATAATTAAATCTATTATATCATCTACAAATGGTGACATAAGCATTACATTTACACCAAAAGGTTTATCTGTTAATTCTTTACATTTAACAATCTCTTCCTTTATAGCCTCTTTTGGTGCATTTCCTGCTGCTATTATTCCTAGTCCACCTGCATTAGATACAGCACTTGCTAATGATGCAGTAGCTACCCATGCCATTCCCCCTTGGATAACTGGGTATTTTATATTTAACAGTTTGCAAATTTTATTCATATCATTCTCCTTCACTTAAAATCATAAAAGTAAACTTTTTATTGTAAATTAACTTTAGTTTTTGGATAAAGCTAATTTTGTTAATTAAAGAATTTTAGATGTTTTGTACTATAAAGTCCACTTAACAACTGAAGCTCCCCAAGTTAGACCTCCACCAAAGCCAACTAAAACTACATTATCACCTTTTTTGATTTTTCCTTCTTTATATGCTTCATCTAACGCAACAGGTATAGATGCAGCAGACATATTTCCATACTTATTTATATTTACATAAACCTTATTCATATCAATTCCTAACCTCTTAGAAGAAGCTTGTATTATTCTTATATTGGCTTGATGTGGTACTAAGTAGTCTATGTCAGTTGTATTTAAATTAGCTTTTTCAAGGGCTATTAAAGATGTTTCTGCCATCTTTCTAACTGCAAACTTAAATACATCACTACCTGCCATTTCTATTGTATGTAGATTAGATTCTACAGTCTCTTTACTTGCTTTAAGTCTTGAACCTCCAGCAGGTACTTTTAAACAATCTTTTCCTTTACCATCAGACCCCATATGTGTAGATAGTATTCCGCCTTCACTTACAGGTCCAATAACAGCTGCTCCAGCACCATCTCCAAATAGTACTGCTGTTGACCTATCATTGTAATTTAAAAACTTAGAACAAGTTTCTGCTCCTATTACAAGTATATTCTTATAACAACCAGTTTCCACAAATTGCTTTGCAATAGTTACTCCATATACAAATCCAGAACAAGCTGCTGATATATCAAATGCAGTAGCATTCACTGCTCCTATTGCATCTTGTACTATACATGCAGTTGAAGGCAAAGACATATCAGGAGTAATTGTTGCTAAAATAATCAACTCTATATCCTCTACATTTAACTTTGCACACTCTATAGCTTTTAAAGCAGCTTTAGATGCTAGGTCAGAAGTTGCTTCAGACTCTTTTGCAAATCTTCTTTCCTTAATACCAGTTCTAGTACTTATCCACTCATCTGATGTATCCATTATCTTTTCGAAGTGAAAATTATCATATGATTTCTCAGGTAGATAACTCCCTACTCCTAATATTCCAGCCTTTGTATTCATTATATATTAAACCTCCAAAACGAGTTTATTCATCTTCGTTATTTTTATTTTCTTCATTATATTTACTTATAAATTGATTGATATCCTCAACAACTTTTCCTTTTGTAAATTTTATGCCTTGATTTATGGCATTTTTTATAGCTTTAGCATCAGAGCTACCATGAGCCTTTATAACTCCTCCATTTAATCCTAAAAGTGGAGCTCCACCATACTCAGAATAATCTATAAAACTCTTTAATTTTTTTAAATCATCTTTTATAAGTAATGCTCCTATTTTACTTTTTGTACTAGCCATAAAAGTTTCCTTTATAAGACTCATAACTGAAAGGGCTACCCCTTCAGCAGATTTAAGTAATATATTGCCCGTAAATCCATCACAAATAATTATATCTGTATATGCATTTATGACCTCTCTAGCTTCTACATTTCCTATAAAATTTAAATCTAATTTTTTAATTTCTTCATATGATTTTTTAACTAAATCATTGCCTTTGCCTTCTTCTAGTCCAACATTTGCTAGTGCCACTTTAGGATTTTCAAGTCCCAACACTTTTCTTGAGTAAATATTGCTCATAGCTGCAAATTCAACTAGATTCTTAGATTTACAATCTGCATTTGCACCACAGTCTGCTATAAGTGTCATTCCTCGCTTTACATTTGGTATTGCTGAGCATAAGCAAGGTCTATCAATTCCTTTTATTCTACCGACTACAAATAATCCCCCAGCAAGTAAAGCTCCTGTGTTTCCAGCTGATATTATAGCATCTGCCTTGCCTTCTTTTACGAGGTTTAAGGCTACTACCATAGATGAATCTTTTTTGCTTCTTATAGCCTTAACTGGTTTATCTTCATTTTCTATAATCTCAGTAGTATGAACTATTTCTAGTTTATTTCTATCAAATTCATAATTTGAAAATTCCTTTTCTAATAAATCTTTATCTCCTGTGATTATTAAATCTACTTGATATTCTTTTATAGCATTTACTGCGCCTTCTACATTAGATTTTGGTGCATTATCTCCACCCATTCCATCTATTACTATTTTCATGATTTTCCTCCTAATCTAACTCTTCAAAGATAAACTTTCCTCTAAATATTTGCTCTTGGGCTTTATTATTGATAACAACTTTTACATAATGCTTTTTGTCTATATTTCTATACACTTCTGCTTTTGCTATAAGTCTGTCTTGTTGTTCTATCAACTTAAAACATTTTACATTTGCAACTCTCATAATAACTTTAGGTGCATCTATTATAGCCATTGCTAATGAATCTGCTAGAGAAAATATATACGTATCTTTCAAAGTATTTGTTTTAGAGTAAATCATGTCCTCTGTAACTTCTAACATAGATATACCTAATTGCCCTACAGATAAATCAATGATTTCGCCTGTAATTTCCTTTACTCCTAAAGTCTTTACTTTTGAACTCTGAGTTTCTGCTATTGATTTGACTCTTTCTCTTAGCTCTGGTATGTTTAGACTCATTCTATCTAATCTTATTGTCTGTATACTCACATTAAACAAACTTGATAATTCTTCATCAGTATAAAAAGGATCAGTCTTTAGCATATCTATAAGCTCTTGTTGTCTTTGGGCTTTACTCTTCTTTTTCATGTTCCCTCCAAATTTTATAGCTGTAATTAGTACCAGCTACTAATAGTAGTATATAGTAACACACAAAAATTTTCAATACTTATATTATTATTTTTCTAATTTTTAATATGCATAAAATCCATTTATTTCTCTAGTAAATCATCTTTTTTTATATGTACAAAAAAAACATGTAGAGTATACTCTACATGTTTTTTTAGAAGCTATTACTTAGATACAACTTCTTTACCTTTATAATATCCACAGTCTGGACACACTCTATGTGGTAATTTTGGCTCATGACATTGTGGGCAACTTACAAATCCTGTTGCTTCCATCTTTGAGTTAGCTGCTCTTCTCATTTTTGTGTTTGATTTAGACGTTTTACGCTTTGGTACTGCCATTTACGCCACCTCCTTAGTCAAAATTTAATTAAATAAATCTTTTAATTTAGCAAAACGAGGATCTATGTATTCCTCATCGTTTGTAATTTCACTGCAAGAACATTCTCCTTCATTTAAGTTTGCTCCGCATCCTTGACAAAGACCTTTACAGTTTTCACTACAAAGAACTTTATGAGGCACATTAAAATCTAATGTCTGTTCTATTATATCAATAAGGTCGATTTCTTCACCATCGAATATAAAAGGATCAAATTCCTCAAATTCATCTTCATCATAATCTTCTTCTTTTACTAAAAAACCTTGTATAGAATACTCTAATGGTATTTCTACTTCTTTAAGACATCTTGAACAATTGTCAACAATTGTAAAATTGACATCTATATCTAGATATAAACCTTTATTAGTCTTTGATACTTTACCTTTTAAATTTACAGGTGATACTAATTTGTAAATCTCATCACAATAACTAATAGTATCAATTTTTTCACAAAAATTCAAGTCTATTTTGTCAGTTTCTTTTCTATTTATTTTTTCTATGCTAACTTTCATTAAGTTCACCTCAACATATCACCAAATTTATTATACAAATCTAGCATTTGTTTGTCAAGTATTTTTACTTGATAGGCATAAGTTTAATTAAATTATTTTACTAATCTTAATGTATCTCTAGCTATCATTAATTCTTCGTTAGTTGGTATTAAAAGCATTTTTACTTTAGAGTCAGCAGTAGATATTACTGTTTCTTTTCCTCTAACATCATTAGCTTCCTTGTCTAATTTCATTCCTAAGAATTCCATATTAGAAGCTATATCTGCTCTTATAGCTTTTCCATTTTCACCTACACCAGCAGTAAATACTACAACATCTAATCCATTCATTTCAGCAGCATAAGCACCTATATATTTTTGTACTTTTTTAACATAAGCTTCTAATGTTGCTTGAGCTCTTTCATCTCCATTTTTAGCTGCATCTTCTATATCTCTGAAATCACTAGAAATTCCAGTCATTCCATATACTCCAGATTCTTTGTTCATTAGTTTATCTAATCCATCAGCATCTAAACCTTCTTTTCTCATTAAGAAAGGTAATATAGCAGGGTCTATATCTCCACATCTAGTTCCCATTATTAATCCTTCTAATGGAGTGAATCCCATAGATGTATCTATACATTTTCCACCATCAACAGCAGCTATAGAAGCACCATTTCCTAAGTGACAAGTTACTATTTTTAAGTCTTTTATATCTTTTCCTAATATCTCTGCTGCTTTTTGAGATACATAGTTATGAGAAGTTCCATGGAATCCATATCTTCTTACTCCATATTTAGTATATAACTCATGAGGTAAACCATATAAGTATGAAGATTTAGGCATTGTTTGATGGAAAGCAGTATCAAATACTCCTACCATTGGTACACCTGGAAGTATAGCTTTACAAGCATCAATTCCCATTATGTTTGCTGGATTATGAAGTGGAGCTAAATCTATACATTCTTTTAAAGCTTCTTCTACTTCTGGAGTTAGTACTACTGAAGTAGCAAATTTTTCTCCAGCATGAACAACTCTATGTCCTACTGCATCTATTTCTTTCATTTCTTTAACTGCACCAAATTCTGGATGAGCAACAGCTTCTAATACTAATGCTATTGCATCTTTATGGTCTTTCATTGGTTGTTCAACAATGTATTTATCATCTCTTCCTGCTTTTTCATGTTTAAGTATAGAACCTTCGATTCCTATTCTTTCAACTAATCCTATACATAAAACTTCTTCATTACTCATATCTATTAATTGATATTTTAATGAAGAACTCCCACAGTTTAATACTAATATTTTCATTATTATTTCCTCCTTAGATTTTTATAAATGATATGTAATCAATTTTGATTCATAATAAATGTCTAAAAACTTATATTTTATTATTTTGTCATAGATATATTATTGTATACATTAAACGATTTTCATAAATAATATATCACCTTTTAATCTAAAAGTATATACTTTTTTTTATATTATATCATATTTCTACTATGGTAATTTGTGTGTTTTAATAACAATTTATTAACAAATTAACTTAATGTAGATTATTCTTTCCCATTTGCTATAATAATATAATATAAAGGCCTAATAAAGTTATTTTAATAACACTTAACTTATTTATTATTATGTAGTATTTCTACATTTTAACAAATTTTTTTATGTTTTTTAGCTAGATAACTAAAATTTCAAATTTTATACATATTATAATAAATTACAATATATATAAAATAAACAAAAGAAAAAGGAGCATTTTATGAATATACTTGGATTAATAGTTGAATATAACCCGTTTCATAATGGACATATATATCATTTATCAAAATCTATAGAAAAAACAAATGCAACACATACAGTAGCAATCATGAGTGGAAACTTTCTTCAAAGAGGTGAACCAGCTTTATTTGATAAATATACTAGAGCAAAAATTGCTGTCGAAAATGGTGTAGACTTAGTTATAGAATTACCAACTATGTTTGCTTGCCAAAGTGCTGAAATTTTTGCTCATGGTGCCATAACAATTTTAAATTCTCTAAACTGCATAAGTTCTGTATGTTTTGGTAGTGAAGAAGGAAACACAGATATTCTTTACGATATTGCAGAAATTTTAGCAAATGAACCAGAAGAATTTAAATTACTTTTAAAGAAATATTTAGATGAAGGTATGTTATTTCCAGTAGCTAGAGCTAATTCACTTTTTGATTATATACACCAATATGGAAACAACAACTTAGCTCAAAAAACTACAAAAGAACAATTATTAAAAATATTAAATTCATCAAATAATATCCTTGGTATAGAATATATAAAAAATCTTATCCGTTTAGGCAGTAATATAAAACCATTTACAATTTCCAGAGTTCAGTCAGAATACAACTCTAAAGAAATTGATAGTAGTATTTGTTCTGCTACTGCCATAAGAACTTCACTTAAAGAAAATTGTAATCTATCCATACTACAAGAAGTTATACCAGAAAAAACTTATAATATATTAAATGAAAAAATAGAGAACAAATTTTTTCCTATGTTTGATGAATTATTTTTTGATACATTAAAAACAATCGTACTTAGAGACATATCCAATTTAAAAGATTATTTTGAAGTAAATGAAGGTATAGAAAATAAAATTTACAAAGATATTTTTACATCTAACTCTTTATACGAATTGCAATTATCAATTAAATCTAAGCGATATACTTTAACTAAAATCAAGAGAACTTTAAATAATATATTGTTAGGTGTAAGAAAAAGCGATATTAACCTTGTAAAAAATATAGCTATTGTTCCTTATGTAAGAATACTTGCTTTCAATGATAAAGGCAGAGAGATTTTAAAAGAGATAAAAAATAAATCTAACGTAGAAATAATAAATAAATTTTCAAATATATCATTTTCATTAGATGATACAATTTTTAAAACACTTATAGGCTATGACATAAAATCTACAAATATATACAACTCAGTATATTATAAAAATAATAAAGACTTAGTAAAAGGTCCTATGGACTTTTACACTCATCCAATCTATGTAAAATAAATTTTTTAAATAATCTTATCAATTTTAAATAATACCATCAAATTAATAAGATATCTTTCTAATTACAAATATTCTCATAGATAAAATGGGCTTCACATGTGCATTCATATTTTTAGGATGGTAACATCAACTTAACTTAAATAATACTTCATATTTCTAAAGTTAAGTAAACATTGCCATCCTAAAATTTTTATAAATAATGTTAATATTTTACAAGTAATATTAACATTAAAAAGTAAATTTAAACTATTAAATTTAAAACTGTTTTTATATTATTTATATATTTAATATATCTTTCCTGGATTTAAAATATTTTTAGGGTCAAAAGCTACTTTTATATTCTTAATTAACATCATATAGGCATCTGAATTTGATTCATGTAAATATTCTTTTTTTGCATATCCTATACCATGTTCACCTGAGACTTGACCATTAAGTTCTCTAGATTTTTTATACATACAGTCAAAAGTTTCTTTTAATCTTACTTTCCAAGTATGTTCATCCATACCATCTTTTAATATATATATGTGTAGATTTCCGTCACCTGCGTGGCCAAAACTTTTTATTCTTATTTTTAACTCATCTTGAAGCTCATGAGTATATCTTATAAACTCTGCTACCTTGTCTCTTGGTACAACGACATCACATTCATCCATTTCTGTTGTAGATGCCTTTATAGCTTCTAAGAAAGCCCCTCTGGCTGACCATATGGAATCATTTCTTTCTTGTGTATCTGATATAAATACATCTAATGCTCCACTTTCTAAACACAGATTAGCAACTTTCTCATATTCTTTTTCTATATCTTCAGCACTATTTCCATCAAATGTAAGTAAAAGATAAGCATCTGATGTATTATCTGGAAACTTTTTACCTAAAAATTCTTCCGCAGCCAAGATTACATCTCTTTCCATAAATTCTATGGCTGTTGGTATTGATTTTGATTTTATTATTTTAGGAACAGTCTCTATTGCTATTGATAGATTTGGAAAAGGTATAAGTAAACTTACACTTTTCTTTGGTAAAGGAAGTAATTTTAATATTGCCTTTGTAACTATTCCTAGAGTTCCTTCTGAACCTATTAATAAATCTTTTATACTATATCCAGAACTATTTTTAACTACTTTTCCCCCTATATTTACAACTTCTCCATTTGGTAATACTACTTCAAGACCTCTAACATAATCTCTTGTAACACCATATTTTACTGCTCTCATTCCACCTGCATTAGTATTTATATTACCTGCTATTGTAGCACTCTTCTCACCTGGGTCAGGTGGATAAAATAAATCTCTCTCTTGAACATATTGACCTATTGTCATAAGTAAAACTCCTGGTTCTACTGTCAATGTTAGATTTTCATAATCAACCTCAAGTATTTTATTCATTTTACATAGATTAATCATTATTCCACTATTTATGGCAACAGCAGCTCCTACAAGACCAGTTCCTTGTCCTCTTGGTGTAACTGGTATATTGTTTTCATATGCATATTTCATTATTTTAGATACTTGTTCGGTTTCAAGCACATTTACTAAAACTTCAGGATATTTTTCTATTCCTCCAAGTTCATCATGAGAAAAATCTTCATTTATATTGCTTCCAACTACAACATTTTCCTCTCCACAAATATCTATTAAAAAATCTATATCTTTTTTATCAATTAATTTATACATTTCTATCCCCCTATTCAGCTGCTGATGCCACGTATATTTGCTTATCATCTTTTTTATCTTCTATTTTTTTAATCAATTTAGGAATAATATCATAAATATCTCCTATTAAAGCCAAGTGTGCTACATCAAGTATAGGTGCTTTATCATCTTTATTTATAGCTACTATATAATCAGCTCCTTGCATTCCTGCGACAAATTGAACAGCTCCAGATACACCACAAGTTATTATGAGTTTAGGTTTGACAGTTCTACCACTAAGACCTATTTGTTTTTTAGCATCTATCCAACCTGCTTCTATAATCGGTCTTGTTCCTGCTACTTGAGCATTTAACTTATCAGCTAATTTATATATCATATCCATATCTTCTTGTTTCTTTATCGCTCTACTTGCAACTACTATTACTTCTGCTTCTTCAAGACCAACTTCTTTATTTTTTTCTTTTACACTCAGTACTTCAATCTTAGATTTTAACTCTTTTTTTTCTATTTCGCATAAAGTTATTTTTCCTATTGCATTTTCTACCTTTTCTGGAGCTGAAAATATTTTATATCTTACAGTGGCAAATTGAGGTCTATTATTAGGTGTATTTATATGAGCCATTATGTTTCCACCAAATGCTGGTCTTATTTGGTCTAAATCAGTGTTTGATTGAACATCAAGTATTGTACAATCTGCTGTAAGCCCTGTTTTAAATCTAGCAGCAAGCCTTGGAGCTAATGACCTACCTAATGTAGTTCCACCAACCAACATTATTGTTGGTTTTGTTTTATTTATAAAGTTTTCTATTGCTTTTGCATATGGCTCTATCCTAAACTCTTTAAATTCATCTTCATCATACACAAACACTTCATCAATACCATAAGAGATAAGATTCTTACACTTATCTTTTATATCTTTTCCTACAAATACACAATATACAGGTTGATTTATTTTTGATGCTATTTCACGAGCTTTTCCTATAAGTTCATATGTTACAGGATGTATATTCCCATTGTGATGTTCTACATATACTGCCACTCCCTTCCATTCATCCTTATTTATTTTTGCTTTATTACTCTCTATAAATTCAAATGCACCTTTGGGTCCACTTTTGACACACAATTTGCACATCTTACAGCCAGCACTTATTTCTACCTTACCTGATTTTTCTTCTATAGCACCAAAAGGACAAATTTCTAATACTCTTTTCAAATCAGTTATTTTATCTTGATTTACAACTATTTTTGACATTTTGTCTTCCCCCTTAGACTAATTTTAATTCCTCTAATTTATTTATAAGTACAGAGCTTAACTCTTCTGCATTTCCTCTCATAATATTTTTATCTGTATTTGGCTTAGGAGGAAATATTCTTACAACTTGAGTAGGGGAACCATTTAATCCATAATTATTTTCGTCATTGTCTTCAAAATCATCTAGATTATACATAGATATTTTTCTTTCCTTAGTCTCTAACTTTAACTTGAATGAAGGCAATCTTGGTTGAAAAATATCTTTTTCTACTGTTATCAAACAAGGATACTCAATTTCACATATTTGTAAATCATTTGGCATATCTATTTCAACAACTATACTTTTATCTTTGACTTCAATTAATTTTGTAACATTCGTTACATGAGGTATATCTAAAAACTCAGCTACTTCAGGTCCAACCTGTGCTGTATCACCATCAGTAGTTTGTTTTCCACAAATTATTAAATCTACTCTACCCATTTTTCTAATACCTTGTGATATAGTGTAGGAAGTTGCCAAAACATCTGCTCCTCCAAATCTTCTATCACTTATTAAAGCTCCTTCATCTGCCCCCATCATAAAACTCTCTTCTATTACCTTCTTTGCTTGCGGAGGACCCATAGTAAGTACTTTTAGGTTAGCTTTTGTGTCTTTTTTTATTCTAAGTGCTGTTTCTAAAGCATATAAATCATACGGATTCATTTTTGAATCTACTCCATCTCTCTTCAATACACCTGTGGATTCATCAACCTCTACTGCAGTTGTTCCAGGTACTTGTTTAATACATGTCAAAATTTCCATAAACTACACTCCTTTTTTATTTGACTATCATAGATACTCCATCAGGTATAACTGTAACTTTGCTATCTTCACCGACTATATTAGTAGCCATAGCTAAAGCATCCTTAAAATTAAATGCATGTTTCATATGCATTTTCTTTATCATTTCAGGACTACACTTATCTGTTACCATTATTACAGTATACTTAGATAGTATTCTTGCTAATATCTGAAATTCCCACTGGTCTGGAATTGTATCACATCTATCAACACTCCTAATTTTTTCTAAAAGTTGTTCTGGAGAATCTGCGTTTGCTACATTTTCATAAAAGGATTGACCCCCATGACCATCATTACAAGCTGCAATCATTATTATTACTCCACCTTCTTTACAGGTAGCCTCTGCTGCTGTCATCCCCTTAACTGCTTGATAAATATTTTGGTCTAATGGGTATCCACCATTTGTACTCACTACAATATCCGACTTTATGGAATTTACTTTTGAAAGTTCTGTTACAAATTCACAACCTTTGGTATGTGCTTTTTCGACATCGCCAGCAAATGATGCTATTACTTTTTTCTCTTTATCTATTACAACATTCAATATAAATGCTAGTTTAGCAACCTTAGCTGCATATACCATATCTTCATGAATAGGATTATTTTTTAATTTTCCAGTTCTCGAATTATCACTATCTATAAAATCACTACAATGGTTATACATTATAGTCTTTGCAGAGGCTATTCCGGGGAGTACACTTTTTCTTCCTCCTGAAAATCCTGCAAAAAAATGTGGTTCTATAAAACCTTCTGCGATTAAAAGTTCTGCCTCAAATGCAAGTTTATTTATATATAAATCCCCACCTGAAGGTAATACACCCACCTTGCACATAGCTTCATCATCAGTAGATATATGCATGATTATTTCTTCATTATCTACAATTTCTTCTCCCATCTTATAAACTAATTCTTCCCTTGTACTTGGCCTATGAAAACCAGTTGCTACTATAATTTTCACATCAATTTTAGGATTAGCCTTCCTAATTCTTCTTAAAAGAATTGGCATAGTTATTTTACTTGGAACAGGTCTCGTATGGTCACTTGTAATTATGACTACATTGTTTTTTCCTTTAACTAACTCTTCCAATGATAAAGAGTCTATTGGATTATTCATAGATTTTTCAACTATTTCTTCTTGTGTCTTATGTTCCACATAATTATCCGATTTTGATTCCAAGACACCAAGAAAACGTTTGTTAGGTATTTCTAAAATCATTCCTTGCTTTGAATAAGGTACTTTTAACTTTACCATTTTTAATCTCCCATTATAATAAACTATAGAATTGGTATGTGGTCATACCAGTTTTACATTTATATAATAGTACCATTATCTTCTATTTGCAAGAATAATTTATTTTATAACAAACTTTTAATTTTCATTTTTTCTGTAGTTTTTGCTTATAAATCTCATATGTTCTTTTGCTTTTTCACTTGCAAGTTCAGTATTACTTTCTATAACTGCATTATATATAGCTTCATGTTGCTTAAGTAAGATAGTTTCATTTAAAGGTTCTGCAATTATCTTCTCTCTTGCATCTTCTATAAATCCATCAAACAATTTTGATGCTGTTATAAAAAGACTTTGAATTAAATAGTTTTTGCTTATTGTAGCTAATTTACTGTGAAATTTTTGATCTAATAAAACCAAAATTTTATTATTATCTTTTTTCTTAGTTTCTATTCTCATTTCATCTATTATGCTTTTTAATTCTATAGATTCAGAAGAAGTTATTCTCTTTGAAGCAAGTTTTGCAATCTCAATTTCTAAAATTATTCTAAGTTCTAGTATATCTTCAAGTGTACCATTATTCAGTTTAAAAATCATAGATAGAGGCTCTATTAAAGTTTTTTCTATATTTGTGCATATAAAATTACCCTCACCTTGTCTGCTTTCTATCACACCCATAGTTTCTAAAACTCTGATAGCTTCTCTGATAGAGGTTCTACTTACATCCATTTGTTCAGATAATTCTCTTTCAGACAGTAGTTTATCACCCTTTTTTAACTCCCCATTTAATATCTTATATTGAATTTGTTCAATCACTTGTTCATAAACCTTTTTACTAGCTATACTATTAAACATTTTTTCCTCCTATGTACTAGTCGTTGTTATAATATATATCTATTATATATCTTAAGTCATTACATTCATATATTTTTATTACTTTTAATATAATATCTTATAACTCAAATTTACAGGTGATATTATGAAAAAAAATAAAATTATTGGTTTTTTCGCTCCAGCTATCATAGTTGGAGTTCTAGTTTTAGGCATTATCTTATACCCAAATGAAGCTATAAAATCTGCAAGAGAGGGTTTTTCCATATGGTCTAATGTTCTAGTCCCATCACTACTCCCTTTTATAATTGGTGCAAACCTAATTGTTGATTTAAAAATAGTAGATATTATAGGGTTTATTATTAATCCCATAACTAGACTTGTGTTTAATGTATCAGGAAAAAGTGCTTTAGCTTTTGCAATATCAGCAGTATCTGGTTATCCAGTAGGAGCAAGTCTAGCTTCTGAATTTAGAAGCAATAAACAGATTTCTAAGCATGAAGCCCAAAGACTTGTATCTTTTTGCTCTACATCAGGACCTCTATTTATAATAGGTTCAGTTGGTACAGGTATGTTTCAAAATTCAAATTTAGGCTACTTGATGATTTTGTGTCATTACTTGGGAACTATATTGGTTGGTCTTTTCTTTAGAAATTATGGAAATGAAAATCTTCCAAAAACAAAACTAGATTTAAAAACAAACATAAAAAACATAATCAATATTAGAAATTCTAGTGGTAATGGCTTTTTTGTTCTATTTGGAAATGCTGTCTTTAATGGAGTAAATACATTACTTACAGTTGGTGGCTTTGTAATTGTTTTTTCAGTAGTATTTAAAATACTATCACTATTTAATGTAATATCATTAATAGCATCAGTTTTATATTTACCTCTGTCACTTTTAGGTGTCAATAAAGAACTCTGTCAAGCATTTGTAAGTGGTCTATTTGAAATCACAATTGGTTGTAATAAAGTTTCTAGCATAACAAGTGCCCCAGAAATTCTCAGAGCATCTTTAGCTAGTTTTCTGATAGGATTTAGTGGATTGTCCATATTAGCTCAATGTTGTACATTTTTATCAAAAACAGATATAGACTTAAAATTATACATACTAAGTAAGTTTGCACATGGACTTTTAGCAGGTTTATTTATTTTTATACTTTATCCTATAGCAAACTCAACTGTGTTAGTTTCTAGCTTTGCTGATACATATAATGTTATATATAATAATATGATTTGGTTCTATTATCTTAGCTATTATGACATAATTCTTCAAATTGTAATAATAATTTACTTAATTTCAGCTTTATTTGTTGCTAAAAAACATATGAGAAATTTATCTACAAGTGGAAAATTAATTAGATATAAAGATACTTTTTTTATAAAGAACTTATTTCGAAAAAAATAAAATGTATAAAAATTAACTAAATGCTTCCATTTTTTAATTATATTTGTCATAATCTTAATAACCTTTTTAATTACTTTATCATCATAGTTACTTCATCACAATTTTGATAATTTTTTATAACAATATTTTTCAAAAATTCTCCTTAATCACATACAGCACACTTATATAGACTAATTGGTATATTTTTCCAATATATAATATTTCATTTATATTATATAATAAATACCGACCTAAACTTATCAAATCAAACTAAGAGGAGTGGTTGAAAATGGCAACAAGACCTATAGAAATAGACGAATATAAAAAGATAATGGAACTACTACATACGGGCTTTATTTATAGCGAAAATGGCGTTGAAAAAAGATTTAGAAAGAATCCTAAGGTTGCATTAGCACTAATGTTAGAAGCTAATTTAGGTCTAAGAATATCAGATATTTTAAGATTAAAAATAGGTAATTTTAAAGGTAATATGTTAGAAATAAACGAAAAAAAGACAGGCAAATTGCAGTATAGACCTGTTAACAAAAATATAATTGAATCCATAAATGAACATGCAAGAAAGTATAATCTTAAATCGGATGACTACTTAGTAAATATAAAGACAAAAGCTATTCAAAAACAGTTGAGGATAATTTGCAAATACTTAAATTTGTATAACATAAGTACACATAGCTTTAGAAAGCTCTACGCTACTACTCAATTTGAAAAGAGTAACAATAACTTAGAATTAGTTAAGGAACTCTTAAACCATAGTTCTGTAGCCACTACACAGCGATATATAAGGGTAACCCAGCAAGCTATTAACGAAGCTAGTGAGAATTTTTTTATCGAATAAGTAAAATGTTATAATCTATCTATTTTTCTATTATCTTATTAAATCACCAGATGTTAAAAAGGTGAAGAAAAACAAAATAAACGTTTTGTTTTTCTTCACCTTTAAACTTTTACAATCATTACATAGATATTTTAATCTACTTTTAATAGTTTTTTAACTGACTTACTATAATTATTTCTCTTTACATCTTCTAAGAATCTATCTATTTCATGCTCTGATTTTGCGTTTACAAAAATAGCAAGCTCTTCTTCATCTATAATATTATAGCTATCTATATACTTCTCTAAACATCTTAAAATACCATCTCTATTATATTCACTAAATCTGACTACTGCACTGCATTCATCTTCTATAAGCCCACTCAAATCCAATTTACCTTTTGAAAAAGACTTTATATTTGAACTCCTATCATCTATTATATCTATGATATCAGCATAAACAGCACTTCCTGTTGCACCTCTTCCAGCTCCCTTACCTACAAAAGAAAGTTCTCCTACTGAGTCTCCTACTATAATTACTACATTAAACTCATTATCTATTTTAGATAGCATATTATTATTATCCACCAATGCTGGTCTAACAAATCCACTTACTTCTCCCAATTCATACTTACTTCTAGCAACTAATTTTATCTTACAATCTAATTTCTTAGCATATTCTATATCCTTTTCATCTATTGAAGTTATTCCTTCTAATAACAAGTCTTTCCAATATACTATTTTCCCATAAGATAAAGTAGATAATATAGATAATTTTCTAGCACTATCATATCCTAAAACATCTGCATCTGGATTAACTTCTGCAAAGCCTAGTTCTTGTGCTTGTTTTAAAGCTACATCATATGGTAGATTTTCATCATACATCTTTGATAATATAAAGTTGCATGTTCCATTTAAAATAGCATTTATACTTTTTATACTATTACCTTCTAATGATTCTATTAATGGTTTTAAAACTGGAATACCGCCTGCTACTGATGCTTCAAATTTAATACTAACATCATTTAAGTTAGCCAACTCTATAAGGTCACTACCTCTTTCAGCTAATAAATCTTTATTTGCTGTTACTACATGTATTTTTTTATTTAGAGCTCTTGTTACATAATCAAGAGCTGGATTTAGTCCTCCAATTACTTCAACTAATATATCAATATCTTTACTAAATATATCTTCTATATCTGTTGTCACCTTATCAAAATATCTCTTCGTTTTATGCTTGTCTTTGTCTTTAACTAAAATTCCAACTATTTCTATTTCTCTTTTTGAAGTATTATTCTCTATTAAATCTATTAATCCACTTCCTACTGTTCCATACCCTAATATTCCTATCTTCACTGTTACATACCCCCATCATTTTTGATTATATTAATTTATTTATATGTATAAATATACCAATTAAAAAAGCTTGAGTATAAACTCAAGCCATATGACGGGTTTATACTCATCTTTCAGCATAATTGCTGCAGGATTTAGCACCAATGTATATTAAAATATACTGGTTGCCGGGCTTCATAGGGCCAGTCCCTCTGCCTCTCTTGATAAGATTGCTAATTTAAATTTATGTTTAATAGTATAATACAATTTTTTCCAATTGTCACTATATTTTTTAACTTATTTTTTCTAAAATAATCTAATTAATTATCTAACTGCTCTTTTAGTTGGTTTACCTTTTTTTGTAACATTGTTATTTTTAACCTTAGCTTTTGCCTGTTCATGACCAGGGAAAAGTATCTTAGGCTCATCAATATTTCTCTTGTAAATAGTAAATTTAAAACCAATAGCTTGAACAAACTCTGCTCTTAAAGCTTCACATACTGCATTAGCAGTTTCTTTGGCATCAAGACCTGCATTTTCTAGTATAGTAACCTTTACTAATTCTCTAACTCTTAGCATATCCTCTAATTGCTCTAAAAAGCTTTCTGTAACGCCTTCCTTACCAATTTGTGTAGTCGGCTTTAAAGTATTTGCTAAAGATCTTAAATATGCTCTTTGCTTTCCTTTTAACATATTATCACCTCTATAATTCTATATCAAAATTAATTGTAAAATTCAAATTCCAATTCATAAATTCTAACTATATCTCCATCTTCAATTCCCATCTCTCTAAGCCTATCAAATACACCTTGACTTTCCATAGCTTTTTGGAAATATTGAAGTGATTCCATATCATCAAAATTTACAGAATACATTATTCTTCTAAGTGCCTTACCTGTAACTACATATACACCATCTTCAACATCTATGTTCAATTCTTCTTCTGTTCCAATATCAAGTTCTGGTCTATACATTTCTTCTTCTGAAACTAATTCTATATCTTCTACTTCTTTTAACATTTTAGAAACGTAGGCAATTACATCATCTATTCCTTGACGAGTTGCCGCAGACATCTTAAATACTGTATATCCTCTACCTTCTAATTCAACCTTAAATTTCTCAAATTGACTTTCATCTTCCAATATATCAAATTTATTTGCAACTACAACCTGAGGTCTTATTGAAAGCTTCTCATTATATAATTTAAGCTCATCATTTATTTTGTCAAAATCCTCAATTGGGTCTCTACCTTCTAGTCCAGATATATCTACAATATGTATCAATACCTTAGTTCTCTCAACATGTCTTAAGAATTCATGACCTAATCCTATACCTTCAGAAGCACCCTCTATAATTCCAGGTATATCAGCAAGTACAAAACTATCTCCAAACTTAGTTTGAACAACACCTAAATTTGGTGTCAATGTTGTAAAATGATAGTTTGCAATTTTTGGCTTAGCTTTAGTTACAACTGATAAAAATGTTGACTTACCTACATTTGGAAATCCTAAAAGACCTACATCTGCTATCATTTTAAGTTCAAGAGTTATCCATCTTTCTTCTCCATCTGTACCAGACTTTGCAAAAGCTGGAGCTTGTCTTACTGCATTTGCAAAGTGTTGATTACCTTTACCACCTATACCACCTTTTGCAACTACGGCTGTATCTCCTTCTTTCTTTAAATCTGCTAATACAAGACCTGTAGCTTCATCTCTTATTACTGTACCTGCTGGTACTTTTAATATTAAGCTTTCTCCATTTTTACCAGCTCGTTTACCTTTGCTACCATCGCCACCGTGTTGAGCTTGATATTTTTTCTGGTATTTAAAGTCCATTAACGTTCTAAGACCTAAATCAACTTCAAATATGATGCTCGCTCCACGACCACCATCTCCACCATCTGGCCCACCAGCTGGAACGTATTTTTCTTTTCTAAATGCTACCGAACCATTTCCACCATTTCCAGCTTTAACAAATATTCTCGCTTTATCTATAAACAAATTATTCACCTACTTAATTAAAAACTTTTAATTAGCATTACCAAAAATACTATTATAAATTCATCAGTATTATAAGAAAAAGGAGTGCCTCAACACTCCTTTTATGTATATTACTCAGCTATCGCTACTGGATATATACTAACTTTTTTTCTCTTCTTGTCTTTTCTTTCGAATTTAACAGTACCATCAACTAATGCAAATAAAGTATCATCGCTACCTTTTCCAACATTAGTTCCTGGATGTATTTTAGTTCCTCTTTGTCTAACTATTATACTTCCAGCAGTTACTAATTGCCCATCGAATCTTTTAACACCTAATCTTTTAGATATAGAATCTCTACCATTTTTAGAAGAACCTACCCCTTTTTTAGATGCTAATAATTGTAAATTCATGTTTAACATATGGAGTCACCCCCTACTTTTTTAAAATTTTTATATTTTTTGGGTATTCCCGTTTAATTTCTTCAACCGCTAATTGAAAGTGATTTAGTAATAACTGTGCATCTTTTAGATATGTATCTTTAACCATACATTCTATATGCCCTTCTTCTCCTACTACTTTTTCAAATTCAATCTTTTGTAACTTGTCTAAAGAGTTTATAACTGCGATAGCATTAGATGTAACTGCAGCACATACTATATCATAGCCTATTTCAGCAAAATCAGCATGTCCCTTTAAACAAAAACCTTGCAACAAGAAATCATCATTATAATAATATTTAACCTTTATCATAACTAGTCCAATAACTAAGCATTGATTTTTTCTACAACTATCTTAGTGTATGATTGACGATGTCCTTGCTTTCTTCTGTAATCTTTTTTTGCTTTATACTTGAAAACTATAACTTTCTTAGCTTTACCTTGTTCAACAACTTTTGCTTGAACAGATGCTCCTTCTACTACTGGAGAACCTAATTTTAATTCTCCATCTTTAGAGCAAGCTAATACTTCGTTTAAAGTAACAACATCACCTGCGTTAGCTTCTAACTTTTCAACGAATAATACATCACCTTCAGAAACTTTATATTGCTTTCCACCAGTTTTTACTATAGCGTACATTAAATACACCTCCTCGGCCTCAAACTCGCCAGTACAAGGTACTTCATTAGAAGATTTAGACCTTTACTGTGCGGCATTACAATTATTAATTATAAAATATTTACATTTTATTGTCAACTATTTTATCAAAAATAACATTTGTTTTGTTGTGTTTTAATGCACTGTTTGCCTTTAAAGAAATTTTCATATTATATTTTTCACCAATTTTATCAATTATATCCATATAATCTTCTTTTATTTGTTTAAAAACAAAATCATTGAATTCTATTATTATGTTTTTGTAAACTGTATGCTCACTTATTCTCATAATTTCTTTTTCGATACTATCTACTATATGATGTATAGATTTTATAGTTTTTGTTCCATCACAACATGGGCAAGCCATTAAATAATACTTATCCACTGACTCTTTTTCTCTTCGTCTTGCAACTTCTACTAATCCAAGCTTTGTCATTCCTAACACTTCAGCTTTTCTCTTATCTTTAGTAAACTCTTCTTCTAATATGTGTAAGACTTCATTTTGATACTTCTTTTTATACATATCAATAAAATCAATTATTATTATTCCAGCTATATCTCTAATTCTAAGCTGTCTTACAATTTCCTTTGCAGCTTCAATATTTGTTTTATAAACAGTCTCATCAAGTTTACCAGTTCCAACAAACTTACCTGTATTTACATCTATAACTGTAAGAGCTTCTGTCTTTTCTATTATTAAATAACCACCACTCTTTAACCATACTTTTTCATTTAATAATTTTTCTATCTGAGATTCTATTCTATATAAATCAAATACATCTTTATTTTCTTCAAGGCATAATTTATCAATATAATCATTATTTATAAGCTTCAAAATAGGTTTTAATTCACAATATTTATCATAACTATTGGTAATTATAGACTCAATCTCATCATTTACATTATCTTTTACATATTTAGTTGCAAAATCTAAGGACTTATATAATAACTTTGGTCCTATACCAAGCTTATATTCTTTTAAAATATTATCATACTTTAATTTTAACTCTTCTATATCTTTTTTTATTTCATCATGAGTACATCCTTGGGCTTCAGTTCTTATTATTAATCCCAAATTTTCTTTATTCACTGCTTTAGTAATTTTTTTTAATCTAAATCTTTCTCTTTCATCAGTAATTTTATTTGATATAGTGGTTCTGTCATTGGAAGGTATGTAGACAATATACCTTCCAGAAATACTAATTTCAGTATTTAATTTCGCACCCTTAGTACCAATTTCTTCCTTATTTACTTGAACCAAAATATCTTGACCAGATTTTATGGTACTTTCTTTTTTTAACTGTAAATAAGCAAGTTTCTTAAATCCAATATCTACAAAACATGCTTCTATTCCTGGTATAACTTTTTTTACAATTCCACGATATATATTGGATACAGTTTTTTTATTTAAATTATCTTCAACAAAAAGTTCTACTAACTTTCCATCTTCAAGCACTGCTGTTTTCTGAGACCCTGTTAAGGACTCAATGACTATCTTCTTCACAACTTCACCTCTCACGAACTTACATAGGAGTCACTAATTCCCCATCTTCTAATACATATAAATCTCTTCTCAATATATCAACTTCTAATGGGTCAATATCCAGTTCAAACATCTCTAACATTTTAGGAATAAGTATATTAGTATTTAAATTAGTTTTTGAACCTGTAGCTATAGTAGCAGTAAGAGTGATGTGGTCATCTTCTAAATTTAAAACATCAAAAGTTCTTATCATAGGTCTTATATCAACTTCAACCATTTTTCCTTTTTTATTCTTTTTTGTTATGATTATTTCTTTATTATTCATAAAGTCAATTACTTTTCTTTTTACAAATTCTTTAGTCAAAGGTCTTTTTAAATCTATGTTAAACAGATACTCTCCATAATCTATCACAGAAGAAAGAGAAGGTGTCTGTCTATCAATTTCCTTTGCTTTCATAAATTCTATCCCCTCTGGAAGCTGAACTGACACTTTACCTAAAAACTCATCTACTGATAAATCATCTTCTATCTCAATATCCACATACTCGCCTTGACTTTCTGTTCCTAATGCTAAAGCATTACCATAACTCATCTTAGGATGAGGGTTAAACCCTTGAGAATGTGATAAATTTATTTCAGCTCTCCTAAATGCTCTTTGTAATAATCTTTGAAGGTCAAGATGTGATATATATATCATATCACCTTCTTTTTTAAATTTGACTCTCATTATTTTACTCATATTAACAAAGCCCCCTTCCTATATCATGTATATTTATTCCACAACCATTACAATTATGTCTGCAATCAGAAGTGATTTTTTCTTTTTTAGCATTTTCATCTTCTCTAATCAAGAATTTTTTACTTACACCTACATCTATATGGTCCCAAGGGAATACCTCTTCATATTCTCTATTTCTATGTGCATAAAAATCTATAGAAAGATTGTTTTTTTCCATAGCTTCCTTCCATATATCTAAACTAAAGTGTTCTGCCCAGCCATCAAATTTTGCACCTAATTTAAATGCATCATATATAACCTTTCCTATTTTTCTATCTCCTCTAGCTACTACAGCTTCCATTAAGCTAGTTTTTGAATCATGGTAGTTGTATTTTATATTGTTATTTCTCAATTTATTGACTAAATGTCTTTGCTTATCAACTACTTCTTCTGTTGTATCTTGACCATGCCATTGGAAAGGTGTAAATGGTTTTGGTACAAATGTAGATGTACTTACTGTAACACCAAAACTTCTTTTTAGCTTCCCTCCATTTACTTTTCTATAAATATCAATAACTTTATAAGCTAACTTAGCTATTCCATCTAAATCATCATAAGTCTCAGTTGGCAATCCAATCATAAAATATAGTTTAACACTATTCCATCCCATTTCAAAAGCTCTTTCTGTTGCATTTTCTAAGTCTTCTTCTGTAACACCTTTATTTATAACGTCTCTAAGTCTCTGAGTTCCTGCCTCTGGAGCAAAAGTAAGTCCAGATTTTCTTACTTGTTGTATTTTATCAGCAATTTCCATTGAGAAATTGTCCAGTCTAAGCGATGGAAGTGAAATTCCTATATTATTAGATGCATACTCGTCTACTAAATAATCAGTAAGCTCAGACAACTTACTATAATCACTTGTACTAAGTGATGATAATGATATTTCATCATATCCAGTATTCTTAACTAATTTGTCAAGTATCTCTTTAAGTCTTTCAACACTCTTTTCTCTTATTGGTCTGTATATCATACCAGCTTGACAAAATCTACAGCCTCTTGTACAGCCTCTAAACAATTCTAACACTATTCTATCATGGACAGTATCTATATAAGGTACTATTAATTTTTCTGGATAATCTACAGTTTCAACATCCTTTATTATCCTCTTAGTAGGACTCTTAGTAATCCCTTCTCTATTAGAAGTTACACTTTGAACTGTACCATCTTCATTGTATTTAACATCATAAAAACTTGGTATGTATACCCCTTCTATACTTGATATTCTGTATAAAAAATCGTCTCTAGTTGTTTTATTTTTCTTCCACTCTTTATACTCATTTACTACTTCTAAGTTAACTTCTTCACCTTCACCTAATATTACTATATCTACAAAATCTGCTAAAGGTTCAGAATTATAAGCACAAGGACCACCAACCATTATAAATGGGTCTTCCAATTTTCTTTCTTCTTTTAATATTGGTATATTAGCTAAATCTAATATATTTAAGATATTAGTGTATGAAAGTTCATATTGAAGTGTAAAAGTAACAAAATCAAAGTTTGTTATAGGCTCTCTTGACTCTAATGCAAATAATGGTATACTTTTTTCTCTCATTATATTTTCCATGTCAACAGCAGGAGAATATACTCTCTCACAAAATACATCTTCACTTTTATTTATTACATCATATAATATATGGCTTCCTAGATGACTCATACCAACTTCATATAGGTCTGGAAAGCAATGTGCATACCTTATCAATTCGCTATTACTAGTATCTTTGTGAATTGAGTTTATTTCATTCCCAAGATATCTAGCAGGCTTTTCTACTTTTTTTAAGATTTTTTTCAAGTCTACTTTATTCATTTATTAAAATTCCTCCAAACAAGTTCTTTATTTTTATTCTTATTTATAAGTAATATTATACACGATAAAATATTTTCTATCAAAAATATAACTAAAATATTGAATTTAAAATCTATATTATTCACAAAATAGGATATCTAAAAATATTTAATAATATTTTCTATTAAATTTTTATTAAAATACAGATTTTTTACTAAATATGATATATTATAAACATAAAACTATGTTTTTAGTGGCTTATAATGACATCTTTTGTTTCACTAACCTCAAAATGGGGTATGTTATTTATATAATGATAATTTTTAGGAGGGTTAAAAATGAGTAAAGTTTTTGAAGTAAAAAAAGATATCTACTTTACTGGTGTAGTAGATGAAGGTTTAAAAGTATTCGACATAATAATGGAAACAGAGTTTGGGACAACTTATAATTCTTACTTAATAAAGGACGAAAAAACGGTTTTATTTGACACAGTAAAAGCAAATTTTAAGGATGAATTTTTAAGTAATTTATCAGAAGTTACTGATATAGCTAAGATTGACTATGTTGTAGTCCATCACACAGAGCCAGACCATGCAGGTAGCTTAAAGTACTTATTAGATTTAAATCCTAATATAGAAGTTTATTGTACTAAAGCTGCTAAATTATACTTAGATGGTCAAATAAATAGACCTTTTAATTGTCATGTAATAAAAGATGGTGAAGTTTTAAATATTGGTAAGAGAAATCTTAAATTTATAACTGCTCCATTTTTACATTGGGTTGATACAATGTTTACTTACATTGAAGAGGAGAAGACGCTTTTAACTTGTGACGCATTTGGTTGCCATTTTGCAAGTGTTGATGCGGAAGTGGTAAACAGTGAAGATTATCTAAAATCAGCTAAACATTACTACAATTGCATAGTTAAACCATTTGCTAAGCATGTGTTGAGTGCTGTAGACAAGGTTGTAGGAATGAACATAGAGTTTGATACTATATTGACTTCTCATGGTCCAATGCTTACTAAAGACCCAATGGCTGCTGTAAAGAGATATGTCGAGTGGTCTACAGAAGCTATTAATACAACTAACCAAAATCAAGTTTCTATATTCTACTTATCAGCTTATAGCAATACTTTAGAAATGGCTAAAAAGATAAAAGAAGGACTTGATAAAGAAGGTGCAAAAGCTGAATTATATGATTTAGAAGATATGACATTAACAGAAATGCATGACACATTAGTAGTATCAAAAGTAATACTATTAGGTTCTCCAACTATAAACAAAACAATGGTTAAACCTATGTGGGATTTATTCTCTGTTATAGACCCAATGGCTAATCAAGGCAAGATAGCAGGGGTATTTGGTTCATTTGGTTGGAGTGGTGAAGGTATAACTATGGCTGAAACTTTACTTAAAGCTATGACATTCAAAATGCCTGTAGAATCTCTTAAGAAAAAATTCTTCCCTAGTGAAGAAACATTAAAAGAATGTATGGAATTTGGTGCAGAATTTGCAAAATTAGTTAAATAGTCATTTTTATTTAAATGGCATACATCTATAATCCATCATTTAAATTATATAGAAAACTTATATTAGAGTTTTTATCTCATAAAGCAAATTAAAATGAGGTAGCTATTTTAGCTACCTCTAATTTTATATATTATTTACTTTTATTAAACACGCTGACTTTTATTCTTCCTAACTTCTCGCCATGATAGTTCTCCCCTATCAAGAGCTTTTATAAATATTTCAGCAGAAGCTAGGTTTGTAGCTATTGGAACATGATAGACATCACAAAGTCTTATCAAGGCTTGTATATCTGTTTCATGAGCTTGAGATGTAAGTGGGTCTCTCAAAAAAATAACTAAGTCTATCTCCTGTGTTACTATTAAAGAGCCTATTTGTTGGTCTCCACCTAAAGGTCCAGATGCCAGTCTAGTAATCTTTAATTCAGTTTCATCCATTATTCTTTTTCCTGTAGTCCCAGTTGCATATAGTCCATACTTTTTTAAAATTGATTCATAACCTATACAGAATCCGACCATAGTATTTTTCATTTGGTCATGTGCTACTAATGCTATATTCATTATACTCAATCTCCTCAATTTATGTTTAGAAGTCTTACACTTAGAAATTTATTTTCTTTCTTCTCATACACACATTTAGTACCAATCCTAAATTGGCTAAGGATGTTAATAGTGAACTTCCTCCATAACTTACAAAAGGTAATGTTACTCCTGTTACTGGAATTAACGCAACTGTCATAGCAATATTTTGGATTATCTGGTAAGCGAACATACCCATAACACCAACTACGATGAGGGTCCCATAAAAGTCCTTAGCATCTCTTGCAATTGCTAAAATCCGTAATAGAAATATTGCGAATAATATTATAAGCACTGCCATTCCTATTACACCAAGTTCTTCACCCACAACAGCGAATATAAAGTCACTGTCTTGTACTGGTAAGAAATCTTCTTGGTTTTGACTTCCATTATACAGACCTTTTCCAGTTATACCACCTGAGCCTATTGCTATCAAAGATTGCATAACCTGATAGTTTCCTTTCAAGGTTACATCTTCTGGATTTAGGAAGGCTTCTATTCTTACTTTTTGATGGTCTGCCATCATTAAGTACATCAATGGCATTGATACCAATAGTATTATTATTCCTCTTTTTATTAGCTTAGAACTAAGACCTGCTGTAAATAGCATTGCAAATACCATACAACAAAATACAATTCCTGTACCTAGGTCTGGTTGAGCAAGTAGTAATCCAATAAATGGAAGAGAATAAACTACAACAGGTATAACCTCTTTTAATGTATTTAATTTATCCTTCTTTGTCTCAAGTATCTTTGCATAACTAAGTACAAATGTTAATTTTACTATTTCAGAGGTCTGTAAATCAAGTGGACCTAAGTTAATCCAGGACCTTGCACCACCTTTTTCGGTACCAATTCCAGGTAATAAAACTACAGCTAATAAAACAAGGCTTATTATATAAAGAGCTTTATAGTACCTTCCTAGAAGATTATAATCAAAAAATAGTATGACTATAATCATTCCTATTCCAAGCACAAAAGCTAGTCCTTGCTTAACTAATTGATTATATGAACCTGTAGAATTAGCATGTGTTGCACTACTAAGTATAACAAGTCCAAAAATAAAGATAGCTAATACTGTAACTATAAGTTTCCAGTCTAACTGTTTTATCAACTTAATTGTCGACTTATAATTAATATTGATTTTTTTCAAAGAATCACCGTCTTTCTATCTTTAAACATATAATTAAATAAAAGGGGCATATACCAATAAGGATATCCCCCTTTTAAGCACTAATTACATACATCTATCTTTAATATTCTTTAATGGTATATTAGCAACTAATGCAGATACAGGTTTGTCTTCATGCTCACCTCTACATTTAGACATTTTTATTTCAAGGCCATCTTCTTCTATTTCTGCATAGTTGGCTATTACTTTTAAAATATCTGTTTTTATCATCTCTAAAAGTTGTGGTGAACAATCTACTCTATCATGAACTAAAACTAATTTTAACCTCTCTTTAGCAACAGATTTACTAGTTTTAGCCTCGTTAGAAAAAACTCTAAATAAATCTAACACAGATGTATCCTCCTTTGCTACTTAGCCATGCTAAACATTTTTTTTAGTCTACCAAAGAATCCATCTTCAACTTCAAGTTCAAGTAGAGGAACTTCTTCATTTAGTATCCTTTTTGCGATATTTTTGTATGCTTGACCAGCAAGAGATTTTGAATCAAGTATTGCTGGCTCACCTTTATTTGTTGATATAATTATACTTTCATCATCAGGAACAAGACCTAATAAATCTATTGCTAGTATTTCTATTATATCTTGTTTATCCATCATGTCTCCACGCTTAACCATGTCATTTCTAATTCTATTTATAACTAATCTTATTTCTTTTATTTCATTTGCTTCTAATAGACCTATTATTCTATCTGCATCTCTTACTGCTGATATTTCTGGATTTGTAACCACAATAGCTCTATCTGCACCTGCTATTGCATTTTTAAATCCTTGTTCAATACCTGCTGGGCAGTCTATTATTATATACTCGAAAGATTCTTTTAATTTTTCACATAGGTCAACCATTTGCTCAACTGATACAGCATTTTTATCTCTAGTTTGTGCTGCTGGTAATAAATATAGATTATCAAATCTTTTGTCTTTTATTAGAGCTTGCTTAAGCCTACAAGTACCTTCAACAACATCTACTATGTCATAAACTATTCGATTTTCAAGACCCATTACTACATCTAAATTTCTAAGTCCAATATCTGCATCTACAACTACAGTTTTTTTATTTTCTAGGCTTAGCGCAGTTCCTAAGTTTGCTGCGGTAGTAGTTTTTCCAACCCCACCTTTACCGGATGTTATAACTATAACTTCGCTCATAATACTACCCCCTATTTTTCTTTCTATTTGTCTAACTTTGACAAATAGCTTTCGATTACAATTCTTCCATTACTCACAAAGGCTATTTCTGGGCTAATTTCTGATTCAATTTCATAATTTTCTTCATCATCTGGAGCTTCTGCAATATTATCTGCTATTTGTAATATCTTTGGATTAAGATTTCCAGCAACAACATAGGCAAACTCATTACCCTCTGAACCTGCATGCACAAAACCTTCTATTTTCCCCATTACAAAAACATTTCCTCCTGCTACAACCTTAGCGCCAGCATTTATATCTCCCATAACAACTGTATTTGATTTTGAAATGACCTTTGAACCAGGTCTCATATCATTTAATATGACTACATCACCTTCAAATTCAATATTTTCTCCAGATCTTAGGGTATTGATATATTTCGTTTGAAAATTATTATTTTCTTCAATTTTCTGATCTTCAACAAATTCCACATCAAATCTAGAAGTAATTCCTTCCTTTAATTCTAGAATCTCCATGTCAGTCAAATAATCACTATTAATTTTACTAATTTTAGCACCATTAAAAAAACCAACATACGCTTCCAATTTGTTTATTATATTTTCTTGTATTTCTTCAAATGGAGCTTCTCTTTTTATATTTACTATTATCCCTCTTTTATTACCCTTGAACTCTACTAGTTCTTGACTACAAATTTCTCTTAAAGACATAACAACCTCCAGAGTGATATATCATTTATATTCTTCAAATGCGCTTTAAACCCTTTTATTTTTTCTATATAAAGCTAAAGTTTATAAATGGATTTAGCTTATCTATTGATTTGTGACTCGAAATTTATATTTTCGTCAGAAGAATTATTAACATCATCCGTCTTGTTGTCTTTTTTGCCATTAGTCGGCTCTAATCCCATATATGTTCCAATAACTTCTCTAGTTGGTAAAAGTGAGAATACACTTGAATCCCCTTGAGGAATTACACATACAACAGCTATTTCTGGGTCGTCTGCTGGTGCAAATGCAACAGTCCATGTAAAAGAACCATAATCTGCTTTAAACTTATCTATTTGGTCATCTGTTATTTTTGGATTTAATTCTTTTATAGCTTTTCTTAAATATGAAGAATTCACTTTATCAGTATCCTCTAATTTAACTTTTACTCCATCTTCTAATTCTTCTTCTAATTTCTTTCTTTCTTCGTCTTTTAAATCTTTATTTTCTAATTTTTTCTTTATTTCTTTCTCTTTAGCTAATGAAAGTTCTTTTTCTTTTTCTGCCTTCATCTTATCAGCCATTTTAATTGCATCGTTTAGGTTAACATTATAAGATGACATATGACTCTTTAAATATTCATATTCATTATCTGTAGGTATTTTACCACTTTTCTCAGCTGTACCAGTCTTTGCTGCTACATCTATTGGGAAATCAGCAAAAGCACTTTTTGCTGTACCTTGTCTAGCAACCAATTTCATACCTTTTGTTAGTTCCTTTAGATTATCAGGATTTTTGAAAGGTATTTTTTCTACTTTCTTTTGGTCATTGATTTTTACTGATGAATAATCACTTGAAACAGCTCTATCAACTACAGATAATTCTACTAAATTACCTCCATTTGCTATAGCAGCTACATATCTTGATATTTGAGCTGGTGTATAGGCATTTTCACCTTGTCCTATAGCTAAGTTGAATGTATCAGCAGTACTCCATTTTGCAAAGTTAAAGTAACTAAATACTGCCATATCTGCTACATCTTCTACTCTGTCTTCTTTAACATCCAATTTTTTTAATCTATTCATAGTTTCTACTCTACCAGGAGTTTTCTTCTCAGCTGCCCAACTTACAATTTCATCAATTCTTTTTTCGTATTCTTTAGGATTTTTATCTCTAGTTATATCAACAAAGTCATTGGCCATTTCTCTATCTAAAGCTGATTTTAACAATGCTTGTGTTGATTTTAATTTATCCTCTGTACTAGGGACTTTACCTGCTCTTTCTTCTACTTCATCTTCAAGCCCAGTATTTTCGTCCAATCCAAATAATTTTGCATACTCAAGTATCTTATTTGCATTCATATCTATGCCGATACTTTTTCCATCTGGCCATGTCTTACCTGTACCAATAGTTGCCATATATATATTACAAGACTCTTGTATAGCTTTATATAAATTAGTCATACCATGATTTCCTCTACCATGGTTCCATACATAGTCCCCAAATGATTTTTTCCCTAGCATAATAACCCCAGGGTCATTTATAGTGAAATTTGGATTTAGACCATTTTCTAAAGCTGCCATTGAAGTTATCATCTTAAATGAAGAACCTGGCTGGAATTCCCCTTGTGTAACTAAGTTTAATAGTGGACTTCCTGCTAGTAAGTCATTTGGATTCTTTGGTTGTAGTGCTTTATAGTCTTCTGTGGAAATTCCCTTTGCAAATTTATTTGGGTCATAGTCAGGATAACTTGATGAAGCTAAAACTTCTCCATTTTTAACATCAATAGCTATAAGAGCTGCTGATTGTGCTTTTCCTGCGTATGCACTAATTGGCTTATCCCCAAACTTACTTTTAAAAGTACCTCCTTTTGAAGCAACTTCTATTATCTGTTTTAATGCATTATCTGAAACCTCTTGCAAATCTTTATCTAATGTAAGGTATACAGTATCTCCTGATTTAGGCTTTTTAGATTCAATCTCTTTACTGATTCTACCCAATGCATCAACTTTAACCATTTTATAACCATCAGTTCCTCTTAGCTTGCTTTCATTACTTTTTTCTACGCCTGCAAGACCTACCATATCACCTGTTTTATATCCTTTTTGTAGATATGATTCTACTTGAGTTGATGGCATTTTTCCTACATATCCTAACATGTGTGAAGCTAAAGTTCCACTAGGATAATATCTCACTGGTTCAACTGCTACTGAAACACCAACAAGGTCCATAGCACTTTCTTCAATCTGTGCAATGGTAGTTTCTCCTACATCTTTTGCAATTGTTACTGGATTATACTGAGAATATCCTTTTGATTTTATTAAATCTCTTACAACCATTATTTTTCTTGCGTCTTCATTACTTAAACTTTTATCAATCTTGAATGCATCACTATTTCTTACTTTTTCAAACGCTTTTTCAGCACTTAAATTAGTCTCTTTTATTTTATAACTAGCCAACCAATCTCTCTTATCTCTCTCTGCTGTAAACATCCACTTACTAACTAAAATAGGAGGATAGTATCCATTTTCATTTAGTTTTGCTTGTAATCTTGTTGCATCTAGCCTTTTATCTTCTTGAGACAAGATTCCTGCTGATATAAGTTTATCTACCAAGTAATAAAAACTCTCTTTAGCATTATAATCACTTGGTATTCCATTTTCTGATTTATATTCTCTAATCTCTCTGTCATATGTATAATAGTACTTTCCATTTTCTACATATATAGGAAATTCATCTACATATTCTTCACCATTTTTCTCAAGTAAATTTATAAGCTTCAATGATATTTCATTTGCTCTTGAGCGCTTATTAGCATCTTTTTTATTAATATCGTTACCTGAAACCTGAACAGTAAATAAATTTTTATTTCCTGCTAGCAATCTTCCATATCTATCTTTTATTTCTCCTCTTGGAGCCTCTATTGCTAATTTTTTATATGTTTTATTTTCAGCTAACTCATTGTAGTATTCATATTTAAATGTAGTCATGTAGATTATTTTTACTAAAATAGCTAAAAATATCACACTTATGACTATTTTCATTATTTTAAATCTATCAACTTGTTTATTCTCTTCCATGAAATCACCAACTAATCTTCTTTAAGTTTTAAAACTGCTCTTTTAGACAAGCGATATATTATTAAACCAATTAAACTATTCACTATTGGTGCTACTAGTAGACCCTTTACTAAAAGTGTTGATATGCTATAGCTTTGATAGATTATACTAGATGTACCTATATTGACAATTGAATCAATTAAACTTCCTATTAAAACCAAAACGAAAGTAATAATATAGCTACCTTTATATAGTTGATCCCTCATGTGTCCAATCGCATATGCAATAACAAACAAAACTAATGCATTTACACCAAGAATTCCACCAACGGTTATGTCTTTAATAAGCCCTATTATAGCTGCTATAATTCCACCCTCTAATTCATCCAAATAAAGAGAAATTATAGTAACGTATATAAGAACTAAATTAAAGCTTATACCAAAAATATTTATATAATTTGTTATACTATTTTCTATAGTCATAACCACAATACCCAATAGACAAAGTAAAACTTTTTTCATTGTTTTTTATCCCCTTTATCCTATATTTCTTGGTTCTATGACTACAACGTCATCTATATTTTTAAAATCAACATAAGGTTTTACAACTACATATTTTAGTGATTTATCTTTATCATCAATTACCTTTTCAACTTCACCAATTGGTATACCTTCTGGGAAAAATCCAAGACCAGATGTTGTTATTACATCTCCTTGAATTACATTATATGATGAGTCAAACATATAACCTTGTAAATAGCCTTTACTATTATAACTATCTTTATTGTCTAAAGTAGTATTTTGAGTAATCGCGCCTTTAGCACTAGCATTTTTTGCTAATTTAAAACTTACAGATGCTTTAGAATCTAATAGTGAAATTGCCTTACTGTAATCGTTAGAAACTTCATAAACTATACCAACTAGACCACTGCCATTCATAACTATACTTTCTTTTTTTACACCTGAATTTTTTCCCGCACCTATTATAAAACTCTCATACCAATTTCCATCATTTTTACCTACAATGCTTGTAGAGATACTTGTTGCTTTATATTTTTCTTCTATAAAGTTAAGTGTCTTCTTTAAGTCTTCTAATGATTCTGTCTTATCTAATTTGGTATTCAAAGCTATAACATCTTTTTTAAGTTTTTCATTTTCTGATTCTAATTTTTTTGCCTTCTCAGAGTTATCTCTATAATTTAAAATATCTTTAAAGCCATTTTTTATAAATGAAAATCCATCATTTACGCCTTTTCCTACACTTGTAATAGCATCTGATGCTATTCCTAGATTTACTGGGCTTCCATTTGAAAACTTACCAATTGATATACCCACAATTCCAATTAAAGTGATAGCAACTACGCCCGTTGCTATCACTTTAACATTAATCCTTTTTTTCTCATTTTTATTCTTGTCAAATCTCAAGGCCATCACCAACTTCTAATTTTTAGCATTCATCATTAATACTTTTTCAAAAATTTCTTGGTCTTCAACAGATTTTCCTGTTCCAAGTGCAACACAATCAAGAGGAGCTTCTGCTATTTGAACAGACATTCCTGTCTCTTGTGTAATAAGTTTATCAAGCCCTCTAAGTAAAGCTCCTCCTCCTGTTAACATTATTCCGTTTTCCATTATATCTGATGCTAATTCTGGTGGAGTCTTTTCTAGTGTAGATTTTATAGCATCTACTATTGAACTTACAGGCTCTTTTAATGCTTCTCTAACTTCTGTAGAACATATTTCTATTGTTTTAGGTAGACCTGATATTAAATCTCTACCTCTTATTTGCATATTTATTTCTTCATCATCTTTAAATGTAGAACCTATGCTAATCTTAACATTTTCAGCAGTTCTTTCACCTATCATAAGATTATATTCTTTTTTTACATAGGCAACTATAGACTCATCAAATTCGTCTCCACCAATTCTTATAGATTTAGCAGTAACAATTCCTCCTAGAGATATTACAGCTATTTCTGAAGTACCTCCACCGATATCAACTACCATATTACCTTCTGGTTCTTCAACCTTTAATCCAGCTCCTATAGCCGCTGCCATTGGTTCTTCTATAAGGAATGCATCTTTAGCACCAGCTTGTCTTGCAGCTTCTTCTATAGCTCTCTTTTCAACTTCTGTAACTCCAAAAGGAACACATATAGCTATTCTTGGACTTACAACACCTTTTTTGTCAGCTGCTTTTTGTATAAAGTAACTAATCATTGATTGAGTTATATCAAAGTCAGCTATTACTCCATCTTTCATTGGTCTTATAGCTACTATATTTCCTGGTGTTCTACCTATCATTTTTTTAGCTTCTTCACCTACTGCTAAAACTTCTTTACTGTCATCTCTTATTGCAACAACTGAGGGTTCTCTAACAACAATACCTTGTCCTTTTATGTAAACTAATGTATTTGCAGTCCCTAAATCTATTCCCATATCCTTTGTCATCTTGTTAAAACTAAAAAAACCTCTTTTTTCTTTCTTTTTTTCCTTAGCCATGATTTTACTCCTTCCTACTAATTAAGAATCATGTTTAAAACATTCTCCTACTATTTTATCACATATAAAGTCAAATTATCATATTTTCTTTAAAGCTAAAGTATAATCCATCTCCAATTATTATATGGTCAATTATTTCAATTCCAATTATTTCTCCACATTTAATAAGTCTTGATGTGATATTTTTATCTTCTTTTGATGGCTCTACACTTCCTGAGGGGTGATTATGCATCACTATTATTTTGCTTGCACTTCTCTTTATAGCTTCTTTAAAAACTTCTCTAGGATGGACTAATGATGAGTTTAAAGTCCCTACAGATACATCTACATCAGCTATTATCTCGTTTTTTGTATTTAAAAGAACTGCCTTAAAAACCTCTTTTTTCAAATACCTCAGACTATTCATATAATATTTATGTATATCCCAAGGATTTTTTATTTTATACTTCATAGGCTTAAAACTAGCCACTCTAAAGCCTAGTTCTAAAGCTGCCTTAATTTGGGCTGATTTTGACAATCCAATTCCATCTATATTACACAGCTCCTCTATTGTCATTTCCTCTAAATGTCTAATACCCTGAATATCTCTATTTATTATATAGTTGGCTAGCTCAATGGCATTTTTATGTTTATTACCAGTTCTTAAAAGTATAGCCAACAATTCAGCATTTGATAAGCTTTTTACTCCTTCAGCAAGCATCTTTTCTCTGGGTCTTTCCTCTAGTGCCATTTCTTTTACCTTAATGGTTGAATTAAATGACTTTTTCAGATAAATCACACTCCATAAAAAAGATTTATATTAAAATGTTCCTTTAACAAGTCGCTCAATCTTGAAATTGGAAGTCCAACTATATTAAAATAATCGCCTCTAATTTCTTCAACTAGCAAAGCTCCATATCCTTGTATTCCATAAGCTCCTGCTTTGTCAAATGACTCTTTAGTTTTCAGATAATCCTCAATATCTTTTTCTGATAACGTTTTAAATTTTACATTGCTGATTACATAATCAATTATTTTTTTATCTTTGCACAAGTTTATTAAGCTAATACCTGTTATGACTTGATGCTCTCTTCCAGATAGTCTCTTTAACATATCTCTTGCACAAGACTCATCTTTAGGCTTTCCTAAAATAGCATTCTCTAAAACAACAACAGTATCAGCTCCAATAACAACATCTTCCTTATGTTTAGATGCTACAAACATACTTTTTTCAAAAGCTAACCTCATAACTAAATGTTTTGGTGCTTCACCTTCCAATATAATCTCATCAATTTCACTTTTAATTATATCAAATCTTACATTTGTATTCTCTAGAATTTCTTTCCTTCTTGGAGAGGCTGATGCCAAGATTATATTCATTCATTCACCTCATTTGTACGTAATTTGTACCTATTTAGTCTATCACTATATTGTAAAAAATTCAACAGAAATGTCGAACCTTTTTTGTTACACTATTGTTATATTTATTACCAATAAAATAAATATACATAAAATAGAGGTATGGAAATTATTCCATACCTCTGTTTTATGTACTCAATAGAGATATGGAAATTATTCCATATCTCTATTTTGTCCATATTACAAAATTTTAATAGCTTTCTTTGGACATTTTTCCATACATAAATGGCATCCTACACATTTGTCTGCATCTACCTTATGTTTTTCTTTTAATTCACCTTCTATTGCATCAAACTTACATTGTTTTTTGCACACTGTACAACCCACACAAAGTTCTTGATCAATAGTAACTTTCTTTCTCTTAGCTATATCACCTGATATTACTTTTGTAGGGCATTTTTCTACACATTGCATACAGCCTACACACTTACTAGGGTCTATTTTAGCTATTTTGTTTTCAAATATTATTGCATCAAATTGACAAGCTTTTACACACATTCCGCAACCAATACATCCAGCAGTACATTTTTCTTTAACAGCTTTACCAAACTCTTTGCTATTACATTCTACAACTATTGATTGACTTTCTGGTTTTGTAATTATTATACCCTTAGGGCATACTTCTTTACATTTTCCACAGTTGACACATTTTTCTTCATCTATTACTGCCACTCCATCAACTATAGAAATAGCATCAAATTTACAAACAGCCTTACATGTTCCAAGACCTAAACATCCAAACTTACACATTTTAGCTCCTGAATTTAAAACATTTGCTGCTCTACAATCAGATATTCCTTCATACTCATATTTATCTTTTGCACTTGAACAAGTTCCTTTACAAATAACTTTTGCTACTTGTTTTTCACCTGCTTCAGCGCTTACTCCCATTATTTCTCCAACTTTTGCACCAACATCTGCTCCACCTACAGGGCAACCATTAACTGGTGCTTTTCCTTCAACTATCGCACTTGCAAGACCTCCACATCCTGGGAATCCACAACCACCACAGTTAGCACCTGGAAGTACTCCTAGTATAGCTTCCACTCTTTCGTCTACTTCTACAGCAAACTTTTTAGATGCAAAATCTAATACTATCCCGAAGATTAAGCCCATAACTCCTAAAACTAATACAGCTGTAAGTATCACTATTTTCACCCCTCTTTTTTATAGCTTTATAAGTCCTGTAAATCCTAAGAAAGCTATTGACATTAAACTTGCTGATATAAGTGTTATAGGGAAACCTTTAAATGCTTCTGGTATATCAGCTAATTCTAGTCTTTCTCTTATACCTGCGAATATTACTATTGCTAAAGTAAATCCAGCTCCTGCTCCAAATCCGTTTATTATTGTTTCTACTAAGTTATAACTTTTTTGAACATTGACTAGAGCTATACCAAGAACTGCACAGTTTGTAGTTATAAGAGGTAAATAAACTCCTAATGCTTGATATAAAGATGGACTCATCTTTTGAATTACCATTTCAACGAACTGAACTATAGAAGCTATAACTAATATAAAAGCTATTGTTTGTAAAAATTCAGTTCCAGTCTTTACTAATAAAATTTGTATAAAATAAGTTATAATTGAAGCTAGAGTTAGAACGAATGTAACTGCAACTCCCATCCCTACTGCTGTATCAACCTTCTTAGAAACTCCTAAGAAAGGACATATACCCAAGAACTGAGATGTTATAACGTTATTAACAAGAACGATACTTAAAAATAAAAGTATTAAATTCATTTATTACACCTCCACTACGCTTTTTTACTTCTTAATTTATTAAATCCTGCAAATAAGAATCCTAATGTTAAGAATGCACCTGGTGGTAATATAAATATTAATACTGGTTGGAAAGATGCTCCAAATAGTGTCATTCCAAATAAACTACCATTTCCAAGTAACTCTCTTACTGCACCTATTACTGTAAGAGCAACAGTAAATCCAAGACCTTGACCTACACCATCAACAATTGAAGCTAGTGGACCAGTTTTAAAAGCAAAACTTTCTGCACGAGCTAGTATTAAACAGTTAACAACTATTAATGGTATATATATACCAAGAGCCTTATCAAGAGCAGGAACATATGCTTTTAAAACCATTCCTACTATTGTAACAAATGTAGCTATAATTACTACAAATATAGGTATTCTTATCTTATCTGGTGTGATTTTTCTTAGTAATGATATAACTAAATTTGCACATATTAAAACTGCTGCTGTTGAAAGACCCATACCGATTCCATTTATTGCTGAAGTTGTAACGGCTAGTGTTGGACACATACCTATAACTTGCACAAATGTTGGGTTCTCATCTATTAGCCCATTTTTAAATACTTTAGCTAAATTCATAATTAACCCTCCTTATTTATTAAGAGCACTATTGAATACATCTATTGCAGCATTTACTCCTGTAGTAACTGCTGTAGATGTAATAGTTGCACCTGATATTGCTAATATTTGATTTTCTGCTGTTGCATTTCCTTTTGCTACTTCAAGAGGTTCAGCAGTTTTTCCTTTGTATTGACCTTTAAATGCATCATCCTTAGCTTTTGCTCCAAGTCCAGCTGTTTCTGTCATATTACCAATATCAACACCTGTAACTTGACCTTCAGCTGATATACCTACCATAACTTCAATTTCTCCACCATATCCACTTGGCTTAGCTTTTAAAGTATATCCTACTACCTCAGAACCATCTAGTCCTTCATATACCTCAGCTATAAGACCATCGCCAAGGTCTTTATAAGTACTTTCCTTCATTTCTTTAAATTCTTTTGCTTCTGGAAGTACTGCCTTTCTAAGTTCATTATTTGCTTGTATATTTCTTTGTTCTATTACTGGAGCTGTAACTTGATTTGTAGCTCCCAGTGCTAATGAGGCTATTGCACTTATAGCAAGTAAAGTTCCACCTAATTTCACCATACTATTCATTATTTAGCCACCTCCCCAAACACTCTGTTTCTAACAAACTTATCTATAAGTGGTGCAAGACAGTTTACTAGTAGTATTGAGTAAGATACACCTTCTGGATATCCACCATACATTCTTATAACAGTTGTTATAATACCTGCTAATACAGCATATATGATTTGACCTTTTTTAGTCATAGGCGAAGTTGTATAATCTGTAAGCATGAAGAATCCACCTAACATAAGTCCTCCAGCAAACAGTTGATATATTGCAAAATTTATATTAAATCCACCTAAAAGGAACGTTAATATAAATACAGTTGCTATGTAAAATACTGGGATAACATAATTTATTATGCCTTTATACATTAGGTATACTCCACCTAATAATAATAATATTGCTGATGTTTCACCTATACATCCACCAATATTACCAATCATCATATCAGCAAGGCTGATTCCATTACTAGAAAGGTCAGCTAATCCTGCTGCTCCATTTTTCAAAAAGCTTAATGGTGTTGCTGTAGTAACTGCATCTAAATTTTTACCTATCCAGTTAACACCTGGTTGAGTCCAAGCAGTCATTGCTACTGGAAATGATGCTAATAAAAAGGCTCTTGCAGCAAGTGCTGGATTGACAAAGTTACATCCAATTCCACCAAATACCATTTTAACTACTAATATTGCAAATATTCCTCCTACTAGACACATCCACCAAGGAAGTGATGCTGGTACGTTAAATGCTAATAATAATCCTGTTACAACAGCTGAAAAATCTCCTATAGTACTTTTTTGCTTCATAAGTTTTTGATATAAAAATTCAGTACCTACTGTACCAAGTATACAAAAAAACATAGCACTCAATGCATTAAGTCTAAAGAAGTATACTCCTGCTACTGCTGCTGGAAGGAGTGCTATAATAACTTGTTTCATTATATATGAAGTATCTTCATTACTTCTCACATGAGGAGAAGATGATACTATCAACTTATTTTCCATCGTTTTTCCCCCTTAACTTTCTTTATTTCTGAGCAGCTTGCTTTCTTCTCTTTGCTCCTATTTCTCTCTTTGCTGATCTTATAGATTGAAGTAATGGTCTTCTTGCTGGACAAATAAATGAACAAGACCCACATTCTATACAATCCATAGCTCTATGATATTCAGCTGTGTCATAATCTTCCTTTAAAGAATATGCACTTATGAAAAGTGGTTGTAAGAATGCTGGACATACATCTGTACATCTTCCACATCTTAAACAATTTTGAACATCTGGTGTACGTGATTCCTCTTCATCTAAACATAAAATTCCTGAAGAACCTTTATTAGTTGCTATTTCAATAGTATATTGAGCCATTCCCATCATAGGTCCACCCATTATAACTTTACCAACTTTTTTACCTTCTTTAAAACCACCACATTGGTCTATTATTTCTGAAACTAATGTCCCAACTTTTGTTATTAGGTTTTTAGGTTCTTTGATACAACTACCTGTTATTGTAGTAATTCTTTCTACCAAAGGCATCCCTGTTTTAATAGATTTAGCTATCTGAGCTGCTGTGGCAACGTTGTCAACAACTGCACCTGCTGCTATTGGCAATCCGCCTGATGGAACTTCCTTACCTGTACACGCATAAATAAGTTGTTTTTCTGCTCCTTGTGGGTATTTCACTTGAAGGCCAACAACTTCAATTTCACTATAATCTTTAGCTACATTTTGAATCGCTTCTATAGCATCTGGTTTATTTGTTTCAATTCCTATAAATCCTTTTTTAACATCTAATACCTTCATTAATGCTCTTAAACCAAATACAACATCTTCTGGATTTTCCACCATTAATCTGTGGTCTGCAGTTAAATATGGTTCACATTCTGCCCCATTTAATATAACTACTTCTGCTTTACTGTCTGGTGGAGGAGATACTTTTACGTGGTTAGGGAATGTAGCTCCACCCATACCTACTATTCCTGCCTCTTTTATTATACCTACTATGTCTTCTTTGCTCAAATCCTCTAACTGACCTTTTGGTTGAACACTTTCATGTAATTCTTCCTTGAAGTCATTTTCGATAACTACACATTGAGCTGAACCACCTGGTACTTCATGTTGTTCAATAGCAATAACTTTACCTGATACTGAAGAATGAACGTTACATGAAACGAAACCTTGCTGTTCACCTATTTTTTGCCCAAACTTTACTTCATCGCCAACTTCAACAATAGGTTTAGCTGGTGCCCCTATATGTTGTTGAAGAGGAATGTAAACTATCTTTGGTGCTTGAGCTTTTTCAAGTGCCTTTGTGTTAGAGTACTCTTTTCTATATGAAGGATGTATCCCTCCCTTAAAAGTTAAGAGTTTCATTGTTTTACCCCCTTATCTATAAAAAAACATTTTTTCTGCCTTCTATAAGTATACTATATATATTAAAAAATCTTAACAATTGTTAAAAAAATATCCCTATTTTTATAATTTATTTTATAAATCAATGCCTCTTTATTAAGTTAAAACGAGGAAAAGGATTGTCTTATTAAACAATCCTTTTCCTATAGCTTTCTAAAGTCTAAATTTTCTGTATTTTATTTTATAGAATTTATGAACAAAGAATACTCTTGCATAGATGATAAAAGTAGACTTTTACTTACACTATATTTTTCTTCATTTGCTGCTTTTGAAGCAGTATCAATTTTTTCATTTATATTGTTTACATAGTCAATTAAATTATCTTTAAATAAACGCATTTCAGAATAATCAATCTTTTCAGCTTCCTTTGATATATTTTGTGATATTGCCTTTCTATTTGTCAAAATAGTATTATATTTTTCCATATCCATATTATTTTCATCATTCGACCAAAAACTTGATTCTTCTTTAAAGTTTGTTATTAATTTATTTAATTCTTTGGATATACTATCTATATAAGCATAATTGCTTGTATATTCTAAAGATAGCATAGGTGCATCTAAATGAGATAAAAACGCATCTGGAAATACTTTTCTTATAGAACTCATATGTTTTCTAACTTCATTTTCATCAAAAGAAGAGTATGTTTGTATTTTTTTTACTCCATCTTTCTCCATAACTGAAAAAGGTATATCACTACTAACTAATGATGTTTGTATTTTTTTCAAATCATCATCATTATCTATTGCAGCAACTTGAATAGTATATATATCCCATCCCTCAATAGTCGCTAATTTTACTTCTTCTGGTTCCTTTGTATTATTTACTGCTTTTTCTGAATTATTATTTTGATTATCATTTGAATTGGTTTGCGATTTAGATTTTTTTCCATTTTTTATGGTATTTAATTCATCAGATATATCTTTATAAGTTATATCTGATGAACTATTTAGAAATGGTATTTTAGCTGATATATACTCTAACATCTTGCTATCTTTTATTTTCGTATAAGAATAATAGCCAATTAAACATAAACAAGCAATAGTTATTATATACTTACGCACATCTATCTTATGTCTATTATTATTAAATCCTCTGTATATCGTCTTTCTTCTATTCATTAGTTTGTCCCCTCCCAAAATTATATTATTAATAAAGTATATTTTTAAGAGTCTCAATTTATGAATAGAAAACCTATTTATTTTAATTTTTTAATAAAAATTATATCTACTAAGCAAATCTTCTTGCTCCAAGTAATGCTTTAGACCAATATGAAGTAGTTAAATTGTCCACTTTAACCTTATTAGGATTAGTTTGAGTTCCACTACAATGTATAAACTTACTATTGCCTACATATATACCTACATGATTTGTTGTTCCATCTCCATCAGTATCAAAGTAAACTAAATCTCCTGGTGCATAGTTACCCATAGAAACTGCACTTCCATATTGAGCTTGTGCTCTAGAAACTCTTGGTATAGAAAGTCCAACTGAGTTTTTAAAAACATACTGCGTAAATCCAGAACAATCAAACTTATCTGGACCTGATGCTCCCCATTGATAAGGTATTCCAATAAGGGTATATGCAAAGTCTACTACTTTTGAACCATTTACAGTCGATTTATCTGAATTTCCAATAGATGAAGAATTTGAGTTATTATTGGATTGGGAATTGTCATTAGATGATGAACTAGAGTTTTCTTTTAATCCTTCATTAGTCTCAGAAATATAACTAGAACTTACCCATCCAGTTGTCCCATTTGATAATTTTACTTTATACCATCCATTACTTTTAGCTTTTAGTTCAACAACATCTCCACCATTTAATTTTCCTATTACAGAATAGCTTGTCCCAGGACCGCTTCTTACATTTAAACTTACAGTTGATGTTACTTTACCATTCTTGCCTTCAAGTGATACTTCACTAGATTGATTTTTATCAGTGTTGTTATTGTTATTGTTGTTATTAGTATTACTTGAATTAGAATTATTTGTTCCAACATCTTCTGATGTTTTTGATATATACTGACTACTAGCCCATCCAGTAACTCCATTTGATAGTTTTATTTTATACCATCCATTACTTTGTTCTAATAGCTTTACTACTTCTCCATTATTTGCTTTACCAACCAATGAATAGTTTGTACCTGCACCACTTCTTATATTTAATCTAGAACTTACATTTACTTTTCCATTCCCACTAATAGCAGTTCCACTTGATGTTGAATTATTTTGATTTGAAGTACTTCCAGATGAACCACTTGTTGATATGTATTTTGCACTTCCCCAGCCAACAACAGAACTTGATACTCTTACTTTATACCAACCATTAGATTTTTCTAAAATTTCTACAGTTTTTCCCTTATATAACTTTGCTACTTTGTCACAATCAGCACTTGGCCCGCTTCTTATATTTAAAGCACTAGCTGTCACAACTCCCTTTTCAAGAGCACTTGCATGTATAGAACTAACAGATACTGCTACTGCTCCAATTCCTAAAGCCGTTATAGCTTTCTTCACTACTATCACTCCCCCCAACATATTTTTATAATCATAAAGTCATACCACTATTATCCATTTTTAATAACTATATTTTAATGATAACTTATTCTATTATTAATTGTAAAGAAATTATAATTATATTCTTAAAATTAATGATTCTTAGGAAGTATTTCAATCCAATAGTTATCTGGGTCCGCTATAAAATAAATTCCCATACCTTCATTTTCAAAACATATACAGTCTAAGTCTTTATGAAGTTTTTTTGCCTCATCAAACTCTTCAACTTCTAAAGCCAAATGGAACTCATTATCGCCTAAATTATATGGTCTATCCCAATCTCTAAGCCAAGTTAACTCTAATGTATGGCTAGTAATCCCATCTCCTAAATAAACTAGTATAAAACTTCCATCTTCTGCTTCTTTACGTTTTACTTCTTTTAAACCTAAAGCTTTATCATAAAAATTCAAACTTTTTTCTAAGTCAGTAACATTAAAATTGTTATGGCAAAAACTAAACTTCATTTTGAAATCACTCTCCAATTTTTTACTTTTTTTATATTATATCATTATTATAGCTTTATTTAAATCAAATTAAGTTAAAAATTTGAATAATGCTGTGTAACACCTAAATAGCATTAAATTATTTAAAAGAATATGTCAAAAAAAGAATAAGTTCTATTAAACACATACAAAAATTATACTCAAGTTACCTTGATTGTGTAAAATAATAGAACTTATTCTTTAAAGTTTTTATATTTAATTTTTGATTTTTTCTTTTATAATATAGTTTATTACTTTTTTTCTAATATCTTCAGCACTATAATCGTCCTCTATTCCTATATCTAAAAGTTTTGCTATTGATTTCATATCTTCCCTAGTTTTTGACCTATAGCTTGATATCAATTCATCTTTTATTTTCTCAGGTTCTAAAAGATATTCTTCATCTCCTCTTTTGAAAGTGACGTATTTTTGAGCATATGAACTTCTATTATAGTATATATACCTTGATACTTTTCTTAAAATCTGATTATATGAAAGTCGCTTATTAACATTAAGCTTTAAGTACTCTGAAAAAGCAAACAGCTCTTTTTTTGATTTAAATAACGTTTCTTTTTTGATAGTTCTTGATATCGAAGTTACACTTTCTTGATATGCACACTTTTTTAACATTTTTAAATATACTCTATTAAGACCAATACTTTGATTGAATTTTTTTATATTATTATTAATAACTTTATCCAAATTACCTTCAAAGTATTTTTTTGCTCCTTTTTGTGATACATAACTTTCAAGTTCTTTGTGGGCCATATCAAGTATCATTTTTTTTAAATCTTCTTTATATCCTCTAGACTCCATGATACTCCCTCCCTTAACTATTTATAGTATATTCAAAAAGTTTAAGAAATGTGAATCTTTCTCGAAATTTTTTACTTTTTATGTATATATTAATTTAAAAGGGGAGATAATAGTAATGTAAAATCAAACATACTCAATCTCCCCCATTTTTAGACCTCTATTACTCCCCCAATAGAGGTCTTTTTTTATTTTATTATTTTTTATTCAATTCCTTTTAATTCAAAACCTAACTCTGCTATTACTTCTTTTAATTTGTCAACTGATACATCATCTTTCATATTTACAGATGCACATTTATTTTCTAAATCTACATCTAAAACTTCAACACCATCTATGTCTTCTGTCAATGCAGTTTTAAGATGATTTACACAGTGTCCACAACTCATACCTTCTACTAATAGTTTCTTTTTCATATCAATTACCTCCTTATACCCTATAAGGGTATTTTATCATACAGTTTAAATTTTTTAAATATAAATTAATCATTTAATTTATTTTGATTCATTTGAGCTTATATCTAAGTTAGAGATTCCCTCATATACATCAAATTCATTTGGAGTAATTTTTCCTTTTAATCTACTATTGCTTACAATATAGTTGTTTCTAATAGCTAAACTTATAAATGTTGCATTGTCTCTAACATAATTCTGTACATCCTTATAAGCTTTCTTTGTTTCAATTTCAGATGTAGAACTTGTAAGTGCAGACATGTATCCATTTAATTTATTATCAGTATATCCGCTACTTGCTATTATACTACTTACATCTGGTACACTTGATAATTTCCATCCCACCAATGCTAAATCATAATTTTTAGAATTAAGGGCATTTTCCATTTCTTTATCTGATAACTGATTTATTGTATTATTTATTCCTATAGCTTTTAAGTTTTCACTTATTATATGTGATGTTTTTAATCTCTCACTATTATCTTTATTTACTATTATTTTTAAATTCATCTCAGAAAGTCTTTTCTTTACTTCCTCTTTTTCTTTATTCTTTTTCTCTTCAGCTTCTTTTTTTACTCTCTCAGCTTCTTCTTGTTCAGCCTTTTTTTGTTCTTCAGCAGTAAGGTTTTTTGTATTCTTTTTAGTTGTTTTTTTCTGTTTTTTATCTACCTTATCATTTTTTTGATTCACTACATTTATGTTTGCATATTCTACTTTATTAATATACTCAATTGCTTTATCTTTATTGTACTCTAAATCTTTCACATCACTGCTGTAATATCTTGATTTTGAGTTAAGTGGAAAATTAACAGGAGTTGCATCATCCATATAACCTTCACTAATAATTCTGCTTTTATTTATAGAATGTGCAATTGCTTTTCTAAAATTGACATCCTTAAAAAAAGAATTATTGTAATTAAATAACACACATTCATAATCTCTACCTTGATATTTTGTTATATTAAACTCTTTTTCTTGAAATTTGCTCAAATCATTCAATGTAACATTTGTTATATCACTATCAAGAGCCATAACCATTGATGTTCTAGCATCTTCATTAGGAACCATTCCTACTTTTACATTTTTCATAGCTTTAGGAACTTCTTCATAGTAATCCTTATTCACAGATAAAATCATTCCTTCTCTCTCTGTATATGATTCTATTTTATATTTCCCATTTCCTATCATATTATTATTTTTGTCATTTACATCTTTTGAATCTAAATGATTTTGAGATACTATCGGAAAGATTAAACTATCAATAGAAAAGGCATACTTAGCTTTAAATTTTATTGTAAAATCTTTATCTGATTTAATATTTACAGAAGCTATATTTTTTGTAAATTCATTATATGGGCTTTCTGCACTTTTTTGAATTAAACCAATTGTATAATTTACATCATTTGAAGTAACTTCTTTTCCATCATGCCATTTTGCATCTTTTAACTTTATATCTATACTCATTCCATCTTGAGCTATATTGTACTCCTTCACTAATTGAGGAGTTACATTATAGTTTTCATCTATTGTAAACAAACCATCATAAAGCAAGTTCATTATATAACCAACAGACTGATCAGTATTTGTTATAGGATTTATAGTTTTTGGATTTACCATAGTTAAGTTTATATATTTGGCATCTATAGAACTTTGACTTTTAATGCTTGATTCGCTACTACTTTGTTTTGTTTTTGTATTACTACAACCAACTATCATAAGAGTTATAGCTAAAATTACTGTTAAGACTTTTATTTTCTTCATTAGTTTTTCCCCTTCTCGCCATATATCTTATTATAATTTTTATAATTATTTTTTACTTTTTCTACATACTTTGAAGTTTGTTCAAAAGGTATATCATGTAGATTCTTTCCATCTTTACTATATTCGTTATTTTCTAACCATTTCTTTACATTACCTGAACCACCATTATATGCAGCTATTACTAAATCCAATGAACCAAATTCTTTATATAATTTATTTAAATACCAACAACCAATTCTTATATTCGTTTCTGGGTCAAAAATATCGATATTTTCTAGATTCAGTTCTTCCGCTCCCCAATCTCTAGTTATGTCTAGTATTTGCATTAACCCTTTGGCTTCTTTTTTTGAAACAGCAGAACTATTAAACTTACTTTCTGCTTTTATCACACTGTAAACTATATTTTCATCTAAATTAAATTCCTTAGAATATTTTTCTACATACTCTGAGTATTTTTTAGGATACAAAAACTTATGTATTATTTTGCTTTCCATTAATAGTGCCCCAAATAAGATTATAAAAATAGATAGAATCAATACTTTCTTATTATTCACGCCAATTCTCCTTCATGTATTCAATAAATTTGTATACTTTATTCTCTAATTCAGTTATTGTTCCCGAATTCTCTATTATATAATCACCATATTTGGATTTTTCTTCCTGACTCATTTGTGAATTTATTCTGCTAAGTGCTTCTTCTTTACTACAATTATCTCTCTTTTGTATTCGGCTAATTTGTACTTCTAGTTTGCAAGTAACCACTAATAGCTTATCTACTATTTCCAAAAACCCACTTTCTACTAATATTGCTGCATCTAATATTACTATCTTTTCACCTTTTTTTCTGGCTTCTTCTATATCACTTATTACTTTTTCTCTTATTATTGGATGTGTCAAATTATTTAACTCATTAAGTTTTTCTTCGTCATTAAAAACTATTTTTCCAAGAACTTTTCTATCTAAAGTTCCATCATCTTTTCTTATATTTCGACCAAAATGTTCAAATACTTTTTCTAATAACAGCTTATCATCAAATATTTGTCTAGATATAATATCTGCATCCACTATCGTAATGTTAAATTTTCTAAATATATTTGATAGGCTGCTTTTTCCACAGCCTATTCCTCCTGTAAGTCCTAATATCAACATAAAATCACCTACTTTGTCTCATACCAAGAACTACCAACATTTAAATCTACATCTAAGTGAACATCCATATTTACAGCATTTTCCATTTCATCTTTTACAATCCTTTTAACTATATCTATTTCATCGTCAATTGCTTCAACTATCAATTCATCATGAACTTGTAGTATAAGTTTTGATTTCAAATTATTTTCTTCTAATTTTTTGTGAACATTTATCATGGCAATCTTTATTATATCTGCTGCACTTCCTTGTATTGGTGCATTCATTGCAAATCTCTTTCCTCTATTTCGCTCCATAAAATTGCTAGACTTTATTTCTGGTATATATCTCCTTCTGTTTAAGATAGTCACAGCATAACCATCTTCACTAGCCTTTTCTACTGTAGTATCCATAAACTCTTTTATCTTATGATATTTAGCAAAATAACTTTCTATATACTCTTTTGCTTTTGGCACAGGTATATTTAAATCATCAGCCAATCCAAAATCACTTTTACCATATATAATACCAAAGTTTACTGCCTTAGCTGCACCTCTTAATTCACTAGTTACATCTTCCATAGAAACATTGAAAACTTGTGAAGCTGTTTTAGTATGAATATCTTCATTATGTTTAAATGCTTCTATCATATTTTCATCTTGACTCATGTGTGCTAGAACTCTAAGTTCTACTTGTGAATAATCGGCATCAACTAGCTTACAATTTTCATCTGCAATAAACACCTTTCTTATTTTTCTACCCATTTCCATTTTTATAGGTATATTTTGAAGATTTGGTTCTGTAGATGAAATCCTTCCAGTAGTTGTTATAGTTTGATTGAATGATGAATGAATTCTATTGCTTTCTGGGTTTATTATGTTTAGAAGGCCTTCAACATAAGTAGAATTCAGCTTTACTATTTGTCTATACTCAGTTATTTTGTCGATTATTTGATGTTTATCCCTTAATTTTTCTAAGACATCTGCATTAGTTGAGTATCCAGTTTTGGTTTTTTTGATTATTGGAAGCTCTAATTTTTCAAACAATATAACACCTAGTTGTTTTGGTGAATTTATATTAAATGGCTCTCCTGATAATTCATAGATTTCCTTTTCTAGTGTAGAAATTATCTCTTTAAATTCAATACTTAGGTCATCTAATATACTCTTATCTACTTTTATGCCTTCATACTCCATATGACCTAAAACTTCCACTAAAGGCATCTCTACATGATAAAAAAGACCATCCATACTCATATCGATTAAACTTCTTTCCATCATAGGAATTGTTTCTTTAACTGTGCATATTATTTGCCCCATATACTCAGCCAAATCTTCAAATTCTAAATCTTCGTAGTTCTTAGATTTAACACCTTTACCTAGTAATTCTTCTCTTGATTTGACTTTTTTTGATAAGTATTTCATAGCTATAGCACTACAGTCATATGATGTAGATGAAGTAGAATCTATTAAATACTCAGCTATTGTTATATCAAAATTTATATTTTCCAAGTTTATATTATATGGCTTTAAAGATATATAATCATCTTTTAAATTATATCCAAATTTCTTGACTTCTTTATTTGAAAGTATAGCATCTAATTTTGTCACTTCATCTGAATCTATATAATATATTTTTTCTCCATCTACACTTATAAAGATATATATTATATTTTTTTCAAGTATATTACCTTGTCCTCTAACAGTTTTTAAAATAACTTGTCCTTTTTTATTTACTTCATCTATAAATTTATCTATATCTTTTAATTTTAATATTTCTATTTTTTCTTCTACTTGTTCAGTATCATCTGAGTCAACCAAATCAACTAATCTTGATAAAAGACTTGTAAATCCAAAATATCTAAACTTATCTAAAAGTTCATCTTTATCATAATCGCCAAAAATCATACTATCTAAATTTACTTCTATTGGTACATCCCTTATAATTGTTGCAAGTCTTTTGCTTTGAATAGCTATTTCTTTATTTTCTTCTATCTTCTTTTTTACGCTTCCTTTAAGTTTATCTGTATTTTCTATTAAATTTTCTATGCTAGAAAACTCTTTTATAAGTTTTATTCCTGTTTTTTCTCCTATTCCAGGTACTCCTGGTATATTGTCCGACTTATCTCCCATAAGCCCTTTTAAATCAATAAACTGAGTTGGAGTCATTTCATATTTTTCAATTACAGAATTAAAGTCATATTCTTCAACTTCTCCTACACCTTTTTTTGTTATAAGAGTAGTTGTCTTATATGAAGCAAGTTGAATGGCATCTTTATCTCCAGTTACTATGTATACCTTATATCCATTATCCTCTGCCTTTTTAGAAACAGTTCCTATAATATCATCTGCTTCATAACCATCTATTTCTAGTCTATTTATTTTAAACTTATCTAAAAGGTCTTTTAGGGGCTGTAATTGCTCTGCTAATTCATCTGGCATTCCCTTTCTTCCTGCTTTATACTCTTTATACTCTAAATGTCTAAATGTAGGTGCTTTTCTATCAAAAGCTACACTTATATGTGTTGGTTGATATATATCTATTATTTTGAACAACATTGTCGTAAATCCGTATATAGCATTAGTTTTTAAACCTTCTTTATTATTCATTTCTGGCAAAGCATAAAATGCTCTATTTATTATTGAATTTCCATCTATTATAATTAATTTTTTTTCCAAATTATATCACTCCTAAAGATTCTCTATTTTTGTAACATATATATTATATACCAATATGCTATTATTTAATATTCCCATAATAATAATAGTATATTAAAATTAAATATGTTGCAAACAATATATTTTTTTGCTATAATAATAAACATGACATGACCGAGTGGTGGAATTAGTAGATGCAGTGGACTCAAAATCAACTGTGTTGATTCATAAGTTTTTGTAAGAAAAGTCTAGTATTTATGATATTTTTACAGCTTAATGAGTATTTTGTATTCAATGTTCCTCTTGCATATTCTTGGAAAATCTGGTAGGATATACAAGTAGTTCGGATTTAAAATATAAGCCGCTGTGGCGGAACTGGCAGACGCATACGACTCAAAATCGTACGGGAAACCATATGGGTTCGAGTCCCATCAGCGGCACCAATAAATTAAAACTCTTTAGTTTAGACTAAAGAGTTTTTTTATTGTCATATTCCCTAAATAATCACCAATATTTTCTATTAGTGTAATATAACCAATTAAAAAATACTCTAGTGCATCTGTTTAACAATAGAAATAAAATCACAAAGATTCTTAGACATCCACTTATCTTTATGATGAATGAGTTGAGAAACAATGTTATAGTTTGTAACATATGGAATCTTAATTAACTCATGCCTTTTTAATTCTTTCTCTACTGCAAGCTCTGGTAGAAGACACAATCCAAGATCACTAAGCACTGTTTGTTTAATTACCTGAATACTTCCTGTTTCAAGAACTATTTTAGGAACTACAGATGACTCAGATAATTCTTTTTCAAATAGACTTCGATAACAACAGCCCTCACCTGTTAAAATAAAAGGAATATCTTGAAAGTCCTGAGTGGACACATTTTCTTTTAATGCTAATTTACTTTCTGGAACAGATAAAACATATATTGGCTCATTATTTTTCAATACAGAAACAACAGACTTATCCTCAACAGGCGAATCAAGGATAAATGCAATATCAATTGTATTGTCTGCAAGTAATGGAATAAAATCAGATGAATCCAAAGTTTTCAAAAACAAATCAACCTCAGGATGCTTTTCTTTATATATCTTAATAATTTCAGGTAGTTTAAAAATACAAATAGATTCTGAAGCTCCAATAACAATACGACTTGAATTATCTTGGTCCTCATACATTTTTTTAATATCAGATGAAAGTAGAATCATTTTTTTTGCATAGGGAATTAATTTTTCTCCTTCTCTAGTTAATGTAACACTTTTTCCTATACGCTCAAAAAGGCGTACATCTAATTCTTTTTCTAGCTGCTGTATCTGAGTTGTAATATTTGATTGTGCATAATTAAGATGTTCAGCAGTTTTAGTAAAGTTTTTGATTTTACTAAGTGTTAAAAAGGTCTTAAGATGTTTTAACTCCATATTTATCACGCCTCCAGTATTATCTAAATTTAAGATTGATATAATCAAATCAATCTATTTCACAAATAGTTAAATAAATGTTAGCATATACATATGCTAAAAGTCAAATAAAACCAATAATTACAGGAGGCTTATAATGTTAACAAAATCTAATATAATTAAAGAAGTAAATAATATCAAGCAACTATATGTATATAAAAAAATAGGAATTATCAATAATAATGTACTAAGTGTTGTTCAGGTGGCAAATAGAAGTTTAGATTTTCATGTTCATAAGAAATCAGATGAACTATTTTATGTAATTGAGGGAGAATTTGAATTAGAAACTCAAGAAGGATTAACAAAAGTTGAGGAAGGAGAATTTGTTATTGTACCAAAAAATACAGTTCACAGACCTGTCGTTAAGGAACTTACAAAATTTCTAATGCTTGAATTAGATGGAACTCTTAATAAAGAAAATAGTGGAGATTTATATGAAGATTAATCAATTTAAAGATATATAAAATTACTTACAAATAAAATGCTACAATATTTTCTTTAAAACCTATATAATCTTTATATATAAAAAAGCCACAAGATAAAATATATACCTGTGGCTTTTTATAAATTTATATAATTGTATATTAAAAATAACATCTAAAATTCTCTTGAGAATATAAAACTTACAATGTTAATATTTTTATTGTAATTTTAATTTTTTATTACAACTTTTTATCCAACTTATTATACACAACTACCCCACAAATAAATTGAAATAAAAGAAGTAACCCAAGTCCAATTAAAACCCATTTACTTATTACCATTACTGAAAATACACTCAATATAGAGACAACAAATATAATAACCACTAAAACATAAGACATAATTTGGTTGGTAATACGACCAGATTTATCGCGCAACATAATTCTTCTCTCATCATTCATCTCTATTTTTTGATTTTCCACCTTTCTTTCATACTCTTTAGCCCTTTCAGGTTTATTCCAATATATATATTGAAATATCATACCTATTCCAGGCCCTAAAGATGCTCCAGCAAGCCCCCATATAAAAGCTTCAAATGAAAACTCTGTCAATGTAGCCAATAAAATAAATAAAAGTCCAAAACCAAGATAAACAATACCCATATATAATCTGTTCTTTTTCATTTTTACTCCTCCTCATAAATAAATATTTCTTCAATACTCATATCAAAGTATCTTGCTATTTTAAATGCTAAAATAATTGATGGGTTATATCTGCCATTTTCTAATGAACCAATCGTTTGTCTTGAGACTTGTAAAGCAGTGGCAAGTTCTTCTTGCCTTATGCCCTTCTTTTTTCTTATTTCTTCTAATCTATTTTTCACATTTACCTCCTTAAATCATTTTAGTTCATGTAAAGTTTACTTTCCATAATTATACACCCATATGCAATTTATGTAAAGTTTACTTTCCATACTTAACAAAAAATAACAGACTATCTTTAGTCTGCTATTTTAAACTTTCATCTTATTTTTCTAGTTTTGATTTTGTTTTCTAATTGGAATCCAAACTTCTACTGTATAATCAGGAGCCTTAATATCACCTTTAGGGTAAAGTTCTATATCTGGTAAACTAGCATACTCATACCCAGAGCTTGGTAACCATTCAGTAATAATTCTTTTTTGTAATTCCTGTATAGCAGTAGCATTTGGCATTGGAGAAACACATTCAAATACTGCCCATGTACCTGATGGTATAAAATATTCATAAGTATTTTCTAAAGTATGCCTATCTGTTGGAGCAGCAATATAATAGTCTAGGTCCTTTCCATTCGTGCATTCACTGACTCCAAGCAACCCATAAGGTTCATGATTTATTAATTTCAAAAGTTTTTCAATCATTCCACTTTGTATAGATTTATCCCATAACTTGGGAACCTTATCAAAACATTCCTCTACAATCATATTCATATGTTCTTTTACTCCAACAATACGAAAACCCTTTTTTTCCACAATACGATATTGCATTTCTACATTTCCCTTTACATAAATAGTTAGGGTTATCCTAGGATATGCTTTTAAAACAACTCCTTTTGCTCTAGCAGCAGATGGAGAAATATTATGTATGTTTTGAAAAGCCCTATTAAAGGATGTGGGCGAATCATAACCATATTTATCAGACAGCTCTAAAATTTTGATATTACTATTTTGTAGTTCAAATGCTGCCTTAGTCATACGTCTACGTCTAATGTATTCAGATAAAGGTACTTCTGCAATATATGAGAACATTCTTTGAAAATGGAAGGTTGAGCAACATGCAATTTTTGCTGCTTCTGCATAATCCACTCCATTTTCAAGATTATCTTCAATGTAAGTAATAGCTTGATTTAATTTATTTATCCATTCCATTTAACATTCCCTCCAAGCAAATTATACAGTTTAACAAAATAATATACCTCTCAATCTATGCACAAAATTGTAAGTTTTAAAATACTATTTTAAAAATAGATACCGATTCAGTTTAAAGTATAACATTTACTTATTTAACTATCAATTTTATATTGGCTTTATATCAAATCCAATAATTTACATTAACAAACCTCTTTTACATACTCTTTTACATAAAATTTATAAACTAATAATTCTAAATTTGAATTATACAATTATACAACAAAAGAGTTCAATGACATTATCACATATAATGTTATTGAACTCTTTATAGAAATTAATTTAATTAAAGCTAAATTAAATATTAAACTGTTTTATATATTACAATATCCAACTATTTTATAATCTTCTGGTACTTTGTAATCTTTATCTGGACTACCGAAATTCCATTTTAACTCGAACATAGTTGCGCTTATTATTGTTGCAAAATAAAGCATAACTATACCAATATCTATTTTTTCTTCATATAAATTAGTATGACCATCTTTTCTAACTGCTAAAACTACAACTCCTCCATCAACTATAAATCTCCATGGTTGTCTGTTTAATGTAGATGGAGCTAATCTTGCATAATGGAATGCATCAAGAAGTGCTCTCTCTTCTAATATGTTTACATTTGCATTATTTCCCCACTCATCCATATAGACTACTTCTTCTACACCTAAACGAGAAGAACTATTATCTGAAACAACTTGCATATCAGATTTTGAATAATTCTCACCAGTCTTTGTAGCATTTAGTACTTTAGTATTGCTTGCACTTTCTCCATATCCAATAGCAATAATTCCTGTTACCTCTTTGTCTGAGTCAATTCCAAGCTTATCTAATACCTTTTTACTATCTTCAAAAGTAACCCAACAAGAACCTATTCCAAGGTCTGTCACCTTAAAAATTATATTTTCTCCTATGTATCCTGAATTCTCGATATAATTATCTTTTACTTCAGATAGTATTATAATATAACTTGGAGCATCTATCATATTTCCTTTATATCCTGCTATTTTATCTAAATTGTCAAAAACTTCACTTCTATTCATTACTCTTATATCAACGTCTATCTCTGGAACTAGTTTCTTACAAGATTCTGAGTATTTCTTAATCTCATTAAGATACTCTTCTTTAATATCTGTCTTTTTATATTCTCTAACAGACTTTCTATTTAATATGATTGTTTTATAATTCATAATTTTATCCTCCCCAAACTAGTATATTATTAATTATATACCCATTAATGTGATATTTTACGCATTTACTTAATAAATAATAATTACAATTTTGTAATTATTATTTATTAATAATATACCACTTTTACATTCATAATGACCAGTTGTGCAAAATCCATTGCCAACCTTCAAATAAAAACATATTATAAAGATAATATAAAATAAACAAACAAATCTTAACAAAAAATTAAACTTTTTTTACACGAAAGAAGGCTTCCCGTTGCCTTCTTTATTTTTTACAAAAAAATAGACTGCTTCTAAAATGATTTTACATTTTTGAAACAGCCAAAGTATTTTATAATGACAACTATATTTGAGGATGTGAGGGAGAGTTGTCATTATAAATTTAGGGTAATTATATTATGTTTTAAGCTAGTTCTTTCTATATTTCTATAATACATTACATATATGAATTTTATATGATATTTGTATAAACGACATATGAAATTATATATTTTAATTATATTAAATCTTATTATTACATTTACTACAACAATACTCATATGTCTCTACATTATTTGGAATATTTACAAATACAAACTCTTTACAGTTGTAACAATACTTTAATATAGATATAGTTCCACAAGTGTAACATTCAAATGTCACACACTCCTCACGCTCTTCTATTACTTCAAATTTTTTACTGTGTTCACCACACTCTGGGCACTTGTGATTATTTACATTCATAAATACTCCTCCTTATTAGTATAGTTAAAAACATGTCAAAAACTTAATCAAATGTATTATATATTACTTATTATATATTCTATAATAAATCATATTCCTAGATAATAAAACAAATTAAATAAAAAAAAACCATAAATTTTTAATTTATGGATTAATTCTTGTAATGATAACTCTATTTGAGGATGTGAGGGAGGGTTATCATTACAATAGGGTATTATATTATGGTTTTTAAGCTAGTCTTTCTATACTCTATATAATACATCTGTTATATGAATTTTATATGATTTTTACATAAATATTTTATGAAGTTTAAATTTTTTGACTAATTTTGTCTCTGTAAAAGTTCTCTAAAAATCCATAGCATCATAAAAAGCCAGCATTTTAGTAAAACATCATAAAAAAATTTGTTCAATAATCTTAACAAGTTATATCACCTCATTAACGATTATTGACACAAAACTAAACAATCAATCTATAAATTATTCCATAAAACTTAATTTCGATAATTATTGATATACAATCTCTAGATTATCAATCTTATTTTGCATCTCTAAGAAAATTTCCTCAACTGAATTGTCAAATATATTGCCTAAATAAACTCTTTTATCTTTTTGAATGGAATAAGATTTTACACTCCCATCAGAAGAAATGTATACATGGCTCCATTCTGCACCATATTTTGAAAACCTTTCTCTTATATCTTTAAACCTCATATCTTCTATTTTTATTGCTTTTCCTCTAGCTCCTCTTACTACTGTATGCCCTCTTTTTATTAAACTAGTTATTTTTATATCTTCTTTTAATTTAATATGTACATTGTCATTCTCTGAATATACATTCCATATTACTTTATGACGATAATTATCTAATTCTCTTATTAAACCTCTATCAATAGTAAAACTATCTTTGGTCACTATAATTAAATCAAAATGGTTTAACATATATTGAAATATTTCTTTCATATCTTTATTTTTTAAAACATCTTCACCAATAACTTCTATAAACCTACATCCTTTTTCATACATACACTTTAGTAAATTTATAACTTCAGAAAAATATTGAACCCTATTGTCATTTCCATCTATCTCTATTGTAAAGTATAAAGGTGTAAGATATACTTTATTTCCTGTTATCTCAAAAACACTTGATAATGTTTGTACCTCATCTTCAAAGGTTAAGTACACATCATCATAAAACATAAAAAATTCCATAACTTTATCTCTAATATCAGGAACATTTCTATATCTGTTTGATAATATATCTAATACATCTTTAGTAGTATTTTTGCCATCACATTCTGCTAGTACAACAACTTGCTTCCAACTTAAACTATCCACACTCCCGATACTTTTTTCATATCCATTTGCCTCATTATAAATAGGGCCAATTATAATATTTTCTTTTGGCCACATATGAACTCTAGTCCCATCTTTTAATTTTGGATATTTGTTTTTTATAGACTCATAAAATCTACTCATATCATCCATGATTTTTAACTACCCCCTATATTTTTAATATTGCATTCTAAAAATAGCATTTTATTTACATTAATTAAATAATTATTAAAAATTAATAACTGTATCTATTTAATAGGCCCTTACATCAATTTTATATATATGTCATTGATGGTTATATACACATAAAACCTTATTAATTAGACTTTAATGTAATTCTTACTACTTCTGGTTTACAATTAAGTCTAACGAGAACTTTTGAACCTCCTAAGCCTTTATTTAAAACCATAGTGCTACTACCTTTTTCATATTTTCCCCAATCATACTTAGGAAAAAATTCTCTATTTGGAGATAGTACACCTCCAATAAAAGGTATTCTTATTATACCGCCATGAACATGACCAGCCAGAACTAAATCAGCTCCCCATTTTACATATTTTTCAAAGAAGAACGGTGTATGAGCTAAAAGTATATTATACTCATTTTCTTTTATTTTACCTAATTTATCTTCTACAAAACTGTCACTCAATTCTAACTTTTTATTATTAGCAAAAAAATATGGATAGCATTCTAATGGTATAATTAAACCATATAGATTAATATAACTATCTCCCTTATATATTCTTACAGATTCATTTTCCATATTTATTATTTTTTTTGAATACAATTCCTTAAAATAATCCTTATATAGATGTTTGTATTTTTTTATTAAAGATTTTTGTTCATGATTTCCAATTATATGGTATACTTCGTATTTTTTTACTAAATTATCAATTAAATCTAATGCAATTTGAAAATTTTTATTTTCTCCATCAACTAAATCTCCTGTTATAAATATAACATCTGGATTTAATGATTCAATTTTATCTATCAATGTTTTGTTATTGTTTTTATCAAATACCTTATTATGTAAATCACTTACTTGAACTATTTTAAAACCATTAAATTCTTTTGGAATTTTTTCATTAAATATGGTATATTCTGTTGTTTCTATATGTTGAGTTTCATACTTATACAGAATATATAAGATTGCTAATACTAATACTGTCAATAAAACTTTCATAATCATATATTCTTCCTCTTTATTATATTTTATTAATATTATTATAATGCTTTTATGTTTATTTTAAAACAATAATGTTAGTACATGTATACAAATCTTTTCGACATTACAAAAATAAGTTATCCATTTTGAGAACAAATATTTATTCTCAAAATGGATAACTATAAAATTATCTATAAACTTCTATATTATGAAATACAGTTCTTCCATTATTTAAATTTTTATATAGATGCTCTAATGTTCCATCAAATCTAATTGAATGTCCAGACTCTAAAATATAAGTTTTTCCATCTACATTAAGCTCAAGTTTACCTTCTATTACAAGTACATACTCTTCCAGAACATGACTATGTGTAGATGAAACATGAGTACAATTTGCTTCAAGCTCAATTATAAAAAGTTCAAACCTTCTTTGAGGACTAAAAGGATATATTGGATATAACTTCATATTGCCATGCTGTTCAATAATAGGTTCTACATCCTCCTTTTTTATAACCTCATAAGTGTTTGTATTTTCACTTAATAGTGTTGTAAAATTTATTTTGAATCCAGATGAAATTTTCCATAAGGTGGATACAGTTGGACTTGATTCACCTCTCTCAATCTGTCCCAGCATTGCTTTACTAACTCCTGTCAGCTTTGAAGCTTTATCCAAACTTATGCCCATATCTTGTCTTAATAACCTTAAATTTTCTCCTACATTAGGAAACTTATTATCCATGTTAAAATCCTCCTGATAGCCCTATTTGTATTCTATGATTTTTACGCCTGTAAGTTCTACTATCTCTTTTAATTTTAACATATGGCTATTACAAATTTCATCAAATTCATACATATAATCTTCAAGCCCTAATGCTTTATATTTATCAAGTCCAAATTTATGATATGGAAGTAATTCCATCTTTCCACCTAAAACATTTTGTTTTACAAATAATGCAGTATTTCTTATATTTTCTTCACTATCATTCACTCCAGAAATAATTGGTACTCTTATAACCATAGATTTGTTTAATTTTGAAAGTCTACATATATTTTCTAGTATTACCTTATTACTTACTCCTGTATATGCTCTGTGAACATTATCATCCATAGATTTTATATCTACAAATATATGGTCTATTTTTTCAAAGACATCCTTGACTTTATCCCACTCAAAATATCCACAAGTTTCAATTGCCATGTTTATACCTTTATTATAAAAAACATCAACTAATTCTCTTAAAAAATCAATTTGAAGTGTGGGTTCTCCTCCAGAAAAAGTTACTCCTCCATTAGACTCAAAGAAAAATATAAAATCTTTTTCAACTTCCTTTATAATCTCTTCAACATTCATTTCTTCAGTCATTATGCAAATAGCATCGTTGAGACATGTTTTAACACATTTTCCACACAAATTACACTTATTATTGATTTGCGTTCTATCAAATAATGAACTTATATTTTGAGGACAAACATCTATACACCTATTACAAGATATACACTTATCCTTCATGACTCCTAGCTTTACTATATTACTCCATGAGTCTGGATTAGAGCACCACTTACATTTTAATTTACATCCTTCTAAAAATATAGTGGTTCTTATTCCATCCCCATCATTTACTGAAAAATGTTGCACCTTTACAACTTTACCCTTTTTACTCATAATCTACCTCATAATTAAAATTTACTATGTGAGTTTCTAGCTATTATAGCATCTTGCATTTCTCTTGATAAATTGACAAATTGAGTACTATATCCAGCAACTCTCACTAATAAATCTTTATATTCTTCTGGATTTTCTTGAGCTTTTAATAAGACATCATTTGATATTGTATTAAATTGTACATGGAATCCACCTAGTGCAAAATATGATTTGACCATAGAAGTTAGATTTCTAAGTCCTCTTTCTGTTTCAACCAAATCTTGATTAAATCTCAAGTTTAAAAGTGTTCCACCAGTGTGAACATCATGATTTATTTTTGATGCAGATTTCATAGCTGCTAATGGACTTGTTGTATCAGTTCCAACAAATGGAGATACTCCTTCTGTTAAAGGTTTTGTGGCTTTTCTTCCACATGGAGTTGCACCTACTATTTTTCCAGTTGGAACATAGTTTGATATACCCATAAATGCACTATTAAACTTAGAACCAAAAATATCCTTATATTTTCTAGTTTCACTATAATAAAAATCAGAAACTTCAATAGCCAATGAGTCTACATAATCATTGTCATTTCCATATTTGGGAACATCTAAAGCAAGCTTTCTTAATTCTTCATAGCCTTCCCAATCATTATTTAATGCTTTTGTAAACTCTTCTAATGTAGTCACCTTATCTTCAAATACTAATTTTTTTATAGCTGCCAATGAGTTTGAAACTACACCTAAGCCTATACCTGTTAAAACAGGCCCTATATTGTATTTTGCTCCACCTTTACTCAAATCAATACCTTTATCCAAACAACCATCTACACAAGTAGATAAAAATGGTCTTGGTACTATTTCTTTATGAATTTGTTGAGCAACAGTAGTTCCTATAACAGAATTTTTTATAAGATACGCTAGTTGCTTTAAAAACGCTTCTTTAACTTCTTCGAAAGATGCAAATTCGTTGATAGTTTTTACATCTAATCCCATTTTTTCTCCAGTTAATCTACTCTTACCTTCATTCATAGCATATTCTAGTGCTGCTGCAAAATTAATATTTACTGCTGAAGTCCATTGACCTGTCTTTCTAAAGTGAGGAACGACACAACCACAATTGCTCCAATCTCTTGCATCTTCTGCATCATATCCATCTTGAAGTAACATTTGTGCTCCTGCACTATCACTGTGTATAGCAGGAAAACCAGTACCTTGTTTTACTAATTTCGCAACTGCCATAACAAAATCATCTGGTGCTCCTTGACTTATTCTAACACTTAAACCTGGTTGATGAGTTTTTACACTTTCTGTTGCCTTTAAACACATATATGAAATATCATTAGTTCCATCAGTTCCATTTCTCTTTTTGCCACCAACAGTAAGGTTTTGAAATTGGTTGTATCCTGCAAAATAATTTGCTGTATTTGCTGATATTGTCCATACCCACTCTGATAGCTTAATCCATAGAGCCTCTATCAACTCTTGAGCCTCTGATTTAGTTATACTTCCTTCTCTAGTATCTTTTTCATAATATGGATACATATATTGGTCAAATCTACCTAAATTCAATGCTAATGGATTTTCAGATAAAACACCACCTAATTGCACAAACCATACAAATTGTATAGCTTCATAAAAACTAGTTGGAGGATTTGCTGGTACATTCTTACATACTTGTGATATTTTTATAAGTTCTAACTTTCTTTTTGAATCTTTTTCTGATTCACTCATTTCTTTTGCAAGTTTTGAATATCTATTTGCCAATGTCATGATACCATCTGCAACAATAGAAACAGACTTATAAAAATCTATTTTTTCAATATTTTCTGAAATTGATATATCTAGTTCTTTTATTTTTTTATCAGCTTCTTCCTTGATACCCTTATACCCTTTTACAAATAATATATCTTGATAATCTGGAGTTATTTCCCCTACTGCCTGTCTCCACTTAGAATCATTATCTATTATTCCTGTATCTACCAATATCTTAGCTGTATCTTCTGGAATTCTTGCTAAAAAAACTTCTTCCAAAGATTTACCCTTCCAATATGGAAATATCTCTTTTCTTATAAATTCTATTTGCTCTTTTGATATAACATATGGGTCTTGAGTTCTTTCATCAAAAGTATCCATTTCCTTATCTACCCATTGCCAAGAAAACTCTGGTGTTAATATACCTGTTCTTCTGAATTTACCAGCTGTACCTACAATTAACTCATTTTCAAATATTTTTATAGGAAGTTCTTTGCATGCATCTAAAAAAGCTTTAGCTCTTCTTATACATATTGCTTCTCCCTCAGTCTTTTTATGTGATTCTGTAAAAATTCTAGCCCTTTCACAACATATCATAGGTTTAGAATTAACGTATTCTTGTCTAAATGCTTCTATTCTATCAGTTTGACTCATTTAAAATCCCCCTTTAGATAATATATATTAACTTTTGTATGTTATAACATACTTTAATTATATTATACTGTCCTTTAACATAAAATGGCAACCAAAAATAATTTATTTTTGAATAAAAAAATTTATATAAATATAAAACATGCATTTTATTTTCTAATTTGTTTACTTCAATAAGGTGGAGGATATTTTGCATCTCTAAGTTATCTATCTCTTAAACACTTATTATCATTATTTAAATCACAAATTTCTCTTCTAGAGTATCATAATTTTTTTATATTAATGATTTGAAATATCAAATTCATATTCTAAACTTAGTTTTAAAACTTTAATAGATTTTTTAACTTTGTTAACTTCAACATGCATATCCTTCATATAAGGAAGCTCTACAGAGCCTACACCTTCATTAAATGTTTTTATAACTGCATCTGAAAATTCTTTCTCAGTTAAATCAGTACTAGTTAAAGACTTAAATATGTTGTACATAAATTTAATATATTTATCACTTTCAGCTAACTTTTCATTCTCAGGATATTCTTTAGCACAAAGAATATCTACTACTGCCTTTCCTTCTTTGCGGTCTTCAGACATAGAGTAAAATAAACTTCTAATATCTTTTTCAGGTGGATTTTCAAATCCATTTATAGATACTACAAAACTACCATCTGAATTTGAATTAACAACCTTATAACCACTATCTGTTATAGACTTTGAAAACTTTTGAGATAAATCTTTTTTAACTTCTTCCAATCCTTCTACAGTATTAACTTTTTTTGAATAATTCTCAAATAGTTTAATAGAAGCATCTTTTTTAGCTTCAATTGGGTTGTTTGATGAATTTTCACTAGCCTCCTCTGAATTATTTAAATCTTCATTGGATACAGTGGATGTGCATCCTACCATTAAACTTGAACCTATACTTAAAATTACTATCATTGCTAGTATATACTTTTTTGCCTTCATATATATTTTCCTCCATTATATTTCTATTTTTCAAGTTTTTATTAATTACATCTTGTATTACAATATCTTGTATTTTTATTATTTTTATAGTTAGTTTTTCAATATATAGCCCCCTCCTTTTTAACTAATTATTATAATCAAGATTAGTAAAATTATAAATTTATTGATACTAAAAAATAAGGATGTTATCTTTTGTTATTAAAAAGATAACATCCTTATTTTTTAGTATCAATATAGATGCCCCAACTAGTAACTTAATCGACCCAACTGTCAGCATCTTGATTCAATGGTATATATATATTTAGTATAAATTTCTCTTTCTGATTTTCAAATAATAATTCTCCATTATACTCTTGTAAAGACGATTTAATACTTTGAATTCCTATTCCATGTATAAACTTATCGATTTTATCTGTTGACAATATATTTTTATTAGAAATAATATTATTTGCTTTACTATTCTCACATTTAAGTACAAAAAATGATTTTGTTATAGTCCCTTTAATTCTAATATATTTATCAATATTTTCATCTGATATTTTCTCACATGCTTCTATTGCATTATCTAAAATATTGGCAAATATACTTGACACATCTATAGGCTTTATAAAATCAACTTTTGAGAAATTTATATCACAAATAAATTTAATTCCCTTTTTTGCAGATATTTCACTCTTCTCATTGATTATGATGTCTAATATCATATTTCCTGTATTATAAATAGATTTGAACTCTCTAATTTCATCTTTTAAATTATTTATATATTCATTAATTTCTTTCCCATCATTTTTAAGATTATCTATACAGGAAATATGATTGTTTATATCATGATAAAGCTTCTTAACTCTCATATGAGATTCTTGAATACTTAAATAATGAGCATATTGCATATCTAACTTATTTTTTATTAATTCATTCTGAGATTTTAACTTATTATCTTTTATTATTTGTCTAAATAACAATATAAGAACAATGGTGCTAGCTCCTACTAGCTTTGGATTTACAAAATTATCAAAATAATATGGTTCTGAATGTAACCATCTAAACCGCTCTAATTTCCTTGATATATAGACTCCAATTATATTCATTGTGTTAGCCATTAGAGCAAATAACAAATATACATAATTTCTTTTATCTTGGCTAAGCAATTTTAATCGTTTATACAAAAAACTAAGTATCATATATACAAATATAATAAATAGATTACTGTATATGTAAACTTTTATATTATCAGAATAAGATGCCAAAAGCCACCCTTTAGATGAAACAACATTACCTGTAACTACAAAAAATAAAATTCTATATACAACATCTTTAAAACAATCATAATAAATATTAAATAGGAAAAAGAAAATAATGTATTTAATATATCCTATGTTATAAAAATAATTATAATATATCCCCCACACAATAAATACTAAAACATCAATCAAATAGTATATATTACTAATATAATTTTCTTCTATATTAAATAATCTAGTTATTTTAACTATAATATAAATTAATCCCAATAAAGTATAAAATACAATTTGCTTGTCTTTTTTATTATCTTTTTTATAAATTAACATCCTTTTCATAATAGTAAATCGCACACATATAGATAAAATTAATACTAACTCAGACATAAAATTTAGCATATTGTATCACCAAGAAATTTTAAAAACTTCTCCTTAACCTCTTTATACCTATATCTACTGATAGGTACTTCTTCTCCACTTTCTAAAATAGCAATATTGGGCTTTATATTTTCTACGTAACTTAGATTCACTATAAAGCTTTTATGACATCTTACAAATTTATCTAGTTTTAAATCTTTTTCTATTTTTCCTAGGCTATACTTCACTCCAAAACTCTTATTTACTGTGTGTATTAACATATCTTTTTTTTGAATTTCTACATATTTTATTTCATTTGAATAAATCTTATATGTATTAGACTTGTTCTTTATTACAATGTAATTATTTCTATTTGTTTCAATATCTTTAATACAGGTTAAGATATGTTTTTTTAATTCCTCTAATTCTATAGGTTTTAATAAATATCTATAAGCTCTTACTTCATATCCTTCTTGCACATAATCTATTAAAGAAGTTATAAATATTATCTCCATTTTATTATCTACTTCTCTAATCTTTCTTGCAGTATCCATTCCGTTCATTTGCTCCATTAGTATATCAAGAAGCAGTATATCTATATCTTTTAAGCTTCCTTTAAGTAAATCTTCTCCAGAACTATGTTTTTGTATTTCATATTCTATATTAATAGTTTTCAATATATTATCAAGACATTCTTCTATTAAACATTGTGTTTCTTTTTCATCTTCACAAATCGCTATTCTAATCATAAGTTCCTCCTTATGCACTTTATTATTACACATTATTAAAATTTTTTTGTTAATATACTCAAATATTATTTCATGCATCTGATACTTTAGAATAACATTTTTAAATTATTCTTATCAATACTCAGGTCTAAATAATTATTACCTTAGCATATTAACTTTTTGATGAGGGCATATCAATATATTAGAAGATAAAGATAAATTTTATGTATATTTAAGTTAGGTATAATGAATTACTGGTTTGTGAATAGAAAATTAAGAGAAGTAATACAGATATGTAATTATTTTAACCAAATATTATTTATGTAAATATTATATTTACATAAAATCCAAAAGGTTATAACTGATATTAATATATATAATAGTTATTGACAAAAAGAGAGTGCCTCAAAATAATTTTTTAAAATTATTTCAATACACTCCCCCTCTTTACTTATTTAATTTTTTAATCCTTAAGTAATACATTATTCTTCTATATAATTGTACCAAATATAAAGTTAATAACATAATTTGCAATGCAATAGTACAAATATCTACTCCATAACCATTAAATAAATTTCTTATTTCAGTGAACAATAAATATATAAAAATAGCTGCTAAAAGAGTAAATAAAAATAAATTCATAAATAAAATTGATTTTACTTTATCTTTTTTATCCAAATTACTATATAATTTAGGGGGTGTATTTTCATATGTTTTAGCCCATATATACCATGAAGATGTACCTATAAAACTCCCAATACTTCTAAATATAAGATTCCATCCTCTAGACTTATGTTTATTAAAATAATCTTCCTCAGCATCATAATAATAATCAATAGCATATTTTATTTTTCTTGGAGTTCCTTTATAAAAATAAAATATTCCTCCAAGCTTACTTATCTTATATAAGTTATATCCTTGCTCTTCCATATCTTCTAACCATTCTTCTATCTTATCAGGTGAACTATACCAATCAAATTTAAACTTCATTTTCTTTTCCATAATATTCACCTCCAAAATGATATTTCTAACATTCATATAATCTTTTTTAATAATTATATCATTTTGATATTAGTTTTAGGTTACAATTAGATATCTAAAAAGCTATTTAAATAATAGTAAACTAATAGCCATAACAATCATTCCTGCAATTAATCCATAAATTGATAAATGATGTTCACCATATTCTCTAGCTGATGGTAGTAATTCATCAAGTGATATAAATACCATAATACCTCCAACAATGGCAAACACAATTCCAAGTGTTATATCATTTAGAAAATTTCTAAGAAGTACATAACCAATAATTGCCCCTAAAGGTTCTGACATCCCAGATAAAAAAGAATAATAGAAAGCTTTCTTTTTATCTCCTGTAGCATAATACACTGGTACAGATACAGAGATTCCTTCTGGTATATTGTGTATAGCAATTGCTATAGCTATTGGTATTGCTATTGTAGGATCATCCAGCGCTGATATAAATGTAGCTAATCCTTCTGGAAAATTATGAATTGCTATAGCCATTGCTGTAAATAACCCAGTTCTTAAGAGAGATTTATTTTTTTGTACATTTTTTTCATCAATATTTTCCATTTTCTTTATCTCATGAGGATTTTCTTCTTGAGGAATTAACTTATCAATAATTGCAATGATAGCCATCCCTACAAAAAAAGCTATTACAGTTGACCAGCTCCCTAATTTTTCTCCCATAGACTTCGTTAGAGCCTCTTGTGCCTTTGGAAATATTTCTATCATAGATACATAAATCATAACACCAGCAGAAAATCCTAAACTTACAGAAAGAAATTTAGTATTGGTCTTTTTAGCAAAAAACGCTATACAACTTCCTATTCCAGTAGACAAGCCAGCAAACAAAGTTATTAAAAACGCAAACACTATATTACTCAATTAAATCACCTTCTTTTTTAATTGATATTGATTATCATTTTCTTTCATAGTATCATATCTTTTTTTTATAGTCAACATTTATAGTGATTATAGACAATAAAAAAGCAGAGAATATAAACTTAGTCTCTGCTTTTTCTTTATAGTATATTAAAATTATTTATTTAAAAAGTCTACTGCATATTGAACGTATAAAGCAGTTCCAATCTCCAAGGCATCCTCGTCTATATTAAAACACCCATGATGATGAGGATAACAAGCTCCTTTAGCTTCATTTCTAGCTCCTACAAATGCCAATGCACCAGGTGCAATATTCATAAATTCAGCAAAATCCTCTGCTCCTGTTACTTTTTCAAATAGTGCTATACTTTCTTTTCCAAATAACTTAATTACTGCATCTGTAGCTATCTCTGAACATTCCTTGTCATTTATAACAGCTGGTGTTAAATATCCATACTCTAACTCAGCTTCTGCTCTATATGATTCTGCTGTAGATTTTGCTATACGTTCTAAAATCGTAGGAATTTGTTTTCTAAGTTCTGGATTAAATAATCTTATTGTACCTTCTAGAACAGCTTCACTTGCGATTACATTAAATCTTGTTCCAGAATTTAAAACTCCAACACTTACAACTAGTGGCTCCAAAGGACTAACTTCTCTACTAACCATAGATTGTAAGTTCATAACCACTGCAGAACTTGCAAGTACTGCATCAACACCTTGATGAGGAAGTGAACCATGGCCACCCTTACCTTTTACAGTAATTTTGAAGAAATCAGCAGAAGCCATTCTTGGACCTTCTTCAACTGATACAGTCCCACACTCTACATCGCTCCAAAGATGAATTCCAAATACACCATCTACACCTTCCATGGCGCCATCTTTAATCATAGCTCTTGCACCTTTACCTACTTCTTCTCCTGGTTGAAAAAATAATTTCACAGTTCCCTTAATATCATCTTTAATATCATTCAAAACCTTAGCTGCTCCTAAAAGCATTGATGTGTGTCCATCATGTGCACAAGCATGCATAAGCCCCTCATTTTTCGATTTATATTCTACATCTGTACATTCAACAACTTGAAGTGCATCCATATCTCCTCTAAGTGCTACAGTTTTTCCTGGATTAGCTCCCTTTATGGTTGCAACTACACCTGTCCCTCCAGCTGATACATATGGTACTCCTATCTTATCAAGCTCTTCTTTAATTCTTTTTGATGTTCTGAATTCTTCCATACTTTTTTCAGGATTTTCATGAAATTCTCTTCTAAGTTTGATTACATAATCTTTATATCCATTGGTTATTTCTTTAATATTCATTCCAGACCTCCAAATGTTACATATTCTTCTTATTTAAATGCCTTATTTATTAGTTAAAATTTATATAAGATTTACAAAAATACCTGCGATTACTACAGAAGCTATTGTTACTGTAGTAAATCCTCCAACAAGCATCTTTGGAAGCATTTTATCCATCAGAAATTCTTTTTCTTCTGGAGTTTCAGCTAAAGCCTTTACTGCTTCTTCAGTTAATATATAGTTTGGTGGGAAACCATAAAGTGCTGTAAGTGAAACTGAAAACGCCATTTCCTTACTTTCACCCAAAAGTTTACCTGCTATAATAGAGAATATTCCCATACCTATTACACCAAATATTATAATTCCTACAAGAGGAACAGCCATTTCAGCAAGCATTGCTGGTGTAGCTTTTGCTAAACCTGCAAATATAAAAGCCATCAGTGATGTCATTAACCATCCAAATGAGCCAGATTTATTAAGTGGCTTTCTATCAACTATTCCAAGTTCTGATGCTATTACACCAAATATTAAACAGATAACATATCTTGATACAACCTCATTTGTAAGATTTGTAAATTGTACTGCTAACCATGCTACAAACCCTAATCTAAGTATTATCATATATGTTGTGTCATACTTCTCAGGTAAATCTGGTATTATCTTAAACTTACTCCTTTGTTCAGGTATTTTTTCAGTTGCTTCTTCAGCTTTAGTTGCAGTTACTTTTCCACTTCTAAAATCTGATAAAAGTCTTTTTCCTTCTTTTTTAAGCATTAATGCTGTAATAGGATAACCTGCAAATCCTTGTGCTACGTACATTAAAATTGCTAAAACTGCCAAGCTTGCAAGACCTTTTGCTGTAGCAGCATCTGCCATCATTATAGATGCAACTAGTCCTCCAGTAAGAGGAGGTGTAGCTATTACTGCTGTATCCCATCCAAATACTAAAGTACCCAATGCTAAAGCTCCTACACATATGCCTACTATTCCTGCCAATGCTATTACTATTGTCTTCCATTGACCTGCTAGCTCTCTAATACTCATCATGGTCCCCATATGAGTTATTAATAAAAGCATACCTAATTGAGCTAATGGTGTTCCTAAAGCTGCTAGGTCCACGATATTTTCTGGGAAAAAAGTCCAAAATCCTACTATAAATATAATTGCTGATACAAAAACTGATGGAACAAAAGCTTTAGTTTTTGCTGATACTACATCTCCTATCGTCAATGATACTAAAACTAGACAAAAAGCTGTTATTGCCTCCATACAAAATCCCCCCTCATAAATAAATATATTTGTATACAATGTATGTATAGTTATCCATTATTTTACTACTTTTGAAAAACATTTCAAGTCAAATTTCGATTTTTTTCATAAAATTCTATAAATTCAATAAATTAAAGTTAGTTTTCTAAATTATTCTTTACGGAAAAACGTTATCCTATATATTGCCTATTTATAGCTGTTTTCTTGAACTACTCCACCTTAACTACCTTCGGTAACGTTTGAATGTGGAGATTCCTATTCGATAGTACTTTTGTACTAAGCATCCATAGGCTCTAAGGGCTGTTCCATCCCCACTAATCTTAATCCTTCTTTTAGTATATTTATGCTGGCATTTATATCTCTGTCATGCTGTGTATTACAGTCTGAACAAACCCACTTTCTAAGTGATAAGTTTTTTACATCTTTATTTCTATGACCACATACACTACATAACTGACTGGATGGATATGTATTTCCTATTACAGAGATTAATCTTCCATACCAAATAGCTTTATACTCAAGTAATCTTCTAAATTCATACCAACTAGCCTCACTTATTGCACCTGCTAATTTATGATTCTTAATCATATTACTTACTTTCAAATCTTCTAAACAAATTATTTGGTTTTCTCTAATTAGTTTAGTTGATATTCGATGTAAGTAATCTTTTCTTTGATTAGCTATTCTTTCATGTATCTTAGCTATTTTAATTCTTTGCTTATTCCAATTATTACCAAACTTATTCATCTTTGATAATCTTCTTTGTTCCAGTTTCAATCTATAGTTAGCTTTTTTTAACCATTTAGGATTTTTAAATATGCTTCCATTAGAACATATTGCAAAATCTTTTAATCCCAAATCTATGCCAATATACTTATTAGATTCCTCTAATGGTTTTATGTCAACCTCACAACACATACTAACAAAATATTTACTTGTAGGTGTTTTTGATACAGTAGCATTTAATATTCTACCATTTATATTTTGAGTCACTTTAGCCCTAATCCATTTCAATTTTGGTAACTTAATTAAATTACTTTTGATAGTTATATTATTATTTACACACTTACTTTCAAAACTTCTTTTAAGATTTCTCTTACTTTTGAACTTTGGAAAACCTTGTTTATTACCTTTTTTAATTTCTCTAAAGAAGTTATTATATGCATTATCTAAATCATCAATAGTAGCTTGCAAGCTAGTTGAATCAACTTCTTTAAGCCATTCATATTCTTTTTTAAGTGATGGAAGTTTTTTAATTAAATCATACTTTGAATGTGATTTGCCTTCCTTTTCATATTTTTCTTTTTGAAGTGCTAACATGTGATTATACACAAATCTTGAACATCCAAAAGATTTTTCTATCATTTCTTTTTGAGTTTGATTTGGATATATTCTAAATTTAAAAGCTTTCATCTGTATCATTTCTTCACCTCCTTTAGTTTATGTTAGCATATTTCAGGCTCGCATCTCCACCCTACTTACGTTGAGGATGGAGTATTTCGCCTATCTTGGATAAACAGAATTAAATATAATTTGCAAAAAATAAAACATAGAATACATTTTTTTCATAAAACATCTCATTAATTTAAAATTAATTGGTTTTATAAGTCTTAATATATTCTATGTTTATAGATTTAATTTATATGTTAGTTATTGTGTAATCTACTATATACTCCATTTTTATTTATTAATTCTTCATGAGTACCTCTTTCTTCAATCCCTTTATCTGTAAGTACTATGATTTCATCAGCATTTTTTATAGTAGTTAATCTATGTGCAACAACTAGATTTGTTCTATCTTTGCTTAATTCCTCTAAAGACTCTTGAATTTCTCTTTCTGTTACATTATCTAAAGCAGAAGTAGCTTCATCTAATATTATTATTGGAGGATTCTTTAAAAAGATTCTCGAAATTGAAACTCTTTGTTTTTGTCCCCCAGATAATTTTACTCCTCTTTCTCCTATATAAGTATCATATCCATCTGGTAAAGTTTCTACAAAATTGTGTATTCTAGCTTTTTTTGCAGCCTCAATCATTTCTTCATCTGTAGCATTAGGATTTCCACAGAGAATATTATCTCTTATAGTCCCTGTAAATAAAAATACATCTTGTTGAACTATACCTATATTTTTTCTCAACGATTTTAAACTTACATCCCTTATACTCTTTCCATCAATTTTTATATCACCTTTATCAAACTCATAAAATCTTGGCAATAAATTACATAATGTAGTCTTCCCTCCACCTGAAGGTCCTACTAAAGCTATAGTTTTACCAGCTTCTATAGACAAACTTAAATTATCTAATACTTGAGTATCATCTTCATACGTAAAAGATATATTTTCTATCTCAATATTACCCTTTACATGCTCAAGTTCAACAGGGTTTTTAACTTCTTTTTGATGGTCTTCTTCCATTATTTCTATGAATCTTTTAAAACCTGTCATACCATTTTGATATTGTTCTGTAAAGTTTATCAGTTTCTTCATAGGTTGTATAAACATTTTTACATATAATATATATGCAGCAAAATCACCTAAAGTAATTTTTCCAAGATAAGTAAAGTATCCACCAGCTATAACAACTACCCATTCCAAAATATCCATGTATAAGTTCATACCAGAATAATATTCTGCCATTACTTTATAAGAATCTTGTCGTGCTCTCCTAAATAATTTATTACTTCTTACGAACTTATTTAATTCTTCCTTTTCAGTACAAAAAGACTTAGTTACCTTCATTCCAGCTATGCTATTTTCCAAAGTTGCATTTACATCACCTATAGTAACTCTACTTTTCATAAAAGCTATATTCATCTTATCTTTTTTTGTTATAGCAAACCATATTATAAATGGTAATATAGCAAATATTATAAGAGTAAGAGGAATATTTATATCTATAAGTATAAAGAATGAACCAACTAACATTACTATAGAAATGAATAAATCTTCAGGACCATGATGGGCAAGCTCTGTTATATCCATTAGGTCATTTACTATTCTAGACATAGTTACTCCAGATTTATTATTATCAAAATAAGTATTTGGAAGCCTCTGTAAGTGTGTAAATACCTCATTTCTCATATCAGCTTGCATATCTACACCAATGACATGTCCCCAATATTGCATAAAATAATTAAGTCCTGCTTTTGCTATAAATATAAGTATAAGTACAATTGCAAAAACTACTAACATTCTTAAATTTTTATTTGGAACAATGTCATCCATTATATTTCTAGTTATCATAGGATAAACTAAATCACATAAAGAAAATAAAAATGCTGCTATAAGGTCTAATGTAAATATTTTCTTATATGGTTTATAATATTTGACAAATTGTTTTATCATAAGTTTTAAACCCCTCCTTTATCAATACGTCTAAAAAATACCCTTAAATTAGTATAACATAACACTAATTTTAAATCTTTTATAAAATTCCAATTCAAAAAAATAGTTTTCATAAAATTGAATATTTATTTTATATAATTAAGTATTTAAAATACACCTAAAAAGAGCCATATCTATGTAAATAAAATTTTACGAAGATACAACTCTATATTTAACACTAAATATTTTTTATAACTGTAAACTCAAAACCTTATTTTAAAGCATCTAATATTTTCTTATCTAATGCAGCAGTATTTATACCTGTTATGTATGCTGTTGCTTTTATTGCAGGTATATCATAAGTTGTTGGTAATATAGTAGTAGATACTATCAAATCAGCACCTTCTTGTTTTGTTGCACATTCAGCGATTTTACATTGTATAACTTCTGCCTGTATGTTATTTTCTTTAACCAATCTTTCTACTTTGTCGCAAACTACTGTTGATGTTGCAATTCCTGCTCCACATGCTACTAATATTTTTTTCATATTATCCTCCTACGATTTCTATAATATTTTATAATTCAAAATACGATTTTTATAATTAAATAAATTTCTCATATCTTTATTTATATATAAATAATTATACCATTTTATATCAAAATAATATCTTAAAATTATTCTTTTAATATGTTTTTTATTTCACTATCATTTAATTTTAAAGTATTATTTTTTATACAAGATTCTATGTACTTTGATATAGCTTTGTAGTTATTCAAACTAAACTGCTTAATATTTAAATCATATTCTATGTCACTTATAATACCTATCAAATCATATTTATTTGATAAAATATCCTTATACTTATCCTTTCTAGTTACTTCTAATCTTTTAAATCGATAATTTTTATACCCTTCTATAATAATCAAATCCATGTCTTCATAAAACCTAATCATTTTATATAATGGATTTTTATCTTTTAACTCTTCAATATATGCTAACCTCTTATTTGATATTATACAAACTTTTCTTGCACCTGATTTTCTATGTTTATAAGTATCTTTACCTTCCTCATCTATCTCAAAATCATGACAAGTGTGTTTGATAACTCCAACATTATACCCTTCTTTGCTTAATTCTTTTACTATACCTTCAATCAATGTAGTTTTACCTACTCCTGAATAGGAAACAATTGATAATATATTATACATAAAACTATATCCCCTTCATAAAACTATATAACAACAACATCTACTAATTGATTTTCTTTTATTGTTTCTCTCTTTTTTATCTTAATCATGCAATTACTTCTTAATGTTGCAGACAATCTAGCCTTGGCATCTTTTTTATCATTTAGCTTAACATATAATTTACCTTCATCTGTATATAATTTTCCACTTACAAACCTATCGTTATTTGAGAATTTGTTAAATTCTCCTTTAAATATAGCTTTTATATAATGATTGCTTTCTTTATATGTTAAATAATCAATCACAGGAACGACTACATTATCAAATACCACAATTGCTGCATGTGGATTACCAGAAAGACCAAACAGTATTTTTTCTCCCAATGTAGCTACATAGCAAGCACCCCCAGGTTTAATATTTATCTTCCAAAACAATTCTTTTGCTCCTATGTTTCTAAATACATCTGGTATTAAATCTTTATCTCCAACAGATACCCCACCTGTAGTAATTAAAAAATCTACATTTTCTAGCATATCCTTCACTTTTTTTTCTAACTCTTGTATATCATCAGAACAATTACATATTGTATATGCTTGTATCCCAAGCTTTAAAAGCTTTGAATATAATGTATATCTATTACTATCATATATTTTGCCATCCTCTAAAGTTTCACTTATATCTTGTAATTCTGTTCCTGTATTTAAAATACCAACTTTTAAATCATCATATACAGCTAATTTAGATATTCCAAGACTCGCTAATACTCCTATACCATCATACCCTACATTTTGATTTTTACTAATAATTAATTGACCTTTTTTTATATCCTCACCTTTAAATATATAATTGTCATACTCCTTTAGTTTTACATTTAAAGTTATCATGTCTTCTCTAATTGTCACATCTTCTTTTTTTACTATACAGTTTGCTCCCTTTGGAATTTTTCCACCAGTCATTATCTTCACTGCTTCATTTTTATTTAATATACCATCAAACACTTCTCCTGCATATAAGGTTCCTATGACCTTTAAATTTTTATTTTCAGAATTTGCATCATATGCATAACCATCATATGGTGACCTATCAAATGGAGGACTATCAATTGTTGAATATATATCTTCTGCAACTACTTTATTTACTGCTTCTATAAGATTAACTATCTTAATCCTACTTATTGGTATAACATTTTCTTCAATAATTTTTATGGCATCCGCTAATCCTATCATTTTAAATACACCCCAATATATTTTTTTATTTAAAAACATCCTTAATGTAGTATAATTATAAATTACAATAAATCATTTTAGCTTATATTTAATTATAACTAATTGTCATCCATAAGTGCAGTTTAAATTTAATAAATCTTATAAAATTATCATTACTTGTATTGATTTCAATTTTATATATTTTATAAAAAAAACTGTTTCAAGTTAGAAATTTACTTCTATCTTAAAACAGGCTTGTATGCTTTAAAATTCATTATTCTAATAAAGCTCCTTTTATTATTTTTATAACTTTATCGCTCTCAATAGTTTTTATAGACTTTATTTTACTGTCTACTATACTTATTGTAAGTACTTCTTTTTCTAATAACTTATCATCTTTCTTTAATCTATAAGTCTTCACTACCCTATTGCCTTCATTGTTGTACGCTATTAAATCATAATTGGCGTTACCCACAATTTCATTTATCCTAGATTCTTCAACTCCAATATACTCTACTAAATCAATATTTTTATATTCGTCTAAAGATACAGCTGATTTTTCACTATCACTTTTTTCAATTATAATCCCAGAATTTTCATCAAGAACTACCATGCTTTGTGATGAAAAAGAATTTGTTTCAACATTAACAACTTTATTTTTATCAATGTTAATGTATAAAGCACTTCCATCTAATTCATTGTTTCCAGTATACTTAGGATAAACTAACGTCATATAACTTAATGTATTTATATCTTGCATTGTATTTGATTCTTTTAGATTCTTATTTTTTATATAATAAATTGTGTTATGAGGTATTCCCATATTCTTTATAACATATTTATAATCTTTATCCATCATTTCATTAACATCATTTTGAACTTTTGTCATAGTTTTTTGCTGTGTTGCTTTATTTGCTACTTGATTTTTCTCTTTAGTAGTTTCTTTATGACATCCAACAAGTACAATACCTAAAATAGTTACACAAACTAATGACTTTTTTAACTTCATAAATCAATCCTCCTTTCTTAAATTTATAATATTTATCTATATCTCATTGCGTGATTATCTCTTTTTTCAATAATTGCGTTCATTATTTTATAAAATAATTATATAATATTTATTTAAATTTAATAAGATTAAGAAGCTATTTGTAATTTTTTTGTAACAAAACACATTTTAAAGTTGAATTTTGAAAATTCAATTTACAAGATATTTGTGGTAAATATCCTTATAACATTATACCAAATTATTCCTAAACAATCAAAAACTCCATAAATATTTTAAGGTTTTCTATTTCAAAAAATCCCCTTTAACTATTAATTTATCAAATATGTTATAATAGTTTTAGATAATTTAAGGAGGATTAAATAATGGATTTTAAACAACTCGAAGTATTTGTTGCGGTTGCAAAACATCAAAGTTTTTCAAAAGCTGCAAGAGAACTTTTTTTAACTCAACCTACTGTAAGTGCACACATACAAAATTTAGAAAGAGAGTTAGAAACTGTACTTATAAACAGAAGCAACAAAGTTATTACACTCACAAAATCTGGTGAAATTCTTTATGAGCACGCTATATATATACTAAACAACTGTAAACGTGCAATTTATGATATAAAAGAATATTCAGGTAAAATAGAAGGTATTATAGATATAGCATGTAGTTCTATACCTGAAACTTATATTCTACCTGATTTTATGAAGAATTTTTCTATGAGTTATCCAGATGTAAAATTTTCCATAAGCCATTATGATTCTCAATATGCTATATCAGAAATTTTAAATGAACGGATAAGCTTTGGATTAGTTGGTTCTAAAATCAACAATCCTCAAATCGAATATCTAGACTTATTAGATGATGAACTTGTACTTATTACTCCTTCAGATTTTAAAATTGATAACAAGAACAATTACATTGATATAGAAGAATTGGCTTCTCTCAATTTTATTATGAGAAAAGAAGGCTCTGGTACTAGAAACCTAATACTAAACACACTTAGCAAAAATAACTTTCCGGCAAACAAATTAAATGTAATAGCTCATGTAGAATCAAATGAAGCCATTAAAGAAATGGTTAGATTAGGCCTTGGTGTATCTTTTATATCATATATTTCAGCTATTGATTATCTAAATTCAGGTAAAATAAAATGCTACAAAATAAAAGATGTTGATTTTACAAGAAAATTTTTCTTTATTTATTCTAAAAAGAAAACTTTTTCTCCATTAGAAGATAAATTTCTAAACAGACTATGTGAGTACTTTGAAATCATAATATAATAATTTTAATACATGTCACTCAAATTTAAATTATAAACTATTAAATAATAAACTAAATAGAGTAGTATTATACTATGTTCATTTAATTAATGAGCATAGTATAATACTACTCTATTTACTTATTACTTATTACTTATTACTTATACTCGTATATATTAAACTTATAAATTTATATTAAAAAATGCCTTATATCCTTTGTACATTTCATATATATCTACTTTAGAAACAATCTCATGTGGTGCATGCATATTTAAAACACCAACACCACAGTCTATAACCTCTGCACCTTGATTTGCTAGAATGTAGGCTATTGTTCCTCCTCCACCCTGGTCAACTTTTCCAAGTTCAGCAGTTTGCCATACTACATTTCCCTGATTAAAAATTCTTTTTACTTCTGATATAAACTCAGCATTAGCATCATTACATCCACCTTTGCCTCTAGAGCCAGTATACTTATTTAAAACTATTCCATTTCCCATATATGCAGAATTTCTTTTTTCATATGCCTCACCAAAATTTGGGTCATATCCAGCTGCAACATCAGCTGATAATACTTTACTATTTGCCAAAGCTCTTCTTACCTTAATATCACAATAATCTCCTTCTAAAGCTATTAACTCAGCTACAGTATTTTCAAAAAACTTTGAATGCATACCTGTATTTCCTTGGGAACCAACTTCTTCTTTGTCCACACATAATGTAACTGAAGTAAACTCTGGTTGTTCAGTCTCTAGTATAGCTTTTACAGCCGCATATGAACATACTCTATCATCATGACCATATCCTAATACCATTGACCTATCAAACCCCAAATCTCTTGCCTTCCCAGCTGGAACTACTTCAATCTCAGCACTTAATAAATCTTCTTCAACTATACTGTATTTTTCATTTAAAATTTTTAATATATTTGCTGTTATAGGTTCTTTTTCTTCACCATCTAAAGGCATATTTCCTATCAATACATTTAAGGCTTCACCACTAATTCCTTCTGACAATTTCTTTTGCATTTGGTCTCCAGCTAAATGAACCAGTAAGTCAGTTACACAAAATACTGGGTCACTATCTTCTTCACCAATAGATATATCCACCTTTGTACCATCATTTAATATAACTACTCCATGTAAAGCAAGAGGAATAGCTGTCCATTGATATTTTTTAATTCCTCCATAGTAGTGAGTCTTAAAAAAACCTAGATTAGCTTCCTGATACAATGGGTTTGGTTTTAAATCTAATCTTGGCGAATCTATATGACTACCTATAATCTTCATACCTTTTTCTATATAGTTTTTCCCTATTATAAAAAGTGCTACTGCTTTTTCTTTATTTATAGCATAAATCTTGTCTCCATGACTTACACTTCCCTTTTCCATAGCTTCATCTATTGAAATATAACCATTTCCTTTAGCCAATTTTATAATTTCTTTTACTGAAAGTCTTTCAGTTTTTGATTTACTTAAAAAATCCATATAATTGCGAGCATATTCCATAATCTTTTCAATAGCATTTTCTTTTTTTTCAATTTCCCATGCATTCTTAAATTCATGCTTTAAATCCATGTTTTCCTCCTATTAAGTTTTAATTTTTATTATTTTTCATATATTGTTCATATTCCTCTGGTGAAACTACTTTTACACTGTCAAGTCTTGATTTAAAATGAGCTCTAAAATTTTCTAAATATTCCTTTCTTAAAATCTCCCTTTCTTTGATTTCAACATCAGAAAGAGTTCCTTCTTTATTTTTCTTTGCTAATTCATTAATCCTATCTAATTTCTTCTTGTCAAACATTTTTTCCTCCTAAAAAACTTCTATTTATTAATAAAATAATTTATTACTTTTTATATCTAATTTATTTTTATATTCACAAAAAAACTCTTCTATATTATCACTTATTATAGATATTCCCTTTTCTAATTCTTCCATACTTGGGCGAGCTATATTTATTCTAAAAAATCTATCGTCCACTAGATTATCAAAAAAATAAGTCCCTGGAAGCATGGATACTCCTTTATTTAACATAAAACTTGTAAAGCTTTGAGACGTATATCCTCTTGGCAACTCCAAAAAAAAGTTTATTCCTCCACAAGATTTTCTAACTTTTAATTTACCACTCAATTTATCATTAATCAAGCTTTTTGCTAACTTGTATTTATCTGTATATATTTTCTCTATTTGACTCAAATAATTCTTCCAATTAAAATTCTCCATGTAATAGTACATTGATTTTTGAATAAGACCTGGAGTTGATATATCTGATGAATATTTAGCCCATAAAACTTTTTTTAATAATTCATTTGGCATTTCTACAATCCCTATTCTTAAACCTGGCATAAGTATTTTTGAAAAACTCTTTATATATACTACTCTATTTTTATCATCATAGCTCCTGACTGTTCTATTGTCTTTTGAGTCAAATATAAAATCACTTATAAAATCATCTTCAATTATATAAAAATCATGTTCTTCTGCTAATTCTATTAGCTTCTTTTTTTTATATGTTGAATAAGATATACCTGTTGGATTTTGAAAATTAGGCATAATATATATAAGTCTTGGCTTTATTTTTTCCAATTTTAATTTTAAAATACCTATATCAATTCCATCATCTAACATAGGTATAGATATTATTTTTGCACCTCTACTTTTAAATACTTCAATTGCTCCATTATAAGATGGCTCTTCCATAAAAACAACATCAGAATAACTTATAAGACCCTTACAAACTATGTCTATACCTTGCTGTGCACCTGAGATTATTTGAATATTTTCTTTAGTAGTACTTATATTTTCATCACTTAAATACTCCACCATCTTTTCTCTTAATTCCTCAGAACCTAGACCTTCATCATAATCAAATATTGAACTTCCATCTTTGGATAGTGCCATGTTTACAGCATTTTTAAATGAATCTATGGGAAACATATCATTAGATGGATTTCCATTATCGAAATGAATTAAATCATCTCTTTGTTTAATATTCTTATTTTTCCCTTTATCCATGCCATTTTTATAAGAATTTGAATTTGATACAAAAGTTCCACTTCCTATAATTTTATATACATATCCTTCATTTTCCAAAAGCTCATATACTTTAACTATAGTAGTATTATTTACATGTAAAAAATCTGATAACTTTCTTATTGGTGGCAGTTTTTCATGCTCAACTAGTTCTTTACTTATTATTAACTGCTTTATATGATTAAATATTTGTATATATTTAGTTGACTTCCTTTCACTTAAATCTATTTTGTATTTTTCCACATTTATCACCGCTTATTGTTTTTATATTTTATTGATGCTTTAGCATATATTTGATATTATTTAGTATGTATATATAATACCAAAATTTTTATAAAAAGGGGAAATATTTATGTTTTACGACTATCACATGCACTCTAGTTTCTCTACAGATGGAAAATCTACAATGGAAGAAATGATAAAAAAATCTATAGACCTTGGTATAAATGAAATTTGTTTCACAGACCATGTCGATTATGATGTTTATGCTGATGATTCTTTTTCGATTGTCTACGAGGATTATTTTAAAAGTCTAGAAACTCTTGAAAATATATATAAAGATAAAATATCAATAAAAAAAGGGATTGAATTCGGAGTCCAAACTCAATTAATAGATACATATAGAAAAGAAGCTCATCAATATCCATTAGATTTTATAATATGTTCTATTCATGCTATAGATACAATGGATTTATACCTTGGTAGCTATTTTGAAGGTAAGACTCAACATGAGGTCTATGAGAATTACTACCTTTATTTATATAATATTGTTAAAAAATATAAGGATTATTCTGTTTTAGGGCATTTAGATTTAATTAAAAGATATGCACCTTATGATACTATCTTAGATGACAGACTATTTTCAGATATAATTGAAGAAACTCTTAAACAAGCTATCTATGATGGTAAAGGTATTGAAATAAACACATCTTGCTACAGATATAACTTGCCAGACCTAACTCCATCTAGATATATCCTTCAGATGTATAAAGATTTAGGAGGAGAAATCATAACTACAGGCTCAGATTCACATCATGTAAGTCAAATTGCATACGAGTTTGATTACATATATTCATTACTAAAAAATATGGGATTTAAGTATGTATCTAAATTTAATAAAATGAAGCCAGAATTTATAAAATTATAAATTTTTACACCTCCTTATGAATATATTTAAAAGATAAGGAGGTGATTTTTTTGAAAGTACCTTATTTAGTCCTATCAACAGTTATTTTATTTATGTCTAACTTTGTCGTGAGAATATTTGGATTTTTATATAAAATATTCTTATCAAGAGCTTTAGGTGAAACAGGTCTAGGTATTTATCATATGATTTTTAACTTTTTAATGATTTGCTTAGCTGTTACAACAACAGGGATACCTACTGCTCTTAGTTGCCTAGTTGCAAAAAGAAAAGCTTTAAATGATAAACACAACACTAATGCTTTATTTATATCAACTTTATACGTATCATTTTTCGTAGCATTAATTATATCTATAGTTGCATCTTTCAATAGTTCTTTTTTATCACTTAAGTTTCTAAAAGACCCTAAATTGAATTTATTTATCCTAGCAGTTTGTCCTGCTATAGTTATAATAACACTTTCAAATGTACTTAGGGGATATTACTATGGCATAAAGAACGTAAAAGTCCCTGCTATTGGACAAATTATTGAACAGATGGGTAAAATTCTATTTGTTTTTTTACTCGTTATGTATGTAAATGATAAGTCTATGAACTGTTATATTGCTCTTTTAGGTATATCTATTGGTGAATTGAGTAATATCATATTTATGCTCATATGTCTATGTCGAGATTCTTCATTTGACAACAAATACATTATAAGTATAAAAGATTTTTATAATTCTTCTATGGAAACATTAAAAATGTCCATACCCATAACTTGCAATAGAATGTCAAATATACTTCTACAATCTATTAGCTCTATGATGATACCATCAAGATTAGCGTTATCAGGAATGACTTATCAACAATCATTAAGTATGTATGGCGTCGTTAGTGGAATGGTAATGCCATTTATATTTTTACCATTTACTGTTGGTTCAGCACTTATTGTAAATTTGATACCTACTATATCACAAGAAATGGCTTTAAGAAAACGTAAAAGTGTCCTAAAAAAAATAAAATATTCTGTACTCCTAACTTTATTTGTAGGTATACTATCATCAGTGTTTTTTTATTTCTTTGGAAAAGATTTATGTATACTAGTATTTAAAAACAAACTTGCTGGAGAATATTTAAAAGCTATGTTTTTAGTACCACTATTTATGTCGCTAAATCAAACACTATCTGGAATTTTACATTCAATCAGAAAAGAATTGGCTTCAAGTATAAATACTATCATTGGTATGTTAATTCAGCTAGTAGCTCTATATGTATTCCTTCCTATTCCAGGGCTTAATATTTATGCATACATATACACAATGACAATAGTATCAATTTTTACTTGTTTATTACATACTATAGTACTTTTTAAATCTATAAAATCTATGCATTAGTTATAAATAACGTGAAGGCTACCAATGTAAATTATCTACTTTGGTAGCCTTCCTTAAATGATTTTTATTTATAATTTAAACTGTCTATATATCTACCTATCTATCTGTGGCAACCTGAATTTTCATTTCCTTGATTAGGTCCACATTGCGAAAAATCACATACTTTAGAGAAAGTATCAACAAGTCTTGGTTGGATTGGGTTTGGTGATGCTAAAACTACTATTTGTTCACTTATTAATGTGCTAACTGTTTCTTGTAAGCAAAGTACTAAATCTATATCATTTGGTATGATTAATTCAAAGAAAGGATCACAACCTTCTCTACATTCTAATTTTAATATAGATTTTCCTATACAATCAACTGTTAAATTAGTTTGGAATTCTTGTCTTAAAGTGACAGCTCTTCCATCAGCTGGCAAGCATATTGGTGCTGAAAGTGTGTTAAAAGTAAATTCTACAAAATCAACTCTTCTCTTACATCCACCTCCTGCTCTGACTGCTGGGAAAGCTAATGCAACGAATTCTGTACATCCACATCTACCTCTTAGTTCTAATACTAGATTACGAACTGCTACAGTTAATCCTCTTTGTTTATAAGCTACTGATTTGCCTTTTCCTTGTCTACAACATTCAGCGTTTCTTTCTCCACATACTGCATATTCAAAAGTTGTTTCACAGTTTCTTCCTATTATATCTCCTAATGGTTCTAATTCAAAATCTTCTAAAGTTGTCATTCCTGTGTCTATAACTATTCCATCATTACTTAAGCATATTTTATCTATAGTTACACTTGCTTTACCTGCACTTGGAACTGAACCAAAAACTTCTACTACTTCTGTTTCAAAAGTTAATGGCTCTCCATTTGGTCCAGTTGCATCTGTAAATGTTTGGAATTGCATAGTATCAAAGATTCTATTAGCTTCTATAGCAAATGGAACTGCATTTGCTATAGAAAAGTTTCTTGGAGATATAGGATTACAGCAGTTTGGTCCACATTTGTTTTCAAAACATTCGTCTGAATCCATTTGGCATGGTTCACAATCACATTTGCACTTATCATGGCATCCACAATTGTCATCGCATGGATTAGGTTTACATGGATTACATGGATCACATGGATTAGGTTTACATGGATTGCATGGTTTACAATCATCATGACAGTCACAACTATTATCATTGTTACATCCATTATTATGATGATGTGATTTTTTGAATCCTCTCATATCATCTGAATTCATCTCATCTGTATATACTTCTTCTTCATTCATTGTAGACATTGGCTGATTTAGCATTCTTTTTTTATTTTTTTTGTAATCTTGCATTTTTCATTGCCCTCCCTGTAAGCGATTCTTATTAAGTCTTCGGCTTTTTTATGGCCTAATTAATACTATGCACTTATAATATCATTTGTTACTTTTGCTTTTTAAGTTTATATATAATCAAATATATTGGGTAGAAAAATGCATTTTAATAAAAAAAGTACTACCATTTAAAATAGTAGCACTTTTTTTGTCCCGAAACACCGGTGGCTAAGTAAATTCACACCCTAGGCACTCCCAGGTGGGTGACTTGCCAGTAACCTTTAACGTCCAAACTAAACAGGCATGTTATAATTTACTAGACACGGTCTCCCGTATTTCATTTGTAGGTTGAATTTAAAAAAGCCTTATCGTATGTTTCAGGATTTCATATTATTATTATATAATAAATTTTGATTTTTTTAAAGTGGTTTTATATAGTAATTGAGATAATCTTATTCTAGTATTACTTTTTCTTCCTTTTTTCTTTATGTATTTAGTTGATTATCACTTTCTCTTAGCTTTACTTCTAGTGTTTTTTTCATTATGATTATGTTCATTCTTGTGTTCATTAACATCATACAGTTCTTCATCATACACTATATTTTCATCATTTTCTGCATATTCATAGTCTCTTTCTTCATCTTCCATTAATTCTTCTTCATTATCATCTATATCATCTTCATAATCTAATTCTTCATCTTCATATGTTGACTCTTCTTCTTCAAATTCTTCATTATTATCTTCATATTCATCATCATCATTATTGCTATCATCACCTCTTAAAAGAGTTCCTAGTAATTTAAGATTATTCATACTACCTAGATTATTTATATTTGCCAAAGAACTTAAACTAAATCCACCTTCTCCAAAATCATCAGGTAAAAATAATTCTGCAAATAAATCTATCTTTTTTTTCATTCCTATAGCCTTTTCAACAGAATTTTTTCTCTTCTCTGGAAATACATCTATAATTTCTTTTATCATCATATTTTTTTTGTCTTCACTATCCATTTTTCTAAAAAAATCTGTTTCCTCTTCAACATCTACCACATCTATATTGTTGAGTTTCTTTATACCTCTAACTAAATCCAAAACACTTTCTATTTTTACTAGTATTTTCCTTTCATCTCTTGACATGTATTTTTTAGTTCTTGTTATTATTTCCATTCCCATTTCTAGGTCTTCTTCACTCAAATCCATAAGTCTCAGACCTCTTTTTATATCGTTTGCATCAAACCTTAAAGTATCGTGTATAGCTTTTGATAATTTCTCATTTGAATTTTTTTTGTTTTTTCTAACTCTATTATTTTTCTTTGATTTATCTTTATCATCAAATATAGAGATATTACCATTACTCAATGCAATCACTCCAATCAAAAATAGTAAGTTATTCAAGACAATTCCCCCTTATATTATATAATTGCCCTATATTAAAGTATGTTTTTCATATTTTAATGTTCCATTTTTAAAGCTCAGTGCATATATATTATCTATAAGAATTTTTATTTATATTATATATCACTCACAATTCACCACTTCAATATTATTTCTATATATAAATAGTATGAATATAATTCAATATATATTTATAGAAAGGGGTTTTTTTATGAAAAAAATAGATACAGATTCATTAGAAAAGATGGCTAAGCAAAAAAATATTGACAAGGATAAGATAGAAAAGATTGCTGATAATTACAAGGGGAAATCAGAAAATGAACTTATGGAGGAACTTATAAAAATAGGTAAAAACCTAGATGGAAGAGAGGAAGTAGTATCAAAATTCAAAGCATTTTTAGATGACAATCAACGTAAGAAATTAGATACTATAATGGATAAAATCTCAGATGCAGAGACTCAAAGAGATACTAAACCTGCTAAAACTAAAAAAGCTAAACAACCTACTAAAGGTAAATCAAATACACCTGCACCAAAAAATACACCAAATAATCAACAAAAAAAATCTAAGAGTATATTTAAGAAAACTAAAAAATCCAATCCTCATGAATAAACAAAAATAAACTACTTTTAATGCTTAAAACTATTATTTTTAATTAAAATATTTTAAACTGCATATTATTTAAATTAAAAATCAGGTAGTGTTTTAAACACTACCTGATTAACTTTAATAATTTTATTTCTTTCTCTCTATAACACTTTCTCTATCAATAATTTGATAAGGTAATTCTATCTTCTTATTTTCAATTAATTCTTTATTTATTAATTTAATAACCATTCTTATCGCTACTGCTCCCATATCATATAAAGGCTGATAAACTGTAGTAAGTTTAGGCCTATACATTTTAGCTATCTTAACATCATTAAATCCTGCAACTGATATGTCTTCTGGAACCTTATATCCAGCATCACAAATAGCATTTATAGCTCCTATGGCAGCCTCATCACCTGTAACAAAAGCAGCATGAGGTATTATTCCTTCATCTAATAATTCTTTCATACTCTTGTATCCACTTTCATAATCAGTTCCACCATATTTAATTAAACTCTTGTCCAACTCTATATTATTACTTGAAAGTGCTTTTTCGTAGCCTGAAAGTCTTTCCATTTCTAAAACAGTATCATCTTTACTTGTCATTATAAAAGCTATCTTTTCATGACCTTTCTTTATAAGGTGTTCTGTCATATCAAAAGTAGCTTCTTTATTACTAGTGCTTACTGTGTATATATCATAATTTCTAGCAGTTTTACTTATATATGTTGCTGGTATGCCACAATTTTGTATATAATTGATATGCTCTTGTTCAACTACCCATGAAATCATAACTATACCTTCTACTTGTTTTGCTCTTAATAGATTTATACTCTTTAATTCTTGTTCTTTATCAGAGTATGTATTAGCTAAAAGAATATCATAATCATACATTTTAGCAACTTCTTCTATTCCGTTTAGTACCTCATTAACAAAAGAATCTGAAACTTCTGGAACTATTATACCTATTAATTGACTCTTCTTAGTTACTAAGCTTCTTGCAAGTGGATTTGGTATATATCCAGTTTCTTTTATAACCTCTAAAACTTTTTGTTTGACTTCATCAGTCACAGGTTTTGAATCATTTATAACTCTAGATACTGTAGATATTGACACGCCTGCTTGTTTAGCAACATCTTTTATCGTTATATTACTTTTCATTTTCATCCTCCTAATTTTGCTAAATTTATCTAAATCTGAACCAAATTTATACAGGTTCTTATTTTAACTATATTTATATAAGTCCTTATTTTACCATAAAAGCAAGTACATTTAAATACATTATATTTTATATTATACCCTATATTCAACAATTTTAATAATATTCATTCTTAATTTAAATTATATTAAAAAATAAAATAAAAAAATGCTGGTATAAAAAATACCAGCATTTTTTTACTTTAAAAGTTTAGTTTTAGCAGCCGCAGCCACAACCGTCATCACCATCAAAGAATCCACCACATGAACAAGTTATTAATAATAGTATTAAGAATGGTATCCATGACATTATATCGATATCTCTCCAACAATCTTCAAAAGCTAGGAATAGGAAGAATAATACGATTATCCACCATCCTCCTCCACCAAAACATCCATCGTTTCCAAAAAATCTATCTAACATAATAAAACCCTCCTTTTTTTAATAACTGCTACTCTTATTCTAAGCATCCACCACAGCAGCAAAGTATTAATAAAACTATTAGGAATGGAATCCATGCCATTATGTCAAATTCTGCCCAGCTCTCTCCAAAAGCTAAGAATAGGAAGAATAGTACGATTATCCACCATCCTCCTCCACCAAAACATCCATCTTCTCCAAAGAATCTATCTAACATTCCACGTTACCTCCTGTTGATATTTTGTTGAGCTTTTCGCTCCTAACATATACTATGCATTTGGTTTCCATTTTGCTAATGTATTTTTATTATTTTTTTAATTTTTTTTATCTTAACTAAAAAAGGCAAAACCATAACTTGTATAAGTCACTGGCTCTGCCTATTTAATAATCAATATTTTTTAGCAACAACAACCATCATCGAAGTTAAATAACAACAATACTATTAATATAACCCATATCCATATATTGTCATCGCATAATAAGTCTTCTAAAATGTCTGTACATAATAATAAGAATACTATAACTATTATTATCAACATTTTATTACCAAAAAATCCTTCGCATCCTCCAAAGAAACGTTCCATATTGTCTTCTAATTTTGTCATAACTAATCCTCCTTGAATCATTAAGAGACTAACTTTTGTCTCTTTAATTAAATATATGTAGTAATAGACAGATAAGTTACTTCTAAAAAGTTTTTATTAATTAATTTATTTATTTCTTTTTCTCCCAATTTATTGTATCTATCAACTTCATCTAGATAGTCTTTTTTTTCTTCTGATATAGTGTAGATTAAACTTTCTATTGATTTTACTTTGTATTCTTTATATCTTTCTATCAAGAAGGATGTTTTTGAATTCTCTATCCCTTTCTTTACATGCATTAATCTTGATATATAATCTTCTTTTTCATTAGATACATAATTTTCCTTTTCTGCTACATCTTCAAGAATTAAGTTTGTTTCCATTACATAATCCTCTATTTGTTGCATATCTAAAGTTATTGAATTATAATAAAAATTTACTGCTATAAGTAAAAATATTCCTACTGATGTTAGTAATAAGCCTACATATTTCATAGCATTTCCTCCTAAGTTATATTTGTTATCAATAAAGTTTATTCATTAAATAAGACTTTATTACTACCTTTATAAAATTTTCTTACTTTTTACTAATTCCATATTGAAAAAATTTTGATATTATATTAAACTAACATTAAAATTAATTAAAACTGCTGTAGGAGGCTTAAAATGTTTGAAAAAATAAAAGAAATAATAGCAGAACAATTAGGGTTAGACAATTTAGATGAAATAACTATGGAAGCATCTTTAATGGAAGATTTAGAAGCTGATTCATTAGATGCTGTTGAGATTATAATGGCTCTTGAAGATGAATTTGGTATAGAAATACCAGACGAGGAAGCTGAAAACTTTAAATGTATTGGTGATATATGTAAATATATCGAAGAAAACAAATAATATAATTTTTTCTACAAATATAAATAGTCTGTGTCTACTTCTATTTAATATTTCTATTAGAAGTTTACACAGACTATTCTACTTTTATTTATAACTATATTAACTATACATTTCTTCTCACTTAATTTATATCCAATTATATAAATTACTCAAATTAAGATTACTTTTCTTCATAAAATGTTACATTCTTTATTACTATATCTATAGTTCCATCTTGATTTTGCTTTACAGTATATTTCATAGGGTCTTCAAAATCAGTTAGATTACCTTTTATATCAAATCCATTGTCAGTTTTTATACTTCTCTTTTTGAGCTTTTTCTCAACCCATTTTTTATCTATGCTAAAACCTTCATCAAGACCTTTTTCCTCCATATGTTCTTTAAAACTATCTTTTAACTCGTCATTCTTGATTGAATTATCAACAAAGTCATTTATATCAACTTCATGTTTTTCTTTTAATGTATAATTTAATATACTTCTTACATCTTCTGCTTGCTTTATGTCATTGCTAAGAGCATTAGTTATCCAATTTTCGGCTGTATTTTTAAATACTTTTGTCTTATACTTATCATCATCTATTTTTTTAGCATTTAAAAATTCTGTTACAAACTTTGATTCTGAACCCTCTTTTTCTGCATCTTTGTCTAAGAGTCTTAGATGAAACTCATCATTCATTCCACTTAATCCAATTAAAGCTCCTTGCTTTTGTCTTATAGTCTCTGGAATTCCAATTTCATTTGCTACCATTTGAATATTAAATTTATCATCTACAAACTCAATTGAATGAGTATACAGTTTTTTATAATCTAACTTCAGTATAGCAACACTCTTCTCATCTTTTACAGTATACAGGCAAATTGCCAAATCACAAGATTCTAATGCAGCATTAATCTTCATGACATCAAACAGATAAGATGCTATTTCTTTAGAATTTTTTAAAAATGAACTTTCATCATATATTATTTGTTCACAACAGTTTTTGATTAAATTGTCATTATAATCTTTAAAAACTCCTTTTCTTAAATCTTCATCCTTTGATATTCTCTTTATTGCTTTTTGAAAAAATCCATCTACTTCTTGATTAACTTTACCTTCAAAATCATTTAATATTGGAACATCACTATTTTTATCCAAGACATGTATTATAAATTTATGTATTATCATATATATCACCCCATCTATCTTAATTTCGATATTAACTCTTGCATATCCTTTGGTATATCCGTTTTAAATTTTAAAATTTCTTTTGTTCTTGGTTGTTCAAACTCTAAGCTATATGCATGAAGAGCCTGCCTATTTATAAGATTTTCATCTGTATAACCATATAACTCATCACCTATTATCCCATGCCCTATATGAGCCATATGCACCCTTATTTGATGTGTCCTTCCAGTTTCTAGCTTCACTTCTAATACTGTTGCGTTTTTTAATCTTTCTACTACTTTATAATGTGTAACAGATGCTTGCCCTCTTTCATCTATCACTCTCTTTATTGAATCCTCTTCAGGTCTATAAATTGGCTCATTTATAGTTCCCTCATCTTCATCTATAATCCCATTTACTACTGTTATATACGTTTTTTCAACTTTATTTTCACCCATTGATGTAGACAAAGTATGATGTGCATAAGCATTTTTTGCTATTATAACAAGTCCTGAAGTGTTCATATCAAGTCTATTCACAAATCGTATTTTTACATTTTCTTTATGTTTCTCTATATAATAACTGATACCATTTGCTATTGTATTATCATAGTGACTTTTAGTTGGATGAACTACCATAAATGGTGGCTTATTTACCATAATTATATCAAAATCATCATATATTATTTGTAAATTTAAATCTTGTGGCTCAAAATTTGCTTTTTCTTCTTCAATTTTTACCTCTATTAAATCACCACGAGACACTTTTAAGCTTGGTTTTTTATATACACCATTTACTAGCACACTTTTTTCTCTTTTCATCTTTGATAATGACCTAACTGAAAAATTTAGCTTGTCCAACAAAACTTCTTTTAAAGTCATTTCTTCTTCACTTGTATATGATATAAGATTATATTTTTGATTTTCTTTTTTAAACAAACTTTTACCTACTTTCTTTTATATCTTCAAAACCATGATATTATATATTTTACACTATTTTTGTTTAATAGATAATAATTATTTTTTAACCATAAAAACCTGTAAGAATAACAAATTGTTACTCTTACAGGTTAAATTCATAGTTAAATGTTTAATTTTTAAAAATTATAATCTAAAACTATCTTTTAACTATTAAAGTAGTTCCCATTCCACCACCTATACAAAGTGTAGCTAAACCAGTTTTAGCATCTCTTCTCTTCATTTCATATAAAAGTGTAGTAAGTATTCTTGCTCCTGAGCATCCTATTGGATGTCCTATAGCTATTGCTCCACCATTAACATTAACTTTAGCCATATCTATATTTAAATCTTTTACTACTGCTATAGATTGAGCAGCAAATGCTTCATTAGCCTCAACTAAATCTATATCTTCAATAGTCATATTAGCAGCTGCTAAAGCTTTTTTAGTTGCTGGAACTGGCCCATAACCCATTATTGTAGGGTCAACACCAGCTGTTCCATAAGAAACTATAGTTGCAAGAGGCTCTATTCCTAGTTCTTCAGCTTTTTCTTTAGCCATTATTACTAGCATAGCAGCACCATCATTAATTCCTGATGCATTACCAGCAGTAACTGTTCCATCTTTTTTAAATGCAGGTCTTAATTTAGCAAGTTTTTCTATTGTAGTACCAGCTTTAATATATTCATCTTTGTCTACTACAGTGTCACCTTTTCTTCCTTTTATAACTACTGGAACTATTTCTTCATCAAATTTTCCTTCAGCTTGAGCTTTTTCAGCTTTATTTTGACTTGCAAGAGCTAATGCATCTTGTTCTTCTCTAGTTATATTCCATTGTTCTGCTATATTTTCAGCAGTTATACCCATGTGATAGTTATTAAATATATCTGATAATCCATCTTTTATCATTGAATCAACAAAAGCAGCATCACCCATTCTTGCACCATATCTAGCACTTGGTACTAAATAAGGAGACATACTCATGTTTTCAGCTCCACCAACTAGCATTATATCAGCGTCCCCTAATGCTATAAGTTGAGATGCCATTGAAACAGATCTTAATCCAGAACCACAAACTATATTTATAGTCATAGCTGGTTTTTCTACTGGTATTCCTGCACCTAAAGCTATTTGTCTTGCTACATTTTGACCAAGACCTGCTGTAAGTACTCCTCCTAAAAGTGATTCATCTATCATATCTGGAGTTATGTTAGCTCTTTTTATAGCTTCTTTAGCTGCTGTTATTCCTAACTCTACTGCTGAAACTGATTTAAATGCTCCTCCAAAACTTCCTACTGCTGTTCTAGCTGCACTGGCAATTACTACTTCTCTCATATTCATTACCCCCATTAAATTAGATTTTTATCAGATTTTTGAGATTGTTTTTTTTTAGACAATATCATTTAAATTTTTTAAATTCAAGTTCTTATTTATTATAATCATAGAATCCTATTTTAGTTTTTCTTCCTAATTGATTAGCTCTAACCATTTTAGCTAAAAGTGGATGAGGTCTATATTTAGTATCTCCGAACTCAGTATATAGAACATTCATTATAGCTAAAACAACATCTAATCCTATTAAATCACCTAATGCTAAAGGTCCCATTGGATGATTTGCACCTAGTTTCATAGCTTCATCTATTTCTTCTTTACTTGCAACACCATCTGCATATATACCAACAGCTTCATTTATCATAGGTATAAGTATTCTATTTACTACAAATCCAGGAGATTCAGATACATCTACTGGTACTTTATTGATACTCTTAGATAATTCAAATACTGTATCAAAAGTAACTTTTGATGTTAATTGACCGCTTATAACTTCAACTAATTTCATCATAGGAACTGGATTGAAGAAATGCATTCCTATAACTTTATCTGCTCTATTAGTAGAAGAAGCTATTTCTGTTATAGATAATGATGAAGTATTTGTTGCTAAAATAGTATCGTCTTTACATAACTCATCTAATAATTTAAAAACATCTTTCTTTATGTTCATATCTTCTACAGATGCTTCTATTATTAAATCCATGTCTTTTAAATCTTCATAGTTAATAGTTGAACTAACATGACTTAATATTTCTGCTTTTGTAGCTTCGTCCATTTTTCCTTTAGTAACTAATTTAGTTAAATTTTTATCTAATAAACCTAAACATTTATCTATAGCACCTTGAGTTCTACTCTTTAAACATACATCATGACCACAACTTGCAAAAGTTTGTACAATACCACTTCCCATAGTTCCACTACCTATTACAGCTAATTTCATAGTTATAACCTCCTGTTATTTTAGTATTTATATTCTGTTAACTAGATTAAAGTATTTATTCAATCTAGTTAACAGCAAATATATTTTTAATTAGATTTGTTTACCCTTTTATAAAGTTAGCTTCTCTTTTTTCAACAAAAGCTGACATTCCTTCTTTTTGGTCTTTAGTTGAAAAACAAAGTCCAAAGAAATTAGATTCTATATCTATTCCAGTATCTATATCAGTTTGAGCACCAAGTTGTATAGCTTCTTTAGAGTATCTAACTGCAAGTTGAGCATTTTTAGCTATTGTTTTAGCTAGTTTTTCAACTTCTTCCATTAAAGCTTCTGGCTCAACAACTCTATTTACTAGACCTATTTTTTCAGCTTCATCAGCTTTTATAACTTGACCTGTAAAGATTAATTCTTTTGATTTTGCCATTCCAACCAGTCTTGTAAGTCTTTGAGTTCCTCCATATCCTGGAGTTATTCCAAGAGTTACTTCTGGTTGCCCAAATTTAGCTTTAGCAGATGCAATTCTTATATCACAAGCCATTGCAAGTTCGCATCCTCCACCTAAAGCAAATCCATTTACAGCAGCTATTATTACTTTTTTACTATCTTCTATTTCTCTAAAAGCTTTAGCTCCTAGAAGGCTAAAATCTTTAGCAGCTACAGCATCTAAATCTTTCATATATGCAATATCTGCTCCAGCTACAAATGCTTTTCCTTCCCCTGTCAATATTACTACATCGATAGTTTCATCATTGTTAATATCTGCAAATACTTCATAAAGTTCTTCTAAAGTTTTTGAATTTATTGCATTAAGGGCTTTAGGTCTATTCATTTTCACTGTACATATATTTTCATTTACTTCAACAGCTACATTCTCATAAACTTTAACATCACTTGTACTCATAATACCCTCCCCCAAGAAATTAGTTAGCTAAAACTTCACCTTTTTCTTTTGCAACACTTAATTGACTTATAAGTTCTGGAAGTACTTTGTGAACATCTCCAACTATACCAACATCAGCATATTTAAATATTGGAGCTTCTGGGTTTTTGTTTATAGCAACTATAAACTCAGCATCTTCCATACCAGCTATATGCTGTATTGCTCCAGATATACCACATGCTATATAAAGGTCTGGTCTTACAGTTTTACCAGTTTGGCCAACTTGTCTTGCTTTATCTAACCATCCTGCATCTATAGTTGCACGAGAACCAGAAACTTCTCCACCTATAATTTCAGCTAATTCATAAAGTATGTCTAAATTTTCTTTTCCGCCCATTCCACGTCCAGCAGAAACTAATATTTTAGCATCTTCTATTTTAACTTGTTTTTTAGCTTCTTTTATTATTTCTACAACTTGAACTAATTTGTCAGCTTCAGTAAATTCTACTTTAAAACGATTAATTACAGCTTCTCTAGTTTCATCAACTTCATTTTTCTTCATAACTCCTGGTCTAACTGTAGACATTTGAGGTCTGAAATCTTTACAAACTATTGTTGCCATTATATTTCCACCAAAAGCAGGTCTTGTCATTAATAATAATTTTGTATCTTCAGCTACTGCAAGTCCTGTACAGTCAGCAGTAAGCCCTGTATGTACTCTAGCAGATACTCTAGGTGCTAAATCTCTACCTATTGAAGTTGCACCAAATAATACAACTATTGGGTCAGCTGCTTTTATTGCTTCATATGCAGCTTTTGTATATGGTTCAGTTGTATACACTGCTAAAGCTTCATCATCTACTACTATTACTTCATCAGCTCCATAATGTGCTAATGTATCTATTAAATCTTCTACCTTACTACCTAAAAGTAATGCAGAAACTTTTGTATCATAATCTTTGGCTATTTCTGTTGCCTTTCCTAATAATTCTAAAGAAACAGTTTGAATTACATTTTCTCTTTGTTCTATTACTACTAAAACGTTACCCATTCTTTATCCCCCCTTAATTATATGATATATTTTTCTTTTAATTTATCTATAATAATTCCAGCTGAATCTTTTGCATCTTCGTTATATATTGTACCAGCTGGTTTAACTGATTTCGTAAATGATTTAAATACGCTAGTTGGAGAACCTTTTAGACCTAAATTAGAAGGGTCAACTTCTATATCTTTTACAGTCCAAGTTTCTACTACATCATTTTCAAAAGAATCATATATTCTTCCAACCTTCATGTATCTTGGTGTGTTCATATCTTTAAGAGTTGTTATAAGGCATGGCATTTTAACTTTTAAGTCATGACAACAATCTTCAAATTGTCTTTTTACTAACACATATTCGCCTTCAGTTTTTATTTCTTCAGCATATGTTATTGATGGAAGTTTTAAATGTTCAGCTATTTGAGGTCCAACTTGTGCAGTATCACCATCTATAGCCTGTCTTCCAGCTATTATAATATCGAAATCTATATTTTTTAATGCTCCTGCTAATGCTGATGAAGTTGCCCAAGTATCAGCACCTGCAAATGCTCTGTCTGTTAATAATATTCCTCTATCTGCACCCATTGCTAAAGCTTCTTTTAAAGCCATATCTGCTTGAGGAGGTCCCATTGTTATTACAGTTACATGAGCTCCCATTTCTTCTTTTAATCTTATAGCTTCTTCTAAACCTGCTTTATCATCAGGGTTTATTATACTTGGTACTCCATCTCTAATTAAAGTACCTGTATTAGGATCTAGTTTAACTTCTGTTGTATCTGGAACTTGTTTTATACAAACGACTATCTTCATAAATCCTTCCTCCATATCTATTTTAATATCGACCTATTGTGTATATTTTAATATCTCTATTTTAATAATTTTCCTGAAATAACCATTCTTTGAACTTCACTAGTTCCTTCATATATTTCAGTTATCTTAGCATCTCTCATCATTCTTTCTACTGGATAATCACGAGTGTATCCATATCCACCATGAAGTTGTACAGCTTTTGTAGTAACTTCCATAGCTGTTTCTGCTGCAAATAATTTTGCCATTGCTGCTTCTACTCCATAAGGTTTTCCTAAGTCTTTATTTATAGCTGCTTGATATACAAGATGTCTAGCCGCTTGTATTCTAACTTCCATATCAGCTAATTGGAATTGTGTATTTTGGAATTTTGATAGTGGTCTACCAAATTGTACTCTTTCTTTTACATATTTAACTGTTTCATCAAGAGCCCCTTGTGCTAAACCTAAAGCTTGTGCTGCGATACCAATTCTACCACCATCAAGAGTAGACATTGCTATCTTAAATCCTTGACCTTCTTTTCCAAGTAAATTTTCTTTAGGTATTCTACAATCTTCAAATATTAATTCACTAGTAGCTGAACCTCTTATACCCATTTTCTTTTCTTTAACACCAAAGCTAAATCCAGGAGTTCCTTTTTCAACTATAAATGCTGAAATTCCTCTATTACCTTTAGCTTTATCAGTCATTGCCATTACTACATATATATCACCAGCTATTGCATTTGTTATAAATATTTTTGAGCCATTAAGTATGTATTCATCTCCGTCTAAAACAGCAGTTGTTTGTTGTCCAGACGCATCTGTACCAGCATTAGGTTCAGTAAGACCAAATGCTCCTAATTTTTCTCCATTTGCTAATGGTCTTAAGAATTTTTGTTTTTGTTCTTCATTACCATATTGATATATAGGCCATGAACCAAGAGATGTATGAGCTGATAATATAACGCCTGTAGTACCACAAACTCTAGACAATTCTTCAACTGCCATTATATAACCTACAGTGTCTCCACCTTCTCCACCATATTCTTTTGGATATGGTATACCCATCATTCCTGCTTTTGCCATTTTTTCCACTGTTTCATAAGGAAATCTTTCTTCTTCGTCAAGTTCTGTTGCTAAAGGTTTAACTTCATTTTCAGCGAAGCTTACATATAACTCTTTAAGCATCTGATATTTTTTAGAATTTAAATCCATAATAGCCTCCTCAGTATTTTATAAATATTTTATTTTCATTTATTAATTAAAATCTCGGCAACATCTATAATAAAGTATTTGAGTATACGTCGAGAAATTTATAACCTTAATTAAAGTCCGCCCTATATTTATATGTAATTATATTAACCGATTATGACATTAATTTAATTATAAATTGTTAATTTAAAGTCAACTGCACTTAAAAAAAATCTCGCTTTTTGGAATTTTGTGAAATTTCAAGCTAGAATAAGACTTCTCTCACAATGGTTATAGATAAAATAATTTGTTTACAATACTCAGTCTAGGGTATATCAATAGTAAATGTTGTGTATATTAGTATTTCAACCCATATATAAATTTTTTTATCGTATCAAAATTATTTTAATAGAGCTAAATAATCATATTTTTTGTGATTATTTTTGTTTTTTAAATATCTTACATTTATAATAGTATCACTCAAAGGATAATTTTTCAATAATTTCTAATTATTTTTTTAACAATATTTACTACATTTTTTCCATTTTTTTGTCATTTTTTTATTATTTTGAAGAAAAATCAGAATTTTTTAACTTTATTTTGGATTATTAGTTTAAATTAGATTTTTCTCTTAGATTTATAAATATTTTCCACATAAAAATATCCCTATACAGATTATATACAGGGATATTTTTTACTAATTTAAACTATATTTTTTACCAATTTTTACAAACATCTACCCATTTCTCACATTTAGAAAATTTCTCCATTTCATCACATGTAAGTTCTATTGCTGAATTACTGCTCCCACATGCAGGAAATACTGTATCAAATCTCTTCATTGAATCATCTAGATATACTTTTAAAGAATTTTTTAAACCAAATGGACAAACACCACCAATAGCATGTCCAGTAAAATCTAGAACTTCTTCTGGTGCTAACATTTTAGCTTTACAACTAAACTCATCCTTGTATTTTTTATTATCAATCTTAGCATCTCCAGCTGTAACAATTAAAATTGCATCCTCTCCTATTTTAAATGAAAGAGTCTTAGCGATTCTAGCTGGAATAACTCCTGCTGCTTCTGCTGCAAGTTCTACAGTAGCACTAGATTGTTCAAACTCTAGTATACTATCTTCTCTTCCAAATTCTTTAAAATACTCTCTTACATTACTTATTGACATTGAAAACCCTCCTAGCCTGAATATTTATAAATTTCATACTATTTTAATTATATATGTAATAACTTTATTTTTCAATTTTTTCAAATTACTCCATAACATTAGAATTCCATACATCATTATTTTTTCCAACTACTAAATATAAACCTTTTGCGATAGGCATTTCCACAGTAAATTCACCCTTATACTCTACACTCATACCAGAGTCATTAAAATACCTATAATCAAAGTTTAACCCCTTTGGAATCACAAAATCGACATAACCTTGATTATTCGACTTTATTCCATAGTTTAAGGTTTTTTCAGTTATAGAATTTTTTTCATTAAACAAATCTATATTTACATAATAAGAGCATTTATTCTCTCCTTTTTTACTCTCTATACAATTCTCAAATCTCATTTTTGCACTGTTTAACCTATAACTGTATTTACTATTATTACTTATTTTAAATCTTATAACAGTACCAATTTCTTCACTTCTTCTGCTATCAAAATCAAAAACAATTTCCTCTAAATGATTTATTTCATAATCTTTGACACTTACCATATCTCTATATACTAATTTATTTATAGCTATGAATAGTGTAAAAACTCCCAAAATAAAAATTGAAACTTTTATAAACTTATTCATTTCTAGTCTCCTTATATTTTACGCTATAATATTAATTAAAAACTTTTATAATTAAACTTATTCTTTTTTGAAATCTTAATAGAAAAATACATAGATATTATAAAAATTATTATAGTCAAAAATGTCACACTGTATAGATTTATATATCTAGTATCAGTAATATCAGTAATATAATTTGAAAGGTATACGCCTCCTACCTTACTATAATTAACATGCTTTACTTGATATACTATCATACTAACTATTCTTAAAAGACCCCCATATACAAAGTAAATTAAAATACTTATTATTAATCCACAAATTTTCATTTTTCCATATCCAAATTTAAAAAACAAAGGAAGTATTACTGATAAAATCGCTAAAAATATATTTATAGAAAAAAATACATCATTCAAAACCATACTCCTAAAAAATACTAGCGATGTCAATTTACTTATTACAGATACAATTGTTGTTATAAAAATTATTAATCCCACACCTAATAAATACTTCGAATACACGATATCTTCAATACTAACTGGCATACTTCTTATAAATATTCTTGAATCATGTTCATAATCACACTCAAATGTATCTACAAAAATTAAGTAACATATAACAACACTTACTGTATAGTACGAAATTGAATTAAGGAAAAAATAAAAAATAAAAAACAGTAATAGATACTTTAAATTGCGAATACCATCTGAACTAATTCCTACTATTAAATCTTTTCTTATCAAGTTGAACATTATTTCACCTCATTTACATAATAATACATTAATTCTTCTATAGTAGGATTTTTAACTTTATGCTTATCAATTTCTATCAATAAGCTTTTTATTTTTAAGTTATCTCCAATTTTTAGCAATGCTTCACTGTAGTATTTATACTCTTTTACACCAACTATACTTTCTTTAATTTCTTCTAATTCTGCCTTGTTTGCCCTAATTATTTTATATTCATGTTCTATCATATCTTTCTTTATTGTAAAAATTTGATTTCCCTTATTTATAAAAATAAGATAATCAGCAATCCTAATTAGATTATCTGTATTATGAGTTGAAATTATTACACTACTACTTCCATTTTTCACAAAGTCTTTTAAATACTGCATTATTTCTTTTCTTACAATTGGGTCTATTCCAGCAGTTGGTTCATCCAAAATAAGTAGCTTAGCATTATGGCTAAGTGCATTTGCTAGCATAAGCTTTTCAGATTGTCCTTTTGATAAATTCTTAATATGTATATTTTCTTCTATTTCAAATTTTTCAAGATACTCATCAAATCTTTCTCTATCAAAATCACTATAAAATAAAGATATTATTCTTCTAAACTCTTTCACCTTTAAATGTGGATAAAATTGTAAAGAATCATATACAAAACCAATATTGTTTTTAAAACTTACTGGAGAATTGTCAATTGTCTCATTGCAAAGTTCAATTTCACCCTCATCAGCATCAATAATACCCATTATAATTTTTATTAAAGTTGTCTTTCCAGAGCCATTTGGTCCTATAACCCCAATAATATCTCCCTCTTTTAATTCCAAGTTTATATTATTTAATTTAAATTTACCTAATTTTTTTGTGATATTCTTTACCTTAAACACGTCTTCACCTCTTATGTAATTTTTTATACCCCCTATACATATTTTAACACATTCGCAACAAGCTAGGACATTTATAAATTTATAATTAAGAATTATAAAACTATGTTATAATACAAAGTATGAAGAGGTGAATATATGAAAAGAATTATAACTATAAATGCAAACCAATTAAATAAGTCCCTTGAGACTAAAGAACTCTTAACTAGAAAACTTGTCAATGCTGGCTTTGAGGTGTATTCAGATATTTATCCAGATACAGAACTTATTATATCAATTGGCGGTGATGGCTCTTTTTTAAGAACAGTTAGAGATTTCGATTTTCCTGAAATTCCCATAATGGGTATAAATACAGGACATCTGGGATTTTTTCCTGATATTTTACCAGATAAAATTGATAGCTTTATTGAAGCTTATATAAAAAAAGATTATATTATTCAAGAAATGTCACTTCTTAACGCTGAGGTATATACAACTACTAGCGGCTCTAATATGCTTGCTGTAAATGAAGTTGTCATAAGAGGGGACAAGTCTAGAACTATACATCTTAATCTAAGCCTTGATGATAAACATATACAAAATTTTAGTGGAGATGGTATGATTATTTCTACTTCCACAGGTTCAACCGCCTACAACTATTCTGCTGGCGGTAGTATTGTTGATATAAAACTCGAACTTATGCAGATTACACCTTTACATCCAATAAATACTAATGCATATAGATGTTTTACATCAAGTATAATATGTTCAAATGAATCTGTTATAAAGATTGCACCAGAATACAGATTTGAAGACTCATTATTGATTGTTGTTGATGGTGTTGAGCACAGATTTAGACAAATTGAAAATATAAAAGTTAGCATGTCTGATGCAAAAATAAAATTACTTAGGATGTCAAATTATGAATTTTGGCAGAGAGTATCTGAAAAGTTTTTATAGACTGCACTTAGGAGGATTTTAATATGAAAATAGGAATAATGAGTGATACTCATGGTAGTTTACTTTACTTTGAAAAAGCATTAAATGTATTATCTGATTGTGATATTCTTTTACATGGAGGAGATGTCTTATATCATGGTCCTAGAAATGATATCCCAGAAGGATATAATCCTAAAAAATTTATAGAAGTGTTAAACAAATTAGAAAATATTATAATTGTTAAAGGGAACTGTGATGCAGATGTTGACCAGATGGTAATAGAACATCCTATTCAAAGTCCTTATGTCATGAGCCAATTTGGAGAAATTAGGATTATATTAAATCATGGTTATACAGAAACAGAAGAAGATATTATTGATAAATCAAAGAAAATGGGTGCTGACATATTAGTTTTAGGACATACTCATGTAAAGAAACTATATATGGATGATAATTTAATAATTATAAATCCAGGAAGTACTTCTATCCCTAAAGATGGAAGCCATTCTGTAGCAATTATAGATATTATAAAAACTGATGATGAAGATGAGCTTGAACTTGATATCAATTTAATCGATATTAATACTGGAAATATAATCAATATTAACTAAATGTAGTATGCTATAAGAATGTATGAAAAACATTAAAGGTTAATATTTAAAACATTTAGAGTAAATTTAATTGAAAAAGTAAAATATATTATAGATAGACACTTCACATTGAGGTGTTTTTTCTATATCATTAGAAAACTGTATAATCTACTATATTAAAGTATCTATTAACACAAAAACAAGTAAACTAAGCTATTTGTAACTTAATTATAATTTGAAATGCATCAATTCAAACTTCTAATTAAATATAACTTAGTTTACTTGTCTTTACTATATAATATTACTAATTAACAAATATAGTATTACTAATTAATAAAACTACTGTAATCCTAATGCTTCTGTATAAGGATTACTATTTTTTCCTCCACCAACTTGTACAAATTTATCTGCTTTTACTTTCTTTATAAAACTTTGTTGTCCATTGCCTAGGCTTCCACTTGCAAGGATTACAGGTGACTTTGTTTTTGCCGCCAATACTCCAGCAGCAAGCCCATCAACTAAATCAGCTTCTCTACCACTTCCATCCTTTGCAAAATACATATTACTAACCTTACTTAATTTTCCATAAAACTTTTCTAAAACTTTAGCATTTGTGTCTTTTCTATCTGCTCCAGCTAGTCTTTCTGAATTTGCTAGTTGTCCCTCAAGTTTTTTACTTATGTTATATTCTCCACCTATTATGTATGTCTCATTTGAATTTTGTGTTATAAAGCTTTTAGATTCACTTCTTATACTATCTTTGCTTGCATATATTATAGCCATATTATCACTTGCAGCTGGACTTGATATAGAAGTTGCATCTGCTAGGCCATTATAACCATTAACTACTGCTATTTTTGAAACGCCTAAATCTCCTGTATCATCCAATTGTTTAGTAAGAAGCAAAGAAGTTTCTTCTCTGTCTGCTCCTCCAATTCTACTTACTAAAACACCTGTATCTTCAAGATGTTTTTTTACACTTGATGAAATTGCTCCTTCACTTCCAATTAAAATAATTTCTTCAGGATTAAGTCTTGTTATCTCATCTGCTACATTCTCTGGTACATTATTTTTATTAGTAAGTAGTATTGGAGCATCCAGTTTGCTTGCTAAAGGAGTTGAAGCTAGTGCATCTGGTAATGAATTTGAATTTACTAGAAAAACTCTCTCTGAACCATTATTCCATCCACTTTGAGATATTTTTATAGCTGTATCAAATCTATCTTCCCCAATTAACTTTTCTCCCTTTGGAGATTTTCTATTTTGAATATAACTATTCATATGTGTCTGTGGATTTTGATTCTTGTTAGTTGTATCTGCATATACACCACTAGGCATTACAAGCCCTAATACAAGTGCAAATACCATTATTTTTTTAGATTTAATTTTCAATATAACTCCCCCTTATTTAAAATATTAATACTTATGGTTACTCTGTAATACTTATTTATACCCCAAAGTAAATATAATTATCTTTTCCCAAAATAATTATAAAAATAGCTATATCACCTTAAATACAATACAAACTTACAATCAGTTTGTTTTATAAAGAATGATATAGCTATTATAACTTTAAACTCTTAATTTTTGAATACTTTTTAACTAAACTCTTTCAGCATATTTTTCAGCTATTCTTATAACTAATTTAGTAGCCTTCTCCATAGAACTAACTGGGATACATTCATTCTTACCATGGAAGTTTAATCCTCCAGTAAATATATTTGGACAAGGTAATCCTTCAAAGGATAGTCTTGCACCATCAGTACCACCTCTTACAGGAACTAAACGTGGCTTTATACCTACTTCTTCCATTGCCTCTTTCGCTATATCAACGATGAACATAACTGGCTCAATCTTTTCTTTCATATTATAATAAGAATCTTTTAAATCTAATTCTACTCTATTATCATATTTCTTATTTATTTTTTCTATATTTTCTACCATTATAGATTTTCTTTGTTCAAATTTTTCTCTACAATGGTCTCTAATAATATAAGCCATGCTTACAGTTTCAACATTTCCATTTATAGTATTTAGATGCCAAAAGCCTTCATAGCCTTCTGTTGTTTCTGGTCTTTCATCTGCTGGGAACATTTCTGATATTTCAGCGGCTATATGTATAGCATTGACCATTTTATTTTTAGCTGAACCTGGATGAACATTTCTACCATGTATAGTAATAGTTGCATTTGCTGCATTAAAGTTCTCACATTCAAGTTCTCCAACTACTCCTCCATCTAAAGTATATGCATATTTTGCTCCAAATTTTTCAACATCAAATAGATTTGCACCTCTTCCAATTTCCTCATCAGGCGTAAATCCTATTTTTATATCTCCATGCTTAATTTCTGGATGATTGATTAAATATTCTATTGCAGTTACTATCTCGGCTATTCCAGCTTTATCATCAGAACCAAGTAAAGTTGTTCCATCAGTAACTATTAAATCATCTCCTTTAAATTCCACTAATTCTGGAGAATCTTTTATATATGTAACAACATTTAATTCTTCATTTAAAACTATATCTTTTCCATCATAATTTTTTATTATCCTTGGTTTAATATCTTTTCCACTTATATCTTCAATTGTATCCAAGTGTGATATAAATCCTATAGTATCTACACCTTCAATATTTCCTTTTAAAGTAGCCATTACGTAACTGTTTTCATCTAAACTTACTTCATCAATACCAATTGATTTTAACTCTTCAACTATATACTCAGCTAAAACTCTTTGACCTTCTGAAGATGGACAATTTTCACATTGAGAATTTGATGTTGTATCAAATGATACATATTTTAAAAATCTTTCTACTACTTTTTGTTTCATGCATATACCTTCTTTCTTACAATATTAATGGAATTTTTATTTATTAGTGAATAAAATTTTACCACAAAAATATCTTAATTATTTATAGTTAAAAGATATCCACCTTCTTAAGTATATCATGCATACATACCAAACCCAAACAAAAAATTACTCCTATTATTCCCTTTACCTGAATTCCAATAAAAATTGCAGCCAGTGTTGCTAATGGATTTAACCCAACATTTACTGATACTAATTTAGGTTCAAGTATTTCTCTTATTAGAGATAAAACAAAAAATATTATAGTCATGCTTACAGCTATAAAATAATTTTTTATAAGAAAATAGTACACGATTATTGGAAGGTATATTGTTATTATTCCTAAAAATGGAATTAAGTCCATTAAAGCTCCTACAAAAGCTACTATCAGTCCATATTTCAATCCAAATATAGCAAAACTTCCCCATATTGCAAAAAAAGTTATAGCCATAAGTATTGTATAAGCTCTTATATATCCTACAAGAGAAAGACCTGCTTCCTTCTTTACATTCTTTACCTTTTTTCTGACATCAACAGTAAACATATTATAAAAATTATTTTCAATTTTATCTAAATCTTTTGCTATAAAATATGTAGCAATAAACAAAGTAATTATAAATATTATAATATATGGAATAGAAGTAGCCAGTCCAAGTATACTTGTAAGGAGATTTTTTGTAATATGCATTACCTCATTACTAAACTTACTTACTAATTGTTCTATATCAAAATTAGCTATTTCTTGAAATGATTTCATATAGGTATTTATTTTATTTAAAAAATACATAATTGTATTGCTTATATCTTCGGGGTTGGCAGATATATTATTTAGAAATCTCATCAATTCTTTCACTGAATTTATTACAATTATTGTAGTAATTGTGCTTACTACTGCTACTGCAAGAAAGCTCAAAACTAATGTGGACACACCTTTATTGATGTTAAACTTATTTTCTAGTTTTTGTGATATAGGATTAATCATAAGAGCTATTATTCCACCTAAAAAAAATGGAGCTATGTATGGAAACGCTTTATAAATAAAAATAAACAACAATGTGTATATACAAAAAAAGATAGTGTTATTTTTTAATTTGTATAAAAAATCATTTTCTAGTATGTTCATCTTAAAAATCTCCTTCCTTCTAATTTATATTTCTATTTTGTCCATTTCATACTAGTTTTATTTGAATATAAAATAAAAATAAGTGCATTAAATATAGAATTTAAATTCTACATTCAATGCACTTATCATAAATTTAAGAACATTATTACATTATGTATATATTCTTATTTTTTTGATTCTATTTTTTTCTATGCTTTCTATACAAAATCTTATATTATCAACTTCAATTACTTCATTTTCTTCTGGCAATCTGCTTAAGTGCCCAATTATAAACCCACCTATAGAATCAAATTCTTCAGATTCTAAGTTTACACCTATAAGTTCATTAACATCACCAATTTTAGTACTTCCATCTACAATATACTCATCTTCTTTTATAACTTGTATTTCATCTTCTTCTTCATCATATTCGTCTTCTATATCACCAACAATTACTTCTACTAAATCTTCTATAGTCAAAAGACCAGATGTTCCACCATACTCATCTACAACTATAGCCATTTGACTTTTTTCAAGTTTCATCTCTTCAAGAAGCTGTGTTATCTTTTTAAACTCATATGTGAAAAATGGCTCTCTCATATAATTTTTAATATCAAATGACTCTATTTCATCATCTGATAAAAATATAATATCTTTTATATTAAGTATTCCTATAATATCATCTATAGTTTCTTCATATACAGGCATTCTACTTAGTTTTTCCTCTTTAAACACTTGTATTATTTCATCGTAACTATCTTCTATATCTATAGCTACCATATCTATTCTTTGTATCATTGCATTTTTAGCTTGCATATCTCCAAATTCAAATACATTATTTATGATTTCTCTTTCTTCCATTTCAAGGACGCCTTCTTCATGACTTACATTTACCATAGTTTTTAATTCTTCTTCAGTTATAAATGATTTAGCTCCTTTATGTGTTATACCAAATAACTTAAATATAACATTTGTAATTATATTAAATACCCATACTACTGGTCTTAGTACAAATATAATTACTCTTATAGGCTTAGATACTAAAAGAGAAACCTTTTCTGAGTTACTTGCTGCTATTGTCTTTGGAGTGATTTCACCAAATATTAACACTAGTACTGTCATAACAGCTGTAGCAAGTGCTACTCCTTTTTCTCCCATCAACCCTATAAATAGTGACGTTGATATGGATGTTGCTGCTATATTTACAACGTTATTTCCAACTAATATAGAGCTTAAAAGTTTATTTGGGTTTTCTATTAATGAACTTACTAACTTAGCTCCTTTGACTCCTTCATCTTGCATATATCTGATTCTGATTTTACTTAAAGACATTAAAGCTGTCTCTGATGCCGAGAAAAATGCAGACCCCATAAGTAATACTACTAAAATTATAATCTGGACCAAACTATTGGGCGATTCCAACACTTACCACACTCCTACTTACTTGTTTTTTTATATTGATATTAATTATAAATAAATTTAATATTAGTTTTAATTATATCACAATTATATATTTTTTGGAAATGTTAGATAATATATTCAATTAACATATTATTTCTAACTGTATTCAATTTTTACTTTTGAGCCTACTCCAGCTTCACTTGATGAAACCAATAACTTAACAGGAACTCTATTTTTAAGTTCTTCGACATGACTTATTATACCCACACTTAGATTATTACTATGCAATCTTTCCAATGATTCTATAACAATCTCCAAAAGCTCACTATCCAATGAACCAAATCCTTCATCTAAGAAGAAGAATTCCAGTGGTGCACTTCCTTTTAATTGTATTTGAGATGAAAGAGCAAGTGCTAATGATAGTGAAGTTAAAAATGTCTCTCCTCCAGATAGAGTATCAATACTTCTTCTTTCTCCTCCATTAAAATTATCTCTCATTACAAAATTGAGTGTTGAATCAATTTCAAGTGCATATCTTCCTTTAGTTATTCCTTCCAGTCTTTTTGATGCTTCTAAAGCTATATATTTTAGTTGATTTGTAGAGACATATTCTACAAATTTATTTCCTTGTATACATTTATCTAATTCTTCTAATAAATCTACTTTATGTTCAACCAATCTAAGTTCCTTATTAAAATCATTTATCTTATCTAAAGAATCTTTTAATGTCAGCAACTTATTTTGATTAGCGCCAATGTCTTTGGATATATTTCCTATTTCTACTTTCATATTATAAATATTATCTTTTAATTGTTCAAAGTACTCTTTTTTAATAATTCTTCCATTTAACTTTTCTTTTGATGATTTTATTTTAAACGATAATAACTTTTGTTCTTCTTCATATTCCAATATTTCTTCAATCAATTTTTTTACTTCTTCACCTTCTAACAAAGCCCTTTTTACTGCATATATACTTTCAAACTTATTTTCTGATAGCAGTTTATTTAATATTATTTTTTGCTCTTTATATTGTTCTTTAGCAGTTTTAAGTCTTCCATCTATATTGTGCTTCTCAGCAAGATTTTTTTCATATTCTAATCTCTGTTCTTCTAGCTTTACTTTACTAGACTCTTCTTGTTCTAATATCTTGCATATACGTTCTTCAACATTATGTAAAAGATTTTTAGCTAAATCACCTTTTGTTATGTTAATTACTTCTTTATATTTGCTTTCTCTATGCACTTTTTTTTCTACATATAACTCTCTAGCTTTTATTAACTCTAACTCTATTTCATGTAACTTACTTTCTTGTTCTCTTATTTTAATATCTAACAAATCTCTGTTTTTTAATAAGTTTGAATATCCTGTATTTAATAATTCTAATTTTTTTTCATTTTCTCTTATTTCTTCTACTTTAGACAATAGGTTTGAAACTTTAGTAATTGTTTTTAATCCTAAATACTCTTGTTTTAATTTCTTACATTTATGTTCCAGACTTTCAATTTCGATATTCAAATCTTTTATTAATTTCTTATAGTTATTCAAACTTTCATTTATCTTTAATTCTTCTTTTTCAATTCTATTTTTTTCTTCTTTTGCTAGTGTTATTTTATTTTCAGTGATTTCTTTCTCTTTTTCCCACTCTTGAATATTAGACTTAAGTACAGCTAATTTTCTTTGTTCATCATCAAGTCTTTTAAATAATTGACTTGATGGAATTTCCCCAAGCTTTCCTTTTACATCTTCCAATTCTTTAGTTTTCATTTTTTCTACAGACACATAACCACTTACTTTAGCATTTAATTCTTCAATATTATGTCTTATACTTACTTTTTCTTTTTCCAATTTATCTAATTTCTCTTTGACAAAAACTATATTTTCATCATAATTAGTTATATTATGATTTTCATGGTGCTTTGAACCACAAACTGGGCATGGAACATTTTCTTTTAATTCACGTCTAAGCTCAGAAGCCAAATTCAAGTATTTTAGCTCTTCCAATTCTTTTTCAAGGTCTTCTCTATTTTTTCTATTACTCTCAAGCTTTTCATTTACTAGATTTAGTTCTCTCTCAATATTAAATTTATTTTCTAAAACTACTTTTAATTCATCTTGTATATTATTTTTCTTAATTTCATTTTCTTTGGTATTATTTGCCTTATTTCTTAATTCAGTTACATATTCAGATTTTAAAAGCAAATCTTCACTTTTACCAGGACATTTTTTAAGAAGAACATCTAAATGGAGAGACAAACTTTCTAAATTACGGTTGATATCATTTTTATCTCTATCAATATATCTAACTTTTAAATTTATATCTTCTGTATCCTTAGATATTTCTTCTAGTTTATTTATTTTTTGAGTTTTCTCTTCTAGTACTTTATTGTAATCTTTCTCATATTCATATGCTAAAAATATTTTTTGTTTTAATTCTGCACTTATATTTACTTTATCGATTTTTCCTTCAATTTCTTTTATGGACTTAATAACTGCTTCTTTTCTAGATTCAGAATCTTTTTTTAGTTTTTCTAACTCTGTTTTGTTCTTGCTTAAATCAAGACCATTTTCTTTTAATTCTTTTAATTCCTTGTCCAGTAAAACTAATTCTTCTTCTAATTTTATAGCTTGTTGTAACTTTATTTTTTCCTCACTTAACTTAGGAACTTCTTCATTTTTAATTTTACTTATTTTTTCATACCTATGCTTTATAACTTCAAGTTCTTGATTTAAAATTACTAATTTTTTATCTAAATTATCTACTGTAAAACTATCTTCTTTTATCCTTTTTTCTAAATTTTGAACTGTACCTATGTATGGGTCCACTTTTCTTGCATTATTATCATTTTCTACAAGATTAGTCTTTTCTTTTATCTCATTGCTTTTTAGATTGAGTTCATTTTTTCTAAGCTCATTTTTCTCTAGCTTCAATTGTTCCTCATATATTGTTTTACTCTCTTCATAAGATTTTTGAGCTAAATCCAAAGTTTTATTTTTCTCTTTTTCTAGGTTTTTTAACTCTATTAGCTCTTGATTGATATTATTATACACTTCTTCTGTTATTCCATCATATTGACTTAATTTTGATTTTAAGTCTTTTAACTTTTGCAAATGTAAATTTTTTCTCTTTTTTACTTTATCCCCAAGACTTCTTCCATACTTTTCAAGATTGAAAATTCTCTCTAACATGTCTCTTCTATCTGCACGTGATAATCTCAAAAACTCATTAAATTTATCTTGTGGTAAAACTACTGACCTCGTAAAATCGTTTGATGTTAGTCCTACAACTTGAGCCACTTTTTCATTTACTTCAACAACTTTATCAGCTAAAACATTTTTTGTATTATCATTTAACACCTCTACTAATCTAGCACCAGAAGTTTTTGTTCCTGTTTTACTTCTTACAATAGTTCTATCTACAATGTATCTTCTTCTTGTATTTTTGCTTCCTATCTCAAATTCATACGATATAATTGCTTTATCACATACACTGTTTATATATTCTTTTGTATTTCTAGATATATTTCCATACATAGCAATAGTTATGGCATCTAAAATTGTAGATTTTCCACTTCCAGTAGTCCCAAATATTCCAAACAAACCTCTTTCAATTAATTTTTCAAAGTCTATAACTTGTTTATCAATATAACTATTAAGTCCAGTCAGTTCTAATCTAATTGGTCTCATCTGTTGATTCACCTTCTTCACTTATTATATCTAGAAATAAATCCATAAGTTCTCCTTTTGGTTCTACACCTCTACTAAAGGAATAAAATTCTTTGAATAATTCTGCCATAGACTTTTCTTTTATATCTACACTTTCTTGTTCATAACAAGATGTTATTATTGGTTTTATCTCTATTATATCTTTTAATAATTCTTTCATTTTTTTAATTTCACCTTGAGATATTATCTCATCAGTATTTATTTCAAAGTATGACCAAATATCTCTATCTTGATTTTGCTCACATATATCTAAAGCTTCATCTATACCATTACATTTAAATACTTCTATTGGCTTGTAATTGTTAAAATAAACTTCCTCAATATTTGGTTTTTCTCCTGCTTTTATATCTACTATATATGCACCTTTAGTATATGCTCTTTCATCTTTACTGTATTGAAGTGGAGAACCAGAATAATATACATTTAAACGTTCAGAAGCTTTTTGTTGTTTGTGTAAATGTCCTAGTGCAGTATATTGAGCTTTTTCTGGCAAGTCTTTTTTTTCAACCAAAAAGCTTCCTCCTAATTGTATAGGTCTTTCTGATTCAGTACTCTCTCCACCTATTACAAATATATGTGATATGGCTATATTTATAGTATCACTTCTAAAATTCTCTCCTAAACTTCTAAATATATCTCCTACTTTTTCAGAGTAAGTCTTTTGCTTTTCCAAATCATCTTCACTTGAAAAAACCTCATTTAACCTTTTTTCACTTGGATAAGGCAATGTAGCAATTACAACACTTTCTCCATTTATATTTAATGTTGTGCATCCTTGTACGGCCTCTGTTATCTCAAATTTTTTATACCTAGCTCTTTCTGTAGAACTTGATGGATAACCAAATATAAGTATACCCTGTTCATGTGCTAAAGGCGTTATTGCAGAAAGTCTCTCTGGATTATCATGATTCCCTGAAATTATTATTACACATCTTTGTCCATTATTAGCAAGTCTTGAAACAGTTTTATAAAACAGTTTTTCTGCTTGAGCTGGTGGATTAGAATTATCATATATATCACCAGCAATTATTACCATATCAACTTCATTTGATTCTACTATTTGTATGAAGTCCTCACAAAATTTTGCCTGTTCTTCAATTCTAGAGTGGCCTTCTAGGGATTTCCCTAGATGCCAATCTGATGTATGAATGAATCTCATTTTTTCCCTCCCATTTATCTTTATGTCTAATTTATATCAAAAATAATTAATAACAAACAGCCTCATCAACTCCAAATAAATATATACATTTTTCTTTTACTGATTTTCCAGTTAAAGTTTCAATAACATCTGCATATAAGTCTAATTGTTTTTTATATTTTTCTATTATCTGATTTATATTTTCCTCATTTACAAAATCTGTTTTATAATCTACCAGAACTATCTGATTATCTTCTTCAAAATAAGCATCAACTATACCTCTTAACATGACACTTTCTTTGTCATAAATTTTCTTATCATCATTTTTTATCAATTCTTCATAAATATATATATCTTTCATATTTACTTGTGCATAAATTGCTTTTTCTCTATTTATAAGTTCAGCATTTAACATCCTTTTTCCTATGTTAGATGTAAAAAATTTATATATTTTATAAGGATTTACTATACTAGCTTGCTTTTCTGTTATTATACCCTTTGAAATAAAACTTTTTATTTGCATCTTTATATCATTTATGCTGTTTACCTTTTTTAAATCTAAAACTTCCATCACCAAGTGAATTATTGTACCTCTTTCTGCTCCATTTATTTTTTCTTTTTCTTCATCATTTTGAATAAATAGAGGTTTTTTTAAAGTTACTTTTTGTTCAAATATAGTATTTATCAACTCTTCTTCATAATTATTTTGTATCTTTTTTATTTCTGTAACAGATATACTAGCTGGTTTTTTTGTACTAAATTCATATGGATATATATAGTTTAGCTTTTCTTCTATTTCAGTATAATAATCACTTTCAGGTTCATCTACATCTATTTTTTCAAGAATTTCTTCAATACTTTCTTCTTCTTCATCATTTTTCTTTTGTATTAAAATATCATCTTTATTCCATAACTTTCCATACCATTTTGAATTATGTTCAACATTAAATGGCACATCTAACCCCATATCTTCCAATAAATTAGATAAATCTTTATGTTTTAATACACAAGGCATTATCCAATCTAAAAAATTCTTACTTTTTAGTATTTCATATTGCGATATTGTATCTAAATTTTCAATTCCATTTGTCCATTTTCTCATGCTATCTTGTACATTTCTAGTAGAGCCTGTTATAATCAGCTTCTCTTTTGCTCTTGTAAATGCAACATATAAAACTCTCATCTCTTCTGATAAATTTTCTATATTTATTTTGCTTTTTAATGCTTCTTTAGCTATACTTGGAAAAGAAATTCGTCTCTCATGGTCAACAAACTGAGGTCCATAGCCTAAATTATGATGATATAAAATACTCTTTTTAAAATCCTGAGTATTGAAATTTTTTCCCATAGCAGAACATATAACTATTGGAAATTCTAGACCTTTACTTTTATGGATACTCATTATTCTGACAACATTTGCATTTTCTCCAAGTGTTTTTGCACTACCCATATCAGAACTAGATTTTTTTAATTTCTCTATAAAATTTACAAAGTTGAATATTCCCTTAAAACTAGTCTCTTCAAATTGTTTTGCTCTCTCAAAAAGTACTTTCAAGTTGGCTTGTCTTTGACTTCCACCTGGTAATGCTCCAACATAAGCATAATATCCAGTTTTTGTATACAAATACCATATAAATTCATCTGTACTCATATACATTGATTTTTCTTTAAATTCCTTTAGTTTAAGAAGAAAGTCTTTACTTTTATTTATACATTCTTCACTTGGTACAAAATCCGATTTGTTTTCATTCTGTGAATCTATAAATTCATCATACTCTGATGTACTTTCCAAAACTTCATAAAAAGTTTTATCTTTATTTTGAATTCTAATATCAATTAAATCTTCTGGTGTAAATCCAAATATAGGTGACTTTAACACCGCTATAAGAGGTATATCTTGCATTGGATTATCTATTATCTGAAGTAATGATAGTATTGTCTTTATTTCAATTGTATCAAAATATCCCACTCCAACATCAGCATAAGTAGGTATATCCATATTCATCAACTCATCTGCAAACACAGGTGCCCATGCAGATGTAGCTCTTAAAAGAATCACTATATCTTTAAATTCCACAGGTCTATAGGCATCAATTCCTTTATCATAAACTTTTTGAATCTTTCCATCTTCATTAGCTTTCATTAAATCCTTAATAATCTTTCCAACCATTCTAGCTTCAAGTTGTATGTTGTCTAGTTCTTCATCTTCTTCTATTTCATTTTCTTCATTATTAGCATTATTATCTTTATTGTTTATAATATCATTACCAGTTTTAGTATTTTTTTGTATAAGATGTATTTCTGTTGCTCCACCAACAATAGAGTTCTCATCTACATCTAGCTTAAAGTCTGCTCCTAAGTTAAGTCTTTCTTTTTCTGTATATTCAATTTCTCCTATATTCTCATTCATTATATTTTCAAATATATAATTTACAGAATCTACAATTTCTTCCCTACTTCTAAAGTTTTTATAAAGCATTATTTTTCTGTGAGAACTTCCTTTTTCATCTTTATAGTTATTGTACTTTTGTAAAAACAACTCTGGCTTTGCTTGTCTAAATCTATAAATACTCTGCTTTACATCTCCAACCATAAATCTGTTTGGAGTCTCTATGTTCGCTACAGTTTTAAGAAGTACTTCTTGTACAAGATTGCTATCTTGATATTCATCTATAAATATTTCATAGAAATTATCTCTATACCCCATAGCTATATCAGAAGGTATGATACTTCCGTTCTCATCTACATTCGTAAGTATATTTAAGGCAAAATGCTCTATATCATTAAAATCTATTATTCCTTTTTCACTTTTTTTATTTCTGTATTCTTCTTCAAATCTCAGAACAATATTAGATATTGGTTTAACTATATTATAAAGATATTTAATTTCATCTTTAATAGATTCATTGTCTTTATTAAATGTAGCATTTATTATACTTTCTAAAGATTTTTTAGTTTTGTCTCTTATTGCTTTTGCTTTTTCTTTTGACTCTTTTATATATGAAGGAGCATCTTTTGGTATCCTTTTTATACCTTTTGCATAGTTTTCAAAAGACATATTTGACATCTTCTTATGTGCATCATTCCATGATTTATTACAAGCTTGTGAAATATCAACCACTCTTTTATATTCAATCGACAGCTTCTCTGTAAAAGTTTCTAGCTCTTTTATTGACTTAACTTCTTTTAAGGCTTTGTCCATATTTGAGCAAATTCCATCAATTTCTATTTTTACAGAATCTAATATGGCTCTACCCCAAATAGATTCTGAAAAATCAAAGTCCTCATCAATGTTAAATCTCTCTGCTGAATCAATAAGCCATTTTTTAGGCTCAGGAGAAGCCATTGCAAATGAATATATTCCTAGAATAATATCTTGAACTTCTTTATCTCCTCCTCTTTCTGCATAACTTTCAACTAAATTTAAGAATCCTTCATCTCTTTCTTCATATAATTTTTCAAATACTTCTTCGATTGCCTCTTGTTTCAAAATAGCACATTCAGTTTGGTCTCCTATTCTAAAATTAGGGTCTAGATTTATTCTATGAAAGTTCGATTTTATAACATCTAAACAAAATGAGTGTATTGTTGTAATACTTGATTTATTTAATAAAACAAGTTGATTTTGTAAATGCTTATTTTCTGGATTTTCATCTAATGCTTTTCCTATAGCATCACCTATTCTCTCTCTCATTTCTGATGCAGCTGCATTAGTAAATGTAACTACTAATAATTTATCTATATCAATTGGATTTTCTCTACTTGTTATCATTTGAATTATACGTTCAACCAGTACTGCTGTTTTTCCCGACCCAGCAGCTGCTGCAACAAGTAAATTACAGTCTCTACTTTCTATGACTTCAGTTTGCTCTTTTGTCCATTTAGGAGAACTCATTAATCAACATCTCCTTCCATCATTTTTATTATCTCTTCATTGCTCTTATTGTTTAAAATTTTATATTTATTATCTTTCATAGTTGAATCAAATTGACATATCGCTGAGTAATCACAAAAATCACATGATGTTCCTTCTTTATGTTTATATGGAGATATCTTTATTTCGCCACTTAACATTTCTTCACATAAATCCTTTATAGCATGTTTTACATATTTTCTAAGTAACCTAAAATCTTCATAACTTACTGTAGATGTACTTTTGCCTACATTTCCATCCTTTGTAAGACCCACTGGTATTACTAAGGAATTTTTTCTTTCTCCATCTATTAATGATTTATCCATCTCTTTTATTATATGAGAATCCTTTACCACAAGCCCCTTCATTCTAAGCTCTTTTAATATAGCTTCTTGAATTTCAGTATCATCTTTATCTTCATTAAACTTTGCTATTGGATTATTTATTCTACAGTATAATATTGCTGCTGGATTTAAATTTATATCTTCTTCTTTTACACTTTCAAGGATTGCATCAAGATACACAAGCAATTGTAATTGTAGACCATAGTATATTTCTGTTAAACTTATTGCTTTATTACCTGATTTATAATCTACAATTCTTATATATTTGTTTTCACCTTCTTCAAATTCATCTACTCTATCTATTTGACCAATTAAATTTACTTCTTCTCCATTATTCAAAACTATTTTTATAGGAGGATATTTACCATCATTACCGAATTTAACTTCATAATCTACAGGTTCAAATGAACCTTGTTTTATCTGTTGACTAATTATATTTATAGCTGTTGTAAGCATATTCTTTAATCTATATGCAAGATATTTGTATCTTTCAGAACTATCTAATATATATCCTGGTATTTTTGAGATTATTTCATCAACTATAATGCCTATCTTTAATTCTATATATTCTTCATCAATATCTTTCCACAATAAATTGTCTTGTGATAGCTCTTTTGAAAATCTATCTAAAATATTGTGAACAAAAGTTCCTAAATCAGGTGGTGTAAACGAATATTCTTTACGCTTCCTAGCTTTAAGACCATATTGTATAAAATAAGCAAATGGACACTCTGCATATTTTTCAAGTCTAGACACACTAAGAGAATTACTTTTATACAAAGTCCTTATTTTTTTCTCTTCAATTCTATGAACTTGATTGGTATAACTAAGACCTTTTATAACTTTTTTTGTTATGGAACTATACATTTCATCCTTTAGATAGTATCTATATATATCTAACCAAATACTATTAATTTCTTCTTTGCTATAACCATCATTATCATAGTTTTTTATTACCCCTATAAGCTCATTAAATGTAGGTGATTTTACAGTTATTTTCTTAAGTATATCTTCATTAGTTCTTTTATCTTCTTCTATCAAATAGCTTTTATTTTCTATATTTGGGAATATCTTCTTTAATCTTGATATAATTATTGAAGGTCTAAGCGTCTTACCCTCATGGTCAGATATAGGATATGTTATAATTAAATTTTCAGATGTTGAAGTAAGAGCTTTATATACTAAAAATTGTTCTTCAAAACTTCTAGTTTTGCTATCTATGTCAACTTCAATGCCTTTACTTCCAAGACTCTCCCTATCATTATCACTTAATATTCCACTATCTTTTGTAATTAAAGGAAATACACCATCAGTAGTTCCTATTAAGTATAAGTATTTTGTATTTGGATTTTTCATTCTATCCACACTACTTACAAGTACTTGGTCTATACTAGGAGGAACTAGCCCTAACTCATACTCATCAAATCCAAGGGTTATTAATTTTATAAATTTTTCTAAGGATATTATCTCTTCACCCATAAGTTCCACCATTTGGTCTAAAACATCCACTACTATATCCCAAACTTGTGAATACTGATTGGCAACATCAAGTTCTCCTTTATCCTTAAAATTTACTATTAAACTCTCTATCGTTTCTGGCATGCTTATATCTAGTAAAAACTCATATATATACTTACAAATTTCTTTTACTCTGTTTTTTCCTTTTAGTTTTTCTTGTAAATTTATTATTGGCTCTAATACTCTATTTTTTATTTCATTTATTCTATCTTTTAATTCTAACTCAAATTCACTTTCTTCATTAGAAAGACTTTGTGTTATTCTATAATCCCACTTTTCATCAAACCATTTCTTGCCTTTAATTCCATTGGCTAGTACATAATTTTCTAGCAAGTTTATATCATCACTGTCAATTCCTATAAGACCACTCTTTAAATACCTAAACATAGTTTCATATCCATATCGTCTGTTTTTCATTTCTAAAGCTGAAATAATTAATATGACTATTGGATTACTTTTTGCTTCTCTCTTTTTATCTATAAAATTAGGTATATTATACTCATTAAATATAGAATGTACCAAAAAATCATATCGATTTAAATCTCTTGTGGCAAGAGTTATATCTCTATATCTAACATTCTTGTCTCTAACCAAATGTACAATTTCTTTAGCTATTTCTTCTACCTCTGAATACAAATTATTAAATTCTTTTATTTTTATATTTTTAGTTGGATTTATATATGTCTTATATGGATAAGCATTATAAAATTTTTCTAAATGCTGTAACTCTTGAATTCCTTCAAATCTTTTTATAACACCTGTATTCAAATTCACTTGTGGTAATATTTTTATTCCTTCTTCATTACATAATTGAGTTAATTTTGAGTAAGTAAATTTAGTTCTAGAAAACACATCTGCTTTGCTATATCCAATATAATTAACATTATCTACAGTCAAAGATATATTAACACTTTTAGCTTTATTTAATATACTTTTTATAACATTGTATTGATTTGGTGTAAAACCTGTAAATTCGTCTATATAAACATAAGCTCCTTCTAAATAGTTGCTCAATTCTATTTTTCCTGATAATGAAGTCAACATATCCTGAGCATCTATATAATTTTCATGTAACTTTCCTTCAAAAGAATTATATATCTTACTTATGTCCTTTAACTTTAAACTTAATGTCTCATTTTCTAATTCTTCAGATATGTTTTCTAACATTTCAGGACTTATATTGTACTGTTTCATTTCCGATATCATATCTGTAATTGAACTTACAAAACCAGATTGTGACTTTGATTTTGAAAATACATTTAACTCCTCACTTACATCTTCTATCGCTCGATACACCATCATTGCTTTTCCACTAGAATTTATATTTACATCTGTTAATCCTCCTGTTTGAGAAAAAACTATATTACTTAGTGTCTTAAAACTAAGTACTCTAACTCTTAAATACTTGTCCTTTTCTCTTCCTAAAAATAGTTTGCTTACTCTATTTTCAGCTTCAAATGTATACTGTTCTGGAACTAAAAGTATAACAGATGTCATTTCATTTTTTTGAGATTCTTTTTTAATTTCATCTAATATATATGTAGATTTTCCACTTCCACATCTACCTAATATAAACCTAAGTCCCATAAATTTCCGCCTCCAAAATACTATAATCTATTTCTTTATCATTGCATAATTTATTAAATTCACAATACTTACAATGACTTTTATTTCTATAGCACATACGTTCTTCTTTATTATATACCTTTTCTATATCATTGTATAGATTGTGTTCGTATGTATGTTCTTCATAATTTGTACTTTTTATCATGTTTATATAGTTTTGAATTTTATTTCTATTTATCTCATGTTTTTCTTCATCATATGAGATAGTAATTGGCAAATCATCAAATTCAGGTTGGTAATATTTCATACTTATATCTTTAACATTTACTTCTATTTTTAAAACTTTTGGTATAACTTCTTTTGCCAAAAACATATAAACTATTGTTTGAATCCTACTTTCTACATTTTTATAGTTAATCTTTTTAGACTCAGTTTTCCAGTCCCATACCTCTATATTTCCTTTTCCAATTACAATTAAATCATACTTTGCTTGTAATATGTCCCCATTTAAATTCATCCTTACTTCATATTCTGGTAAATATATTTTTTCTTTTTCGATGGGAACAATTTTTTTTATGTTCTCAATCCATTTTAAAAATCTTTTACTATTTTTATCATCTTCATTAAAATAGATTCCAAGTGGTATATTACTAAAGTATCTTTCACAAATTAAATGAAAGTCTCTTCCAGTTTTTAAACTTTCATAATATTCTCTACTACCTATATCATCATTTTTCCAATTTATTTTATCAATATATTTATACTTAAATTTTAGTGGGCATGACTTATATGTGTTAATTGAATTTTGACTATAAGAAAAATATTTTAATTTATCATTCAATCATATCACTTCTTTCTTAGCTTTATTTTTTAATAACTATTTATTATATATTAATTTAGCTTTCTTTCATCAATAGATTAACTTAACTCATTATATTCTAATTTGACCTTTTTTCAATAATATGTCGATTCAGCCTTCTTAAATAGACACATGGATTTTGTTCTTTTCTTTTATTCCCTATATCATTCTCATCTCTATAAGCACTTCCTGAAAGTACTAACATCTCCTTCGCTCTAGTGATTCCCACATATAAGAGTCTAATCTTCTCATTTATAGAATCAATTTTAGTTTGATAAGCGTAATCAGTTGAAATACTACCTTTTAATATAGCTTCAATTTCTGACTTAATAATAGCCATTGGATTTTTGTATTTTTCTTTTAAGTACCACTTATCACTCTGAAATTTCTGAGTAATATTGTCAGGAAAATTATATTCAACAAGACCTAATAAAAACACACAATCCCATTCCATTCCCTTTGATTTATGATAGTTACACAGTGTTATACTACCAAGTTCTGGCTCATATCCATTTATCTCATAAACTACATCTATTATGTGATTAAACACCTTATTTTTGACATCAAATAGAACATTATAAACATCTTCTAAGTCCATATGTATATTTTCTGAAACTAAATACTTTATATAAAAAGATATATAATCTAATACTGCTTTATCCTCTTTTTCTAAGTTGAGCTTTTTTCCAATAAATAGTATCAGCAGGTCTAACCTTATTATTGGGTATTCTAATATCTGTTTTATAATACCTATACCATCTTTAAAACTTGTATATATATCGCTTTCCTTATTAATTTCTAGTGGCTCAAATTTATCTTCGTTAAATTTAAAATCATATATAATTTCTTCTGTTGTATAGTTTTTTAATCCATCTAAAAAATTCTTTTCTTCTATTTCATTATCTGTATTTATAAAAACCTTACCAAGTACAGTTATTAACTTTTCTATATCATCGCAGTTTAACATAAAATCTATAATAGAAGCTATGTTATTTATAACCTTTCTTTTACTTAAAGAATTTGGACCCAATTCTTCAAATGTTAGACTATACTCTCTAAGTTCCTTAGCAACTTGTGTAACTTGTTCATTAAATGGAACTAGTATCCCTATACTCTTATCTGGGTATTTCTTTTTTATACCTTTAACATATTTAGCAGTTTGTTCTATTTCATTTTTCCAACTATCATACCATTTTACATTTATATTATAATGCTCTGGATTAGGGTTTTCTTTATATCCAATCCCAGTTGGAACAGTTTTTATTTGCATATCCTCAAGAGCATATCTGCATTCTTCTTGTTTAAATTCTTTTGTCACATATTCTACAAGTGTATTTGCTAAATCTAGTATATCTTTTGAACTTCTATTTGACATATCCATCCTATAACAACACTTTGCATTTTCTATGAATTCTTTAAAAAACTTAGGGTCTGATGATGAAAATGTACCTGTTATACTCTGATTTATATCGCCCACTCTAACTAAGTTATTGTTTTCACTAGATATAATTTTTATTATATTCCCTTGTATTTCATTTGAATCTTGACATTCATCTTCAAAAATATATTTATATCTAGTTTGGAATTTTTTTCTAAGACCTTCATCTAAGCTTAAAGTTTTTTCTGCTAAAATTAATATATCATCATAATCTAGCAAGCCATTTTGCTTTAATTTTCTATCATACAATTTGTATATTGGCAAAATCACTTTAAGCATGCCTTTGTGTCCTCTTGATAGTATCTCCTCAAGCTTATCTGGAGAAATTCCCTTGTATTTAAGTTCACTTATAGCATTTCCTGCAAATTCAAAAAAACCTCTCTCCCAAGCTTCAAGAGTTATCTCTTTCCACCTTTCATCTTTTTGTTCTTTTAAAAACCATCTAAATGCTCTTTCGCCTCCAGAAAATCTAAATTTATTTATACATTCATTTAATATAATACTTTTTTGCAAATCATCAGCTATATTAAAATCTTCACTCAACATTACTATTTCGGGTTTTTCCTTTATTATTTTTACAGCTAAACTATGTATAGTCATTACTTCATATGAGTTAATATCGTGTATTTCGTTTTCTTCAAGTATTCTTTTTATTCTACCTTTAAAATTATTTACAGCACTATTCATATATGTAAGAACTAATATTTTACCGCCTTTATGTTTCTGTTCAAGTAGTAGTTTAGCTACTAAATTTGTTATTATAAATGTTTTGCCAGCCCCAGGAACTGCTGGAACTGCCATAGTTCCATCCTCATAATTTATTATTGGTATTTGGTCTTCTCTATAATTTATATTAATCATAAATTTTATCTCCTTTATGTGAGAGTTTCAAAAGTGTACTATATAGCATACTTTCTTGAATATAGCCATTAATTGTGTATTCACTCTTATATGCATAAACATTCTTTGCACTTAACAATAAATTATATATTGTATTATATAGATAATATTTCTTGTAGTACTCTTCCATTTCATTTGTATAAATTTTTTTTTCTTCAAAAGATTTTCTAAGTACAATTAAATTACTTATATCTTTTTCTATTTTCATATTCCAAGAATTACTTCCTATATCTACCCAAATTTGAACACTTCTATCTATATTTGATGATATATATGAATAAGGAGTCGTTATTACTATTTTATCTTTATCTTTTAGCTCTTCTATATCAATAACAGAATAATAATCATTTATTGTCGTCTTTAAAGCTTCTATAAAAATCTTTTCTTCTCTCAATTCAAGTAGGCTTGCACTTTCACTAAATGATTCACTTTCAGTTATTATTTGTTTACATAGACCAACATTCTTTTTACCATCTTTTAAATTTAACATTTTATCTATATAAAATTGAATTAAAAATTCATGTATTTTTATGTCGCTTTTCTTCTTTTCTTCAATATACTGTAAAATATCACGATATTGATTATACCCTTCTATTTTATCAACTTCTAAATATCTTGTTTCTTTAAAAATCTTAAATGCTTTTATTCTGTTTATGTCTAAAATAGTCTCTAAAAAACTTATATATTCTTCATCTTTTATAAAGTCTAAATATCCATAAAATATACAAGTAGCAACCACTAGAGCATTTCCATATGGATAATCTATAGCTTTTTTATCTTTTTTAGTGTTAAAAACACCTATATTTCTTTCTCTCAAAGAATCCTTAATTTGATATTCCAATATTGTATTGTTTATAGGTGATATAATTGCTATATTTTTTGGAGATATACCGCTTTCTATAAGAGTTATAACCTTTTCACTTACTAAGCCTAACATTTCATTATACAGTTGACTTGATTGATTTAATTCTATATTTGAGGGTAATAAATATAAATCTTCTATTTTTATATTACTTTTTTTAAAGTTAATATCTTCTTTAAATTTAATTTTAGATATTATCTTTTCATTTATATAATCCATGTCAATATTGTTAAACACAGAATAATCTTTGCTGAAATCAAAAAATATATGACTTTCTAATACTTCACTTGATATCTTTTCAATAAAATCTACTTCAGCATTACTTGAATTTTCAAGACTATCAACTACTATATATCTCAATTCTTTAAACAAGTTTTTTAAATAAAATTCATCATTAAGAAGATAATTATTGTATATATACACACTTAGTGCATTATCTAACATTGAATTTGAAAGTAATGTATTTATGTAATATGATATAATTTCATCCATCTGAGTATATGAAAATCTATATATACTATTTCTATTTTTCTTTGATGAATATATTTTTTCTCCAATAAAATCAAAGTCAATTAAATTAAATGCTGACTTATTTATATTTGTAATTATACTTTTTGCGATTGATTTATTTGTTCCTGTGATATCTTCAAAATAGCCTTCTTTCACTCTTTTTTCCTTAACTTTTTTAATTATCAAATATTCACTCAAACTATTTGATATAAATGTTGGAGATATAGATTTTTTATGTATTCCTTCACATTTCTCTATTATAAGTCCCCAGTATTTTAATAATTCTTTTTTTACAAATCCTATATATGTTGTTATTTTTAATTCTTCACTATAATCTAACTCTAATGACCTCTCATATCTTATTCTAGTATTGTTATTTGGTACTAATAAAATAATGCTTCTTGAGTTATTTTCAGTTCTATCTAATAATTCCTTATATTTATCTAAGGATTCATTTTCATCTTTTTTTAGACTGCTTTTTTTAAATAAATATTCCACATAATCACCTTCCTTAATTAAATTAAGTGTATATTATCTAATTATATCATATTGTGCATTTTTCAAAATACAATCAAATTATTGCATTTAACTACAAAAAAAGACTATATATACACAGTCTTGCATTCATATATGCAGCAATGTATATACAGTCTTTGCGATTGATACACTTATTTTTCATATTATTGTTTTAACATCAATTTTCAAATATAAATTAATATAAATATAAATTTATGTTAAGATGTTAAATATTTTTATTTTTAATTATTTTAATGATTCTTCAATTCCTTTAGCTATTTGTGTACCCATTTCTTTTACTTTTTCAGGTGAATTTACTAACTTCAGATCACTTGCATTATCTAAAAATGCACATTCTACAAGTACTGCTGGCATATTATTAGTTCTTAAAACGTATAAATAATCTTTTGTAGAATCATCAGGAAGTACTTTTGTTTTTATACCCCTATTTTTAAGATTAAACTTCTCTAAAATTCTATTTAATATGTTTGTAGCTACAGTTTTAGTAGTTCCACCATTTTTATCTTTAAGCTTATAAAATACTTCTACACCACGACCTTGTTTATTAGTAGAACCATTATAATGTATACTTGTAAATAAATCTGGTTTCAGCGAATTAGATAGAGCAGTTCTACCTCCAAGTGATAGGGTTTTATCTGTATCTCTAGTCATAATTACATTTATACCTTTTGAACGTAAATATTCAGTTGTTGCAAGTGAAGTATTTAAAGCATAATCTTTTTCAAGGGCTCCTCCAAATGCTCCACTTACTCCAGGTGCTGAACCACCATGCCCTGGGTCAATCATAACTGTCTTTGCTCCATTATCTGTTCCTGGGTCTGTTGGTGTTGTATTGTGTTTAGATAATGATGCTGCTATAGAACTCATTACTTTGGAAGTCAATCCACCACCTATTTTGTACACCTTATTAGCTGATTTAGCTTCTAAGTTATCCTTATGATATGCAGATACATATGTCTTTGGTGTTATAAGTATTGGAGATTTTAAGCTAGCAGCCAATGGTCCAGCTGCTAAAGCATCAACAAGTTCATCTGATTTAGCTACTAAAACAGCTTCTAATTCATCTTCTGTATAGAATTTTTTTATTACATTTGCATTTGTTTCATGTCTATCTGCTCCATATACTCTATTATTAACAACGTTATCCTTAGTTATATCATTTACCTTATTGATAACATTTGTTGATATCATTTGAGGTCCACCTATAAAGTATGCACTTTGTAAGTCCTCATTCTTCAGCCATTCATATGTAAGATTTGTAATACTGTCTTTATCAGCCACTATAATTGGCTGCTTATCCTGACCTGCTTTTGCTGCTATAGTAAGTGCATCTATTTCTCCTCCATCTTTACCATTTGTTATATACACTTTATCTACATCGTGATTTTTATCTATTTCTTTTGCTATCAATAGAGATGTCTCATATCTATTAGAGCCATTTAGACGTGTTTGGTTAGAATCTACAGCTGATTTTATCTGATTAGCAGTAGTTTTAGAAATAGAATTTTCATCTCCAATTATAATTACATCTTTAGGATTTAGACGTTTTAATTCTGATTTTACACTATCAGGTACATTATTTTTTTCAACCAAAAGTATTGGTGCATTATATGTAGTAGCTAGTGGAGTTGATATAATACCATCAATGCTTACATCTCCATTTATTATAACTACCTTGTCTGAGCCATTTTTCCACCCTTCTTTACTTATTTTAACTGCTGTTTCATATCTATCACTTCCTGTAAGTTCTGTTATAGGTGCAGAAGTTTTTCTCATATATTTACTTACATCTTTTCTGGAAGTTATATCTTCGATTATACATTCCTGTGTTACATTGTAGTCTTTTAAATTTAGTCCCATCTTTTCTAAATCTTGTTTGTTTAAAGTTTTAGGATTATTTACACTGTTTATTGTTATCCCTTGTAACTCCCAGACATTTTGATATTCTGGGTCTTGATTATAATTGATAGTTCCTTCATATAACCCAGTTGATTGATTGTAGTTTAGAGTTGTATCTAGTGGCATGTCATAACATTTATATTTTAATGTAATGCTATCAGCATCTGGCTTTTCTTTAAATTTTACACTAACTTTTGATGTACTACCTAAAACTATACTCTTTTTCTCTAAGTTTATATTTAAATCTGCATTATTTTCCATAGCATTAGATTCAGTAGCAAATGCCATTGTAGGTGCAACAATTGCCATTGAAAGAATTCCTGTTGTTATTAATCTTGCATTTTTTTTCATATTAATCTCCTTATATAACACAAATTTCTATTTTATTTTCTTTTCATACTATTTACTGTTAAAATTATTTTTAAAAGGTATATCAAAGTGTATCTCCCAGAAATTTTCAAAAAATAAAGTAAATATAAATAATAAAATAAAGTAAATATAAATAAAAAGTAAACAAAAAAAATAAATATTTAAATATTTATTTATATTCACTATATCATTTATTGCCAAAAAAATCTATAAAAGTCAAATAAAAGCATATAATAATTACAATTTTTTATGCTTTAGATTAAAATATTAAACTTTTAGACATAACTATGGCTTTAGGATATGTAAGCTTTTGTATTTTATCTATAAATGCAAAAAGACTGTATATACATCTGCACCTATGTGTGCCACAATGTATATACAGCCTTTATTAATAATAAATTTAATCTAGACTTAAATCATAAATTAATTTATAGTAAGTTTTTAAGTATTTGAATTAAATCTTATTAAATATTTCCATTTATACTATTTTAATGATTCTTCTATACCTTTACCTATTTGTGTACCCATATCCTTTACTTTTGATGATGTATCCAGTAAACTCATGTCCTTTTCATTATCTAAAAATGCACATTCTACAAGTACAGCTGGCATATCATTAGTTCTTAAAACATATAAATAATCCTTTGTAGGGTCAGTTGATAGTGTTCTTGTTTTTATTCCTCTATTTTTAAGGTTAAACTTTTCTAAAATTCTATTTAATATGTTTGTAGCTACAGTTTTAGTAGTTCCACCATTTTTATCTGCAAGTTTATAAAATACTTCTACTCCATTTCCAGTTGTATCAGAAGCATTATAGTGTATGCTTGTAAATAAATCTGGTCTTAAAGAGTTAGATAAGGCAGTTCTATTTCCAAGTGATAAAGTCTTATCTGTATCTCTAGTCATAATTACATTTATACCTTTTGAACGTAAATACTCAGTTGTTGCAAGTGAAGTATTTAAAGTATAATCTTTTTCTTTAATACCTCCTAATGGTTTTCCTGTCGTTCCAGTATCTGAACCACCATGACCTGGGTCAATCATAACTGTCTTTGCTCCATTATCAGTCCCTGGTTCTGTTGGTGTTGTATTATGTTTAGATAATGATGCTGCTATAGAACTCATTACTTTAGAAGTCAATCCACCACCTATTTTGTATACCTTATTAGCAGACTTAGCTTCTAAATTATCCTTATGATATGCAGATACATATGTTTTTGGCGTTATAAGTATTGGAGATTTTAAGCTAGCAGCCAATGGTCCTGCTGCCAAGGCATCAACAAGTACATCTGATTTAGCTACTAAAACAGCTTCTAATTCATCCTCTGTGTAGAATGTTTTTATTACATTTGCGTTTGTTTCATGTCTATCTGCTCCATATACTCTATTTTTAGTAACACTATCTTTAGTTATATCATTTATTTTATTGATAACATTTGTTGATAACATTTGAGGACCACCTATAAAGTAGGCACTTTGTAAATCCTCACTTTGTAGCCACTTATATGTATCATTTTTAAGACTGTCTTTATCACTTAATATAATTGGTTGCTTATCTTGACCTGCTTTTGCTGCTATAGTAAGTGCATCTACTTCTCCACCATTTGCATTTGTTATATATACTTTATCTACATCATGATTTTTATCTATTTCTTTTGCTATCAATAGAGATGTCTCATATCTATTAGAGCCACTCAGACGTGTTTGACTAGCACTTACAGTTGATTTAATTTGATTAGTAGTAGTTTTAGAAATAGAATTCTCATCTCCTATTATTATTACATCTTTAGGATTTAGACGCTTTAATTCTGCTTTTACACTGGCTGGTACATTGTTTTTTTCAACCAAAAGTATTGGTGCATTATATGTAGTAGCTAGTGGAGTTGATATAATACCATCAATACTTACATCTCCACTTATTATAATTACTTTATCTGAACCATTTTTCCAGCCTTCTTTACTTATCTTAACAGCTGTTTCATATCTATCACTTCCTGTAAGTTCTGTTATAGGTGCAGAAGTTTTTCTCATATATTTACTTACATCTTTTCTTGAAGTTATGTCTTCAATTATACACTCCTGTGTTACATCATAATCTTTTAAATTTAATCCCATTGCTTCTAATTCTTGTCTGTCTAAAGTCTTAGGATTAGTTGTACTATTTATTGTTATACCCTGTAGCTCCCACACATTTAGATATTCTGGGTCTTTATTATAGTTGATAGTTCCTTCATATAATCCAGTTGATTGATTATAGTTTAGAGTTGTATCTAGTGGCATGTCATAACATTTATATTTTAATGTAATGCTATCAGCATCTGGTTTTTCTTTAAATTTCACACTTACCTTTGAGGTACTTCCTAAAACTATACTTTTTTTCTCCAAATTTATATTTAAGTTAGCATTATTTTCCATAGCATTAGACTCAGTAGCAAATGCCATTGTAGGTGCAACAATTGCCATTGAAAGAATTCCTGTTGTTATCAATCTTGCATTTTTTTTCATATTAATCTCCTTATTTAACACAAATTTCTATTTTATTTATTTTTTATCCTATCTTACTGTTAAAATTACTTTTAAAAATATGTCAAAGTATATCTCCCAAAAATTTTCAAGAAATTTATAAAAATAAACTTACAAAAAATTAAAAAAAATTAAATATTTAAATATTTAATTATATTCACTATATCATTTATTGCCAAAAAAATCTATAAAAGACAAATAAAAACATATAATAGTTATATTTTTATAAAATTTTATGCAAAAAAAAGATTACGTGGCTACGTCCTACTCTCCCAGGCAGTTTCCCACCAAGTACCATCAGCGCTAGAGAGCTTAACTTCTGTGTTCGGAATGGGAACAGGTGTATCCTCTCTGCTATTGTAACCACATAATCTTTTGGAGCGGGTGAAGGGGATCGAACCCTCACAGCTGGCTTGGAAGGCCAGAACTCTACCATTGAGCTACACCCGCATTAAGTTTTTATAGCTAGTAAAACTAGCTTCTTTAGAGTTAACACTCTAAAAACTACATATATATTTTAATCAATGAACATCAAATAAATATTGGTCAAGTCCTCGACCTATTAGTATCGATAAGCTAAATACATTGCTGCACTTACACCTTCGACCTATCAACCAGATAGTCTTTCTGGGGTCTTACCCTTGCGGTGGGAAATCTTATCTTGAAGTTGGCTTCGCGCTTAGATGCTTTCAGCGCTTATCCATTCCGTACATAGCTACCCAGCCATGCCCTTGGCAGAACAACTGGTACACCAGAGGTACGTCCATCCCGGTCCTCTCGTACTAAGGACAGGTCTTCTCAAATTTCCTACGCCTGCGACGGATAGGGACCGAACTGTCTCACGACGTTCTGAACCCAGCTCGCGTACCACTTTAATGGGCGAACAGCCCAACCCTTGGGACCTACTACAGCCCCAGGATGTGATGAGCCGACATCGAGGTGCCAAACCTCCCCGTCGATGTGGACTCTTGGGGGAGATAAGCCTGTTATCCCCAGGGTAGCTTTTATCCGTTGAGCGATGGCCCTTCCACGCAGAACCACCGGATCACTAAGTCCGATTTTCATCCTTGCTCGACCTGTATGTCTTGCAATCAAGCTCTCTTTTGCCTTTACACTCTACGTACGATTTCCGACCGTACTGAGAGAACCTTTGAGCGCCTCCGTTACCTTTTGGGAGGCGACCGCCCCAGTCAAACTGCCCACCTGACAGTGTCCCAAGACCAGATTCATGGCCTATGGTTAGAGTCCCAGTACTACAAGGGTGGTATCCCAAGGATGGCTCCGCCAAAACTGGCGTCCTGGTTTCAAAGCCTCCCACCTATCCTGTACATGTAGTACCAAGACCCAATGTCAAGCTACAGTAAAGCTCCATGGGGTCTTTCCGTCCTGTCGCAGGTATCCGGCATCTTCACCGGAATTACAATTTCACCGAGTCTGTTGTTGAGACAGTGCCCAAATCGTTACGCCTTTCGTGCGGGTCGGAACTTACCCGACAAGGAATTTCGCTACCTTAGGACCGTTATAGTTACGGCCGCCGTTTACTGGGGCTTAAGTTCACTGCTTCGATTGCTCTAACAGATCCCCTTAACCTTCCAGCACCGGGCAGGCGTCAGCTCCTATACATCGTCTTGCGACTTAGCAGAAACCTATGTTTTTGGTAAACAGTCGCTTGGGCCTATTCTCTGCGGCCACCGGATGGTGGCACCCCTTATCCCTAAGTTACGGGGTCATTTTGCCGAGTTCCTTAACAACAGTTCTCTCGCGGGCCTTAGGATACTCTCCTCACCCACCTGTGTCGGTTTGCGGTACGGGTACCTTTAACCTCGATAGAGACTTTTCTTGACAGTGTGAAATCAGCTACTTCGCTACTAAATTTCGCTCCCCATCACATCCCAGCATTATCAAAGCGGATTTACCTACTCTGACTGCCTCAATGCTTGGGCACACATAACCAACAGTGTGCTTAGCTTATCCTACTGTGTCATCCCATCTCTCAAACGGTTATCGGTAGTACAGGAATATCAACCTGTTGTCCATCACCTACGCCTTTCGGCCTCAGCTTAGGTCCCGACTAACCCAGGGCGGACGAACCTTCCCCTGGAAACCTTGGGTTTACGGCCTGTGGGATTCTCACCCACATCTCGCTACTCATGCCAACATTCTCACTCCCATACTGTCCACATGTCCTTACGGTCATGCTTCAACCCGTATGGGAAGCTCCCCTACCCATCATTACTGATGCCGTAGCTTCGGTAGTAAGTTTTAGCCCCGGAAATCTTCGGCGCAGGATCACTCGACCAGTGAGCTATTACGCACTCTTTGAATGAGTGGCTGCTTCTAAGCCAACATCCTGGTTGTCTGTGCAATCCCACATCCTTTACCACTTAACTTACATTTAGGGACCTTAGCTGACGATCTGGGCTGTTGCCCTTTCGACTATGAATCTTATCACCCACAGTCTGACTCCCAAGTATAAGATGACGGCATTCGGAGTTTGATAGTCTTCGGTAGGTGCAATACCCCCTAGGACATTCAGTGCTCTACCTCCGTATCTCTCACCTTGAGGCTAGCCCTAAAGCTATTTCGGGGAGAACCAGCTATCTCCGGGCTCGATTGGAATTTCACCGCTACCCACAAGTCATCCCCGAGCTTTTCAACGCTCGTGGGTTCGGACCTCCACGAAATTTTACTTTCGCTTCATCCTGCTCATGGGTAGGTCGCCCGGTTTCGGGTCTACGTCAAGTAACTGAACGCTCAGTTAAAACTCGCTTTCGCTACGGCTCCACACCTTAAGTGCTTAACCTTGCTACTTAACGTAACTCGTTGGCCCGTTCTACAAAAAGTACGCGGTCACACAAGAAATGTGCTTCCACAGCTTGTAAGTGCAGGGTTTCAGGTTCTATTTCACTCCCCTCCCGGGGTTCTTTTCACCTTTCCCTCACGGTACTATACGCTATCGGTCACTAGGTAGTATTTAGCCTTGGAGGGTGGTCCCTCCTGCTTCCCACAGGGTTTCACGTGTCCCGTGGTACTCTGGATCATATCTGAAGTCTTCTCGTTTAACATACAGGACTATTACCTTCTGTGGTGGGTCTTTCCAAACCTCTTCAATTACGATACCTCTTCGTTTATGATATGTCCGCAACCCCAATAAAGAAAACTTTATTGGTTTGGGCTATTCCGCGTTCGCTCGCCGCTACTTACGGAATCGAATTTCTTTCTCTTCCTTCAGGTACTTAGATGTTTCAGTTCCCTGAGTTCCCCTCATTAAGCTATGTATTCACTTAATGATACTTAGACATTACTCTAAGTGAGTTTCCTCATTCGGAAATCTTCGGATCAAAGTTTACGTGCAACTCCCCGAAGCTTATCGCAGCTTATCGCGTCCTTCATCGGCTCCTAGTGCCAAGGCATCCGCCCTGCACCCTTAATAACTTGACCAGTTAAAAAGGTTTGATAGATTAGAAGCTATCACTTCGATAATTTTAAAAAGTTATCAGCTTTATATATTACAAATTAGATGTCATATCACTAAATATATATGCAGTTTTCAAAGTGCTAACGCACATCGTCAACGAACAACCTTCGTATACACTCAGATTATTCCGTTACTTAAAGTGCTAACGCACGTCGCCAACAGATAAATCCCGTTGCTCAAGGTGCTAATTGAGTATTCGTAAAAACGAACCCTCAAAATTAAACAGTAGGCAATTCTCCTTAGAAAGGAGGTGATCCAGCCGCACCTTCCGATACGGCTACCTTGTTACGACTTCACCCCAGTTATTGATTCCACCTTCGACGACTTCTTCCAAAAGGTTAGATAATCGGCTTCGGGCGTCTCCAACTCCCGTGGTGTGACGGGCGGTGTGTACAAGACCCGGGAACGCATTCACCGCAGCATTCTGATCTGCGATTACTAGTAACTCCAGCTTCATGTAGGCGAGTTTCAGCCTACAATCCGAACTGAGAGTAGCTTTAAGGGATTAGCTCCACCTTACGGCTTGGCAACCCTCTGTACTACCCATTGTAGCACGTGTGTAGCCCTAAGCATAAGGGGCATGATGATTTGACGTCATCCCCACCTTCCTCCAGGTTATCCCTGGCAGTCTCTCTAGAGTGCCCAACTTAATGATGGCAACTAAAGACAAGGGTTGCGCTCGTTGCGGGACTTAACCCAACATCTCACGACACGAGCTGACGACAACCATGCACCACCTGTCACCAATGTCCCCGAAGGGAACTCTCCGATTAAGGAGATGTCATTGGGATGTCAAGCTTAGGTAAGGTTCTTCGCGTTGCTTCGAATTAAACCACATGCTCCGCTACTTGTGCGGGTCCCCGTCAATTCCTTTGAGTTTCACTCTTGCGAGCGTACTTCCCAGGCGGAGTACTTAATGCGTTAGCTGCGGCACCGAGGGGGGTAACCCCCGACACCTAGTACTCATCGTTTACAGCGTGGACTACCAGGGTATCTAATCCTGTTTGCTCCCCACGCTTTCGTGCCTCAGCGTCAGTTACAGTCCAGAGAGCCGCCTTCGCAACTGGTGTTCCTCCTAATATCTACGCATTTCACCGCTACACTAGGAATTCCACTCTCCTCTCCTGCACTCAAGTCTCCCAGTTTCAAGAGCTTACTACGGTTGAGCCGTAGCCTTTCACTCCTGACTTGAAAGACCGCCTACGCACCCTTTACGCCCAGTAAATCCGGATAACGCTAGCCCCCTACGTATTACCGCGGCTGCTGGCACGTAGTTAGCCGGGGCTTCCTCCTCAAGTACCGTCATTATCTTCCTTGAGGACAGAGTTTTACGACCCGAAGGCCTTCATCACTCACGCGGCGTTGCTGCATCAGGCTTTCGCCCATTGTGCAATATTCCCCACTGCTGCCTCCCGTAGGAGTTTGGACCGTGTCTCAGTTCCAATGTGGCCGATCACCCTCTCAGGTCGGCTACTGATCGTCGCCTTGGTAAGCCGTTACCTTACCAACTAGCTAATCAGACGCGGGTCCATCCTGTACTGGCTCACCTTTGATATTCAAGAGATGCCTCTCAAATATGTTATCCCGTATTAGCATACCTTTCGGTATGTTATCCGTGTGTACAGGGTAGGTTACCCACGCGTTACTCACCCGTCCGCCGCTCTTTACCGAAGTAAATCGCTCAACTTGCATGTGTTAGGCACGCCGCCAGCGTTCATCCTGAGCCAGGATCAAACTCTCAAATAAAAGTTTATCAGGCTCAGATACTATTGTTATCAAAATATCTGGCTTTATGGTTTGTTTCTTGTTTTATAAATTAACCTACTGTTTAATTTTCAAAGTTCATTTTGCTCTCTTTCGAGTACAGTAATAATAATATCACCTTTTAAATAACAAGTCAATACATTTTTTTATGTTTTTTTTACATTTTTTCTATTCTTTTGTAGAAAACAAACTTATCTTGTTACACTTTCATGTAGAATTAATACTTATTTTGTTTCTACTTTATTATCTATTAACTGTAAGTTATAACTTCTAATAACCTCTATTAGTAGTTCTGCATATATACGATTCCCACTTTTATCTTCAGCTGTACTATATCCAGCATCTTCTAATGCTTGTGCTTGACTAATATAGTCTTTTGCTTCAAACAATCCATTTTTTCTATACCTTTTATTATTCACTAAAAATAACCCATGGTCTTTTACAGAGTCCTCCAATGAACCATATGACCTAAAACTTGCTACAATTTTTTCATTATAATGTTCAGAAGTTGAAATTGATACACTTTTTCCCTTCCATGCTTTATCTGCCTTTATACCAAATAAATTATTACTTTGCTTTGTAAGTTTAGAATTCCCCCACCCAGATTCTAGTATTGCTTGTCCAATTGTTATAGATGGCAATATACCATAATCGATATACTCTCTTATAGCTGAGTCTTCCAATTTCCTTATAAACTTAATTTTTTCATCACTATCTTTTAATTCTTTATTTCCAAGATATGTGTATTCTAAATTCTTCATGTATTTTTTTGCTCTACTTTTTTGAGAAGTGTCAAATTTCAATTCATTCAATACTTTATTAAACTTTTTTACCTTGTATACTTTTTCTCCTTTATCATTTTTGTCTTCTACTATAAATTTTTCACCAACATTTAATGTATCTTTCTTTTTTATATTACTTAAATCTTCATCATATATTACCATGTCTATAGCAAGTAACTCTTTCCAGCTTAATTGAACTTTTCCGCCCCCTGCTTCATCAGCTACATCCATATAGTATTCAATTTTAGTAGTTTTTATATCTCTTACTTTATATAGGTCTTCAAAATATTTTGTTATGTTAAAAACAGCTATTATACTTGCTATTATAAATACAGTAATAAATATCTTTTTAAATATAAGCTTTAATCTTCTTATACTTTTATTTTTCCCTAAATTTTTTATACATTTTCTAGCCATATTATTCCCCCTTGCTAATTGTATTCCTTATCTTATCATAATTTTTATATTAAGTGGTTATATTTTAATTCTATCTTATATAAAATTTAAATTAATCTAATAAAAGCTAGATTAAGTATATTCAATTAAATTTTTTCACTATTATATCCACTATATACTTACTCGCATTTCCATCCCCATATGGATTAGAAGCTTTACTCATTTGAATATAATCATTTCTATTTGTTAATAATTGTTTTACATCATTATATATATTTTCTTCATTTGTACCTATTAATTTAAGTGTTTTTGCTTCAATACCTTCTATTCTTTCTGTCTTTTTTCTTAACACAAGTACTGGCTTTCCTAGTGATGGAGCTTCTTCCTGTATTCCTCCACTATCAGTCATTATCATATAGGCTTTGTTTAAAAAATTATGAAAATCAACCACTTCTAAAGGCTCAATAATGTGAATTTTTTTAGAGTTTTTACCAAATACCTCACTAGATATATCACGTATTTCAGGATTTAAATGTATAGGATATACTACCTGTACATCTTCAAATTCATCTACTATACGTTTTACAGCTCTAAATATATTTCTCATAGGTTCGCCTAAGTTTTCTCTCCTATGAGAAGTCAATAAAATCATTCTGTCCTCACCAAGCTTATCAATTATAGGATGAGTATAATTCTCTCTTATTGTCATCTTTAATGTATCAATTGCAGTATTGCCTGTTACAAATATATTGCTTTTAGACTTTCCTTCTGAAATTAAATTTTGTTTTGCCAAATTAGTAGGGGCAAAGTGTATATCAGCAATAATTCCTGTAAGTTGTCTATTTAGTTCTTCTGGAAATGGAGAGTATTTATCATAAGTTCTAAGCCCTGCTTCTATATGACCTACTAGAACTTTACTATAAAACGCAGTTAAACTAGTAGCTAGAGTTGTCGTTGTATCTCCATGTACTAAGATTACATCTGGCTTTTCTTTATCTATAATTATAGGAAGTTCATTTAAAACTTTACATGTTATATCATTTAAACTTTGACCTTTTTTCATTATATCTAAATCATAGTCTACATTTATATCGAAAGTTTCTATAACTTGGTCAAGCATTTCTCTATGTTGTGCTGTCACACACACAACACTTTTTATATACTTTCTTTTTTCAAGTTCCTTAATTAAAGGAGCTACTTTGATAGCTTCAGGTCTAGTTCCAAATACAGTCATAACCTTGATGTCATTCATTTATATCTCTCCTAATCAACTATTTATATACTATAATTGTCTATTTATATAACAAATTTATTTATACCAAGATTTAATAATCTTTATACTCTCCTTTGATGGATAAAAATTTTTTTCTTCATCAATTTTACCTACACAAAACACAGAGAAACCATTTATCCAATCCTCTTTTTCAAAAACTCTCCTATATGCTTCAAAACATCTTGATTGTTCTTCATCATTTATAATATCTGAAGGAACATGATTCCACGGCTGAGAGCTTGCATTTTCTCTATTTGAAAAACCTAATTCTCCAAAAAATATCGGTTTACGATGAACCTTAGAAAGATTATATAGTTCTTCTTTTATATTTTGTCCTCTATTATTCACAGTAGATGAATGTAGGGCAGAAATCAATTCATCAACTGTATTGACAGGTTTATCACTTAACTCAAAATACGTTGCTATAGATATAAAATCTAGCTTATCAAAAAAATTATTATTTAGTTTTTGTTCATAAGATAATTTACTATCTAAATCACCTTTTTTTGTATACCACCAATTAGTTCTATATGTTACAAGACCATCAAATTTTGATTGTACAAAATCTATTACTTCATCCCAATTTTGTTGATATTCTTCTAAATATACAAAATTAGAGCCTACATTTAAAACCTTTACATCCAACGGGTTTGCTACATCTTCTATAAGTTCATTTAATACAGTATTTTGCCAGTTATAAAAAAATCTTTTTTTATTCATAGGATTCCAATCTGTCTCATATAACTCTCCATTTTTTATCCATGGATATGCTTCTAATATTGTGGAAATCCCCTTCTTGTTTAACTTTTTTATTAGTTTTGTTGCCTTTTTTTTGCTATTATTATCTATTGACATGATATCAGAATTAATATCATCCACATTTATAACTATAGGTACATTTATTGTATTCAATCCTAACTTATCTATATCCTTCATAACTTGATTTATTTCATAATCTACAGATAAATTAGCTGATTTAATCTTTCCCTCATACTGGCTATTTACTAAACTTCTATTTTTTAATTCAACATTTACAAAATAAATTATAAATACAAAAGTTAAAATAATTCCTAAGATTAAAATATTTTTCCTAAATTTAAATTTGTTTACATTTTTATTCAAATCATATACCTCATTTTAAAATAATAAGATTACTGTATTATCTTCTTTTATATTTCTTGATAAATAATATTGATAGAATTGCAGCCACAATTATAACAATAAAAGAAACAACAAAAAAAACTTTAGCTGTTTTACTTATATTCAATTCTCCACTTTTATCTTTTATTTCTTTATTTATTTTTGTATTATAAGTTAAATCTTTTACTTCTCCATATTCATCAATTGTTAATGTATCTCCTTTTAAATCATTTACTTGACTTTTATTTAATAAATAATCCATTCCTAAATATAAATTTTTTTCATCTATTGAACTGATTACCATAATATTTTTTTGATTATTGTAAGGTGATTTTATCAATTGTATTGATGAGATATTTTTACCATAATCGTCAATAAGGCTTATCTTATCATTTGATAAAAAGTTAGAATAGTTCTTATTGAACTTTATATTTAAATTACTATTTATCATCTTTATAACGGAGTTGTTAAATGGTACCCCAAAAACTATAATATTCGTATCCTTATATTTATTACTAAACTCTTTACCTCTAATTACATTTATGTTTCCCTCATGTGAATTCATATTTGCACCTAAATTAACGCCTAGTCTAGACATCCATGTCATTGCTTGTGACCCTGTATAATCTGGCATTATCACAGTTAAATCATTAAACTTATCATTCTTAATAAATGGATATGGATAACTTTCGAAATTCAGTGAAGGATTCTCTTTTGTTGATAATTCCAAATAAGAGCTATTTGACACATATGCCCAAGGATTATTACTTTCTCTTGTAACACAATTTAAATTTTTTATACTTAAATTAAACACCAGCTTAACTTGATAGTAGTTTTTATTATCTATATCTTTAGGTATTTTTAATTCTAGTTTGTCATTGTTTGAATATGACCTATCTAATTTTTTACTTCCTACAACAACATCATTTATATACACTGTAACCAATGATTTGTCAAAATCCAAATTATCAGAATATCTTAAATTTAAAACAATCTTTGAACCATTATCTATCTTCCTACCTTTTGGTATTCTAACATCGAATAAAGCTTGTTGACTAAATGCACCTTCCAACAAAATGTCTGTATATCCTAGGTCTTCTAACGTTATATGACCTAAATTTAACTCTTGTTCACCATCCGTCTTTATATTAGTATCTTTATTTACAAGTATTGATGATGATAAAATTTGGTTAGAAAGTCTATTGTCTATCAATAAATTTGATGCTTTTATTAAGTCCTCTTCATTGCTACCTATTACTACCATCATCTTCTTATTCTTATTATAAGGAGAATCTATCTGTTTAATTATACAATTTGAAGATAATAAAGTTTGTTCCTTTGCACTTAGAATATTTAAGATTTCTTCTGCTGTATTTTCAGGTTTACCAATATATATAATGTTATCATCTGACCAGTTCTTCATTTCCGAATATAATTTAACATCAAACTGTAATTTATCGTTCTGTGTTATTTTTCCAAATTCTGATGCTAAATTAAACACAGCTGTAGATTCGCCTCTACTCATGTTATCTGGAACTACTAAAGTTGTATCTAATTTAAAATTTTCTTCAATTTCTATATATGGATATGGATACTCATTTATTGAATTGCCCAGTTTTTTCTGCTTATATCTAATTGATGTATAAGATTCCTTATGAATAACCATCCAGTTTCCAGTGTTAGAATCATCCTGACATATTTCATCAGATATTGTTTTATATGTTTTTACTTTTATTTCGTTATATCCCTGTATTATATAATCTTTTGGTATCAATACTTTTAATGTATCTTTATAATCTTTTTTAGCATTTAATTTAATAGATTTTATTGGTACATTATTTATTAAGATAGTTAAGCTTGAAACATCTCCATTTAATATTTGACTCTTACTAAAATTAAGATTAAATAACACTTCCTCAACGTCCCAATTTTTATTTACTTCAAAAAAAGTACTATTACTTCCTATAACTCCATCAATAGTTACATCTCTTTCAAACTTATAATTTTTGACTTTAATTTCATCAGCTTTTACTTCATCTACAAATACGATATTTGAAAAAAACAATACTAAAGATGCAATTAATATAACAAATTTTTTCATGCTAATACCTCCTGTACATGAATTAAAATCTTTCTGTTTTATACCACTTGACTTCTCTTTTAAAAATTATATCTTTTAAATACTCTACCATTCCTTTTATAGCAACAAATAACCATAGTTGAGAATATGTAAAATACATAATTGCTACTATAAGTATATTCTCAATTGTAGCCTCACCTTTTTCTATAGTTAAGCTTATACTCACTTCTATAATAAACAAAATGTATGATAGTATCCATATTATGATAAAGTTGATTGGAATAGAAATCTCTATTAATTTAAATACACTTAAGACAAATAAAATATCTGAGATAATAACAGATGTTAAAAATAGAAAATATACAGAAAAAAAGTAGGCTATATCAAATACAATTTTATTTTTTCCTTGTTTAAATATATTTTTTATATATTTCATTAAAACGTATATATTACCTTTTGCCCATCTAGTCCTTTGCTTTATCCAAACTTTAATAGTTTCTGGCTCCTGCTCCCATGTTATTGACTGTGGCACAAGTTTTATCTTATATCCTAACTTATATATTCTAAAGCTAATTTCTGTATCTTCTGCAATTGCTTTGCTATCCCATCCCCCAATTTCTTCTATAATACTTTTTCTCAATATAAAGTTAGTTCCTGGTATTGTACACAAATTAAGTAATTGCCATCTACCAGCTTGAGACATCCACTGAAAGCTTAAAGTTTCAATATTTATAAATTTCGTCAATAGATTTTTACTTTTATTTCTAGTTCTAAACTTTCCAATAACAGCACCTAATTCATCATCTAGAACTATTGTCTGTATTAAGTACCTAAGTGCATCTCTATCTGGGGTGTTATCTGCATCATATACTGCTATAAACTCTCCTTTTGAAATTTTATATCCAATATTTAATGCATTTGATTTTCCCTTACCTCCAGTTATGCTATCTGTATTTATAATAGTGAAATTATAGTTTTTATATTTACTTTTTATGCTCTCTAAAATTTCTCTACTATTATCAGAAGAATTATCATTTATCACAATAAGTTCCATTTTATCTTTAGGATAATTAAGTAGCAATAAAGATTCGACAGTCCTACCTATTACCTTTGCTTCATTATGAGCAGGAACAAGTATAGATACTATTGGATATCTATCAATTTTTTTTATTTTTTTATCAAAGTTCTTAAAATAAAATATATAACCTCCCATAGCTAAAATTATATTTATAAGTAGTAAAGACCATATACTAAATAAACTAAATATAAATAGATACTCTGATACATTTAATCCTCTCATAAAATTCTCCTAAAATCTTTTTAAATATTAGCACTTCAGCTAAAATTTTTTATTTTAAAAATTTCTTCTTATCTATCTTTCTAAAATATATAAATATAATTACAAAAACTAAAACACTTATAGATACTATTGATATTAAAATTTTGCTCATTTTAGATATAGATTTAAATATAGTTTCATCTTCATTATTTTTTTCTAAATTTCTATCATAATTGACTTTAATTTCATTTCCATCATTTCTTATTTGAATATCATCAACCTTTACCCAATTATCAAAATCTCTTAAATCCATAAACTCAATATTTTGTTTTTCTAGATATTCTATTGTATCTTTCAAATACTTTATATCTAAATATGAATGAAAGAAAAACCCTCCACTAAAACCTCTGACAATAGATACTATATCTAAATTTTCTTTTATATTCTGAAAAGTAAACTTATCCTCTGGGTCTATATATCCCAAATTCTCAGGTATAAATATATTAAACTCTTCTGTATCCCTAATAACATAGGGATATGTATTTGTGCTAAATTTTTTATCATTATTTTGATGTTGTCCCACATAAGTAGAAAAATATTTTTTTAATTCTTTATATCCGTCAGATTCTATTGCATAATGAGGAGCTTCAAATGCAAGAGGATAAATCCCATTTTCTATACATATTCTAAGCCCTTTTAAAACTCTATCTTTCACAAAAACTGTCATATTTTCTTTTAATGGCTCATCTCTTTCGCCATCCCAAAATTCATACCCTTCTCCAGAAACTTCTTCATTTTTATATTGATGAGTGTATCCATGTAATATCACTGTACCACCCTTATCTTGCATGTATTTTACTGCTTTTACAATCTCAGGACTTTCTGATAAAGTAGTTATTTTATGATTTTTAGGATTTACATAAGCTGGTATCAAAGCAATTGTAAATGGTATGTTCTTATTGCTTAAATAATCAGCTATTTTTATTAATTCTTTTGGTTCTCTAAATGCATGTACATCTTCTATTCTTACAAATATGCGACCCTTATTAAAGGTTTTAATATCAAACACATCATTTAATGAATCACAAAATATATAAAATAAAACACCATCTAAATCCAATTTCGATACATAGAAAAGATTTTTATCATTCACAATATATGGATATTCATTTACTGTATCACTAATAGTTCCTATAATTTTGCTATTTTTATTTGTTGATTTTACAATATTAAATAAATAGTGTTCATCTAAGTTATACTCTTTACCTTTATAAGTTACACCGTTTATATTATTTGTTTTTTTTACATATTCTAAATTGTATTTCTTATATTCCAACAAATTTTCTATACCATACCCTAACCAACAGATGACTCCTTTATAGGAATCTAATGAATTAATTAAGGTGTTAGTTTTTTCGTCATTATTATATGAATTTTCATTTATCCCTATAATAAATATATGACTATAATAAGTTTTATTTATCTCATTACCATAGTTACTTAATTTTAATAACTCAATATTTGAGCTAAATCTACCTAATAGAGTTCTTATCATATTCAATATGTCTCTATTGTAAGATGTTTCTTTCTTGGAGTCGTAAACAATCAACACCTTATTTGTATCAGAATAAGTTTCTATTGCATATGAGTGTATATTAAAATTTGATATTATCAATATTATTAAAAGTATAATTAATCCTTTAGATAAATTTTTATTGTATATTTTAAACATCATACTGCAATTCCTCTTCTACCATATTCTTAAAATTTATACTATCTCCAAAAGTCTCTCTATACTCTAAAATTGCAATTTTCACATCTATATTTACATATTTTCCTTTATTATTTAAATCTAGGTTTAACTCTTTTATCCTTTTCTTTATCCTATCTCTAACAACCTTTGAACCTTCTAATGCTGTATTTGGCATCAGTATCCCTATCATATCTTTTTGCAAACTGTATATTATATCTTCATTTCTTGTGCATTCTACAATATTTGAACTAATGTATTTTACTATTTCGTTGGTTTTACTTTCACCAAATATAGTCTGTAAATTTCCGTAATAGGGAAGTTTTACTATCATAAGAGAAAAAGTAGTAGTATGTCTAACCGACTTACTTATTTCCATATTTACATCATTATAAAAAATCTTTAAGTTTCTAAGCCCAGTTTCACTATCTATAGTTACTAGTTCCTTACATTGTTCAGTTAATTTTATATTTGTAAGTTGTAATTTATTTATATTTTTATTTATGTTTCCCATTATAATTGAAGATATTGGTATTGCTATTATCCATATATACGATATAAACTCTACTTCTATATTGTGAGTAATATTGTTATATAAAATATAGGAAGTATATATAAATATAATTATTGAACTTGTTATTAACCCAACTACTGAGTTTGATAAATAAGTTAACATTATTATAAAAAAATAACAGATAGCATTATAAATATATTCAATTTATTTTCTGTTCTAATAGACAGTATTACTATTCCAACAATTAAAAATATAAAAACAAACAAACTTAACATTAATAAATCTATCTTTTTATTTGTCCCATTCATTTTTTATAAATTTACACCTCCAATTATTTTATTAAGTTGCCCATTTTTTCTAATTATTATTAAAATCAACATTTAAATAAATTTCTCATTTAGTAAAAATAAATTAAATTATCTATGTATGTAAATAATAAAAAAACAAACAAATATTTAACATTAAAGTTGTCTATTTGCTTATTTTTGAAATAATTATCATGTATATATTCATAGTAAATAAAGTATATATCTCTATAACATATACATATATAGATATAAGCAAAAAAATAAAACTGTTCAATAATTAGAAAATAATTTCTAAATAAGAACAGTTTTATTAAGTAAATACTATTAAATAAATAATAATCTATTTTGATTTTAACTCTATCCAAGCCTTATCATATAACTTGATATTTTCACCAATATCTTCAAAAGTTTCACATTTAGCAAGTACATCTTTAGATGGATATGCAACAGGATTGCTAGTTATTTCTGGGTCCAATAACTTTAGTGCTCCTGTATTAGGTGTTGAATATCCAATGTACTCAGCATTTACTTTCGCATTTTCTGGGTCTAACAAGAAGTTTATAAATAGCTCAGCTTCTTTTTTATTTTGTGCTGTTGTAGGTACACACATAGCATCCACCCACTTGTTCGTACCTTCTTTAGGTATAGCATAGTCAAGGTCAGGATTTTGATCCATCAATGTAACTGCATCTCCAGAATACAACATCCCCATTGCAACTTCTCCACCTAATAATCTATCTTTTCCTTCATCGTTTACATATGCTAGGACTAAATCTTTTTGCTTTATTAAAAGATTTTTTGCTTCATTTATCTCTTTTGGATTTACACTATTCATACTGTATCCTAATTTTTTAAGAGTTATTCCTATAGTATCTCTAACAGAGTCAAACATCATCATGTTACCCTTGTATTTTGGATTCCAAAGTATATCCCAACTATCTATAGGCTCTTTAACTTCTTTTTTATTATATAATATTCCAAGAGTACCCCACATATATGCGACACTATATTCGTTAGTTTCATCATATACAGGATTTAAAAAACTCTTATCTAAATACTCCATATTAGGTATGTTTTTAAAATCTATTTTTTCCAAAAGACCTTCATTTTTCATTTTTTCCACCATATAATCTGATGGGAAAACTAAATCATAATGAGTACTACCACTCTTAACCTTTTGATACATCATTTCATTAGTGTCATAAGTTGAATATTGAACTTCTATTCCTGTTTCTTTTTCAAACTTATCTATAAGAGATTCATCTATATAATCACCAACATTGTATACATTTAGAACCTTTGTGGAATCTGTTGATTTATTGCATCCTGTAAATAAAGTAGCTGTAATCATACCTACAGTTACAAGGGATATTATTTTCTTAAACTTAATCATTATTTAGTCCCCCTTACTATAGATTCCTTTTTATTAGCCAATAGAAGTAATCCTAAAACCACTGCAAACATTATCGTTGATAATGCATTTATTTCAGGTTTTATACCTCTTCTAGCCATTCCATAGATTTCTATAGAAAGATTACTTACACCATTTCCAGCATTAAAGAAACTTATTATAAAGTCATCTATTGACATAGTAAATGCAATTAAAAATCCAGAAACTATACCTGGTTTTATTTGTGGTAAAATTACTTTTCTAAGAGCATACATAGGTGTTGCTCCTAAGTCCATGGCTGCATCTTCTATATTATCAGGTAATTGCTTCATTTTTGGCAAAACTGAAAGTATAACATATGGCAAACAAAACATTATATGTGCTAATAACATTGTTGTAAAACCAAATTCCATTTTTACAAATACAAACAGACTCATAAGGGCTACTGCTGTAACTATCTCTGTATTTAAAATAGGAAGGTAGTTTACATTTAGTATTAATTTTTTACTCTTCCCTCTCATCTTATGTATTCCTATAGCACTTATAGTTCCTACTATTGTCGATATTACAGAAGCTAATATAGCTATTACAACAGTGTAATATAAAGCACTCATTATACTTTCATTTTGAAGTAATTGACCATACCACTTCCATGTAAACCCATTCCATCTTGCCATTGATTTTGAATCATTAAAAGAAAATAGTACTAAGGCAAATATGGGTGCATACAAAAATAAGAATACTAATGCTAAATATATATTAGAAGTTATTTTCTTTAATTTTAAAATAGTAACCCACCACCTTCTTTATCAGATTCATCTCCAAATTTTGACATTATAGACATGGATATTAATATCACTATCATCATAAATATTGATATGGCTGAGCCAAAGTTCCAATCTCCAACAACGGTGAATTGTTGTTCAATCAAATCTCCAACTAGCATTATTTTACCTCCACCTAGCAGTCTTGATATTGCAAAAGTAGTAACTGCTGGCATAAATACCATAGTTATTCCAGACATTACTCCAGGCAAACTCAAAGGAAATATAATTTTTCTAAATACTGTCATGTTATTTGCGCCTAAGTCATGAGCAGCATTTATTAAATCATTATCCATCTTTGAAAGTGCTGTATATATTGGAAGAACCATAAATGGTAAAAAGTTATATACCATACCTAAAAGTATAGCAACATTTGTATACAAAATTGCTAATGGCTCTATTCCAAACCATCCTAAAAACGTATTTAAAAGTCCATTTTTTCCTAATATGGCCACCCATGCATATGTTCTTAAAAGAAAATTCATCCACATAGGAAGAATAAACAACAGTATTAATGAACCTCTTTTACTTACATGAGCTTTTGAAATTATATATGCCACTGGATAACCAACTATAAGACATATCAATGTAGCTACTCCTGCTAAAAGAATAGAGCGAGCAAATACTTTAATATATATAGGGTCTATTACTTCTTTATAATTCTCAAGCGTAAACACATAACCTGTACTTGAGTCTTTTGTAAAACTGAAAAATACTACTAGTATTAAAGGAATTATTACAAATATCGCACTCCAAACTACATATGGATATGCTAAAAAAGATTTCTTCTTCATATTAGTTACTCTCTTTTCTCATTATATGGATATCTTCTGGATATATGTCCATGCCTAGTTCTACTCCAACTTCAGCATTTTTAGTGTTATGAAGTATCCACAATCTTCCATTTTCATTTAATTCTATTTCATAGTGCACTCCTTTAAATACTGTAGATGTAACTTTCCCTTTTAACATTCCTTCTTCTGGTTTTACCATTTTTATATCTTCTGGTCTTATTACTACTTCTATATTTTCATTTTTTTCAAATCCTTTATCTACACACTCAAACTCTCTATTACAGAAATTTACTTTATAATCTTCCATCATAATTCCATCAAATATATTACTTTCACCTATAAACTTTGCTACAAATGAATTTTTAGGTTCATTGTATATGTCTTGAGGTGTTCCCATTTGTTGTATTTTACCTTTATACATTACAACAATAGTATCTGACATCGTAAGAGCTTCTTCTTGGTCATGAGTTACAAATACAAATGTTATTCCTAATTTTTTTTGAATTCTTTTTAATTCTATCTGCATTTCTTGTCTCAATTTTAAATCTAATGCTCCAAGTGGCTCATCTAACAACAACACTTTTGGTTCATTTACTAAAGCTCTTGCTATTGCAATTCTTTGTTGTTGACCTCCACTTAATGAGTCTACTTGTCGTCTTTCAAATCCTTCTAACGCAACAAGTTTTAAAACTTCTTTTACTTTAGTATCTATTATATCTTTTGGAGTTTTTTTAATCTTTAAGCCAAAAGCTACATTTTCATACACATCCATATGTGGAAATAAAGCATATTTTTGAAAGACTGTATTTACTTGTCTTTCATATGGTGGTAAATTATTTATTTCTTTACCTTCAAACAAAACCTTACCGTCATCAGCATACTCAAACCCTGCTATTATTTTTAATGTAGTAGTCTTACCACATCCACTTGGCCCAAGTAAAGTTAAAAACTCATTTTTCTTTATATCTAAATTGAAATTATCTAAAACAGTAAGTTCCTCATAATGCTTAGATATATCTCTTAATTCTATTATATTTTCTACCAATTATTAAACACCTCTATTCTAAAATGATGGTGGCGTACTTACCCAAATCACCTTTGCTGTCGTCTTACCTTCGTTTGATATATAGTGATTTGCTCTTGGTCTAAAGTAAAAGCTTTCTCCTTTTTTTACCTTATTTTTCTTTTCGCCTATATGAACATATATTGAACCTGCTAATACATATCCAAATTCTTCACCTTCATGTGGCTTCTCTTCTTTATATTGTCCACCTGGATACAATGTTATTATTATTGGCTCCATTTCATTTTTTTGTGAATTTGGAATTAACCACTTTAATTTATATTTTAAGTCTTCATCTTCAGTTTCAAACATGTCTTCTTTTGTAAAACTAATTCTTTCGTCATCTATTTCATTAAAAAATTCCCTTAAATTTGTACCTAATATTTCAAGTATATCTATAAGGGTAGCTATGGATGGTGATGTTAAGTTATTTTCTAGTTGAGAAATAAATCCTTTTGACAATTCACATCTATTAGCTAACTCTTCCTGGGTCAGTTGTTTTTCTGTTCTTAATCTTTTTATCTTTTCACCTATATCCATGTTGCACCTCCTAAATTTTGTTTTATTTTACTAAACATTTTGTTTACTAAACATTGAGTTTAAAATTTGTAAACAACATAGGTAATTATATATAAAATTTGGATATAATACAATACTTTTTTACTAATTTTTTTATTTTTTTAGTTAGAATAAATATAAGTATTTCAAAGGCTTTGAAAATACACAATTTGAATGTGTTTATATTAATATCTATAAAGTTTAGTATCTCTAATTACAAATAAATCGATTCATCTAACATATACAAAAGCTTTTAAAGTCTTAGAATATATTAAGTAAATAAAAAATTGCTAAAAATCTATATTTTATAGTTTTTTAGCAATCCATATCTTTTAATATTTGAAATTTTATATATTTACAAAAAAATTTTTATTTTATAATTACTATAAGCTTTTAATTACTTCTTTATTAAACTATTTAACCATATTTTGAGTTGCAGGTTTTTTATCTCCACTCATATACAATTTTATAAACTTTATATCATCTATTATAAATCTATGTTTAATTTTACTACAATCTAATTTAAACAAATTAAATAATATTTGTGTAAGATAGCCTAGACCAAATGCACTTATTATAGTCCCTATGCCAACTTTTCCACCTAAGAAAAAGCCAACTATTAATGCACCAACTTCTATAGTTCCTCTTATTAAGTTAAGTGATTTGCCTGTTTTCTTTTGAAGTGCAACCATCAAACCATCTCTAGGTCCACTTCCTAGACCACTTCCCATATAAAATACCATTCCAAGAGCTACAAGCCCCAAACCTAAAATCAACATAATTATTCCTATTAATATACTATCAGTCTTTGGAATTAAGTTAGTATATAGAAGTAAATCCATAAAAAAACCAATTAATAACATATTAAATACAGTTCCCCATCCTACATTTTCACCAAGAATAACATCAGCTATAACTACTATAGAGCCTACAATTATAGAGGCAGTCCCTATAGTTATTCCTACATGATTTGAAAGACCTTGATGAAACACATCCCAAGGAGATAAACCAAGGTTACAATTTATCGTCAATACTATACCAATTGAACATATAAATAGACCTAAAACCAGCTTTGAAAATTTCCATAATACTTTTTGTAACAAAATCTACCCCTCCTAAACATAATTTAACTACTCACCTTAAATACCAAAAGTCAGCAGTTTTCTTACAAAAATCCTATTTTATAAATTTTATAATACAACTCTATGATACATCATTTTATGCTAAATAACTACCATTTTATTACAATTTGGTTACAAATTTTCAGATTATTTTTTTGAAGAGATAATTTATATATTTCTATGGTAAAATTCTATATTTTAAAATCTTTTTTAGGCTTATTTATAATGAAATAGTAAAGCTTAATATTAGATTTTAAATTGATAAAAACAAATAATGATACTGTTAAGCAAGTAGTTCCACTTAACAGTATCATTATTTATTTTTATTTTATTTTGACTTTATAAATTTTCTTCGATTTATTTTTGATATACCTATCAACACAGCTGACATAATTAACATAGAAGTTCCACCTAAAATCAATTTAGAATATACTGTTGTTTTACTCATAGAACCTCCTCCTTTGCCTCCAAAGTTTCCAGCTTCTTTTGGATTACCTTGATTTTTATCCATGTTCATATTACCATTTTGTTTATTATTCATATCTCCTTTATCCATATTTCCCATACCTGGTGGCATATTGCCATCTATTCCTTCAGGTGGTTCTGGCATACCATTCATTCCTTTATCATCAGTTGAATCTCCATCTTCTGACTTTTCTTTTGTTGAAGAAGACTCTCCACTTAACTGAGCTTTTATTGTTTTACTCATAGTTTCTGCAACTTCTAAAACTCCTGGTATTGATTTTCCTCCTTTACCCATAGGACTCTCTAAATTCTCTTTACTCTTATCGTCGCTTTCATTGTTATTTGTGCTATCTTTGTTATTTGTATTATTCTTATCTTCTGCATTATTCTTATCTTCATTATTGTCTACAGCCTGACTCTCTGTATTATCTTTAGATTCACTTAAAGTAAGTTCGGCATTGACTCCTTTTTCATCACTTTTATTTTCATTATTAGAATCCGTATTATTAGATTCTTGATTGCCAAATCCCTTATTACCACCTTTATCATCATTAGAGCTTTCAATTGAAGATGTTATATTTTTTTCAAATTCTTCATATGTATAAAATGCTGTTGGGTCTTCTTTTACATATGATGCTATTAAGTCATGTACTTTTGTTGTCATATTTTCTAGATAATCTGAATCTAAATATTTTGTTACTATCTCTTCTAGATATTCATGGTATTTTGTTTTATATGTCTCATTTTTTAATAATGCAGATATTAGAGGTCTGTCTTCTAAATTACCTGTTGTTGGTTCATCAATATATATTGATTGTTCATCTCCGCCTTTACCAGTGCCACCAAATCCGCCAAATGACATATTAAAATCCCAAGGTAACATGGAAAATACTCCATCCTGTTCATATAAATAGTAATTATGAGCAAAATTACCTTGATAACTATCGAGATTTAACAAAGCTGTATTTATTGCTATATTTTTAAGAACAGAATCTACATCAAGATACTTTTCAATGTCTTCACCTGTATCTAGAGATTTTAATAATTTTGTGACCTTAGACCAATCAGCTGTTTTTTTATCACTTTCAACTATTAAATTTGAATAACTTTCTGAATCATCTCCATTGTACTCCAATGAAGCACCTTCATCAGACTTATATAAATCACCAGTTACATCTCCAAAGTTATTTTCAAGATAAGATTCTTTTAATCCTTCCACTGCTAAATATAAGCCATGATATTCACCATTTATAGAAACCTTTGCATATGCAAATTCTGGAGTAGCTAACCCCATATCTTCACAAATACTATATGTTATAAACTCTCTCATATAAGATGGGTCAGAATAGCAGTTATTAAGATTTAATTGAGTAAGCCCTTCCATACTTTGACTAGTATTATATTTATCAAAATTAATCTTATAACTATATCTATCACTGTCACTATTTGCTACAGATGTAAGACTTGAATTTCCTTTAGTCCTGATTCCAACATTTCCATATGCATCACCATCTACGGTTACTTTTGCAACTTTAAATTCTTCTTTTATAGCATTTTCATTCATATCTTTTAAATCACTATCATCTATTTCTATATTAATTTCCATAACTTTGTCTCTATCAAAATATTTTTCAATATACGCATCACTATATAAATCAACACCTTTATTTCCAGATATACTGTATATTCCAACTATTGCACATAAAAATACAACCATAAATGAGATAAGAAGGGTAAGTTTTTTATCTTTCATAAAAGATTACTCCTCTCTATGCTACATAATCACCATTGTAACTTACAAGAACTGCATTAGTAACTCCATCAACTTGACTTAAATCATTTATAAGGCTTGTTTCTCCATCTTTCATTCTAACTTCAAACACCAACTCTATACCTTTTTCTGGTGTCACACTCTTTGATTTTATTTGATATTTAGAAAATACCTTTTTGATTTTGTCAGTTGCAATGTCTTCTGAATCTTCATTATTACAATTTACCATTAATATATATGGTGTTTCAGATATTGTTTTGTTTGAAAAGAAGATTAAAATTAATCCCATAATTATTGAACCCATTACAGCTAACGGAATTAAACCTGCTCCTAAAACTATCCCTGAACCCAATGACCAAAATAGAAATACTAAATCCATTGGGTCTTTAATCGCTGTTCTAAATCTTACTATAGATAAAGCTCCAACCATACCTAGAGATAAGACTACATTTGATGTAACTGCCAATATTACAAAAGTTGTAAGCATAGTAAGTGCTACAAGTGATACATTAAATGGTCGAGAATACATAATTCCCATATATGTCTTCTTATAAACCATATATATAAACAAACCTACTAAAAATGCTGAGCCTAGGGCTAAAGCACTATCCACAAATGAAAAACCTGATACGTTTTCTATAAAACTTGACTTAAAAATATCGTTAAATGTCATAATTAAAATCATCCTTCCTATTTCTTCGTTTTTTCTTTAAATTTTATTAAAACATGTCTTTATCTAAATCTTAAATTTTTATTCTTATGTATATAACCTACTTGATGCATACTTTGAAACAGCTGTAGAAGTAGTCTTATTAATTTGAACTAAATCTTTTATAAAATCTGGTATAAATTCATCATATTTAACTTCCAATACAGTCATATTTTCATCAATAACTGAAACAGTTGGCAATTCTTTATTAAATAAATCAGTTGAATTTACAGCAGTTTTGATGTCACTATCAATTGTAACTCTTACATTGCCAACTGGATAAATAAAAGCTTCTCTATCGTAATCGACTATACTTTTTGCCTCCAATCTTTCACATTTTATCTTTAAATAAAACTCCCTTAATAAACAGTTTGTTGATTCTTTTAAGAATTCAATATCATTATTTAATATCTTCAATACTTCTTTTTTAGTTAAACTAGCTGATAGCTTTGATGTCATATTATAGTGTTTTATTTTTTTTTCTAATTTTATAAAAGAACAATCATTATTATAAAATCTTATTCTGAACTTTTCTCTTATTGCAACACCATTTAACTTATCAAAAAGAGCTTTATCTTCTGGTGTATCAAAATATAAACTTCTAATAAGATATTTTCCATCCTTTGATGCATTTGCATCTTTTTTCATTATTGGATAAAGTCTTGATTTCAAAGCTAAGACATCCGCTTCAGTTATTTTATGTTTCATTTCAAATCTGTAGTTTAACTTTTTTTCCATTTTTATCACCTCTCAATTTTTAACTATGTTTGATTTATTTTATATTTAGAGTATACTTTACTCGGCTTTGTTAAATCTCCGTAAAATAAGAGCATCTTTATGGCATATATGTGGCAAACAAAATTTACTTGACGAATAACAACTATTGATTTATTTTTATATTAGTCAATTTACACCTATAAACTATTAGAAAGGAACTTTTGGGGAACTGTTTCCAAATTTATCTCATGCTTAAACTTTATATTAGTAATGACAAAATAAATAGGCTATATAGAATACAAAAAATATTTTTGTATTCTACATAGCCTTTACTCATGTTACTTATTTTCAAAGTAAGTCATTAAGTTGGATTTATTCTTTAAAAATCATGGAATATAGATTATAAATCTTCCATTAAATTATACAACTTCTTCATCATATTCTCTTGAAAACTGACTATTATAAAGTTCCTCATAAAATCCTTTATTCTCAAGAAGCTCTCTATGGTTTCCTTGTTCAATAATAGTCCCTTCTTTCATTACTAATATTAAATCTGCATCACGAATAGTTGATAATCTATGTGCGATAACAAAGCTAGTTCTTCCTCTCATCAAGTTATTCATAGCCTTTTGAATTTCAACTTCTGTCCTAGTATCTACACTAGAAGTTGCTTCATCAAGAATTAACACTGATGGGTCTGAAAGTATTGCCCTGGCAATTGTTAAAAGTTGTTTTTGACCTTGAGATAAATTAGAAGCATCTTCTGTTAATATAGTATCATATCCTTTAGGTAAAGTTCTTATAAAGTGGTCTACTCTTGCTGCTTTTGCTGCTCTTACAACATCTTCCATTGTAGCATCTGATTTACTGTACGCTATATTTTCTTTTATACTTCCATTAAATAACCAAGTATCTTGAAGAACCATTCCAAACATCGTTCTAAGTTCTCCACGTTTTAAGTCCTTTATATCAATACCATCAATAGTGATTCTACCCTCTTGTATCTCATAAAATCTCATAAGTAAATTTACAAGAGTCGTTTTTCCAGCTCCTGTTGGTCCAACAATTGCAATCTTATCTCCTGCATTTAGCTTAATGTTAATATCTTTCATAAGAATAGAATCATCACTATATCCAAATTTAACATGTTCAAATTCTACTTTACCTTTAGGTATGTTTATAACTTTTGAAGGCTCTTTATCTTTTACCTCCTCTATTTCATCCATAACTCCAAATACTCTCTCAGCAGATGCAATTGCTGCTTGAAGCATATTTGTAATATAAGATATTTCTGTAGTAGGCTCTGATGATTGATTTACATATTGAATGAATGCCTGTATACTACCCAGAGTCATTGTTCCATTTGCTGCAAATATACCACCTACAACTGCTATAACAACATACCCGATTTGATTTACAAATCTAATGATTGGAGATATTGAATATGATGAGAATTGTGCTTTTCTACTAGCATTATAAAGATTTTGATTTACTATTTTAAAGTTTTTAATAGTATCTTCTTCTTTACTAAACGCCTTAACTACTACTTGACCAGTAAACATCTCCTCTATATTACTATTTAGTTCACCTAAAGCCTTTTGGTTTTCTGAAAATCTTTTTTGTGATTTTCCAGCAATTACAATAGTAATACATAGTGAAACTCCTAATGTTATAGCTGATACTACTGTAAGTGATATACTTATATTTATCATCATAACTATAGAACCAATCACCGTAACTACTGCTGTAATAAGTTGCATTAATCCTTCCTGCAGACTATCTGCAACCTTTTCTAAATCATTTGTAACTATACTAAGAGTTTCTCCCTTTTTATGTGAGTCATAATATTTAAGTGGAAGTTTATTTAGCTTATCACTTAAATCTTCTCTCATACTAAGAACTAAATTTTGCGCAACTCCTGCCATAATATATTGTTGTATGTATATAAATACTGAACTAAGCAAATACAAGCTTAAAAGTACTGATATTATACCTCCCATAGTGCTAAAGTTTACACTAAATTTTGTGCCAGTTTGGACCGCCGTTTTAATTCCATTAAATAATTGGTCAATAGCTTTCCCCATAATCATTGGTGCTAAAACCGTAAGAGCTGAACTTATTAATACTGCAATAAAAATTGTCAGTATCTTAAACTTTTGCTTTGACATATACTTTAATAATCTTTTTGTAGTCCTTTTTGCATCCTTAGCTTTTTCTGCTGACATACCATCTTCAAAACTAAGTACATCTACTTCTTTTTTTTCTGTTATATTTTCACTCATATTACACCTCCAAATAAACAAATTGACTTTCTTTTTTGCTATTCAAGTTCTTCTTTACTAAGCTGTGAATCTGCAATTTGCTTATAAACATCACACTCTCTAAGTAAATCTTTGTGTTTACCAACACCTACAATTTTACCTTCGTCTAAAACTATAATCTGATTGGCATCCATGATTGTACTTATACGTTGTGCTATAATTATAGCTGTTGAATCTTTAATTTCATCTTTCAATGCTCTTCTAAGTTTTTTATCTGTCTTAAAATCTAATGCAGAAAAACTATCATCAAATATATATATTTCTGGCTTTCTAACTAATGCCCTTGCAATAGAAATTCTTTGCTTTTGTCCACCAGATAAATTATTTCCACCTTGAGCTACAAATGAATCATAGTTATCTTCCATACTAGAAATAAACTCATCGGCTTGAGCTATGTTTGCTGCATGTTTTATTTCTTCAATACTTGCATCTTCTTTTCCATACTTTATATTTTCTTCTATTGTTCCACTAAATAAGAATGCTCTTTGTGGTACAAATCCAATTTTATCTCTAAGCTCTTTTTGAGACATATTCTTAATATCTTGACCATTTATAGATATCTCACCTTCTTGAATTTCAAAAAAACGTGGTATTACATTTGCAATCGTAGATTTGCCAGAACCAGTACTTCCTATAATTGCTGTTACTTCTCCAGAGTTTGTTTCAAATGTTATATTACTTAAGACAGGTTCCTCTGATTCTGAATATGAAAATGTTATATTTTTAAAGGCTAAATGCCCTCTTTCTGAAATAATATTTTCAGAATTATTTCCATCTACAATTTCAGGTACTATGTCTAATATTTGATTTACTCTATCTGCACAAGCTCCTGCTCTAGGTATGTACATAAATACCATTACTGCCATGATTAGATAAAATAAAATTAAAATACAATACTCAACTAATGCCATTATATGACCTATTTCCATATTTCCATTACTTACTCTTATTCCACCAAACCAAATAATACTTACTATACCTAAATTCATTATTAACATTACAATAGGCATAAGTACTGCAAATATCTTATTTATTGAAATTGCTGTTTGAGAATAATCTATTGCTGTTTTATCAAATCTATTCTTTTCAAAACTACTTCTATTAAAAGCTCTTATAACTCTTACTCCAGTTACAGCTTCACGTAACACTCTATTCATATTATCCATTTTTGTTTGCATTATCTTAAATAATTTGATAACTCTTTTACCAACTAAGCATGCAAATAGCATGAATAAAACCATTATTACAACAATAATAATTGTCATTACTTTGTCTATAGAATAAGCTAAAAATAATCCAGAAATAGTTATAATTGGTGCTGGTAACACCAACTCAATAAACATAAATAAAGATTGACCTATTAAAGTAATATCACTAGTACTCCTAGTAATCATAGATGCTGTACCTATTTTATTAAAATCATTTATTGATAATTCTTGAGCTTTTACAAATACTGCTTCTCTAATATCTCTACAAAATCCTGAAGAGAGATTTGATGATACTTTACAAACTAATACAGCTGATAGAGCTGTTATTCCTGCTACTATTAGCATCAATACACCTGTTTTTACAATATAATTTATATCTCCCTTTACTACACCGTTATTTACTATACTTGCCGTAAGAGTCGGTATATATAGAGTTCCAAGTGTTTGCAAAAACGTAAATATCAACATTGTAACAATCAAAACTCTATATGGTTTTAAAAAACGAATTAATTTTTTCATACTTTCACACTCCTTTACAAAATATTATGATAAACTATACTGTAACAGGATAGTCAAGGAGGAATTTTAATTATGAGCCAAAATTCAAAAAATTACTTTACCACTGGTGAATTTGCAAAGATTTGTGGAGTCAATAAAAAAACCCTTTTTCATTATGATGATATAGGTCTTTTCTCTCCAGAATTGAAAAAAGAAAATGGATATAGGTACTACTCATATCATCAACTTAGTATTTTTAGTATAATCTCCTCACTTAAAGAAATAAAAATGCCTTTAAAAGAAATTAAAGCTTATATAGATAAGCGAACTCCAAGTTTATTAATTGAACTTTTAGAAAAAAAGAGTATTGATATTAATAATGAGATTGAAAAATTAAATAATATTAAAACTTTAATGGAATCCACTATCGCACTTACTAAAAAAGCCTGTGACATTGATATAAATACTATTACTTTAGAAGAGCATGAAGAAGAATATATAGTTAAAAGCCCTCTTATAGAAACAAAACAATTTATGGGAGATGATGAAGAGAAATTCTTATATGAATGTATCAATTTTATGGATAACTATGAACTAAGTGATGACTGTTTGATTGGTTCTATTATTAAAGGTGAAGATATACTAAATAAAAATTTTGAATCATATTCATACTTGTTTACTAAAGTTAATAGTGGATACAAAAAATGTCCAATATCAATCAAACCAAAAGGACTCTATGTAACTGCGTATCATAAGGGAGGTTATGATAAACTTGAAACAACTTATGAAAAACTATTAAACTTTTTTAAGGATAATAATTTACATATAGGAGACTTTGTTTATGAAGAATATCTTCTATATGATATAAGTGTTCGAGATATTGATGAATATATAACTCAAATCTCAATTGAAGTTAAAAAACTTTAAAAACAACTACAGCTAATTTTGTCTTTATACAAAACTAAAACTTAAATCAATATAATTATCAGAAATCACTCTATTTAATTCTTTGTTTTTTTATAAATTTACTTATATAATTAATTATATAAACAAATAAAAAAATGATAGTTAAATAATCTATCACTTTTTCATGCATTAATTATGAGAATATAAATTGGTTAAAGTTATTTATTCTAAACTTTAACCAATTTATATATGTAAAGGTACTTCTTTATATCCTAATTAGATTCATTTTATTTTCTTCTTTTTCAATTAATTTTTTGGTTCTTGATAAATTAAATAAGCAGTAATTGTGTATAGACATGAAAACAAAGAAGCAAATCCAGAAACTCGTGCAAGACCTAAAATACCTCCAATTCCAAATCCAAAGGTAAAAATTACAACAGCAATTCCACCTAAAAAAGCAATGCTTGAAAGAATAATCAAAATAACTTTCTTCCAAAATATAGTCACACACGAAGTAATAACAAAATACACCATTGCTTCAATCAGCAACAATGAACCAAGATAAACAGGTGATATGTGGATTAGGTAACGTGAAAAAGCTATTGAGTAAAGTCCAAATACAATAATTAAAATTGCTATAATAAGTCTTCCATAGCTAAAAAGGTGTTTTGCACCATTTTCCAGGATAAAATCCATAATCCGCAAAACACTATATAAAATCATATATCCAGCAATAACATAAAACACACCTTCAAGAAGAAATTCAGGGAATATTAAAAGTGTAATTCCTATGCCTCCAAGAAAAACTGCTCTCAGTATTGCATGCTTTGTAAACTGTTTATAGAGTAATAAATTCATAATCAAGCCCACCTCTCTTAAGAGGTATGATACCATGTAAACATTACTCTCACATGAATCTCTACTTACAATTTTGTAATGTTAACCATCTTTCTGCATCTTCATAAAGCTTGTTAACCACTTCTTTTCTATCTATTCCAGGAAGCTCTTGATTTATTTTATATCCATCCTTACTCAACATATAAGAAAGATTTGCATAAGTTGGTCTGTAATTCTTTATTTCATCCTTAGAAACTTTGACATCACCACCTTGATAAACTGGTAAAATTATATCTTTTTCATATATTGCATCCATAGATACTATATACCACATATCATCTATCTTTTGAGTTTTATACAGAAACTTGACATCTGACTGAAGTTCAACTAAATTTCCATCGATTTCATTTCTAATATGAATAGCTCCCATTGTAATTGATACTGCTTTATTATTATTTACCCAAACTAATGTATCACAAATTTTATGTGGTGCATACGACTTCATCTTACTTGACTCTTCTACAAAGCCTTCTCCACTACCTTGATACCAAGATATTGAAACTGTGGATTCCTGTGCAAAACATTTTTTCATTTCCTCCCATAGTGCATTATCTCTACAAAATCTCTCAAATTCTATAAGTTCTTTTACACTATTTTTATCTACTATATCTTGCATAGAATTCTTTCCTGGTCTTTTTAATAACATATTCTCAATCTCCTTTAACGTATATACCTTTTATTTTTTACCTATATTCATTATCTTTAATTTTCTAGAATTATCTTTAGTAATACTCAATTTACTATCTTACTCTATTACCCTTTATCCATACACCTTTTATATTTCTAGTTGATGTTATATCTTTAATTGGGTCACCTTCAACCATTACTAAATCAGCTCTTTTTCCCTCTTTTATTACTCCACGGTCAGTAAAACCTAATAATTTTGCTGGTAAGCTTGTTGCACTCTCAAGTACTTCAGTTGTAGTAAGACCTGCTCTAACTAATAATTCAAATTCACGATGAAGAGATTCTCCATGCTTTACTATACTGACAGAGTTTTCATCATTATTCGCATCAGTTCCAGCTAATATTACCACTCCAGCTTTTTTCAATGTAGCTGTATTTTCTATTGCTGTTTCTAACATAATATCTTCTCTTCCTGTAGCTTTTTTTATATTTGATACTATACTTTCCATCATAACTATAGTTGGGATTGAAATAAGATTTTTATATTTTATTCTTTCAGCTAATTCATCAGATAATTTACCTATAAAAGGAATATGATTTATTACATCAGCACCTGCTTTTTCTGCATATTCATAAGCTATAGTTGTAGGTGCATGAGCAAATACTTTTTTACCATTTTCATGAGATACTTCGACTACTCTTTTTATAGTTTCAAAATCAAAATCCGTATTTGATGTTTTGGGGTCCTCTATTATAATCTTTACAAAATCTGCACCTTGTTTAATTTGTTTCTTAGCAAAATTTTCAGCGTCTTCAACAGTGTTTATTTTGCTGTCTTTAAATCCCATTCCCATAAGGTGTGGATGTAAGGCTGGTGCTACAGGTTCATATACACTACGAATATCTGTTAATTTCTCTCTATTTCTCAAAGAGTCTACAAGCTCTTTACTATCAGTTGCCATATCAAGCATAGTAGTTATACCCCAGTTAGTTGCATCCTCCAAGTTTTTTACGCTATCTAAATGTATATGAGAATCGATAAACCCTGGAAGTAAAGTGTATCCTTCTCCATCTATAATAATGTCACCAGTTGTTTTTGATGATATTAATCCATCTTCTATAACAATACTTTTTGCTTCTGATAGCTTTTCTCCATCAAATATTTTAACATTTGCAATTTCAGTTGTTGCCATATTACTACACTCCTTTGTATTTTTAAATTTATAATACATTTACCTTTTATTAAGTTATATTTTTTATTACTTTGAGTATTTATTAATTTATATAACTAATTATATATAAATAATTTTATCTAAACTATGTATTACAATTTAAACTTTGTTGTAAAATAGATTATAGTGATTGTACTGTAGCACAATCAAATATGATTATAGGAGTTTTATCATGAAACTAATAGATTTAATGAGAGAAATATCTCAATATATATCAGTCTTAAAGCCATTTTTAGATGAAGATATAGACATCACCAGCTTAAATATTTATAAGAATAATCAGACTGAATTTATTTCAGGATGTTTGTATTTAGGAGATATATCAGATATTCCTGTAAATTTGACCAATATAAATTTTTTAGGTATATTTATACAGAATGAAAGTAACAATGATTTGGAAAAATACAATTTAAATTTAAATATCTGTATTATAAAGTCTAAAAAAGAAAAGTATGACCTTTTTAGCGAACTATTAAATGTCATAAATCAAGAAGTACATATTAGTCTATCTTCTCAAAGATTTTTTAATGTAGTCTCTGAAAATAAAGGTATACAATATTTAATTGACATAGCATATGAGGAGTTTGGATACCCTATAATAATTAGAGATTCTAGCTTCAAAGTTTTGGCTTATTCTTGTAATGTCAAAGATATATTGCAACTTGCTGAAGACTCTAATGGCGATACATATTTAAATGAAGAAACTATAAGTTACATAAAATATCAAAATATACATAAAAAAACATATTATAACAAGTCTACTAAAAATGAAAATAAACCAAGCAAGTGGCTTGGTACACTAATTTCATCAGTATGTGTAGAAGAAATCGAGATAGCTCATATAGCTATCTGTGAATGGAAAATACCTTTTAAAAATTTTCACTTTAAACTGTTAGAATCACTTAATAAAGCTATTTCTCTTGAGTTACAAAAAAATAATTTATTTAATATAGATAAAAAGCTTATTCCTAATTATATACTTTCTGATTTATTAGAAAAAAAGTATATAGATGATGATACTATAAACAAAAGATTTCACTATTTAAATTGGACCAAATCAAATTTATTAAATATAATGGTAATAGTAAACAAGGATAATAATTCTTTTGACAGTAAGGTACCTTTTATTATGCAATCCTTGAGTGCATTTATACCTTCTAATAATTGTGTGGTCTACAAATCTGCTTTAGTTGTTTTTATTAATGATTCTTTAATTCATAATTTAATTGACTATGAGAATAAAGAATTTATTGATTACTTAAAATTAAATTCACTTTATGCTGGTATAAGCCCAAGATTTTCAAAGTTATCTGATAGCTGGAAGTATTATATTCAAGCCAAAAAAGCTAGTGAAATTGCTCAAAAATATGATATAAACTTTTCTCCATTTGGTAAAAGTATTCCATATATACTTTATGAATTGCTTAGCACAAATTATGATTTATACGACCTCAACCACCCTGCTGTAACTAAATTAATTGAAGAAGATAAAAAAAATGGTTCTAATTTTTTAGAAACCTTAAAACAATATATATATTTTAATAATTCGCCAAGTAAGGCTGCTGAAGTTTTAAATATTCATAGAAATACTTTATTTTATAGAATTAATAAGATAAAGGAAATTACAGGTATTACACTAGATTATGCTGATGAAATACTTCAGGTTTATATTTCTATAAAGATGCTTGAAATTAACAAAAAAATAGACTACTTATCTAAGTGATGTTTACAATTAAAAATAACTACAGCTAGTTTTGTATTTTTACAAAACTAACTGTAGTTCCCAGTTATAATTATATTCTAAAGATTTCTATAATCATCTATCATATAATTATATATTAATCAAATTTTTATTGTATTAAAATCAATGTATATAAATATCTTCTTCAAACAAACAATAAGAATTCTTCCCTGATGCCTTTACATTATAAAGTGCCTTGTCTGCATTTTTAAATAATTCTAAAAATGAAGTCCCATTTTGAGGATACCTTGCAATCCCTATACTAACAGAAGCTTCAAAACTGAAACTTAAATCGTTGTAATTATCATAAAGTACTCTATTTAATTCTTTAGATTTTTTATGTAAGTTTACTTCTGAGTAATAATCTTGCATATATACTACAAACTCGTCTCCACCAATTCTTCCAACTAAATCTTCACTACCAAAACTAGCTTTTATCTTATCTGCAAAAGCTTTTAGTACAAAGTCGCCAAATGGATGCCCAAAATTATCATTTATTTCTTTAAAATCATCCAAATCAATAATGAATAACGCATCTTTTTTATTACTTTTATTTGTAGCTATAACTTCTTCTACTAATTTTTCAAATGTACCTTTATTATATATATTGGTCAATGAGTCACTTTCTGCTCTAGTTTTCAACTCTTCATATTTCTTTATATCACTATCTACATCTACAATTACGCCTACAACCTTTAAAAGTTCATTTTCATCACTAAAAATATTTGTTACTGATGTTCTACACCAAATGTACTCATCATTAGATTTTTTTAAACGACATATTACTTGATTATGTTCGTTATATTCTTTAATACTTTCAAGAAAAGCTTCAAAAACATCATAATCTTCATGATGAACTAATTCTTTATCTCTAATCTCTTTTAGAAGATTATCACGTTTATTACTGTATCCAAATTTTTCAGTCCAAGCTTGAGAAACAAATGATTTATTCTCTTTAGCATTCCATTCAAAAACTACAGAATCAGTCTGTTCAACAATAATTTTATAACGTTCATTACTAAGTCTTAATTCTTCCTTATGAGTTATTTCTTGTTCAAGTATTTCATACTTCATAGATAATTTAGTTTTATCTATAATAGATTTAAATAGATAAAATACAATAAAATTAATATATAAAATGCCAATACTCGATATTAGGTTTAAAAATTTTAAACTTTCAGGACTAAAAAATTTGTTTATATCAAATATTGAAATAGCCATAAATAAACTGAATAAAGGTATTGCAAGTAAAGTAATCCAATACTTTATTGGCATATCTGAATGTACATCTTTTTTAAATAAACAAACAACCTTACAAATAAATAAAAAAACGATTTTAGATAAAATTGTGGCTAGTACTCTTATCCCATTACTTTTAAACATTATTTCAAAGCCTTCTTTTATAAATAAAACAAAAACACTTGTAACCACAATTTCTGATAATACAAAGAATACATTTAATAAAACAGTAGCAAACAATCGTGTTTTTATATTTCCTTCATATAGAAATGATGCTGAAAAAATAAGGATGAAAACTAAAGGCATTGTGACTGCAGGATTTAAAGTTATTAAATTACTGACTCCTAAACATATTATAAAGCCCAATCTAGCATATCTTACAGCTCTTGTATATCCTTCTTTCTGACCTAAGAAATCTGATAAAAACATATGGACAACAAAAGCTTCAAATACAACAGTTACTAAATTTGTAATATCAAAAAGCAGTTGTTCTTTCATACATATTTTTTATAAAATAAGAAGCTTACTTAAGCTAAATACACTTCAGATTTTACTTTTCCTTTCTGCATATATATTTAAGCATCTACTTTAATTGTCAACCATTACAATATATGTCAGCTTAACATTGTTCTTTTTTCAACAGTATACAATAGATATATGTAAAAAACAACTTCAAATATTGACCTTATCTCTTTAATTCCTCTTTATATTCTCTTTATAACTTGAATACTATAGTAAATTTAGCGCCTTTTTTACCATTTTCTACATATATACGACCTCCATGCTTATTTACAATAGATTTAACTATTGATAACCCAATTCCATGGTTTCCACCAACACCCTTGTAAAATCTGTCAAATACATGAGGTAAATCTTCTTTATTAATTCCTATTCCATCATCTTCTACTATTACAACTATATTTTTTTGATTATGCTTACATATTATTTTAATTTCACTCTTAGCATATCTTAAAGCATTTTCTATAAGATTCATAAATGCTTTGGATATATTTTTTTCATCACATTCAAATAAAACCATGTCTTCCTCAAATTCATAATTAAACTTTATTCCTTTATTTATAGCTCTTACATTTTGCCTAGAGCCACAGTTTGAAAGCACTTCTCTTAAATCACATTCTACCATTTCATAATCTTTGGTGATATTATCTATTTTAGAAATATACAGCAAATCTTCAACCATGTCATTTAATCTATCACTTTCTTCAAGTATGATATCACTTGCATGTTTACTGTCTATAATATTATACTTTATAGCTTCTGCATATCCTTTGATAGACATAAGAGGAGTTCTAAGTTCATGAGATGCATTTTGGAAAAATATCTTTTGCTCATTATCATACTTATCCAGATATTCAGCACTCTTATTCATAACATTTGAAAGCTCTACTAATTCCTTATCCGAAAAATCAAAGTAATTTCTTTTAAAGTCTCCTTGCCCTATTTTTTTTGCAAATCCACATAACTCTTTTATAGGTTTTGCAATTTTTTCAGATAGAATCACAGCTGTAAATATAGCTAATATGCCAGCAAAACACATTACAGCTATTAAGACTACATTTATCTTCTGGGCTAAATTTAAAGTCTTTGATATATCTATAAAAAGTATTAAATACTTATCTTGTTCATCATTTATGCTAGTGATTTTTACAGTTGAAATATAGTAATCTCTATTTCCAGTAGAAATACGTGTATTATCATCTGAATTTAAATCCAATTTTTCATTTTGAATACAAGTTCTAATCAAATCCATTTCATCAATATTTTTTAAAAAATCATCTTCTCTAGTTGGAAATATCAGTTTATAGTTAGAGTCAACCACCATTGCATCTGCATCTGATTGCATCTCTGCCATCCTAACCTTATCCTGTACACCTCTCATAAAATTAGATAATTCTTTAGGAGGTAGCTTTCCACCATTCTGCGGAGGCTTAATAGGTTTAAAATTACTATCCATATGTTCTATCATTTCTGTAGATTTTGTAAGCTCTTCATTTGCTGTTGTTTTTATATATGTATTGACCAATATATTAAAAGATACTAATATTATCAAAAAAACCACTACTATTAAACCTAATATACTCACTAAAATCCTAGTTTTTATACTTATATTTTTTCTTGAAAATTTCAATTTAAGCGCTGATTTAATTTGATTTTTTATACTTTTATTATTTTCATTTTCCATCTGAGTTTTTCTCCTTTAATCTAAATCCAAATCCCCAAACAGTTTCTATCAAAATATTTGTTTCTAAAATTTTTTTGCGAAGCCTCTTCACTGTATCATCAGCAGCTCTTGTCTCAACTTCTATATCATATCCCCATATTTTATTTAACAATTCATCCCTAGATACTGCTCTATCCCTATTTTCAAATAGATATGTCAATAAATTGTATTCATTTGGCGTAAGGTCTATATTGATATTTTTGCTTGTAACCATCTTACTTTTTTTATTTATTGTTACATCTCCAAATTTTAATTCCATGTCTAAAAAGTCATTACCCTTATCATAATTCTGTTTCTTCTCAAATTCTATCCTTCTAAATATAGACTTTACTCTCATAACCAGTGACATAGGACTAAAAGGTTTTGTAAAATAATCATCACTTCCCAAAGTTATTCCTGTGATATAATCTATGTCAGTATCTCTTGCTGTAAGCATTATTATTGGTACTGTACTTTTTTCACGAAGTTTTGTACATACTTCAAATCCACTTGAACCTGGCATCATTATATCTAGGATTACTAAATCACATTCTTTTTTATTAAATTGTTCTAAAAGTTCATCTCCATTATTAAAATCTACAACATTGTGACCTTCATTTTTTAAAAATGTTTTTACTAAATTTCTAATATTATCTTCATCATCTGCTATATAAATTAATTTCTGCATAAAAAATTCCTCCTTACTTCACTTTTAATTTAAATTAAATAATCTAATATACTAATTGACTACTAATTTCTAATAAGATTTCTATTTCAGTTTTTATCTTATACTTAAATTATATCAGTTTTTTGTAGTACATTAGTTTCAAACTTGTTTGGATTTTAAGGCAAATTTATGGCAAATATAAGCTTTTGATAATATTGTTGAACTATACATAAGAAATAGTATAAAGTGATAGTTCAATAGTAGACTATATTTATTCATTCTTTATTGAAAATGATATTTTCTATGTTTTTTATTGAATATTCCGACTTTTATTATAATTATACTAAATACTATAATTTATTATTTTTTTAATAAATTTTTACATATTAAAATCTATTCACCTCACTACTTAAACTATTTTAGATATTTATTAAGTCAATTCAATAAAATTTAGGTTATAACAAAATCAAACTAGATAAAATTCTTTTGAAGGGGGAATTTAAAGTGAAAAAGTCAGTTAGATATTTTTTATTTTTAATTATTTTAGTTATTCTATATCTTTTAGCTGTAAAGTTAAATTTTTACCACTATACACAAACTCGTACTGACTTTACTCTCAACTTCAATAAGCTTATCTTTATTAATTTAATTTCATGTGGTCCTATTGGATTCTTACTGGGGTTTGAATCATTTCTCAATGAATATAGAAAAAATGGAAGTTGGAGTATTGATGCACCAAGATTGATTATTCTTTGTTTACCATTTCTTTTACTATCAGCAATGCCTATATTAATCTTTAATGTTGGAATTGGAAGATTACCAATTGTAGGTAGCATTATTATAACTGATAACAAACTCTTAAGCGTAACTATTTTTAATATATTATTTGGATATTTTTTAATAACAAGTTTCCACAAGAAACAGTAGGTACATTAAATAGTTTAAATAAAAATAGCTATCTTTAAATAATCAAAATTATTCAAAGATAGCTATTCTTTTAAAATTATCTTTCGTATTCTTATACTAGTTTGTAATCTTCTGGACTTAACTTACTTGCTGCTGCTTCATCTACTATAACTATAGTATCTTTATGAAGTTGAAGTATAGAACCAGGAACTTCTGGAGTTATATCTCCATAAACAGTTTTATATACTGCATCAGCTTTTTCTTCTCCTGAAGCTAAAAGTAATATTTTTTTAGATTTTAAAATTGAACCAATCCCCATACTTACAGCTTTTTTAGGAACATCTTCTCTTGATTCAAAGAATCTTGCATTGGCTTCTATTGTAGATTCTGTTAATTCAACTACATGAGTTCTTTTTGCAAATTTATTATCAGGTTCATTAAAGCCTATATGAGCATTACGACCTATTCCAAGTACTTGTACGTCTATACCACCTGCTCTATCCATAGAGGCTTCGTAATTTATACATTCTTTTTCAATATCATCAGCCATTCCATTTGGTAAATGAGTATTTTCTGACTTAATGTTTACATGATTAAATAGATTTTCTTTCATAAAATAATCATAACTTTGGTCATTAGATATTGGCAACTTATAGTATTCATCTAAATTAAAGCTTATTACATCTGAAAAATCTACTATATTTTCATTATATTTCTTAACTAAATCTCTATACATACCTATTGGCGTACTTCCTGTAGCTAATCCTAATATTGAATTTGGCTTTAAAACTATTTGGGCTGCTATCATTTCAGCTGCTTTTTTACTCATTCCATCATAATCTTTACATACTAATACTCTCATTTTGTTCCTCCTAAATTTTAGCTAATACTTTCATTGATATAAGTTTAGTTTATTACTATTTTTATATAGCTTTTATTTTCTTTAAAGTTTATTTTTTACATACTACATGTTTTTGTATACTACTTCACCCAAACATATAGTCATCTTGCAGTCTAAGTTGTCATCAAACACAGCTATATCTGCATCTTTACCTATATCTAAACTTCCTTTTTTATCATTTATTCCTAAAGATGTTGCTGGATTTAAGGATGCTAAATTAATTGCTTCATTTATTCTAAGGTTTGTATTATTTAAAAAGTTAAGTACCATTTTATTTAAAGCCAATACACTACCAGCTAATGCACCATTTTCAAGTCTTGCTTCATTACCTTTGACTATAACTTTTTGACCTCCAAGAGCATAATTTCCATCTTCAAGCCCACCTGCTTCAATAGAATCTGTTACTAGAATCAATCTTTCTCTACCCTTGTTGTTCAATATAAATTGAAATAAATCTTTATTTATATGGATTGTATCTGCTATTAATTCACTATATACATCAGTTGTAAGTGCTGCACCAACAACACCAGGGTCTCTATGGTTTAATCCAGTCATTGCATTAAACATATGAGTTATATTTGTTACACCTAAGTTTATAGCGTCTTTAGCTTGCTCATAACTTGCATTACTGTGACCAATAGATAAAACTATATCTGTATTTCTTTTTATCTCTCTAGTAAAGTCAAAATCTATATCCTTTTCTGGGGCATAAGTTATTACCTTAATAACATCCTTGTATTCCTTTATAAATTCATATTTTGAATTTATTATAAACTTTTCATTTTGTGCCCCTTTATAATTTTCATTTATAAAAGGTCCTTCTAAATGTGCTCCTAATACTTGAGCGCCTCCAAGTTTTATACTTTTAGCTTTTTTAATAACTTCAAGTGCATCATAAACATGCTCTTTATCCATTGTCATTGTAGTTGGAAGAAAAGATGTTACACCATGTCTCATTATTGATTTAGAAATTGTCTCAATAGATTCATCAGTTGAATCCATTGTGTCTTTTCCCATGTTTCCATGTATATGAATATCAATAAGACCTGGAGATATATATTTACCATCAACATCTATAACTTCACAATCTTTTGGTATCTCATCAGCTATATCAATTATTTTTTCATCAAATACTAGTACTTTATTTTCTAAAATTTGATTCTTTAATATTATTTTTCCATTAATTAAACATTTCACCTTATTCACCTACTCACTCAATACTATTTCATATTGGTATTTATCTGTTCTAAATATCGATATGGTATACTCTATAGGATTACCTTCTGTATTATAAGAATTCCTATGAAGTTTAAGGGCTAAAGAACCTTCTTCTGTTTCAAGTAGCTTACTTTCTTCATCTGAAAGTATAATTGGCTCCATTACTTGCTCAGCTTTTTGTATCTTATAACCATATTTTTCATTTAAGACTCTATATAATGAAGAATTATCTAATATTCCTTTTGTAAGACCTTTACACATTTCTTCTGATAGATACACTATTTCTAATCCAAATGGCTCTCCATCTGTATATCTAAGTCTAATAATTTTATATATATTTGTTGTATTATCACTTATTCCAAGCTTTCTCTTAACTAAATCGTCTGGTAGTTCCATCTCAAAGGATAATATATCCGTTCTTATGTTTACTCCCTTTTCCTTCATTACATCAGTAAAACCTTTTACATTTGAAAACTGATACTTCTTTTTTTGCTTTGCAACGAATGTACCCTTTCCTTGTACCCTATAAAGAAGACCTTCTGTAACTAAGCCAACAATTGTTTTATTCACTGTCATACGACTTACATTTTGTATATTACAAAGTTCTCTTTCTGGTATTATTGCATCATCTTCTTTAAGTTCACCTGTTTCTATCATCTCTCTTATTATGGCACTTAGTTGAGTATGCAATGGTATATTACTAGATTTATCCACTATTTTCATAAAATCACCACTTTTCAATATGGTATATACCAATTTTGGTATATACCAATTATACTTTAAAATAAAATTTATTTCAATACTTTTAACTTATTTTTTGACACTCTCCCCATAGCTAAAACAAGAGGATTCTTGGTGGCTAACTCACTTATTTACACTTAAACAGTACAACAGAGGTGGTTACAAAGCCAAACTACTTTGGACGGTGTCTTCGCCACTACTACCTTAAAGTTATTAGCCCGCACGTGACTCAAACGGTAGATACTTTTATATTTATTGGTTGTTTGTGTTTTATTCTAAAGTCTAGTAAATCATATTTATGTTTTTTATTTAGAATATTCCAAGCACCAACTACATCTCTATGAGTTTCATAACCACAAGTACAACTATATGTTCTACCAGTTGGTTTGTGTTTTTTAGAACACTTTGGGCAAGTTTGAGAAGTGTAGTTTTCCTTAGCTAACTTAACTTCGATACCTTGCTCTTTAGCTTTATATTTTATATAGTCTTTAATGCGACCATACTCCATTTGAGATATTTTCTGTCTATTAACTCTATTTAATTTTTTCTTAGTATTTTTTTCAATTCCTTTTACATCTCCAAGAACTATTTCACATACCTTTTGCTCTACACAAAAGTCTACAAATTTTCTAGTAGTCTGATGATATAAATTCATTAATTGGTTATCAGTTTTATTCCTTATCTTATTTTTTAATCTCCATAACTTTTTTGATTGTCTACTACCTTTTTTACATCTACTTAATCTCTTAGATATATAGGCATACATCTTATTTCTGAATTGCTTAATACTTCTACCTTCTCTGTTTGATATTATAAGTCCTATACCTTCATTAGTTACACTAGCTATTGAGTGAATCTCTCCTAGGTCTACACCTACGGTGTTAGTTCCTTCGGCTATAACTTCGTCTAAACCGTTATCAAATGTATAATATAAATAATAACCATTTCTCCAAACTATTTCGGCAGTTTTAATATTCGGTATAAAGAAATCTAACTCCAAGTATCTACCTTTAGACATTGATAGTTTTAGGTTACCTTTAGTATTGGTATTTATTGCACTAGCCTTGAATGGTATTATATAAAATTTCTTAGTTTTATATGGATACTTTGCTTTAGTATTATCTTTCTTTCTTAACTCTGAAATTGTCTTTCTATTAGCATCAAATTTATCTGATATTGCTTGTATAGTTTGACTATGTAGATTGTATTTACCTTTGATTATCTTTTGTATATCATTCTTTTTTATCCATTGTTTATTTTCAAAATAGTATTCTTTGGATAAGCTAACTATATAATTCCAACAATTAGCACTCTCCATTTGTTTTTCCCTTACTAATTCAAATTGTGTTCTAGTTAGGTTTAATTTTACTCTATGAGTTTTTATCATTTCTTTGTCCTAACTTGTTGATTCTCTATGTATTGTTTAACTACTTCTAAACTTACAGAACCAACAGTCCCTACGAAATAACTATTAGTCCACATACTAGGCATACTAGATTTTAAATGTGGAAAATTTTCTCTTAATACTCTTGAACTAAAACCTTTTAAACCTTTTACTACTTTATGGATTCCAAATTGTGGGTCACATGATATTAATAAATACACATGGTCTTTGTCTGTTTCCATTTCTATTATTTCTGCTCCAAGTTCATCTGCTTTATATGGTAGTATCTCCTTTAACATCTTTTCTACTTCACCAACTAAAACAGGTTTACGATACTTAGGACAAAATATTATATGATATTTACAATCATATGTTATATTTCCGTTAGATTTATACATAAAAACTAACACCTCCTAGACATAATATATAATTCGTGGCGTTAGATTTCAAGTACTATTCTAACTTTTATTTATACTAAGATCTTGCTTTTCATCGCCACATCTAAAGAAGTGGGATTTTCGGCAATTTTATTGTAAAAATTTTAGGAAAATCTAAAGACAAAAAAGAAATTGGAGTTTATACTATATAAGGAGCTAAATAATTGAAAATACATGAATAATTACATTATTTATTATAAATTTTACTAATACTAATACATATACTGTGAAACACTACTACATAAGAATAGTATGGCTAAATTGTAAATATAAAATGAGAGGATGATTTTAATTTGATAAAAATAGGTGATTTTAATAAGCTTACAGTAAAGAGAAAAACGGAATTTGGATATTTCCTAGATGGACAAACTAATAACACAAAAGACGATGTACTTCTTCACAATAGATTAATAGGAAAAAGTGAAATAAATATAGGTGACGAAGTAGATGCTTTTATATTTAAAGATTCTGAGGATAGAACTGCTGCAACTTTAATACCTCCTTTAGCTAAAGTTGGAGATGTCGCATATCTAAAAGTAGTCGATAACACAGATATTGGTACTTTTATAGATATGGGACTTACAAAAGACATACTAGTTCCTTTTAAAGCTAAGACTTATCCATTGTTTAGAGATGAAAAATATTTATTTTATATATATTTGGATAAAAGCGGAAGAATAGCTGCTACTACAGATATAGATTCCTATTTAGAGACAGACCATACTTATAATGCAGGAGATGTGGTAAATGGAGTTGTGTATGGATTCCAAACCAACAACTCTGCTATGATATGTGTTGACAATAAATATGCTGGTGTAATCCTTCATAATGAATACTTTACAGAATTAAAAGCTGGAGATGTTCTTGAAAATTTACATGTTATAAAAATATATGATGATGGTAAATTAGGGCTTTCTCCTAGAGGAAACAGAAAAGATGAACTTGATACATTAGAAAATAAAATTTTAAGCTATTTAGAAGGTTCAGATGGATATATGAGATTTAATGATAAATCTGACCCTAAAGATATTTCTATCTTATTTAATTCAAGTAAGAAAAATTTTAAACGTGCTCTTGGAGTACTTATGAAGAAAGACTTAATTTGTCAAGATGAAGATGGAACTTATCTAAAGTAAATTATATAACATAAAAATCGAAGTAAATTATGAAAGATATTTTCTATTTCATATTTACTTCGATTTTTTATTTAAGTTACTACCTATATTTATTGTGCATTTACTACATCTATTATGTCTAATTCACAAATCTTTTTAATTGGTTTTCTTACTGACAGTAAAGTTATTATTATCATAGTCACCACAATGATAAACAGTAAATCAAAAGGTATTTGCCACTCTATATGAAATTTTAATGTTACTAATGATACAAATATATACCTATGTAATATTAATCCAAGTACACTCCCCAATAAACAACCACTTACAGCATATGTACTTGATTCTACTATTACCATTTTTCTTAATTGCTTATTGGACATGCCTATTGCACGCATAATACCATAGTAATTTATTCTACTTGTAACGCTTATATTCATACTGTTTATGATATTAAACATACTTATAATCGCAATTATAAATACAAACCCATATACAAAAACTGCCATAGTGTAAAATGAATTTGTAGCCTCTAAGTTACCTTGTCGCCTATCTTGAACCTCTAAGTTATCATCTAGAACACTTCTTATATTTTGAATTAAATTTTCAGGAGCATCTTCATCAACTTGAGTATCAATTATTATATAGTCTTTTATACCTGTTACACTTGTAAAAGTATTTTCAGATGTTATAATATTTCCAATGTATTTATCTTTAACATCAAATGAAATTGAAGAAAGTATACCTGCTATCTCTATCTCTTTCTTAGAATTTCCATTTTTAATATATATCTTATCTCCAATATTAAATCCATGCCCTTCTTCTACTAATCCGATATTTTCTGACTCTAATTTATCTTCATTAATTTCCCCTTTTACTAGATACTTTTTTGCCCAGTCAAATTGATTTTTTTCATAAGAAATTAGCTGAGATGTTGCCTCCTTATCGTTATAAGTAGCTTCTACATCCGTCATCATTCTGCTATATACTTTTTTTATTCCTTTGATATTGCTTATTTCCTTAATATCTTCTTTAGTAAGAACAGACTTAAAGTCAGGTTCAACAATAGATATATGAGCAGCTTCTGGTTTTATGGGTTTAAGTGCCTGATACATAAAGTCTATAAATACACTAAAACCTAAAAACAATACAATACTAATAGCAAATGAAGAAGTCATAAGTATAAAAGATTTTTTTCTTGAAAAGGCATGATTCATTCCCATAGAAGCATCAATTTTAGAATTTCCTGCATTAGCAATTTTACTTGCTTTTCCATTAGTTAAAATTTCTTTAAACATTAGATTCCCACGTATAGCACTTAGTGGAGACACTCGAGAAGCTTTTTTTGCTGGAACAATAGCTGATAATATTACTGTTAAAAATCCTACTATTATTCCAAACACAATACCAATAAAGCTAACCTTTAAAATTGGCATCGAACCAAACAACTCTGTATTCACATATTTGAGAAATATAGAGGATATAATGGTTACAATACCTCCTAATAATAATCCTATTGGAATAGCCTTTATACTTAGAGTTAAACTTTCTAAAACAACAAATTTTTTGACTTGGAGTTTTGATGCTCCCAAGCAACGTAATAGTCCAAAAAACTTTATCCTCTCTATTACACCCATATTAAAGCTATTATATATCATGATAACACTTGCTATTAACACAAGTATAAAAAGTCCTCCTGCTGTTAAATAAAGTGGTTTAGAATAATCAGAGTCACCTTGACCTATAATAGAAAGTAATTTTTCATTTTTACCAACTTCTTTATCACTTAAGTTTAAAATGTTTTTAATATCAGATGTTGCTTTTCTAATATTAACCCTATCTTTAAATGTAATATAGTAATAATCATACGTTTCTGATTTTTCAATAGCTTGTGTGCCTAGTATTGAAAGCATCAATCCATGTTTATCTGACGCTTTTAATTTCGCCATTGATGAATATACGCCTACTATCTTATAGTTTTTATCTCTCCCATCTGCCAACCTTACTTTTATAAAGTCTCCTACTTTTAAATTAAATTCCTTAACTGCATCTATATCTATTAAAGTTTCATTCTCTCCAACAGGATAACGCCCTTTTATTATTTCTAGACCTAATTGTTTTGCCAAATCTTCATCTAAACCTTGTATCCAAATCTCTTTTGATTTAAATTCTCCATTTTCAGCAACTTGTCCTCTCCCATGGTGAGCTATATCTACTCTACTACTTATTTCTGATATAGATTCTTCATTAAGATTTTTAAGTACTATGTGCCAATTTCCATCATCTTTTATAAATTGTACTTTTTGACATTGTATAGCCATATCTGCTAGTCCAAAAATAGCAGTAACTAAACATACTGCAATAACAATACATAAAATTGTAGTTCTATTTTTTTTCTTATGAACCTTTGCATATTGTGGTACTAGTTCTAAATAGCTTCTCATTCTCTATTCACCCCCAGGTCTTTAAGCACGCCATCAGAAACCTGTAGTATCCTATCTGCTGTAGAAGCTATATTTGTATTATGAGTTATCATAATAATAGTTTGATTATATTTTTCTGCTGTCACTTTTAAAAGTGAAATTACATCATTACTATTTTTACTGTCAAGATTTCCTGTTGGCTCATCTGCCAATATAATTGATGGCTTTGTAATCAATGCTCTTCCAATTGCAACCCTTTGTTGCTGACCACCAGATAATTGATTTGGAAGATGGTTTTTTCTATCTTTAAGACCTAAAATTGTCAATACTTCATCTAGATAAATAGTATCTGGTTTCTTGTAATCTAGTAATAAAGGAAATATTATATTTTGTTCCACAGTTAATTCTGGTATAAGATTATATGATTGAAATATAAATCCTATATTACGACGTCGAAAAATAGTCTGCTTTTCTTCTTTCATTGAACATATTTCTTTGCCATCAATAAATATTTTTCCTGAGGTTGGGGTATCAAGACCTCCTAAAAGATTTAATAATGTACTCTTCCCTGAACCAGACTCTCCAACTACAGTAACAAATTCTCCCTTTGAAACTGTAAATGATACATCTTTTAATGCCTCTACTTTTGTATATCCATTTCCATATGTTTTGCATAAATTGTTAACCACAAGAATATCCATTTGCTCTGTCTCCTTTCTAATTGATTAATATAAGAATAATTCATACACCTTACTGTAAGATGTATCCTACCTTACATATTAGTAAGTTTTAAAAAACTTAGAGTAAATGTACTTCCTTGTGAAAAGTTACTCTCTACAGTGATGGTTCCATTGTGTTGTTCTATGATAGATTTAACTAGTGGCAACCCTAGTCCAAGACCTTGATTACTTTTTGAAAACTTACTCCTATAAAATCTTTTAAATATATGATATATATCTTCAATATGAATTCCATTTCCAGTATCTTTCACTGAAATAATAGTTGTTATAGGTGTTTCAATCCACTCTATCATTATTTTATCGTTCTCTTTTGTATTATCTAAGGCATTTTTTATAAGATTACTTAAAGCTTCTGACATCCATTCATAATCACAAAACAAGTTTGTATTTTCTAGGCCTCTTATAGAAATACTCTTTCCTTCTTTTTCTGCTCTAGTTTCAAAACCATATAAAATTTTAGTAATCAGTTTTTTTATGTTAACACTATCTTTGTTAAGAATTATTGTCTTTGAATCTATCTTTGTAATCTTTAATAAATTTTGTATCAATGATTCTATACGCTCTAATTCATTTTGACTCTTCTGTACAAAATTTTCAACAACTTCACTATTATGACTCTCTTCTTGCAATATCTGATTATACATCATCAATGCTGTAAGTGGAGTTTTTAGTTGATGTGATATATCTGAAATTGTATTCTTAAGAAATTCTTTATTCTGCTTTTCTTTCAGTATGTGCGTGTTTAGAGATGTTGACATAGCATCTATTGAACCAAATAACTTTGATAAGCTACCTTCTTCATAAGTATTTAACCGTACATTTATATTTCCATTCATAAATGAATCAATTTTATAACTAGCTTCTTCTATCTTGTTTTGTTGCCTAAAAAAATACACATACAATATGAAAATAATCATAGTAAAGAACACAAATAAATATAGAAACATAGTTTTTATATATTTACTTTGAAACAATTTCACACTTGGCATAAAACTATCATCTGTATCAAAGTTATATCCAGCTGTATTTAAGATTTCTTTTCCTTTTAAAATATATTTATCTTCATTAGTAGTAAATACTGCTGGTATTTTTGATTTATCAACACCCATACTATGTAAGTATCCAGCTATATTATAATCATGTTCTAACAGTGCACTTTTATAATCATTAGTTATATTTATAATTACTATTTGACCTGCTACTATAAACATCAATAAAATTGATATAATCGCCAAAAAAAATATTTTTATGTCTTTATTAGAAAATATCTTCATATTAACACCCTCACTTTGTAACATTCCATTTGTAACCCATTCTTCTAACTGTTAATAGAAATTTTGGATTTTCAGGATTATCTTCAATCTTATTTCTAAGCCTTCTTACATATACTGACAGAGTGTTATCATCTACAAAACTACCATTTCCATCCCATAACTTGTCCAGTATATTTTTTCTTGTAAGTACAATATTTTTATTTTTCATAAGTAAGCACAATAATTTATATTCTGCTGTAGTAAGCTCCAGCTCAATTTCGTTTTTAAAAACACGATTTTCAAGTAATTTAACAGTAATATTATTTGACTTTAGTTCAGTTACATTTTCACTTGTAAAATTATAACGTCTAAGTAAAGCTTTTATTCTTGAAATTAACTCATTTAATTTAAAAGGTTTTGTTATGTAATCATCTCCACCCATATCAAGCCCCATCACTACATTTACTTCTTCATCAGAAGCAGTTAAAAATATAATTGGCACATTAGAAACTTCTCTTACCTTTTTACAAATATCAAAACCATTCCCATCAGGTAAAGATACATCCAAAAGCAGTAAATCATAATTTTTTTCTTTGTAAATTTTCAATGCTTCTTCTACTGTTCTTGCAATATCAACGCTAAATCCATTCTTTTGTATAGAAAATTCTAATCCATATATCAAACTTAAATCATCTTCAACCAACAATATATTACTCATCTCAATCACTTCCATTTTTTTTATTTTTTACTTTTTATATATTATATACCTAACTTATTATATTTTTACTCTTTTAAAAATACAATACTTTGAAATCAATGATTTAAATATTTTAGAATTATTTTTATATGATTTTATATAGTTAATTTAATACTTTGAAATCTTAATAATTAAAAAAGCTTAAAATACATTAAGTATTTTAAGCTTTATTAAATCACATTTTATATATTTATATTATTTATTTTTTTAAAATACTATTTTCAATACTGCCATTATCAAACATTTCATTACCTTTACCATTATCTATAGAGATGTCACTTATATTTCTAATAGTTGTTGAATAGTTACCACTAAGTTCTATCTCATCAAAATGCGTATGTCCTATCTTTTGTATTACAAATCCCATTGATGCAAGTAAAATAGCAAATATTATATACTGACTAAAGTTACTCATATAATAATTTATAATGGTATACTCATTTCCTGTGAATGTTAACTGTTTTGTAGATAGCATAGTATATATATATTCAGTACAATTTATAAATACATATATACCATAAATAGCCAACACTACAGATAAACAATACATTGTGATTGAAACCTTTGATATTTTTTTAAATTGCTTCACTCCAAAATCTTTTTTCAACTTCTCAATAAAATCTTTCACTTTAACTCCTCCAATACATTATTTAATAAAATATAATAATATTAGTATATAGAGTTAATGTGTTTATAGTATTAAGTTTTCATGAATTTTATATGAGTTATTAATTTTGTATAAGCTTATTTCCAGCGTTTTAATGTTGGAAAGAAATTATTCATCATACTTCTTGCTTCATCTTCAGTCATACCTTTATTACTTTGAACCATAGGAGGTATACAGATTTCTATCATCTCTTCCATACTTATATCAGCAGTAAATTCACCATCTTTAAAACAATAGCTACAGTAATCATCACTTTTACTTCCATCTTTATTTGTTCCATACAATTCATTAGTACATCCCATTGGCATACCACAACATTGACAAAATCTAGTTTCTTCCATATATAATCACTCCTTGTATATTTTTCTTTGGCTCCTAACCATATTTAAATTATAGCAATAGTAATATGACATTATTATGTCATATTAAAAATAAAAAGACTAATAAAATTATATATTAATATATAATTTCTATTAGTCTATATTTTACTTACTCACTTAGTTTTTTGATTTTTATTTGATTCTTAAATAAAAATTATATTCTATTTACTTTAGTTTTTATTGCTGCTTCTTTAACTGCTTCAGCAACATTTTTTACTACATTTTTATTAAATACATCTGGTAATATATATTCTGGACATATTTCTTCATCAGTTATTGTATTAGCAATTGCATATGCAGCTGCTATTTTCATTTCTTCATTTATTTCTTTAGCTTTAACATCAAGTGCCCCTCTAAATATTCCTGGGAATGCTAAAACATTATTAACTTGATTAGGGAAATCTGAACGACCAGTTCCCATTATAAACGCTCCACCTAATTTTGCTTCTTCTGGCATTATTTCTGGAGTAGGGTTTGCCATTGCTAGTATTATTGGTTTTTCAGACATACTTTCAACCATTTCTTTTGTTACAGTTTTTGGACCTGAAACACCTATAAATACATCTTTACCTTTTATAACATCTTTCAAAGAACCTTTTTCATTTCTTATATTAGTTACATCTAACATTTCTTTTTGAACCAAGTTTAATCTTTCCATGTTAGCTTCCAGTGCACCACTTCTGTTGCATAGTATTATATTTTTAACATTCATCTTAAGTAATATTTTTGCTATTGCTATACCTGCAGCACCTGCTCCATTTATAACTATTTCTAAATCTTCTATTTTTTTGTTTTCAATTAACTTTATTGCATTTATTATTGCTGCTGCCACTACTATTGCAGTACCATGTTGGTCATCATGAAAAACAGGTATACTCAAAGATTTTTTTAATCTATCTTCTATTTCAAAACATCTTGGAGAAGATATATCCTCTAAATTTATTCCTCCAAATACTGGCTCCATTAATTCCACAGACTTAACTATCTCATCTACATCATTAGTCTTTAAACATATTGGAAAAGCATCTACATCTCCAAATTGCTTAAATAATATAGATTTACCTTCCATAACAGGTATAGCTGCTTCAGCACCAATATCACCTAATCCAAGTACAGCACTTCCATCACTAACTACTGCTACTAAATTACCTTTAGAAGTATATCTATAAACATCCTCTTGGTTTTCATGTATTTTTAGACAAGGCTCTGCAACACCTGGCGTATATGCTGTTGATAAATCATCCTTAGTTTTAACTTCTACTTTACTTTCTACATTTATTTTCCCTTTATTAACTTCATGCATTTCTAATGCCAATTTTGCATAATCCTTAGACATCAATCTTCCTCCTTAAAATGTGTACAATTAAATTGTTTTGTATTTTTAGTATTTATATAAATTTTCAAAATTTATTTACATTCATAAATTGCTCGTCCTTGCTCATAGATATTATTTCCATAACTGTCTATAGCTACTGTAAGTTTAAGGTCTTCTACTACAATCTTTCTTATAGCTTCAGCACCTAAATCTTCATATGCAATAATTTCACATGATTTTATCGAATTTGAAATGTATGCACCAGCTCCTCCTATTGCTGCAAGATAAACTGCTCCATACTTCTCCATACCTTGTATAACTTTGTCACTTCTTTTTCCTTTACCTATCATCAATCTAAGACCTCTTTCTAAAAGAGGTATAGTCAAATCATCCATTCTATAACTTGTCGTTGGTCCTGCTGCTCCTATAACTTCTCCTGGTTTTGTTGGAGTAGGACCTACATAGTATATACCTTGACCATTTACATCGAATGGTAATTCTTCACCTTTATTTATACAATCTATCAATCTTTTATGAGCTGCATCTCTTGCTGTATAAAGTATACCACTTAGACTAATTGTATCTCCACAATTTAATTTAGCTATATCAATCTCACTTACAGGTGTAGTTATCTTTATCATTTTATTTTTCCTCCTAAATTACTACCTTTTTATGTCTTGATGCATGGCAGTTTATATTTACAACAACAGGAAGACCTGCTATATGTGTAGGAAAAGTCTCTATATTTAACCCTAAAGCTGTTGTAGTTCCTCCTAATCCCTGAGGTCCTATCCCCAATTTATTAATAGAGGCTAATAATTCACTTTCTAATTTTGCGATATTTTCATCTTCATTAAATTCGCCTAGTTCTCTAAAAAGTGCTTTTTTAGCTATTTGAGCACATTTATCTACAGTTCCACCTATACCAACTCCGATTACCATAGGAGGGCATGGATTAGGTCCAGCTTCTGATACTGTATCAATGATAAATTTTTTAATTCCTTCTAATCCATCTGATGGCTTTAACATCTTCATTTTACTCATATTTTCGCTTCCAAATCCCTTAGCAGCAAACTCTATTTTAATTTCATCACCTTTTACCATTTCATAATGAATAATGGCAGGAGTATTATCCTTTGTATTTATTCTACTAATTGGACTTACAACAGATTTTCTTAAGTATCCTTCCTCGTATCCCTGTCTTACTCCCTCATTTATAGCATCCGTAATTGTATCTCCTTCAACTAAAACCTCTTGTCCTATTTCAACAAAAAATACAGCCATGCCAGTATCTTGGCATATTGGTATATTTTTTTTCTTTGCTATTTCAGCATTTTCAACTAATATATTTAATATGTTTTTTCCAACTTCACTTTTTTCAGTTTTAGATTTCTCTTTTATACAGCTTAAGACATCATCTCCTAAGTATAAACTAGCCTCTATGCAAAGCTTTTTTACTTGTTCAATAATTTGTTCAGATTTTATCTTCCTCAAGCGAACATCCCTCCATTACTTTATAAAAAATATTCGTAATCATATTTACACTTTACCATCATTTTTAAAATTTCTCAATATTTTTATATCAATTACATAATAGTAGTTAAATATTTATTTTAAGTTATTATTCATTTTATTAATCATATAATTTTTTTGTCATTACTTTTTTATCTACAATACCTATTTTTTTATTACATCTGCAAATTCCACTCTTATAAGTTCTTGTAAGTCAATTGGTGATAATTCTATTTGGTATCCTATTTTACCAGCACTTACTATAATTGTATCTAATTGTTTTGCACTTTCATTTACAAAAGTCTTATAAAGCTTCTTCATCCCTACAGGAGAACAACCACCTCTAATATATCCTGTAAGCTTGTTTATATCTTTTACATGAATCATATCCACACTTTTTTCTTTAGCTACTTTTGCAGCTTTTTTTAAGTCTAAATTTTCATGTACTGGTATTACATATACATAAATACTCTTACTAACTCCTTGAGTTACTAGAGTCTTATATACTTCATTTACATCTCTTCCTATATCATGTGCTACCTCAACACCATCTACATGTTCACTTTTGACTTCATAAGATAGTACCTTATAATCAATTTTATTTGAATCTAAAATTCTCATAGCATTAGTTTTTACTTTAATCATACATTCACTTCCTTTTTATAAAATACGAACATTATCCATATTTTCGAATATTCTGTACTATTCTAATAGAGTATTATAAGTATTAATAGTTAAAACAAGTATATTTTAAAACGACAATATTATTATAACTCTATATTAACTTCAAAACTTCATTTTTTTCTAATTCATTAGAATTTTTTAGTTCTTTTTTTATTCTCATAGGTGAATCTCCTAAAATAAATATATTATCTGCTAAAAATAATGCTTCTTCAATATCATGAGTTACAAACAAAACAGTTCTTTTTTCTTTTTTAAGTATGTCTTTAAAATTATCTATTATTATTTGTTTATTCTTTGCATCAATGGATTTAAAAGGTTCATCCATTATAATAGTCTTTGATGGGTAAATAAAAGCTCTAGCAATATTTACTCTTTGTCTAAGACCTCCACTAAGCATCTGAGGATAAAATTTTTTATATCTACTAATTCCAACCAAATCTAAATATTCATCACAAATCTTATCTAGTTGAGTTTTACTGTAGTATTTATTTACAACTATCTTTATATTTTCTTCTACAGTTAACCAATCTATGAGTCTATCTTCTTGAAATATGTAACTTACCTCTAACTTACTACCAATTTTATTTGAACTTTTTTTAATATTTAAATTACAAGTATCGTTTTCTATAAGACCGCTTACTATATTTAAGAGAGTAGTTTTTCCACATCCAGATTTTCCAAGTATACAGTTAACATTATCTATGTAAAAATCAATATTAAAATTTTTAAATATAATATGATTATCATATTTTTTATTTATATTCTCAATACTTAACCTTATCTTTTCCATAAAAAAGCACTCCTTGACAAAAATTTTTGAGCTACTTGTAAGATGGCTGAAATTAAAACTATTATAATTATCCATGCAAATATCCCAGATGTATTAAAATTAATTTTTTCAGTTTGTATCATAGTCCCAATACCATATGTAGGTTGACTGTATACCTCTCCTGCTATAGCAACTTTTAGACTTAGTGAAAATGTCGATACTAATATAGATATAATTTGAAATTTTATAGCTGGTAAATAAATTTTCAACACCTTATCTATAAATCTTATCTTATACACACTTGCCATTTCTAATAAATTCTTATCAATATTTAATATAGCTCCTAAAACACTATCATATAAGATTGGAAAAACTATAGCAAATCCAACTATAAAAGGTGTACTATCTTTTTCAAACCAAATTAGTGCAAGTACTACTAATATCATCGTTGGTATTGAACGTGCTAGAGCATTAATTGGCTTTAATAAATTTCTAAAAATCCTACTTAAATATGCTATTATAGACAATATGATAGCAAAAATCAAAGCAAATAAAAAACTAAAAAAACATCTACCTATTGAATAAAGTATGTCTATATAGAAATTAGAATTCAATGCGATTTCTTTGATACTACTAAAGACTTGATTTATAGTTGGCAAGAATATATCATTGTTAATTTTTAAAGCAATAATTTGCCACAAAAATAAGAGGATAACACAAGAAAGTGTTACCTCTAATTTGTCTATAAATTGTTCTTTAATTTTCTTATTTTTCAACAAAGTATATTGCTTCATCTGGTACTTTGCCTCCCACTGTCTTATCATCAAAATTAGCTAATTTCTCATAGTAGTTTTTGTAATCATTAATCATGTCTTTAACCGGAATGTATCTTAAGTTAGCCCTTTCAAGAGCTTTACCTATTATTTTAGGTTCAGTAGATATTTTTATTTGCTCAGAATATTTACCTAATTCCTCAGGATTTTTATTTGCCCAATCTACACTATTTGATAATTGTCCTAAAAAAGAATCTACAAATTCTTTATTGTCTCTTAAAAAATCAGATTTTATAATTAATGTAGATTGAGGATATCCATCTTTTGAGCCACTTACTTCTTTCCATGAATCATTTAAACTTTTTATAATTTTTATATTTGGATTCTTGGACATTAAAGCACTAAGTGCAGGCTCTGGAACAATCCCTGTTGTAATTTTTCCTGTAGCCAATAAAGGTACTAGTTCACTTGCAGAATTTACATAATTAAAATTTATATCTGCTGGATTTATATCTTTTTGTGATAAAAGACTTCTTATCGTTATATCTGGAGTAAGACCTTTCCCTGTACATCCAACTTCTTTTCCAATTAAATCAGAATAATCCTTTATATCATCTGTTGATACTAAATAAAGAGACCCCATACCTACAGTACCAACTATATTATAACTTGAAGTTTTATTATATGCTATTGCAGCCATATTTGATGGAACTATAGCTATATCTACATCTTTTTTCATTACTCTAGTAGAAATTGCCTCTGGTGTTTTCTCAATGCTATACATTGTTTCATATCCATCTTTAATAGCCGGGTTTTCATTTGCTAATTTAGCTACTGCTACCGCTGGCAATCCATCTGGAACAGCTACCTTTACTTCTTTAACAACTGCTGGTTCTTCTTTTGGCTTTTCATTTTGTTCTTGTGAACACCCCACTAAAAAAATTACACTTAATGCTGCTGATAACATTATATAAATATACTTTTTCATCTCTTCCTCCCAAAACTAACTTTTTACAAAATAATTATATTTATTTATATTAATTTCTGTTAATTTATCGAATAATCCTTCTTATTTAAATATTTTTATTTATCTATGCCTATTTTAATATTTTTTCTTTCTCTTACTTGGGCTTTTTTGTTGCTTTTTATTGTCTCTATTGTTTTCATTATGCTTTTTATTTTCAATAGAAGCTTTATTTCTATTTTTATTAGAACTACTTTTATTAGAACTATTTCTATTAAAATAAGGTTTCTCATCCTTTGGTTTTATTAGACATCGATGTCCAAAACCTATCAAATCTTCTCTTCCAGCTTCAACTAATGCAGAATATACCAAGTCATAGTTTCTAGGTGCTCTATACTGTAATAAAGCTCTTTGCATCGCTTTGTCACGTTTTGATTTTGGAACATAGACTGGCTTCATTGTAAGTGGGTCTATTCCTGTATAAAACATTGTAGTTGATAGCGTTCCAGGAGTTGGATAAAAATCTTGAACTTGCTCTGGTTGATAATGAGTATCTCTCAAATACTCAGCTAACTCTATAGCACTATTTAATGTAGACCCTGGATGACTAGACATTAAATATGGTATCAAATATTGTTTTTTACCTAATTCTTCATTTATAGCAAAAAACTTCTGTCTAAACTTATCATAAGTTTTTCCTGCTGGCTTTTGCATATATTCTAAAACTTCTTCTGATATGTGTTCTGGAGCCACCTTCAATTGACCACTTACATGATGTTCTATTAGCTCTCTAAGAAATTTATTATTTTTATCTGCCATTACATAATCATACCTAATACCAGAGCGTACAAAAACTTTTTTTATGTTAGGTAATTTTCTTACAGCTCTAAGTAAGTGTAGATACTCACTATGGTCTGCATCTAAGTTTTTACATGGTGATGGAGATAAACATTGTCTATTTTTACATGCACCTTTAGTAATTTGTTTGTTACATGCTGGTCTTCTAAAATTAGCTGTTGGCCCTCCGACATCGTGTATATATCCTTTAAAATCATTTAATTTCGTTATTCCTACTGCTTCATCAATAATTGATTTCTCACTTCTACTTTGAACAGCTCTTCCTTGATGAAATGTTATTGCACAAAATGAACAGCTACCAAAGCATCCTCTTGAACTTACTATACTAAATTTTACTTCTTCTATAGCTGGTATACCACCAGACTTCTCATATACAGGATGATATGTTTTTTGATATGGTAATCCATAAACTTCATCCAATTCTTCTCTATTTAAAGGCTTTTCTGGCTTATTTTGAACTAAGTACTTACTTCCATGAGGTTGAACAATTATATTTCCTCTAAATGGGTCTTGTTCATCATATTGAATTTTAAAAGCCTCTACATATTTCATTTTATCTTCACATATTTCTTTATATGATGGAATCAATATATAGTTATCGTATATTTCTTCTAACGTATCTGCAATATAACATGTCCCATCAATGTGCCTAATATATTTTGGATCATATCCATCATTAAGTGCATTAGCCACATCCACAATCTGCTTTTCACTCATTCCATAAACTAATAAATCTGCTCCACTATCTATCAACATTGACTTTCTAACCTTATCACTCCAATAATCATAGTGCCCAAATCTTCTTAGACTAGCTTCAATTCCTCCAATTACTATTGCAACATCGCTATATGCTTCTCTTATTTTATTACAATAGACTATTGTGGCTCTATCTGGTCTATGACCCATTTTTCCACCAGGAGAATACATATCCTTATCTCTATGCTTTTTACTCACTGAATAATGGTTGACCATTGAATCCATATTCCCTGCATTAACCAAAAATCCAAGTCTAGGCTTTCCTAATTTCATAAAATCATCTGTCGTCTTCCAATTTGGTTGTGCTATTATACCTACCTTATATCCAGCATTTTCTAAAACTCTAGATATTATTGCTGTACCAAAACTATGATGGTCTACATATGCATCACCTGTAACCAACACAAAGTCTAGCTCTTCCCATCCTCTATCTATCATATCTTGTTTACTTATTGGTAAAAACCTATTTTCCATATTATCACCTGCTCAATATATATTTAACAAATATTTTCTTAAAATTAAAAGCATATTTTAATTTTGTTCTTAACGCTTAATTATAACACAAAAAATACTTAAAACCACAACTTAAATAATTTATATGAACCTTTTAGGTTCAATAAATCCAAATTGTGGTTTTAAGTAAAACTATAATACAGTAATTTAAACATTTTATTCAATTAGTTAGGAAATCTTTACAAGAAGTCCATTTAAATATTTGCTTCAGCTTCAACACTATTTACTTCACTGCCAAATATTAAGCATGCATCTTTACCATCAAACCATTTTAAAGCAGTTGTCGTTATATTTACATTTACACCAAATTTTTTGTTACACATAAATGATTTATAAGTATCAGTTCCATCTTTTAAACAGCTCATAGGACATTTCCTACATTGTTTATTCTGATTGTTCCATAGTGCTTTATAACATAAATCACCCACATGTGTGTTTGGTGCTGACTCAAGCATCTTTTTATTGATAAATAACAGCTCATATGTGTTTCTATCAACAACATAAGCCCATATGTCCATGTTATCCATTACAGACTTTTGAACTTCTAAAGATTCCTCTAGCTTACTTTGGATGCGCATTTTCAATAAAAACATACTGAGTGTCTTAGAAATAAATGTCAATGTATCCACTTCATCACTAGTCCACATACGATTATATGAACATTCATCAAATCCTACAAAACCTCTAAATTCATTACCTTCTAAAATTTTACACTGTAATATTGAACATATCCCTTGTGCTTTAAGCAAATATTTTAAATCACTATTGAGATTATCAACATCATTACAATAAAATAATCCATCTGCATTGAAATTTAAAAGATAGTTACCTAAATGACCATAGTAAATATTCTTAAGATTATCAATTTCTACTGTTATTCCTTCATTACACCATTCAAATGTATTTTTACAGTAGAGATTATCATCCGAGTTTTCAAATATATAGACACGACTCACATTAAAGTGTTTGCCCACAATATCAAGAATCAAATTTACAGCCATTTCTATATTATTTGATTCATACAGTATATCAAATATATAATTTGTAATATGCTCCTTAAAAGACCTTTCTATATTGGTATTTTCATCTGTATTTCTTGTATTTGCTATGTATTGCACTTTATCAATTTTTTTATCATACAATGCATAACGATTCTTTCCTTTACCCTTAGCTGAATAAAGAGCTATGTCTGCATTTCTAAACAAATGCATATACTCTGTGCCATCTTTTGGAAATCTAGCAATTCCTACACTCAAGGATATTTTATAATTGTATCCTTTACCTACAAAAGACCTTTCAAACGTTTTGACCAGTTCCTCTGCTTTTTTTATAATATCTCTCGTTTCAGAAATATCTTTCATAAAAACAATGAACTCATCTCCACCAATTCTTCCTACTATGTCAGATGCTCTAAATAAAGTTATTAAATCACTTGCAATTTCACTTAACACAGCATCACCATATAAATGGCCTAAGTTATCATTTATACCTTTAAAGTCATCAATATCAATAATCATTAAAGTACCTTGTCTGTTTTTATCTAATGTTATATATTCTTCAATAAGTGCTTGTGACGCTTTTTTATTATATAAACCTGTTAGTGGGTCTTTTTCTGCTCTCTCTTTTAATTTTTCAGCTTCTCGTTTTGATTCATCAATATCAGTCAAACTACCTACAACTTTATAAGGTATTCCATTATCATCAAATAGTGTTGTTGCTTTTATACTAAACCACGCATAAGTAGTATCTCTAACTCTAAGTCTAATCTCACACTCCTCATATTCACTGCCTGATGAAGTGAGCTTAGTTAATGAAATAAACTTATCTACATCATCAGGATATATGTCAACTGATTTGATTATGTTTTTCGTTGCATTTTCAGTTATAGGGTCGTAACCAAATTTATTGTACCAATTAGGAGAAATACTCATTTGGTCTTTTTCTATATTCCATTCAACTATAATATTTTGTGTTTGATTTATAATAATCTCATGACGTTCTTCACTCTTTTTAAGCTCTTGCTCTAACAATTTAGCAGAAGTAATATCTACAATTACACTACATAATACTGATTTTTCATTTTCGTCAACTATTTTTCTTCCTTTTAATAAAATCCATATAATGCTACCATCTCTTTTTTCAACCCTTCGTTCACATGCAAATGTATCACTTATTTTAAGTTGCTTATTTATATCATCAATCATCCCAGCTCTATCATCTCTGAAAATCAGCTTGATTAATTTATTATCTAATTCATCTTCTAACTGTTTACGTGTATATCCAATCATATTTAAATAACCTTCATTTAAATATATACTATCAAAATCATCATTTATCTCAGTTATCACTATTCCACCAACGATGCTATCATTAATAGTTTCTATTTCAAACCTTTTTGAGTCTAATTCATCTTGTATTTTCTTGAGTTCTGTTATATCAGTTAAAACTCCCTGTATAGACTCATTTCCTTTATTATCTTTTATAGATTTACTTCTATCTAAAACCCAAATTATACTTCCATCTTTTTTTACAATTCTATATTCAACTTCAATTTTATCTTGTCTTTTTAATTGATTCAAAACAATACTATTAACCTTGTCTACATCTTCTTTATAAATTATATGTTTAAATCTATTTTTAAAAACTACATCTAAATCCTCTTCAGAATAACCTGTAAGTTCCAAAAATCCCTGGCTTACATAGGTCATAGTCATATCCTTATCTTTCAAGCAATTTTTAACACCACCTAATATATTATCAGTAAGTGTCTTAAATTTTTCTTTTTCATTTATAATAGTCTTCGTATTATTATTTATAATATAAGCTATATATACTACAAAAATTAATATAACTAATAAGATTTCTAATGCAAATATATATACATCATATGAAATATTGTCTGACTGAATAGATACTACTTCATTTGGTACAACAGAAAAAATATACCAATCATTAATTCCAAGTGGCTGATAATTCAACATAAATTTCTTATTATCCAAATGATAGTTAGAATATCCAGATTTATCGTTCTTCATATTTTCTTTTATAGCTTTTAAACAATTTACTTCATCACAATTATCTTTATTAAAAAGTTTAAATACACATGATAGCATTTTACTATTTTCATTTGTACTTTGAGCAATTACATCTCCATTTCGTTTTGCAATATAAACGTGTGCTTTTTTATCAAATGCAGGTAACCCCAACAATTCATTTAATTTGGTTGAATCATAAGATCCACTTAAAACACCTGCTACTTTCCCATCTTTATAAATAGGAGTAGCTAAAACTATTATTTCTTTTTTATCAATAATGGATTTTAAAGATTCTGATATATTTTTTTCGCCATTTTTAGCTTTTTTAAAATAAGCTCTATCTTTTACATTGCTAATAATTCCATCATTAGAATAACTTTTTCCATCCAATGTAGAAATAGACATTCTAATTAGAGAACTTCGCTTTACTCCAGAATCCATTAAATTAATCATCATCTCATTATTTATATTATCTAAATTTCCCATAAAACTAGCAATAGATTCAAGCATCTCAAATTGACCACTAAGTTTTGTCTTAAGATTAATTATATTATGCTCTGTAAATTCTGACAAATATGTATGTGTGGTCTCTTTCAACGCATTATCCAACTTAAACTTAAACTTAAAAATAGCCCCACAGGTTAAAATAATTATAATAATAAACAAGATACTAATACCTAAAATTTTTGGCTTTAGCCTGTTCACCATACTCACATCCTCATTATATATAATATATTATATGTTTATATTATATCTTCCTACTTTAATACATATTTTACTTTTTCCTATATTAGAATTAAACAACATATATTTAAATTTATCTATAAAAATTTTATTTTATATTTCTTTTAATTATATGTTAATTGATATATAAAAATTATTCTCTTTTATAATACTTCTATTAGTAAATTCTTTATAATTTCTTATAACTCTTTTTTCTTATAGTTCTTTTAATTCTTATAAATACCTCAAACAATTTAACATTGTCCCACATTTAATTTACAAGTAAAATTAGACTCAATACATCCTCCTTTTTAACACTTTAGTTTTAATGAATATAAAAAATATAACTTAATTTTCTTTTGATTTTAATAAGGCTTAATAATATAGTATATACTAATTATTATTCATTATTTTTCTAATTAATCACTATACCTTTTATATAATAAATCCTGTGCTCAAATTAAATTACCATTTTCTTAAGCTTCAACACTATAAAAAAATTATACGCTTCATACTCATACTTGAAACTTAGTTTTCGAATAATAATTCTAGCATGTCACTTTAATATCCTTTTATTTTTTCACTTTTGCTCATATAACAATATAATCTATAACAATAAAAAGAAGATTTCAAGGTTTATTATAAATACCAGCTATACAAATTTCCATTCTAAATTATAACATACAATATTGCTTTATTACTGTTAAATGTAAATTTATTCCATATGAAAATCTAAGAAAAAATTGACTTTTTAGAAAAATTTTTTCTTATAATATACTATTATTTCTAATTAAAAAATAAAGGCTAAAAAGTAGTAAAGTTTACTTTTTAGCCTTTGATTTTATTAATTATTCATTTATTTCGTGTAAGAATAGTCCACATCTTACTTTAGGTTCAAACCATGTTGACTTAGCTGGCATTATCTTGCCTGCATCTGCTACTCTTATTAAATCTTCAATACTTGTAGGATACATTGCAAATGCCACCTTCATATCCTTATTAACTCTTCTTTCTAATTCCTCAATACCTCTAATTCCACCAATAAAATCAATTCTCTTATCTACTCTAGGATTTTCGATTCCTAAAATAGCATCAATCACATAATTTTGTAGTATAGAAATATCTAATGAGTCAACTGGGTCTTCTATATCTAATAAATTCTTATTTGCCTTCATTTTGTACCATTTATCACCTAGATACATTCCGAAAGTTCCTTTTTTGTCAGGTTTATATTTTTCTTTACCTTCCATTTGTTCTATATCAAAATTTTCTTTTATTTTATTTATAAATTCTTCTTCATTTAAACCATTTAAGTCTTTGATAACTCTATTATAATCTAAAACCATCAGATTTTCATCTGGTGCAATCATTGCTATAAAATAATTAAATTCTTCTTTTCCAGTATAGTTCGGATTTTTAGCTCTCATTTCTTTAGCTACATTTTCTGCTGAAGCTGTTCTGTGATGACCATCTGCAATATATAAATAATCTAATTTTCCAAATTCATTTACTAAATTACATATTATATCATCACTATCAATCTTCCACACTGTATGCTCTATCTTGTCATCTGTCACAAAATCATATAAAGGTTCATGATTATCCATAAAATCATTTATTATATCATCTATTAATCTTTGATGTTTATAAGTTACAAGTATAGTTCCCGTATTAGCATCACAGTATTTTATATGATTAGTTCTATCAACTTCCTTTTCTGGTCTAGTGTATTCATGTTTTTTTATCGTTCCATCTAAACTTTCATCAACTGAAATACATGCAACTATGCCAACTTGAGCTCTACCATCCATGACTTGTTTGTATATATATATACAATCTTTTTCATCTTTTACTAGAATTTCTTGTTGTCGAAATTCATCCAAATTTTCTCGCGCTTTTAAATAAACTTTTTCATCATATAAATTTATATTTTCATCTAAATCAATTTCTGATTTATCTATATGCAAAAATGAATATGGATTCCCTTTTGCAATTTCTCTAGCTTCTTCACTATTCATAACATCATAAGGAAGTGCTGCTACTTTATCTACTATATATTTATTTGGTCTAATCGCCTTAAATGGTTTAATCGTTGCCATTACTAAATTCCTCCTAATTGTATAAAATATTTTATAATGCTACCCCTATTAGATTGTTGAAGTCAAGAAAGTAGTCTTGAATCACATTTACAATTTCTTCTCCAATTCTTTCTTGAGCTTCTACTGTAGATGCACCAATATGAGGTGTAGGAGAAACTCTTGGGTGATTTACTAAATCTAGATTTAATGTAGGTTCTTGCTCATAAACATCTATAGCTGCTGCTGATAATTTACCCTCATCTAATGCTTTTAGTAAATCTTTTTCGTCCACCAAACCGCCTCTTGCGCAGTTTATTAAATAAGCTCCATTTTTCATCTTATTTATTTCTTTTTCAGTTATTACTGCCCCCTTATTCTTATCAAAAGGTATGTGTAAAGATAAGAAATCTGCTTCTTGTAAAACTTCTTCCATATCACAGAATCTATATTTGTTAAAGCCTTGTGCTTCACCCATTATATCAGTATATATAACATTCATTCCTAATAGTTCTGCCCTCTTTGCAACTTCTTTTGCAATTCTTCCAAAACCAATAAGCCCTAATGTTTTTCCATTAATTTCTGTACCTTTGTATTTTTTCTTTTCCCATTTTCCATCTCTCATAGTTACATTTGCAGTATTTATGAATCTTGCAAGTACAAATAATTGACCTATTGTAAGTTCTGCAACAGATATACTACTTGCATTTGGAGTATTCATGACTTTTATGCCATTAGCTTCTGCATATTTAACATCTATATTGTCTAATCCTACCCCACCTCTTACTATCAATTTTAACTTTTTACCTTCTAATGCTTTGTCTATTACATCCTTAGTAACCTTAGTAGCTGAACGTACTACAAGTACATCAACATCTTTAAGTTTATCCCCTAAAACATCTTTTTCATAAAACTCTTCTATCACATTAAAATCTAACTCTCTCAATTTTCTCGCTGCATCTTTCTCTATTCCATCAGTAATTAATATATTATACATAACAAACTCCTCCAATTATATTCACTTAACTTTTCCAATTTTTATTTTTTAAAGTATTTTCATCACCAAAAAACTTTATTTAATTACACTTTCTATTTATATAATTTTCAAAATATTTTTTATTAAAGTCATATCAAATTTTATTAATGTTTGTTAAAAATTTAATATGTAATTTTCATAAAACACATTTTATTTTATATATTTTAAATTTAACTTAAAATACACATAGTTTTGTAATATTACTTATTAAAACCTAATATATCATCAATATTATTTAATAATTCTTGTACATCTTCGACAGTATAGTCACCCATATGTGAAATTCTAAAAGTTTTTTCTTTTAAATTGCCATAGCCATTTGCTATTTGGAATCCTCGTTCTTGTAATTTTGAATTTAAATTTGATACACTAATACCTTGAGTATTTTCTATAACAGTAAGTGTATTGGATAAGTGATTTTCATTGGTAAAAATTTGGAAGTGTTTTTTAGCCCAGACTCTAACTAAGTTTGCCATGTCTTCATGTCGTTTGAATCTGTTATCTAGGCCTTCATCTAATATATTATCTAATTGGAAATCTAAAGCGAACATGTGAGAAAGAGATGGTGTTGAAGGGTATTGGTAGTTTTTCTTGATTAAGTATTCATACATTTCTAATAAATCAAAATAAACTCCTCTAAAAGGTACTTGCTTAGCTCTATCGATTGCTTTTTGAGAAAATGTGCAAATAGACATTCCTGGTGGTAATCCCAGTGCTTTTTGTAATGATGTTATACAAATATCTATTCCAATCTTATCAACCTCGACTTTTATTCCACCGGCTGAACTTACAGTGTCTACACAGTAGACCACATCTTTATATTTTTTAACAACTTCTCCAATTTCTTCTATTGGATTTCTTATTCCAGTTGAAGTTTCATTGTGAGTTACGGTTATTAAATCATATTCTCCGGTAGAAAGCACCTTATCAACCATTTCTGGTGTTGTTGCCTCTCCTAATTCAACTTTAAATATATCCGCTGGGACATTATTAGCCACTGCCATTTTGTACCATCTATCACCAAAGGATCCACAGGAAAATACTGCTGCCTTTTTGGATGTACAGGAACGAATGGAGCCTTCCATTAAACCGGTTCCGGACGACGTGGATAAAAGTATCGTGTTGTTGGTATAGAATAATTTTTGCATTTTTTCACTTATACTTTTTTGAAGTATAGATGCATCTTTTCCTCTATGTCCTATCATTGGTGTAGCCATCTTTTCCAAGACTTCTGCTCTAACATCAATAGGACCAGGAATAAATAATTTCTTACTCATTATAATTCCCTCCTTTTTTAGTTTGTAATATGGATAGCGTGTTTACTGTCCTTATTTTTAATATCTATAATATCAAGCTAAATTAAGTATGTCAACATAAAAATTATTTTTTATATATAATTTATTTTCTATATTTTGTGAAATCATCCATTTTATGCCTTATCATTAGTTTGAATTTTCTGAATTCATCTCATAAAAAAAATATACTTTTTAAATATATAAATTATTTTTTTTAGCATATAAATCTAATGCTATTATAAGAATTTTTTTTAGTATAGCTAAGTTATTTTTATCTCATGTTTTTTAATTTCATATTTTTTGACATATTATTTTACATAGAAAATATGTACTTACTTAAAGTTCAATATATTCAACTTTTTCTTCTGATTCAGCAAAAAACCATTCTTCATCAGAGAAATCACCTTCTGCTATTTGTCCAATCGGCATCTTCATATATTTTCCAGTTGCTGTTACTGCTATCTCTCCATTTGGCAAAATTATTTCCCCTGTACCTTCAAATAATTTTCTATTTTCTTTGGTTATCCTTCCAACTACTCTTATAGTAGCATCTGTTGGTACTGGTTTTTTATATTTTAATTCCAAAGATACTGTCACACCCCATATTTGGTCATCATTTATACTTACAGCTCTTCCAATAGTCTCATCTAATATCGCAGCAGACATACCTCCATGAACTCTTCCTGGGTAACTTTGATGCCAATCTTTTGTATTACAAATTGACACAAGTTCTCCATTTTCAAGTTCATAAAAATCTGCTTTTAATCCCAATTCATTTTGTGTTCCACAAACTAAACAGGATTTACTACTATTTTGCTTTTTTAAAACCTTATATTTTCCCAAAAACTCCATCTCCTAACTAATATTGATAGTCACGTAATATTCATAATACTAAAATATATTATATAATATTAATTAAATCCCTGCAAATTCCTAATAAGCAAAAATAGGCTATTTCAGTATTAAAATCTTAATCTAAAATATTATTTTCTAAAAAAAGCACAATATGATTTTATGTAATTAAAACTACATAAAATCATATTGTGCTTTAAATATAAAATACATCTTGTTTCCTAAAGATAAACTATTATCACAATAATTTTTTTCTAATTCCCCCAATTATATAACCAAATTGTATTATATAAATTAAATTATAATTCTAAATTTCATTTACTATTAATTCTCCCATTTTCTTTGTCCCAACAACAGTTCCTATATTATTATATATATCACTAGTTCTGTATCCTTTTCTAAGTACATTTTGTACTGCATCTTCAATACACTTAGCTTCATCTTCTAGGTTAAAGCTATGTCTTAACATCATTGCCACAGATAAAATAGTTGCAATTGGATTTACAATATCTTTTCCAGCTATATCAGGAGCACTACCATGTATTGGCTCATACATTCCAAAGCTATCCTCTCGAAGTGATGCAGATGGTAACATACCTATAGAACCTGTAACCATAGATGCTTCATCAGATATTATGTCTCCAAACATATTATTAGTCACTATTACATCAAATTGACTAGGATCTCTTACAACTTGCATAGCAGCATTATCAACATACATATGTGATAGTTCTACATCATCAAATTCTTTAGCTAAGTTCTCCATAATACCTCTCCAAAGTCTTGAGCTTTCAAGCACATTTGCTTTATCTACACTGACAAGTTTCTTCTTTCTATTTCTAGCGATTTCAAAAGCCCTTCTTCCGATTCTTCTTATTTCATTTTCATTGTATATCTCTACATCATAAGCCTCTTCTATACCATCAATAATCTTTCTCCCACGTTCTCCGAAATAAATGCCCCCTGTTAACTCCCTCACAACAACAAAATCAATGCCTTTTTCTACTATATCTGCTCTAAGTGGTGAAGATTCTTTTATACTTTCATATATAGTTGCTGGTCTCAAATTTGCAAATAAACCTAATGATTCTCTTAATTTTAAAAGACCCGCTTCTGGTCTTGTATCTCCTTTACATTTATCCCATTTAGGACCTCCAACAGCTCCAAGTAATACTGCTTCGTTTTCTCGACATATTTCAACAGTTTTATTAGGTAGAGGTTCTCCAGTTTCATCAATTGCACATCCTCCAGCCAATACATATTCACAAGCAAATTTATGATTAAATTTATAACATATTTTATTTAAGACCTTTATACCTTCTTCTATAATTTCTGGTCCAACACCATCACCTTTTATGACTGCTATTTTACAATTCATACACCATTACCCCCTGTTTACCTTTATTGAGTTAATTAAACCTTCATTTGTTATGATATTTTGCATAAACTCAGGAAATGGTTCTGCCTTATATTCTGCTCCTTTTGTTATGTTTTTTATTACACCTGTTGAAAAATCCACTTCTACAGTATCGCCTTCTTCTATACTATTAGCAGCTTCCTCACATTCAAGTATTGGAAGCCCTATATTTATAGAATTTCTAAAAAATATTCTAGCAAAAGTTGATGCAATTACACATGATACTCCACTTTCTTTTATTACAATTGGTGCATGCTCTCTTGATGAACCACACCCAAAATTTTTAGTTGCAACTATAATATCTCCTTTCTTTACTTTAGATACAAATTTATCATCAATATCTTCCATACAGTGTGTTGATAATTCCTTATAGTCAGCTATATTTAAATATCTAGCTGGTATGATTACATCTGTATCTATATTATCACCAAATTTAAAAACCCTTCCATTAGAAATCATAAACTTTACCTCCCTTAAATTATCTCTGATGGTTTTGATATTTTTCCAGTTATAGCTGATGATGCTGCTACAGCTGGACTAGCAAGATACACTTCTGAATCAACATGACCCATTCTTCCTACAAAATTCCTATTCGTTGTTGAAACTGACTTCTCTCCTGCTGCAAGTATACCCATATGACCTCCAAGACATGGTCCACATGTTGGTGTAGAAACAGCTGCTCCTGCTTCTATAAATGTAGTAATATAGCCTTTTTCTATTGCTTCAAGATATACTTTTTGAGTTCCAGGAAATATCATCACTCTAACTCCATCTGCAACTCTTTTGCCTTTCATGATTTCAGCTGCAACTTCAAGGTCTGATATTCTTCCATTTGTGCAAGAACCTATTACAACTTGGTCTATCTTTATATCACTCTCAATCTCATCTACTGTTTTAGTATTTTCAGGAAGATGTGGAAAAGCTACTGTTTCTTTTAATGTAGCTAAGTCAATTTCATATACTTCATCATAAATTGCATCTTCATCTGCTTCGTATACATTTACAACTTTTTCTGTTGTTGTGCACTTATGTGAATTTATATATTCTATGGTCTTATCATCTACTGGAAAAATTCCGTTTTTAGCCCCTGCTTCTATTGCCATATTACAAATAGTGAATCTATCATCCATAGACAGATGACTTACTCCATCCCCACAAAATTCCATTGATTTGTAAAGAGCTCCATCAACACCTATCTTTCCTATTATATGAAGTATCACATCTTTTCCAGTTATCCATTTATTTGGCTTATTTTTCAAAATAAATTTTATTGCACCAGGTACCTTAAACCAACATTTTCCTGTAGCCATCCCAGCTCCCATATCAGTTGAACCTACTCCAGTAGAAAAAGCACCTAATGCTCCATATGTGCAAGTATGAGAGTCTGCACCTATGATTACATCTCCTGCTGTTACTATACCTTTTTCAGGAAGAAGAACATGCTCTATTCCCATGTCCCCTACATCAAAGAAATTGACCACTCCTTTAGATTTTGCAAAACTTCTTGTAAACTTACACTGCTCTGCACTCTTTATATCTTTATTAGGTGTAAAATGGTCTAAAACTATTGCCACTTTAGATTTATCATAAACTTCTTCAATGCCTAATTTTTCAAACTCTCTAATAGCTACAGGTGATGTTATATCATTTCCTAAAACTATATCTAAGTTTGCTTCAATTAATTGCCCTTTATTAACCTCATTTAAGTTAGCATGTTTTGCTAATATTTTCTGTGTCATAGTCATTCCCATTTTCTGCTTCCTCCTCAATATAACTTTTATTTATTGCATTCATAAGAGCATTGATAGCTGCTGTATTTATATTTTCTGATATGCTTACCCCAAAATAAACTTTATCATTATGTTCTATTCCCACATAGGCTACACCTCTCGAATGTGAACCTTCCTCCAATGCATGCTCCCAATAATATCTAAATTTATAATCTTTCATACCACATTGTTTTAATGCGTTGTTAAATGAATCTACAGGACCATTTCCTATTCCAACAATTCTTTGTTCATTTCCCATATAGGTTACTCTTGCAGTCATCTCAATCATATTAGTATCATCAGAATCATCACTTTCATAATTTATTTCATCCATTGATTTTATCTTGTACTTCTTAACTTTATAAGGACTCTCAACATCAATATATTCCTTCTTGAATAAATTCAATATTGATTCACTACTAAGTTCCTCTCCTATTCTATCAGATTCCATTTTAACTACATTTCCAAAATGAGAATGCATATTTTTAGGTATCATGAAACCATAATCTGTTTCCATTATATAAACAGCTCCGCCTTTTCCTGATTGGCTGTTTATTCTAATGATTTCTTTGTATTCTCTACCTATATCATGAGGGTCTATTGGCAAATATGGAACTTCCCAACAAGCATCATTTCTATTGTTGATTGCTATCATACCTTTTCTAATAGCATCTTGGTGAGAACCTGAAAAAGCACAATGTACAAGATTTCCTGCATATGGGTGTCTGTCATGTACTGTAAGTTTTGTACAAGCTTCATATACTTCTATCATTTTATCGATATTACTAAAGTCTAACTCTGGATTTATTCCCTGTGTATAAAGATTAAGACCTACATTTACTATATCCATATTTCCAGTTCTTTCACCATTTCCAAATAATGTACCTTCAAGTCTATCTGCTCCAGCTAATAACCCAAGCTCACTTGCTGCTGTACAAGTCCCCCTATCATTATGAGTGTGTAAGCTCATTATAATAGAATCTCTACAACTTATATTTTCACAAAACCATTCTATTTGGTCTGCATATATATTTGGTGTTGCCATTTCTACTGTTGATGGAAGATTTATTATAACTTTCTTTTGTGGTGTTGGTTTCCATACATCTATAACTGCCTCGCATATTTCAAGTGCATAGTCCATTTCTGTACCTGTAAAACTTTCAGGTGAATATTCAAAAATAAACTCTGTTTCAGGATATTTTTTTGCTTCTTCATTGAATAATTTTGCTCCCTCAACTGCTATATCTATGATTTCTTGTTTACTCATATTAAAAACCACTTCTCTTTGAAGAATAGATGTAGAGTTATATAAATGTATTATTGCTTTCTTACATCCTTTTACTGATTCAAATGTTTTTTCTATAAGATGAGCTCTGGATTGTGTAAGTACTTGTATAGTTACATCATCTGGAATCATATTTTCATCTATTAGCTTTCTTAAAAATGTATACTCTGTATTCGATGCTGATGGAAATCCTACTTCTATTTCTTTAAATCCTGTATCTAAAATCATTTTGAACATTCTGACTTTTTCTTCTACATTCATAGGAGTTGGTAGTGATTGATTTCCATCTCTTAAATCAACACTACACCAAATTGGAGCCTTTGTTATTTCATTATCTGGCCATTTACGATTTGCCATTTCCATTCTATTATATTTTTTATATTTTCCATATTTCATATTATTCTCCCCCTCTTTTTTGTTTTTTGTATTCAGTATACCTTATATCGACGCAATTCTTCCCTTTTTTAATTCATAAGTACAAATGTTAAATTTATCATTAGAATAAAAATAACCTCATCTCTAGTAAAACTAGAGACGAGGTTTTGCTCGCGGTACCACTCTATTTAGCTTTTTAAAAAGCTCCCTTAGTAATAGTTACTACTAATTATTATAATAACTATTTTTCCTGTAACGTGGAAATACGGTTATCCTAGGTTTTAACCCCCAGGAAACAGCTCCTAGACAAGTTCAGAATTATCAACTGCTAAATCACACCACATTTTAGCTCTCTGGAAGTTTCATGATTCTTACTACTTCTATTCATCGCTTTTTAAATCATTTAAATTTTCTAAATATTTTGATTTAATAGTTATTATATACACATTAAAATGTATTGTCAACACAAAAAAATAATTATCTGTATTTTTTTATTATTTATTTTTCTGAAGTAATATCCTAAATCATGCTAACTATTGAAAATAGTATACTATTCCCCCTTAAATTTTTTTATCTTTTCATCTATTATACTCAATAATTTTTTTTCATCTTCTAAACTCAATGCATTTAATCTAACTTTGTAATTAAAATTATCAACATATATATTTAATATATTTTTTGTTACTTCTATTTTTTCTATTACTTTATAATTGAATTTTTGATTTTTTCTAGCTTTTATACTAAATATACATTGATTATTTATTGATATTGAATGATTATCAAGAGTAAGATATACTTTCCCCTTATATCTATTTGAAAAATCACGACCTTGCTTAAAAAGAAAAACCGCTGTTATTATACATAAAAGATACAAAAATGTTGTCGAATATATAAAAATTGTGGCCAAGATTATAAGGGCTAAAACCATGTTTATGACCATCCCCTTTTTGAAATAACCATTGTCATAATAATTCATATAGATAAACTTATTTTTACTCAAATTTTCTCACTCCTAAAATTCTAAAAATTTATATTAAAAAACTCTACAATTTCATCTTCATGATAATTTATTACCAATTCTTCTGGAAAGTCTACTGATTTTAAAACATTCTCTGCACTTTCAAATTCGCCTATAGAGTAACATATATGAGAGTCTGTACCAAGAATAACTCTTACACCATACTGTTTACATAATAGTAACATTTCACTTGCATTTTCCCAAGTTCCAGTTCTATGAGAATTCGAACTTAATGAAGAATTATTTATTTCTAAAAGAATATCTTTATCCTTTGCTTTTTTTACTATAGACTCATAATCTAAAGGATATCTACTATCATCTGGATGCCCAATTATCTTTACTTTAGGTTTATCCATAACTTTTAAAATAGCATTTGTATTTTCTTCTTTTGTACCTGAAGCTATACAAGGTCTATGCAAACTTGCAATTATATAATCTAAATGTTGTAACATATCTTCTGGAACATCTAAGTTTCCATCATAATCCATGATATTTCCCTCTATACCTCTAAGAATCTTTAAATCTTGTATTTGACGTGGAAGTAGATGTAAATTATAGAAGTAAAATGGATGTGGTCCTCCTGGCATATTAGGACCATGGTCTGATATACCTAAATATTTTATATTTTTTTGAATTGCTTCTTCAGCATTTTCTTTAAAAGTACTATGTGCATGTCCACTTATTAAAGTATGACAATGTACATCTATAATAGCTTTTTTCATTAATTTTCCTCCTAATACCTTATATAAATTTTTGTAGATAGTTAAAGGGCTATTTTAAAACTAAAGCTGTCAAAATAGACAGAGTAATGTTTTAAAACAGCCCCCCTTTTTGATTATTTTATATTTCTAAATCTTTAAATTTATCTTTAAATAATTCTCCAATACTTCCTAGAGATTCTTCTACTTCTAAAAACTCTGTTATATCTTCTTCTGGCTCTCTAGTTGCCTCTTTTATTGAAACTAACATTCTCTTAGTCTTTGGTTTAAAATCAAGAATTTTAACTTTAATTTCATCTCCAATATTAACAACATTAGTAACTTTAGCTACTCTAGTATCACTCAATTCAGAAATTGGTAAATAAGCATCTACACCTTCTTTGATTTGAACAAAAGCTCCCTTTTCTATAATTCTAAGAACTTTAGCATTAACAACATCATCAACTTGTAATTCCTTTGCTATTAAGTCCCATGGGTCATTATTTATATCTTTTAATGCTAGTGCGATTTTTTTAGTTTCTTGATTTACATCTAATACATAGACTTCCACTTCTTGACCTTCAGAGACAACATCTTCAACACTTTCAACTCTTGTCCAAGATAGGTTATTTATATGTGCTAATCCTTCAATTCCACCAATATCCACAAATGCACCATAAGACATTATCTTTGTTACTTTACCATCTTTTTTTTGACCAACTTCAAGAGAATTAAATAATTCTTCTTTAGCTAATTTAATACGAGCTTTTTCTTCTTCTCTTTCATGTTTAATTCTAGCTCTTTCAGCTTCCTTTTCTGCCTTAATTTGAACTCTTCTTTCTTCTCTTTCTTTATTTATACGTTCTTGTAATACGTCTCTATGAGATGCTACAAATCTATTTTTTCTAACATCCATTTCTTTTATATATACTTCTAAGTTAAGACCAACAAATTTAGATGTATTTGTAATAAACTTTGTGTCAAGCTGAGAAATTGGTATAAAAAATGTATATGTATTGTAATTAGCAAATACACCTTTTTCTATATTTTTTTCAACATTTACAGTTATTATTCTATGTTCATCATAAGCTTTCTGTAAGTCAGCAAAATCATTTTTTCTATCTAATTGCAACTTAGATAAAGTTATTGTTCCATCTTTCTGAGATACTTTTGTTATTATAGCAGTTATTTCATCATCTATATGATATAAATCTTCTATAGATTGATTTTTTTCTATGTTTAATTCACTTATAGGTATTATTCCATCAAACCCATAACCTAATTCTAGTTGTACTTCGTCATTTCTCACTGCAGTTATTTTTCCAGTTATCAATTCCCCAACTTTCACTTTGCTGAATACTTGTTCTTGTTGCTCAAGTAATTCTTGCATTGTTAAATCATTTTCCATTATATAAACATCCTTTCCTCATTATTGATTATCATATCTGTAAATATTATACCATTAATATTGCAAATACTTACATTTTTCTTACTATAATTTTAAATTTTAATTCTAGTTTGTATCTTTGTAAATTATAAAAAATACCATCTTAAATTAAAATACAAACTTTAGTTTTTATCTAATAATCTAGCTCCTAAAAACCTTATACTATTTATCTTTTAATCCTCTATTACTTTAGGTTTTGATAAAGAATATTTATAAAATACAAAGAAACAAACTGCTGTAATAATAGCTGCTGTTATATCTGCAACTGGCTCTGCTAGAAGTACAGCAAAAAGTTTTTCATCAAAAAACATTGGAAGTATAAATATTAAAGGTATTAAAAGTACAACTTTTCTAAGAAGAGCTAAAATCAAAGATATTTTTGCTTTTCCAAGCGCTAAAAATGTTTGCTGGCAAGCTAATTGTATTCCAAACATAAAAGAACCAGCAAAATATATTTTTATACTCCAACTAGTCATACTAAGTAGTTGTGGATTTTTGTTAAATATACTGACAAAAAACGTAGGGAATATCATAAGTAGAATCCACAAAATTGCAGAATATGTAAAACATGACAATAAACATAACTTAAAGGTCTTTTTTACTCTGTCAATTTGTCCTGAACCATAATTGTAACTTATTATTGGTTGTGCCCCTTGTGTAAATCCCATATTAGGAAGCATAAGAATTTGCATTATACTGCTCATTATTGCCATTGAACCTACTGCTAAATCGCCTCCATACATCTGTAATTTGCTATTTAATGCTATAAGCACTAAACTTTCTGTAGATTGCATTATAAATGGAGAAATTCCCAACCCTAATACTGGCAAAATAATACTTGCTTTAGGCATCATGTATTTCTTTTTTATCTTAAGTATACTTTTCTTTCCAAATAGAAATACCAATACCCAAATAGCAGAAACTCCTTGTGCAATTATAGTAGCTAATGCTGCTCCTTTTACTCCCATACCAAATCCAAATATAAAAATTGGGTCTAGTATAATGTTTATCAAAGCACCTATAGCAACTGTAACCATACCAGTTGTCGCAAATCCTTGAGTATTTATAAAAGTATTCATACCCAGTGAAATTTGAACAAATACTGTACCTATTAAATAAATATTCAAATAATCCATTGAGTATCCAATTGTAGATTCACTTGCTCCAAACATCCAAAGTAAGGGTTCTTTTCCAATCTGAAAACCTATAGTCAATAGTATTGCCAAAATAACTAATACAGAAAAACTATTACTCATTATTTTCTCTGCTCCATCGTTATCCTGTTCACCCATTTTTATAGCAGCTAAAGGTCCTCCCCCCATACCAATTAAATAACTACATGAAGTTATTATAATTATTATAGGAAATGCTACTCCGACACCTGCCATAGCAACTTCTCCACTTTCCATTCTACCAATAAAGATTCTATCTACTATGTTGTACAAAACATTTACAATTTGTGCAATAATAGCTGGTGTAGCCAATTTAAAAAGCAATTTACCTACATTCTCACGACCTAAATCAGTATTTGAATTTTCCATCTTAAAACCTCCTTAATAATTTAGTATTTAAATATATTACTGTTAAAAATGCATTTTATATAAAAACTTTATTTTATTGATGGGCAAGTTTAAATTAATTTCCTCATAAATAATACTATACTATATTTCTTTTATCATAGTAAATATTTTAAAAGCAAATGAATTTAAATATTTTTCTTAAATAAAAAATATTTTTCACACAATTTCATAAAAAAACTATCCAAATACACTATTGGATAGTTTTATATTATATGTAGAGAAAGAGCTGATACTATAACTCCAGACAATAAATTCCCCAAAAACACTCCTATAAAAGCATCTTTTATTCTCATTTTTAGTATTGATGCTATTGCAGATGCAGTCCATGTTCCTGTTGTTGGAAGTGGTATACCTACAAATAGTATTATACCTATTATTGAAACGCTTTTTAATTTCTTCATTCTTGAATTTATTTTTTTATCAATTGTATCAGCAAGTCCCTTAAATAGCTTTTTCCCTCTCAAAAACTGCAATATGTGTCTAAACGTCAATATCAAGGGAATTGATACAAGTGTAGAACCAATCACACTAAATACATAAACCCATATAGGATTTAAGCCCATTGCAATACCTATAGGAATGGCTCCTCTTAATTCTGTTACAGGAACCATAGACAAAATTAATATGTGCAAATATCCCAAACTATCGCCTCCTATTCTAAGTGATATAAAGCTATGAATTTATTTGTTCTATAACCTCACCATTTTTCTTATTAACCAAAAATGCATTTTTAGCTAAGGAAAGCATAGGTAAATCACTTTTAGAGTCTGAATATGCATATGAATTTTCATAATCAATCTCAATTCCAAGTTTATCTAATACAGCATTTATTCTCTGTATTTTTTCAATTCCCTTGCAATTTTCGCCAATGAATTGGTTTTTGTATCTTGAATTTTCACAAGATAGTTCAGTGCCTATAACCTCATCTGCGAAATCATAGTACTTAAAGTACTTCATATATGCATATGGAGATGCTGTTATCATAATCACAACATTATGCTCTTCTTTGTTTTTATAAATTATATTTTTCATAGACTCATTAATTTTTTTCATTATACAACTATCAAAAAAATCTTTTAACTCATCTTCACTAAAATCTACTATTGGATAAAAGATTGCTTCTTTTGCTTTTTTCAAAGGTACTATTTTAACCAAATACATGATTAGAGTAAAAATTATGTATGGCAATTTTATAATAGTCTTAAATGTTTGATTTTTTAAAGAATAAATAAAAAAATCTACCATACTATCAGTATTTATCACAGTATAATCTATATCGAGCAATAATACACTTTTTTTCATAAGTATTTTCCCATCCTATCACTAAAAAATTAATATTATTAGACATGTAATTACCCATAAGATTACGTTTATTTTTAAAGCATTATCTTTTAGTACAATATCAGTAGGATTTCCTTCATTTGTTGTGTTAATTATATAATTATATCTAAGTACACCATAAACTACAAATATTGTTGTAAATATCATATCTGGCTTTTCTGGATTACTTGTAGAATATAATGCATAACATACAATTGTAGAACTTAATATAACTATCATCATTTGATTTAAATTTTCTATATCATAATCTTCTAGTATTTTTCTATGCTCAATTGCATCATCTTTTAAAAATATTATTTCTTTTTTGCGTTTTCCAAGAGCTAAATACAGAGATAAAAAAAATGTACATAGTATTATCCAGTTTGATAATCTAACATCTATAGCTACACATCCTGCATAAACTCTAAGTATAAAACCAAGAGATATAGAAAACACATCTAATAGAATTATATTCTTTAACTTAAGAGAATATAATATATTATTTATCAAATATAAAATTAGAATTATAGTCAATTTAAAATTAATAATCGTTGACAAGCAAATTGAAATTAGAGCTAAAACAACAAATAATATAGTCGCACTTCTTTTACTTATTCTTCCACTTGCTACTGGTCTATTACGTTTTTTAGGATGTTTTTTATCTTTATCCATATCTATAGCATCATTTAATGCATATGCTGACGATGATATCAAACAAAAACACACAAAAGCTATAAATGTATTTAAGAATAGACTTATATTTAGTATATTGTTTGAAAATATTATAGCAGCAAATATAAATAAATTCTTTATATACTGCTTTATTCTCATTAATCTTATATAATCTGAAATTTTAGTAAGAAGATTAATTATTGTATTTGTCTGTTTCATAAACTTACTACCCTTTCAATATTATTTTTTAAACAGGATATGATTTTATCCCAATATTTAAAATTTCTATAAATCCGTTTATATTACTAATTATTATAGTGACTAACAACAATGATAAAAATATATTGTACATGTTTTTTTCATTTTTTCTAAGTGCTTTAGTAAAGTAAGCTAATAAAACTATAACAGCAAAACTAAAGTTTATAGTCATAATACTTGAGTTAGTTAAATTGTACCCTATTATACCATGTAAAACTAAATTAAATAAAATTATTCCCATACACAACTTAGGAACTCTTTTTTCTGAGTTCTCAATAACTGCTAAAACACAAAAACAAAATGCTAATAGAGTAAGAATAACTGGTATTGTTGCAACTTCTCCATTCTGCAAAAATAGTCCTTTTTTAATCTCTGCTCCAGGAAAATAAAAAACTGAATACAATAATCTTTCTATAATCATTGCAACTTTTTCTAAAAAAGGCTCTCCACTTATAAACTTTGTATCATATTGTATTACATTTCCAAGATTCATAAAACTTTCATAAGATTTTGTTGAAACTACACAAATATATGCCATTATAATAAATGTAGTCAAATGTTTTAAAATTTTACCTATTTTTAGCTTAAATTCAAATATTAGGTTAAAGAAATACAAATATATATTACTAATAGTTATTCCAAATAATGGAATAGCTGCTAATTCTACTAAATAAGAGTTCTTTCCATTCATTTTATTTGCAATAAATATAAAAAATATTAATGTGAACTGACTATATATAAACCTTTCTACATTTAAGGTCATAAATAGTTGTGGAAAAGAAAATATCATTATCATAGTAAGTAAAATTAAAGTTAACCTCTGCATCTTTATCTTTTTAATATGATTAAAAACTAGAGTTATAGATGTAGCACTAGTTATTATTTGCAGGCAAATCAATCCAAATCCATAAGCACTATTAAAATCGGTTGTCCCTGGATTTGCTATCGAAGTACATAACAAATATATTGGATATGCAAAAATTGATATAATAGCTGAAAATAATACGTGCTTGCTATTATCTTGATTTATAGCAAATACATTTAAATTGAATAGCACACCTGTATCTGTATCTAATAATACATCATAAGTATTATTCAAATCATAAAATATCGTAGTTTTAGAAAAGAATGCCATTGTTATTATTAAATAAGTTATTATGACTAATATAAATAAAAACATCTCATTTTTATATTTAAATATATTATTTTTCAATATATGTCACCCTCCATTCATTATATAGGATTTGTTACTACCTACAATTTATTCTTTTAATTATAATAATCATTTTTATAATATCCTTACTTGTTTTATTGTAATTGAATAATTCCTTATTTACAACCACAATATTTACTTTATTAAAAGCTATAATTAAATAAAATTTATTTGTGTGATATATATTGGAAGCCTATAAAATTGGAGTTTGCAAATAATTTTAATGTAAAATATTAGAATTATTCAATATAAAAATAGATACTATCAGTCAGTATAGATAAAATTTCGCTATAATAAATTAAAACATAATATTAAGGAGACAAAATCATAATTTGTCTCCTTATATATTAAACTATTATTGAATACTATACAAATTTTAAGTATAATATAAATTGATTATACTGTAACATTATTAACTCCATTTTCTTCCCATTGCTTAATTTCTTTTAACCTATCAATTATTGGTAAATGCTGAGTACACTCAATCTCACATTTTCCACAAGCTACACATTCTTTAGCTTTTGCTTTACTATTCATTGCATAATTCCAATGCGCTAGCCCATAAACTGATTTTGTCATTTCTTCATCACTCTTTTTAAACATCTGTTTTTCATTATAGAAAAGCATATATGCTGGAGTATTTATATCTTTTGGACATACTTTACAATATCCACAACCTGTACATATTTCATTCATATTTTTACTTAATCTAGTTTCAATATCATGTATATCTTCATCTGAATATATTTTGTTTTCATCTGCAATTTTACAAGCATCATCTATATCCTGTTTTTTATTAACTCCTATTAATGATATATTTATTTGTGGAATTCCTATGTTAAATCTTAAAGCTGATTCTATAGCACTTTCACCTTCTCTTGTTAGAAAAGAAAGCTCTTCATTATACTTTGGAATAGTTCCACCACTTAATGGATTCATAGCTACAACACCATATCCATTTTCAATAGCATGTTTAGCACCTTTTAATCTATATGGAAAGTTTAGTATATTAATTCCCATAGTAACACCTTCAAACTTATTTTCATCGAGAACTTTTATGACTTCATCTCCTGGCTGATGAGATGAAAACACTATGTGGTCTATCAGTCCTTCTTCTTTACATTTTAATAGACCTTCATACTGACCTCCAGGTCTCATTGCAAATTCATAATGTTCCATTTTTCTAATATTCCATATATGATAGAAATTTATTTTAGATAAGCCCAATCTATCTATTGACTTTTTCACAGCATCTATTGCTTTTTCTGCTGTGTCATATACTTTTGGCTTCCCTTTTGTAGATACGTAAAAATCTGTTTTACCTTCTTTTATCATTTGTCTAAAGGCTAGTCCAAATATATCCTCACTTCTATCATCACAATACCCTGGTGCTGTATCAAAATAGTTAATGCCTTTTTCATATGCATATTTAATTAAATCTGCATTTTCTTGGTCACTTTTTTCTAAATCAAATCTTAATCCTCCATATCCAACTACTGAAACCATTTTCCCAGTCTTTCCATATTCAACGTATCTCATAATAAATTCCTCCTTAGGTATATTAAGACTTAATTTCTTTATAAAAAATATTATACCATAAATATTTTCAGAAAATATTTATGGTATAATATTTTTTTTATGAATTATAAATTTTTATACTTAGGTCTTTATAGTCAAATTAAAAACTATAAAAAGGTTCAATATGAACTATCACTTGAGCATTTTCATTAATTTCTTCTTGTATTTGTTTTTCAATTTTATGTGTTAAGTCATGGGATTGCTCCACACTTATAAATGGGTCTACCATTACATGCATATCAATATAAATAACACTCTTACTACCTCTACTTCTAATATTGTGAACATCTCTCACTTCATTAAATTCAAACACAATTTCCCTTATATACTCTTCATCTACAGCTACTCTATCAACTAAAATTCCAATAGATGGTTTAAATATTCCATAAGCTGAATAAATTATAACTCCAGAAATAATAATAGGAACTACAGATTCTATTATTACCGGAAATCCTAACTTAACACCAACTAAAGTAACCAATACTCCTAAAGACACAAATATATCACTTCTTGTGTGCAATGAATCTGAAACCAAGACATAACTATTCAGTTTAGTTCCAATTCTATACTCATATATACAGACAAAAACATTTATAAAAAGAGTAATAACTAGAGCAATTAAACTTTCTATAGTTATAGAAGGTGTAATTGGGTTTGCTAGTCTTGATATAGAACTAAGAATTATCTTAACTGCTATAACAAATAACATACCACTAATAAATAAACTGGTTATAATTTCAAATTTTTTATGCCCATAAGGATGATCTTTATCTTTTGGTTTAGATGCAAAAAAAACACCTATTAATCCTACTATATTAGATGCTCCATCTGACAGAGAATGGAATCCATCTGCTGTCATACTACAGCTTTTAATTTTATTACCAATAATTATTTTTAATAATGCTACAGCAAAATTGGCAAATAAAATTATCCATAATACTTGCTTCACTTTTTTATAATTATCCATAATTGTATACCTCCTCCCTTCGACTTAATCGAAAAAAGACTATGTATCAATATCAATTAACTAAATAAGCAAATTGTATATACGCACACTTACTATATTTATATTCAAAGTTGGTTGTACTTGTTCATTCAATTTAAAAATTAATTACTAATTAATAACTATAGTACAATTTCTATATACAAAAAAATTAAGTTATAAATAGTATTTTAAATACTATTTATAACTTAAATTCATAATATAAACTATTAATTTTCTATACTAAACCTTCTTTAACTAAGAATGAATGAGCAACTTCTTCTGGTGATTTTCCAAGCTCATCAACTTGATAGTTAAGTTCTCTCATAGTTTCTTCATTTATTTTTCCTGAAAGCATATTCATCACTTTCTCTAACTCCGGATATTTTTTTAGAGTATCTTGTCTTACTAATGGAGCTGCATAATATGGAACAAAGAAGTTTTTGTCATCTTCTAATATCTTAAGATTAAACTTTTTAATAAGACCATCAGTTAAAAATGCATCTACAACTTGAGATTCATTATTATCTAAAGCTGTATATCTTAAACTTCCATTCATAGCTTTTACATCTTTGAATTTTAGACCATAATCTCTAGAAATACCTACAAAACCATCTTCTCTATTTTCAAACTCTAAAGTTGGTGAGAAAGTAAAGTCACTACTATATTTAGTTAAATCAGAAATAGTGTTTATTCCATACTTCTCTGCAGTTTTAGGCATCATGGCTAATGTATAAGTATTGTTAAATCCAATAGGGTCAAGTAAAGTTAATTGATTCTCTTTTTCCATAGTATCTTTAACAACCTTATATGCTTCATCAGCATCTTTAATTGGAGCATGCTTCATTACATTTACTAAAAGTGTACCTGTATAATCTACATACATATCAAGTTCACCAGATTTAATAGCATTGAATGCAACAGATGAACCACCTAGATTTAAATTCTTTTTAACATTAAGGTCTGTATTTTTCTCTATCAATTCAGCATAAACATTACCAAGGATAAGTTGTTCTGTATAATCTTTAGAACCTATAGTTATTGTCTCTTTTTTGCTTGAAAAACTTGAACCAAAAGTAACAAATAACATTGCAATAATTATTATAGCAGATACTACTTTAAGCCCTATATAATTTTTCTTTGGAGCCTTTGGATTTAATCCCTTTGGAGTAACTGCAACTTCAATCTTACTAAATAAATAATCAACTAGTAATGCAATTATACATGATGGAATTGCTCCTGCTAAAATCATATTGTTATTTACAGTTTGTACACCTGAGAATACTAAATATCCAAGACCACCAGCACCTATAAATGCTGCAAGAGTCATAAGACCAACTGCTGTAACAGCAGATATTCTAACCCCACCCATTATTATAGGCAGAGCTAAAGGAAACTGTATTTTAAATAAAGTTTGGTTTCTTGTAAGACCAATACCTTTAGCAGATTCTAATACTACTGGGTCAATACTTGTTATACCTATATACGTGTTCTTTACAATTGGTAATAATGAATATACTACTACCATAAATATTGCTGGTTTACTTCCTATACCAAGTACTGGTACAAGAAGACCCAAAAGTGCCATTGATGGAACTGCTTGAACTAAGTTTACAAATCCAAGCACAATTTTTCTAAGAGATGAGATTCTTGAAATAATTATTCCTAAAGGCACACCAACTAGTATAGCTATCAAAATAGATGTAACAGTTAAGCTCATATGTTGTATCAAAAGCTCTATAATCTTATCTTTTTGCAATAGTATAAAATTAAAGAAATTATCCAAGGACACTCACCTCCATCTCAAGGAATTGCTCACTTAAAACAGAAAGTAAACTACTTCTAGTAATCAGTCCTACTAGTTTATTTTCACTTGAAACAACTGGAATATATCCAACTGAATTACAGTTCATTATATTTAGTATTTCCACTAAATTATCACCTTCATTTACATGCAAAGGCTCTTTTGACATAATATCACCAAGCAATGTCGATTTATCATGAAGATCTTTCATATCTTTTACAGTAACAATACCCTTTAGTGTTCTAGCTCTATCTATGATTAGTAAGCTATCAACCTTACTTGTTCTCATAATTTCTATACCTTGAGTTACAGTTCTTGTTGAATTAACAGCAATAGGATTCTTTATCATAATATCCTTTGCTTTTATATATTCTGGATTGTCCCAAACTCTGTCTTCCCCAATAAAATCTTTTACAAAATCATTTGCTGGATTTCTAAGTATGTTTTCCGGAGTATCATACTGTGCTATTCTTCCATCTTTCATAATACAAATCTTATCAGCTATCTTTAAAGCTTCATCCATATCATGAGTTACAAATATTATAGTTTTTTTCAGTTCATCTTGAAGAGAAAATAATTGTTCTTGCAAAGATGTTCTTGTTATCGGGTCTAAAGCACTAAAAGGCTCATCCATTAATATTATTTCAGCATCAGTTGCAATGGCTCTTGCAACACCAATTCTTTGCTGTTGACCTCCACTAAGCTCTGAAGGATACTTATTTAAAAAATCATCACTATCAAGACCTACCATCTCAAGTAGTTGTAAAGTTCTTGTCTCAATTTCTTCAACTGATTTTTCCTTTTTTAAACGTGGAATTAACTCTATGTTCTCTTTTATTGTAAGGTGAGGAAATAGACCTGTGTTCTGTATAACATATCCTATTTTCCTTCTAAGTTCTATTTCATTTTCCTGAGAAATTGGTTTACCATTAATATATATTTCACCAGATGTAGGTTTTATTAATTTGTTTATAAGCTTCAAAGTAGTAGTTTTCCCACAACCACTTGAGCCAATTAAAACTACCAATGTGCCTGTTTCAACGACTAGAGAAATATCATCTAATACTACATTATTTCCCATTTTCTTGGTCACGTTTCTTATCTCTATCATAATTTATCATCCCCTCTTTCGACAAGCAACCTTTGTTAACACAATAAGTTGTTTTTATAATTATATCACAATATCCCCTTTATGTAAACAAAGTACGACTTTTGGGTTAATACATATTAGTAAGCATTACTATAAACATCAAGTATTTGTATACAATGCACAAAATCAAAATATATAAAAAATAATAAAAAATCTTGATAAAATAATAAAACACTAGCCTTAATTATATATAATTAAAACTAGTGTTAATTCATTTATTTAAACAAATAGTCATAGTTGAATACTATCCATATACTCAAATAAAGTAATGTCTTTGTAAGTTTCTTTTTTGTCACTTAAGTTTGATACTGTAACTCCTAATAGTCTAATTTGTTTTCCATTCATTTCAACATTTCTCAATAAATTGTCAACACCATTTCTTATATCATTATATTCATCAATATAATGTTCTAAACTAAGACTTCTAGTTATCTGTGTAAAATCCTCATATTTGACTTTTAATGTCAATGTCTTTCCAAATTTCTCAGAGTTTTTTAATCTATGGCATACTTCCTCACAAATTTCATCAAGGATATTACGTGTTTCTTCTTCATCAATATCTAAGTTATGGCTTAGTGTGGTCTCTGCTCCAACAGATTTTCTAACTCTATTGGGCTCAACTGGTCTATCATCTATACCCCTTGCAAATTTATATAAGTCGTATCCTTTTTTCTTAAATATGTTCTCAAGTTCAAATAAATCTAAACATCTTAAATCATATCCTGTTTTTATACCTAAATTTTTAAGAGTATTTGAAGTGACTTTTCCAACACCAAAAAATTTATTTACAGGCAATTCATCTAAAAAATCTTGAACATTTTCTTCATTTATTACAGTCAAACCATTAGGCTTTTTTAAGTCTGATGCTATCTTAGCAAGAAATTTATTATACGAGATACCTGCTGATGAGGTAAGTCCAACTTCTCTAAATATGTCTCTTTTAATTTGATTTGCTATTTCGATTGCTGAGTCAATATTCTTTTTATTTTTTGTTACATCTAAATATGCTTCATCTAAAGATAGTGGCTCTACTAAATCTGTGTATCTATAAAATATATTTCTTATTTGATTTGATACACTTTTATAGACCTCAAATCTAGGTCTTACAAAAACTGCATATGGGCATCTATTATAAGCTACAGCAGATGGCATAGCTGAATGTATCCCAAATTTTCTAGCCTCATAAGAACACGTTGCAACTACTCCTCTGCTTTGTGGATTTCCACCAACAACCACAGGTCTACCTTTCAATTTTTTATTATCTCTTTGTTCTATAGATGCATAAAAAGCATCCATGTCTATATGAATTATTTTTCTATGAAGTTCCATTCTTATCACCTTTTAAAGTATAAATAGATTAAATTTGTTTACATTACTCTTTTAATTATACCAAACTTATGTTTCTTTATGCTATTTTTTCATTTATTTTCTTTACATATCAATATTTTCTCTTACTGAAACAGTCTATAATCAACTAATTCAATATAATTTATAAAAAATCATAAAAAACACTTGCAAAAACTAAGTAAAAGCTTTACAATAGGTATTCCAAGGAACTAAATTAAAATTCCTTATGGATAACAGTATATATATTAATTTAAATGGGATGTTTTAAAAACAAAAGACTGCCTTATACAAGACAGTCTACTGATTTTATTATAATTGTAATGGACTGCTCAAACTATTACTTTAAAACAGCCCATATTTTTTTGTATAATTGTGTTTTTAGCTATAGTAAAGATTTTGTGAAGGATACTCTGGGTCACAAGTTACATCTATACCAAGCTTTCTAAATGTTTGTTCATCATCTCTATTTAATATAGTAGTAGAATGTGCTTGACACCCTTTTAATAAAGCTAACTTTTCCATAGCAAATTGTGCAGTTGGATTAGTTACAGCACAAATGCTAAGAGCAGTTAAAACCTCTTGACAACTAAGTGAAACATTTCTGCTTGCTAAAGTTTTTGTTTTTAAATTTATAATAGGCTCTAATATTACAGGTGATATTAAGTGCATATCATCAGATATATTAGCTAAATGCTTAATTGCATTTAGTACTGCGGCTGCTGTTCCATTCATTAAGTCAGAACCTTTACCAGTTAATATTGTCCCATCTTCTAATTCTAGTGCCACTACAGGACAAGTATCATTTTTATCAGCATTTTCTTTTAACTTATTACTGTAATTTCTAGCAGGTAAAACAACTTTTCTATCTTCTGGCTTTAAGTTAAGTTCTTCCATAATCATTTTCATTCTATCATAAGCGCCTTTATCAACTTGTCCCTTTTTATACTCACAAGCAGTTTTAAAGTATCTTCTTATAATTTCTTCTATAGAAGCTCTTCTTATTACTTCATCATCTATTATTCCAAAACCAACTCTATTAACACCCATGTCAGTTGGAGATTGGAAAATTGATTCTTTTCCAGTTATTTTTTCTATTATTTTTTTAAGTACTGGGAATAACTCTAAATCTCTATTATAATTTACTGACATTTCACCATAAGTTTCAAGATGGAATGAATCTATCATGTTTACGTCTTTTAAATCTACTGTAGCTGCCTCATAAGCTATGTTTAAAGGATGTTTCACAGGTATATTCCAAACTGGGAATGTTTCAAATTTAGAATATCCAACTATATTTCCTCTTTTATTTTCATGGTATAACTGACTTAAGCAAGTACCAAGTTTTCCACTATTAGGTCCTGGTGCTGTTACTACTACAATTGGCTTTGTAGTTTCTATATAATCATTTGCTCCATATCCTTCATCACTAACTATAGTTTCAACATCTGAAGGATATCCCTTTGTTGGATAATGTTTATAAACTTTGATTCCTCTACGCTCTAACTTATTTATGAATACAGTCGTTGCAGGTTGTCCCTCAAATCTAGTGATTACTACACTATTTACATCTAGTTCATATCCTCTTAAATCATCTATTAATCTTAAAACTTCCATATCATAAGTGATACCAAAGTCACCTCTTATTTTATTTCTTTCTATATCTCCTGCATACACGCAAATTACAACTTCAACTTTTTCTTTCATATGTTGTAATACTTTTATCTTTGCATTTTCATCAAACCCTGGAAGTACTCTTTTTGCATGAAGATCTCCCATTAATTTTCCTCCAAACTCCAAATAAAGCTTGTCAAAATTATTTACTCTTTCTAAGATATATTTAGACTGCTCTTCTAAATATTTTTTGTGGTCAAATCCTATTTTCATCTTAACACCTCACTAAATTAAATTTCTTTTTGATAACAGTATATTTATATATATTTTTTAGTAAAACATCTTATAAAAAAATGTTAATACTTTTTCACTCAAAGTAATATTATACATTTAAGATTAATTTTTTTCAAGATAGTTTTATGGTAAATAAGATATACTTATATTATTAATAAAATAAGAATATTATATTTTATATATTTAAATATAATATTCTCATCTTAACATTAATTTATTTCAATATTTTTACACATACTTTATTTTAAATTTAAAAACTATTTTATTCCAAATTTAAAACTTCCCTAATGTCTTCTATGCCCTGATAAACTTCTTGTTTAGAAAAATTCATAGCCTCTAATTCTTCATCAGTTTTTTCCATAAGCATAGTATAAAATTCTATTGCTATATACTGCATATTTTCACTGGTTACAGTTTTAGCTTTATCAAATAAAATTTCTTCTGCTTCATTTACATTTCCCTGGAAAACCAATCTTTTTAAAGTTATTAATATAACTTCTTCTTCAGTATTATATACTAAGTCTTTTTCTTCATATTCACTGTACTTTTTCCCCAACAAGAGTCTCGCAACCATAAGTTTTATCTCATTGAAAATCTTATCCACTATAGCCATATTTACATCTCCTATAAATCAAATTTATTTTCTTTTTAATTATACCAAACTTTATAAAAAAAATTATTGTATGTAAATAAAATAATGAGTAAATAAATTTTGAATAATAAAAAAAGAAGGTAGCGGGGGATCTCCGACTACCTTCAAACACTAGATTGTGATTGGTTTGGTATTTTGTTTATACCCACCATAGGCTTCTTTAAATCATTTAAATTGATTTTTTTAGCATCCACATCCTCCATCAAAAACGTCACCACATTCGCAAAGTATTAATAATACTATTAAGAAAGGTATCCATGCACATAAGTCCATCTCAGCCCAACAGTCTTGGAATGCTAAGAATAAGAAAAATAATATTATTATCCACCAAGCACATCCGCCAAATCCGCCTTCACCAAAAAATCTATCCAACATAATATGTTACCTCCTAGTTATTTTGTATGTGGAGTTTCAGCTCCTAAAATATACTATGTTTAAGGGGTCATATTTGCTAATGTTTTTTTTAAATTTTTTTATACAATTTTTCAGAAGACACTATTGACTTACACTTAACTTATTTCCATCACTATCTATAACTATATCTCCATTAGAAGTAAGAAAAGTTTTTATATCTAAATTTTTTAATATTTCTAATACTTCCTCATCAGGTTCTTTTTTTTGTGAGCAAGTAATAGCAGCATATTTTGGTGAAATAGATTTTAAAAATGCTTCACTTAATTTATCATACCTTCCATGATGAGGAATTTTCACAAAATCATACTTTAAAGTATTTTCACTTATAAATTCAGTTAAACGTTTTTCTTCTGCATCTCCTGCAAATAAAAAGTTGTGTTCTCCATAATTTATACTAGTGATTATTGAGTAATCATTTGAACTCTCATACTCACTTTTTAAAGCTGGCTGTATGCTTATCTTTGCATTATTAACTACAATATTCATTTTTTCTTTCAATACTGTAGGCTCTATACCAGTTTTTTTGAGGGAGTTAATATATTCATCATATTGTTTACTGTCTTTTTTATAATTTGCTTGTATTAAATTATTCACTTTAACACTGGACAACACACTATCAACTCCACCTATATGGTCTTTATCTAAATGAGTTAAAATTAGATAGTCGAGTGTAGTTATACCTTTTTCTTTTAACTTATTAACTATTTGTTCACCATCTTTATCTTCTCCTGTATCAATCATTATGGCTTTATTGCCTATCTCAATTAATATGCAATCTGACTTTCCCGTATTTAGTATAGTAGTTTTAAATGCAGTATTTTTTATATCATTTTGAATATTATTTTGACTCATACTATTTTTCTCACCATCTAAATAAGATTCACTTGTTGATTTTGTCTTACCATTAGCAGTTACATTTACTATAATCAATAGAACTGCAATCAAAGATACTGTTGTAATTAAAAACATGATGTCTTTTAATATTATTTTCTTCATCCAAAAGCTCCTATAAATTTTATTTATTACATATTTATAGTATAGCAATACTAACATAATAAAATACACCTAGAAAAAGGGCAAATTCTAGGCATATTTGTGGCATTAAATATAACAAATAGTTTAGTTTTATAATTGTAACTAAATATTTTTTAAGACATCAATTAATACTATCTTTCTAAATTTAAATCTTCAAATTCTTTTATTTTTTCATTGGATAAAACACTCTTTTTAGTTGATTGTCCATTTTTTCTATCAAAAGTGTTTTTAGCTTTTGCACCTGATAAGAACTTACCAGCTCCATTAATGCAACCTTCTTCGCACATCATTCCTTCTATAAAATTACCTTCTAATCTACCTAATTTAGCCATTGTCATTGTTTTCTTAATTTGTCTTGGCCCAGAAACTTTTATAGGCTCAAAATCAAAGCTGATACCTTTTTCAGCAATATAATTCTGTATTGATTTTGTTAGCCCACCAGACGCTCCAAAACCCCTTCCAAAAATTGAACCATCATTTATATCATCATTTGAACATTTTGATAAATTTACATTAAAAGCTTCAAATAATGCCATTAGTTCTTCAAAAGTTAGTACATAATCCACTGCATCTTTTAAACATTCTTCAGTTGCCTCACTTTTTTTCGCAGTACATGGACCTATAAATACTACCTTAGCATCAGAATCAATTTTTTTTACGAATCTTCCTGTGGCTACCATAGGTGATACTGTAGAAGATATTTTATCAACTTCATCTGGGAACATCTTCTCTATATACTTAAAAAAACCAGGACAACATGAATTTGTCATATACTTATCTCCAGATTTTATTCTTTCAATAAATTCATTACTTTCATGAACTGTAACTGCATCTGCTCCACAAGAAGCTTCTATCATATCTATAAATCCTAGTGATTTTACAGCATTTTTTAATTGCCCATATGTAATATTACTATCAATTTGACCTGTTATTGCTGGAGCTACTATAGCATACATATTTTCTTTTCTTGCAAGTTTTTTTGCAACTGGTGCTATCAAACTCTTGTCAGATATTGCTCCAAATGGACAGGCTGACATACACGCACCACAATTTATACAATTATCTTCATGTATCATAGCTTTCATAGTATTTCTATTAAAATCTAATGCACCAGTTGGACATACACTTTTACATGGTCTTACAACCTCTGAGATAGCATCATATTGACATGAACTTTTACACATTCCACAAGCTTTGCATAAATCATGATTTATATAAGCCCTTCCGTTTATATAAGAAATTGCTCCAAACTTACAAGCTTCTTTACATCTATGTGCCAAACACCCTCTACAAAGCTCTGTTACTGTAAATTCATTTATTGGACATCTATCACATGCAGCCTCCACTATATACATAATTTGCTCATTGGAATCTAAATTTATTGAATCTGGATTTATATTTTCATATTTAGTATTTGGTGTCAAACTCAGAGCAAGCTGTGCTCGTTCAAGAACTACCTCTCTCTCTTTATAAACGCAACATCTATATCTTGCTTTCTCTCCTTCAATTATTTCATATGGAATTTTTTCTATATTTTCTTTTGTTAAATTTTCCTCAATTGATAATTTTGCTACAACTGTTAAAACTTCATGTTTCAATCTTTTTAGCTGTGTTTCGAACTCAAACATAAGTACTCCTCCCTATAAATCACCTATTTTACCTATATTTATACTATTATGCATATTGTATTTTTTATTTATTTCCATAAATTATTATAACACAGGCATAGTCTTTGTTAAGTTATATACAAAATATTATATATCTAATTTTTATTTTAAGTACTTAAATATATTGATATAAATCTAAATAAAAATAGAGTTATCCTAATGTTAAATTCCAACTTAGAACAACTCTATTCTCCATATATTTTTTTGTGATTATCTATAAGTCTATTTTTCTAAATTTATATCACTAAAATCTTTTATTTTTGTATTCGCTAAAACACTTTTCTTAGTTGATTGAGAATTTTTTCTATCAAATGTAGCTTTAGCTTTTGCACCTAGTAAGAACTTACCAGAACCATTTATACATCCACCTTCGCACATCATACCTTCTATAAAGTTTCCTTCTAATTTTCCTAAATTAGCCATAGTCATTGTCTTCTTAATCTCTCTTGAACCAGAAATTTTTACAGGTTCGAAATTAACTCCTATACCTTTTTCTGCAAGATAATTTTCTATAGCTTTTGTAAGTCCACCAGCAGCACCAAAACCTCTTCCAAAGATTGATGCATCATCTATATCTTCATTTGAACACTTAGCCAAGTCTATATCAAAGGCCTCAAATAGTGCCATTATTTCTTCAAAAGTTAATACATAATCAACAGCCCCTTTTAATTCCTTTTTAGCTGCTTCATTCTTTTTAGCTGTACAAGGTCCTATAAATACTACTTTTGCATCAGGTTCATAATTTTTTATAAATCTTCCACTAGCTATCATAGGAGATACAGTAGAAGATATTTTTCCTACAAGGTCTGGGAATGTCTTTTCTATGTAACCAACAAATCCTGGACAACAAGAGTTTGTCATAAAAGCATCTCCTTCTTTCATCCTTTCAGCAAACTCTAAACTTTCATGAACTGTAACTGCATCTGCTCCACAAGCTGCCTCTAGTACATCGACAAAACCTAATGATTTTATAGCATTTTTTATTTGACCATATGTAACATTTGCTTCAACTTGACCTGTTATAGCTGGAGCTACTACTGCGTACATTCTTTCTTTTTGTACTAGTTTTCTAGCTACTGGAGCTATCAAACTCTTATCAGATATCGCTCCAAATGGGCATGCTGACATACACGCACCACAGTTTAAACATTTATCTTCATGTATCATAGCCTTCATATTTTCTCTATCGAACCCTAAAGCATTGGTTGGGCATACGCTTTTACATGGTCTTACAACCTCTGAGATGGCATCATATTGACAAGCTTTTTTACACATTCCACAAGCCTTACATAATTCATGATTTATATAAGCCATTCCTCCAACATGTGTAATAGCTCCAAATTTACAGGCTTCTTTACACCTATGTGCTAAACAACCTCTACAGATATCAGTTACTGTAAATTCGTTTATTGGGCAACTATCACATGCTGCTTCTAAAATATATATGATTTGTTCATCTTCTCCTACATCCATTGTATCTAAATCTATTTTATCTTGACCTGGCAATAATCCCATACTTACATTTACTCTTTCAGATATTATAGCTCTCTCTTTATAAACACAACATCTGTATGTAGGTTTCTCGCCTTTTATTATTTCATATTGAATATTATCCATTGCTTCTCTTGTAAGGTTATCTTCTTTTCCAAGTCTAGCTATTGCAGTTAAAACATCATGTCTTAATTTGTGTATTTGTGTTTCAAATTGAAACATGTTAATACCACCCCCGTAAATAATTTTATACGGTACTATTATAGCATAATATTTCCTTTTATTAATATATATGCAAAACATTATATATTTAAATTTTATTTTATCGAATTTATACATTGTTTTTTTATTTTATTATATAATAATAGTGATATTTCTGAAATTTCACTATTTTTAATTTTTATTTTTAACCTATTTTATAATATTTTTTTTTTATTTTTTTATATTTCATTTTTTATTTTTTGATTTATATATTACATTTTTTGATATTAAATTTGCTAAACTTCATCAGATTTCTATTTTATTTTCTTTCATTAATGATATATTCTTTAACAATTTTTTTAAATTCTAAAATTAATTAACTTTTTTTAAAATTTTAATTGCTTTTTTTAAAATTTTATGCTATATTAATAGAACAGACTTAATTTGTTTAGGTTGTATTTTTTAATAAAGCGGAGGTTTTTTTATAATGAAAAACGGAATAGTAAAATGGTTTAATAGTGAAAAAGGATTTGGATTCATATCAGTAGAAGGAGAAGACGATGTTTTCGTACATTTCTCAGCTATACAAACTGATGGATACAAAACTTTAGAAGAAGGCGAAAAGGTTAGCTTTGATATAACTCAAGGTAATAGAGGACCTCAAGCTGAAAACGTAAATAGAATATAATTATTTAATTTAAATATATATATTTTAGAAAAGGAGCTACATAAGGCTCTTTTTTATTGTTTAAAAAAATAAAGAAGTTACCTTAAAAAATGCAAAACTTAAAACAGCTTATTTAAAGTAACTTCTTTCTATGTTTTTCTTTATTTCAAATTTATCATTTATAATATATTCTTCATATAGACTTCTCTATCTAAGTTTACTTGATATTACTAAACATAATTCTCTCAATACTTTACATGCTATAACTGTTGATACTCCCGTTGTATCATAATCAGGGCTTAGCTCTACAATATCACAACCAACTATATTTATATTAGATTTTTTTATAATCTTAAAAATATCTTGAAATTCTCTATAATTTATACCACCAGGTTCTGGTGTCCCTGTTCCTGGGAATACAGATGCATCCAATACATCTAAATCTACAGTTAAATAGACATTTTTACCATTCAATTTATTAATTATCTTTTCAAATGTATTTATTCCACCAAATTCCATATAAGTATGTTTTTGTTCTATTGCAAACTTAAATTCTTCTTTTGTTCCAGACCTTATTCCAAATTGAAATATTTTATCGTCTCCAACAATATCCCATACTCTTTTAATTACTGTTGCATGAGAATTTTTACTGTTATTATATTCTTCTCTTAAATCAGTATGAGCATCAAAATGAATTACATATACATCATTATACTTCTCATAGACTGCTTTAAAGGCTGGTAAAGTAACTAGATGTTCTCCACCAATCATAAATGGAACCTTTAAGTCTTCAACCATCCTAACAGTCTCATGATATATTTCCTTCAGAACTTGTTCTGTATCTCCAACACTAATTTCCAAATCTCCATAATCACATATATTATAATCTTCTAAATCCAAATCTAAAAAAGGGCTATATGTCTCAAGACCATAAAATTCTTTTCTCATAGAGCTACTTGCAAATCTAGCTCCAGGTCTATTTGAAGTAGTTCCATCAAATCCTACTCCAAACACTATCAAATTTGATTCTTCATAACTTTTATCCATACCCATAAATGTATTTATATGATAGAAATTATTCTTCATTTAACATCTCCTTTACATATTGAGGCAACATAAATGAACCTAAATGGATATCACTATTATAATACTTCGTTTTTAAGTTTAATTTTTCCCAGCCATCTCTATCTTGATTTTTTATTGGGTCTAGTTTTTTTGAAGCAAAACCAAATAGCCAGTGGCCAGATGGATATGTTGGTATATGTGCTTGATAAACTTTAGATATTGGAAATATACCTTTTAATTTATCGTTGGCTCTTTTCATTTCTTTAGCATTAAACTCAAAGTAAGGACTTTCACTTTGATTTACTAAAATTCCATCATCAGTTAGTATTCTATAACAATCTCTATAAAAATCAGTTGAAAAAAGACCTTCTCCTGGTCCTATTGGGTCAGTTGAATCTACTATTATTAAGTCATAAGATTTGTCACAAGCCTCTTTAACAAACTTAACACCATCTTCAAAATATAAATTTACTCTTTCATCATCTAATTTACATGAGCATATATCTATATACTCTTTAGATACATCTACAACCATCTTATCTATTTCAACCATATCAATTTTTTCTACTTTAGGATAACGACTTAACTCTCTTACTGTACCACCATCTCCACCACCTATGACCAAGACTTTTTTGATATTTAGATTTGTGGCCATAGGAACATGAGTTATCATGTCATGATATATAAACTCATCTTTATATGTCACCATCATTAAACCATCTATTGTCAGAAACTTTCCAAATTCCTCACTATCAAACACATCTATTCTTTGAAACTCAGATTTTCCTTCAAATAAATGTCTATCTACTTTTATAGAAAATCTTACATTTTCTGTCCATTCTTCTGTATACCAAAGTTCCATATAATAATCCTCTCTTTCATTTATCTATTTTCCATTTACACTGCTTCTGGTTTATGAGTGATTTTACCTAAATCTTTCTTTGAATATTTTTTTATTTTTGTTGTCAATCCTCTTGGAATTTCTGTGGACTCACTTCTTTCTGATTTTAAAAGTTGTTCCAATAATTCAAAACTTTTCCATGGGTCTATATCACCACAAGTAAAAAAATCTGCCGCTGCATAACCATATTCAGGCCAAGTATGTATTGTCAAATGAGATTCAGCAATTATAACAGCACCTGAAACCCCCCAAGGATTAAAATGGTGAAATACAGAATCAACAATTGTAGCCTTTGCATTTAATGCTGAATCATTCATAAAATTTTCTATAAGATGTGGGTCTTTAAGTACACTCTCATCACAGTTATAATATTCTACTAGTATATGTCTTCCTAGTGTTTCAAATTTCATTTAAATCTCAACTCCTTTTACATATTTATATAATATTCTACTTATCCAATAACACAATTTATTTTATAACAAGTATTGTATCTAGGTTTTTATCTTGCATATCAGTCAAATATGCATTACTCTTTTTTAAAAAAATAATATACTCCATAATTTCTTTTGTTATTAACTCCCCTGGAGTAACAATTGGTATGCCTGGTGGGTATGCCATTATTGATTCTCCACAAATTCTACCTATACATGACCTAATTTCTATGCTTTCTTTAGATGCATAAAAAGCTTCTCGAGGATTAAGTTCAATAGTTGGATTTATTTGAATCATATTAAACTCATTTAACTTGGTTTCTTTTCTATAAGTTTTTTCAATTATAGAGAGAGCCTTGACCAATCTATCAATATCTGATTTGTTAGTTCCAATAGACACAAGTGCTAAGATATTATACAAATCTCCTAATTCTACTTGAATTGAAAACTTTTTGTACAATAAATCATACACTTCAAAACCAGTTAAATTTAACCCTTTTACATTTATACACAATTTAGTTTCATCTATAAATTTAACACCTTTTCTTTTTAATATTTCAGTAGACAAAACATCTATTCCATCTATTTTATTTAATCTAGCTTTTGCGTATCTAGATAAATTTAATGCTTTTGATAATTGTTCTTCTCCATTTTCAACTAGGTTAACTCTCGCTCCATCTATACTTGCCATAAGCAAATAAGATGCAGATGTAGACTGTAACATATTGATTGACTGAAGTACTTTTTCAACTCTTATATTTTCTCTATTCAATAGAAGTGCTGAAGATTGTGTCAATGCCCCTCCAGTTTTATGTATACTTACAGCTACCATATCTGCTCCTAAACTTATTGCAGAAGGAGGTAAATCTAAATGAAAAGGAAAATGAGCACCATGAGCTTCATCTACTAACACTAAAAGATTATTTTTATGGCATAATTCTATTATGTTCTCAAGGTCTGCACAAGCACCATAATAAGTTGGGTTAAGTAAAAATAAAGCTTTTATATCGCAATTTTTTTCTATTTCCTCTTTAACTTTCTCAAGAGTAATATTTAGACTTATACCTAGTTGCTCATCAAATTCTGGTTGTATAAATATTGGTATTCCTCCACAAAGTATTAAAGCATTTATTACTGACTTATGAATATTTCTTGGGAGCAATACTTTTTCTCCTGGATTTATTACACTTAAAATCATTGCATGTATTGCTTGTGTAGTACCATTAGTTATAAAGAATGCTTCATCAGCCATATACGCCTGTGCTAATAAATCTTGTGCATTTTTTATGACTCCAGTTGGATTAGATACATTATCCATAGTGGGTGATGAGTTTATATCCATTTTCATGAGATTTTCACCTAGATATTTATTTAATATATCTACACCTCTATTTTTCACATGTCCAGGTACATCAAAACAAGCTATATCTCTTTTCGAATATTCTTTTAATGATTCCAATAATGGAGCACATTCATAGCTCAATTCAACTGCATTTGCGAACTCACTGTCCATGACTTTAAATTCATCCCCTCTCTATATTCTAATATTTTAATTGTCTTTATTATTATTTTTATTTATTATTTCTATTTTTTATTTTTACTTTTATTAAACTCATGATATTTATTATATTAACAAACAAGTCTTTTTACAAGTATTTTTTTATTTAGCATCAAAAACTCATACCTTAGTGTTATCAATATTTATAAACTTTTATATTTTTTATTGTTTATATTAATTTTTTTATAAATTAGTATTTGTAAACTTTCTTATTTTTAGTTGATTTTATATTTTTATTTTTCCCAAGTTTTACTAACGCTTTAAGTTTAATATTTTTAATTCGTATGTATTCTATTACTAAACTTTTATACTATTTTTATTTTATATATTAAAATCTATAGTTTAGTGTAGCTAAATAATTTTCATATTTATACATTTAAAATTTTTATAAAAATTATTAAAATTTAATCTAGTTCTATAGAATAAATTCTATTTGTACAAACAAAAACAGAGTAGTAAATAAATTCACTACTCTAGATAAATAATTTATAGTCTCATAATATTATAGACTTATAGCATTTTTTGTGCATTCCTTTATATTTGCTACTTTGCTCATAATTAGAACTGTCAAGAGTTCTGAAACAGCCATACTTACCCATATTCCATTTACTCCAAATAACTTAGAAAAAACAAGTAGTATAATTGGTAACAGTAAGATTGAACGTAAAACACCTATAATATTAGAATGTACTGGCATTTCTATCGCTTGATAATACATTATTGTGGTTAAATTTTTTCCAATCATAAGATATGCTAAATTAGCCATATTAAGTGCAACATAGGCCATTAAAATAATTTCTTTATCACTCGTAAATATTTTTATAATTTCTTTTCCAAATAAAAAACATATTACTGTAAATATTATAGACACAAAAAAACTCATTTTTGTTGCCATATTATAATATCCTAACATTTTTTTACTTTCTTTAGAGCCAAAGTTATAGCTTATAAGTGGTTGAACACCTAAGGTTATCCCCATTAAGAGATTATAAATATTAGTAGTTACATAGTTTACTACAGCATAAGCAGAAAGACCTACATCTCCAACAACTCTTGTTAAAACTATATTATGTGCAAGTATAATTATTGAAAAAGCACTTTCTGCAAAGAAGGAAGGAAATCCTATATTAAATAATTCTTTTAAAACATCCTTTTCTATCTTTGCTGCCCCAAAAGATAACTTACCTTTTTTAAATACAAAATGAGGTAACATTATTATAAGTGTAGATAGTTGACCTAGCCCACTTGCAATTGCTGCACTTTTTACACCAAACCCAAGTTTAAATATAAATATATAATTTAAAGTTATATGAAATATTGTTCCTGACACAGTAGCTAGCATAGCAAGTTTTGGTCTTCCATCATTTCTTAAAAAACTACAAAAAACAAGACCTAGCAAATTTGGGAGACAGAAAACAGCATAAAATGTTAAGTATTCAGAAGATAATCCGACTAAACCTTCTGTTGCTCCCATAATTTTAACTATGTGCTCTGAAAAAAGTATACAAATTATTGTAAGAGATAAACTACCTATTATTAAGATTTTTATTACTTGCCTAAATATATTTACAGCTCTTTTCTCATCTCCAAAACCAAAATTTTTCGAAACTAGTGCTCCTCCTCCAACTGCCATCAAACTGGACAAGCCTAAAAATACCATTACAAGAGGCATCACTATACTAACAGCTGTAAGTGCTGAATCGCCTAGTCCTTTCCCCAAAAATATTCCATCTAATATTGTATTAAATGATGATACAAACATAGCAAGAGCTGATGGTATAGCATACTCCAAAAATTTTTTTGCCATTAAAAATCTACCTCCCATAGATTATTATAATAAATATTATTTTACTATATAAAATACTAATATATCCTCTGAGGGGAGAGTCAAGTTTTTTGTATACTATTTTTTTCTTATTTCTAATTGAACTAAAGTCTTTTCTTTTGTGTCTGAATCCACTCTAGAAAGCATCCATATTTCATTAAAATTTCCAACAAGTTCTATATTATTATTCTTTGCATAATCTATTATTTTTTTATAATAATCATATGCGTTATTCCAATTATCATCATATATAATTGTTAAATATTCACCTGCTGGTAAAGTATGCTCATTCTCATATTCTTCTCTTTCTGTGAAATCTACTATATAATCATATAATAGTGCTTTACCTTCTTTAATTACTTTCTCATATGAAATACTACCTGAAATTATAGGATATACATCATTATACCTATCTTGAATGTGTAAAATAATATGTCTCAGATACATCTCAAGTTCAACTTCATCCTTTGAGTTACATTTATATAGATTTACTTTTCTTTCTTTATTGTATTTTATAAATACATTATTTAAATCATATTTTAACAATTCATTTACTTTAAATTCTATATCATTTAGATAATTTTTCACATCTGATAGTTCTTTTATTTTATTTTCTATCATTTTATTTTGTCTATCAATTGTATTCATCATAGACTCAATTGAGCTATCTGAATCAATTAATTTTTTTATATCTTCAAGAGCCATCCCCATAATCTTACAGTACTTAATTACATCTATACTCATAAACTGCTCTCTTGAATAATACCTATATTTATTTTCTTGATTTACATATGCTGGTTTTAATATACCTACTTTATCGTAGTATCTTAGAGTTTTTATTGATAAATCAAAAAGTTTAGACACTTCTCCTATTGAAAAATATGTTTTTATATTATCCCCTCCCTTTATATTTTGCATTAAAATAGTACTACATTAACCTGTAAATATCAATATAAAATTAGTTGTATTTTTAATTAACTTTATATTGATATTTATAGATTAAAAATACTAAAATAATGATAGAATTATATAAAAAATAAGAGAAGCTTTTAAAAGCTCCTCTTATTCCATCTCTGCTATAGGTATCGTTTTCCAATGTTTTCTTAAAATTGATTCAACATTTTCTGAATCCTTTGCTCTCATAAACTTCACTGCCTCAATATGTTGATTATTACTATAAGTTAACATTTTATACAATTCTTCTTCATTGTCGCTAGTATATGACTTTGACATAAAATTATATCTAAGAGAGTTCAACATATTTATCAACACTTGATTATCTGATTTTGCTATGTATATATCGTGAAATTCATTGCTTAGTTTTAAGTAGTTGTTATAATTTTTATACTTTATAGAGATAGCCATCATTTCTGTTAACTCGTCCATTTTTATTAAATCTGATTCAGTTAAATTTTCTAAAGATGAAGAACCTGCTAACGCATCTAACACACCAATTACAGAATATGTGTCTAGTTTTTCCTTTTCCTGAAACTCTTTTACCACAAATCCCTTATTAGGTATCTTTTCTAGTAAATTTTCACCTGCCAACCTCGTTAGTGCTTCCCTTGCTGGTGTTCTACTAACTCCAATAGAGTTACAAATTTCAGATTCAGTAATTCTCTGATTAGCTTCATACTCTCCATTTTGGATTTTTTTTGATATATAGTCATAGACTTGAGTTGTAAGTGGATCTACTTTCATAAGACACTCCTCCATATTAAGATTATAAAAGTTAAATCTCCCTACAACTTCAGTAGAGAGGTTTTGTTTTATCTTACTTATCTATATAATATCATACTTCTATATTTTTTACACTTCTTTGTAATATTTTGAAATACTAAAATTTTTATGATAATTTAAAACAAAAATGTAGCAAAACCTTTGATAAATCAAAATTTTTGCTACATTTTTACTTTTAACTTAAATTGTTGTATTTAAAATACACTAAAAATAATAAATGATTTAGAATCCATATGGATTTTTAATTCATTGTTTTCTATCTGTATATTTTTATTTACATTTTTAAGATTATACTTTATAGGTATTTCCTCTATACAGCTACCTTGTATATTTAATGATATATTTTCAGGATTGTTACTTCTGTTTATTAAAATTAGTATCTTATCATTATCTTCATTAAACCTTATAAATGCAAACACATTGTTATTTTTAGTATATATAAATTCTGTTTCCCCAGAGCTTAAAATTTTATTTTTATTTCTGATTTTTATAATATTTTTATAAAAACTCAACATATCTTCATCTTCATTTTTCCATGGATATGTTCTTCTATTGTCTGGGTCTACATCTCCACAAAGACCTGCCTCATCTCCGTAGTATATATATGGTACTCCTTCAAATGTCATTTGTGTGGCTACAGCAAGTTTCATCAAATCTATATCATTATTTAATTCAGTTTTAGCTCTTGTAACATCATGTGTTCCAATTAAATTTAAATTAGACTTAAATGATTCTTTTGGATAATTTTCTTTAATTTGTATATATTTATTGCTAAGTTCATATGAATTAATTTCTCCTTTTAAAAAAGAAAACATATTATTTCTAAATGGATATCCCATAACAGAATCTAATTCTTCACCTAATAAATAGCTTCTTCTTTGACCATAACTAATTTTATTTGAGGCATCTTCCCATACTTCCCCTATAAGTATCGAATCATTATCAGCTTCTTTTAATTCCTTTTTCAGCTCTCTTATAAACTCCGTTGGCAGTTCATCTGCAACATCTAATCTCCATCCTTTAATCCCCATATTCATCCATTTATTTATGACACTATCCTTGTCATATATTATATAATCCATATAGCTTTTTTCTAATTCATTTGTATTTGGCAAGGTCTTTATATCCCACCAACTTTTATATTTATGAGGAAATTCTTCAAACATATACCATGAATAATATGGTGATTCTTCTGATTGATATGCACCTAAACTATCATAATTTCCATACATATTAAAATACTCACTATCAGCTCCAGTATGACTAAAAACACCATCAAGTACTATTGATATATCTTTTTCTTTTGCTTTATCAATTAATTCTTTAAATGTGTCTTCATCTCCAAACATGGGGTCAATCTTTTTATAATTTCCTGTGTCATATTTATGATTGCTAGAAGCTTCAAATATAGGACTTAGATATAGTATACTCACTCCTAATTTTTTTAAATACCCAAGTTTATTAATTATTCCCCTTAAATTTCCACCATGAAAATCCCATCTTATAATATCCCCTCTACTATCCTTTATGTACATAGGTATATCTTCCCAATTTCCATATATAAAGCTGTTTTTTTTAGGATTATCAACCTTACCATTACGATTTCCATTATTAAATCTATCTACAAATATATGATAAAGTACTCCTTCTTTGTACCATGTTGGCACTTTAAAATCTTTATAAACAGTAATTTGATATTTATTGATATCATTATAATTATATTCACAAGAGTATCCATTTTCTCTATTCTTTCCATAGAATACAGTTTTTTTCTCACCATCTATATCTACAATTACCTTAAAATAATAAAAATAGACACCTGTTATATCAAATTTTTCAACCTTACAATAAAAATACTTTCCAAGTGTATTATTGTTTAATTCTTCATTTAAAATTATTGTCTTTATTTCATCTTCTCTGTTTATTTCTAGGGAAATAGACTCAACATTATACCCTTCATTTACTTTAACATTAACTATCAACTCTTCATCAAATTTTAAAGCTCCAAACGGAGCCTTAAAATTTTTATCCCAAGAATTATATTCTATTATATTTTGCATTTATAATCACACCCTTTTAAACCAAATGTCTTTTGCATATTCAGAAATTGTTCTATCAGAAGAAAAAAATCCTGAATTAGCTATATTAACCAAAGACATTGTATTCCATTTTTCTTTATCACGATATAGTTTGTTTATATTTGCCTGAGCTTGACCATAATTTTCAAAATCCCTCAATACAAAGTATTCATCATTGTAAGTGGTAAGTGAATTATAAATACTTCTACCTTCTTCACCTAGGTTAGGAATAAATCCATTTATTAAATCATCTACTACCCTTTTTATATTCATGTTAGAATGATACAAATCAAGTGAAGAATATCCACCAAACTTATTATAATTCAGTACTTGCTCTGCACTAAGTCCAAATAAAAACATATTTTCTTTTCCTACTTGTTCACATATTTCTACATTTGCACCATCTAATGTGGCTAAAGTTATAGCACCATTCATCATAAATTTCATATTGCTTGTTCCTGATGCTTCTTTTGTTGTTGTTGAAATTTGCTCACTCACATTTGCTGCTGGTATTATTATCTCTGCTAATGATACACCATAATTCTCTATAAACACTACTTTTAACTTGTCCTTTACTCTAACATCATTATTTATAGTACTTGCAACTGAATTTATAAATTTAATTATACATTTGGCTAAGTAATATCCTGGTGCAGCTTTTGCCCCAAATATAAAAGTTCTTGGGTCAATATTTAAATTAGGATTATCAAGCAATTCATGATATAAATGGAGCACATTAAAGATATTCAATAGTTGCCTTTTGTAAGCATGTAACCTCTTAACCTGAACATCAAATATAGAATTAGGGTCAATATTTAAATCGTATTTATCATTTATAAAATTTGCTAAATTTACTTTATTATTGTATTTTATAGCATCAAGTCTTTTTAAAACAGAAGAGTCATTTTTAAATTTTTCAATATTCTTTAACTGTAAAGTATCTGTTTTCCATGAGTCACCAATTAAATCTGTTATTAAATTGCTAAGTTGAGGATTTGAACTTATAAGCCATCGTCTATGTGCAATTCCATTAGTTTTATTGTTGAATTTATTTGGTTCGTCTTGATAAAAATCTTTTAAAACTTCTGTTTCAAGAATTTGAGTATGAAGCTTAGCAACTCCATTTACACTGTGGCTTGTTACAATACATAAATTTGCCATATTTATGTTGTCCCAATCTATTATACTCATTCTCCTTATTTTATCTTGGTCATATCCTTTATTATTTAATTCTTCTACATATCTTCTATTTATTTCTTCTATTATCATATAAATTCTTGGTAATAGCTCTTTCATCATACTTACTGGCCACTTTTCCATTGCTTCTGACATTATAGTATGATTAGTATAAGATACTGTTTTTTTAGTTATCTGCCATGCTTCATCCCAAGATAATCCCTCTTCATCAAGTAGAATTCTCATAAGTTCTGGTATACATAAGGTAGGATGTGTATCATTTATATGAATTGCCACCTTATCAAATAAATTACTGATATTTAATTTATTCTTTTTATACTTCCTTATTATATCTTGTACACCTGCACTTACAAAGAAATACTCTTGCTTCAGTCTCAATAATTTTCCTGCATAATTTGAATCATCAGGATACAACACTTGTGAAATTTCTTCAGTATAATACTTGTGTTTTAAAGCTTCTTCATAACTTCCTGAATAATTTAGAGCATTTGAAGTAAGTTCTCCAAAGTCTCTTTTTGGTATCTCACTTTTAAATAATCTTAAAGTATTGATACATTGATTTTGGTATCCGATTATTGGTATATCATAAGGCATTGCCATTACAGGAAGATAGTTTTTATGGACTACTTTTAAATGTATGCCTTCCTTAATCAACTCTACTTCTCCACCAAACTTCACCATTGTTGCTTCATTTGGTCTTACAGTCTCCCACGCATAACGTCCTTCTGTAAGCCAGTTATCAGGTACTTCGACCTGATAACCATTTACAAATTTTTGTTCAAATAAACCGTATTTATATCTAATTCCATATCCTTGACCACTTATATTCAAAGATGCCATAGAATCTAAAAAACATGCTGCTAATCTTCCAAGACCACCATTCCCTATAGCTGGGTCTACCTCAGCTTTGATTAAATCATCTAGGTTAATTCCTAATTCTAGTAATCCTTCTCTAACTTCTTCTTCAATATTTAAATTTAGTAAATTAGATTTTAATTGTCTTCCTATTAAAAACTCTAAACTAAAATAATAAACTTCTTTTTTCTTATCTAATTTTGTAGCAACCCATTTTTTTGCTATTTCATCTTTCAGTAGACTACATAGTACATTTAACAATTGTTCATCAGTAGCTTCCTTGATAGACTGTGCATATAAGCTATACATTTTCACTTCAAATTTTTGCTTGAATTTCTTTTTGCTTATTGTTACCAAAAAAACCACTCCTTTAATCACATATGTCTCTATATGTTTCTATATACTCCTTAGCTGATTTTTTCCAACTATTATCGGTATTCATTGCATTTTCAACTAGTTTCATCCATTTTTCTTTATCTCTAAAAATCTTAATTGCATTTTGCAAACAGAAAAACATCTCATGAGCATTGTAATTTTTAAAACTAAATCCATTACCTTCTCCAGTAAATTGATTATAAGGTATTACAGTATCTTTAAGTCCTCCAGTTTCTCTAACTACTGGTAAAGAACCATATCTCATAGCTAGCATTTGACCTATACCACAAGGTTCAAATAGTGATGGCATCAAGAATATATCACTTCCAGCATAAATTTGTTGAGCCAATGATGCATTAAATGTAATTCTAGCAGATACTTTATCTGAAAAATTAGAATCATAATAATTAAACATTGATTGATATTGATGTTCCCCAGTTCCTAAAATGACAATTTGCAAATCTTCCCTCATAAGCTCAGGCATCATATAGGCTATTAAATCGAATCCTTTTTGAGAAACTAGTCTTGAAACTATTCCTATTAATGGAATAGATGAATCTTTTTTTAGTCCTAATATATCTTGTAATCTCAATTTATTTTCCAATTTTTTCTCTATAGAATTTACATCGTAATTAACAAATATATCCTTATCTTTCTCAGGGTCATTTAAGTCGTAATCTATGCCATTTAATATCCCTTTTAATTTTCCTGATTCCTTTCTAAGCAAGCCATCTAATTGTTCTCCATAAAAAGATGTTTGTATCTCACTTGCATAAGTAGGACTAACAGTTATAACTTTATCTGCAAAATTTATTCCAGCTTTCATAAAATTTATTGAGCCATAATACTCTATATCTCCATTATCAAAATATTTTTCAGGTAAATCTAATATATCATCTAAGACATACTTATCAAATACACCTTGATATTGTAGATTATGTATAGTATACATAGTTTTTATATTTTTATACCCCTCAAGGGTTGCATATCTCTCTTTTAAAATTAATGGTAACATTCCTGTGTGCCAATCATTTATATGTATTACATCTGGATAAAAGTCAATCCTACTTATAGCTTCTAAGACAGCATCTGTAAAGAATGTATATCTTTCTGCATCATCTCCATATCCATAAATACTCTTTCTCTCATCTTCTCTTCTAAAATAAAATTCATTGTCTATAAAATAAAATTTAACACCATCTAGTTCCATTTCTAAAAGACCACAATATTGATTTCTCCATCCAACACGTACACTAAACACAGCTATTTCTTTTAATTGATCTTTTAAATAACTTGGTATAGTTGAATATTTAGGCATTATTACCCTTACATCTACACCTTCTTTTTTTAATTCTTTAGGCAATGCATAGGATACATCTCCTAATCCTCCAGTTTTAGCAAAGGGCCAACACTCTGCTGTTACATAAAAAACCTTCACTAGCTATTCCCCCTTCTAAAAAATATTTTTATATATTCGTATTTTTTTCTACTACAATAGGATATTTTTCATCTCCTTTTAACTCTTTTCCTTTTGATACACTTGTATTTTTATCTAGTATTGCATTATATAGTTTTGCATTTGACTTTATTACACAATTTTGCATTACTATTGAGTTTTCTATAACTGTTCCTTTTTCAACATTAACTTTTCTAAATATAATGCTATCTTTTACAGTACCTTCTATTAAGCAACCTGATGCTATAAAACTATTTTCTACCTTTGCACTATCTGTGTAAATTGTAGGTGACTCATTCTTTTCTTTAGTAAATATTTTTCTTTCAGAATACAATAATTCATCAGCAACTTCTATTTCTAATAAATCTTTACTCATTTGAAAATATGATTCAACAGAATTTACACACTTCAAATATCCTGTATACTCATAAGCTCCTATTTTCATGTTTTCTGCTTCTTCAACAATGAACTCTTCTAAATAACAATAATTTCCTTTATTTACAATATTATATATACATTCTACAAAATCTTCACGTTTCATAATATATGTTTCCATGCATATGTTTGCTCTAGGAAATTTCCCTAAATTATTTCCGACATTTATTACTCTGTTATTACTATCTAAGTTTAAAGTTAGATTACCAGCAAAATCTTTATTTGCATTGTTTACATTTTTATATATTATAGTTATATCATTATGAGATTTTTTATGGTATTCCAAAGCCTGAGAATAATCTAAGTTGCATAACATATAACTTGGAGCTATTAAAATATATTCTTCTTCACTTTTCTCTATATAATCAAGATTAGCTAGTATTGTATATATATCTCCTTCTCTATGTGAGTAAGTATTTCTATACTTAGTGTTTTCTGGACTAAAAATTGATAGACCACCCTTTTTTCTACTTAAATCCCAATCTTTTCCACTACCTATATGGTCTGTAAGTGAGCGATACTTTTCTTTTGCAAATATTCCAACTTTTGTGATTCCTGAATTTATCATATTAGATAGAGCAAAGTCTATTATTCTATATCTTCCAGCTATTGGTGTAGAAGCTATTGGTCTTCCATAATTAAGTTTATTTATTGCAGGGTCTCCTTTTTTGTTTAAATTTATTATACCTAAACATTCATTTTTCATCTTAAAGACCTCCTTCTATTAATACGCATCTAGGCTCTATATTTTCATATTCAGAAACTACATTTATCTCATTATTTACATTTTTTATCTGAACATTATCATTTATAGTTGCACATTCACCTATCATAGCTTTTTCTATAGTTACATTTTCTCCTATTACAACATTTGGCATGATTACTGAATCAATTACTTTACTTCCTTTTCCAACAACAACTCCATGTGATAATACAGAGTTTCCTACTTCTCCTAAGATTCTACAACCATCAGCTATCATTGATCTATGGACATTTGCACTTTTGCCTATATATTGTGGAGGCATTGCCATTGTATTTGTGTATATCTTCCATTTAGGGTCTGATAAATCCAGTGTTTCTGGAGATTTAATTATATCCATATTTGCATCCCATAAACTTTGTATAGTTCCTACATCTCTCCAATATCCTTTAAATGGATATGCATACATTCCAACATTATCCTCTAACATTTTAGGTATTAAGTTCTTTCCAAAATCATCATAATTTATATCTGGATTTTTTTCTGCCTCTTTAAAATAACTTCGCAACATTTTCCAATCAAATATGTATACTCCCATAGATGCCAAATTACTTTTAGGTTCACCTGGCTTTTCTTCAAATTCATAGACACTTGAATCTTCATTTGTATTCATTATGCCAAATCTAGAAGCTTCATCCCAAGGTACTTCAATTACTGCAATTGTAGCCTTAGATCCTTTTTCTTTATGAAATTTTAACATTTTACTATAATCCATCTTATATATATGGTCACCAGATAATATTAATACATATTCTGGATTATAGGTATCTACAAAATCCATATTCTGATATATAGCATGTGCTGTTCCATTATACCAATTTCCCTCTTTTTCATTCATAAATGGTTGTAATACATACACTCCACCATTTATTCTGTCTAAATCCCAATGACTTCCCATGCCTATATGAGAATTTAATATCAATGGTCTATATTGAGTTAAAACACCTACAGTATCTATACCAGAATTTGAACAATTACTTAAAACAAAGTCAATAATTCTGTACTTTCCTCCAAATGATACGGCTGGTTTTGCAATCCTCTTTGTAAAAACTCCAAGCCTTGAACCTTGCCCCCCTGCCAAAATCATAGCTAACATCTCTTTTTTCATTTAATGACACTCCCCTCATCTAGTAATTAATATTTATAATTGCATTTTTACCTTTATAAACTTTTAGTCAATAAATGTTGTGTATAAATTTTGCCCAAATGATAATGTAATAAGAGTAAAATAATATAAACTATACAATTTCTATAATGTATACCCAATAATTACTTTATTGAAGTATACATTATTTTCCATCAGTGCTATAGTACTTATAATATTCAATTCCTAATTAGAAAATAATATAAACATTTATTTTATAGATATAAAAAATATTTTTTATAAATCAATTTATATCATACAAACATACTTAAATTTTTATGCTTTTTTGATTTGATAATAAATAGAACATAATATGACATGATTATCTGAAAATCTTCAAATAATTACTAGCTAATTTTATTTTTTGTTACTTGCTTATCTATGATTCAATTAATGAATTATAAAACTTTAGTTCTATTGTTAGCCATATTCATTATGTTTGATATTTTTATAACTATATATGTTATCAATATAAATATCTAAATTAAAATTACTTCTATTCCCCATATGTTTTATTTAATATTATATAACACTTTTTACATTAGTAAAGGGTAAATTGTATAAAAATTCTGTTAATTTATTTTTAAAATCCTGTTTTATAAATAAAAACAAAGAAGAAGACTTAAAAAGCTATAAGTCTTCTTCTTTTCAATGTGCATTTTATACTATATTTAATTAATTCGACCTTTAATTTCCATTTCCTTCCTAGAATAACAAAACTCTTTTATTTTTTTAATGAGTCATCTCCACTAAGCACATCTTTTACATCTAATACATCATTTTTATCATCACTCATGACTTCTTTTATCCCTTTAAATGTTCCTAAGAAATTAACTGCTTCTGAAGGTAAAACCAATTTTGTTGACTTGCCTTCAGCCATTTTTTCAAGTGCTTCCATAGATTTTAATGCTAAGATATTATTATCAATATCAGACTCTTTCATAGCTGAAAATACTAATTTTAGACCTTCTGCAGTTGCCATTTGAGTTCTTTTAATCATTTCAGCTTCACCTTGTGCTTTAGCAATAGCTGTTTGTCTTATAGCTTCAGCTTCACCTTCTGCTACCAATATAGCAGACTCTTTTTCTCCTTCTGCTACACGTACCATAGCTTCTTTTCTTGCTTCTGCTGTTAATATAGCAGATTGTTTTTCTCCTTCTGCTTGTAATATCGCAGCTGACTTATTACCTTCTGCTTGAAGTATTGCTTCTCTTCTTTCTCTTTCCGCTCTCATTTGCTTTTCCATCGCAACTTGAATATCATGAGGAGGCATTATGTTCTTTAACTCTACTCTATTTACTTTTATTCCCCATTTATCTGTTGCTTCATCAAGGATTGTTCTCATTTTTACATTTATTATATCTCTTGATGTTAGTGTTTCATCTAAATCAAGTTCACCAATTATATTTCTTAAAGTTGTAGCTGTTAAATTTTCAATAGCAGCTATTGGATTTGCTATTTCAAATACATATCTAACTGGGTCTGTAACTTTATAATATACAACTGTATCAATCTGCATAGTTACATTATCTTTAGTTATAACTGGCTGAGGTGGGAAATCTATTACGATTTCTCTCAAGTCAATCACATATGCCATTTTATCTAAAAATGGTATCAAGAAATGAACTCCTGTTTCAGCCACTTTTTGAAACTTACCAAGTCGCATTATTATACCTACTTTAGACTGTTTTATTACTCTTATGCAGGTTAAACTTATTGCTACGACTACTATTATTAATACAATACTTAAAACAACTTTCATACCCATAAATATATCCTCCTCTATTTTATTGATTCGTCACACTAGTTGCAGAATTTACTTTTTTAACAACTAGTTTTACCCCTTCTATTTTTAATACTTCTACTGTAGAACCCTTCTCAATCTTTTCATCATCTATAGAAATAGCAGTCCATGTTTCATGTTCAACTACAACTAAACCAGTTTTATTTGGAGAAATTTCCTCTGTAACAATACCTTTCTTAGACATCATTGCTTGTAAATTAGTATTAGACTTATAAGTTTTATCTTTTTTTACAATTTTCTTAGTAGCTACAACTAACATAGCTATAGAAATTACAGCAAATATTAAAATTTGTAAAAATATACTCTTTATAAAAGTACTTAAAAATATAAGTATTACTGCTCCTACACTAAACCATATTAGTGTTAAGCTTGGAGTCAACATTTCTGCTATTCCAAATAAGATTGCTACTATTAACCATATCAACTTCATACTATCTACCCTCTTCTCATATGAATTATCAAACCCTATATAAATCATATTCTTTACGCAATATATTTGAATATGAATTTAAATAATAAACCAAAAACCAGTAAAATAAGTTAATTTGAGATTAATTTAATAGTATTATATCAGCATACTTTGTTAAAGTTGTTACAAAGTAGTATCAAATATTAGTCATTAAATAATCAAAAACTTGTTCATTGTTAACGAAATGTTACTTATTAAATCTGTTGCATTTACTGTATACATATTTTTGCCTAATTCATCTCCTATATAACCATGTACATATGCTCCACTTACTGTAGCTTCAAGTATATTCATACCTTGACCTATAAAAGAAGTAATCATACCAAGTAAACAGTCTCCCATTCCACCAGTTGCCATACAACTATTTCCTGTAGGATTTATATATGTTTCTTTACCATCTGTTATGATAGTTTGATAACCTTTTAAAAGGACAACTACATTGTATTTTTGAGCGAATTCTTTTGCCACATCTACTCTATGTTCTCTTATATACCCAATTGAGTCACCTGTCAACCTGGCCATTTCTCCCAGATGAGGAGTAATTACAAACTTATTTTTCCACTCTAAAAACTTATAGCATCTATCTTTCATAACATTTAATCCATCTGCATCCAATATTATTGGACAACTAGAATTCTCTACTACTCTAAGTAATCTCTCAAAAGTTTTGTGATTATCTCCCATTCCTGGCCCAAAACCAATTGCATTACTAGAACTCAATAGTTTATCAACTCTTTCTTCTTCAAAATTTACAGTCATTGCTTCAGTGAGTCTAGTAGATACTTTTTCTTGTACATCTTTACTACTAATCAAAGTTACAAGACCACTTCCACTTTTAACAGCCGATTCAGTTGCTATGAAACTAGCACCATAAAATCCTTTTGAACCTGCAACTATAGATACTTTTCCAAAATCACTTTTAAATCCATGCTTATCTCTTCTTCTAATATTATTTTTTACAAAACTCTCATCAGTTATGAATTCATCATTATGGTATTTTCTTGTAATAAAGTCTGGAACACCTATTTTTTCTACAATTACATCGCCAATAAGTGAATTTACATCATAATTTAAAAATCCTCTTTTATAAAATTCAAAACTAATTGTTTTACTTGCTTTGATACAAATTCCAAGTATACTACCTTTGTCACTATCTATACCAGATGGTATATCTATAGAATATGTATTTTTGCTGTTATCATTTACTATATCGATTACTTCTTTAAAAATACCAGTTATTTCCCTTTTTAAACCTGTTCCAAATATTGCATCTATTACGACATCACTTTTAGATACTGCTTCTTTAAACATTGTTAAATTTTTATTTTTAATTATGCTCTGTTTTTCTGTCTTAATAATTTCATCCACTTTATTTTTATTTATATAATCATTATATTCCTCACTTAAATCATTTTTATCAATGTTTATAATATTAATTCCCATATTTAAAAGTATATTATAATTGATTTTAGAACATTCACTTAGTTTCTTTATATTACCAATTAAAAAAACATTCACATTTTTCCCTTTTAGTTTTAAATGTCTTGCTATTCCAAGACCATCTCCACCATTATTTCCAACACCACATACAATTGTATAATCATTGTATATATCTATATCCATGTTTCTCATTGCAGATATTACTGCATTTTCCATCAATACAATCATTGGAATTCCCAACTCTCCTACACATGCATTATCAACGCTTCTACTTAAATTAGCTGTACCTATCAACACATATCATCACTCCTATAAAATTAAAGACTTCTAAAATATTTAAATAAAAACATATAAATATCTATTGAAGTCTTTTTAATCTTGTAACTATATTAAATAGAACCATCAAAAATAAGATTCCTAAAAACAATAAAAATTCTGAATTAAAATAATCATTTAATTTATTATATCATATAATTTTAGTCATTCTATTACTTCAAAACCTATTTTCATTAATTCTCTAAAAATTTTATCTTTTTACTCAATTTTTCCTAAAATCCAAATAAATTTTAATTTTTATTTATAAATTAAGATTTAAGAAAACTACCCAATCCTATACATAAAACTTTTTTTATCCAAGCTCAATTTTCTGATAATTTAATAATTTTTCAAAATTTATAGTTGACTTTTATTTTTTACTGTATTAAACTAATTACTATACAAAATATAAAAACAAAATTTTCAAAATTATTAAATTAAAAGGAGAGGTAAATATGAAGACTTTATTAAACAAACAAGTACGATTTTTTAGTAGCCAATTTAGTTAGGGTTTGTAACTAAGTTAAGACAAATTGTCATAACATAGATACAGACCCCTTAGGATTATCATTTTTAGGGATTGTATCTATGTTGGCTATAGTGATTGTTGTTAAAGTTTTTATTTTATCATCATATATAGAGCCACATGGATTATACTGTGTGGCTTATTCGTGTTTTTGCCATACAGTTATATATACTGTGTGGCTTTTTTATATCCAAAATTCAATTTTCAATTAAATTCAAAAAATTATTTAAAAATATTTTCAAAGGGGTGTTTTATTTATGTCAGGTATTATATCTGTAATGACACAAAGTTTAATTTTATCAATCATGGCGCTAGGAGTTTATATAACTTACAAAATCTTAGATTTTCCCGATATGTCTGCTGATGGTAGCTACACAATGGGAGCTTCTATTGTAGCATTTTCTCTTACTAATGGGATTTCTCCTATAGTAGCAACTTTAATGGCTGTTTTATGTGGCTGTATTGCTGGTCTTGTAACTGGTGTACTTCACATCAAATTTAAAATATCTAACTTACTTTCTGGTATTTTAGTTATGGGAATGCTCTACTCTATCAACTTAAGAATAATGGGAAAATCAAATATCCCACTATTTAGTTTTAAACATTTATTCAATGGAGAAATATCTCCTATAGTTTTAGCTTTAGTATTTGTATTTATCTGTAAAGTACTTTTAGACTTATTCTTAAAGACAGGTCTTGGATACACTCTAAAAGGTGTTGGTGACAACTCTCAAATGATTAAATCTTTGGGTATAAATATTGGTTCTATAAAAATACTAGGACTTATGATTTCAAATGGACTTATAGCTTTATCTGGTAGTTTGATGGCTCAATTCTTAGGATTCTCAGATGTAAATATGGGTATTGGAACTTTAGTTCTTGGAATTGCTTCTATCATAATTGGTATTACATTATTTAAGAAATTCACTTTTATTAAAAATACTACTGCAATAATTGTTGGCTCTTTCATATACCAATTCACTATATACTTTGCAATGAGTTTAGGTATGTTATCAACTGATTTAAAACTAATAACTGCCATAGTTATAATAGCTTTCTTAGCTACTGGTAATTTAAATATCTCACTAAAAAAAAACAAGTGCAAAGCTAGTACTAAAAATAAATCAGAAAAAAGGGGTGTTATAGATGTTACAAATTAAAAATATTTCAAAGAGTTTCCCAAATCCATATGGTCAACCCAATACTATATTTGAAAATTTATCACTTAGTATAGAAGATGGTGAATTTGTAAGTATCATAGGTAGTAATGGAACTGGTAAATCCACTTTATTAAATATAATATCTGGATTATTAAAAGAATCCTCTGGTGAAATTACTCTAGATAATACTAATATAACAAATTTAGCTGAGCATAGAAGAACTCAAATAGTAAGTAGAGTTTTTCAAGACCCAAGTTTAGGAACTTGTCCTTCTATGACAGTTAGAGAAAACCTATCTCTTGCTCTTAATAAGGGGAAATTACTAAATTTAAAGAGATGTCTTCGTCATAAAACGAATGACTTGGAACAATTACTTGAAGGAATTTCTTTAGATTTAAAAAAATACCTAGATATAAAAGTACAGTATCTTTCAGGAGGTCAAAGACAATCACTTTCACTGATTATGTCTAGTTTAGCAAGCCCTAAGGTTCTACTATTAGATGAGCATACAGCAGCACTTGACCCAAAGACATCAAATGAAGTAATTGAATTAACGGATAAAATTGTAAGAGAAAAAAATATAACTACACTTATGGTAACTCACAACCTAAAGCATGCACTTCAATATGGAGATAGATTGATAATGCTTCATAAAGGTGAAGTTGTCTTAGATGTAAATGGCAGAGAAAAAGAAAAATTGACTATAGAAGAAATCTTAGAACAATTTGAATATGCTGTTTAAAAATATCTATTATAATAATTTAATTTTGGTTTAGTTACAAATTAGCTCATTTATAAAATAATTTTAAAATCATAATATTTTTAGCAATACTACAATAATTCATATGAATATATGAACATATATAATAATTAATTTCTGAGGGAGGAAAATAAAATGATAAAGAGTAAAAAAATATTAAGTTTAATTATAGCAGGAGTACTAGGAGCATCAATGCTCACTGGATGTGCTCAAAATGGAGGCTCTGATGCTTCAAAAGACAAAGAAAAAACAGACAAGAAGGAAATTAAAAATATAGGAATCACTCAATTAGTAGAACATCCATCTTTAGATAAGGCAAATCAGGGATTCATAAAGGCATTAGAAGATAAAGGTTATAAGGATGGAGATAATATAAAAATAGACTTCCAAAATGCACAAAATGATATGCCTACTACACAAAGTATTGCAAGTAAATTTGTCTCTGATAAAAAAGATTTAATATACGCTATATCTACACCTTCAGCTCAAGCAGCTTATAATGCTACTAAAGATGTACCTATAATCATGACTGCTGTTACAGACCCTATAGAAGCGGGATTAGTTAAATCTCTTGAAAAACCAGGTGGAAATGTTTCTGGTACATCAGATTATCTTTCAATTGATAAAACACTAGAATTAGTTAAAACTTTAGCTCCAAAAGCAAAGAAAATAGGAGTTATATACAATACTAGTGAAGTTAATTCAAAAATACAAGTTGATTCTCTACATGATTATGCTAAGAAAAATAATTATGAAGTTGTTGAAAAAGGAATCAGCTCTTCAAGTGAAGTTAATCAAGCTATTTCTAGTTTAGTTGGCAAAATAGATGTTTTATATGTTCCTACTGATAATTTAATAGTTTCTTCTATGCCTATAGTTTCTAAAGTAGCTAATGAAAACAAAATACCTATAATAGCTTCTGAAGAAGGCTCTGTATCATCTGGTGCTTTAGCTTGTTGTGGAATAGACTATGAAAAACTAGGTTACAAGGCTGGAGAGCTTGCTATTGAAGTGTTAGAAGGTAAACCTGTTGGTGATATACCTGTTACTATGTTAGATGAAACTGAAATAATAATCAATGAAGATACACTAAAAGCACTTGACATGCAAAAGCTATCAGCAGATAATATAAAGTATATAAAGTCAGATAAAAATGCAAAATCTGCAGAGTAAAATGAGTAAAATGTAGTAAATTCAAAAAAGTAGGTAATATGAAAACTTTATATAGTAAGTACTCTTATCCACCCTAACCCTTTGAAAATTGTACTTATTTCAGCAATTTATTGCATATAAAGTTATTCATTTTCCATAAAAGTCGTCTATTTTGACGACAGATTATGAAAGTTATATAACTTTCTAATCACTATTTGAGCTGTCTAAATAGAAATTTAAATTTCTTAGACAGCTTTTTTTTATAAATTTTAATAGCTACAGCCTTATCTTCATTCCATATTTTTCTTTAATTAAATATTTTTTCACAAAATTTCCATTTAATTTATAAGTTTAGGATAACGTTTTTTTCAATTGATATATTCTCTTTTAAAAAATTTAAGTATACACTATGTAGTTTCTTAATTAAATTTAGCAGTTGACTTTTATTATTGTATAATTTATAATTTATAACAAGTCAAGAATACATATAATTTTCTGACTAATTAAAATATTAAAAGGGAGAGATAATTATGAATACTTTATTAAACAATAAAAAATATTATTATTATTATAGCCACTATTTCTAGGGTTTGTACCTACGTTTTAACATAGATACAGACCCCTTAAGACTAGCAAAACTTTGGGATTGTATCTATGTAGGCTATATTGTTTATAGAGTTTTCATTTAACTATATAAGAGCCACATAGATTATACTATGTGGCTTATTCGTGTTTTTACCACATAGTTTTGTATACTATGTGGTTTTTTTATATACAAAATTAGCAAATAATTAAAATTATAAAAATATTTTCAAAGGAGTGTTTTATTTATGTCAGGTATTATATCTGTAATGACGCAAAGTTTAATTTTATCAATCATGGCGCTGGGAGTTTATATAACTTACAAAATCTTAGATTTTCCCGATATGTCTGCTGATGGTAGCTACACAATGGGAGCTTCTATTGTAGCATTTTCTCTTACTAATGGGATTTCTCCTATAGTAGCAACTTTAATGGCTGTTTTATGTGGCTGTATTGCTGGTCTTGTAACTGGTATACTTCACATCAAATTTAAAATATCTAACTTACTTTCTGGTATCTTAGTTATGGGAATGCTCTACTCTATCAACCTAAGAATAATGGGAAAATCAAATATCCCACTATTTAGTTTTAAACATTTATTCAATGGAGAAATATCTCCTATAGTTTTAGCTTTAGCTTTTGTATTTATCTGTAAAGTGCTTTTAGACTTATTCTTAAAGACAGGTCTTGGATACACTCTAAAAGGTGTTGGTGACAACTCTCAAATGATTAAATCTTTGGGTATAAATATTGGTTCTATAAAAATACTAGGACTTATGATTTCAAATGGACTTATAGCTTTATCTGGTAGTTTGATGGCTCAATTCTTAGGATTCTCAGATGTAAATATGGGTATCGGAACTTTAGTTCTTGGAATTGCTTCTATCATAATTGGTATTACATTATTTAAGAAATTCACTTTTATTAAAAATACTACTGCAATAATTGTTGGCTCTTTCATATACCAATTCACTATATACTTTGCAATGAGTTTAGGTATGTTATCAACTGATTTAAAACTAATAACTGCCATAGTTATAATAGCTTTCTTAGCTACTGGTAACTTAAATATCTCACTAAAAAAAAACAAGTGCAAAGCTAGTACTAAAAATAAATCAGAAAAAAGGGGTGTTATAGATGTTACAAATTAAGAATCTTTCAAAGAGTTTCCCAAATCCATATGGTCAACCCAATACTATATTTGAAAATTTATCAATTGACATAGAAGATGGTGAATTTGTAAGTATCATAGGTAGTAATGGAACTGGTAAATCTACTTTATTAAATATAATATCTGGTCTTATAAAAGAATCTTCTGGTCAAGTATTATTAAATAAACACAATTTATCTAATCTAGCTGAACATAGAAGAACTCAAATAGTAAGTAGAGTTTTTCAAGACCCAAGTTTAGGAACTTGTCCTTCTATGACAGTTAGAGAAAATTTATCTCTTGCTCTTAATAAAGGTAAGTTATTAAATCTAAAAAAATGTCTTCGTTATAAAAGAGACTTTCTAGAAAATTTATTAGAAGGAGTTTCTCTAGATTTAAAAAAATACCTAGACGTACAAGTACAATTTTTATCAGGAGGTCAAAGACAATCACTTTCACTAATTATGTCATGTTTAACAAGTCCTTCAGTTTTATTGCTTGATGAACATACAGCAGCTCTTGACCCAAAGACATCAAATGAAGTAATTGAATTAACAGATAAAATTGTAAGAGAAAAAAATATAACTACACTTATGGTAACTCACAACTTAAAGCATGCACTTCAATATGGAGATAGATTGATAATGCTTCATAAGGGTGAAGTTGTATTAGATGTAAAAGGAAAAGAAAAAGAAGAATTAACAGTTGAAGAAATCTTAGAAAAATTTGAATATGCAGTTTAAAAATATCTATTATAAAGTATCTATTATGACAATTTAATTTTAATTTAGTTGTAAATTAGTTTATTTATAAAATAATTTTAAAATCATAATATTTTTAGTAATACTACAACAATTCATATGAATATATGAACATATATAATAATAAAAATCTTGAGGGGGATATAAAAATGATTAATAAAAAAAGATTGGTAAGTTTAATTTTAGCTGGTGTTCTTGGAGTGTCTATGCTTACAGGATGTTCACAAGGTGGAGACTCTAGTAATTCTAAGAAAGAAAATGGTTCTAAAAATAAAGAAGTTAAAAAAATTGGTATTACTCAATTGGTTGAGCATCCAGCATTAGATGCTACTAAAACAGGATTTGTAAAGGCCTTAGAAAAAAATGGATTTAAAGATGGTGAAAATATTGATATAGATTTCCAAAATGCTCAAAATGATATGCCTACTACACAAAGTATTGCAAGTAAGTTTACATCTGATAAAAAAGATTTAATATTTGCCATATCTACTCCATCTGCTCAAGCAGCGTACAATGCAACTAAGGATATACCTATACTTATAACGGCTGTCAGTGACCCTGTTGCTGCTGGATTAGTTAAGTCAATTGAAAAACCAGGTGGAAATGTATCTGGAACATCAGACTTTGTTTCTGTAGAAAAGGGCTTAGAACTTCTTAAAATATTTGCTCCTAAGGCAAAGACTATAGGTGTTATGTACAATACTAGTGAAGTTAACTCAAAAGTTCAAGTTGATGCTTTAAAAGAATATGCTTCTAAAAATGGTTTTAAAGTTGTTGAAAAAGGGATAACTACTTCAAATGAAGTCAATCAGGGGATTTCTAGTTTAGTTGGTAAGATAGATGTTTTATATGTTCCTACTGACAACTTAGTAGCTTCTTCTATGCCAATAGTTTCTAAAATAGCTACTGAAAATAAGATTCCAGTTATAGCAGCTGAATCTGGTCCAGTTGAAAAAGGTGCTCTTGCTTGTCAAGGTATCAACTATGAAAAACTTGGTTACAAAACAGGTGAAATGGCTGTTAAAATTTTAAATGGTGAATCAGTTTCTGATATGCCTGTAGCTACATCAGATGATACAGATATCATTGTTAATGAAGATATCTTAAAAGCTTTAGGTATGGAAAAACCTTCTAATGAAAATATTTCTTATGTAAAAACTAAACAAGAATAAATATAATAGATTTTTATGAGGGAGTGGTCAAAATGAAATCCAGTAAGTTGATAAATTTAGTTTTAATCGGTGTTCTTAGTGTATCCACCATTACAGGTTGTTCTAAAAATAATGAAGATGAGCCAGATAAATCATCTGATAAAAATAGTGAAGTTAAAAAAATTGGTATTACTCAATTAGTTGAGCATCAAGCTTTAGATGCATCTAAAGAAGGATTCATCAAAGCGTTAGAAGATAATGGATTTAAAGATGGTAAAAATATAGAAATAGATTATCAAAATGCTCAAAATGATATGCCTACTACACAAACTATAGCTAGTAAATTTGTTTCTGATAAAAAAGATTTGATATTTGCTATATCTACTCCATCTGCTCAGGCAGCATACAATGCTACTAAAGATATACCTATACTTATAACTGCTGTAACTGACCCTGTTTCTGCTGGATTTGCAGATTCTTTGGATAAACCAGGTAAAAATGTTTCTGGAACTTCTAATTTTACACCTATTGATAAGAGTTTAAAGGCTCTTGATATACTTGTTCCAAAAGCAAAGACTATAGGTGTTATATATAATACTAGTGAGGTAAACTCTAAGGTACAAGTTGATAACTTGAAGAAATATGCAAATGATAAAGGTCTTAAAATTGTTGAAAAAGGAATTAGTTCTTCTAGTGAAATAAATCAAGCTGCTTCTAGTTTAATGGGTAATGTAGATGTTATTTACGCTCCTACAGATAATTTACTTGCATCTTCTATGCCTATAGTTTCTCAACTTGCTACTAAAAACAAAATACCTATAATAGCTGCAGAAGAAGGTATGGTAAAAGGCGGAGCATTGGCTTGCCAAGGTATAGATTATGAAAAATTAGGTTATAAGACTGGTGAGATGGCTGTTAAAGTTCTAAAGGGAGAATCTAAAGTTTCAGATATGCCTATAACAAGTTTAGAGGAAACTAATTTAATTATTAATGAAGATACTCTAAAGGCACTTTCTATAGATAAACCTTCTGACAAAAATATAGTTTATATCAAAACTGAAAATAAATAATTTGACTACTCTAATTAATATAAACTATTAAAACAAAATAAAATTCAATGAGATTTTTGTATATAATTAATATGCCTGTTTCTGTTAGTCTTTCCAAACATAAAAACAGGCATATATTTTTATTTTAATATATTATCTATTCAATTTTACATTAATATATTGCTTATCCAAAGATAATATATAAATACTCTTAACTTGTTTATATATGTAAAATTATTCCTCTATTTGTTTTATTACCCTACATGGATTTCCAACTGCTATAGTATTTGATGGTATATCTTTTGTCACTACACTTCCTGCACCTATTACCACATTATCACCTATAGTAACTCCTGGAGTTATAATTACTCCTCCACCTATCCATGCATTATCTCCTATCTTTACAGGTGAACCATACTCTATACCTGAAATTCTAAGTTGTGCATCAATTGGATGATATGCTGTATAAATTTGAACATTTGGAGCTAACATTACATTATCACCTATTTCAATTTTGCATACATCTAAAAAGATACAGTCATAATTTGCAAAGAAATTTTCACCTACATGTATATTATATCCATAGTCACACCTTATACTTTGTTCAACATTTATTTGATTACCAACTGAACCAAATAGTTTTTTTAAAATATCTACTCTCTTTTCATATTCATCTTCCAAAGAGTTATTGAACAATCTAGTTAATTTTTTACAATACTCTCTTTCTTTTACTAATTCATCATCACTTGCATAATAACCTTTCCCTGACAACATTTTTTCTTTTTCAGTCATATAGTTTACTCCTTTTCTTTGTAATTGTACTTAAAGCAAAATAAATATTCCTGTGGAAAATCTAAGTAAATGCTGTCTCCCTTCTCAAATTTCATTTTGTTTTTTTCTAATTCTATTTGAATAGGCATACTTTCGCTAGATAAATTATGGTTTCTAGCATATATAGTATATGTAAATGGATTTTCTATGATATTAATTAGCTTAAAACATAACTTGCCATCTAAATTTTCACTAGAATCTAAAACCTTAATATGATGCTCTCTGATTCCCACATATTCTATATTATCACCTATACTTCTATTTAATGTCAACTTACATCCCCAGTCTGTAGCATAAATAGTATTTTCATCTACTCTATTTAATCGAGATATATTTTTACATCCTGTTATTTTTGCTTCTATAAGATATTTTGGAGACTCAAAGAGTTCTTTTTTAGGTCTTTTGGGAAGACCTTCTCCTTTATTATAAACCATAATATCATCACAAACTCTATAGGCTTCCTCAATATCATGAGTTACAAACAATATATCTCCCCTATAATCTTTTAACATGTTCATAAGTTCTTTTTCCATATTACTTCTCAAGTGATGGTCTAGTGCAGAAAAAGGTTCATCTAAAAGTAGTATATCTGGAGATGTAGCTAATGCTCTAGCTAGTGCCACTCTTTGTTGCTGGCCACCAGATAATTGCCAAGGATATCGACCTTCAAATCCATTTAATTTAAGTATTTCTAAATATTTCATTACTATTTCCTTTTTTTCATCTTTACTTAACTTTAAAAGACCAAGTTCGATATTTTGACTTACAGTCATGTGTGGAAATAATGCGTAGTTTTGAAACAAAAAACCAACGTTTCTTTCTTGTGTTGATAAATTTATCTTTTTTTCAGAATCAAACAATACTCTTTCATTTAATATAATCTTACCTCTTGTAGGTTTTTCAAGCCCTGCTATACATTTTAATGTCATACTTTTTCCAGAACCAGATTCACCTAAAAATCCTAAAATTCCTTTTTCCTGTTCAATTTTTACTTTTAATTTAAAAGAGGATAAGTCTCTTTCAATATCTACATATAAACTCAATTATCTACACCTCTTTCCTATTATTTTCTGCTGGAATTCTGACCAATAATTTAATAATAAAATCATTGCTATAGATATTGCTACAATAATCATAACCCACATCATAGCTTTATTCATATCTCCACCTTCAACTGCAAAAAATATAGCGATTGGCATAGTCTGAGTTTTTCCAGGTATATTTCCAGCTATCATAAGTGTAGCACCAAATTCTCCAAGTGCTCTAGCAAACGACAACACAAGTCCTCCTATTATCCCAGGCCAAGCTAATGGCACTGCAATCTTAAAAAAAACTTTCCATTCATTAAGACCTAGGGTTCTAGCTGCAGACAACATATTGTTATCAATTTGTTCAAAAGCTGACCTTGAAGTTCTATACATCATAGGAAAAGATACTACTACTGCTGAGATTACAGTTGCTGTCCAGCTAAATATTAAAGTCTTATCAAAGTTCAGTAGAAATTTACCTATAAAGCCATTTTTCCCACATAACAGTAACAAAAAGAATCCAACAACTGTGGGTGGCAAAATTAATGGAAGCGTAAACACACCATCTATAAGACCTTTCCACTTACCTCTATAGTTAGCCATAATATATGACACAAATATTCCTATTATAAAAGTTATTATCGTTGACAAAAAAGCTGTCTTAAGTGATATCCATAAAGGTGACCAATCTGTCCCCATTTTTTCCCTCCTTAATTTAAATGGAAATAGTGAAATTAATAAATCTATTAATTTCACTATTTCCATTTTATTATAATATACAATTATTTTCAATTTTCATTTAATTACATATAATATATTCTTAATTACATATAAATTATTTGTAAACTTATTCTACTTTTTTATATCCAAATTCCTCAAAAATCTTTTGTCCTGCATCACTTAACAGGAATTCTTCAAATTTCTTAGCAACATCTGCATTTTTACTAGCTTCAATTACTGCAACTGGATATGTAATAGGTGAATGAGTCTTTTCATCTGTTTTTTCAACTACTTTTATTTTATCATTATTCACAGTGTCACTAAAATAAACAAATCCAGCATCTGCATTTCCTGATTGTACCCATGCTAAAACTTCTTTTACATCTTTTGCAAACACCAATTTATCTTTTAATGTATCTTTTAAATTTAAATTAGTTAATACTTCATCTGCATATTTACCTGCTGGAACACTTTCAGCTTCTCCAACTGCAATTTTCTTTACTTTATCTGTAGTTAAGTCTTTCATACTAGATACATCACTATCAGAAGAAGAAATAAGAACTAAATCATTTTTAACTAAATCTTTAATAGTATCAGAAACCAATAACTTTTCTTCATCTAAAGCTTTCATTTGTTTTTGACCTGCTGAAATAAATAAATCACATGGTGCGCCTTGCTCTATTTGTTGTTGAAGTGAGCCTGATGCTCCATAGTTAACTGTAAGCTTTACATTGGAATCAACTTTTTTGTATTCTTCTTCAAGTTTTGCCATCGCTTCTTTTAAACTTGCTGCTGCAGATATGTTTAGTTCTACTGCCTCACTGCTTTTATTTGTTTGTTCTTCTTTGCCACCATCTTTTGGACCTTCTTTACTACTACATCCAACTGTCCCCAAAGTTAAACATACAACTAGTCCTAATATTCCCAATATTTTTTTCATAATACTCTCCCTTTTTGTAAATTTGATACATATTTTAATTCGTTTTATCATGTTTTATCATGTTTTGTTATGTATAACTTAATTATATATACCTACTAATAAATTTTCAAGTAAATTATTTATATTACTTTTAAATATTTTTCTACATTTTTCTTTTTTTAATGTTAAAATAACCTTATATGGAGGTGGATTATGGACTCATTATCATCTTTGACACCTGTTGAAGTAGCTGAATTATTAAAGATAACAAAAAATACCGTATACGAATTAATCAAAAGAGGTGAGCTTCCTTCTTACAAAGTAGGCAAAAAAATAAGAGTTGATATTAAAGACGTTGAAGAATATATCAACAGTCAGAAAACTGGTAAAATTAAAGATACACATTTTAACAATAAAAATATTGATATTGATAATAACTATAAAATTATTATTTCTGGCCAAGATGTAATATTAGACATTTTAGCTAGGTCTGTTGAAAAAAAATTAGATAGAGTAAATACATTTCGCTCTTATATAGGCAGCTATAATGCTTTATATGAATTATATAATGGCAGGGTTTCTATAGCATCATCCCATCTATGGGATTTTGAAACAGACGAATATAATAGTACTTTTGTTAAAAAACTATTGCCAGGAATCCCATGTGTACTTATAAATCTAGCTTATAGAATGCAAGGGTTTTACGTTGCCAAAGGAAATCCTAAGGAAATAAAAAGTTGGAATGATTTAACCAGACCAAATATAACACTTGTAAATCGAGAAAAGGGGGCTGGTACTAGAGTTTTGCTTGATGGCAAACTTAGACTTTTAAATTTTAATGGCACTTATATAAATGGTTATTATGATGAAGAATTATCACATTTAGGAGTAGCAAGCAAGGTTTCTCGTGGTGTAGCTGATGTTGGATTGGGCAATGAAAAAGCTGCTCTACAAGTAAACAATATTGACTTTATTCCTCTTCACAAAGAACGCTATGATTTAGTTATTAAAAAAGAAGACTTAAAAAACCCTGTCTACCAAACTATAATTAGTATAATCAATTCAACTGAGTTTAAGGCTGAACTTCAAGGTCTTGGTGGATATGACTTGATTGACACAGGTAAAATTATAACAGAAGTTTAAAAATAAAAATCGCAATCTATTTTTACAAGATTTATAAATTAGTCGTAAAGTAAATTGCGATTTTTATGTATTCCAAAACACGTACATCAAAAAACTCAGTCTATCATAAAAACCTATATTATTCATCTTAGTGGCCACATATAAAATTCAATATACTAAACAGTTAAATATATTACATTAATATATATTTACATAATAGTAATTTTCCTTAATGTAGATTAACGTGTTATGTGTTTTTGAGATGAATAACTTTCCTATCTTGTATACATGTGGTAAAATAAATGAGTTTAATAAACTATATACAAAGTTGCTTTCTTCTTGTATTTTCTCAACTAATAAACTATTAATAAAATTATCTTTTTCATTTTCAATAACTTCACTCCAATTTATTTTAACTTTTAATATATATCTTCCTACTAAGTATGCACATTCTGCAACAAATAATAACAATACTATATAGTCAGCTCCTCCTGGCTGATATAAACTTCCTGATACTAAGGGTTTAGCAAAAAAGTTATAAAAATTTAAAGTATCTCCTGTATAATCAAAAAATATTAGTAGTAATCCTAAAACTCTTAATACTCTCATATTCAACATGCCTTTTTCTTTATTATTTTTATTTTTCATATATACTACCTCTCTTTTCGTTAGATTTTATTGTATATAATACTAACTCTTTTATTTGAGGTACAAGTGAATTTAATTGGTAGTTATTTTCATTTTCATAATAAATTAATTCATATTAAACATTTATATTTAATATGAAAAATAGCTTATTTATTTTGTAACAAAATAAATAAGCTATTGAAATATACAACTAATTTCTATTAATTAATAATACTACTATCTATAAACTTGAAAATTCTATTGAAATATACTTTACTATCAGAGTCATATCCAGAGACATGTTCAACCCCTTCTATAAGCCATAGCTCTTTTTTATTATGTTTGACTAAGTCATACATTGTTTGGCTATTTTGATAATTACAAACAGTGTCTTTTGTTCCATGTATAAATAGTATAGGAACATTACTCTTTTCAATTGCCTTATATGGTTCTACATCACTATACCAAAATCCAGATTTAAATTTATTATACAAATCTCCACATGTTACTACATAATTTACTAACATATTTGGTATATGTTTTTCTAGTATTCCCATTCTAATAGCATCCTTCATTTCAGAATATGGAGAATCTAATATATAGAAATCGACCTCTTGATTTTCTGAATTTATAGCTGTGTGCATAGCAGCCGTTCCTGCACCCATAGAAAATCCATGGATTCCCAATTTGCCACCTGGAAATTTATTTTTTACAAACTTAACCATACTATCTAAATCATATCTCTCGTAAAGACCAAATGTGTAATTATCACCTCCACTGTTACCAGTGTTTCTTTGATTATAAATCAATACATTATAACCTTTATCTAAATATCCATATGCTATTTTTAACATCTCATAGTAATTGCTTCCTATCCCATGAACAATTATAATAGTATTTTTTGTTTTTATATTTGAAGTTATAAAAAGACTTTCAAGTTTGTAATTATTAGAACTTTGTATCATTAACTCATCTGTCTTATAATTTTTCAATTTCTCTAAGGGTTTATCTTTTCTCTTAGAAAACACTTTTACTACATCCTCTTTTTTTATTAACTGTTCTGAGCCAACTGAGCTATCGTACACCAATTTACCAAATATATACGATATGATTAATAGTATTAACAGAAATACAACTGAAACAATTATTGCCTTATTTTTTAAACTAATATAATTTTTAAAACTATTTTTCATATTTATTTACCATTTAATTTTCCTATATTGTGTTTTTAAAAGTAATACAATCACGGCTTATACTACTCTTATGATTTCTATTATACCTATTAATCTACTAAAATTACAAATTATATTTTATTAATCATTAATATTTATAAGCTATTACCTCATCTAATAAATATTACTAGATACTTTATTGGCAAGTGCTATCTAAATATTCGTCTATATTTTTCTTCTTCCTCTTCTGTGAATACATTAAATACAACCTTTAAATTTTTCTCAGGATTTTCTTTTAACCACAATCTCACCCTACTTACAGCAAGATTAGCTGCTTCTTTTTTTGGATATCCAAATACCCCTGTAGAAATACCAGAAAAAACGATATTCTTTATTTCATCAATTTCTCTTATAGTATTTAGAGATGATTTATAGCAATGTAGTAATTGTTTTTCCTGTTCTTTGCTTGGATGACCACCAGATACAATAGGCCCAACAGTGTGTACTACAAATTTTGCAGGTAGACAATAACCTCTAGTTATTTTCGCATCTCCTGTATATTCTAAATGCCCTTGTTTTTTTATTATTTTATCACAATCTTCTCTAAGTCTAGGACCTGCACATGAATGTATCTCATTATCTACACATAAATGCAATGGTTGTAAGCATCCTAACAACTTATTATTTGCAGCATTTACTATTGCATCTGCTTTTAAATTAGTTATATTACCTCTCCATATAGCAATACCTTCCTCGACTTCTTCTATATCATTTACATCTACTAACTCTCTTTCTTCACATTCAATTAACAATAAGTTATGTAACATACTAAGTATCTCTGGAGCAATTTCTTTTGGTGGATATACATTAAGAAGTCCTCTAAGTATATCTCTAGGCTTAATTTCATCATTTGATAAATTGTATATTTTAGAAGGAACTTCTTTTGAAAAATATGCAATTAAAGTGTTTACATTTTTCTTTCTTTGTTCGTCAGTTAGAGGTTTGATACTTCTATCAAAATCCTCAAATAAGTTTACATCATCAGCATAATCTCTCCACTTCATAGCTATCTCTCCATTCTTATATTTTTGAATTATAAAAAATAATTATGTATTATGTACATACTTATTTATTTCTATAAACACTTACATAAATCCTGTTAAAAGTGTAAATTTTTTAATATTAATATATTTAAAGACAAAATATAGGACTATTTTAAGTATTTTATATAAACCTTTATAAAAATAATATGCAACTTATTACTGCTTTAGGCATAAAGTTTTTAAATATAATAATTAAAGAAAAAGTTTTTAAAACTGATGTTTTTACACATAAATTTAAGTACTCTATAAATTTAAACACACAAAAACTACTCTAAATAAGTAACTCTTACCTAGAGTGGTTTTTACACTAAACAACTTTTAAATTTTGTTGGTGTTTATCTATATCTGATTTAGAAGCATATACAAAATGACCATCTGATACCTCAATCCAACTTGATAATTCATCACTTGAACAATTATACATACTAGAATTATACTCTACTCTATTTCTTGACTTAGCATATCTAGGGTCAGGAATAGGAATTGCAGAAAGTAGTGATTGTGTATATGGGTGAATAGGATTATTATATAATTCACTTGAACTTGCTAATTCTACTAACTTTCCATTATGCATAACTCCTATACGGTCGCTAATATGTCTCACCATAGATAAATCATGCGCTATAAACAAACAAGTTAAGTTTTTTTCTTGTTGTAATTTCTTAAATAAATTTACTATTTGTGCTTGTATAGATACATCTAAAGAAGCTATAGGCTCATCAGCTATTATAAACTCTGGGTCCACTGAAAGAGCACGAGCTATACCAATACGTTGTCTTTGTCCACCTGAAAAGTCAGAAGGATACTTATTTGCATAGCTTCTATCAAGTCCAACTAAATTTAACATCTCATAGACTTTATCTAACCTTTCTGATTTACAGACACCTTGAATTTTAAGTGGTTCTGAAATTATATCTCCAATTGTCATACGAGGATTTAATGATGAAGTAGAATCTTGAAAAATAATCTGCATACTTTTATTTACATCTTTTTTTACAAATTTATATGCTTTCTTATCTGAGATACAACTTCCCTTATAAATAACTTCTCCACCCGTTGGCTCATGTAACTTTATTATAGTTTTACCAGTTGTAGATTTTCCTGAACCAGATTCTCCTACTAAACCAAATATTTCTCCTTTATATATATCAAAACTTATATCATCAACTGCTTTTACAGTAGTACTTTTATCCAAATGAAAATATTGTTTTAAATTTTTTATTTCTAGTATTTTTTCTTTATTCATTAGAAATCACCCTTCCACCATTTACTCTAACTGGTATATTTATTTTAGGTGCATCTGGATGCAATAACCAAGTTGCTGCACTGTGTGTATCATTAATTTTAAACATTGGTGGCTCTTTTTCATAATCTATCCTAAGAGCATTTTTATTTCTTATTGCAAATGCATCTCCCTTTGGAGGATTTAATAAATTTGGAGGCATTCCAGGTATATTATACAAATAATCTTCTTGTGAATCCAAAGTAGGTAATGAACCTAACAATCCCCAAGTATATGGATGTCTAGGGTCATAAAATATATCCTCTACTGTTCCTATTTCTACAATCTTACCCGCATACATAACTGCTATCCTGTCAGCCATAGTTGCTACTACACCTAAGTCATGGGTTATAAATATTATTGATAAACCTATTTTATTTTGTAGTTCTTTTATTAAATCAATTATCTGAGCTTGTATAGTCACATCCAAAGCTGTTGTAGGCTCATCAGCAATTAATATTTCTGGATTACAAGCTAGTGCTATAGCAATTACTATACGTTGCCTCATTCCTCCTGAAAAATGATGTGGAAATTGTTTAAATCTTTTTTCAGGATTATCTATTCCAACTAATTCAATAAGTTCTATAGCTCTTTTTTTAGCTTCACTTTTACTTATACCTTGATGGATTACTATAGCTTCAGTTATTTGCTTTCCTATTGATATAGTTGGATTCAAAGATGTCATAGGGTCTTGAAATATCATTGATATATCTCTTCCTCTAATATCTTCCATTTCTTTCTCAGATTTTTTAACTAAATCCTTTGATTTAAGTAAAACCTCTCCATTTTTGATATAACCATTATATGGAAGTATCTTCATCAAACTTTTACATAATACAGACTTCCCACAACCAGATTCTCCAACTATTGCTAATGTTTCACCCTTCTTTAGGATAAAAGATACATCTCTCACAGCTTGTACTTCGCCTTCTTCTATTTTAAAGCTTACAGATAAATTATTAACCTCCAATAAATGTTCCAAAAACCATCAACCCCTATGCTATTCAAACCTTAGGGATATATTTTATCCCTAAGGTTTCTAATTAATCTAAATATTATTCTATTGTCCAATCAGCTATGTTCCAGAATATACCTACACCATGATGTCCTAAAACTGTATCAGGTGTTAAACCTTTTATATTTGGTTTTCCAACATATATTGCATCTATATAAGCAATAAATGTATATGGCATATCTTTAGTCATCTCTACTTGGAATTGTTTATATAACTCTAATTTTTTATCTTTATTTTCTGTTTCTCTTGCTTGTTGAAGTATTTTATCTATAGCAGAATTAGAGTAAGCACTGTAGTTTGCACCTTTATCTGTTCCAAACACTTTATATGTATGGTCATCTGGGTCAAATGGACTTCCCCAACCTATTAAATGTGCATCTTGATTAGCCCAATCTGTTTCAGTTACAACTACAGCTTTAGCATCAACACCTATTTCTTTTAGCTGTTGTGCACATATTTTAGCCATATCAACTCTAACTTGGTCACTTTCACCAGCTGTTATTTCAAAAGCTAATTTAGTGCCTTCTTTTTCATATATTCCATCAGAACCTAGTTTCCAACCTAATTTTTCTATTTCTTGCTTAGCTTTTTCTGGATTATATTCAAACTTCTCTATGTCAGGATTATTATATGGTCCCATTTGTAAAGGTGAATATGCTGCTACACCATGTCCCAATAATACACTATCAACTATTGCTTTTCTATCTATTGCATAACTTAAAGCATTCGGTAATCCTTTAGTCTTTTCATCTTTAAAGAATTTAGAATTGAAATTATATAGTATACCTCTATAATCTGCTGTTTTCATTATATTTACTTTAAAATTCTTTTCGTCTTTCTCAAAATTAGACATATCTTTAGGAGTTACCTGTGCTAAGTCTAATTCTCCTGATTTTAATTGCATTGCTTTAGCTTTGTCATCTGGTACAATCTTAAATACTACTTTATCTAGACCTGGTTCTTTTACAAAATAATCACTATTTTTAACAAGTGTTATACTTTGCCCTTTATCCCATTTTTCAAGTTTAAATGGACCAGTACCTATTGGTTTTTGGTTAAATCCATCAGTAGTTATGTCTTTACCTTCTAATGCATGTTTTGGTAATATTCCAACTGTTAGATAATCAAGCATTGCTGTATTTGGTGCTTTTAAAGTAATTTTTATAGTAGTATCATTAACTACATCAATTTTTGTTATATCTTCATAATTTGATGCTATTTCAGAAGCATTGTCTGGATTCATTATAGTTTCCATTGTGAATTTAACATCATTTGCTGTAAATTTCTCTCCATCATGCCATTTAACATCATCTCTTAAATTAAAAGTGTATGTATTTGTTGCTTCATCAAATTTCCAATCTTTTGCTAGACAAGGAACTACTTTATTATTTTCATCATGAGCTGTTAATCCATTAAATATTAGTGAATTTATTTCTCCATGTTCATATAGCGCAGGATTTATACTTGTATAGTCATTACTTCCATAAACAAGTACCTTCCCATCTTTAGGTGTATCTGCTTTTTTGTCTTTATTTCCTCCACTAGAACAACCTGCCATTAGACTAAGTATCATTACTAAACTTAAAACTTTTAACTTCTTTAATTTCATGATGCTCCCCCTTTTGCTTTTAATAATAAATATTTTTTAAAGCTTTGACCCCATTTATTTAAATAGATATTTCAAATACCTAAGCATTTGTTAACTTAAGACTTAAAATGCTAATTTATAAATTACTTGATTTTTTATTATTGCTCTTTCTAATATAATTACCAATATTAGTTATACAGACCAATGTAGTGACTAAAAATATACCTGGAATTAGAATAATCCACCATCTATTTGAAAGCAGTGCTTCCTCTGATAAAGATAACATACTTCCCCAAGAAACAATTTCTATTGGCAAGCCAATTCCTAAAAAACTCAGTGTTGATTCAGTTCCAATAGCTGCACCTATATTTGTTACCACCATAAACATTATTGATGCAACAAAATTTGGAAGTAGATGCTGTTTTAATATATAGAAGAATCCTCCACCCATACTTTTAGCTGCTAGTATGTACTCACTATTTCTTATTTGTCTAACTTCAGTCCTTACAATCTTAGATATATTCATCCAACTTGTTATCCCTATTACTATGGACATAGATATTGGATTCGAATTCCCAAGTATCGCTTGTACAAATATTATAATTAATATTGATGGTATACTAAGTATGATTTCTGTAAATCTCATCATTGCATCATCTACAGGTTCAGATACTGAACCACTTATACTACCATAAACAATTCCTATGGTAGTCGATATTATTGTCGAAAATATTCCTATAAATAAAGATATTTTTCCTCCATACCATATCATAGAGTATATATCTCTCCCCATTGAATCTGTTCCAAAGAAAAAATCTTTATTTGGAGCTAAATTAGAACTTACTAAATCCATATATGTTGGCTCATGTGTCATTATCAAAGATGAAAATACACTTCCAATAACTATAATAGATAAAATGATGATTGATATATATGGTAACTGTTTAAATTTTTCAAACAGAGTTTTTTTTATTTCTATTTGTTCATCTTCTACTACTGAGATATAATTTTCTCCTACAATCTCAAAATCACTACATTGTGGCTTCATTGTTATCACCTCTATCGTACTTCATTCTAGGGTCTATTTTATTATTTATAATCTGAGCTAGCATATTTCCAAATACTACTAAAGCCCCTGTTATTAGACATAAAACTAATAACATATTATAATCGTGATACTTTGCACTCTCAAAACAAAGAGTTCCTAACCCTGGATAAGAAAAAACCTTTTCAACCACATAAGTTCCTCCTAATATGTGAGGTATTGAAATAGCCATGATGCTTATATAGGATGGCATTATATTTCTCAGGCAATGCTTAAAAACAATGGTTCTATTGTTTAAGCCTTTTGCTTTACATAGCAATACATAATCTTCTCTTATTTCTTCTAACAATTTATTTCTTATCATATATGTGTAATACCATAGATGGCTTAATATAAGTACTGTAAGAGGTAATATTAAATGAGATATCCTGCTTGATATACTAGATTCCTCTCCCATTGAATAAGCTCCACTACTTGGAAGTATACTTAGATTTATACTAAATATAAGTATAAGTACTAAAGCAACCCAGAATGATGGAATACAGTTGGTTATTGTTCCTAGTTTACATATAATCCTATCTATAAGCCTATCTTCATGCAATGTACAAAAGATTCCCAGAAATAATGCTAGGACAAAGGTAAGTATATATCCTGACCCACCTAATATTATAGTGTTTATATAAACATCATTTATAACAGAAGTAACATTTTGCTTATATTTAAATGAAATTCCAAATTCTCCTTTTGATGCATCTGCAATCCATTTTATATATTGACTGTATATTGGTTCGTTTAGTCCAAGTTTTTTCATAGCATTTTCTTTTTCTTGAGTACTCATTCTTTCTACACCATCTCCATAGTAAGAAATTAATGGGTCTCCTGGAGCAAGTCTTGCCATATAAAAAACCACAAAAGATAATAAAAACATCACTAAAATAAACTGCAACAACTTTTTAACTATATCCTTTAACAAACCCCTATTCCCCCTTTGTTGCAATAAAAAAAACCACCAAAAGCAAGCGTCAATCGACGTTTAAACCTTCGTGGTTTTATTATCATTAAATAAAAATTAAATTTTAAATATTTATCTATAAACCAATTTTAGCATCATTTATGTTGTGTGTAAACAAACTTTTGAAAAATTGTTAAAATTTCATCAAATTGTTTTATTTTTACCTAAAATAAAATTTTTATGATATTACTAATCTCTTCTTTATTACATAATTATTGAGTTTTATATTGACTATTTATTGAAATTATATTATATTAGTTTCTATGCGAACTATATAAGAGGTGATTTTATTGAAAACTAATTATGATTGTTTTAGAATAGCTATGCTTCTAAAAGAACTTTATTCTAAAACGATGTACACAGTAGAAGAAAGTTTTAAGGAAAATGGACTGACACATCAACAGATTATAGTTATAAAGTTAATAGCTCATAATCAAGAGCTAACAATATCACAACTATGCGATGAGATGTCTTTAGCTAAAGGAACTGTATCAGGTATAATCAGTAGATTAGAACAAATTGGATATGTAGAAAAGTTCAAAAAATATGATGATAAGAGAAATACATATGTTAAATTTACAGAAAACGGACTTGAATTTGCCATAAACTTTAAAAGTAAAATGCAAGAAAGCTTTGATGGTATTTTTAAAAATTGTGATGAAAAAGAATTAGATGAATTAGTAAAAAATCTTAGAAATATATTAGCAAAAATAAAGGAGAAATAATTATGAATTCTAAATTAATACTTGCAATAGTGTTTATAACATCAGCTTTAATTTTTTATACTATAGGTGTATTTGGAGAAAGAAAAGCTAAAATTTTAAAAAAGAAACATGTAATTATATTTTGGCTTGGTTTAATATTTGATACTTTAGGAACATTTACAATGAGTAATATAGCTAATAGCCATTCTTTTGAAGTAAAATCTGCACTATCACAAAATCTTCATAGTATAACAGGCCTCCTAGCAATTGTGCTTATGCTTTTTCATGCAGGCTGGGCTACTTTTGTTTTGTATAAGGATGATGAAGATAAGAAAAAATTCTTCCATAAGTTTAGTATCATTGTATGGGCTATCTGGCTAATTCCATATTTTATAGGTATGTTTATTGGTATGGCTGGATAATAAAATAAAAAAGTGTGTAAGAAAATGAATATACACTTACACACTTTTTCATATCTATCTATAATATTTTACTTACTCTTTCACATTGTCTTATAGAGATTTATGTATAATTTAAATTTATTAAACACCTAACACTTGAGTTACTCCTGGAACTTCACTTACCAAAACATTTTCAATAATAGCTTTTATTGTCATAGTTGCTCCTGGACATCCACTACAAGCACCTTGCAATCTAACTAGAACTACTCCATTCTCATTTACATCCACAAGCTCTACATCCCCACCATCTCTTTGTAATACAGGTTTTATCTTTTGTTCAAGCACTTTTTCAACTTGTTCTCTCATAATTATTCCCCCCAGAAATATTTTTGTTACCAAGATTATACCAATGGTTTAAATTTTTGTCCATCTAATGATTTTTCAAATTCTATATTTGCTTTATCAATAATCTTAGTATCCATAAATACATCATAAGCACTACAAGCCAATACTTTAGCTGAATTTAGCATAGCTGAAAATCCTATACTTGAACCTGCTGATGCACATGACTGCCATGTATGACTAGCCACTCCAACAGGCCATGCTGCCATTGCAAATTGAGCCACTGGTATCACATAACTTACATCTCCAACATCAGTAGAACCAGCTAATCCTTTATCCTCTGCTCCATTAGCTATACCATGATGTATATAACTATCCACGATAGATTTATCATCTTGGAATGCTGTAGCTACACCTAATCTTTCTTCCTTAGTAAGAGTAGCACATAATTTTTTTGCAAATTCTTCTTCTTCAGGAGTAGTTTTAGGAGAACCAACAAGAATCATATTATCGTATACTAAATCAGTTAAACACTGATTTGGTATATAATCATAAATCCCATCAGTGATTACATACTCCATTTCAGTCTCTGTCATCATAGATGCTCCTTGCGCCACCTTTATTAGCCTATCAAGAACATGCTCTGCATCCTTTGCTTTTTTACCTCTTATAAAATACCAACTTTCCGCAAAACCAGGAACTACATTAGGTCTTCCGCCTCCATTAGTTATAACATAATGCATTCTTATAGAGTCAATTACATGTTCTCTTAAATAATTTGCTCCTACATTCATAAGTTCAACAGCATCTAATGCACTTCTACCATTATGAGGAGCTTGTGCTGCATGTGCTGTTATTCCCTTAAACTTAAATCTAGCAGATAAATTTGCCAGACTTCCGCCTCTCCATGTTGCATTTATATCAAATGGATGCCATGTAAATGCACAATCTACATCATCGAAACATCCATTTACACACATCACAGTTTTACCTCCACCTTCTTCTTCAGCAGGACAACCGAAATATTTTATTGTTCCACTAAATTTATTTTTTTCCATTAGCTCTTTGATAGCAACAACCGCTCCTACACCTGCTACACCCAATAAGTTATGCCCACATCCATGACCAGACTCTCCTTCTACCAATGGATTTCTTTCTGTGCTCACAGATTGTGATAACTCTGGCAAAGCATCATATTCACCAAGTATTCCAATTACTGGCTTTCCTTCTCCAAAACTTGCTATAAATCCAGTCGGTAAATTGTCTACTTCTTCAATTTTAAACCCTTTTGACTTTAGATATTCCTTTTGAATACTGCTTGCATACTTTTCTTCAAAAGCTAATTCTGGCTTTTCCCATATTTTTTTAGATAAGTCTATTAATTCTTCTCTTATCTCCTCAATATTATTTATAATATATTCTTTCATAATCTCCTCCACAAATATGTATTTTTGATATGCCTTTACAAATTATATTATATACTAACATTTTATTTATTCACAATTTTTTGTTAATTAATTTGCTTTAGTTAATTAATTTGATTTGTATATTCTTCTATACAATGTATTTTCTCTTTATTTTGTATCTTCATAAACTCAATATATTCTCTTTTCCATAGTGTAGTTTCACTATTCTCATTTAATAAGAGTTCTAATAAATTAATTTCTTTCATTCTCATATCTTCATAAAATACTACACTACCCAACATTGCCAATTCAAACTCGCTTAATGAAGCAAATAGCATTAGATAATCATCTCCAAATAGGCATTCAGATTCAAGAATATCAATAAAGTCTTTTTTTGCATTGATGTTTTCCTTTATTATTTTTATTTTTTCAATTATAGAAGTACTTTCTAATATAGCATTAAAAATCTCTCTAAATGACTCATCATCTAATTTATTTTCATCATCAACAATATACTTTTCTAAAGGTTCACTTTCATTCTTACTTATAGTTATCATACTTTTAAAAGTGTCACTTTTTATTGAACTTAGCACAGACTCAATAAATATCTTCTCATATGCTTTGATATAATTTACCATGTCTAAATCTTCTATATTTAATCTTTTTATCAACACATCAATTGTTTCTTCAAGCAATAAAACTATTTTTTCATTTATTATACTTTCTTTATTGAATTCTTCAGAATCATTAAAATCAAAACTATTATTTTCTTCAAACAATTCAATTACATTATTTTCTTTATAGACCTTATTTTCATCTTCAAAAGTATGATTGTATATGTTTTTAAATTGTTTTTCTAAAAATTCATATTCATATTCTGAAATCTTCAAATTAGTTGATTCATTTCCTAAAATTGTAGAGAAAATAGAGTTATTTATAATAAGTTCAAATAAATTTATAAGTATAACATCACAGTCTATTTTATAAGTTATTCCATAATCATAAAACAATTTTTTTCTATCTTTCTTTTTAAATAAATTACAAAATCTATTTTCTATATCCATACTCTCAATATAATTTTTCACATAATAAATTCCTTGAATATCCATATCATCTAACGCCAATGGATAATCTATACTTACTGGAATATCATAGGCTTCAAATTTTATATTATAGTTTTTAAAGAAACCAGACAATTCCATTAAAGTATCATTATATGCTATTGAGTTAGTATCTAACTTTCTACTTTTCATTAGTTCATAAAAATTTTCTAACTCAATCAAATCACACTCCAAAATTTTAATCCCTTCTAAATATATATTCTTAATATTTTTAGCTGTCAATTCTACAACTCTTTTTTCTATATTTTCAAGTTTATTTACATATGCATCAATAGCATACCATATTGAAAGCAATAACTTTTCAGCAACTTCAGTTTTTACTGATGTGCTTTGACCATTTGTATATTTTTTAATCAAATCTATAAGTATTAAAGATATTTCCTGTTGTATGTTATATACTTCTCTCTCATTTATTACTTTACAATCCATACATTCTTTAAGTAGAGATATTGCATATTGGTTTTTTATTAGATTATTTTCATTTATATTGATGTTAGTTAGATTATTATTTGACATAGCAAGCTTCCCCTCTCATTAGATTAAACTTCTCCAAATTTAAACTTTTTTGCAAATTCCTCTGCTTCTCCCCTTACATTATCCATATTTCCTGTAAATTTTTCATAAAGCTCATCTAGTATTTCTATAATTTCATCATCACAAATTTTATCATCGGTTTCATTTTTTAAGTAATAAAAGATTTCTTGCATGTCATTAATAGTCTCTAAATAATCATCCATATTTGTAAATTGTGATGTATATATGTTTTCTATCAATTGCTTTGTAACTTTTATATCCAGTTCTATTCTTCCATATCCCTTTAAAGTATCATTTCTTGAAGTTATTATATCTTTTACATCCGCTTTGGAAAGTACTAGACCATAATACTTAGATTCGTTATTAGTTTCAAGCAATTCATTTCTTTCTATTTCCTTTAAATTTTGATGCATAGAACTCAAAATAATAGGTGATATCATTTTCAAATTCTCCTTTTTCATTTTTCTTATTGACTTTTATGTTATTTTATGCTATAATTAAATTAGTATATATATTTCAACAAAAGAACTACTTATAATAGTATTATTATAAGTAGTTTTTGTCAACTCAAAATTACTATTTTAATTAAATTTTTCAATAAAAAAATATATCATTACTCAGATATATTTTTTATAACCATTCATTTATTTAATAGTTATTTATAATTAAAATCTAAATAATGATATATTAAGTTACTTATCTTTTTTAGCTCTACTTCTGCTTTTCTTTACATTTGAGCAATTTCTACAGGAAGGTGAACAGTATTGAGATTTAGAATTTGTAGGTATATAAATTTTTCCACAATACTTACATTTATTTAAAGATGCAGGTTCACTTGTAATTGCAAATGCATAGATAGTTTCAATGGCTGTTTTTAACGAATTAAATTCCCATGCAATAGTTGGTTTATCTAATTGGCTTATAGAAAACCCAATCTTTTGAGGATTAAATCCTCCAGACATAATAGTGACATTTTCAGTTAATAAGTTAGACATATTTTTATAGACACAAATTTGATTAAAATGTCTACACATATCCTTAGAAAAATTTACAATCCAATCCAATTGTTCAGTATAAAACTTTGAAAATACTAAATCTAAAATCAAAGGTCTTTTCCCAAAGAATTTTGGTGATTCTTCTCGTTTTGATACATCTATACCTCGTTTATATTTTTTAAAGTACACATCTTCATCACTTGCAAATGGAATAAACATATTTATATACTCATCAGTATTTAATATATTCTCTTTTGTAATATAATTCTTTTCAATCATCAGTACTCTTTCTTCACCAACAATATCTCTATTATATACACTTGAATAAATTAATCCTAACAGTCCATATTTCTTTACAAATTCGAGTACTTCTTTTTTTAATCTCATTTCTTTAGTTTCTTTTGATATATCTTGTAATGCTTCTTGCCCTATGCGAATTATATCTACTATAATTTCATCTGCAACATCAAATGGATTGTACATATTAAATACAGCATCTTCAGTTGGTACTATATACAATTCATCTTCTTCAGTAATTTTATATTCATAATCACTATATCGAATCCAATCACTAGCAAAATTTCCAATTAACTCTATATTTTTATTCATAATAATATTCTCCTTTTCAACGTAATAGTTAATTTAATTTTTCTATTACATTTTCAGTTTATTCTATAATTTTCATCATGTCAACTATCTTTTTATTTTTGTATAGTATCAAATAGTATAATAAGTTTAACCTTTCTAGATATTAATACTAAAATACTAGCTAAGAGCAAGCTTCTAATTAATTTTATCAAAATCTATTTACTTTTTAAATCAATCTCTTTATAATAATAATTAATGTGTAATATATAAATTCATTTATATATTACACATTAATTATTATTATAAAGAGAGGTACCCATAAAATGGATAGAAAACGTGAATTAAAACAATTATACAAAGAAATGAAATTTGACATTGGTGTATTTATTATAAAAAATGATACTACTAAAAAGATTTACTTTGGAAAGAGTAATGACATAAAAAGCAAATTTAACTCCCTCAAATTTCAACTTGGTGCTGGGTCATGCATGGCAAGAGATTTAAATAATGATTGGAAAAAATATGGAGAAAAAGCATTTACATTTGAAATTTTAGAACTTATAAAACATGATGATAATAAAACTGAAAAAGACTACTTAGAAGAATTAGACATTTTAGAAATGGTTTGGTTAGAAAAGTTGAAAGAAGACAAATCTTATGAGATTTATTCTTTATAAAAAATAGGCATCATAGCTTCTTTTTTGATGTAAGCATGATAGAGTTGAATTATCATACAATTTTGTGCATGGCTAAATTTAATTTTAATATATAATTTTGATGCATAATAAAAAAAATCTTCTAATTGATTTTTATTATAAAATCAACTAGAAGATTTATATAGTTTGACATTCATACACTATATATCACTAAAATATAAGCATTATACTGACTTTTACCATATATTATGTATTTACTTTACTAATAGCATTCTATTTTTTTGTAGCCTCTAAACATTGCTCTATAACCTTATTATCATTTATGCCTATTGCAGTAACTTTATTAGCATTATTTAATATACTCTTATCGCTTTTATCTGAAACTAAAACAACAGGAGTATTTTTAGCCATTGGTGAAGCAACTAAAGCATAAACTAAATCATCTCCACTTGCTACATAGAAATCTTTTGTTTCACTATAAAACTTCTTGATTACATTCTTATTAGTTTCATATCTATCACTACCATCAATTCTAGTTGCTCTATATCTACTTACTATATAATCACTTAGTGTAGATTTTCCTCCAACTGCATATACTGGAACAGGTGAAACTCCAAACCATGGGTCTAAATCTGTATCTTCTGCTGCTGAAGCTATATCCTTTGTCAATAGAATAGGAGCACCATCTCTATACGCAACAGACGCAACACTCACTGCATCAGCTTCATCTTTAAATCCGTTTACTAAAAACGTTTTATCACTGCTTTTTATCTTTTCTATTTCAGCTGCGATTTTATAACTTGTATCTACTCTATCTACTCCATCAATTCTTATAACCTGCATTCTTCTCATAAGTAGCATTTTTTCTACATCTTTACTTATAGTGTTTTCGCCACCTATTATATATATCTTAGTAACTCTATTAAGCCTTTGTAAAGTGGCCTCTGGTATATCATCCTTATTAGTTAATAAAATTGCTGCATTATTTACCCCTGCAAGACCACTAGCAGAAATACCATCTACCATTGTAGAATCAGAATTTATAAGTACAGCTGTTGTATAATCTTGCTTATCTGCAATAATACCAGCTGTTTCATATTTATCTGTTCCTTTGATATTTTCGATTTTATCTAGTGCATTTGCTGATGTTGGGAAACTAACACTTAATAATAATGCTGAAATACCTAATGCTAATATTCTTTTACTAAACTTCATAAATTACCTCCCTCAAAATAAATATACTTAGTATCAGTATAATATAAATTCGCTTAAAAGTAGTGTAAAAATAGTTACACTTTTTTTATAATTTAAATCACTCTAAATTAGACACATCTCATCCATTGAAATAACTTCATTCATCCTATAAGCTAAACCATCCCATGTTTTTTTTGACATATCTACAAACGACCTTTTATCTAAATTAGATAATAGATACTGTATTTTAGAATCCATTGCATTATATAAATTCTTCTCAAATATAGGTAACTCTTCTTCATTTGGAATATCTTCTCCATGCATAGAGGGTAGAGTTACATATTCTATATTACCAGAATCATTAATCTCACTACCAATCCATTCCCTAACACCAGGAATATCAGTGGTAATCACATCCAGTCCACATGATAAAGCCTCTAAAACTACAACTGGCAGCCCTTCATAAAATGATGGTAATACAAATAGATGTGACTTATTAAATAACTCAGCTAAGTCATTTTGGTCTAATTTTCCTAAAAAATTCATTTTAAATGTAGACTGACTCGCAAGCTTAACAATCTCATTGTAAGATTCAACATCACTTCCTGTACCTGCAAAATTGACTTCTATTAAATCTTTACGATAGATTAGTCTGGATATAGCTTTTATAAATGGAATCAATCCTTTTGATTTGCATATCTTCCCTGCAAATACTATCCTTATCTTATCACTTTGCATTTTATAATTTTTATCATAAAATACACTATCATTATATCCACTTCCAATCACGACTACCTTACTATCACTTACTCCAAAAGTTTTTATGATATCATCTTTTTGCTTTTTATGAAGAGCAAATATTAAATCCAACTTTTTTATATTGGATATTATATATTCTTTTTCTAAATCTATAGTATTTAACTGTCTTAAACAAGTTCCATGACAAACAGACATAACTTTAATACCTTTCACAATCTCTCTAACAAATGCAGTTAAAAGATATAAATGATGACATATTATAATATCTGGATTAAAATCTTCCATAGCTCTGTCTATATTTATTTTAAATTGATGTTTTAATCTGTTTATCATTTCTACATTTAAATCTCTATATCTAGTACTTTCATATGGCATAGAATCACTCATTCCTACAACAGGAAAATTTAATTCTCCACAATTATACTTTACTGGATAAAAACTTACATCACTTGAAAAACAGTTTACATCATCATCAACATCTATACCTGCAATTACAGCTTGCTCATGACCTATTTTTTCAAACCCTTTTATCATACCACACATGTATATTCCACTACCCGTACTATTTGGTTTTTGTGTTATTATATGAAGAATTTTCACTTTTTTACTTACCGCCCCTCTAAAATTAAACAATTTCATATAATCTAATCATTATATATATCTAGATACAAACAAGATGAATCATCTTTTACTTTAAATCTTGGAACCTTAATTGCTTTATAGTCATTATCCTCAAAGTATCTAACTTTATTGTGTATATATCCTATGCCAAATTTTTCTGCTATACGTATCAATTCTTCTTCTTTGATGAGGTTATATCTATCACAAGCACTTGTAAAACCATCACTTGTTAACATCAGCTGAAAATCTTTTTTTATTTCTAAGTATCCGTATATTGAGTTTTCCACAGCATCCTCATCAAAATCCAATATCCAGTATCCTTCTTTAGTATTCTTTTTCAATCTGTTGCTTACTATTGTATTCATTACACTTGACTTTATCTCATCAAAAGTCATTTCTTCTAAATTAGAAAGCTTACTCATTTTATCAAATACAGAATTATCGAATTTACAAATAGTTCTATCTTTTATGACTTTAGAATCTCCATTTTTAATAAACAAAGTACAATCACCTAATAAAAAATACTCTACTTTATTTTCATGAAATTTAACAATAGCTATAGAACTTGATGGTAAATCCAATTTTTCAACCTTTATTCCATTTAACTTTGTCTCATACTCTTTTTTAATTTCTATTATCCCATTATTGACAATGCTCTTTAATGATTCTTCTTTACTCATATTTTTATATAAATACTTATTCCACCACTGAACATACCATCTTGCATCACTTTCATCTGATACTAAATTTCTTCCATTGAGTCCTGTCGCACCATCTAAAACCCATGCCCCAAATGGACTTATCCCAACTACATCTTCATTAAATTTAGCTGTACCTTGACTACACAATAGGCTATAGTCTCTTATATTTAAAGCCATATCATCCTCCAAATTAAATATCTAAAAATAAAGTTCTATTTAAAATTATACAACAAATAAAAAAATCTACAACAAAACTTGTTGTAGATTTTTAATTTAATAGTATTTATTTTATATTCTAGTGATGGAATAATCTATTTTTAGTAAATGCCATAACTATATTGTACTTATTACAAGTTAATATAACATTATCATCACGAATAGAGCCACCTGGTTGTGCTATAAAACTTACTCCACTTCTTTTAGCACGTTCTATATTATCTCCAAATGGGAAAAATGCATCAGAACCAAGTGCTACTCCTGTTAAAGTTTTAAGCCATGCCCTTTTGCCTTCTCCAGTAAGAGGTTCTGGTTTTTCCTCAAATAAATTTTGCCATATACCATCAGCAAGTACATCCATATAATCATCAGAAAGATATACATCAATAGTGTTATCTCTATCTGGACGACCTATATCTTTTTTAAATTTCAAATTTAATACTTTAGGATGTTGACGAAGATACCAAGTATCTGCTTTATTACCTGCAAGTCTAGTACAGTGAATACGTGATTGTTGTCCTGCACCTACTCCTATTACTTGTCCATCTTTAGCATAGCAAACTGAATTTGATTGTGTATATTTTAATGTGATAAGAGCTATAATTAAATCACGTTTTGCATTATCTGTAAATATTTTATTATCTGTTGGAATGTATTTTAATAAGTCTTCATTTATTAATATTTCATTTCTACCTTGTTCAAAAGTAATTCCATAAACATCCTTTGTTTCAATAGGTTCAGGTGTATAATTTTCATCAATTTTTACAATATTATAATTCCCTTTACGCTTTCCTTTTAATATTTCAAGAGCCTCATCTGTATATCCTGGAGCTATTACACCATCAGAAACTTCTCTTGCTATTATAGTTGCAGTTTCTTTATCACACACATCTGAAAGTGCTATAAAGTCTCCATAAGAAGACATTCTATCTGCCCCTCTTGCCATTGCATAAGCACAAGCTAATGGAGAAAGCTCTAAATCATCAACAAAGTATATTTGCTTTAAAGTATCTGATAACGGTACACCTACTGCTGCACCTGCTGGACTTACATGTTTAAATGAAGTTGCTGCTGGAAGACCAGTAGCCTCTTTTAATTCTTTTACAAGTTGCCAACTATTAAATGCATCCAAAAAATTTATGTATCCAGGCTTTCCATTTAATACTTCTATAGGAAGTTCTCCATTTTTCATATAAATTTTTGATGGTTTTTGGTTTGGATTACAGCCATACTTTAGTTCTAGTTCTTTTGCCATATACTCATCCCTCTCTATAGTAAATTAATCTAAATTTGATTAATTCCATATTAATTAAATTATTCGTACTAATAAAATTATATGGCATATTTATCCATTAATCAACTATATTTTTTAAAACTCCTATTCCTTCGACTTTACACTCAACTACATCACCATGTTTTAAATATACTTGAGGATTCATTCCCATAGCAACACCTGCTGGAGTTCCAGTTGAAATTATATCTCCTGGCTTTAGAGTCATTCCTCTTGATAAATCACTTATTACAGTAGGTATATCAAATATAAAATATTCTGTATTAGAATTTTGTCTTACTTCTCCATTTACCACACTACTTATATCTAATTTTAAAGGATGTTCAAATTCTTCTTTATGTACTATACAAGGTCCCATAGATGTATGTGTATCTAAACTTTTTCCTCTATACCACTGCACATGTTTATCTTGAAGTGCTCTTTCACTTATATCATTCATTACTGTATATCCAAATATATATTCATAGGCATCTTCTTTTGATATGTTTATACCTTCTTTTCCTATAATTACTGCAAGTTCTGATTCATAATCCAACTTTTCTACTAAGTCTCCATGTAAACTTATCTTATCATCCACCCCAATTACCTTATCTGCTCTTTTAGAGAAATAAATTGGATAGTCTGGCATAACTACATTTTTTATAACACCATCTGGAATTTCATTGACATGGTCTTTATAGTTGAGACCTAGACATATAATATCTTTTTTAGGTCTTACAATTGGGGAACATAATTTCACTTCTTCTAACTTATAACACTTTGTATTTTCAAATGAATTGTTTTTTATTTTTTCTAAATCTCCTGTGGATACATTTTCAATAAAATCATTCATATCTGTATATAATTTACTTAATCCTAAACTATTAATTTCATATATACTATTTGTTTCTGAGTTAAATACACCTATATTTTCTTCATTGCCAGTACAGAAAGTTACAAATTTCATTTCTATTCCTCCATTCAATAAGTTGATTAATAATATTTTATTTTTATTAGTTTATATAAATTGTAATAGATAATATATATATGTCAATATATATTTAAAAATAGAGTTCTAAAAAGTGCAATAATTCTTAAATATCAGAAATTAACGAAAATAAAATAATTAGTAAAAATCAGATAATTATAATAAGATATTTTTAAAAAACTTTATTTATACAGATAAATTTTCCTTAAAACACAATAAAAAAGGTATGCTTAATAAAATAAGCATACCTAAACTCTTTCAATATTATTATATTCAACCATTTTGTGGTTATAATATTTTTTATTTGGATAAAACTTCTTGGTGAAACCTATTTACTTATAAACTTTCATTAAATCTTCACCAATACATATATCTCCAGTTCCTAAAACTTCAACTTTATCTATGTCATAAGAATTGGTTATAACTACAGGAGTTATTATATATTCAACACTTTTTTTAATTTTTTCTAAATCAAACCTTATAAGTTTTTGTCCACAGTAGACTTTGTCTCCCACATTTACTAATGCTTCAAATCCATCTCCATTCATCTTTACAGTATCTAATCCGATATGTATTAGTATCTCCAAACCATCTTCACTCTTTATACATATAGCATGTTTCGATGGTAAAAATATTTGAATTACCTCACCATCAACAGGAGAAGATACAACTCCTTCTTGTGGTTCGATTGCAACTCCATCACCTAGCATTTTACTAGAAAAAGCATCATCAGGAACATCAGTTATACTTAATACTTTCCCTGTAAGTGGCGATTGTAATATTCCTTTTATATAATTACTTTTTACTTCTTCATTTTTATTTTTTGAGAATAACTTTTTAAACATATTAAATCTCCTCATTCCAATAATTTAAATTAATGTCTCATGTTATCTATATTATACCTTTTAATTCATGAAATATATTACCTGAAATATACTGTATATATTTATTCCAGTAATAATTATAGTCATATACGAAAACATATATTTAACTCTTTTGTCATCCATATTTTTACTAATAGAGGAACCCATAGTTCCTCCCAACACTGCTCCGATTATCATAAAAGGTAATCCAGATAAATCATATATACCAAACCCTGTATTTATGAAAACTGTAACTAACTTTGAAATATTAGAAAATAAAATAGTTATAATAGAGTTAAACGCAGCTTCTTTAGCTGATAATCCAAATAATATTGTAAACACAGCCACATTTATAGGGCCTCCACCTATTCCTAAAAATGAAGATATAACCCCTAAAAAAATGCCAACAATCAAATATGTAATATTAGTATTAAATCTAACGTTTAAACTTTTATCTCTATATAAATAAACCATTACTAACAAAATAATCATAATAACATTTTGAGTTATTTTTATTATAGAAGGATTATTTACATGTAAAATAGATAAATCTAATAACCTCTGACCTATAGTCCCTCCTAATACTGATGCTCCACCAATTAAAATAAGTCTAAAGTTTATTTTAAAAAGTTTTGATTTAATTTGTTTGTATACAGAAACAATTGCCATTGATAACACAGTAAATGATGATAACACACTTATTGTCGAAACATCAAATACTCCAATCAAATCTAGTACTGGCTTTATTATTACACCTCCACCAATACCTGTTATAGCTCCTATAGTTGTTGAAAGTATAGCTATTACAAATAAAATTACATTCATTTAAAACCATCCTAACTAAATTTACTCTGCTCAAAATCCTCCAATTATACATAATTTTTAATCACTTTAACTTAGAATTTTAAATACTAAAATTATTTTGGTATTTGATTTTTATATACTAATACTGATATTTTTTCTAAGTCACTAAAAGCAGACATTAAAAATTCTTTATATCCACAGTAATTGTTACTAGAATCAATATACATAGAATTTTTCATTCTTTTACATCCACCACCACATATTCTGTAAAAATTACAATTTAAACAAATACTTTCTTTGTTTATATCTTTATGTAAAAATTCTTGCATTTTAGATTTTCTTAAAATATCCAATAAAGTATTATCTTTTATATCACCTAAATTAAAGTTATCTAGTACATAAAAATCACATGGATACACACTTCCATCAGCCTCTATTACAAATTGCGGTTGACATCTTCCAATTATGCCACAGGTACTAGGAATTCCTGTAATTAAAACGGATATAAGATTATCTAATAAATTAATACTTATATAATTTCCTTTATCAAACTCATTTTTCCAAAGCTTAAATATTATTTTATAAAAATATGCAAAATATTTAGGTTCTAAAGAATGCTCTGACTTAGTTTTACAATCTAAATCATCTAAACAAGGAATAAACTGTATATACTTAACATCGTTTACTTTTATAAAATTAAAAACCTCTTTTGGATTAAGTGCAATCTGATTTGTCAAAACACATAGTATGTTAAAGTCTATTTTGTATATTTCCAGCAGTTTTTTTGTATCTATTACATCTATATAACTTCCCTTATTATCTGAATATACACGATTTTTATCATGCAAATCTTCTAGTAAATCTAATGATAATCCTACTAAAAAATTATTTTTCTTTAAGAACTCACACCACTGATTATCAATAAGAGTTCCATTCGTTTGAATAGAGTAATTTACTACTATATTTTTTTTCATTTTACTAACATAGTCAATAAAGTATTGAAAAAATTTTAATCCTGCTAAAGTAGGCTCTCCACCTTGAAAAGCAAATGTAACTCTATCTCCATTATCCAAAATTTCAAATGTATTATTTACTATGTTTTTTACAGTATCCTCCTGCATAATACCATAGGATTTTACTTCTCTTAAATCACTCACATTTGCATAAAAACAATATTTACATCTCAAATTACATAACGATGAAACGGGTTTAATTAAAACTGATATACTTTTCATTATAAAAAACCTTCTTTTTTATGTATTTTTACTTATTTAATATTTTTACTTATCAGATAACATGCTATAATACTCATCTCTTCCTGGATAAGATCTACCCTCTTCTATTTCTGTTTTCCATCTACTTGAACCAGTTCCTTTTACAGGTCCTTTTAAAAGTGGGTCATTCGTTTCTAACATCCAATTATCAACTTTCTTTCTCAATTCATTTGCTATATCTTGATAATCTGAATCATTTATTAGATTATTTTCTTCTAACGGGTCTTTTCTTAAATCATAAAGCTCTTCCCTTTCATTAGGAACATAAAATTTATCTCTAACAGCTTTACCTGACAAACTCAAATGTGAATCAACTGTAATATATACTTTAGGCCCATCTTCAAAGTTTCTAACATAGCTGTATTCATTAGTCCTTATTCCTCTCATTGGTCTATATTGGTCATGCCATGTCATTTCTGTAAAGAATGAGTCTCTACCTATATCTTCATTTGTTTTTAATAAGTTGGCGAAACTTTCTCCATCTATATTCTTTGGAATTTCAGCTTCAATTAAATCTAATATAGTTGGCAATAAATCAACATTACATAACAGAGCTTCCTTTTTCACATTTTTCTGAGAAGAATTAGGTAATAAAATTATAAGTGCTGTCTCTAACCCTGCTTCTTTTAACATTCCTTTAGCTCCTGGAAATGCAACTCCATGGTCTGTTGTAAGTATAACAATTGTATTTTTATCTAATCCTGTTTCTTGTAATTTATTATATATTTTACCTATTGCCTTATCTAATACTTTTGCTGAACCATTATATAAGGCTATATCTTTTCTTACATCGTCTGTATCAGGCAAAAACTTAAATACTTCTACTTCATCCAATTTATCTGCATAAGGTTCATATTCATCAAAATCTCTATGTGTTTCAAAAAATCCTACATTTAAGTAAAATGGCTTTTCTTGATTTACTTTATACTCTTCTAAAAATTTAACTACTTCCTTAGCAACCTTAGGAGCTCTATCTCCTGGAATCGCTATAAAATTATCATATCCTAAATCATAAGTTGAAGAAAATACTCTATCTTCTATCGGTGGTGCTTCATTTATTGTTTCATGGCTTAGTCCTATTAACGTTGTTTCATATCCATTTTTTTGTAACTCCATAGGAAGTGTTGTATGCTTAGAATCTATACAAAATCCTAGATGTGCAAGCCCCATTAACCCATTATTATGAGGATATAATCCAGTTAGTATACTGCCTCTACTTGGACTACATTGAGGTGCTGCACAGAAATAATTATCAAATTGAATTCCTTCTTGAGCTAATTTATCTATACATGGAGTTTCCACATTATATCCATAGTTACTGAATTTTCTACCACTATCATGAGAAATCATAAGTAAAATATTTGGTTTCATTAATACTACCTCTTTCCATTATTTTTTTATATCCTTACTATAAAATGCTACTGTTTCATAAGGTCTTAACTTTAACTTAGGTTCTAAATCTTGCTTTTCATAGTTCCCTATCAAATATGTAAATGATTTTTCTAAAAATTCCTCACTAATCTCAACTTCAACTTCACAATCATAGAAGTTATTAAATACTATTAATCTTTCGTTTTCTAAGCTTCTAACATAAGCATAAACCTTATCATTATCTAACAAAATCCCCTTATAGAAACCTTCCGATATAATATTTAATTGCTTTCTTAAAGATATTAACTTTTGATAGAAGTTAAAAATTGACCCTTCTTTAAGTTCCTTTTCAACATTTATCTCTTTATAATTTTCTGCTATTTTAATCCATGGCTTTCCATTTGTAAAACCTGCATTTAATTTATCTGACCACTGCATAGGTGTACGACTATTATCTCTGGATTTGGACTTTATAATATTCATTATTGTTTCTTTTTCAATTTCATTTTTTAAAAATTCATTATAAGTGTTATAAGTTTCAACATCTAAATAATCATCTATTTTTTCAAAGTTTGGATTTGTCATACCTATTTCTTCACCTTGATATATATACGGTGTTCCTCTTAATAGATGTATTGTAGCAGCTAACATTTTTGATGCTTCCACCCTATATTTTTCATTACAAAATCTACTAATAGCCCTTGGCTGGTCATGATTATTCCAAAATAGTGCATTCCATCCACCACCACTTTCAATTTTTTCTTGCCATTCATTTAAGAGTTTTTTCAACATCATAAAGTCAAAAGGTATATCGCTCCACTTTTCTCCATTTTCATAATCTACTTTTAAATGATGAAAATTAAATGTCATTGAAAGCTCTTTTTCTTCTGGAGACGAATATAAGATACAATTTTCAATCGTTGTTGAAGACATTTCTCCAACTGTTGTTATATCTTCAACTCTTCCAAAAGTTTCTTTGTTCATTTCTTTAATAAATTCATGAACAATGGGTTTATCCGTATACATTTCTTTACCTATGTTATTTGTAGAATCTTTTAATTCTTCATCTTTACCAATTACATTTATTACATCAAACCTAAACCCCTTAACACCTTTATCTATCCAAAATTTTACAACTCTATATAATTCTTCCCTAACCTTCGGATTTCGCCAGTTGAGGTCAGCTTGTGTAACATCATATAAGTGTAAATAGTACTTATCTGTATCTCCAAATCTACTCCAAGCATTTCCTCCAAATTTAGATTTCCAATTTGTTGGTAGTTGATTATTTTCTTTACCATCTCTAATAAAATAGAAATCTTGATACTTTTTATCTCCTGCCAAAGCTTTTTTAAACCATTTATGTTCTGTTGATGTGTGATTTAACACCATATCCAGCATCAATTCTATATTATATTTTTTACTTTCATCTACCAACTTTTCAAAATCTTCCATAGTTCCAAACATAGAATCTATTGATGTATAGTCAGCAATATCATATCCGTTATCTCTTTGTGGAGAAACAAAAAATGGGTTAATCCAAATTATATCTACACCTAATTTATATAAATAAGGTAACTTCTCTATAATTCCTTTTAAATCTCCTATCCCATCATCATTAGAATCATTAAATGATTTTGGATATATTTGATAAATAACTTTCTTCTTGAAATCCATATGCAAATTTCCCCTTTCATTTTTGTCTAGACAATTTTTATATTTTTATAATAAACCTTTTTTTTATTAAAAGCAATATTTACTCTAAACAAAAAAATATATTCCCTATACTCCTTCCATATTTTCTCTTACTTTTGTGAATTCCAATAATATACAATTTATCTTTCAACAATTAAATTTTAAAAAGATTTAGGATAACGTTGACATAAAAATTTCTCTATGGTATATTATTTTCAATATTTGTCTATACAACATCGTATTTTAAGGGGGAGGTAATTTTATGAGTTCATTAAAAGAAAATACACATCATAAAGAGCAGGTTGAACAAATCCTTGAAGCAATTGGGGGAGTAGAGAATATAATATCTGCAACACACTGTATTACTAGACTAAGATTTGCTCTAAATTCAGAAAGTAAAGTTAATATAAAGCAATTAGAAGAAATAGATATAGTGAAAGGGAGTTTTACCTCAAATGGTCAATTTCAAGTTATTATAGGTCCAGGTCTTGTAAATAAAGTTTATGCTACATTAATAGAAATTACTGGACTTAAAGAAGCAACAAAAGCTGAGGTTAAAGAGATTTCTAACAAAAAATTAAATCCAATTCAAAAAGCTATAAAGGTGTTGGCAGATATATTTATTCCTATATTACCTGCTATAGTTGCCTCTGGTTTATTGATGGGTATAAATAATCTACTTGCTAACCCAGGAATCTTCTATGAACAACCCTTTTTAGAAGTTCATAGCAATTGGTCTGGTATATCTAACATGATTAACCTTATAGCAAATACTTCTTTTTCGTTCCTACCTGCACTAATAGGTTGGTCAGCTGTTAAAAAGTTTGGAGGAAATCCTGTACTTGGTATTGTATTAGGTCTTATTTTAATTAATCCAGATTTAATGCCTGGTGCACAATATTCTAAAACACCTGAAGCTGTTACTTACTGGAATATATTAGGTTTTAATATTGCTAAAATAGGTTATCAAGGACAAGTAATCCCTGTTTTATGTTCTTCTTATCTTTTAGCAACAATTGAAAAGTTCTTAACTAAAAAAATTCCTGAGATGGTTCAACTTATTTTTGTTGCTCCTCTTACATTATTAATAACTGGTTTCTTAACATTCTCTATCATAGGACCTATAACAATGTCATTTGCTAACTTAATTACAAGTGGAATTCTTGGATTATTTGAAATTAATGCAGTACTTGCAGGTGCACTTTTTGGATTCATATTATCTCCATTAGTTATAACAGGAATGCATCACTTATTCTTAGGTATAAATTTACAAATGATAGGTACTTTAGGCTTTGCTACATTATGGCCAATACAAGTTATGGCTAGCCTTGGTCAAGGTGCAGCAGCTTTGACAATGTTCTTCATATTAAAAAATAAAAAAATCAAGGGTGTTGCATTAACGGCTTCAATTTCAGCTTGGTTGGGTATTACTGAGCCTGCAATATTTGGTATAAACTTACGTTATCGTTTCCCATTCATAGCATCTATGATAGGTGCAGGTATATCTGGAGGGGTTGTATCTTACTTTAATGTTAAAGCAAGTTCTATAGGTATATCAGGTCTGCCAGCGTTTTTATCTATATTTACAGACCAATGGAGTGTTTACTTCTTAGCAATGGGACTTTCTATAGCCATTACTTGTATCCTTACATACATATTCTCAAAGAGTAAATACTTTAATAAAGAGTTTATAGAAAATTAAATAATATATAATCTAACTAAAAAAGAGTGTCTAAATATACTGAAACCCAATCATTAAAAATTTGATTCAACAATTGAGGGTACAATACAAAACAGACACTCTTTTATATAATTAAAGATTTCTTCTTCTTGCAAAATCTACAAATCTAAATGTATCTACTCTATGTCTAGATTCATGATACTGAAATAATCTTGTATCTTCTAAATAAACTTCACTTCGTATCACTACAACATGTGTATCTGTTCCAACATCTAGCAATATTTTATCTTCTTCTGTAACAGGAGCTACAGTTACTTCTTTATTTGCATAACCTATTTTTAGCTCTAGACTTTTCTCTATATAATTAAATATTGAACTTTGAACTGCTGTTAATGGTATTTCTGGTATTATTTCAGATATAAAATAATCTTTGTCTAAAATAACAGCTTCTCCATTAATTTTTCTAAGTCTTTCAACTGCTATAATTTTAGTTTTTGCATCTATATCTAGTTTTTTACAAATTTCTAAAGGCATAATCTCCTTTTTATTTTTTAGTACGCTTATTTCTGTATCTAGATTTTTATTCTTTTGCATTTCATTGAAACTAATTAATCCTGACCCTTCTATTTCAAATTTATTTATATCTAAAACAATAGCCCCTTTACCTTGTTTTTTTTGTATAAATCCCTTCTCTAATAAAAGCGACTGTGCTTTTCTAATAGTTTCTCTTGATACTCGATATTTTTGAGCAAGCTTTACTTCTGTTGGTAAAAGCTCTCCTACTGCATATACATTATTTCTTATATCTTTCTCTAAATCTAAATATATTTCATAAAATTTCTTCAAGTAAATCACTCTCATTCACAATTAGTTTTGTACACTCATCTCATTTTATATAAATATCATATTATGGTCTAAGCTGTCAAATAGTATTGTTAATCTTTAAAACAAAAAATTGTATAAATAATATAATTAATTTCTTACTTTTGATAAAAAACATACCTGATATTCAATTTATCTTGTAGTAATTTATCCAGTTCTTATATAAAGTTATTAAAATAATTTCATACAAAAAAATAAACTCCAAATATTAGGGTTTATTTTTTATATACAGCTATCCTTTGTTATTTTTATGTACTTATTACAAAATAATTATATCATTTAACTAATAAGACTAATTTCATATTATCTGTCTAGTAAGTATAGCAAATAGACTTCTCAATATTATACAAAAGCTTACATCTTTAAATCTTGACTTAACAATACCAAGTACAATACCAAAAACAGTACCTACAATAATTTTTGAAATAATAACTTCAAATGTATAGTAAGAGTTATTATATAACATTATGTAATTACGTATAACATCTATATATCCTATATTATAAACACCAGATAATATAGACGTTATACATATAACTTTACTCTTTGATTTTATAAAATTGTTTAAATAATTCCATATATACTCTCTAAAAAATAATTCTTCAAATACTGGAACTATTAATACAGATAAAGTCATCATAGTTATATTAAAAAACATATAACCCCTATTGTGATAAATTGAGATTACCACTAGAGATAAAACTACTATAAAAAATATCAACTTACATCTTTTTATAAGTACACTATCTTTATTTTCATTGAAAGCTTCTGTAATTTTTCTATTTCTCACCTTATTATACAAAGAATTATTTTTTAAAAATAAAATTAATGATAATCCAACTAGTGTAAAAGAAATTAAATTTACAATATTAAAATTTTCAAGGGTAAATTCAAATTGACTTAGAAGTATATAATTTAAAATCATCCTTACTATCTGAACTATAAACATCAATGAAATAGAATCTATTATACATTTTTTATAACTATACTTCATCCCCAATTTAAATCACCCCATGTATATACTAATCGTAAAGTCCATTTAATACTCTACTCACAGTTGCTTTACTCCAACTTGTTTCACTTGAAATTTCTTTATAGCTTAAACCATCTCTTCTCAAGTTTTTTATATTGTTTATATCATCATCAGTAATTTGCTTTTCCTTTGGCTTAAGACTATTTTTATAGCTTCTAAGTCTATCTAATTCTGATTTCAAACTATCTACTTCAAATTGTTTTTTTTGAAGCTTACTCTCATAAGAATCTCTCATTTCATTAAATTCTTTGATATAGTTTACTTTCCAATCCTCATCAATTTTTGTTTTAAATATACCCATATTTGAACCTCCTTAAATTTTGTTACTTTAGTTATGTATCGATTATAAACATTAATTTCTATATTTATCTTTAAAATCCTTGTACATAACCCTTATATAAGTTAGTAAAATTCAGATATATTTTTACAATTTTAAATATATATTAACAATATCAAAAAAACATACTGTCTTAATATAATATATTATACATTAAAATTTATTAAAATGAACTTTTTCATAATCTAAATCATCGTCACAGTATGATTTTTTTTCTTCATCAGGGTAGCCTATAGAAATTATACATTCTACACTGTACTTATCAGGTATATTCAGTTCATCTCTAATATATTTATCAGCATCTATACTATCATCATGCATCCTATTTCTTACTTGTATCCAGCAAGAACCTAATCCAAGCTCATGAGATTGAAGCTGTATATATGAAGCAGCAATACTTGCATCTTCTATCCAAGCATCATTTTTCTCTTTATCTCCAATAACTACAATAGCCAAAGGTGCATTTTTTAGGAAAAATCCACCACCTTTAGTCCTACATTGAGATAAGTTAAGTAATGTTTCCTTATCATTTACCACGATAAATTCCCATGTTCTAAGTCCTTTTGATGATGGTGCTAAAAGAGCCGCTTTTAATATTTTATCTAGTTTTTCTTTTTCTACTTCCACATTTTTATACTTCCTAATACTTCTTCTTTTTTTTAGAAATTCAATCATCTAAATCAACCCTTTCATAATAGCATACATTTGGCTTACATCATGCCCCTACTAATACTGAAAATGTATTCTTTAGCCTCTGTATGATAAATACTTTTTATAATATTTTATCATAACAATAGAAAGATTTCTCTTTTCCTAGGAAACTCATTTCACCAATTTTGATAAATCCACATTTTATAAGTAATGAATTCATCTTTGAGTTTATTGAATATGTATCACTTTTTAAATACGATACATTGTTTTCTTTAGCTAATTCTTCAGCAAAATCAACTAGTTTAGATGCAATTCCCATCTTTCTGAAATTTGGATTTACTGCCATTCTATGCACTACCATAGCCTTCTCATTAGATGACCAATTTAAATCTATATATTCTTTAGGTTCATCATAATTAACACATATAAATCCTGCTATTTTTCCATCTACTTCTTCTACATATAAATCTTGTTTCTCAATATCAGAAACAAAATCTTTACCTGATGGATAATTTTCATCCCATTGTGTATTATTATAGTCTTTCATTTCTTCTACTGTTGATTTTATAATTTCCATAATACTATCTAAATCATTTATATTTGCTTTTCTAATCATAAAAATATCTCCTTATATTCATATTTTAATTTATTATCTTTTTACTTTAAACCATTCTTCTTCTATATTTTTTCTCATTTTTTCTATTATATTATTTGCTGTTTGCTTCTCTTCATCTGTAAACTTATTAAAGCATATTTCTATACTTCTATTTTCTTCTTCAATTATTAACTCATATACTTCTAATGATTTATTAGTTGGAGTTAAATTGTATCCTCTTTTGTCAAACTCATCTTGCTTTTTATCCACATATCCTGCTTTTATTAACTTCTGTATAGCTTTGGTTGTAGTAGCCTTATCTACTTTTAACACATTTGATAATTCTACAAGGTTTATACCAGGATTTTCACAAATTCGTGTTAAAAAAGTAAATTGCCCTTTTTGTAACTTTAATTCTTTGTACTTCATATCATTTATTGAATTTACTGCTCTAGATAAAGTACCAACTTCTCTTAATATATTACTGTCTAATTTTTTAATCAAATACACCTCCAATCAATACCTCTAAATTTAAAATATTTTTAGTTGAACTTTCAACTATATTTATATGTTACCATATATTAGTTGAATATTCAACTAAAAATAGTAACTTTTTTATACTTATTTTAATTTTTGACTGGATGTTTACAAATATACTATTACAAAACCAAATTAAGAGCTGTTAATTGTTCAATATACAATTAACAGCTCTTTTTAAGACTTATATCATATTTTTATTATAAATAACAACTAAATATACTTACATACCTCATCTGCAAATTCAGTAGTTGAAGCTGAGCCTCCTAAATCTACAGTTAATTTACTTCCATCAAGAAATACTTTTTCTAAAGCTGTTTCTATCTTTTGTGCATTTTCATATTCTCCTAAATATCTAAGCATCATTACTGATGATTGAATAAGTGCTGTTGGATTAGCTTTATTTTGTCCAGCTATTTGTGGAGCACTTCCATGAACAGCTTCAAATATGGCACAATCTTCACCAATGTTTGCACTTGGAATTATACCCAAGCCTCCAACAAGACCAGCTCCTAAATCAGATAGTATATCTCCATAAAGATTTGGCATTACCATTACATCGTAATTTTCTGGATTTAAAACTAGGTTCATAGCTGCTGCATCTACAATTAAATCATCATACTCAACACCATGCTTTGATGCTACTTCTCTAAATACATCTAAAAACAAGCCATCAGACATTTTCATTATATTTGCTTTATGTATAGCAGTAACTTTTTTTCTCTTGTTATCTTTAACATAGTTACATGCAAAATCAACAATTCTCTCACTTGCACCTCTTGTTATTATCTTTATACTTTCAGCTGCATAATCACCTATTTTATGCTCTATACCAGCATATAAGTCTTCTGTGTTTTCTCTTACTACCACTAAATCAACATCTTCATATCTTGACTTTATGCCTTTAAAACTCTTAATTGGTCTTAAATTAACATATAAATCTAACGCTTGTCTCAAAGTTACATTTACACTTCTAAAACCTTTCCCTACAGGAGTAGTGATTGGACCTTTTATAGCTATTTTATTCTTTTTTATACTATCTATAATATATTGAGGAAGTGGAGTTCCATATTCTTCAATAACTGCTTCTCCTGCATTAACTTCTTCCCATTCTATCTCTACCCCAGTAGCTTCTACAACCTTTTTCATAGCTTTCGCAACTTCTGGTCCTATTCCATCTCCTGGTATAAGTGTCACTTTATACATCAATATTCCCTCTTTTCATACTAATTAGCTTGATTCTTAGTGTAATTTAATTTTCCACCTGCTTTTAATACATCAACTTCTTTTGATGATAATTCTACTTTAACTTTGAAAGAAGTTCCTTTACTTGTATTCTTAACCTCTAAAACACCACTATCTAGATTATCTAAAATATTTGGTATTTCCAAATTATCTAAAAGAGATAAGCTTTCATAATCTTTTTCATCACAAAACTCCATTGGGATTATACCACTATTTATTAAATTAGCCTTGTGTATTCTTGCAAAACTTTTCACTATTACTCCTTTAACGCCAAGATATAGTGGTGCCAAGGCAGCATGTTCTCTACTTGAACCTTGTCCATAGTTGTCTCCACCAATTATAAATCCACCATTGTTATCTTTTGCTCTTTGAGGAAACTCTGTATCTACAGTATTAAAACAATAGTTTGCAAGATATGGTATGTTACTTCTAAAAGGAAGTAACTTAGCATTTGATGGCATTATGTGGTCAGTAGTTATATTATCTTCTGTCTTTAATATTATTTTTCCACTTATAGACTCACTTAGTTCTGTATTAAGAGGGAAAGGTTTTATATTAGGACCTCTAAGTACTTCTACATCACTTCCTACATCAGAAGGCTTTATTATCATACTATCATCTATTAAAAATTCATTTACATCTAAGTTTTCAAATTTAACATCAAATTCCCTTGGGTCTGTAAGTTCTCCTTTTATAGCACTTACTGCTGCTACTTCTGGGCTCACTAAATATACTTGTGCTGATAGAGTTCCACTTCTTCCATAGAAGTTTCTGTTGAAAGTTCTTAAAGATACTGAATCAGTTCCTGGAGATTGACCCATACCTATACATGGTCCACAAGAGTTTTCTAATATTCTAGCTCCAGCACTTATTATATCTCCTAAAGCTCCATTTCTAGCTATCATTTCCATAACTTGTCTTGAACCTGGTGCTATTACCAAACTTACATTCTTATGGACTTTGTTTCCTTTTAAGATTTGTGCTACTTTCATTAAGTCTTCATAAGAAGAATTTGTACAGCTTCCTATCGCAACTTGGTCTATTTTAATCTTTCCTATATTTTCAACTTCATCTACATTGTCTGGACTATGAGGCTTTGCAGCTAATGGTTTTAATTCATCTAAGTTTATAGTAATCTCTTCATCATAAACTGCATCTGAATCAGGTCTTAGCTCCATCCATGCATCTTCTCTTCCTTGACTCTTAAAAAACTCTAGCGTTTTTTCATCACTTGGGAATATTGAAGTAGTTGCTCCAAGCTCAGCTCCCATGTTTGTTATTGTGGCTCTTTGTGGAACAGATAGATTTTTAACACCTTCTCCTCCATATTCATAGACTTTACCTACGCCACCTTTTACAGTTTGTTTTCTCAACACTTCTAATATTATATCTTTTGAAGATACCATATTATTTAATTTTCCAACTAAGTTTACCTTACAGACTTTTGGTGCTTTTATATAGTATGCTCCTCCTGCCATAGCCAAAGCAACATCTAATCCCCCAGCACCAATAGCCATCATACCAACACCACCAGCAGTAGGTGTGTGGCTATCAGAACCCAAAAGTGTATCTCCTGGTGTTGAAAACCTTTCTAAAAATACTTGATGGCAGATACCATTTCCTGGTTTAGAAAAATAAACACCATATTTATCAGCTACTGTTTGTATATATTTATGGTCATCTGCATTTTCAAATCCTTGTTGTAACATGTTATGGTCTACAAATGCAACACTTCTTTTTGTTTTTACTTTATCTATACCCATAGCTTCTAATTGAAGATATGTCATTGTTCCAGTGGAATCTTGTGTTAAAGTCTGGTCTATTTTTATCCCAATTGAATTGCCAGCAACAGCCTCTCCATCCACTATATGTTTTTTGATTATTTTATAAACTATATTATCTCCCATACTTTCCTCCTAGACAATTATATCTTAAATATATGAACCTCTAACTGCTTCTTCTTCTGTTGTACCTTTTTCATGTGCTAGTATATCACAATATAATTGAAGAATCTCTTTATCCATCAAACTTCTTTTCAATCTTATAGATGTAGCTCTTATAGCATTTAATAATTTGGTAGCGTTTTCTGGAGAAATATACATTTCATATTCACTCAATTTATTTATTACAGCTGCTCTTCCTGAATGCTTTCCTATTACTATTTTTCTTTCAAGATTTACTTCACTTGGGTCAAATGGCTCATAGTTATGTGGGTCTTTTAAAGCTCCATCTGCATGTATACCTGATTCATGTATAAACATATTATCTCCAACTACTGGTTTCCATGTAGGAAGCATTCTTCCTGATGCTTGAGACACATACTCACATATTCCTCTAAATTTTCTAGTATCTACGTTATTTAAATCACATTTATAGATGCATTTAAGTGCCATTAAGACTTCTTCTAACGCTGCATTTCCAGCTCTCTCTCCTAAGCCATTAACTGTAACACCAACATAGTTTGCTCCTGCTGCTAATCCTGCAAGTGCATTTGCTGTTGCCATACCAAAATCATTATGTGTATGCATCTCTATGTCAAAATTAGTTCTCTCATAAAGAGTTTCTATTGCATTTTTTATAGAAAAAGGATTCATAACTCCTACAGTATCACAATATCTAAATCTATCTGCCCCTGCTTGCTTTCCAACATTTATAAACTCAGTTAAGAAGTCGATATCCGCTCTTGAAGCATCTTCTCCATTTACTGAAACATATAATCCATTTTTCTTAGCAAATTCAACTGTCTTAGCCATATTCTCTAAAACCCAACCTCTAGAAGTTCTCAGTTTATTTTCTATATGAATATCAGATACTGATATTGATATGGCTACTGCATCAACACCACAAGAAATAGATTCTTCAACATCTTTTATCACTGCTCTATTCCAAGCCATTATATCTGATTTTAAATTTCTATTGCATATGTGCTTTATTACATTTTTTTCGTCTCCACCCATAGTAGGTATACCAACTTCAATTTGGTCAACACCTAAATCACTTAGCATTTCAGCAATCATTATTTTTTCTCTATTTGCAAATACAACCCCAGCTGTTTGTTCCCCATCTCTTAAAGTAGTATCTACTATTTTGATTTCCTTTGCTCTATCTTTTGATATAATGCACATATTAATGCCCCCCTTAGTATACATTTAGTTTTAATAATATTAGGTCTTATTTTTCAGTGATGTCTCTAGTTTTTGATTATTATTTTATTTTTTATTCATTTTAATTTCATTTGCAATTTATTTTTTTAGCTTTTCATATCTTGTAATCTATTATATTACTTTATATTAATTATTGCACTATATTTTTTCTTTTTTGTGAAAACTTCTTAAAAATGAAAGTTATTATGTTTTTCTTGCATTTTAATTTAATTTATAAATAGATTTATTTTCAAAAAACCTTTTAAAATAAACCTCTAAAATTCTAGCTAAAATTTAATTTAATCTACACTATATTTTAAGAGTTATATACTATATTTTTAAACTATATAAATAATAATCGAAAAAATTACTAAAAATACTTACAAATATGATATTATTAATTGATTAATAAAATAGAAAATTTTTCATGAAAGGTAAGATAATAATGGATTTTAAGAGCTTAGGAATTAGCGAAGATACTATAAATATTATAAAAACATCAGGGATAACAACACCTACACCTATACAAAAAGAAAGTATTCCTTTAATAAAAGCAGGAAAAGATGTCATAGCAGAGGCTCAAACTGGGACAGGTAAAACACTGGCTTTCTTGCTTCCGATATTTGAAAATATCTCATTAGACATTGATGATATACAAGTACTCATACTATCTCCAACTAGAGAACTTGCTATTCAAATAACAGAAGAAGCTATAAAACTTAAAGAATCTAAGGATATAAATATCCTAGCAGCTTATGGTGGAAAAGACATTGGCTCTCAGATAAAAAAACTAAAAGGAAATATTCATATGATTATAGCTACACCAGGTAGACTTTTAGACCACTTAAATAGAAAAACAATTGACCTTAGCAAATTAAAAACTTTTGTTTTAGATGAAGCAGACCAGATGTTGCTTATGGGATTTAAAAATGAAGTTGAAGCTATTTTAAAAGAAACTTCAAATAAAAAGCAAACACTGTGCTTTTCTGCAACTATGGATTCTCAAGTGAAAAAATTGGCTTATAGATATACAAAAAATCCAGTTGTTGTTTCTATTGAAAAAGAAGAAATTACTCTTACTAATATAAAGCAAGAAGTAGTAGAAACTACAGATAGAAAGAAATTGGATGCTTTATGCAGTGTTTTAAATGAAGACAATCCTTTTATGGCTATAATATTCTGTAGAACTAAAAGAAGAGTTGACAACCTTGAAGAGGCTCTTGCTATACGAGGATATAATTGTCAAAAGTTGCATAGTGATATTGCACAATCAAAGCGAGAAAGAATAATGAAATCATTTAGAAATTTAGAAATACAGTATTTAATAGCTACAGATGTAGCTTCTCGAGGTCTTGATATATCTGGAGTAAGTCACATATATAACTATGATTTACCAGAAACAGCTGAAGACTATATTCACCGTATTGGTAGAACTGGTAGAGCTGGAGAACAGGGTTATACTTGTGCTTTTATTGACCCTAAAAATGAAAGAATGTTAAGTGAGATTGAAACAGCTATAGAATCTAAAATTAATAGAAGAATTGTAGAATTATAATATATAAGCTAACTATTGAAGGGGTTGAACTTAAAATTTGATTAGAAAAAAATCAAGTTTAAGACAAATCCTTTGTTGTATAAATAAAAATGATTTAAATAAAAATGTATGTGTACTTATCTTATATAAATTCACATACATTTTTATATTTTACTTTATTTTATATTATTTTATTTACTATAAATTATCAACATTTTCTTCTAACTCTGCTGGCCATTTAGCCTCTGGATGTTCTTTTGCAAATTTCTTATTCTTATAATGACCTACTGTTAGAAAAGGTATGACTATAGTGAATAGACCAAGATAACCACAATATCCATATCCATACTTAACTATATTACTTAACCCTGTAAGAGATATAAGCATTGATACTACCATTATTGAACATGCTGTAAAGACTCTTCTTTTCATTTTTGAAGAAAGGAAAGAAAGTGCTTTATGGTCTTCAAATCTATTTACAAGACCAAATATTGTAGTTACTCCTGTAGACATCAAACAAAGGAATAGTGCTAAATTATAAATTATGAATATAGTATTATTTCCAGATTGACCTGCAACATAAAGAGTAGGAAGTGTTGTTTGTCCTGCAGCAGTAAACTCTCTATACCATCCCATTAACATAGTTACAGCAAGTCCCAATGCAACTGCATTCATAACAAATGAAACTAGCATTGCTTTAGTAGCTTCTTTGGAATTTTTAAGAAGTGGTCTTGAACAGCTTGCAAGTGTAGGTATAACAACTGATTGGAATCCTGCATAAATAAAAGTATTAAGTATTGGCTTAAAGTATCCAGGTGTGAAGCTTGTTCTGTTTGAGAATATTTCAGATATTTCTGGTACCTTAGCTTTTATACCCACTATAAAAATAGTAAGAGTACATACTAATATAGCTATTGTCATTGCTGTTGCTGCTTTAGATACAAGCATAGCTCCAAATATAGTAAAAATAAGAAGTACAATTCCGATAATAAATACAGCTACAAAATAATTAATTCCTATACTTTGGAAAACTGCTGCTGCACCTGCTATAACAGCACTTACAGCTATTAAAACCATTAGATAATAATATATCTCCCATATTATTTCAAGCTTTGGATATGGATTCCAAAGTTCACAAAATAAGTCCTTATAATTCTTACAATTATTATTATTATACATTATAATAACTTCTCTCATAGTGGCAGTAAGTATAATCATTGCTAAAATTGCCATGAGTGGTGCAATCCATCCATATTGCACATAATACTGTGTTTCTTGATTGCCTGTAGCAAACCCTCCACCTGCATGCGAACTAAAAAGAACACTTGCAACTCCAAATATAGCTAGGATAGAGCCTGTTGCTTTTGCTTTTTTTACATTTTTTTGCATAAAATCATCCCCTCTAGAAATAATAGTAAAAATTTATAATTTAACATACATTTGACAAAAGAATAACATTTTTGTCAAGTTAATTCAACAGTGATTTTTCTAAAAATTTACAATTTTAATTTTTTTATTTCTAATTAGGTGAATTTTACAGGTTTATTTTATTATTATGAATTAATAATATTTTTATATTGTGTTTTTTTATATGAAATCATTTTTATAACGTTAATTTTTTTACAAACCCACTTATATAATTAGATAATACTTAACATATATATAATGGTCATAATTATTTACTACTATATTTACATTCTTATTGAAACCATTAATATTTATATATAAAAATAAATTTATATTTAAAATAATATTGTACTTAGATAAACTAATTTAATTTATTTCTCTTATATCATTATTATTGATGTATGATATAATTATTTATTAATGAAAATGCTAAATAATTAAAAATAATTTTTCTTTCAAAAAATTAATACTATACATTTCTATTTATCTTAAAATAAATACATAAAATAAAAAGATACTTTCTTTTAGAAAGTATCTTTTTTATTTTAATTTATACATCTGTAGTTGCTGTTAATTGCCTCAATTTTTTTTAATAAAATTAATTTTTCTAAACTCATTATTGTTTTTTCTAAATCTATATAACTCAATTCAAATTCTATATGCTTATAGTTAATCCTACTCCTACTTCATTTAAATTTAATATTTCATTCATCTTAGCCTTTACCTTAAAAGAAACACAATGACAAGGATACAACATGCTTATTTTTTCTTTTTTTAAATATTGAATAGTACTATCTAGTCTATCATCTAATTCAAAAAGATGAAAGCCACCCAAGATTCCAACTATTCTATTATCACCACATACTTTTTTAGCATATTCTACTATATTACAAATTCCACTATGAGAACATCCTGTAATAATAAAAATACCTTCATCTGTCTTGCATGCTATAGCTGAATCATCTAAAACATAATCATCCTCCCATAAATCTCCTGATTTATATTTTCCTATTTTAGCTCTTTTTTCAAAGTTATTTATAGATGGAATCTCTCCTAAAAATATACAATTTTCACTTATCTTAAATGGTTTGCTAGTTGGCTCATATATAAAAGTATTTCTAATTTTCTCAATAGAAAATGGAGCTCCGATATTATCATCTCCATATTTTTTAGGTTCAAAACAATTAGGATGTGCTATAAGTTTAACTTTAGATAAATCATATTTATTTTCTAAGAATTGAACACCTCTTGTATGGTCATTATGCCCATGAGAAAAAATAACATGAGTCAATTCTCCTAAATCTATATCCATTTTTTCAGCATTTGATATAAATACATCTGAATATCCTGCATCAAATAAAATTCTATTTTCATCAATTTCAATATAATAACTAACTGCTGGTTCTCCAACAAAGTACCTATCAATATATGTATTATTATCAACGAGAACTTGTATCTGCAATTTTTCCATACCAACCACTCCTTAAATTGTTATTTAGTTTAATAGTACGATATTACAAGGTATTTTACAATTTAATCTCTTAAATCTTCACATTAAAAAAGAGAATTCTATAATATAAAATTCTCTTTTTATAAACTCTATTTACTTTTATAAACTCATATTTTTAAATAGTTTTCTTTGTAAAATTTATACATGTTGTATATTCGTATAATTTGATATCTCTGAATTAACTGTATATAAATCATCAATGCTCAAATCATGTATATCTTTATGACCAGAAATTCTAGCAAAAGTCTTAAGTTCTTCTAAACTAACATTTAAGAAATTTGCCACTCTGTTTGCACTATTTTCTATATGTAATCTTTTTCTTAATTCCTCATCTTGAGTAGCTACTCCTACAGGGCACTTACCAGAACCACATATACGATATTGTTGACATGCCGCTGCCATAAGAGCAGAACTAGCAATAGCAATTGCATCAGCTCCCATAGCTATAGCCTTAGCAAAGTCAGTAGATATACGAAGACCACCTGTTATAACTAAATCTATATCTAATCCATGTGTATCTATGTATTTTCTAGCACGATGAAGAGCAAATATTGTTGGAACTGAAGTTGCATCCTTAAGTAACTTTGGACTTGCTCCAGTGGCTCCACCACGTCCATCAATAGTCATAAAGTCTGGATTAGCATAAGCTGTAAATTCCATATCTCTCTCAATGTGACCTGCTGAAATTTTAATACCAATTGGACGTCCTTCTGAAATTTCTCTAAGTTCATCTACAAGTTTCTTTAAGTCTTCTTTTGATTGTATTTCTTCAAAACAAGATGGACTTATAACATCTTTCCCTACAGGTTTATTTCTAACTTTTGCAATTTCTTCTGTTACTTTTTCACCAGGAAGATGCCCTCCCATTCCAGGCTTTGTTCCCTGACCAATTTTTATCTCTATAGCATCAGAATTTTTAAGATTTTCCTCAGTTACACTATATTTATTTGGTACATATTCAAATATATACTTATATGAAGCTTCCATTTCTTCTGGTAATATACCACCTTCACCACTACACATAGCTGTTTTATTTTTAGCTGCACCTTTTGCTAAAGCTATTTTTAATTCTTTAGACAAAGCACCAAATGACATATGAGAAATATAAACTGGATTTTCTATTACCATAGGCTTTTTTGCTTTTTTTCCTATTATTGTTGTTGTATTTACTTCATCATGCTCATTTAGAGGCAATGGATTTAATTGAGCTCCCATAATTAAAATATCATCCCAAGAAATTACTGGTAGTTTAGTTTTCATAGGCTCTATTATAGACTTTCCTGTGACAGCCATTTCATGGATTATATCCATATGTTGCTCAACTTCATCATCTCTTCTTAAATATGTATTTAAATAATTTAAATCACCTGTTTTTTCACTGTTCACATCAGATTTTTCTTGAACAGATGCTTCCATTTTATTTTCTTTATTTTCTTCACCTTCAAAATACACAGTACTTATTTTTCCAAAATAACTACGACCTTTTGTACATACAGGGCATGTCCAGTCTTCACTTAACTCATCCCATGTTTTATCATTTTTAGATTCATCATAAATATATCCACAAACGCTACATTTATAAATTGACATATTATTTTCTCCTTATATTCTATTAATCTCAATTAAAATTTGAAATTATATAAATTTATAGGAGGCTATTTTTATAGAAATAAATTTCTATTTTTTAGCCTCCTTTTTAATTCAGTTTATTTAAATATTACAATTCAGCTTTCCATAATCCATGTAAATTACAATAAGCATATGCAGATATTACTTTATCATCATCATTCAAAGCAAATTTAACTACAGGTTCTCCATCTACTGCTAGACATTTACGTTGACCACCTTGTTCAGTCATAAGATACACCCATGCTATATGATGTTCTTTAGTCATTGGATGAGCGACACTACTTACCTTGACAGTAACATTGTTTCCATCTACTTCAATCACAGGTACGTGTTTTTCAACTGCTGCATCTGTTGTATTAGGAACAAGCTCTTTCATAGGCTTTCCACAACAGAAAACAGGAACACCTGCACTGTGTATCATTCCAATTATATTACCACAAGTCTCACATATAAAAAATCTTTTTTCACTGCACATAAACTCACCTCATTAATTATTTTTAGAATTTGAAAATTTAACCTACTTGGCTACACTTTCTACAATTATTACAAATCCCTTTAAAACTTATGTTATAAGATGTTATTTTTATGTCTGTTTCTTCTGATATTGATTCTTTTAAATTGCTAAGAATTTCAGATTCTAAATCGTAAACATCTCCACATACTTCACATATAATATGATAGTGATTCTCTGTTCTGCCATCAAATCTATCTGGATTTCCTGGAATACTAACTTTTCTTATAAATCCATGTTCTGTTAGCTGAGCTAAATTTCTATACACAGTTCCTAAGCTTAAGCTTGGATTATCTTTTTTTAGATTTTCATACAAACAATCAGCAGTAGGATGAACTGGATTATTTAATATCTCATTTAAAATCAGTTCTCTTTGTTTAGAAAATTTCATAGTTAACATTCCTTTTTAATTATAATAATTTTTAATAATTTTCAGCTTTTATATTGAAATAAGCCTTTGGATGGTCACATACAGGGCATTTTTCTGGTGCTTCAGTACCTACATACACATGGCCACAGTTTTGACATTGCCAAACAACTTCTTCTTCTCTTTTAAATAGTTTTCCTTCATTTAGGTTTTCTAAAAGTTTTAAGTATCTTTCTTCATGTTCTTTTTCTATTCTTCCAACAGCTTCAAATAAATAAGCTATTTTGTCAAATCCTTCTTCTTTAGCTTCTTTAGCAAATGTTGCATACATGTCAGTCCACTCATAGTTTTCACCTGCTGCTGCATCTTTTAAATTTTCTTCTGTTGAAGGCATTCCATCATGTAAAAGTTTAAACCATAGTTTAGCATGTTCTTTTTCATTGTTAGCAGTTTCTTCAAATATAGCAGCTATTTGATTGTAACCTTCTTTTTTAGCTTTTGATGCATAGTATGTATATTTATTTCTTGCTTCTGATTCTCCTGCAAATCCTGCCATTAAATTCTTTTCTGTTTTAGTTCCTTTTAAGTTCATAATTAATTCCTCCCTTTTTCAATAATAGTAATGATTACTATTTCTATATTTATATAATATATTAATTTCCACTTTTTGTCAACTATATATAATATTATTTTTTTTACTTAAATATTCTCATTTTCTAATATATTATTTAACATATAATTTTTAGAATTATATTCTGTATGTAACATACTTTCTGCTAAATCAGAAAGTGGACTTCCATAAAATTCTTTATAAACTTGTTTTATATCTGGATTTTCATAGCTAGATTTTATTTTTATAGTATTATCCTTATTATACAGACCATCTATACGCTTAAACCTAATCATATCTGTAACTTCAAAAGATGTTTTTGGCTGACCTGCACCACTTATGCATCCACCTCTACATGTCATGACCTATATAAAATCATATTTATGTTTATTATCATTTTTTGTAAACTTTAGTTTTTATTTATTTTCTCTTTAAATATGTCAAAATATTTTCTACAGGTAAATATAGTTCAATATTCAACATTAAAAAAGCTTCAAGTAAATACTATTTACTTGAAGCTTTTTCTATATTTTTAAGATTAATTTAAATCTATTAAAATTTCATTAACTATAGATTTTGCATCACTTATTATATATTTTGGATCGACTTCATAAAACTCCCTATCTATAAATCTATCAATCTTTTCTATGCCCTCTATAGAATCACTTGTAACAAATAACACTATAGATGCGTCTTCTATATCATATATAGAAAGTTCATTTTTTATATTACCATCATTTTGAATTTCATAAACTAAGTCAAACCCTAAAATACTTGCAGCTTCTTTAAGAGAATTTGAACTTTTTTCACTTTCACAAACTGCTGCTATCTTTTTATTCATATTTCAGATACCTCACTAATTCTACTCCGGTACAATCATTACTATACACTTTGCTTGTTTAACTACACTTGCTGTTACTGAACCTATCATTCTTGTTAGACCTTTTTTAGTAGATTTTGTCATAACTATAATATCTACATTGTCTTCTTTTGCTTTTCTAATTATTTCATCTCCTGGATAACCAAAAGTAAAATGAACTTTAACATCATACTCTCCCATTATCTCTGCTGCTCTATCCAGGATTCGTCTTCCTAAGTTTTCAGAATTCTTTATCTCTTCAGCCAGGGATATGCCATCAATAAATACTAGTTCTTTTACATTCATTATTTCCACTTCGACTTCATCTTTTTTGAATATTCCTTGTATAAACTCCAAAGAATGCATGCTTCTTTCTGTTCCATCAATTGGTACTAATATTTTCTTTTTATTCATGTCACATCTTCCTTTCTTACTTTAGAATAATTAAATAAAATATATATTTTAAATTACAAAAATATATAATAAATCTTTACTCTAGGAATTAATATTAATAATATATATAATAATTTTAATATTTATTATTGTGTTAATTTTATAATATTTGGCTAATAGTGTCAATAAACAAAATTGTAATTAAAAAAATAAAGGGTATTAAACTGTAAAAGCATTTTCTTTCAACAAATCTCTTAAAGCTTCTTCTGGAACAGGTTTGGAGAAATAATATCCTTGTAAATATTCACAATTCATAGACTTTAAATATTTGGCATATTCAATGGTTTCAACGCCTTCTGCCACAGCTTTCATATTTAATTTGTTTATAAGAGATATAATAGTTTCAACTGTGAGCTTATGCTTGCTATCTTCATTCATAGACCAAATCAGACTCTTATCTAACTTAATTACTGAAAATGGTAAAGAAAGCATATTAGTAACTCCAGAATAACCAATTCCAAAATCGTCAAGTGCAAATTTAGCACCTAAATCAATTAATTCTTCCATAGTCTCTCTAATTATATTAAATGAACCTGATGCCACAGTTTCTGTAATTTCAAGTTTAAATTTAGTTGGTGACACATTGTATTTTTTCATAATATTAAACAAATCATCAGCCAAATTCTTTTGCATACATTGTACTACAGAGAGATTAACAGCTATAGTGTCTAGCTTTAAATCTTCAAAATCATCACTAGCTATAAATTTACATACCTTTTCAAAAACCACTAACCCAATTGAATTAATAAGACCTGTTTGCTCTGCAATTGGTATAAATTCATCTGGTGGTATAAACCCTAACTCTTTATGTTCTAGCCTAATCAAAGCCTCAGCTAAAGCAAATCTATCTTTACTAGTAGAAAATATAGGCTGATAATATACATCAAAGCCATCATTTTCTAGAGCTTCTTTTAAACAATTTTTTATTATATGTTTTTTCTTTATCTTTTCACTTATAGATGCATCTGCATAAATAGCTTGTCTTGATTCAGAACGTTTTGCTTCATGCATAGAAAAGTCAATTGCAACTATAACATCTTCTGTCGTTTCAGCATTTTCTGGAAAAGAAACAACTGCAATACTAGTTGATAAATTAAAACTTATTTCCTCTATTAGCCACGGTTTTTTAAATCTTTCTTCTATCTCTTTGATAATTGTCTCTGGAGATATTCCTAACTGCCTATTAACAACAATAGAAAATATATCTCCTCCTATTCTATACACATGATTTACATCATGGATATGAATCAAATATTTGCCAACTTCTTTTAATGCAATATCTCCATTTTTAGTTCCAAAAGTTTCATTCATAAATTTGAAATCATCAAGAGCAATTGTAATAATAAACCCTGATTGTTCAGTATTTATATTTAAATCTAGTTCTTGAATAAAGGATTGTCTATTAAGTACACCAGTAAGGTCATCAATGATAAGACCTCGATTCTGCATAGAAAGATATGTCAAAAGCAAACTACATGCACATGCTGCCCCTGTAAGAAGATATTGTAAAAAAATAGCTTGTAGAATAATTGCTATAATTGAAACTATAAGAAAACCTCTAATAGCCCATATTTTAGATTCATGCATTGCTTTTTTGTATTTAAAAGATAAAAATGCCGAATATGCTGCATAAAAGAAAAACGATAAAAAAGTTGCAGCATATCCATAACCACGTACATAACCAGTTTCTTTTGACAATCCAAATAAAATGTGTGTAAAAGGATTGGTTATAGATAGACCTATACAAATTATAAGTGGTATAGATAAAAATAAAAGCTTTTTCTTCATATATCTAATATCTTGATAAATAATAGCCATGACATAAAATAATACAAGAGCCGCTGGTATCGGCAATAAAAATAAATATATTTGATTCAATGAACTAGTCAAAAAAATTGGAAGTTTGTCTATATTATTCAGACAAAGTGATCCTAAAACATTTGAAAGTATAAATAAAAATGAGCAAATTAAAAGTGCACAATATATTTTATTTTGTAAAGTAGGTATAAATTTACTTTTAAAAAAGTATACCATCAAAAAAACAACTATAATTGCAGAAAAAATTTCATATTCTATATGCCATACCATAAACTTACCTCACTATTATCGTTTAATTTTCACTATTTTATTTAATATAATATGTTTACAATCATATTATAATCCATATTGATAGCATATTGAGTAATTTTATGGAAAATTTTTATTTGTATACAATTTTTACCTCAAATACCCCTTAAAACATTAAACTTATCTCAAGCATTGTTATGTATATAGAAATTAAACAAATAATTCTTTTGCTTTTGTAGCAATTCTTTCTCCAAATATTACAGCTTTTTCGTCTTGTACTTCTGGTCCTTCGATTGAATGTACATGTCCTAAATGTATAAATGGTTTTCCTAAAGAGCCACCGCCAGAGTACACAAGCATTCCCTTAACCATTAAATGCCCTACTATAGTAAGAATTGCAACATCAGGGCCTCCACAGACATAATCACATGTAGCAAAAACTGCTCCCAACTTGCCAGCTAAATTTATCTTTTTTGAATCCTCATCAAACCACTTTTTCACTTCCCAAGTTGTATTAGCTAAATATGTTGGTGTTCCAAATATTACTGCTTTGCTTTCATTTAAATACTCTGAATCAATACTATCAAATCTCATAAGTCTAACTTCTATTCCATCTACCTTTTTAGCACCATCTTCTATTAACTTAGCTACCCTCTCAGTGTTTCCACTTCTTGTTTGATATAATATTGTAATTTTCAATTTCAATCCCTCCTTAATGTGTAATAAAAATAATTTATTATATGTCAAATTATAGCACTTATTTTACTATCCTACAAAGAACTATCCAATTATTTTTTAATTAACTATTTACATTAAAAAATCCCTAAACTCACCTTTAATTTATTGATTTCAATCTCAACTATATCTGATATCTCTTCAAAAGACATTCCTCTGTCATGAAGTTTTCCTGCAATTTTGATTTTTGCATTTTCTTCTCCTTTTTTTATCAAAGCTCTATTTTCTTTTTCTATTACATTTCTAACATATCTTTTTGCAAATGGCTCATTCCCATCGCATAAAACTTTGTATTTTTCTTTATCTCCTTTGACAAAACTAAGTGCTCTTTTATCTTGTTTAACAGCCTCTGTACAAATTTCTTCTGTTTGTTCTTTCACAAATTTTAGAGCCATTCCATATTGTCTCACTGCTTTCAAGCATATTCCAACAGTCTGCTCCTTTACAAATTCTAAAGCCATACCATTTTGTCTTACTGCTCTTAAACATATTGTTTCTGTCTGATTTTTTACAAATTTCAAATCAAGCCCATTTTGTCTTACTGCCTCCATGCAGATTTCTTCAGTCTGATTCTCCACCCATTTTAAATTATAACTACACTGTTTAACTGCTTCCATACATATTTTATCTGTTTGATTTTTTACTCTTGCTAATCCAAACTCACTATTTCTAACCGCTTCTATACATATTTCTTCTGTTTGCTCTTTTACAAATGCTAAAGCTGTACCATTTTTTTCAACAGCTCTTAAGCATAATTCCTCTGTTTGATTTTCTATATATTTTAACGCTGTTCCATCTTGGCTAAGTGCTAACATACATATTTCTTCTGTTGGCTCTTCCACAAATTCTAACATTCTCCAATCTTGCTTGACTGCTTCCATACAAATTTTTTCTGTTTGATTATCAACACATTTTATTGCATTGCAATTTTGTTTAACAGCCTCCAGACATATCTTTTCTGTTTGATTTTTTATGTATATTAAATTTAACCCATTTTGCTTTACTATTTCTAAATACTCATCTTCTGTTTTATTGTCAAAGTCATTGTTATCTATTGATTCAAATATATCATTTTTATTCTCTTGCATATTTCAAACTCACTCCTTATAAATTTTATAAAATTCAATAAATTTACTCTCATTTTTATTCTATCAAATAATATAAGAATTTTTCAGTCTTGTTTTTTTTTATAAAATCATTTGTATGTTAAAAAATAAATTAATTGCTTCAATTCCAGTATACAATACCCAAAATATGTGGTATATTTTAACTATAATATATTTTTATATATTACAGTTGAGATATTTAAAGTTAAATTTATATAAAATACCTTTATTTATATATCATTTAGATTGGATATATTTTTTATTTTCTTTTTTAGTTTTTCGGGTTAGTAAGGGGTTAGTAATTTAGATTTTCATAGGAAATTATTTTTAAAATTAGTTTTTATTTATAGCTAATTTATTTATGTTGTAATTAAATAAAACTAAATACCATTTAAATAATTCCTTGAGATAAATTCAATAAAACTTAGAGTCCTTATCTAAGCTTAAAACACTAAAATTATTAGGAGGATATAAATTATGGACCAAATTAAGCGCTTACACGAATTGCAACAAAAGTCATACTTAACTAAAGAAGAATTTGAGGAACTAAAAAACAACACATATATTGAAAAATTTGAATTAAGAGATGAATGTGACAACTCTTATATTTATAATTTTTACACTAATGATAAATGTAATGATATAAAATTCATAAAAGCACAATTTATTGTTACTCTTATAAAAAACGGTTTTTTATGTGATTGTGGTGGTGTATTTAGACAAAAGAAAATAGTTGATGAATATGATTACGGATATAATGCTATATATAAGTGTGATTCTTGTGGAAAAGAACTTGATAAAGAAGTAGAAAATTACGATTAATTAACAAGAAAAATGTTTTAAAATATATTTTATAAATACTAAGGAAGATAGAGGGGATGTCTCAAAATAAAAATTTGAGTCATCTCCTTTTTTACAGAACAATTATTCCCAAGTCATATGTATATACTAATTATTTAACTCAATTTCATACTTTTTTATTTTCTTATACAAAAGACTTTTGTGTATTCCCATAACTTCTGCTGCCTTGGAACATTTCCAATTGTACTTCCTTAGCACATCAATAATTAAACTCTTCTCATAATTTTCAACCATTTCATGAATTGAGCAATTACTATCCACATTACATTGAGCAACTCTACTTATATTATCCATTTTAGATGGAAGGTCACACATCATAATGACCATATCATCACTTACAGCATAAGCGCTTTTTATTACATTTTGTAGTTCTCTTATATTTCCTGGCCAAATATAGTTAATAAAGCAATTTTTAACATTATCACTTAAAACCTTCAATTCCTTATATTCAACATTTAATTTGTTTAATATATAATTTGCTAGCAATAAAATGTCATCTTGTCTGTCCTTTAATTCCATCATATGAATATTTATTACATTTAGTCTATAGTATAAGTCTTCTCTAAATAATCCCTCTTCAACCATTTTACTTAAATTCTTTCTTGTAGCAGAGATTACTCTTACATCTATCTTTATAGTCTTAAGACCTCCTACTGGCTCTATCTCACTTTCCTGAAGAACTCTTAAAAGTTTTGCTTGCATTGTCAGAGGCATATCACCTATTTCATCTAAGAAGATTGTACCATCATTCGCAACTAAAAACTTACCTTTTTTACCTCCTTTTTTTGCTCCTGTAAAAGCTCCTTCATCATACCCAAATAGCTCTGATTCTAATAGTTCTTCTGGTATTGCAGCACAATTTATACTAACCATAGGTTTGTCTGCCCTACTGCTATTATTGTGAATTGCTCTAGCAAATACTTCTTTACCTGTACCCGTTTCACCTGTCAAAAGTACTGAGAAGTTAGTTTTAGAAGCTTTCATACCTGTTTTCTTAAGTTCTATGAAATCTTTATTTTCACCTATAAGCTTGTCAAAACTACATTTATCCTTGAACTGTTCTTTATAATATTGGAGCTCCATATATTCTGACATTAACTTTTTAGCTACATCAAATGATTGTAATCTAAATTTAACTTGAGCTACCCCTGCAACGACTTCTCCATTGTCATTTTCCACATAAGACCTACTTACTATTACACTTTTTTCTTTTGTTTCTCCACCTGAGTAATGGTGTATAGCTCCTTCTTCGCAATATTTATCTCTCATAACATCTAACATTTTTGTATTTGGTATAATACTTTGTATATTGTGTCCTATTATATCGTATCTTTCTTTACCTAAGAAGTCACAATATTTATCATTAATATCTATGATTACTCCATCTTTATTTACAACAATAAAACCATCATCAGTCATGGATAATACTCTTGCAAATATATCCTTATACCAGTGCTCTTTCATTGTTTCATCCCTCCACTATGACCTTCAGCAAAAATAATAAGTCTTACAATACAATATTATAAGACTTACCATTCTATATATTCAATATTTTCTAGAAGTTACCTATTTAATAGCTCTACCATTTCAGGTAGGATTTCATATAAATCCCCTACAATCCCATAATCACATATACTGAAAATAGGGGCTTTGGGGTCTTTATTTATAGCAACTATATATTTAGAATCACTCATACCCGCTAAATGCTGTATTGCTCCAGATATCCCACACGCAATGTATAACTCTGGTCTAACAGTAGTTCCTGTTTGCCCCACTTGATGAGAATGTTCTATCCACCCTGAATCTACTGCCGCTCTTGAGGAACCAATCTCTGCCCCCAATTTATCAGCTAATTCTTTTATGAGTTCAAATCCTTCTGCCCTCTTTAATCCTCTTCCTGCTGATACTATTATTCTAGCATCAGTTAAATTTATGGATTTCTTTTCTTGTGGAAGCATTTCTACTAATCTAGTTCTAATCATTTTTTCATTAAGTTCTGGAGTAACAACCTCTAAAACTCCAGTCTCTGATTCAGTTCTTACAGCTTTTGCCATAACACCTGGACGAACTGTTGACATCTGCGGTCTATTTTTGGGACAAACAATAGTAGCCATTAAATTTCCACCAAAGGCTGGTCTTGTTTGTAATAACTTATTATCTGTTGAATCTATTTCAAGTTTTGTACAGTCGGCAGTTAGACCTGTCCCAACTTTACCTGCAATTCTAGGTGCAATATCTCTTCCTATAGAAGTAGCTCCAACTAGTACAACCTCTGGTTTTTTCCCTTTAATTAAACCTGCAATTGAAATTGCATATCCATCAGTTGTGAAATCTTTAAGAAGAGGGTCGTTGATATAATATGCTTTATCAACACCATAGTGAAGTAACTCTTTTACTTCTTTCTCTACTTCATATCCAGCTATTACAACTGCAAGCTCTTTTCCTAATTGGTCAGCAAGCTTTCTTCCCTCACCAATAAGTTCTATAGTAACAGGATTAATTTTGCCTTCCCTTTGCTCTCCTATTACCCAAACACCATTATAATCATTTAAATTTATACCTTGATTAACTTTTGCTCTCATCATCTTAACACTCCTATACTAGTTTCAAATCGAATAGTATTTCTATTAATTTCTCAGCTTTTTCCTTTTTATTTATACCTTCGATTATTTCATTATGCTTGTCTTTAACTGGTACAAAAGACTTGTAAACATTTGTAGGTGAACCCTTTAATCCAATTTGAGTTGTATCAACAGCTAAGTCTTCAAGTGTTAACACAGTAATCTCTGCATCTCCATTATTGTAAGCTTCTAAGATTCCTTTGACACTTGGATATCTTGGATTATTTAACTCTTTTATAGCAGTTAGTAAAACTGGCATCTTTGCTTCTATTAAATAATCTCCTGTTTCTGTATAACGAGTTACTAGTAATTTATCATCTTGAACCTTTACTTCTTTTGCATAGGTAACCTGTGGTACCCCTAAGAATTCTGCAACCTCTGGACCAACCTGAGCTGTATCTCCATCTATAGCTTGTCTTCCACAGAATATTACATCATACTTTCCAACCTTCTCTATGGCAGCAGCAATAATTGTAGATGTAGCCCAAGTATCTGAACCACCAAAAGCTCTATCTGAAATTAAATATGCTTCGTCAGCACCCATCGCCAAAGCTTCTTTTAAAGCACCTTTAGCTTGAGGAGGTCCCATACTTATAACCTTAATCACTGCTCCTAGCTCATCTTTTATTTTTAAAGCTTCTTCTAAAGCATTTCTATCATCTGGATTGATTATACTTGGTACACCATCTCTTATTAGTGTACCTGTCTCTTTATTTATTTTAACTTCATTAGTATCTGGAACTTGCTTTAAGCAAACAACTATATTCATGCTCTTCCTCCTATCCTAGTACTGCTCTTGAAATAACAACCTTGTGTATTTCTGAAGTACCTTCGTAAATTTCTGTTATCTTGGCATCTCTGTACATTCTCTCTAATGGATAATCCTTCATATATCCATATCCTCCATGAATTTGAAGAGCTAGATTTGTAACCTCTCTTGCAGTACGTGACGCATTGTATTTTGCCATGGCAGCTTCTTTAGTGTGTTTTTCTCCTCTAGCTTTCAAGTCTGCAGCATAATACACTAACAACTTTGCTGATTCCACCATAGTAGCCATATCTGCTATATACCATTGAATACCTTGTAAAGCTGAAATTGGTTTGCCAAACTGAACTCTTTCTTTAGAATATTTGATACTTTCTTCTAAAGCTCCTTCTGCAATTCCTACAGCTTGAGCTCCAACTCCAATTCTTGCTCCATCCAGACAAGTCATAGCTATGTTAAAGCCTTTCCCTTCTTTGCCTAATAAATTAGACTTTGAAACTCTACAGTTATCAAATATTAACTCTGCAGTTTCTGAACCATGAATACCCATTTTTTCTTCAATTTTTCCTATTGAAAAACCAGGAGTACCTTTGTCAACTATGATAGCAGACATACCCTTTATTCCCTTTGATGGCTCTGTCAATGCAAATATTATTAATGATTCTGCTTGACCTCCACCAGAAATAAAACACTTAGTCCCATTTAATACATATTCATCAGTTGCTTCGTCAATGATTGCAGTTGTTGCAGCTCTTGCAGCATCTGAACCAGCATTAGGCTCAGTTAATGCAAAAGCACCTACACACCCACCTTCACCCATCATTGGAAGGTATTTTCTCTTTTGTTCCTCAGTACCAAATTTTAAAATAGCTTGAGCATATATTGTATGTATTGATAATATTGCTGCAGATGCTGCACATTTTTTGGCAACCTCAGTAACAACAATTACCTTTTCTATATCTGCTCCACCAGAACCGCCATAATCTACAGGTGTTCCAATACCATTAAATCCTATTTTAGCCATTTTGCTAAAAAGCTCTCTTGGAAAAATACCTGTTCTATCTGTTTCAGCAGCTATTGGTGCTATTTCCTTCTCTGCAAATTCTTTGGCTACTCTTTGAAGCATTAATTGTGCTTCTGTTAATCTAAAATCCATAAAATTTCCTCCTATTTATTAACATACTTCAAATGTTTATTAACATATTTCACAGGCTTCTTTATTCATTGTTACAATTCCAGACTCAATTAGAGCTTCTATATCAGAATCACTGTATCCAAGTTCTCTCAATATCTCATCTGAATGCTCTCCTATAAGTGGAGCATCACAAGTCATGTTAACTTCAATATTTCCAAACTTAACTGGAGTGGATGCAAGCATTGTCTTATTTCCATTTTTACTTGTATGTTCATATATATAGTTATTAGCAATAGCCTGTTCATCAGTTACTACATCATTAACATGTTGAATTCTTTCATGAGCTATATCCGCAGTAGTAAGCTTATCCACCATCTCATTTTGAGTAAATTTTGCAAATTCACCATCTAAAATATTAATAAGCTCTGTAGCATTTTTCTTACTTTCTACTGAAGATGCAAATTTTTCTTCTTTTATTAAATCTTCTCTTCCAAATAATCTACAAAGTGCCTCAAAATATCTTTCATGCTCTAGGATACTTAAGAATATCCACTTTCCATCCTTACAACGATAAGAGTTTATTACTGGAGAAATAGCATTTTTTCTAGTTTTTGGATACTCATCGCTAAACTGTGTAGATGCTAATAAGGATGATGCATTCCATATTGCTTGTCCAAATAAAGATGCCATTACTTTTTGTCCTTTTCCAGTCTTAGCTTGTTGGTATAAAGCTGCACATATACCTCCAGATAAACTACAAGAAGTTGTAGCATCTCCAAAGGCTATAGGTGGGTTTATTGGACTTGTATCCTTCTCTGCTATATCAAGCATAGCTCCACTTCTTGCCCAAAAAGCAACTGTATCAAAACCTGCATTATCCTTAGCAGGTCCAAAATCGCCAAACCCATTTATTTGTCCCCAGATAAGATGTGGATGCTTTTTGCTTAATGATTCATAGTCAAGACCTAGTCTTTTTAACGCTCCTGTTCTGTAGCTTGAAACAAATATGTTTGCTTCACTTAAAAGCTTATCCATAATTTCAATTCCAGTTTCACTCTTAAGATTTATAGACAAACCTCTTTTGTTTGAATTATATGTGCTGTAAAAAGGATTATTATAATCATCTATTGGCATTGTCATTGTTGCTCCTGTCTTTCTTCCTGGGTCTCCAAAACTTGGTTCTACCTTGATAACATCAGCACCCCAGTCAGCTAATATTTTAGAAGTTCCTGGACCTGCTACAAAATATGTTAAGTCAATAACCTTAACTCCTTCTAATGGTTTATTTAACACTTTCTATTCCTCCTTATACTGTCAACTTGGTATTTTAAATATGGTATTTATGGTATTAAAATATAAAATTTATTGTATATACTTTGAAAATTGATTTTACAATATCAAAATATAATTTATAATTTTTGTCTTTTCTGTTATGGTAATCCTGGGAACATTGTAAACAGAAGAACTGCTACTACAGTTCCAATAATTGGGGTTAAAACAGTTACCCAGAATATTGGCATATAAGCATTCTTATGTGATTCATTACATAGACCATTTGTTACAGTAACAATATATCCATTGTGTGGAAGTGAATCTAATGCTGCTGACGAAATTGCCATAGTTCTAGCTAATGCAGCAGCAGAGACACCCTTAGCTAAAAATACTGGTCCAAGAAGTGGAGCCGCAATTCCAAGTCCACCTGAAGCTGACCCACAGATACCCGCAATAACTGTAGTTCCAACTGCAGCCCCTGCTATAGGAGGTCCAGGAATATTAGTCATAGCATTAACTATGAAGTCAAAACCAACTGCTGATTTTACAACTGAACCAAATGCAACTACAGCACAAGTATTACATATTGCTACCACTGTAGTTTTACATGCATCACCAACATGGCCAACTATTTTAGCATTATCTTGATATTTATTTAACAATAAATACACTAATAAAGCTCCAATAAATACTCCTACCTCAATTGGCACTATTGCTTTTCCATTAATTTTCACATTAATTATTAAGATTGATACTATTAATGGAATTAACGCAATTAGACCATTAGGGCCATTTTTTATCTTAGAATTAGTTGTTGCTACTTCATCAAATACATCTGATTCATGTGCTATAAAATGCCCCCCATTGGCCTTTTCTTTTGAAACCATCTTGTATAAAATGGTACTTCCAACTATAAACATTACTGCACATGATATAAATCCATTTACTGCTCCAGCCATAATATCTGTCCCTAATGTTGAGGCTGGAATAATATTATGAATCTGGGGTGCCCCTGGTGCAACCATAGCAAAAGTTGAACATCCAAAAGTCAAAGCTGCTGGTATAAATCGTCGTGGCAAATCAGCTTCTTTAAAAATTTCTAAAGCTATCGGAAACACTGCAAAACTTACAACAAAAACGCTTACTCCTCCATAAGCTAATATTCCACAAGCTATTGGAATAGAAAGTAATGCTTTATCCTTCCCAATCCATCTTACAACCATCTTAGCAATAGATTTTGCTCCACCAGTAATCTCCATTATTTTTCCCATTAATGTACCTGTTAGGAAAATAAAGAAATTTGCCTGAAGAAATTCAACAAATCCTGTCATATAATCCACCTTAAGTGCATCATACACATTTAAACTCCCTGTTATAGCAACTAATAATGAACATACAATTGCTATTATAAAAATATTTACTCCCTTCATAACCATTACAACTAGAAGGGATAGGGCTATGATAATCCCTACTAAACTTATAATTACTCCCGTATTCATAATTAACTCCTTTTAAAATTAAACTATATGTATTTTTTCACGAAATTTAGATTTTGAATATGTTCTACATTTGTTCCAATTTTAGTTATAATAGTTACTTATTTTCAAAAATCGGTTTTCTCTTTTCTATAAATGCATTCATACCTTCTTGCTTATCTCTTGTAGCAAAAGTTAAACCTGCAATATTTTTCTCTAGTTCAAGAGCATTTTTTAAGTCCATATCTATCCCCTTATTAATAACAACTTTTGCATACCTTATTGCTATTGGTGCTTTTTCAACTATCTCGTTCATCATCTTCATTGCCTCTTCTAAAAGCAAATCATTTGGAACCACTTTATTAATAAGACCAATAGATTTAGCTTCTTCTGCTTTTACTTGTCTTCCTGTAAAAATTAATTCCTTGGCTATGCCAGTTCCAACAAGCCTTGATAATCTTTGAGTTCCACCAAAACATGGAATAACTCCTAAATTGACTTCAGGTTGTCCAAATATAGCCTTTTCTGATGCAATTCTAATGTCACAACTCATAGCAAGTTCACATCCACCACCTAATGCATATCCATTAACTGCTGCTATTACTGTTTTCTCAAGAGCTTCAATTTTATCAAAAATCCCTTGGGCATAACCTGCATATTTTCTGCCTTCTTCACTTTTATAGTTTTGCATCTGACGTATATCAGCTCCAGCTACAAAAACTTTACCTTCTCCAGTAATAATAACCCCTAATATTTCCTCCTTTTCTGATATTACATCAATAACTTGAGATAATTCTCTAAGTGTGTCATTGTTAAGAGCATTTAAAGCTTTTGGTCTATTTATAGTAATAACACAGACTTTATCCTTAACTTCCACCTTAAGATTTTTCAAATTTTCCATTACAAGTCCCATCATATTCCCCCCATTATGCATTGTTATTTTTTCTACATTTCTTGTTAATATATAGTAGCAAGTTCTGCGCCAACTTATATTGAATCTCTTTATTTTTGTTAAAAAATTATTTTTTTTGATAAAATAAACAAAATATACATAAATTTCACTTAATTTTTAATAATTTTTAACTTTAGAATTGATTAAATTATAATTTGCTAAAGAATTTTTATCCAACAAAACCTATAAAACAATATTTTTGTCTCATTTTCGAGAAAATACTTAAAAAACACAGTCTCATTTTTGAGAATATAGTCTCACTTTTGATATTTTCATCAAAATAGTTTAAGTGGAATATCCATAAGTTTATTTACATTTTAATAAAGGAGTCTTTATTAAACATATAGGTAGTTTATTTTCTATACACACAAAAAACACCTCTAACCCATGTTTACATATTATTATGCAAACATAGCTTAGAGGTGTTTATGTTTATTTTAATAATTATTTGCTTTGTAAAATTTATCACATAACAAAATTCATAGTAAATTTGATGTAATAATTACAAATCTCAATGTGATATAGTATTTATTCTACTTCCCAGTTATGGTATATATCTTGAACATCATCATCTTCTTCAAGCATATCAACTAATTTATTCATCATTTTAAGATGAGATTCTTCTGTTAAAACAGTTGTAGTTTGAGGTATCATCTTTACATCAGCAGATATAAATTCATACCCTTTTGCTTTTAATTCATCACGAACACTAGAAAAATCTTCTGGTGTAGTTATTATTTCATAACCATCTTCTTCTGTTATAAAGTCCTCAGCACCTGCTTCTAATGCAACATCCATTAATTCTTCCTCTGAAACGCCATCTCCTGCACCAACTAATATTTGTCCTTTGTTATCAAACATAAAAGACACACATCCAGTAGTTCCTAAGTTTCCTCCGTTTTTATCAAAGTAATATCTTACATTACCAGCAGTTCTATTTTTATTGTCAGTTAAAGTCTCTACTATAACAGCAACTCCACCAGGTCCATATCCTTCATAAACTATAGTTTCATAGTCTTCTCCAGCACCTGCACCTGCACCTTTAGCAACAGCTCTATCTATATTATCATTTGGCATATTATCTGCCTTAGCTTTTTCTATAGCTGTTTTTAATGCTGCATTATATTCTGGGTCTGCGCCACCTTCTTTAGCTGCAACTGCTATTGCTCTAGCATGTTTAGTAAATATTTTTGCTCTTTGAGCATCTTGTTTACCTTTTCTATTAATTATATTTCCTATACGTCCCATATTTCCACTCCTTAATACGTACAATTAATTATTCTAATTTTTATCACTTGTAAATTTTATCACAAATCTTGAAAATAGTAAATTAGAACTTAGGAGGTTGTGCAGGCGTTTTTCTCTTGTGTTCACTTATTCTATGAAGTCTTTCTATTATCTCTTGGTCTCTTTGAGGAACTTCATCTAATCTACCTTCTAATACAGCATCTATCATATTGTAAGTAGTTCCCATTTCATTTTCATCTGTTTGTCCTTCCCAAAGACCTGCTGAAGGAGCTTTATTTATTAAATCTTCATGAACACCAAGTTCTTTTGCCCATTCATACACTTCAGCTTTCGTTAAATTTGCAATTGGTAAAATATCAACTCCACCATCACCAAACTTAGTAAAGTATCCAGTATGTATTTCTGCAGCATTATCTGTACCAACAACTAAATATCCTAAGTTGTTAGCAATTGTGTAAATAGTACTCATTCTTACTCTTGCTCTTAAATTTGCATCTGTCATTTTTAAATATTCTTCTCTATATAAATGTTTCTCTTTTAAATTTCCTACCACCATGTCTAATATAGCACTTTGTGGTTCTATAAGGTCTAAGTCAAGATATTCTATATCACATCCTTCTATAACCTTAAGTGCATCTTCTCTATCTTGAGGATTACTTTTTATGCTCATTATAACTCCCATAGAGTTTTCTGGAAAAGCTTTTTTAATCAAATTAGCAACTACTGCTGAATCAATTCCTCCAGATACACCAACAATTAATCCTTTTGCATTTGCCTCATTAACCTTATTTTTAAGCCATTCTACAGTTTTGTCTATTTGTATTTTTATATTTGACATTATTATCTCCTCTCAATTTACTACTTTGTTTTAATATATTATACCATATATTAATATGTTGTTTTAACATGTTTTTTTTTATGCAAATTCAAGCAAAAATGAAGGATTATATTTAATATTATTTTATATAAATATAATTTGCCTATTTTGGTAAAACTATTTCAGAAGGTGGTTTTTATGAAAAATACTAATAACTTAAAGAAAAAATATTTTGATTTCAATATAAAAAATACGATAATTGGAGTATTTACAGGATTTATAAATGGAGTATTTGGCTCTGGAGGCGGTACTCTTTTAGTACCAATATTAAATGATATTGTTAAGGTAGAAGAACATAAATCTCATGCAACAGCTCTTTCTATAATCATTTTCTTGACAACAGCAAGTTCTGTTTTGTATGTTTCTAAAGGAACTTACGACATTAACTTAACAATAAAAGTTGCAGCAGGAAGTATTATTGGAGGTATTATAGGAGCTAAACTACTAAATAAAGTTACTGGAAAGTTTCTTAGGATTTCTTTTGGATTAATCATGATAATTGCAGCATTAAGGATGGTGTTTTAATGTTATTTGCTTTAATTGGATTTTTTGCAGGAATTATTGGAGGAATGGGAATGGGCGGTGGAACTATTCTTATTCCTGCTCTCGTTTTACTTGCTGGTATAGATACTAAAATCGCACAGAGTGTCAACTTACTTTCATCCATACCTATGACTTTGATAGCATTAGCTATACATATTAAAAATAAAAATGTAATTTTCAAATTGGTTATCCCAATAGCTGTATTTGGAGTGTTAGGAGCTATATTTGGCTCACTATTAGCTAATTATTTGTCTTCTGATATATTGAAGAAAGTATTTGGAGTGTTTTTACTTTTAGTTGGTTTATTTGAAGTTAAAAAGGGATTCTGTGCAAAGTCTGATAAAAGCCATTAAATTACTTTAATATAAATTAATGGCTTTTATTTTCTATATAGCTATTCTATTTTTATGCTTTTATCTTCTATATTGCTATTCTATTTTTTTATATTTAGCTTAAATTACAGCAGAATTTTTATAGTAAAATTTCTCCATCCTGTTCAGATAAATAAAATTCATCTCCTAAAACTATTTTCCCTGTTCCACTTGTTATATCAATCATTTTCTCTGATAGTTTTTCTACATCTTCTAACTTTGAATATACTATTATCTCAACATTATCCTCATATATAGTATCTTTTATAAAATACCCTAAATTCATCAGCTCATTTTGTACCTTTCCAAGTTGAGTATAATCTATCTTAACTTTAACTTCTTGGTACATTACCTTACTAATTATTTTTCCAGATTCTAAACCTAATTTAGCACCTTTTGTATAGGCTCTAACCAGACCACCTGCACCCAATTTTATACCACCAAAATACCTAGTAACAACAACTACTACATCTCTTAAATCTTCTTTTTTTATGACTTCTAATGTTGGTATACCTGCTGTTCCCTGTGGCTCTCCATCATCACTATACCTTTGTATATTCATGTTTTTTCCAACTGTATAAGCCCACACATTATGATTTGCATCTTTGTGCTTTTTCTTTATTTCATTTATAAATTCTACTGCTTCTTCTTCACTTTGTATAGGCTTAGCATATCCAATAAAAACAGATTTTTCAATTGTTATCTCATCCGTTCCAAATTCATGTAATGTCCTGTAATTGCTCATTATAACTCCTCCTGTTTTTGTCATTTGTTAAAATATATCTTTATTTATAAAAATTACTCCACTTAAAATGTAAATTAAATTCTTAGTATTTATTTAGTTAGCATTATAAAACAATTATATAATAAAATCACAAGATTTTTAATTTTTATTTTTAATATAATTCATTAAAACATAAATTAATATAGTTTATTAAAATAAAAAATAATTTAGTAAAATACAAATCAAATAAACTATAAGGTATACACTTCTAAAATATTCAACTAAAAAAGGAAGGGTCTATCCCTTCCTCAAAATTCTATAAATTCACTACTAGTTTGCTGGAACATCGTCGCCCTCTGAAACTAATTTCTTTAATTCTTTAAACTTTTTATAAGATACTTCAACTAAAGCTTGCTCTTTATGATGTGATAACATTTCTAAAGCATCTTTTATCTTGTAAAATCCGCCTTCTTGAAATTCAGGAGCAAGTACACATTCAGTATTACAAGCTTCCATAACATACCACATTATCGCATTACAAACTTCTTGTTGTCTACTTCTTGAGAAAAATTCATACATAGTATCGCCAGCTACATCTATCATTTTAGCATCTATGCCAGTTTCTACTTTAACTCTTTCAACAGCACTTTCATATGGAAGTCCTCCTCCAAGTATCTTTCCTTTTGGAAGTGTCCATTCACCTCTATCATTTTTTACAATAAGTACTTTATTAGCATAAAACACTACTCCACCTGCACAACGTCTTACTATCATTTGAAACCCCTCCCATTAATTTATTAATTACCTTGTTAAACTCCATAAATAAATCATTAAGTAAACAAATTACTTTAATAAAAAATCACTTTTTCAAATTTGATAATGCTTTAATGGCTTCATCATAAGCTCTAAGCACGTACTCTTTTTCAAAACTCTTATTCTTATCTTTTAACTGCTGTAAAATCTTTAAACTGTTTTCATCTCCTAATTTTGAAAGAGCTTTTGCACAATATTGTCTAGTTTGTGCATTTTTATCGTAGAGGCCTTTTTGCAAAACTTCTCTACTACTTGGTGACTCAATCTTTCTTATTGCTGAATAAGTTATTCTTCTAATATCTGAGTGTCTGTGGTTTGTGAGCTGATGAAGTAACTTCAAAAACCTATCATCTTTTAGCTCACCTGTCGCCCAAATTAAAACAATTAAATCTTCAGCATTTTTTTCTACAAGGATTCTTTTGAAAACCTTTCTCTTAAAGTATACCATTTTTTCCTCATCTAAGCTATCCATAAAATCAAGTCTCTTAATTTTATCTAATTCTAAAAATTTATCTAAAATATCCTTAGATGCCTCAAAATCATCTTTTTGCATTTCTTTTATCTTCAACTTTGCTTGTATAAGTTGCTCACTTGCTTCAACATTTGAAATGTTTCTAATTTTACTAATCTGAGATACTGTTTTAGATTCTTTGTAAAGAAGATAGGTTATAAAATAATCTTCAAGATTATCTATATTTTCCCAATTTATATCCATATCAAACCTATTTTTCTAATATGTACTCTCTATAGATATTAAAATCTTCTTCATCTAAATTTACATCTAATGTTATACCATTTTCCCCATACTCAAAATTCTCCACATTGTATTTATCTTTTATTCTACTAAATATATCACCTCTTTCATAAGGTAACATCAAGCTTACTGAATAAGTATTTTTCATTAAAGCAATTTCTATCATATTTAATAGCTTATCCATATTTATGCCTTGTTTTGCAGATATATACACAATATCTTCTTGACTCTTAGGATATATATCTAACTCTAGCTTATCTACTTTATTGTATACAAGTATATGTTTTTTATCATTTGCACCAAGTTCTTTTAATACACCTTCAGTTGTACTTTTTTGCAATTCATAACTAGTATTCGTTGTGTCAATTACATGCAAAATTAAATCTGCATATTGTACTTCTTCTAGTGTAGCCTTAAATGCCTCTACTAAATCGTGGGGAAGTTTACTTACAAATCCAACAGTATCTACTACTAAAAATTCTTTCTTGTTTGGCAAAAGAGCTTTTCTCAAGGTCACATCTAAAGTTGCAAAAAGCATATCTTTTACAAAAACTTCTTTTTCTTGTTCATAATCCTTGTGTGTCTTTATTAATTCGTTTAGTAAGGTCGATTTTCCTGCATTTGTATACCCAACAAGTGCTACAATTGGTATATTTGATTTTAAACGCTTAACTCTTTGTGTCTCTCTATTCTTTTTTACCTCTTTAAGTTCACGCCTTATATCTGCTGCTTTATTAAGTATATGTCTTTTATCTACTTCTAGTTTTTGTTCACCAGGCCCTCTAGTTCCAATCCCTGCACCTGTTCTACTCATCTCACCACCCATTCCATAAAGTCGTGGTAATCTGTATTTTAATTGTGCTAATTCAACCTGTAATTTACCTTCTTTACTAAGTGCTCTTTGAGCAAATATATCTAAAATTAAGGTAGTTCTATCTATTACTTTTTTTCCAACAACATTTTCAATATTCCTAATTTGAGCGCCAGATAATTCATCATTGAAAATTACTAAAGTAGCATCTAATGATTCACTATATGCTCTTATTTCTTCTACTTTACCTTTTCCTATATAATAAGCTGCATCAACAGCTTGCTTATTTTGAATTAAGCTACCTACAACCTCTGCACCAGCAGCTTTTGCTAATTCTTTTAATTCTTCCATGGATTCATTTGTGTCTATATCGTCACTCTTTTTAACTATTGTTGTCAAATTTAGACCTACAAGAAGTGCTCTTTCTTGAATTTCTTTCACTTAATCACCTCATTTTTTGTTATAAAGCATAATATAATTGTATTAAACATTTACATTATTTCTCTGTTGACTAATTATACCATTAATAATATGATTAATAATACTATATTATCAACTATTAATAAAAATATTTAGTATAATTATATTATCACCAAAATCTTATATAGTTATAAAAGATTTGATACTTTATTTAAATTAGGAGGAAAAGATGGGCGAAAATTATAAATTTTTTAATCACAAAGATTGTGAGTTTTTCCCTTGTCATAAAACTAATAAGCCAGAAGAATTTAACTGTTTATTTTGCTACTGTCCTTTATATGCTTTAGGAGAAAACTGTGGTGGAAACTTTAAATACACAGATAAAGGCATTAAAGATTGCAGCAGTTGTATGCTACCTCATAAAAAAGATAATTATAATTATATTATGGGAAAATTTAAAGATTTAGTTAAAATCACTAGCAAAAAATAATTTTTCATTGAAAATAGCTATGCATAGATATTTATTGACTACTTTTAGTCTAAATAATATGGCATAGCTATTTTTATTGTATTATTTTTAATTTATATAATTCTACCTTAATATCTTCCTACGTTGAAATAATTTATACATTACAAAAATCAATATACTTGCTGCTAAAATCAATGCTAAAATCATCATTCCAGCATGAAAGAAAAATTCTTCTGGAAGCATGTTTATAACTGGGTCTAAATCGGGATTAAATATCCAATAATCATTTCTAAATAATAATTTATGAAAAATAATAAATGATTTTTCAAAATTCAACAAAATAGGAAGTGCCAATACTACTGGCATAATTATCAAAGTCATTGATGTAGTTTTTAGTAGTTTTATATTTTTATTTTTTATACTTAATATAATTCCCACCAAAGAAATTATCATTAATAACTGAGATATTTTATTGATATTTTGAAATATGTTTCTCACTTCTTCAAAATGTATTTTCCCCTCTGGAGAAGATTTTAATGTTGGTAACTTAAACTCAGATACATCCTTGCTTAGGTTGTAATCTATTAAGTAATCATAATTTAATTTTATATTATCTTTAGATAAACCAGATAACTCTGATATGTTTAAATAATCAATATCAAAATAATAAAGTTGCTTAAATCCAACAGTAAAATTAATAACACTTACTATTATAACCAAACTTATACACACTGAAAAAATTATATTTAGAAACTTTTTCATGAAATCCCCCCAGTAACAAATTAATTGCCTAAACGATTTTAGTAGTGAAATCTTCTATATTCCATACATCATCGACAATTTCTGAATAGAATTCTGGCTCATGGCATACTAAAAGAACTGTACCTTTAAATTCTTTTATAGCTTTCTTTAATTCGTCTTTTGCATCTACATCTAAGTGGTTTGTAGGCTCGTCTAGTACTAAGAAATTTATATTTTTTAGCATAACTTTACAAAGTCTAACCTTAGCAGCTTCTCCTCCACTTAATACTCTCATTTGACTAGTTATATGTTCATTAGTAAGTCCACATTTTGCAAGGACTTGTCTAACTTCAAAATTTGTAAGACCAGGGAATTCACTCCAAACTTCATCCATAGGTGTATTGTTATTTTCTTTTGAACTCTCTTGTTCAAAATATCCAACTTCTAAATAATCTCCCAATCTGACATTTCCACCAAATGGTTTTATTATTCCAAGTAATGTCTTTAATAGTGTAGATTTCCCAATACCATTCATCCCTTTTAAAGCAATCTTCTTTCCTCTTTCTAGTTGGAAGTTAAGTGGCTTTGTTAATGCTTCATCATATCCTAAAACTAAGTCTTCTGTTTCAAAAATTATTTTACTTGCTGCTCTGGCATCTTTAAAAGAAAAAGTAGGTTTTATCTTTTCCTTTGGTCTTTCTAGTATTTCCATCTTGTCTAGTTGTTTTTGTCTACTATTAGCCATTCCTCTTGTTGCAACTCTAGCTTTATTTCTGGCTACAAAATCTTCTAATCTCTTTCTTTCTTCAACTTGTTTATCATAAGCTTGCTCTTCTTGACGCTTCTTTATATCGTTGAGTCTTACAAATTCATCATAGTTACCTTTATATCTATTTAACTCACCATTTTCCATATGATATATTACATTACAAGTATTATTTATAAAGTCAATATCATGTGATACTAGAACAAAACTGTTTTCATATTCTTGAAGATATCTAGTAAGCCATGTTATATGTTCCTCATCTAAATAGTTTGTAGGCTCATCTAGAATAAGAATAGTTGGATTTTCAAGTAAAAGTTTAGTAAGAAGTACTTTTGTTCTTTGACCTCCACTTAAATCAGTTACATCCTTATCAAGACCAATTTCTCCAAGACCAAGACCATTTGCAACTTCTTGTATCTTTGCATCTATCATATAAAAACCACTATTTTCAAGTATAGTTTGTATTTCTGCTGTTTCTTCAAGAAGCTTACTCATCTCATCATCGCTAGCTTCTCCCATCTTGTCGTACATAGCAATCATTTCTTGCTCTAAATCAAACATATGCTTAAAAGCTTCTCTAAGCACTTCTCTTATACTTTTACCTTTACTTAATACTGTATGTTGGTCTAAGTAACCTACTGTAGCTCTTGAAGACCATTTTATATTTCCAGCATCAGGCATAAGCTTTTTCGTTATTATATTTAAAAAACTCGATTTTCCTTCTCCATTAGCGCCAACTAGTGCAATATGTTCACCTTTTCTAAGTCTAAAGGATACATTCTCTAATATTGTTCTTGCACCAAATCCGTGACTTACATTTTCTACTACTAGCATTTTAACACCTCTCAAAAAAATTTTACACATTCTATACTATAATATATTCTTTTGAAACTTAAATCAAGTATTACCAATATTTTTAGTTATATTTACAATAATTTAACTGAGAATAAACTTTATCACTGTATTATGTAAAATAAAAAATAGAGATAAAAATTAGGAAAACAATACCAAACTAATTTTTTCTCTATTTACATTTTATTTAAAATATTCATCTAATCCATCTGCTACACATTGCATCATTTTTCTTTGATATTCTGGATTTGACATCATTTGGTCCTCATTATAGTTGCTCATAAATCCCATCTCTACTAATACAGCGGGCACTTTTGACCAGTTAAATCCAGTTAAATCTCCTCTTTGAACAATTCCATTTATCTGTATACCAGCTTGTTCCATATTTGTTTTGATAAATTCTGCACATCTATTACTATCTTCATAGATAGGAGCTGTATATTTTCCATCCTTCTCAGGAACTAATATAGATGCACCAGTTTTTGAAGAATTATTTAAGCTATCTGCATGTATTCTTACAACCATATCTGCTTTTTTCTCATTAGCAAGTATCGCTCTTTCTGAGTTACTTATATTTACATCATGTGTTTCTCTAGTCATTATTACATTGTAACCTTTAGATTCCAATATATTTTTTAAAACTACAGATGCTTCAAGATTTAAAACATACTCTGCTTTCTTTGTAGCTATACCTTCTGTTCCTGAAGATACTCTTGCTTTTTGAGATGAAGAACCTGGAGCTACTGGTTCCAAATTACTATCTCCTTTTCCCTGATGTCCTGGGTCTATACAAATTAAAAACTTTTTATTTTTTTGAGTTTCTGCTTTACTATCTGATTTATTATCCTCTGACTTATTATCATTTTTGCTTTTTGAATTTGATTTATTTTCATCTTTATCTTTTATATTTTTATTTGAGTCTTTATCTTTATCTGTTTTTTCATTTTTAGTAGTACCTGAATTAATTAAATTTGTTGTCTTGTAAAAATTGGTAACTGGATTTGATGTTCCTATAATTATAATTCCCATGGCAATTATACAAGTAACTAACAATCTATATTTTTTCATCTTTTGCTCCTTTCAATGATATACAGCTATTATTTAATTTAAATTTATATGAATATGTATCTATTTTATCATATACCTTGTTTATTTTATTTATTTTTATGAAAACTAAGGTGTTATTGCGTCAGTTTTCCAAGCATCAAAAACTGATTCTTGAGCAACATAATATTGAAGCAGCAAGAAAATTTCAATTTTATTATTAAAACATTTTAATAAGAAAGAGGTGTTCTATGCAATTTAAAAATTTTTATTTTAAAGATAAAGCTTTAAATAAAAGAAGTAACTTAGCTAAGTCTAAATTTACAATTGTTTTAACATTTTTATTTTTATTATATTTTTTCTCAAATAATTTAATTTATGCACAAAATTTACAAAAAAGTGAACCTGAATATTTAATACCTATAGGAAATGTTCTTCAGATTGATGCAGAACTAAAAAATATCATTGTTAGAAGTCCTGGTGAGGCATCTCCATTTAGATTAGGTGATGCTATAATTAAAGTAAATAATGTAGAAGTTGATGGATATAGTGATTTTACTAATACACTAAATGCTTTACCTGAAGAAAAACCAGTATCTATTTTATTAAATAGAAATGGTCAACTCTTAACAATGAAAACAACTAAACACATATTAGAAAAAATTAGTTTTAACAACTTGCTTTCTGGATTTGCTACCTTAACTTATATTAATCCAGAAACATCAGAATTTGGTGCTGTAGGTCATCCAATAAGTGTTGGTAGTTCAAGAAAAATACCTATAAAATCAGGTTCAATTTCTACAACTAAACACCTTGATATAGAAAAATCTTACCGAGGTAGTGTTGGATGTATAAATGCAAAAAGAGAAAATATTATTGGTAGTTTTACAGAAAATACTGATTTTGGAATAAGAGGTAAAATTAATAATTTTGATATTTCTAGTTTAAAAAAATATAAAGTAGCTTCATTAGATGAAGTTAAATTAGGAAAAGCTCAAATAATTTTACAAAATAACTCTAATGAATGTAAAAAATATAATATTGAAATTATAGATATAGAAAACCAAAACCATCCTGAGAGTAAAAGTTTTAAAATTAAAATCACTGACAAAAACCTTTTAGCTCAAACTGGTGGTATTGTGCAAGGAATGAGTGGTACTCCAATAGTACAAGATGATAAAATAATAGGAGCAGTCTCTCATGCCATTGAAAATGACCCGGCTGTTGGTTATGGTGTATTTATTAAATGGATGCTATAGATAATAAATATTATAAGTAATTTATAAACTCTAAAACATCATTAAATAAAGGTCAATAATATATTTGGTCTGAAGATATATTCATTCACTCTACAGACCAAATATATTAAATATTTTACATACTTTAAAACACAAATTTTTATTACTATTATATTAACTTTTATTACAACTATTTTAATTACTATTTAATACTTATTATTTACAAAATTTTTATTTATAAACTATTATTTCAAATTTATCAAAAATAAATGTAACTATATTACTTGTTAGCATTTTTTCCAGTGTTAGGTAAAACATTACCAAGGTTCTTTTCAGGTATATTTACATAACTTTCTGGAACATCACCTACTATTATAGTCTCACAGATAGGAATCTGAGCTTTAATTTGTTTTGTTGAAGTTATAAGTGGGATTACAACTTTTACTTGTGTTTGAGCTTCTAAATATATTCTATGTCTTGTTTGATTTATACCTGAAGACTCAAATTCTGTTTTAAAGTTTACTGATACTGTTCCTATAGGTTCAATAGATACTTCAAGTTTAGGACCGTATTTAGCTAATATAGGACTTCCTAATGCGGTTCCTATAGGTATGTAAGAATCTGCTGTTTTACCTTTTTTTAATTCATCTTGTATTTCTAAAGCTATTGCAGATGCAATCTCATTCATCATAATAGTATTTGCTTGTATCATGGTTATTTTTCCATTATTATCAAGCTGTATATCCATTAAATCTTCATAATTTATTTTTCCTTCTACCATTTCAGCAACAGCTTTATTTATAGACCTATTTGCCAATTCAAGAGCTTTTGTTTCTGCTAAAACTGTAATTGTTGGTCTTAAACTTTTATCTATATATATAAAACTGCCTATAAATACAGACAAGAAAAGAATTAACAAGAAAATAGCTACAATTTTTCTAAATTCATTTTTCTTTTTTCTATCTACTATTCTATTCAAAATTATCGCCTCCTATTTATTTATATGTAACTTTGGCATAATTTTTATAATATTTGTCAAAAATAAATAAATAAAAATATAGACTTATTAATACATTTTGTTTATACATATCTACAATGTACAGAATATTATAGCAAATTCATTTTTTCTATTAATTACAAAATTACTCCTATTTGTGTTATAATATTGCATTAAGTAAGGAGGTTAAAATCTTATGAATAACGATAATGATAAAAATGGAAATAAAATAAGAAGAAAAAAGGTTAGCTCATCTAGTAGCTCAAATAAACCAGTTAATAGAAATTCAGCTAACAAAACTCATTCAACTAAAAGCAAGAAGAAATCTAAAAAAAGCGATAAATTTAAAAAACTAAGAGTATTTGGTATTGTATTTTTAGTTTTATTAGTTGTTGGTGCAGCAGGTACTGCTGGATTAGTATTTGCATCATTAAGAGATGTCTCTCCAGTTACAGAAGCTGTTTTAGACAAGCAGACTAACCAAACAACTACAATTAAATACGCTAATGGAAAAACATTATCTACTGCTCCAAGTGTAAATAAAAAGACACCCGTTCCATTAGATAAAATTTCAACTCATCTTCAGCATGCAGTAGTTGCAATAGAAGATGAACGTTTTTATGAACACAAGGGTGTTGACATTAGAGGTTTATTTAGATCAGTATTAAAAACTCTTACAGGTACCAAACAAGGTGGTAGTACTATTCCTATGCAGGTATCTAAGATGTTGTTAACTACTGAGCAACAAACTATACCTCGTAAAATAAAAGATCTTTATTATGCATATGAGATGAGTAAGACAGTAAGTAAAGACAAAATATTAGAAACTTATTTAAATAACTTCTTCGTTGGAAAAGGTCTTGCAGGAGCTGAGGCTGGTGCACGTGGTTATTTTGATAAGTCTGCAGCTGACCTTACTATAGCTGAGTCAGCACTTCTTGCTGGTTCAACTAAAAATCCATCTAGGTTCTCAGCTTACAAAACTTCTAAATTAGATGGAAGTGAAACTAAGAGTGACTTAGAGAATAAATTATTGTTTTTTGTTAATACAACGGATGATGATTTAGATGACCCAAGTCAAGTAGACTTTGACATGATTGAAAAATTAAAGACTTGGGAACTTATATCTAGTGATACTTATAGACAGCTAAAGGCAGGTACATTAGTTGTCAGAAAAGCTATAAACAATCCTGAATCTAAGAAAAGACAAGAAATTGTTCTAAAGAAAATGTTAGAGTTAGGCTATATCAAACAAAAAGAATATGATGAGGCAATTAATGCTAAGATAGAAATAAAATTACCTAAATCAGCAGATAAAGTTTCTTCATCTGTAGAAGACCTTATTGAAAGTGAAGTTATAAATGCCCTAATGGAACAAGGTCATACAAATGATGAAGCTCAAAACTTATTCTACAATGGTGGTCTAATTGTAAATACAACTATAGACCCTAAAATGCAAGATGCTTTAGAGGAAGAATTTGATAAAAATAGCAATTTCCCAGGACATATGGTTGGACCTGATGGAGTTAGCCAGCCACAGGCCTCAATGGTAATTTTAGATTACAGAAATGGTGAAATAAGAGCATTAGCTGGAGGTCGAAACATAAGTGGCAGAAAAACTTTAAATCGTGCTACTAGCCCTCATCAGCCAGGTTCTTCTATAAAACCTTTAGCAATTTATACACCAGCCATTGATACTTTAAAGATTACACAATCAACTGCTCTAAATGATGTTAGAGGAGGATATAAATTTGAAGAAAATACTAAATGGAATCCGAGAACTACCACTAGTGGTCACGGTTCTATGAGTTTACGTAAAGCACTTGCTAAATCTTCAAACACAATAGCAGTTAAAACTGCTGAAATGCTTGGAGATTCTTACGATGAATGTATAGATATAATGATGGACTACTTAAAGAACTTTGGTATAACAACTGTTAAAAATAGTCAAACAGGAGCAACTGATAGACAGTTCCCAGCATTAACACTTGGTGGTATGGCAAGTGGTATTACTCCACTTCAGATGGCTGCTGCTTATGGTACATTGGCAAATCAAGGAGTTTATGTAGAACCATCTATTTTCACTACTATAACTACTTTTGATGGTCAATTATTAGTCAAAAACGCCCCTGAGGAGCATAAGGTTGTAGACCCAGAAGTAGCTTATGTTGTTACAGATATGTTAGAAAGTGTAATTACTGAAGGTACAGGTGGTGTCGCATCACTTCCAAAAGGAATGCCTGTTGCAGGAAAAACAGGTACTACAAATAGCGCATATGATGCTTGGTTTGTTGGTTATACACCTTATTATGTAGGAGCAACATACATTGGAGATGATGCTGGTAGAAAAGATGATGCTGGTAACACTATAAAACGTAGGGATGTTCCACATGGAAGTACCAGTACAGCAAAGCTTTGGCAAAAAATCATGTCAAAAATACATGCAAATTTAACAGTTACTGAATTTGAAGTTCCTAAAAATGTATATTTTACAAAGATTAACTTAGAAGATGGAGGAAAGCAATCTTCTGGCTCTAAAGCAGCATTTATTGAAGGTACAGCTCCTTCTAGAGTAAGTTCTCAACCATCTCCTGAAGATACAAAGAAACCAGATAATAATCAGCCAGAAGAAGATGACAATAATAACACCAATAATCCAGGTAATAATGGTGGTGGCTCTACTCCTCCTGATAATGGCGGTAATAGTGGTGGTACTACTAACCCTCCTGATAATGGTGGTAACAGTGGTGGTACTACTAATCCTCCTGATAATGGTGGTAACAGTGGTGGCACTACTAATCCTCCTGATAATGGTGGTAACAGTGGTGGTACTGTCACCCCTCCTGATGGTGGTGGTACTACAACACCTTAGTTTAATACAAGATTATACCTAAATACTAATAAACAATTAAATTTTAAACAAAAATATAAGGAGTTGCCTCAAAGTGATTTTTAGAAATCATCAATGAGGCACTCCTTTTTTAGTAATTATAATCAAGATGTGTATTTTTTAATAATATTTATGTATTACGAATTATACAAACTTTATATTTTTTGCTTATTGTATACCAAAAGTCTGGAATGTGTTCAATTTACCATATCTTTTTATAAGTATATTCCACTCTTCCTTATCATAAAAATCACACTTATTTGCACCAAATAATTTGGCAACTTCAATTGCAAATCTACCAACTGACTCTAAATCACTAAAATGAGTCGCTCCTGTAGCACATCCAGCAACAGGAACTTCTGTAGTGATTGCTACTCCAACTACTGGACAATTTGTAGCAACTGCTGGCTGTAAAATACTATTCAAGTGATACAAATCATTTCCATATGGTGTTATATCTTGAATTGATAAAGGAAATACAAATGGAGATTTTCCAGTTACAGTCTGCATAATATCTAAAAGATTATCACTAGTTTTCAATATGTATCCCTCTTTGACAGTTGGCGATATTGCAAATCCTCTAGTATTGATTATTCTATTACCTTTAGTAGTATCGATTGAAAGTATTGCATCACAACTACCATCAACTTCATTTTCATTCATAGTTAGCATATCTATTGGTGAATCCATAAAGGGTGTAGGATAATGCTCTTTAGTTGGAGCATCTGGACAAATATGAGTGGAAATTACAATGTCGCCTTTTAATACATCTCCTTTTCGTTGCATATCTAAAAGTTTCGATGCTACTGAAATTGCTACTAATGCTCCATCACCATCTGAAACAAAACCTATTACCTCTGGTCTTGCCCCAATACCTCCAAGTCTGCCTAAGATACCAAGAGTAGGAGCATTTCCTCCTTTTAACTTACCATTCTTCCCAGCAATTGTAAGCTTAACTAAATCTGTAGAACCTTTACTTGATGATAGCTTTTTTACTATTATATTTTCTCCACCATAACTTTGTAAGTATGTCTTTACTTCTTCTCCACTTGCAGTTGATTTATCTAAAATATCATAAACCTCTAGTACTTGTTTTAATATCATATTTAATATCCTTTCTTCATGTATTTTTTTAATAATACATTATTTACTGTACAAAACATCTACACCACACATTGCTAGTACTTTAATTGCTTTTATAAGTGCTATTTTTCCTTCTTCTCCACCAGCAGCTACAGCAAATTCTTCTGTATGAGTTGCAGTATTTTCTTTTAATTTTATATATGCTTGTATTGCTGGTATCTCATGAGTTAAATTTCCAGTATCAGTTGAACCAATGCCTTGAGTTAAATCTCTTTCAATATAATCTTCATCTAATACTTCAAAATTTTCTCTAACTATATTTACTAATCTTGAATCATTTTTTATTTCTTTATATATCTCATCTAATTGAATTACTTCTACACTAGTTCCTGTAGAAATTGCAGCTCCCTTAGCACAATTTTTAAGCATATCACAAATTTCATTTAGGTATTCTATACTTAATGCTCTTACATTAAATATAGCTGTAGATTTTTCAGGAATTATGTTATGTATGCTACCTCCGTCAGTTATAATTCCATGTACTCTTGCATAATCTTTAAGATGTAATCTCATGCTATTTACACTATTGAACAATGCTATTACTCCACTTAATGCACTTCTTCCTTCCCAGGGATAAGCAGCAGCATGAGAAGCTTTTCCACTAAAATCAAATTTTAAATTAACTTGAGCAAATGATATATCATCAGGTATTGAAGCATCACATGGGTGTAAAATTAATGCAGCATCTACACCTTTAAAAACTCCTTCTCTAATCATGGTTATCTTTCCACCTACTCGTTCTTCTGCAGGTGTTCCAAACACTTTTACAGTTCCTTCTATATCATACCTTTTTATAATTTCTTTTAAAATAATACCAGCTCCAACAGAACTTGTACTTATAATATTATGTCCACAAGCATGTCCCATACCTGGAAGTGCATCATATTCAGCTAGAAAAGCGACTGTCTTTCCACCAGCACCATTTGAGTAGACTGCTTCAAAAGATGTTTCTAGTCCACCTACACCCTTTGTCACATTAAATCCACTTTCTTCTAATAAATCACATAATGCTTTTTGTGATTTAAACTCTTCAAATGCTAATTCTGGATTTTCAAATAAAAATTTAGATACCTTTTCAAATGATACTTTTTTCTCATCAGATAACAACTTTATATCTTCTTTGATTTTTAATTTTAATTCTTCCATACTTACTACCTCCTTAAATCATTCCATTTATTTTTAGAACTGTCTGAGATATAAAAGCAGAACCAAAATAAGTAGATGTCATAACTATAAATGATATAACTACTAGCTTCCAACTCAAAGTCTTTAATATGTCTAATTGGTTACCTACAGAAATTCCTGCAAAAGCTAATAATGGTGTTACTGTAGACATGAAATTGATTTTTCCTATATTGCTTGCTATAAAATCTCCAACTGGTGATATTGGAAGTGATAATACAAATGCAACCAAAGTAGCCCATGCAAAACCTGGTAAATTTGGTCTCTTAACAAAATTCTTTATTACAATAGCAATTATTACTAATATAAACCCAAATACACTTCCAATCACCAAGTCTTTAGCCTGTGTTTTAAGTGCTATAGCTTGCCCAAAGCAAATAATAATATATATGAACATTACTATTTTTATCTGTTCCATAATAGTCTTCAAAGTCTTTTCCATCTATACACCCTCCATTATAAGACATCTCTTGTGTTTGCTTTTTTTCTATTTCTAAACTTCTCAATAATTGGAGCCACTTTACTATAATAATAATTGGCTACTGGTAATGATAAAAATAATTCTATGTATATTCCAGTAACAGCTGTAATCAATCCGCTGGTTGCTGAATAAGCTAAAATCTGTTCAGACATATTTGGGACAGTATTCATCAATGATGCTGTTGCAGCCCCCATCATAGAACCACTTCCCATTCCTGATGCCATTGCTAAAGCATATGGATGAAGGCCTATAAGAACACCCAGTGGTGCCAAAAATGAAAATAATAATGTTCCAAAGATACTACCACTTATATAAGTTCCTAATGTTCCTATACCTTCTGGTGAATTTAACCCATACTTATCCCCAATAATTCCTAGTGCTGTGTCACGGCATAATGAAAAAGTCCCTCCTAATGCACTTCTTCCAAGACCTAATGCTACTCCAACAGGTAATGCTATCAACATTGTACCCATATGACCAAACTCTTGTAATAAAAGTGCTGGTCCTGCTTGAAGTAATATACCAACTTTAGGACCTGCATTAATTCCAAACATTATTCCTAATGGATATAAAGTTAAAGATAAAAGATATGGAGACACATTTATTTCATTATCTCCTATAAACTTTTTTAAAGCTGGTATGACCCTTCCTAACAAATGAGGGGAAGTAGCCATACCTATAAAGATAGCCCATAGTATACTAAGTAAAGTTATATTAATGCCCATAACTTTAAATGAAATAGGCCCAATTAATTCAGCCAATACTGTAATTATACAGGCTGCTATCAGAGCATTTCTAATTCCTGTCTTCTCTTTCATTTCTGTACCTCCTTGCAATTTTTATAATTTTCTTACAATATAACTATTAGTGATTTAATTATATATTCTCTCATCGATAATGTATAATATAAATTTTTCATTATTTTTATATGCTTTTAGTCATAAAGCAAAAGGAGGATTAAGCATTATGGATTTATTACAATTAAAGTATTTTCAAGTTGTAGCTCGTACTGAAAATATGACTAATGCTGCTAAGCAATTACATGTAACACAATCAGCACTTAGCAAAAGTATCGCTCTACTTGAAATGGATTTAGGTATAAAATTATTTAACAGGAAAGGAAGATCTATAAAATTAAACTATTGTGGAAATATTTTTCTTAAAAGAGTTGATTCGATACTTAATTTATTGGATGCATCAACTAAAGAAATAAAAGATTTAGCTTGTAGTGAATTTGACCAAATTAAATTAATCGTACTTACTGCATCAGGGTTAATTTTAGATGTACTTAGTGAATTTAAAAAATCACATCCCAATATTTCATTCAAATTAGTGCAACATGTTCCAAAATCAACAGTTGACTACGATTTTGATATATGCATTACTTCATATTGCTTTGAATTTAAATCATCAAATTATGAAGTATTAACTAGCGAAGAAATATTTATAGGTGTACCTTACAACAATCCACTATCAAAGCTTAATAGTATATATTTTAAAGATGTACAAGATGAGAATTTTATATGTTTAGAAAAAGGTACAAATTTCAGAAAAATTACAGATAGATTTTGTAGTTATGCTGAATTTGAGCCTAGTATAGGTTTTGAATGTGATTCTCCTTCAACTGTTTATAATTTGATAAAAGAAGGTTATGGAGTTGGATTTATTCCTAAAAAATCATGGTGTATAGATTATGAATCTTCTATTAAACTATTACCTATTAAAGATATAAAATGCGAGCAATTTATTGAACTATATTGGACAAATAATAAATTTTTAAAGAAATCTACAAGGATGTTTATTGATTTTATAAAAAACTATCTTAATAAAACTACTTAAAAAATAAAAAATCTCAGTGTTGTACTGAGATTTTTTATTTTATGCAAGTTTTGATTCATATTAAATTCTATAATAAACAAACTACTTTTAGTTTTTTATTCTATTAACGCTGTTTCTTATAATTAATCTTGGATAAAGTTTTCTTGGTATATGCTCTGTACTCTTTTTATTTATTGTATTTACTAAACTGTCTACTCCATTTTTTATAACTTGTTCTCTTGGGTCATCTATTGTTGATAAATGTGACCTAAAGTAAGATATTAATTCAATGTTATTATATCCTATTATAGATATGTCTTCTGGTACATTTATACCATAAGTAGTTTTTAACTCTTGTATTATAGAAATAGCTGGCACATCTTGTTGCACAAAGATAGCCGAAGCTTTTTTTATTTTATCAATATGAATTCTTAATAGCTCAACTTGAGATTCAAAATCCATTTTAGTTTTAATTACATCAGTCTTCAAATTAGCCTCTTCCATAGCATTTAAATACCCTTTTGTTCTATCTTCATGCATTTTTGAATTCTTATCATCTGAAGTTATTGTTATTATATTTTTATGACCATGGTCAATTAAATGCTTAGTAGCTATATAGCCCCCGTATACGTTATCGTCCCAAAAGAAATTATCTACTTCCCCCACAAAAGATGGCTTAAAATATATGAATACATGTGGAAAATTATTATCTTTTAAAAACTCATACTCTTCTTTTTTTATTGATTGAGACACTATTACTAATCCATCAACCATTTGTCCATTAACCATTTTATAGACATTGCTGTCACCACTAATGTTATTGTTTGGCTGTATTATAAAGTCATACTTATTGGTCTCAATAGAATTTATAGAACTATCCATTATATCACTAAAAAATTTTCTAGTGTCTTGATGATTAAAATTATTTGAAAAGATTACCCCTATTCTATTTGTTTCTTTTTTTGCTAGATTTCTCGCATTTACATTAAAATGAAATCCTAGCCTGTTAGCCTCTTCCACTACCTTCTTTTTTGTTTTTTCAGATACATTAGGATTATTGTTTAAGCACCTAGAAACAGTTGAATAGCTAATGCCTAGGTTCTTTGCAATATCTTTAATAGTTACCATCTTTATCCCCTACTTCACTTCATTTTATTTTTGCTAATATAATACTACACCATCTTGTAAATAATTGTCAACTTGATTATGTAAACGCTTGTAAGTATAAAAAAATAGGTAGAATCTAAAAAGATATCTACCTATTTAATGCAAAAAATTATCCTATATTTAAGTGGTTTTATGGTTTTGCTTTTGGTGTAAATACTACTGACATAATATATCCAAAAAATATAGCTGCTGCTATTCCACCAGCTGTAGCAGTTGTTCCGCCTAGAAAAATACCTAAAAATCCATCACTTTGTATTGATTTTATTACTCCTTTAGCAAGTGAATATCCAAATCCTATTATAGGAACTGTTGCACCCGCTGCTGCAAACTTAACTAATGGTTCATAAAGCCCTAGAAAAGTTAAAACTACACCAGATGTTACATATGTCACCATAACATATGGAGTTTGCATTTTAAAGTAGTCCATCATTACTTGAGCTATTAAACATATAATTCCACCTACAATAAATACTCTTACATATTCCATTAACATATATATCACTTCCTACTCATTTACTATTACTACTGCATGTGCAACACAAGGTATTGTCTGCTTTTGTAGTGTACTTGTTGGTGATAATAGTGCTCCTGTTGATACGAGCATTACTTTGTTAAATTCTTTTTTTCTTAATTTTTCATATATATATCCTGCAAATACTGTAGCTGAACATCCACATCCACTTCCACCACAGTGAACATCTTGCTCTTTAAGATTAAACATTTCTATACCACAATCAGTGTAACATTTTGAAATATCTACACCTTTTTCTTTTAAAAAGTCTTCTGTTATTTGTTTTCCAAGTGTACCTAAATCTCCAGTAGCAATTATATCAAAGCTATTTGGGTCATCATTAGTATCTTCAAAGTAAGAATATATAGTATCTATTGCTGCTGGAGCCATGGCTGGTCCCATATTATTACCATCATCAATACCTTTATCTATTACTTTTCCAACTGTAACATATTTTACTTTAGGACCTTCTCCATTAGGAGCTAGTAAAACACTTCCTGCTCCTGTAACTGTCCATTGAGCTGTCATTGGCTTTTGATTTCCTAACTCTAGTGGAAATCTAAATTGTCTTTCTGCTGTACAATAATGGCTTGATGTACCTGATAGCACTAAATCTGCAAAACCACCATCTACAAGCATAGAGCCTATACAAAGACCTTCTGCCATTGTAGAACATGCACCATATATACCTAAAAATGGAATCGCTAATTCTCTTGCAGCAAAAGATGCTGGCACTATTTGATTGATTAAATCTCCACCTAACATGTAATTTACATCTGACAATTTTTTTCCTGCCTTTTGTATTGCTTTCTGAGATGCAGTCTCTACCATTTTACTTTCAGCTAATTCCCAAGTTTTTTCACCATATAAATCATCTGTCATAATCATATCAAAATAGTCCTTTAGCGGTCCTTCACCCTCTTTAGAACCTACTATAGTTCCTGCTGATATTATTGTTGGTTTATTTTCTAGCTTGACTGTTCTTTTTCCAATTCTTTTATTTTTCATATTTTCACACCTTTTTAATTTTGCATTTTACTATTTAATTCTTTAATATTAATTGAAATTTTCATAGCTATTTTCTAATAGATAATTTTTCTAGCTAGTAGTTAATTAATAAAGTTCAAATTAAATAGAAATCATCTAAAACATTTTAAAAATATAATAAATAATTCCACATAAAATAGAAGAACCTATACCATAAACTAAAACTGGTCCTGCAATTTTAAATAAGTTTGCACCTACACCTAATACATATCCTTCTCTTTTATACTCCATTGCAGGAGATACGATTGAGTTAGCAAAACCTGTTATTGGTATTATAGAACCAGCTCCTGCTCTTTTTCCGATTAGGTCATAAACTCCTAATCCAGTTAGAAATGCCCCTATAAATATTAGTGTTATTGATGTAGCAGAACTAGCACCTAATTTATCAAGCCCTCCAACTTTCATATATAAATCATTTATAGCTTGCCCTATCATACAAATAATTCCACCTACAATAAATGCAAGTGTATAGTTTTTCAAATATGTAGGTTTTGGGCTTATTTGGTCTACATACTTTTTATAATTTTTATCCATACTAAACACCTCTCTAAAGTATTATTTGTTAATTTTAAAAAAATAAACCTATAATTTATTTTAGACACTCAAAGTTTAGTCAAAAAATAAAAAAGATGCCTAATAAAGAAAATAATTTATTTTCTATCATAAAGACACCTTGTTTTTTGATATTTTTTATTTGAACTTGTAATTTTTTTAATAATAATTTTAAATTTAGTGATAAATTATATATCACTTTTTCCCTATATTTTCATATCTTCTTAAATGTCCAAATAAGCCCATTTTACAGGCTATTCGGGCCTTTTTACTTTCTGTTCACGTTCGCATATCGTGGTATATCTTCTTAAGCTTTCCCTCTCAAATATGGTAAATTTTGTGGTAAATACTTCTATGCCATCAGACGCTTGACCTCTGTTTTGGCACTCTCAGTGGAAAAGAGGAATTTAATTTCTTCTCTTGTATGAAAGATACAGCAAACAAAAATCCCAATCAAGAGGAAGAAAGAAAAAAAGTTATTTCACATTGTGGATTTTTCTATATTGGCTAGGACTATATCCTGTTTTCTCCTTAAAACATTTCCCAAAATGACTTATCTGATGAAAGCCTACACTTGTGGAGATATTACCGATTGCCTCATCCGATTTTTTTAACAACTGCGTTGCCTTTAATAGACGAAACTCAGTAAGATACTTATAGGGAGTAGTGTTCAAACTTATTTTGAAACAACGTGCACATTCTGATTTGCTTATATTAGCGCTATTTGCCAAATCTGCTAATGTTACATCTTCTGAAAAATGTTCCTCAATATACCGTAAGATTGTCCTCATGCGAATATTAATGATACTTCTGGGCTTTATGTCAGGCAGAATAATATTTCTTTGCATGATAAGCCAGAGAGAACACAATAAAACTAGAACTTCATACGCATAAACATTCGTTTTATTCTTATCTAATTCAGATAATTTTTTTAAGATAGTCAATATTTCATTGCACCATTGGATTTTGCTTGTAAAATGATAAATTGTTAGTTGTTCATTTTCAACAATACTGTCAACCATAGTTTTTGCAGGACTTCCAGTATAAAATCCTAGAAAGTCAGCAGGAAAAATAAAACTGTTATAATGACAGTTTTCTTTTTTGTGTACATCATGCACAACATTTTTATTGATAAATATTCCCTCGCTTTTTTTTACATAAGTAGATTTTTCCAACGTCTTAACTTCAATTATTCCGTCAAACACATATATAAACTGCAAATCTTCATGCCAGTGCATAACTTGAAAACCAAGATTTCTAGGATAAGCCTTGTCATTGATAACATTTAGTATAAGATATGGAAAATCAGTATTTGCATTCAGATTTACAGAATTGATGTAATGTTCTTTATCACAAATCATTCTCTACGCTCCTTTGAAGATATTATAATAATATATGACGATTTTTCAATATTATTTCATCTGTTTTAGTGATAAAATTATAATATAGTGGAATGAGGAAGTCAATGCAAAAAAGAGGAAGTTATGATTTTTTTATATGGAAATACGAAAATCGAATATTTGAGAAACAAGGATAAATACCTAAAAAAAGTGATAGATAGAATCGGTCACATAGAGATGGAAGTATACGAGGACTTATTTTCTTCTGTCATACATCATATTATCGGTCATCATATTATTTGAAGCAGCGATAAAAGAAGGTAAAATGCAAGATTATATTGAACAAGCAGAAAAATTAAAAAAGCATTTGCAAAACGCAGAAGGGTTTATGTGTTCTGAACGCTTTTCTTCTCTTGCTTCCAAAGAAAAACTTCTCAGTATGTCTGTTTGGAAAGACGAAGAAAGCATTTCAAAATGGCGTAATTTTATTGCGCAACGTGAAAGCCAGCAACAAGGTAGATTATCAGATTTTATAGACTATAAAATCACTGTTGTATCCCAAATTCGTTGCTACACCATGGCAGACCGAAAAAAACATTTAAACTCTAATCAATATTTTAATATATAGGAGGCATACATGCAGTATATTAGTTATTACCATTCCCCCTTGGGAAAAATTCTCTTAGCGTCAGACCATATTGGAATAACAGGGCTTTGGTTTGAAAATCAGAAATATTATGCATATAAGCTTAACAAGGAGCACAAAGAAATAGATTCGACTTTTTTTGATCATGTAAAACATTGGTTGGATATTTATTTTTCTGGAAAAGAGCCCGATTTTTTACCACCAATACATTTAATTGGTACTTCTTTCCAGATTGAAGTATGGGAAATTTTAAAGCAGATACCTTATGGAGAAACAACTATTTATGGCGAGATTGCAATACAGATTGCACAGAAAAAGGAGCTTTCCCAAATGTCATCACAAGCGGTAGGTGGTGCAGTAGGTCACCCAATTTCCATTATGATACCCTGCCACCGTGTCATTGGAAAAAATGGAAGTTTAACCGGATATGCTGGCGGTATAGATAAAAAAATAGAACTTTTGTCATTAGAAAAAGTTCCTATCCAGTCATTTTTTATACCCAAGAAAGGAAGTGCATTATGAAACCAATAAATTTAGAAACTATCAATCGTTCTTTTGACATACAGGCACCTAATTTTGAAAGTAAGTCTGTACAATTTTGTAAAGAATCCTACTTACAGTATATGCTATCTAATATTGCACCAAAACAAGATAACACTGTTTTGGAAGTGGCTTCTGGAACTTGTATTTGTAGTCGTTTTCTTGCTCCTCATGCACAGGCAGTGGTATGTTTGGACGCAACAACCTCTATGCTGAAGAAAGGAAAGTGTGAAGCAGAAAAAGAGCATCTACACAATATGTTTTTTGTGAAAGGATATGCAGAAGAACTTCCTTTCTTAGATAATAGTTTTGATATTGTATTTTCCCGTTTGGCTTTTCATCATTTCACAGATGTATATAAAGTGTTTTCAGAAATGGTAAGAGTATTAAAACCTGATGGGAAACTGGTCTTCATTGATATGGAAGCGACTGATGAAATATTACGCCCCATAGAGGACGAACTGGAAACATTGCGTGACTCTTCACATGTAAGAAATCTAAGTATAACAGAAATGAAAAAATTGTTTGAAAGCTATAGTTTACAAATAGAAAAGTGTGAAGGAACAAAAATACAACAACAATTAAGCGACTGGTTAAATTTAACAAAGACACCAAAATCAAAAAGAGATAGAATTATCGCACTTATCAAAGAAGAACTTAACGGAAACGAGAAAACAGGTCTTTATCCTTTTAAGACTGATAAAGGAATATGCTTTAATCATAACTGGATTTTTATATTGGGACGAAAATAAATCTGCAATATATAATCTTCACATTAGCTCGTACAAACATTCTGTTCTGTATGGGCTTTTTTTATAAACACATTCTTTCTATTATGCCCCCAACAGTATAAACGGTATTCCTAATTCCCGTTTATATATCTCAGCTTTAGCAGAAAGGGGGGTGAAATTATGAAGACATCTTCTTTTTAGCATATCGTCTGATTGCAGTTTAACTCCTTAATGATGATTATTATTAAATGAAAATTGAAAAATTACAAAAGACAGTTTGCAAGACGTTCCAAGCGTGAAGTGTTGTTTTGTGAAATGGCAGAAATAAAGAAATTTGAAATCAGAGTGAAGTAATCAACTGTATAAACGAAAATCGGGAGATACACAGTATTTTTGTGTTATCTCCCTCGTTAGTTTTGCTGTCATATCAAGGCTCATTCAATCATGGTAATTTCGTGGTAAAACAAGTGTTTTCTTATGCTTTTAATTGCTTGAAAGTGTAGTGTTTATGCGGATAATCGAAAATTCGATATAAAATTTAATAGAAATAATTCTAAAAATTTAATATATTATAAGTATTATCATGATATATACTCTTTTAACTTAGACAATACTTTTTTCTCTATCCTTGATACTTGAACCTGTGATATATTGAGCATTTCTCCTATTTCACTTTGAGTCATATCTTCAAAATATCTGAGAACTATTATTTGGCGTTCCCTCTTATCAAGTCTTCCAAGTATGTCCTTTAATAATATATTATCTACAACTTTTTCTTCCTCACTTTCTCCCTTCATACTTATTTTATCAATAAGGCATATTGGAGAACCTTCCTCTTCATGAATAACACCTTGTAGATACTCCACATTAAAATTAGCTTCCATAGCCATTACTAAATCTTCTTTTTCTACATCTAATGCTTGAGCTATTTCTTCTATACTTGGTTCTCTACCTAGCTTTTTAGTTAAAGCTTCACTTTCCATCTTGGCCTTTACAGCTATTTGCTTCAATGACCTTGATACTTTTATCATACCATCATCTCTTAAATATCTCTTTATTTCACCTAGAATCATCGGTACTGCATAAGTAGAGAATTTAACATTAAATTTTGGGTCAAATTTATATATTGATTTTATTAAACCTATAGAACCTAACTGAAATAAATCTTCTCTATCATACCCTATATTTAAAAATCTAGATACAACGCTCCTAACTAGACCTAAATTACTTGATATTAATATTTCTTTTGCCTCTTCATCTCCATTTTGAACTTTATCAATAAGTTCTAGAGTCTCTTCATGACTAAGAAGAGGTTTTTTTTCTTCTCTGGCAACAGTTACTTCCATAATAAAACCTCACTTTTGGACTTTATTTAGGCAAATTTATTTTTTTAGTCATTTCAATTCTAGTGCCATTATCTTTTCTAGAACTTACCTCTACATCGTCCATAAAGCTTTTCATAACTGTGAATCCCATTCCTGATCTATCAAGTTCTGGTTTTGATGTATAAAGTGGTTCCATTGCCTTCTCCACATTTTCTATTCCATACCCTTCATCTTCAACTACAATTTTTATAGTATTTCCTTCTATCTCACATCTTAAAAAAACAAATTTAGAACTGTCTTCTTCATATCCATGTATTATAGCATTTGTAACAGCCTCAGAGACAGCAGTCTTTATATCAACTAATTCATCTACTGTTGGGTCTAACTTTGCTGCAAATGATGCTACTATAACTCTTGCTAAACTTTCATTTTCAGATAGTGCCGAAAATTTAACTTCCATAATATTATTCATCACATACTCCTCCCTACAAAGAACTTAGAGCTTCTTCATACGTATCATAAATGCCAATAATTTTATTTAACCCAGATAAATCAAAAATTTTCTTAACTCGTGAACTTATATTAATTACTGAAACTCGTCCCCCTTCATTAGAAATTTTTTTATATCTACCTATGATGACACCTATACCTGAAGAATCCATAAAATTAATATCTCCAAAATCAAATACAACATTTTTTACTTGATTAACACTTAATAAGTTATCTATTTCTTCCCTTATTTCATTAGCTACATGGTGGTCTAGTTCTGAGCACATAAATTCTATGTATAGATTCTTATGTTCTAAGGAATATTTTACCATCAAAATCCCTCCTTCAATAGTTTTGTAAAAATAGTAACTTTTAATCAATTCTATAATCGTATTTCTATTCCTTCAATGAAATTTAACTAGTTTTGTCGTATTATTTCTACCATCGTTTCATTATATGTTATTTGACCACCAATATCTGATATACCAGTATCTGTCAAACTATTAGGATTGCCATGTTTCTTCCACCATCCAACATACATTTTTACTATATAATCACTTACTCCGTTATCTATATTTATCTGCACATCTATCTTTGTTTTTTTTGACTTTAAAACTACAATATCCTTAGTGTTAACATCTATTTTTTTAGCCATACTTTGATTTATATATGCTTGAGCTATAGATGTCTTATCCATAAAGTGTTGGCTAAACAAAGTATCTGCATGGTGATTAGTTAACAATCTAAAAATATTTTTTCTATTTTCATCTTCAAAGTTTCTAGTTTTATTACTTATATACACTGGAATTGGACTAATTCCTAAATCTCTTATCCTTTCTGAATAAAGTTCATACTTTCCAGATGGAGTTTCGAACTTCTTATCTTCCCAAGCAATAGGATTATGTATAGTAAAATAACTGTTTTTAAGCTTTTCTATATCTAGACTTTTATCAAAACGATTAAGTGGCTCAATTACTTTTTCTAAGTATTCTTTTTTTGATACAAAAGGATAGTCTCTTAGCTCCATCTTTTTAGCTAACTCCATAAAAAAATAATACTCATCCATAAATTCATGCTTTGGTTTTACTGCTCTTTCATTATATGTTATATATGGATTGGTCATTGAGCTATAAATTATATCTTCACTTTCAAGTGTATTTGTACAAGGTATAAATAAGTCACATAAAGTAGCTGTGTCAGTCATAAACATATCAAAACATACTTTAAATTCAATTTTTGAAAAAACTCTTTCTAATTCTACTAAATCTGGCAATTGATTTAGCATATTACTTTTAGTTATTACTGCCATCTTTATAGGAATATTTCCTTTTAGTGATTTACTTGATATATTATCAAACTTGTTCAGTGTATTATTTGGCTTATCTAATGTATTATTAACTTCATTTGATATATTTTCTTTTAAAGATTCTTCTATAAACTTGCTAATATTACTTACATAAAACTCCCTATCTTCGCCATATGCTTGGCTATTATAAGGGTCAGCGTTTATCACATTTGGATAAACCTTATTAGCATAATTCACTCCTCCACCACTAAATCCTATTTGACCTGTTATAGCTCCTAAGGCATCTATAGCTCTTATTGTATTTCCTCCATTTTTATACTTTTGAAGACCATACCCTACATTTATAGTTGAATATTTATTAACATATAAATTAACTAATTCTCTTATATCCTTCTCTTTAACTCCACATTCATTACTTAAAAAGTTTAAATCTAATGAGTCCAAATATTTTTTATATTCTTCAAAACCAAGAACATACGAATTTATATATTCTTCATCATGCAAGTTATCTTCTATTATAATTTTTGCCATAGCCATAGCTAATGCTCCATCTGTTCCAGGGCTTACTTGTATGTACTTATCTGCCATTTGGGCAGTCTTTGTATATATAGGGTCAATTACTACTATTTTTATCCCTTTTTCTTTAGCTTTTTTAATTATTTGCATAGTATGAATGGTAGTATATGCTGGATTTTTTCCCCATATAAATATACTCTTACTGTTTAGCATATCTTCTATAGCATGACCCTTAGCTACTCCAAAATCATACTTTTGGGCATGCATTCCTGCACTCCAACATGGCCCTCCCTTATGTCTACTAACTCCTCCATAAAAATTAAAAAATATATCTCCTATATACTTTAATATAGACCCACTTCCATATTGGTCATAGTGCATAACGGACTTTGATGTATAATGTTCTTTATAATATAGGAGTTTATCTGCCATTATTTCTAAAGCTTCATCAAAAGAAATTTTTTTCCATAGACCATCTACCTTTAACATTGGAGTCTCTATCCTATCTTTATGCTTTAATCTATCTAAATGAGCCAATCCTTTTTTACATATAAATCCTTTTGTATAAGGATGATTTCTATCTCCTTCAATTTTTATCACATTATTTCCTTTAGTATAAACATTAAATTTACAACAATCATGGCAATCTAGTGTACATCCATGACTTAATTTCTTTATTGTATCCATAAAATATCTTTATCTCCTTATAAAAGTTATATATTCACTACATTTTCATTAAATTTTGTATATTTAAAATTCTCTGCGTAAGGCATAAATATATTTTATCAAATTAAATTCAAAAATACTTTATAAATATGATATTAGTATGAAATTACTTTTCAACAAATCGAATCGAGAAAACATAATGTTAAAAAACCTCTCAATTACTTTATCTTTAAGATACAGTAATTGAGAGGTTTTAATAAGTTTAAAATTAATTTTAAACCCTTAGACATTTTTCTTTCTCTTTTGTATCACATTAAAAGTTAACTTGATAAGTTAAATTGACTTTTATCTATAACTTACTTATAATATGATTATATTAGTTTTAAATTTTATTTTCTAATTATTTTTAGTATAGTACCTATGCCAATAGGTGCTATTTCTTTTTCTTCAATATACAGGGCTCTTCCAATTGCTTCATCTCTTTCTCCTGTAAACTTAGATATTATATTTGAAAGAAACAGAGAACATTTCATTAGTCCTTTACTTCGTTTTCTTTGTGAAGATATGTTTTTCCCCATATTTTCATCTGCTCTAGAATAGTTGCAAAACTCTCTCCTAAATCAGTTAACGAATACTCCACTCTAGGTGGGATTTCTTGATAGACATATCTGGAAATAAAACCGTCTGCTTCCAGTTCCCTAAGTTGCTTTGTCAATGTAGATTGAGTAATATCACCGACTTGACGTTGTAATTCTCCAAAACGTCTTGTTTTTATAGAAAGATAATATAAAATCGCAATCTTCCACTTTCCGCCTAAAATCTTTTGTATTTTCGCAATTGTTTCACATCGTTCAATCGCCATAACCCACGAAACCTCCTATCCTTATGTATGCACTATCATTTTGGTACTTAGTAGTATGTAAGTACTATAACCATAATAGGACAGTACTTTTCTTCCCTATCGTATCATGCTATCATTATAATTACAAGAAAAGGAGGAAAAATTAGTCTAAATGTCATAGGCAAATTAATAATCTATTTAAAAATTTTTAATGTGTTTTTACATATAATTTACAGGAGGAGATTTTCTGATGTTTGAATGTGCATTTATCTATGTCGCTGATGGTCTTAGCTCAGATAAGCAAAGAGTTATTATCCCATCCGATACTATCAACATGAATGTTATTGGTGTAAAAAATTATGATGAAGCAGAAATAGTAGCTAAAGAAATGGTAGAAAAAGGTTGTACAGCTATTGAGCTATGTGCTGGTTTTGGTAATGAAGGTATTTATAGAATTAAAAAGGCTGTTGGACCTAAGGTTGCTGTGGGTGCAGTTAAATTTGATTTTCATCCAGCTTTTGACTTTAAGAGTGGAGATGAAATATTCTAATAAGTGGTGTTTTTCTCCATATATACGCCTATCATGAAGTGATAAATTAATCTAGTACTTCCTATTATCAAATGAAAATCATATGTTAATTTTTATTTTATTATTTATTTTTTAATGTATTTTCTAGTGTATTTTTTATACATACTTAAATAGATTATAAATAAAATTTAAAATACACTTCATAATAATATTATACAAAATAATAAAAGCCTTATGCTGTTGACTCTCACAGATTATTTATTATCTGTTTTGAAAACACATTAGGCTTTTTAAATATTCAATATACTATTTTATATTTTGTTTATATTTTAAAATTATATTTTTATATACTATATATTATTTTTTCTTTTTATTGGCTTTTTCTATATTAATTTTGTTACCTTTTATCTTAATATCTTTCATTTTTTCAATTACTGTTTTTGCGTCTTTTTTAGGTATTTCAACAAAAGTATACTTATCATATATATCTATAGTTCCTACCATTTTACCTGGTATTCCAACTTCTCCAGCTATAGCACCAACGATATCTTTAGCTTGTATTCTTTGATTTCTACCAATATTGATAAACAATCTAATCATACCATCTTTAGCTCCAGTAACACCTTTTCTATCTCCACGTTCTCTTCTAGGTTTTTCTTCTATTATTTCTTCTTTCATTTCTTCACCTAGAGATAACTTAACAAGTGCAGCAGCAATATCAACCATTGCATAATCTTCATCATTACAGAAACTTTCTAGCCATTGTAATTGTTTAGTTAAATGACCTTCTTCTATAGTTTGCTTAACTTGTGCAAAGAAAGTACCTACTTTTTTCTCTTCAACATCAGTTATTGTTGGTATATTATGCTTGATTAATTTAGATTTAGTATATCTTTCTATATCTTTCATCTTTCTCATTTCTTTTCCAAATACAAAAGTAAATGACATACCTTCTCTACCAGCACGGCCAGTTCTACCAATTCTATGAACATAGTACTCTTCATCTTGTGGTAAATCATAGTTAAATACACATTCAACATCATCAACATCTATACCTCTAGCTGCAACATCAGTAGCAACAAGTATATCTATTGTACCATTTCTAAACTTATCCATTACTATATCTCTTTGTGTTTGCTTTAAATCACCATGTAATGCATCTGCAAAATATCCTCTTGCTTGTAAATCTCCCACTAATTCATCAGCTTTTCTCTTAGTATTACAGAAAACAACTGACAATTTAGGGTCATAAACATCAACTAATCTACATAATACTTCTAATTTATTTGATGATCTAGTCTCTATATAATATTGTTTTGTGTTTGAAACTGTAAGTTCTTTTCTAACAACTTTTATATGTTCTGGGTCTTTTTGATATCTCTTAGTTAAATCTAAAATTCCTTTTGGCATAGTTGCTGAAAAGAAAGTTGTTTGTCTTTCTTCAGGGATCTTACTTAAAATCATTTCTATATCTTCTCTAAATCCCATATCTAGCATTTCGTCTGCTTCGTCTAGTATAATCATTTTCACATTATCCATCTTTAATGTTTTACGATTAATATGGTCTATTGTACGTCCAGGTGTACCTATTACAACTTGCACACCACTCTTTAGAGATTTTATTTGTCTATCTATTGGTTGACCACCATATATAGGTAATGTCTTTATTCCGTGCGAGTATTTAGCTAGTTTTCTTATTTCTGTAGATACTTGTATTGCAAGCTCTCTTGTTGGGCAAAGTACTACAGCTTGTAAACTTCTATTATTTGGGTCTATTGTTTCTAGTATAGGTATACTAAAAGCTGCTGTTTTCCCCGTACCAGTTTGTGCTTGTCCTATAACGTCTTTACCTGACAAAATCGCAGGTATAGACTGTGCTTGTATAGGAGATGGCTCTTCAAACCCCATTTCAGCTATAGCTTTTTTTATTCCTTCACTTATTGGTAAATCTTCAAACTTTGTTATATTCATATATTATTCCTCTCCGTTATCAATTAATCTTAACCTATCCATTATATACTTTTTTAGGATATTCTGCAATTAATATTTTTAACAGTATGATTAAATAATATACATAAAATACAAAATTGATATATATAAAAAATATGTAAATAACATTAATATACCTTGTAGTCTACTAAGTCTATTTGATTTAAGAGTTGGTACTATTACTAATAACAATAATAATATCATGAATGGTATATCAAGTTGTCTATTTTGAGATAATATTGGTATGTTATTTGGTATTGCTGATACAGCTATTACTGATACTATGTTCAATATATTTGCACCTAAAATATTTCCTACAGATATTTCATGATGATTTTTTCTTATGGCAGTAATCGAAGACACTATCTCTGGTAAAGAAGTTCCAAGTGCTATTATAGTCAGACTCACTATACCTTGAGGTATATTAAGAAAACTAGCTATTCTTACACCACTCTCTATAAGAATTTGAGAACCTATTATCATCATTATTAAACCTGTAGCAAAAAGTATTAGCATTTTTATGATTTCTGCTACAGAAAAACCTCTGTACTGTTTACTCTTCTTTATAGGTACTTCTTTAATTGTATCTTTTTGAATACCTCTATTTTTAGTATTCGATTTTCCTACAACACTCTTGTAGTTATTAACCATATAAAAAATCAATATTATTATAAGTAATAATGAATCTCCTCTTGTTATAACTCCATCTAATCCCAATAAAAGTAAAACTATAACAGATACTATTAATAGTAAAGACTTAGAAAAAAACATTTTTTTATCTACATTAAATGGACTTATAAAAACAACTAACCCTAATGCTAATCCTGTATTACATATTATAGAACCAATTGCATTTCCTAAACTCATTGTAGTATGACCATCAATAGAAGCAAGTAATGACACTGTAAATTCAGGCAATGTTGTTGCAAAACTAACAATAGTTGCACCAAGTATAATTTCTGAAATATTCGTTTTTCTACCTATCTCTACAGTACAATTTATAAAGATATCTGCGCCTTTAGTAATTAATAGGAAACCTACTAAAAATAATATCACTGTGATAAACAATATATCACCTCCCCCTATTAAATAAATATTCAAATTGTAAAGATGTATGCTTTTTCTTTTTTTGTACTGAGATTTATTTATTTCAAATTCATAATTTTTTCAAATATTACCTTATTAATTTAGATATTTATTTGTTTCGTTTTATTAATATATGGGTATAATTTCATCACATTACTAACATATAATTTGTTTTATACTTTAAAACGACATTTTTTATTTTTATTGTATACAGGATACGTATAATATGTTATTATTATATTAGAAAATATATTTTTTAAAAAATATATAAAATAAATTAAGTATATAAAAATTAATTTTAACAACATTATTTATCATTTAAATCTAAGGAGGAAATACTTAATGAATGCATGGCAAGGATTTAAAACAGGAAGATGGACTAAAGAAGTAAATGTCAGAGAGTTTATACAATTAAACTATTCTCCATATGAAGGAAATGACTCTTTCTTAGCTGGTGCTACTGAAAACACTAAAAAATTATGGGACAAAGCAATGGTCTTATTTAAAAAAGAAAGAGAAAATGGTGGAACTTTAGATGTAGATACAAAAACTGTTTCTGGAATAGCTGCATATGCTCCGGGATATTTAGATAAAGTATTAGAAACAATAGTTGGATTACAAACGGATGCCCCTTTAAAAAGAGCGGTTATGCCATATGGTGGTGTAAAAATGGTTGAAAATTCATGTGATGCTTTTGGATATGAATTAGACCCAGAAATAAAAGAAATATTTACTAAATATAGAAAAACACACAATCAAGGAGTTTTTGATGCATATACTCCAGAAATGAGAGCTGCTAGAAAATCTGGTATAATAACAGGTCTTCCAGATGCTTATGGTAGAGGTAGAATAATAGGTGACTATAGAAGAGTTGCTTTATATGGTGTTGATGCCTTAATAGAAGATAAAATCGAACAAAAGAAATCATTAGAAGTTTCTTGTATGGATGAAGAAGTTATCAGACTAAGAGAAGAAATAACTGAACAAATATCAGCTTTAAATGAACTTAAAAAGATGGCTGAATCTTATGGTTTTGATATATCAAAACCAGCAACTAACTCAAAAGAAGCTGTACAATGGTTATATTTTGGTTATTTAGCTGCTGTTAAAGACCAAAACGGTGCTGCAATGTCTTTAGGTAGAACATCTACTTTCCTAGATATATACTTTGAAAGAGATTTAAAAGCTGGAACAGTAACAGAAGAAGAATTACAAGAATATATGGACCATTTTGTTATGAAATTAAGAATGGTTAAATTCTTAAGAACTCCTGATTACAACAATTTATTCTCTGGAGACCCAACTTGGGTAACTGAGTGTATAGGAGGTATGGGAGTAGATGGTAGAACATTAGTTACTAAAAACTCATTTAGAATGTTAAATACTCTATATACATTAGGACCATCACCAGAACCAAACTTAACAGTTTTATGGTCAACTAGATTACCTCAAGGATTCAAAGATTTCTGTTCTAAAGTATCTATAGATACAAGTTCAGTTCAATATGAAAATGATGATTTAATGAGATCATATTGGGGAGACGATTACGGTATAGCTTGTTGTGTATCTGCAATGAAAATAGGTAAACAAATGCAGTTCTTCGGAGCTAGAGTTAACTTAGCAAAAACTTTATTATATGCTATAAATGGTGGTATTGATGAAAAATCTGGTGCTCAAGTTGGACCAAGATTTGAGCCTATAACTTCTGAGTATTTAGACTTTGATGAAGTTATGAATAAATTTGAGCCATTTACTGATTGGTTAGCAAACTTATATGTAAATACTTTAAATGTAATACACTATATGCATGATAAATACTCTTATGAAGCATTAGAAATGGCATTACATGATAGAGATATATTTAGAACTATGGCTTGTGGTATGGCTGGATTATCAGTTTGTGCGGATTCATTATCTGCTATAAAACATGCTAAAGTTAAAACTATCAGAAATGAACAAGGAATAGCTGTTGATTTCGAAATAGAAGGAGATTATCCAAAATACGGAAACAACGATGATAGAGTTGATAGTATAGCTGTTGAATTAGTTGAGAGTTTCATGAATAAGATAAGAAAGAATAAAACTTATAGAAATTCTTATCCTACTCAATCTATACTTACAATAACTTCAAATGTTGTTTATGGTAAGAAAACTGGTAATACACCAGATGGTAGAAGAACTGGTGCTCCATTTGCTCCTGGTGCAAACCCAATGCATGGTAGAGATACTAATGGTGCTTTAGCTTCATTATCTTCAGTTGCTAAATTACCATATGAGCATGCTCAAGATGGTATATCTAATACTTTCTCTATAGTACCTGGTGCTTTAGGAAAAGATATGACTGAAAGAATAAATAATCTTTCTGCAATGATGGATGGTTACTTTGCTCAAAATGCTCATCACTTAAATGTTAATGTATTTGATAGAGCTACTTTAGAAGATGCTATGGAACATCCAGAAGAATATCCACAATTAACTATAAGAGTTTCTGGATATGCAGTTAACTTCATAAAATTAACTAAAGAGCAACAATTAGATGTTATAAACAGAACATTCCATGGTAAAATGGCTTAGTTTTTAAATTTTTATACTTTAACTAAGATTACTACTGTGTAGAAAATAAAAATAAAGGGCTATCTTATATTTGAATTATTTCTGGTATAAGATGGCCTTTTTTAGAGAAATATTATAACTATTAATAAAGTTATCAAAATATATTGTGAGGTGAACTCTATGATTAAGGGAAAAGTACACTCTATAGAAACATTTGGTACTGTAGATGGCCCAGGAATAAGGTACATACTATTCTTTCAAGGATGTCCTCTTAGATGCAAATACTGTCATAATAGGGATACATGGGATACCAAATCTGGAAAAGAATATACAGTTGATGAAATAATAACCGATGCTCTTAAGTATACTTCTTTTATGAAATTTTCTGGTGGAGGTATTACTGCATCTGGTGGCGAGTCTACTCTTCAACCAGAGTTTTTAAGTGAACTATTTAAAAAAGCTAAAGAAAATAACATACACACTTGTCTAGATACATCTGGATTTGTAGATATAGAAACTATAGACTCAGTTTTAGATAATACTGATTTAGTTTTACTTGATTTGAAACATATGGTTGAAGAAAAATCTATTGATTTGACTGGTGTGGGTATGGATAAAGCTTTAAAACTTGCTAAACACTTAGAATCAAGAAATATTCCAGTATGGATAAGACATGTTTTAGTTCCTGGAATTACTGATGATATAGATAACTTAGAAAGATTAGGTAAATTCGTTGCTACATTAAAAAATGTAGCGAGATTCGAACTGTTACCATATCATTCTATGGGAATACACAAATGGGAAAATTTAGGTGTTGATTATGAGCTAAAAGATGTTCCTGATGCTACCAAAGAGGATATTAAAAGAGCTAGTGAAATAATCTCTAAGTTTGGTGCAAAAGTATATAATAGCTAATACTTCTTGATATTAATAGAAATTATAATAAAGTAAAGGGGTGTCTCAAAATGAACGTTTTAGTTTAAGACACTCTTTTTTTATAAAATCAAATATATTTTCATCATTTCAACAATGAAAAAAGGCTTATCTCTATTTTGAGAAAGCCCCTTATTTTTAATATACTTTATCTACACTCATCAATTTGATAACTGAAGTCTATAAAACTCAGATGCACTTACAGGTCTACCAAATAAAAAACCTTGAATAATATCTACACCTAAACTCTTCACTATATTGTATTCTTCATAAGACTCAATACCTTCAACACAAACTTTTAGGTTGATAATATGAGCTAATTTAATAATATATTCTAGGAAGGTATGTTCATAACTATTATATGTAATATTCTTAACGAAACTTCTTTCAATCTTTATTATATTGACAGATAACTCTTTGAGATAATTTAAAGATGAATATCCAGTACCAAAATCATCAATTGCAATATGTACTCCAATACTTTTTAAACTAACAAACTTATCATTCAATAAATTTATATCTGGTATCCAACAATTCTCTGTTAATTCTAAAATCAAAAATTCAGGTCTTAATTGATATTCTATCAAACATTCTATTATAAAATCTCTAAAAAAATCTTCTTTTAATTGAATATACGACACATTCACAGATATCTTGAAATCTGGGTTTACTTTATGCCACTCTTTACACTGTTTTACAGCCTTTTTTATAATCCATTTTCCTACTGGTATAATTAGATTACTTTGTTCTAGTATTGGTATAAATTCAACAGGAGATACTTCCCCATAAGTATTTGAATGCCACCTCAAAAGTACCTCTGCTCCTATAACATTTTTGGTAAATGCATCTACCTGTGGTTGGAAAAATAACTCAAGGTCATTAAAATCATTTTCAATAGACTCTCTCAACTTCTGTTGCATTGAAATTGCTTTTAACTTATTTTCATAGAGTTCTTTTGAAAAAAACTTCATTCTATTTTTGCCACCCATTTTTGCGATATCTAATGCAATGTCAGCATGTTTAAATAAGTCCAAATAATTATCTCCATCCTCTGGATACATAGCAACCCCCGCAGTTACTGTACAATAATATTTATTTGACTCAATTTCATGTTGAGTATTTGTATACAATTGTATTTTTTCATATAAATTCTCTATAGTTTCTTTATTACACATAGGGTAAAAAAATGCAAATTCGTCTCCATCTAATCTGTACAATCTAACATCCTTGGGTAAATATTCTAAAACTTCTGTAGCAATTGCACGCAAAACTTTATCACCATAAGAATGACCATACTTTTCATTTATATTTTTAAAATTGTCAATATCCATGATAAACATAGCTCCACTTGTATAGATTTTCTCTTTTATAATACAATTCATTCTATATTCAAATTGTTCTCTATTCCATGTTCCTGTGATAACATCAAATTTATTCTTTTCACCTATGTTCTTTATTCTACCAACCATAATTATAGTTTTTTTGTCATCTGACACATAAGCTTTTCCTCTACAAGAAATCCACACTATCTCTTCATATTTATTTACTAATCTATATTCTAAATTGTGTTCGTCCTTTTCTCCATTTAATACAGTTTGTATATCGTCTTTCCATACTTGAACATCCTCTGGATAAATAATTTTACTCCAGCAATTAATTACATCATACTCTATCTCTTTACTTAAGTTAAATTCATCAAAAATTGATGAAGATATTTTAAAATTATTCTTATTTATATCCCAAAAAAATATATAATCTTCTGTATTTTGAGATAAAAGTTCAAAGAAAATTTCTATTTGATTTAAATCTAAGGAGCTTAGTTCTTCTCTCATCTTTTCCCCCTACAGTATAAATAATATAGCAAGTTTATAACCCTACTTAGTAATAAAATTTTTTAAGTAGGGTTATATTTTTCTGTTGGTGTAGTTTATCAATAAAATATTATTATCTAGATTGTCCTATTTTACTAGTTCTTTTACCTCATTAAATGCATTTTCATTTCCACTTCCTCCTACTTTAGTTATCTTATCAAATTTCTTACTTTTAACTAAAGTTTTTTGAGGTTCATCAAGTGACTTTCCTACCAGCATTACTGGTGACTTATTTTTACCTGCAAGAACACCTACTGATAAAGCATCTATTAAGTCATTTTCTCTTAGAGTTCCATTCTTTGTTATATAAAGATTTCTTAAATTTTTTTCTCTATAAAATTCTTCTATTACTTTTGAATTTGTTTTATTTCTATCTTCTCCACCTAATCTTTTAGGACTTGGAAATTGCTTTTCTATATATTTTGGTAAAGAAGTTTCTCCTCCTATGATATAAGATATAGTTATTTCTTTCTTACGTATAAACTCTCTAATAGGTGTTATATCATTTTTTAAATTTGTAAGAATTATAGGTGTTTTGTTTTGTGCTGAAATACCACCAACACTTATTGCATCTGCTAATCCAGTTTGACCATTTGCTACAGATACTTTTTCTACATCTACTATTTTATCTATCTCTTTAGCAAGCTCTAAGGAAGTTGCATATCTATCTATTCCCCCTATTCTTAAAGGTGTAAGTCCTTTTGATTTTATTTCTTTTTCTAAATTAGAGTTTAATGTGTTTTCTCCACCTATTATGTAAATATTTTTTGCTTTTAACCTTTTTATCTCAGCTTCTGTGCCTTTATTTAATTTATCTTTTTCAGTCAATAAGATAGGTGCATTTTTAGTTGATGAAAATGGAGTTGCTGATAAAGCATCTGGTATTGATGTGCTGTTTACTAATATAACATTTTCAGCTGAATCAAAACCTCTTTTACTTATTCTAACAGCAGTCTCGTATCTATCATCACCTGTTAAATTTTCCTCTGATGGGCTAGTTGTATTACTGGAGGTACCTCCACTACTTCCACCTGAATTATTATTTCCACCTTGATTATTGTCTCCGCCTGAATTATCAGGTATCTTTTCCCACTGTGCATAAAGTACTATATTATCATCAACATTAATTATATCACTTCCATCACCTTTATATGGAGTTCCACTACCATCTGGTTTTGTATTCCATCCAGTAAATCTGTATCCTTCTTTTGTAAGATTTCCTGGATTAGCTTTTACATTTGTATTTGTATTTCCATCATGCAATTCATCCTCAGGCACATCTCCTTGTCCACCATTGTTTTCATATTTAACTCTGTATTTATCCGTCCAAAATGCATAAAGAGTTGTATTTACATCCTTTATGTTAAACTTTTCTCCTGCTTTATATCTACTGCCTGTATCATCTAGTTTTGTACTCCAATAAAAAGTTCCTCCTCTACCAGAAGGTGCTATTAAGCCATTATCCCCAAGTACAGTAACTTCATCTCCTTTTCCATATATATTATTATCTATTGGAGCTGTACCTGTACTTCCATTTTCATCATATGTTACTCTACATTCCTCTTTCCACTGTGCAAATAAAGTTGTATTTTTCGTAAGATTAAATTTATTGCCAGCTTGATACGAAGTACCTATACCATCATTTTTTGTATTCCATCCCATAAATATTGCTCCAGCTTTAGATGGTACCTGACTTGTAACAGTTACTTCATCACCTTTTTTATGTTTTTCTTCAGATATACTTCCTATTCCTCCATTTAAGTTATATTCCAGTTTATATCCCCATTGTGCATATACTGTATCTCCTGCAATGTTTGGTGGAATAGGATCCCCTTCTTTAAAGGATGTACCACTTCCATCTTCTTCTGTATTCCATCCTATGAATTCTTCATCACCATTGATAAGTCCACCTGACCCTGGGAATTTGTCAGCCTCTCCTGGTTTTGGTAAATCTGGAAGTGTACCTGTTCCTCCATTACCATCCAGTTGTAAATCATACTCCCATTGTGCATAAAGGTCTATGTTAAAGTTGTCATAATTGTTTAATGATACCTCAAAACTTGAGTCTAAATTATAAGATTTTCCTGTACCATCAGCCTTTGTATTCCACTTTGTAAGTTTATAATTTGTTTTTTTAAGGTTACCTTCATTTCCTTTAATTTGCAAAGTATCATTCTGATGATACCTATTTGAATCTGATGGAGCATTACCTGAAGTATTTCCATTTCCATTATATCTTAACTGTAAAAAGTCTGGAATCCAAATGGCATAAAGTGTTGTGTCTCTATCAATACCTGTTCCTCCTATCCAATCTCCACCTCCATACGGTTGAGTGCCACTGGCTAGATGATCCCTTGAGATACTCCAACCATCAGTATGATAGTTTGCTCTTGTAAGATTATTACTTAACGCTAAATAAGAATCAAAATCATCAAGGTCATATACTTTTGGACCTGTTATTACTAGTCCGGGAATAAAACTTCCTCCGTTAAGTACAGCTTCATTTATGGTTCCTCCAGTAGCCCCATTATCATCATAAGTTATTGTAATATTATTAACTCTCCTTAAGGTTTTATCTTGAATCTGCTTATTAAATATCTTATTTAAGTCATAATCGGCAAAAACATTTGAATAATTTATAGGAATTATAGCAAATGTAAGTATACATATAGTTAACTTTTTTAACTTTTGGTTCATCAAAGCCCTCCTCTTTATATAAAAAATAATTTTATTTTTTCATTTTGTAAAATAAAGAAATACTGATAAAATCTATATCAGCATTTCTTATAATTATTATAATCTTATTCTTATATAAATATTGAATAAGATTATAACTTGTAAATTACAATAATAAACAACTTATATTGTTAATTTTTTTGCCATACTGCATATAATACAATGTTTCTTTCGTCCATAGTGATTGTTCCTGATACTATTGTTGATGGGTCATTTCTAACTGTACTCCATCCTACAAATGTATAAGTATCAGCATCAAGCCCATTAATATTTCCTAAAACCGTTACAGTATCTCCTTTTTTATATTCTGTTGTATCAACTGGAACCATACCCGAAACGAATACCCCTGAAGGGAAGTTTGATACATAGGCTACCCTATAAGTTTTTTCGGCTACAGTAAAATAAATTGTATTTGGAGTAATTCCAGAAGAATTAAGCGTAACTGTTTGAGACTGACTTGCTGGGTCTAATTTATATCCAGCAGGAACCTTTGTAGAATCTGCAGTTATTGTATGGTTTCCAAGTACAGCATTAACAACCTCTGTGTATGTACTTCCAACTATATTACCATCTTTATCTTTAAAACCAATTGTTAAAGTACGTTCTGCTTCTGAAGGCATCTTACTTACTGTAAAGTAAACTGTATCTGGAACAAGACCACTTGTACTAAGGTTTACCATTTCAAATTGGTTATCTGGATTAAGTACATATCCATTTGGTACCTTTGTAGAATCCGATTCAACTCTATGATTTCCATATTGAGCTGGCAATGTAACTGTATATGGATCTCCAATTATTGCTCCACTATCTTTATCTTTAAAGTTAACAGTAACTATACGATTTACAAGTGGAATATCAGGACTAACTGTAAAGTAGACAACACTCTTATCAAGTCCTGTTGGTTGTAAATTAACAGTCTGAGTTTGACTAGAAGGGTCAAGTTTATAGCCATTAGGAACTTTTGATGTGTTTGGTGTTACATTATGTGAACCTAATATATCTGGAATTTCTTCTACATAAGTACTTCCAACCTTATTTCCATCTTTATCCTTAAACCCAACTATAAGAATACGATTTTCTTCTGGCACTCCAGCCTTATCAGGAATGACTGTAAAATCAACTTCATTTGGATTAACTCCGTTTTGAGCAAGATTTACCACTTTAGATTGACTTGTAGGATCTAATTTATATCCAGTAGGAACTTTTGTAGCATCCGGTGTAACTGTGCTATTTCCATACCTAGCTGGAACTTGAGTTGTGTATGACCCAATTATAGCTCCTGTTTCTTTATTTTTATAATTTACCTTAATAGAAAGTTTTGCGCTTGAAATTTCAGTAGATGCATATGCTGTTTTTGTAGCGTTTCCATTCCCTGTATTAGGTGATGTATAGCTCCAATTTACTCCAGACATATCTCGATTTGTCACAAAAGAATAAACTCCTGTCATTTGGCTTCCTGTTATACCTGCAGATGGTATCCCATTTGGAAATCCATAACTTGTTCCATAAATAGTTGAAACTTTTTCCCCATTAACTTGTAATACCCATCCCTCTTGAGAACCTCCCTTTGGGTCAGTTCCCCATACATACTTTACGTTTACTGAATTTCCACCACATGGAACAAATAATGTAAAAAATGTTACATATCCACTTCCCATATTTGCACGAAAGTCTACCTGATATCTACCATTAATATCATATTTTCGAGCTATGTTTTGTGGTGCTACATCATTAACTTTATCTGGTAAAATCTGTGCATGTGATGGTATTGCTAAACCAGTAGCTAAAACTAGCATTGAAACAAAGGATGTTAACTTTCTTAATCTGTGTTTCATATAAAAATCCCCCTATAATATTTTTTTATTTCAAATAGATTTTCCATACTTCAATTTGTATTATTTTAAAATATTTATCTTGATTTTGGATAACCTATTGTGAAATCTAACTTGAAAATAAAATTTAGTTCATCTAATATTTATTTAAAACTTTTTTTATTATCTTATAATCAAATGTAATATATATTCGAAATTTATATGATGGCTGTAACAACCATTAGAATACTAAATATTTTACTCTTATAGAGTAAAAGTTTATAAATTTAGAAGTATAACACTAAGTTTTACATATTTATGTACTTTTAAATGCATCTTCTTTAGCATTATTTCTTTTACAAGAATTATAAAAAACTTGATTGTAATGTGAAATTATAATATTAATAATTTTATAATTATAATATTCTTTTTATTTCAATTATCATTTTTATAGTTTCCATTTGTTATAAAATGGTTCTATATTTTTTTAACTAAACAGCCATTTTATAAAATAAATATTTTATTCAAAATAAATAAAAACAATTCAAATTAATGAAAAATTCTTGTAAAAAAAACAAGAAAATATTCATAAATTTGATTATTAATACAGATATTTTGAAAAAAAAAATACCTATTTTATAAAATATACATTAGTTTCAACAATATAAAGACTTTTTTATAACTAAGGGTTACTTTTTTATTTGTTTTTTTAATTATATCATTCTTTTTTATATTATTCAATATTTTGACATTTATTCCAATATATTGAATATTTTTCATTTAGTAATCTACATTTAAACTTATAAATTTATTTTTTATTTTGTTTCATTTAATAATTTTTTCTATTTTTAAAAAATGAATCAATAAAAAACAAGGAGACGCATAAAAATAAAAATTTGAATCATTTCCTTTTTATACAAAAAACAGAAAAGGGGTTCATAAGAACCCTCAATCTATGTGATAATTGTTGTGTTAAAAAAAACAAAAACATTATAATTATAGCAAATATGGATATTATAAAAAAGTGATATTCCCATTAGATATTGAAAAAATGATTCAGTAATACTATTTAGCCTAATTTTAGAAAAGTTAAACTTAAGATTTGATTAGAAAAAATCAATGTTGATACATCCTATTACTTCTTATATTTTCGCTTATTTAAATTATACTTATACTTTATAATACAAATAAAAATACATCTATCTAAATAGCAGTATTAATTCTCTTATTAAGTTCTATTAATTCTTCAGCAATACCTGATTCTGTATATATTTGATTTTCGCTATTAACCTTTTTCTCAATAGTATTATCGGAAATAGGCTCTTTATGCTTGTTATCTAAATTACTTGGTATAACTATATTTTCTTCAGTAATAACACCAATAGATTCTTGTTTATCTTCATAAATTTCTTCTTCTCTACTCTTTTCATCGTCTTTAATTTCTTCTAACTTTTTATTATTTTCTTTAATTTTATCTGTACTAGCAGATAGCTGTTCTCCAAAAGACATATTAATCTTACTTAATCCGCTACTTAATTTACCACTCTCAAATAAATCGAATTTGGTAGGTGAATGACGAGTTTGACTACTCATTTCAATATTCTTAGTACGAATATCATCAGATAAACTAATTCTCATGCTATTAGTTTTAGAAATATTTTTTATATCACGGTCAGATGATACTAAAGTCTCTGTGGTATAGTAAGTTAATCCTTTCGCATAATCGTATTTATTTTGGGAATTTTCTTGATTAATATCAGATTGTTTAGATTCTTTTTTAAGTGTGTCATCTTTAATTAATTGACTTGCATATTCCTGTTTTTGATTTTTTAAATCATTAATTTGTTGTTGTAATACTTCAATTTTCATATCCTTTATTTTAGAATCCATATTTTTATCAGTTTTCAAATCTGTGATTAAACTTTCTAGCTTTTGTATTTGCTCATCAAATTTTTCTAACTTGTCATTACTTTTATTGCTATAATTACTCTGATTTACATGTGTACTTCTTGTATTAATAGATATAGACATTATAACTACTCCCTACTCAAATATTCTAAACTCTAGAGACTTTATAAACTACATTTCTAGCTTGTGGTAAGTTGCCAGCTGGAACACCAACAGCGATACCAAATGGTACACAATACCCTTCTGGTATATTTAATAATTCTCTATATTTTTTATTTGTATCAAACTTCATTGTTATAGATTCTGATTCTTTTACATCATCTTTATCTAGGACACTCACAAGACCCACAATGTCACCTTGCTCAACAGGTGTAAATAGTCCCCTAACCATTCCTATTATGCAACTCCCAAGTCCTAAAGCCTGTGCAGCTGTTGTTATGTTCCCTGTAAGTATTCCCACATCATATGGAGCCCATGAACTCTCTTCATCATAAGAAATAAATAAAACAGTTGGTGCACCATAAAATAACTTAAAATTTTTATTTATTTCAACATTACTAACTTCATGAATTCTAGAAAGAGTATCATCACTAATCTCTTTTAAAAGCTTTTGGTCTTGTACAGCAGTTATGTGCCATGGCTGTTTATTACACCCTGAAGGTGCTGCAAATGCACAATGTAGTAATGTATCTAATTGTTCATCTGTAATTTGTTCTGTTGTAAACTTTCGTATGCTTCTACGCTCTTGTATCAATTTTATTGTTTGATTGTCTTGTAAATTATTCATTATATCTCTTCCCCTTTTATGTATTTGTAATATTAAACACCAAATTTTCAGAAAATTAATTTTATAATTAAACTTCTTTATATCCTTATTATAATTATTTTTAGTTTACATGTGAAGCTTTTATAATATCAAAATATTAACATATCTACTCTACAAATAATATTAGATAAAAAACTGGTATTACTCAACTATAGAAAATGTCATTTTTCTATAGAATGATTAATACCAGTAAAATTGATAAAACATACTACATTAATTTAAAGGACCCCAACCAGCTTTGGTATGAATCTCTGTTTTTACAGATTTAGTCTTACCATCAGCTGAATCAACATCCCATGACCTACCTGCAACAGAAATACCATTGTTACCTTTATACCATCTACCTTCATCGTAATCATAAACTAAAGATGTGTACCAATTACTTCCAGTCGTATCATTTGCAAATACAACTACAGTAGCATCAGATTTAGTAGGATTATATGCATATGGTTGTATATACAATGTCTTATTACTTAAATTATATTTCTTCTTAAACTCATCTGGAATTGTAGGCCAGCCATTTTTATATTTATTCGCTAGTAAATATTTTCTAAAATCATCATTACTCTTTGAAGGCCCTGGTATTATAGAAGGGTCTACTGCAAATGATGCAATCAAGTCTACCATACTTTGATGTACATCTCTAGCCATCTCAACACCATCTGGATGTTCTGTACAAGTAACATAAACTTTTGCAATACTTTCTTCTCCAGTTATTCCATCATATCCATCATCAAACTCTGCTGAATATGTTCCACCTGACTTACACTTTGGTTCTGTTTCAAAATACTTACCGTCCGTATTTTTTAATACATCTTTTATAACCTCTTTTTTATCTTTACTAGGCTCCTCAGCCACAGCAATAACAATTTGAGTTTTTATATTTTCTCTATTAGAAAGACATGTTACTGCTTTACTTTTTTCTATATTTTTAAAAAGTGCTGGTAGTGCAACTATAACTAAAATTCCTATTATAGATATAACTACTAATAGTTCAATTAGTGTAAAACCCTTTTTATTCATAATAATCATTCCCATTAAATAAAATTATAGTGTTTACTTTAATCTGCTATACAGTAATAAAGTGTCTACATAAAGCTCTTCCAACAAAAACTCCCAAAATACTTAATGTCAAGTTAAAAAATATGTTTAGTCCAAATAATATATAGTTCCCACTATCAAAAAACTTTACAGTTTCGAAGCTAAAAGTAGAAAATGTAGTTAGTCCTCCCATTAAACCAGTTGTCAAAAACAATTTCAAATTATTAGAAATAGAATCTGTCCTTATACTCATTTCCATCACAAAACCAATTAAAATTCCACCCATAATATTGACCACTAAAGTCCCAAATGGAAACTTAGTTCCTACAAACTTTAGAGATATTAAATATCTTAATATAGCTCCTAAAAATCCACCAATACCAACATATAATACTTGAATCACATATAACACCTACCCCAAATAACTAAATCACTTCCATATTAAAATTCTATGTCTTCAACCTCTATTCCGTCAATTGCATCCTGTATTAATTTTTCAATATCAAGTGACAGCTCAGATTTTTCTATTTTTTCTAGTCTAGGTTTAGTGACAGGTTTTCTAGGAGAAAATACACTACAGCAATCTTCCTCAGGTATTATAGATGTTTCAAAAGTCCCTATTTTCTTAGCTATATCGACTATGTCTGATTTATCCATAGCTATAAGTGGTCTAAATACTGGTAAATCTACAACCGCATTAGTACAAGTAAGCCCTTGTATAGTTTGAGATGCAACTTGACCAATACTTTCACCTGTAATTAAAGCATCACAATGTCTTTTTTCAGAAAGTCTTTGTGCTATTCTCATCATAAATCTTCTTGAAAGAATAGTAGCTTCTTCTTCATTACAATTCTCACCAATTGCTTTTTGTATCTCTAATATATTTACTTTATGAAGTCTTACTCTACCACAATACTTTGCTAATATCTTAGCTAAATCCTTAACTTTTTCTTGCGACCTTTCACTTGTGAATGGATAACTGTGAAAATGTACTGCTTCTACTTCCATACCTCTTTTTGCAACCATCCATGTTGCTACTGGACTATCTATACCACCTGATAAAAGAGACATCGCTCTACCATTAGTTCCAAGTGGTAAACCACCATATCCAGGTATAGTATCACTATAAACCATAGTATGAAATTCTCTGTATTCACATTTTATTTTAACTTCTGGATTTCTTACATCAACATCAATTCTATCTCCTACCTTTGATAATAAGTACCCACCTATATCCATACTCATTTCTTGAGAAGTTAATCTAAAAGACTTATCTCCTCTTCTCGACTCTACCTTAAAAGTTTTATATCCAGCATCTATTTTTTCTTCTAACATCTTTAAAGCTATTTCTTTTAATGTATCATAATCTTTTTTAGCTCTTACTCCAGGACATACGCCTACTATACCAAATACTTTTCTAACTTCTTCAATTACTTCTTCATAATCATAATCTTCTAAATCGACATATATTCTTCCATATTCTTTATATACATTAAATTTACCAATTGGCTTTAACATATTTCTTATATTTCTTATAAGTCTATTCTCAAATATATATCTATTTTTTCCTTTTACTCCAATTTCTCCATACTTTACTATTAATATATTATACACCATTTCACCTCTTAAACTACTTTCTTCTTATTATTTATACAGTATTCTTTATTTCTTTCTCATTATTGACCTTAAATCACAAATTGATTCTTTTAATACTTTCACAACTTCAGATATCTCATCTTCTGTATTCATATCAGATAGACTAAATCTTATTGTTCCATTGATTTCTTCATTTGTAAGACCTATAGCATTTAAAACATGACTACCTTTTTTCTTAGAAGAGCATGCAGAGCCAGTTGACACATAAATTCCTTTTTGCTCTAGGTAATGAAGTAAAACTTCTCCTTTTGTACCTATAAATGATACATTTAATATATGACATACACCATCTTCTGGAGAATTAATTTTTATGTCTTCTATATTCTCAACTATTTTATTTCTAAATATGTTTTTTAAGTTATTTATCTTCAAAATAACAGCATCTAAATCTTTGCTTAATATATTTACAGCTTCTCCAAGCCCATATATTCCAGGTACATTTTCTGTTCCAGACCTAATTCCAATTTCCTGTCCCCCTCCTGTTAGCATAGGCTTTAAACGATTATTTTCCTTAATATACATAAATCCAATTCCCTTTGGACCATGAAATTTATGTGCACTCACACTCATAAAATCTACATTGTATTTAGATGGTCTAAAGTTTATTTTTCCATATGATTGAATAGCATCTACATGGAAATATATCTTCTCCTTTAAAGACTTCAGATATTTTCCAACTTCATCTATTGGCTGTATAGTTCCTATTTCGTTGTTAACATGCATCATACTCACTAAACATGTAGTTGATTTTATAACATTTATCAAATCTTCTGTATTTATCTTTCCATCTTTTCCGACCTCTAAGTAAGTTACTTCGAATCCCTCTTCTTCTAAATCTTTTAATGTGTTTAAAACAGAAGGATGTTCTATATTTGTAGATATTATATGATTTCTTCTCTTCTTATTTAGATTGGCAATACCTCTTATTATAGTATTATTACATTCTGTACCACCTGATGTAAAATAAATCTCTTTATCTTTCGCCCCTAGAGATTTAGCTACAATCTGTCTTACTTCTTTTATACCTTTTTCAACTTCAACACCTTTTCTGTGAACAGAAGAAGGATTTCCATAATCCGTACTAAGTGCATATACCATTTTATCTATAACTTCTGGATAAGGTTTTGTAGTTGCACTATTATCTAAGTATATTTCCAACTTTATTACACCTGCCTTTATTTAAAATCTTCAACTCTAATTATTATACCATTAATTATAGTATTTTTTTTGTTAATCTTTATTAAAAAGATAATCTTAAGTTTATAAAATCTTCTTTCATAAAAATCTAGTTTTTTCACTTAACTGCAAAATTTTATGGTAAAATATAATATATTTATACTATACCCTACAAAAATACGTGATAACATACAATATATTATAAAATAATATATTATATAAAATAAATATATTATATTATACATATACTTATTTTTGCTATAAAGTCTATTTTTATAAGCTTACTTGTTATAAAAATAACTTTTATAATTTATATCAAAAAAAATATTGATTTTTGTGTCGCATTTTGTTATAATAAATTAAGGTTATCCCCCTGGTAACCCTAGTTAGTTAATATATCTATTCCCAATACCCTTTCATAAGGATATATTTTATATTTATTAAAAATCGAATTAATATCGGAAACTAATTCGATGGAAAAAAAGAGCTTACCCCGAGCTCTTTTTTTTTCTGCAAAAATATAATATCACATTAAGATAAAGTTAATATTAATATAATTTAAATTTTAAAAATTATATTAATTATCACTAAAAAAGGATGTATTGAATTTCTAATATCAATACATCCTTTTTTTTATATTACAACACTTTTGCTAAGAATGATTTTGTTCTATCGTGTTTTGGATTTCCAAAGACTTCTTCTGGAGAATTATCTTCAAGAATACTTCCTCCATCTATAAAAATAACTCTGTCCGCAACTTCTTTGGCAAATCCCATTTCATGAGTTACAATTGCCATTGTCATTCCTTCTTTAGCAAGTTCTTTTATAACATCCAAGACTTCATTTACCATTTCTGGGTCAAGAGCAGATGTTGGCTCATCAAATAACATCATGTCTGGTTCCATAGCAAGAGCTCGTGCTATTGCTATTCTTTGCTTTTGACCTCCAGATAATTGTGATGGATATGAATCTTTTTTATCTAAAAGACCAACTCTACTTAATAAAACTTCTGCTTTCTTTTCTGCTTCTTCCTTAGTCATTTTTTTTAATTTAATTGGTGCCAATGTTATATTATCTAAAATAGTCTTATGTGGGAATAAATTAAAGTTTTGGAACACCATACCTATATTCTGTCTAACTTCATCAATATTAGTTTTTCTATCAACTAAATTTTTTCCTTCAAATATTATATCTCCACCTGTTGGTATTTCTAATAAATTCATACATCTAAGAAGTGTACTTTTACCAGAACCACTTGGACCTACTATAACCATTATTTCGCCTTTAGCGATTTCTAAGTTTATATTCTTTAATACATTTAAATCTCCAAAAGATTTACTTAAATTTTTTATTGTAATCATATTATCACTTTCCTTTTATACTATTCTATGTTTTCTCTAAATGCCAAATATTCTCTCATCTAATTAGACACAGATAGTTTCTTTTCTAATAATCCAACTAATCTTGATAGAGTAAATGTTATAACAAAGTAAATTGCTGCTGCTACTATTAATGGTTCTAGTGCTTTAAATGCTGCATTTTTTACTATATCAGCAGTACGCATTATCTCAACAACTCCTATTACAGATATTATTGAAGATTCTTTTACAAGTGTAATAAATTCATTTGCTAATGAAGGTAGTATATTTTTTATAGCTTGAGGTATTATTATATATCTCATAGTTGCCCAATAATTCAATCCTAATGATCTACTTGCTTCCATTTGCCCATTATCAACTGATTGTATCCCTGATCTAAGTATCTCTGCTACATATGCACCAGAGTTTACTGACAATGCAAATGCACTAGCTATAAATTCACTTGGTATACCAAATAACATAGGGAATCTGATTCCTAACTGAGGTAATCCAAACCATACTATATATATCTGTACTAATAATGGTGTACCTCTTAAAATCTCAATATAGATTGATGATATTGCTCTTAATATTTTACTCTTTGATATTCTTGCCATACAGATAATTATACCTATTATAAATCCAAAGCATAATGCCACAAGAGAAATTGATACTGTCACACCTGTTCCTTCTAAAAAAGAAGTTCCAAATTTACTTAAAAAACTAAAATCTAAACTCATAATTTCATCTCCCACATAACTTTCTTACTAATTTGAAGCAGCTTCAGTAGATGCTTCATTTAAAAATTCTTCTATTTTTTTACCATCTTGTAATTCTTTTATCTTTTTATTTAATAGTTCTATAAAGTCTTTGTTATTATCAGCTTTTTTAATTGCTGCTGCCATACCTTCTGTTACATCTTTACCAACTTCAGTATTTGCCATTTTTATTCCATCATATTTCTTAACATTTATTAAAGAAACTGCTTCATTAGTAACAACTGCATCTATATTTCCATTTTTTAATTCTGTAATTAAGTCAGGTATTGCTTTTAAAGACTTTGTAGTTGTCATTTTTAAAGTGTTAACTACATATTCTTCTTGAATACTTCCTGCCTGTACTCCTACTCTAAGTTTTTTCAAATCGTCTTCAGTTTTTACTTTTTCTATATCTGCATCTTTAACTATAACTGCATTTCTACTTAAATAATATAATTCTGAGAAATCAACACTCTTTTCTCTTTCTGGTGTTGGAGACATACCTGCAAGAACTATGTCAACTTGGTCTGCATTTAAAGCACCTATTAATCCATCAAATGACATATCTTTAATTTCAACCTTTACCCCAAGTTCCTTAGCAAATTCTTCAGCTAACATTACATCGAATCCTTTTATTGAATCTTTCCCATCTACTACTTTGTGAAACTCAAATGGTGGGAATTCTGCACTAGTACCTACAACCAATTTTCCATTTTCTTTTATTTGCTCTAACTTTGTTTTTTCTTCTCCACCACTACATCCTACTAGTGATAATGTTAATCCTAATACTAATCCTAAACTTAATAATTTTTTTAATCCTTTCATTTTAACTACCCCTCTCTTTTAATTATAATTTTCCCTCAATTTTTTAATGCTTTAATGTTTCAAGTTACAAAAAAAGTCCCTCAGTCTTTAATGACTAAGAGACGACTTTACCGCGTTACCACTCTTATTGATAAATACTTATACAACCTTCAAAATTTGTGAATTTTAGCTTTTATAGCTACAGGGATATTTTAATTTTAAAATCAAAAAAGTCCCTTAGCTTTACAGCTAAGAGACGAATTATATCCGCGTTACCACTCTTTTTGATAAGTAAGTACTTATCCTCTCAATCCCTTAAGGCGGGCAAACCAATTATCATACTAACTAAAACTTCTGATAATTTCCTCCAGAGCTCTCTTCACATAAACTTCATTGCTAGGCTTACACCAACCCCTAACTCGCTGTAAATCCATATATGCTACTTTCTCTATCACTGGATTTGTTTCCTTAAATTGTTAATACAATTGTACTTCCTTCTAATATTTTTGTCAATAAGTTTTTTATTTTTTTAATAATTTTATTTTCTACAATTTAGATATTGTGTTACATGCTTATTGATATTATCCATATATTTATAAATAATTTATTTCTTATTTATTTCTATTCTTTAGGTAATTACAAATAATATACTTCTTATTTATTTCTATTTATTAAATACTTATAAAGAATATTTTTCTGTTTCATTTTCACTAATTAAATGCTTATAAATAATATTTTTCTGTTTATTTTCACTACTTAAATATTTATAATTAATATTTTTTTCATTTCCATTGCTTAAATACTTATAAATAACATTTTTTATACTTACTAAATTTTATATACTAAGTTAAATGATATGGATTATATTCTTCAATAAACAAGTTTTTAAATCTAAAGTTCGCTCTCTATCTCTAAACTTTATCGTAAACATGATTCCATCTTTTTTGATTATTTCTCCTTCGTGAAATTTTTTGTGATATACCTTATCACCAACACCAATACTATCAATTTCTTTTTTAGTTGGAGATTTTATATCATTGATAAACAGTGATTTATCAACTTTTTTACCATACTTATTTAAAGTAGAGCTTATACATAATTTTTCTTCAGCTCTTGTAATAGCTACATACATAAGTCTTCTTTCTTCTTCTAATTGTTCCTCTTTTTTTTCTTCCTTACAAATATCATATGATTTTTCATGAGGTATTGTTCCTTCATTTGCACCTATAATATAGACATTTCTAAATTCTAATCCTTTTGCACTATGCATAGTTGTAAATATAACACCATCAGTCTGTTTATTCTTGTTATTTTCCATTAACTCAGTCTTTACTCTCTCAATATGGTCTAAAAACTCTGTTACTGTATTAAAATTTGTAGCAGAACTCTCAAGTTCATTTAATATCTCTACAAGCCCATTAGTTTTTATTTTTCTATTGCTACAGTAATCCAAGACATATCTATCATAATCAAGACTAGTTCTAATATAAGATATTGCATTTTTAGGATTTAAAGTATTTAAATAACTCAAATCTATCTCCAAATCGGTTATTGTTTTGACTTGTTTAGGATGAAGATTACATTTGTTTATTAGTGCTGTTATAAAATCAGTTTCATCTTTAACCATATTTACACTATCTTTAGATATATATCTAAATGGCTTATTTATAATTCTTAACCAATCTTTATTTGATTTAGGATTAATACCTATTCTTAGATATGCTAGTATATCCTGACTTGCCCAATGGTCATATATTGTAATTACTGAGTCTTTTACTACAAATGGAATCCTCATATCCATAAATACATCTACTAAGGCTCTTGATTGTATATTAGTTCTATAAATTACTGCAAAATCTGAATACTCTACATAATCCTTTTTTATTTCGTCAATTATTTCCTTGGCAATATATAAAGCTTCTTCCTCTGAATCATATGGAGAAATATAACCCACAATGCCTCCATTGCCTTGGCTGCATTTAATAATCTTTTCATATCTATTTCTATTTTTTTCTATGAGCCTGTTTGCAGTATTTACTATTTCACTTTTAGACCTATAATTTACATCCAACACTATTTTTTTAGTATTATTAAAATATTTTTCAAATTCAAGCAAGAAGTCTGGTCTAGCTCCTCTAAAACCATATATACTTTGGTCTTCATCTCCAACCGCAAATATGTTATTTAATGGATTACAGATTAACTTTAAAACCTCAAATTGTACCTTATTTATATCTTGAAATTCATCTATCAATATATATTTATATACATTTCTAACCATTTCTAAGGCTGATTTGTTATTCAAAAGCAAGTAATAAGTCTTTATAAGCATATCATCAAAATCAATCTTATTAACTTTTGATTTTTGCTCTTCGTATAAATTATATACTTTTAAAAACTCATCTTTTGTCAACACTTCTGAACTAAAGTCATTCTTATCCATAAGTTCATTTTTTACATAAGATATTTCATTTATAACTTGTCCTATATTTTCATCATCATCTGCATTTTCTATATTTAGACTTTTTAATATTGCCTTTATTGTTATCCTCTTTGACTTTTCATCAAATATGCTATCTAAACCGTACCTTTCAAAATATCTTAAAATCTTAAAAAATACAGAGTGAAAAGTACCATAGGTTACTTTATTGAGTCTTATATCATCACTTAAACTCAATGCCCTATTTTTCATTTCTACTGAAGATGCTTTGGTAAAACTTATTGCCAGTATCCTTGCTGGTGCTATATTTTTGTTTACTACCATATTAGCTATTCTATATGTAATTACCCTAGTCTTACCTGAACCAGGCCCTGCAAGTATCATGCAAGGCCCATCTATATGTTCAACTGCTTCTAGTTGATTTTCATTTAACTGTCTTATATCTATATTTGTTGTGATTATTACATCCACCACCTTAATTTATAATCCTTTTATTTTCTTTTTTAATTATAAACTAAAAGTACCCTAAAAATACATTTAATTTTTCTTCTATTAATCTACATTGTTCCTGTTTTCATAACATAGCTTGAGTTCATGTTTAATTTTATCACTTATATCTTTAGGAATAAATTCTGGTTTACCAACGTAATATCCTTGAATATAATCTATTCCAATAGCTACTAATGCTTCCATCTCACTTTTGGTTTCTACACCTTCTGCTATAACTTTAATATTTCTTTCTTTAGAATATGAAATAAGATTTTTTAGTATTTTTCTTCTATCTTCATCTTTGTCAATACCCCTTACAATAGACATATCAATCTTCACATAATTTGGCATTATATACAATAATACAGCATCACCATTGTAACCTGTTCCAAAATCATCTAAAGCAATTTCTATATTCCAATTATTTATATATACTTTCTTTTTGTCAATAAAATCTTCACTAATCTTATCATTCTCTGTTATTTCTAGTACCACCCTATGTAGATAGTCACCATATAAATCTTCTATTTCTTCAAAATCAACTTTTGATAAATTATTATTTGGTATAGAGTTTAGGAATAATTTACAGTCTCCAAATTTTCCCCTATATTTCTTAAAAGATTTAAGTGCTTTAAACCATGTGATACGTTCAATTTGATATAATTTAGACTGCGAACGAGCTAATCTAATAACATCCATTGGAGAACTAAAAGTTTCTAGTTTTGGTCTCATAAGTGCTTCGTATGCAAATACTTCACCTTTACAATCCACAATAGGCTGAAATGCATATTCAACCAATTGACCATCAATTAATTTATTTAACTCTTCTCTATTATGCAACAAGAATGAATCCTTATTATATATATTAATATCAAATTCACTTACTTCGCCTTTAATTGTATTTTTAATTTGATACATAGCAAAATCTGCATATTTCATTAATTCATCATAGTCAGTTGAATCACTAGGATACCAAGAAATTCCTGCTGATGCTCTTATTTTAAATTCGGTTCCATCGTGAAGTTTTAATAAAGTATTGTTCATCTGTGTTTTAACAGAGTTAATGATAGCTCTTATACTATCTTTACTTTCATACCCGTATATGAATACATAAAACTCATCCCCTGAAAGTCTGGAAACTATGCCATTCCATGATATAAACTTTTTAAGTATATCTGCTGCACATCTAATATATTCATCACCAGCATCATGACCATAGGTGTCATTAATATATTTTAAATTATCTAAATCCCACATTATAAATGCTGCTATTTTGAGTTTTTCTTTATTTTCAAACTTTTCTCGTACTTGTGAATAAAACGCTCTTCTATTTAAAAGGTTTGTTAAAATATCAAAATCTCTTTCATACTCAATTTTCATTTTTTCAATAAATTCTTTTGTAACATCAACAACAACACCTAATATCTTTAAGTCATCTTCAACAATATTTAGTCTTACCCACTTAGATTTTTTATCTTCAGATTCAAATTTATATATGTATGTATTTTCTGTTTTATAGTTTTTTTGTAAATAGGTATCCATTGTATTCATTTTTTTAATAAATTCACTCTTTGATATATATCCATATTCTTTAAATTCTTTTTCAGTAGGAAGTATATTAAAAAATCCTTTTGTACAGAAAACATTATCTCCATTTTTATATAATTCAAAAGCTCCAATTGGCATATCCACCATTTCAATAATCTGTGACAATTTTGATGATGAATCTGCAACATTTGAACTAAGTAACTCTATAGCAGAGGATAATTCATCTATTTCAGATATGTTTATTTTATCAAGATTTACTGGTTTTGATGGATTACTATTTCTAACTTTATTAACCAAGAGAACAATTGGTTTTGTAAACAATCTTGAAGCAATATAAATACCTATAAGCCCTATCACTAAGGAAACTGCAACAGACACTATTACCAAGGTTTCCACTCTTTTTGAAAAACATAATAAACTTTTTTCTTCAATAATTCCCAAAAGAGCCCAACGCTCATTTTCAAATGGAGTATTGGAATTGTACAAATCTAAATATTGTACACTAGCATAAGTACTTTCTTTAATGTTATCCTCATCTTCATTTTTGACTTTATATACATTCTTATAATATTCTTTTTGCTCAAGGTTGGAATGCAGACCATCCCAAAACTTATCTTTAAATGTATACCCATTTGAAACAACATTTTCAAATGCCAAATCATCATTTCTATCTACACCCAAAATATAATTACCTTTTTTATTTTCATTTATCTCTCCATATGGAAGTAGCTCTCTTAGGTAATTTATACTTAAATCTATTCCAAGTACTCCATATACAGTTCCATCTTCATAGATAAGAGGAACTGAATATGTTATAACTCTATCGCCTTCATTTGTTAATAAAAACTGGCTTCCCCAATATCCTAAATTAGAACTTGATGTATTTGGATTATCAATTGCAGCTCTAAATGGTTTATAAAAAAAATTATCTCCTTTTTGCTCATTTTCACTTTTAAATGAAAACTTTGGAGCCCAATAACTATCCATAGATATTCCAAAACTCCTTGCTATCTCAGAGGAACCTCTTTCAATTAATAAATCAGAATTATCATTTGGGTTAAATTTAGGGTCTAAGTCTCTTATATACAATCCAGTTCTACTTATTTCACCTTTACTATTTACTGAATTATCTTCAATATCTTTATCGCTTAAAATTATGAAAGAACCTGTAACAGAATTTTTTCTCAAAAGATATATTAAGTTTTCAGATATATTTTTTATAATTTTTTTATTAATTTCTTCATTGATACCCACATCTTTGATTGAGGCTTTATTTTCGTCTAAAACCTTTTTTACAGATGAGTTAATTGCAAGTTCTGTTTCACTTGTCTTTGACCATCTTTGCAACATCTCATTTTGTATATAATTTTTACGATTAATTACTCTTTCATTTAAAATATCAAATGAATTGTCATTTAGTTTTTTAATAGTTCCTCCCCATAAAATTGTGGCACAAAATAAACTTGTTTGAATTAGCATAACAATAATTAGGGGAAATATCATCTTTTTCATTATTGAGTTATTCTTTTTTAGATTATTTTCCATATTTATTCCACCCATACCTTTGTGCATTTTGGTATACGTTGCCAATTCACCTACTCTTTTATAGCATTTTCAAGCTCAGTCTTAAAATTCAAAAACCATGCTGAAAAATTTTCATCATTATTAAATTGTGCTACTGCATTCTCTTTAGAAGTTCCGTTTTTTATCAATTCATTTATTTTATTTAAATCTTCTTTAGCCTTATCAAACATTGAATACTCAAGGATTTGTCTGGCTTTTGTTCCACCATCAAATGCTTTATTAGTATACAACTTACAGCTATTAATTTGTTCAATAGACGAAACAATTGAACTTTCCACTTTACTTGATACCTTTAAATCATCTTTATTCATGACCTCTTTTATAACATCTAAATCATTTGTTTTTTTCTTTACTGGTAAGTATCCAGAAGCAATAGAGAATTTTATATTAGACTCTTTATCTGTAAACCATTTTAAAAATTCTACTGATGCATATTCTTCTTCTTTAGTAGATTTTGTTACAGCCATTCCTGCCCCTTGTTGTACAGCATATTTTTCTTTATCTTTAAAACGTGGAGCTTGAAAAACAGATGTCTCAATTTTATAGCTCTCATTATCATTTAACATTACTTCATCTGGAAAATACGATGCTCCTGAACTAGACCCAACAAGAGCTAGTATATCTCCTGTTTTTGCATCATCAGAACGGAATTTACCATAAGATGCAAAATATCCATTTATGTATGGTACATAAAAATTATCCCACAGTTTTTTCATAACCTTTTCATCGAGATTTAGTGTAACTTTTCCATCTTTAACTGAAAAAATTTCTACACCTAACTGCTTGTTTCCTATAATAATATAATTCGCTAAAGCATCTCTTCCAAAAAATGCTTTACCATCATTAGGCTCTTTTGTTAAACTATCTGTCCATTCATAATATTTTTTTGATGTCTCTACTAACCCTTCAATTGTTTGTATATCATTTATGTTTGAATTTGTAGCTTTTGCAAACTTATCCCAATCAGTCTTATTTAACATCAAAACCTCAGTAGATTTTGCAATTGGGAAAAGCTTAAATTCGTTGTCAGAATTTAGTCTACCTTCATCTACATATTCTTCTATATACTCATTTAATTCTTCTTTACTCATGTACTTGTCAATATCTACTAGTAATTCTAATTTATCCATTTCATATGCTGTATCTGAATACGCCGCAAAAATATTTGGAACATCTTCAGAACCAACCTTCTTATTAGCAGAATCTAGCACCTTCTCAGATAAATCAAATACATTTCCTTGACTAAATGCTTCAACAATAATTCCTTTTTCAGCACCTACAGTGTCATTAAATTCCTTAACTAGCTTATCAAATGCTATTTTTTGCTGTCCATTATAATAATGCCAAATTTCTATTGATGTCGGATTTTCTGGGTCTAATTTATAGCTATCTTCCTTTTTCAAACCACACCCTGTAAGTAATAAAACAATCATTGATGTGATAATTAATTTTACAAATCTACTCCTATTCATAAAATCGACTCCTTCAAATGTATAAAATTTATTATAGCATTAAAACTGTAACTCAATTACTTATATTAAGTATAAAATATTTACTGATATATTTAAACAGGACTAACAGTATATTTGAACGCAACTAGAAAACAAATGATTACAAATATTGAAAAGATACCCTTAGCATAATTCTTCTCTCTAAATGCACCAAATGATACTAGACCTTGTTGAATAGCCACTGTAATTACTAAAAGTGTCATTATTATATTAAGCTGAACTAACTTAAACAGATAAAGCAAAGAAAATATTACTAAAAGGACACATAATACAATACTAGATTTATTGATAATAGCAGTAATCTTGTCTTCTTTTTTATGTTGTTTATTAGATTCTTTTGACCTCTCTTTATTTAAAGTTTCAACCTTTTTATTATACCTTGCCCTTGTTTTATCCTTATATTTTGTGTTTTTATTCTTATTACCCATTTATTTACTCACCTTCGATATCAATTTTAAAATTGAGTCCTTTCATAATTTAAATATTATATATTTAAGATACCATATATTTTCACAAAAAGGTAAATTACTATCCATCTATTTTTAATTTTTGCATAAAAAAACTATCCCTTATTAGAAATAATTCTGTATTGAGATAGCTTATTTAACTATTTATTTTCTCCAACATTTTCTACATCATCGAACTTACTATCAACCAAGACTATATCAACTCTTCTGTTTTTTGATTTGCCATCTGGAGATGAATTATCAGCTATTGGTCTAAATTCACCATATCCTACAGCAGACAACTTATTTGGTGCAATACCTGCACTATCAATGAGAAGTTGAACAACATTGGTTGCTCTCATGACTGATAAATCCCAATTAGATTTAAATTCAGAATTTTTTATAGATAGGTTATCTGTGTGACCTTCTACTCTTATGTAACTATTCATTTCATTTAACATCTTACCTATTTGAATAATCTTATCTCTCGAATCATTTATTATAACAGCCTTTCCAGTATCAAATAAGATAGTGTCTTTAAGGCTTATTACTAATCCTCTATCTTGAGCTTTTAATGATACTGAATTTGCCAATCCACTTTCATTTAGATAGTTTTGAATATTTTCAGCAACTTCTTTAACCTCAGGGTTTTGTAAACTATCTAAATTATTATTGTTTGGGTCAACTACTGGTTCTATTTTACTTTGTCCACCTTCAATAACTCCAGAGGAACCACCAAATGCAGAATTTAGAGATTGAGATAATTGTTTGTATTTCTCTGCATCGACATTACTCATAGAATACATTATGACAAAGAAAATCATAAGTAATGTTATGAGGTCTGAATAAGTTAAAAGCCATCGCTCATTATTTTCTTCTTTTTCGTCTTCATCATGTAACATAACTATTCCATCCTTTTATATTATTCAATTCTACCATCAACTTCTCCAAGTTCAATTAATTCTTTTGAATTTAAAAATATCTTTAATTTTTCTGTCATTAAATTAGAGTTATCACCCTCAAGTATAGATAGTATTGCTTCTATTACTAAAAGTCTTTCATTAGTTTCTTGTTGATTTATAGCTTTAAGCTTTGATGATATTGGTATCCAAATTAAATTGGCAGAACCAACACCATATAAAGTAGCTAAAAACGCTACAGATATCTGAGGTCCAAGTGCATCTGGATTACTCGAAAGGTTACCTAAAATATGTACTAATCCCATTACTGTACCTATGATTCCCAGTGTAGGTGCATACCCTCCTGCTGAATCAAATATTGCTATTCCTTCTTTATGTCTTTTTGATGTTATCTGTATCTGAGATTCTAATATGTTTCTTATTGTAGCTGCATCAACTCCATCTACCATAAGTTCAAGGCCTTTTCTAATAAATGGGTCTAATTCGCCATTTTCGCTTATTTCTTTATCAATGCTAAGAAGACCTTCTTTTCTGGCCTTGATTGCAATTTCTTTAAAATAAACTATGTTTTCTATATTGTTAGGCTTTTTATTTTTAAAAGCTAACGACATTATCTTTATGGATTTTTTGAACACAGGAAATGGTGTTGAAGCACCAACAGCTCCTATAGTTCCACCAAAAACAACAAGTGCCGATGAAAATACAAATAATGCCCCAATGTGTCCCCCATCAATAACGAAAGCAACCACTAAAGATGCTATTCCCACTATAAAGAAAATTAAAGTTGTCATATATTACCTCCTTCCTTTAATCATGTATGCTAGGCTATTTTTATTAATAGACATTATAAAAAGACTATTTCTAATAAGAATAGTCTTTATTAATTGGCGGAGAAGGAGGGATTCGAACCCTCGCACCGGTTACCCAGCCTAATCCCTTAGCAGGGGATCCTCTTGAGCCACTTGAGTACTTCTCCTTATTTCTATGCAATTAAATTATATAATAAAATTATATTTTAGTCAATTAATTTATGAAATTTAAGGTATTTTAAGTCATTAAATATCTATTTTTACTTTTTCACTTAAATGTGAGTTTGAAATATGGTAAAATTATCTTGCATAACGCTTATAATATTATTTAATAAATATACACACATTAACATATAGACATAAATCCTTAATTCATCATAAGTTATGCTTAAAACTAAAATAATATTAATCCAAGGAGGATTTTCCATGTTACCACAGGAAAGATATGAGAAGATTTTAAGTATTCTCGAATCAGATAATATAATTAAAATAAATGACATAGTCCAAATGTTTGATATATCAATAGAAACAGCTCGAAGAGACTTAGCACATATGGAAAGTATTGGACTTTTAAAAAGAGTTTATGGTGGTGCTATACCAGTTATAGCAAGTAGCGTAGAACTTAACTATATTAAAAGAAAAAAGATAAATTCAAATGATAAAAAGCAAATTGCTCTTAAATGTAGTGAATTTATAAATACAAATGACACTATTTTTATGGATACTGGAACTACTGTCCTTGAAGTTGCGAAAAATTTAAAAGACAAAAAAAACTTAACTGTAATAACTAACTCCATTTTGGTTGCAAATGAGCTTATGAATACTAATATAAAAGTATATGTACTTGGTGGATATCTTAGAGAAACTGAAGGTTCTTTTTCTGGACCACTTACATTAGCAGCCATTGAACAATTTAATGTCGATAAGGCAATTTTAGGTGCTGGAGGTATTACACTTGAAAATGGTATTTCTGACTATCACTTAGAAGAATCCCTTGTTCGAAAAAAAATGATTGAAAGGTCTAGAAAATCAATAGTAGTTGTTGAACCACCTAAGTTTGGAATAAATTCATTTGCTTCAGTTGCTCCTATAGAGCACATAGATACTATTATTACATCTGCTAGTATAGACCACGACATAATTATAGAATTTTCTCAAAAAGGAATACCTTTAGTCATCGCTGATAATTAGCTTGTATGATTGATTTTTAGTTCCTTATAAAATATCTAAAGTTAAGGAGCCAAATAATTATTTATTTAGCTCCATTTATACCTAAACTATATTGTGTATTTACTATGTCACTATGTCTTTTTTTTATTTACATTATTTGTTCAATTTAACTTAATTCTGTTTTTTAATTTAACTTAACTCTGACTTTAACATTACTTCTTTTATACAGCCTCCTTTTTCATTTTACTACTTTGTTCTTCTTCTGCTGTTAAATCTTTTGTCATTACCATAGCAAGTGCAATCGCCAATACTCCACCAACTAACTTTCCAATTACAACAGGTGTAATCATCTCTGGCACTACTCCTGCTGTAAATCCTAGATGGTCACCTAGTGCTGCTGTCGCACAAACTAGCCATGCTGTATTTACTACCTTTCCTTTTGGGCTCATGTCTTTCATCATTTTATATACTGGAATACTATTAGCCAGAGTGAAAACTAATCCTGCTGCACTTGTTGCATCCATACCTAATTTTCCACCCACTGCTGTAAGTGGTTTATTTAAAACTTTAACTAATAAATGTAATATAGGAAAAGTACCCAATAATACTATTGCAATACTTCCAATTACTTGAATACCTTCTCTTATAGGTGTCATTCCTTTTATAAGTACTATACCTGTTATTTCTTGAAATGCTGCTGCACCTAATCCTATCGTTATCAATATAGATATAATTTTTCCAAAAACTAAAGACCCATTTATCATAAGTGTTGAATTTACTTTCAGACCTATTGCTAACAGTACTGCTAATATTATTACTGGCACCATGTTTATAATCACCATTGATAAATTAAATCCTGCTATCACTCCTCCTACAATCCCTCCAAAAGGTATTGTTATTAATCCTATTAATAATCCTTTTGCAAAAAAGGGTCTATCTTCATACTCTATAAGACCTAGTCCTACTGGGATTGAAAATACAAGTGTACACCCAAGCATTGATGATACAATTAATCCTGCAAGCATACCTGCTTCTTTATTGTGTGCAAGTTCCATTGCTAATGGATACCCCCCCATATCATTTGCTAATATAGTTGCAAACATAGATGGGTCTGCTCCACATAAATTGAATATCGGTATTATTACAGGGCCTAATACATTTGAGATAACTGGAGCTAGACATACTATACCAACCATCCCTAAAGCTAGTGGTCCCATTGAATTAAAACCTTCTTCAAATTGTTCACCAAGCCCAAATTTATTTCCAATTATCCTATCTAATGCTCCTAAAAGCACCCCTACAGCCATTATATATAATATAACTTTATCAAAGGGCATATTTAATTCCTCCTATACATGTAAATACTATATTCTACTTTAATTAGCACATACCTTTCTGGTATCGTTTTCCCAATTCATAGCTCTTTTTACTGCTTGATTCCATCCAAGCAAAATTTCTTCTCTTTTTTGTTTAGTCATATTGGGATTGTATTTTTTGCTTATTGTAAACTCATTTCTAATTTCATCAATACTATTCCAAACACCACAGGAAAGACCTGCCATATATCCTACTCCAAGCACTGTTGTCTCAGGATTTTCTGCAATTTCAATTGGTATATCTAATATATCGGATTGAAACTGCATTGTAAAATTATTTTTTGTAATTCCACCATCCACTCTTAGCATTTTTATATCTTTTCCTGAAGCTAAATTCATAGAATCAACAACATCTTTGACCTGAAGTGCAACAGATTCAAGAGTAGCTCTTACTATATGCTCTTTCTTAGTACTTCCTGTTATACCAACCATTGTACCTCTTGCATATTGGTCCCAATAAGGCGCTGCAATCCCTGCAAATGCTGGAACAAAATATACACCACCAGTACTTGGTATTGAGTTAGCCATGTCATCAGTTTCTGAGTAATTTTTTATAACTCCAATTCCATCTCTAAGCCACTGTATTGCAGCACCTGCTATATATACTCCACCATCATAAGCATATGTAATTTTGTCCCCTATTTTCCAGGCAACAGTTGTTAATATACCATTGCCTGCTATATTCAACTCTTCACCTATATTCATATACAAGAAACATCCTGTTCCATAGGTATTTTTAACCATACCTGTCTCAAAACATCCATTTCCAAATAGAGCTGCTGGCTGGTCAACCATTGAAGCAGTAATTTTTATTGATACACCACAAAACGCCTCTTTATCCGTAGTACCAAAATCACCACTCGTAGGCATTATATCTGCTAAAATACTTCTAGGAACTCCTATAATATCAAGCAATTCTCTATCCCAATCCATATCTCTTATATTAAAAAGCATGGTTCTTGCTGCTGTAGAAACATCAGTTAAAAAAGACTTTCCTCCTGTCATTTTCCAAATTAACCAGCTATCTAATGTTCCTGCAAGAACTTCTCCATTTTTGATTTTTTCTTTTACACCTTTTACATTATCTATTATCCATTTAATTTTTGTCCCTGAAAAATAAGGGTCTATAATTAGTCCTGTTTTATCTATTATCTTATTTTCTAATCCAGGTATATTCTTTAAGTTTTCAACATAATCATAAGTTCTTCTACATTGCCATACAATTGCATTGTATAGTGGCATACCTGTATTTTTATCCCATAGCATTACTGTTTCACCTTGATTATCTATACCTATTCCCTTTATATCACTTTCGTCTATTCCACTTTTAAAAGCTTGTTGTAGTACATTATTACTTACAGTTTTTGTGTTATTCCAAATTTCTATAGGGTCATGTTCGACGTATCCTGATTGTGGATAGATTTGAGTATGTTCCATATAATCACTAAAAACAAACTCTGATTTTTCATTTATTAATACTGCTCTTGTTCCTGTTGTTCCTTGATCAATTGCTAAGACATATTTCACTTTAAACGTCCCCCTTTATTTTCAGAATTAATAGATTTTTTATTATTTTTTGAATATAAAATCTATTTAACTTATTTATATTCTACATCATCTTGGGGATTTATACAATATTCATTACAATATTTTTTGTTTTTTTTACTTTTTTTGATTGTTAAAGTATTTTAATTAAAATATTATTGCAATATTATTAATTTTATTCTATAATCTAGTTAAATTAACACATAATATTTTAATAATCACACATAAACAGTCATTCTAAAATTTAAATTAAACTTTAAGGAGGATTTGCAATGAAAAAAACATATCTATTTAGTCCTGGACCAGTCATGGTTACAGATAGGGTTAGAAATTCACTTCTTCACCATGATATATGTCATAGAGGAAATGAATTCATGAATTTATTTAAAGATACACAGCAAAAAATTAGTAAATTATATAATGCAACTTCTGATTATTATTCTCTAGTTGTCTCTGGCTCTGGAACATCTGTAAATGAATGTGTATTATCTTCTATATTTGATAAAGAAGATGCTGCTTTATTAGTTAGTAATGGTGTTTTTGGAGAAAGGCTAGAAGAAATACTATCTGCTTATAGTGTTAAAACCTACAAACCAGACTTTAAATGGGCTGAGTATCCAGACTTAGATATTTTAGAAACGTACATACTTGAAAATCCTGACATAAAAGTAATTGCTATGGTATTTCATGAGACTAGTTCAGGAATGATAAATCCTGTACCTGAATTAGGAAAACTTGCAAAAAAATATAACAAAATATTTTTTGTTGATGCAATAAGTGCATCTGCTGGTGAATACATTGATGTTGATGAGTTTAATATAGATATAATAACAGGTGTTGGTGGTAAAGCCCTTGGAGCATTTCCAGGCTCTGCATACCTTTGCGCTAAAGAAAACGTTTTACAAAATATTAAAGAAAGTCAATGTAAAAATGTGTATCTTAGCCTTTACAAACATTATAAGCTTGCAAAATCATCTTCTCAAACACCAAATACACCTAATGTCACTTTAATATTTGCTCTTAATGAAGCTTTAACTGAATTTTTAGAAGATGACAGTAAGATAGAGAGATATAAAGAATGTTCTGCCATTTTAAGAAATGGTATGGAAGAACTAGGTCTAACATTTTTACTTCCAGATAAGTACATGTCTAATACTGTTACATCTGTATTTCTGCCTAAAGAAATTGATATAAATAGATTTATATTAGAACTAGAAGAAGAAAATGGTTATGTGGTATATCCAGGGAAAGGTAAATTTCTAGATGATAATATGTTCCAAGTTGCAAATATGGGAGAAATTTATCCAGACGATTGTTATAAATTCCTTGATATTTTAAAATCAAAACTAGAAATTAAAAAAGCTATATAAGTATCTCAATACCAGAAATTAAAAAACTATATAAATATCTCAAGTTAAACTAGACTATGCTCTGTAAATAACAGCCATATATAAATAGTCACTCTATATAAACATATTCAAAAATATACTTGAACATTAAATATAGCCAAATCTTGTTTTATACTTTTTTATAAGGGTGAACTCTAATATGTAAAGTTCACCCTTATATTTAAAATTTATTTTGATACAATCCTTTTTATATTTAACTCTTTTTATATTTGATTCTTTTATATTTTTGATAAAATTCGCCTATTTAACTGTACAGATTGTTATAAGTTTAAAATCTATACATGATACTATATACGTCTAAATTTAGTTCTTTTTTGGATTAAATGCTTTAAATGTTATTTTTCAAGCTCATCAAAGTAATTATATACAATAACTTCACCAGTTTCTTTATCAGTTGTCTTTATAATCCCTTTAGCTCCATTCACCTCTTCTTTTGTGAATTCGTCATCTAGTACAACTTTAAATTTATCTTCATTTCCATATCCTTGTTGAAACTCAGCTCTTAAAATTGCATTTTTTTCATCTTTGGGTTTTAATTCAAATTCAATACCTGATTTCATTTCATCAAAATAATTTAAAACTACAACTTCATTATTCATTTTATTAGTTGTCTTTATAATCCCTTTAGCTCCATTTACTTCTTCTTTTGTAAATTCATCATCTAATATGACTTTGAACTTATCTTCCTTTCCATACTCTTCTTGAAACTCTTTTTTCATCTCACTGTACTTAATCTCAAATTCTTCACTCCTGTTTAATTCCATTGCTGATACATTTATCAATGACGTCCCAATAGCTATTATTGTCAATGCCATGACCATACCAGTTTTTAAATTTTTTAACTTCATATTTTACCTCCTAAATTAAATGTTCTTAGTGAAATTATATAAATAAAAATCTAAATTTTACAGTTTCATTCTTGTAACTAAAATTACTATTATGTAACCAAACTTTTCAATTTAACTCTTCCTTAAAACCTGCATTTTCGGGGAATAGTTGAATTAAAAAAATAAGATTTCTAAACTTTTCAACAACTCTAATATTGTATTTATTGAACTTAATAAATTTCATTTTCAATAAAATAAAATTTTTCATACATCTCAAGCCTGCTTATTTACTAAAAATACTACATCAAAAAAACTAATATCACTATATATTTCATTGATAGTTTACTTATTTTTGACTTATAAAATCATATATTCAATCTTCAAATAAATTAGTTGAAAATTCAAAAAATATATACCCCTATTTAGTATGTATTTTTATATATTAAAAAAAAGTTTTAAATAAAGTTATATTTTTTACAACAGTTTTGTAATTAAAAACATATTGAAGCTAAAATTAAATGTACTATATACTATAAATATGTCGACAAAATAAATTTATAAAGGAGAAGAACAGGTGAGAAAAAATTTACTAGTAGCAATATTGTCAGTTATTTTAGTGTTATCAAGCATGCTTACAATCTTTGCATATTCAACTATTAAAGACAATAAAAGGTTAGTATACTCTAACATGATAGATAAAAAGACGCAAAATCAAGTAAAAAATATATTAGAAGAAAATAGAGTAAATAAGAAAGATATTGATATTTTTATTAAATCAATTAGGAGCTACAACAAACTTCAAATTAAAATACTTCAAAACAATGTAAATATATCTAAGTCTGGATATACTTCAATTGACACAAAGCAGGTTCCATATAATTTGGATAAATTACAAGATAACTGGATGAAAAAGTTTCCTAATTACATGGATGTAAATTGCAGAATAACAGCATTTAGACTTTTTAAAGATTTTATAAACTCAAAAGAGAAGTTTACTGGAGATTCTATCGATTTAAGTATTGATTTAGACACTATAAAGAATAATAGAGATGCAAAATTTAACTCAAAGGATATAGAAAAATTTATTAACTTTTTTTCTGCAATACCAACTCAAGACACAGATGATATAAATAAAAATGCAGAACAAATAAAAAAGGAATGGAAAAAAAGAAAAATATCTTTTAAAGATAATAAAAATATGTCCATTATAAGTGGATTTCTTCGTTATCCAGAAACTAATAATGTATTTATAGGTCATACAGGTATATGTATTAAGACTGATAAAGATATTTTGTTTATAGAAAAATATGGTTCTACATCACCTTATCAAGTTACTAAGTTCAAAAGTAAAAAAGATGTGAAAGATTATATGTTCAATAGATTAAAGATGTCAGAAGGAGATGTAGAATTACTAGACTCAATAATAATGGAAAATGATAAACTCATGCAGTAATATCTCTAAACACTAAAAGTATCTTTATGACTGTTAAGATAAGTAAAAATAGTCTAGTATCGACGAAAAAATATTAATTGTAAACTCTAACACTGAACAAATCTATAAATATTTTCCTAATTTAATAAAAAGACTGCAAGTAGATTTATGTAAAATAAATCTACTTGCAGTCTTTAAATAAATGCTTTAAAAGCATAAATTATCATCACTTTAAGACTATAGTATATACATCTTTAGCCTATATCATAATTATTTATTTCCTCTGAACAGTGCGAATCTGAGCCCAAAACTAATGGAATATCATATTTTTTTGCTAATTCTAACAAATATCCATCTACATAAGGCTCTTTACAGTATTCTTTTCTGTTTCCAGAAACATTGTAATCAAGTTCATATCCTTTTTCTTTAACTAACTTTATTAATTCTTCAAGAACTTTATTTCCTTCATAATTATATGGAAATACTTGATTAAACTTTCTAACCAAATTTAAATGACCTATTCTCTTTGGTTTATGTATACCCAAATCGGCATTTACAGCTTTTATTAATGTTTCATAATACTTATTATAAACAGCTTCAATGCTTCCAAGCTTATCAATCAGATTTTGAAACTCTTCTACACTATAGTCTACACAACAATAAACACCATCAACTTTAATTATATGTACTGATAATAGAGAGTCTTCTAATTCATCACCATATTTATCTAAATTGTTTTTTATTCCTTCTTCATAACCTTCAAGAAAATCTACTTCCGCTCCTACATTTATCTTAATTTTACCCTCATATTTTTGCTTAAAATTTTTAACATCATTAAAGTAATTTGATAAATTTTCGATATTCATGCAACTATCATTTTCAGGTGCAGGGTCTTTAAATCCATCTGGATATGGAAAATGCTCTGTAAATGTCATTTCTGTTATACCAACATCAATTGCCCTTTGTATATATTTTTCAAAGTTATCCTTACTTCCATGAGGACAATAAGGTGAATGTATATGACCATCTTTCATAACTGTTTCACTCCCTTTACTAAATTGAACTACTCCATTTTAACTACCTTCAGTAATATTCAAAGGTGGAGATTCATATTTGATAGTACTTATGTATCAAGCATCCCTAGGGTCTAAGGACTGTACTATCCACACTAATCTCAACCTATAGTTTAATTATTTATACTCTTTATTATATTTAATATCAAAGCTATTTTAAATAATAGTAGTATCATTTAAAAAATAATAGTGCTATATATTAAATAACTCAGTTTTATAACAAATTTCCTCATTAAAGTATATTACATAATCCCTAGAAATTTCAATGATTAAATATCAATAAAACATAAAAAATCGCCTATATCAAAATATAAGCGATTTTAACAATCATATTTACATATGTTTTTTAGCCTCTAATAGCATTTTATTTGCTTCTTCCATACACTCTATAGCTTTTTCAATACTCTTTGCAGTCTCTTCTTTTCCAATAGCTCTTGCTTTTTCTACCCATTCTCTAAATCCTTCTTCATGAGTCTCATTGTGATTTATCCAATGTACTAAAAGTATTTTTAAAGTTTTTTCATCTTTAGACTCTGATGATTCTTCATGATTATGTTCGTGGTCGTGGTCGTGAGCATGGTCGTGTGGATGTTCGTGACATATATCTCCATGATTATGTTCATGGCAATGGTCGTCATGGTCATGGTTCCCATGGTGGTATCTTATAATCTCTCTATCAAACATCATTAGTTATTCCCCCTGTTATTTTATATTAAATTCTTTTTTTATAACATTAACAGAATCTTTTACAAGTAGTGCTAATGGTTTACCTTCTAATCCAACTAACTCTATATTTTCTGGCATAATAGGTAAAAGTATCTTAAGTGCCTCACTATCTGCAATAGCTTCACTTATATTACAAGTGACTTCCCCCATCATAGAATTAGGTATTATTACAGAAATAGGTGCAACTATTATATTGGCTTTTCTAGCTGATACTACTATAGCATTTTCCCCTGTAGCTCCTTTATTAGCATGAGCCTTCATCATAGAACTAGTTGCTATAGAATTAGTTCCTAGTGCATAAATTTCTACATATGTAGGTAATTCTTCTCTCAAAGAAGAAACTATCTGGGCTCCTATACCTCCACCCATTCCATCTATCACTGCTATTATCATATGAAATTCCCCTATTAATTAATTTTCTTGTATTATTATCTTATGGTCCATCAATCTTATTTCTTTAATTATTCCATCTATTATTTTTTGTTCTCCTAGTAAATCAGTTAAATAAATCTTTCCATCACAAGGGTCTATATTAACCACATTTTCCATAACCTTTTCTAATTCATTGTTATTCTTACAAATGAAAGCTGATGATTCACACATATAAATCTCCTCCTAATATGATTTTTATTAAAAATCAAAAAAAGACTTCCTTAGGTATTTCAATACACCAAAGAAACCTTCATGATTTCAATTTTCGTATTTTATTATACCTTAAGTATATCACTTTAATTTACCTAAAGTCAATTAAAGTTAACGCTTTTTATTATACTCTTCATCCTTGTATTTTTTATATAATTCTTTAGCTAATTGTTTTTCATAATCGGTCAAGTCTTCTTCTACAAACTCAACATTAAATTGACTAGCTAGTCCTTTTATTAGATTTGCTTGTAGAACATCTATGTCTATTTTTTTACCAATTTCATTTTCTATTCCACTGGCTTTTTTAGCTGTGAATTTCATTGCTCTTTCCTTTAGTTCTGGTGTTTTAGTCTTTATTAATTTAAACAATTTTTCTACATCAAAATCCATTATTATTGAACCATGCTGTAACAAAACACCATCTTTTCTACTTTGAGCACTTCCAATGACCTTTTTATTATTAATAGTAACTTCATATGATGCATGTGCATTAAAACATGCTGCTGATAGATTTTCTCTACCTATTCTCTCTCCACTATTTAAATTATCTGTTTTTATACCACTTAAATTCAATCCTCTAACTAAACCTTCACTTATATATCTATAAGATAGATTTATACTTTTATCAATTAAAGGGTTATCTTCTCCTATAATTATACTATAAGTTAGCTCATTATCATGTAATACAGCTCTTCCTCCTGTGATTCTTCTGACATAGTCTATATTCATGCACTTACACTTATCTAAATCTACTTCATCTTCAAGTTTTTGAAAATATCCTACACTCAAGCAAGCTGGCCTCCAAGTGTAAAATCTAAGTGTTGGCTTCACACATCCTTTTTTATATGCAGTAAATATAGCCTCATCAATTGCCATATTCATTGCGCCATCATATGATTTATTATGTATAACTCTCCACTGATTCATGATTATTACGCCCCAATCTTTCGTATAAATATATTCAAAAAATCATTTACAGATTTAGTTCTCTTATAGCCAAATCTATCTCATCTTGATTTAAAGGTCTTGAATAGTTATATATAGTACTTCCTGGTCTTTCATTATAGTATGGTCTATTACAATCCTTACAACCTCTTATTTCAAAAGGATAACCCATGTTTATATCTAATATAATCTCATCATCGAGTTTTATATTTTCTAAGTATCCATTTTTAAATTCAAAATATTCTTGTGAATAACCTTTATTTATCATATAGGACATTAGCTGTACTCTTCTGTAATTTTCTATATTTGGTTGACTTATTTTTTCCATTTTAGTTCCTCTAACTGGAGTAAATGCAAATAAACTGATGGTTATATTATTCTGCTCTAGATAAGTATATAGATTGTATACATCTTCATGACTTTCTCCCATACCAACAATTATATGTGTGCTGATTTTATTAGGATATAACTTTGACATTCTTGTTATAAACCTCAACTTTTCGTCGTAATTATGTCCTTTTATTTTTTCATATACTTCTTTATTTGCTGCATCTATAGCTATTCCTATTTTATCTACTCCAGCAGAAAAAAACTTATTTATTTCTTCATCACTTTCTAATTTTGCAGACAATGAAATAGGCATATCTATCTTACCAGTTATATAATTTATAAAATCTAAAACAGATTTATGTGCTTCTTCACTTGCCATTGATTGTATACATATCCTCTTTATATTTTTTCCTTGATATGCTCTCAAAGCATCCAGTATTTCCTCTTTAGAATACTCTGGCCAAACCACTCTTGATAATTTATCTTTTCTAGTACTACTTTCTACTGATTGAGAACAAAAACTACATTTGTTTATACATTTTTCCCCAATCATTATATATGCTGTAGTAGGAGGTATATCGCTTTTTTTATTTAATATTCCAAGTTCTATTGCTGTCCCTGATGATAATCTAATCATAAAACGCAACACTCCTTACATTCAGTTATTGTCATATTCATATCTATAGCCTTGTTCTTAGCAGATTTTGATGGCAGAACTATTCTATTAACTCCACACATTATAGCTAATTGGTCTAGCTCCTTTCTATACACACCTCTAGGTCTCATACATCCTAGATTAATCTCTGTATTTGGTAAGCTAATTCTCGCTTCACATAAAACATCTGCTACTTCTTCCAACTCAGGAGGTTCTACATCTTCATATTCAGTACCTTTTGTGGGAATAAGAACTATAAATGTTAGTTTATTAGGAGGATTTTTTTGTAAATATTCTATAATCTCATACTCACCTTTTACTTTTCCTCCCTTTAAACCAATACATATATGTGGTGCTACTTCTGTATTTTCTCTTATTGTATTGTAAACTTTAATATAATCTTCTTTGCTTTTATCCATCTTATAAACTTCTTTTATAGTTTCTTTATCAAATACCAAATCGAAAGAAACTATATCTAAATACTTACACAATTCTATAATGCTCTCTTTATCCATAAGTCCTAAATGAGCATTTAATCTATATCCTTGCTCCTTCAACTCTTTAATGGTCTGTATATGGGTATTTATTGGGACATCACCTTCATAACTACAACCACCACTTAATAAAAAACTAGTTATATTTCTTGATTTAACTTTTTCTTCATAATCCTCAATTGGTGTCATATTTTCTAAATAATGCCCATTACAATGAGCACATTTCAGGCTACACTTATTACTTGTCGTACTAAGAGCCAGTGTCTGATTAGGATAAGCAAACTCTATCTCATTTCCAAAATTATTTAATTTAATATCAAACGCAGTTCTCATTTTTGCAGATAAATCCTTATACATAATTTAATCCTCTACATTTATGTTTTTATGACTCCTATGCCTATGCATTTATATTTTGATATTTTACTCTTCTAGTAGTTGCTTTGCAGTTGGAAACTGCTCTATATTTGTATGTGGTAAGAAGCATGCAGAAATAAATTCGTCCATGTAACTTGGATAAACACTAAGTTCAACATAAGTTATTTGTTTGCCTATTTCTTCAAGTTTATTTTTGGCATCTTTACTTATAAGAGCCAAGTAAGAACCTACAAGTGAACTATTTCCTATATAAGTAAATTTATCTCTATCAATATCAGGAAGTAATCCTATGATTATTGAATTTTCTATATCTAAGTTATTTCCTATACCACCAGCTATATAAACTCTATCTAATATGCTAAAATCCATACCTAAGCTATCTACAAGAGTATATGCTCCTGAATATATAGCTCCTTTAGCTCTAATGAAATTATCTATGTCCACTTCATTTACTACTATATCATTTTCCAAATCAAATTCTTCTTTAAATGCTAATACATACTCCCCTATTTCATGTTCATTAAATCTAACTCTCTTATTGTTTAAATCTCTGTATATCTTACCTCTTCTATCTATTACACCTTTAGTAATCATTTGGCAAATTAAATCAATTATACCAGAACCACATATACCAACTGGTGCACATTCATCTATTATTTTTAATGTAGGCTCTAAAGTTTCTTTATCAATAGCTACCTTTTCTATTGCTCCTGCTGATGCTCTCATTCCACAACTTATGCCTCCACCTTCAAATGCAGGACCTGCTGAACATGCACAGCTCATCATATAATCTTGATTTCCAAATACTATCTCTCCATTTGTACCTAAATCTATAAACAAAACATTTTCTTCACTTGACCATATCCCTGCTGATAGTACCCCTGCTGTTATGTCTCCACCTACATAACTTGCTACAGATGGCGCTAAGTACACATATGCACTATCATTTACAAAAAGGCCTACATTTTCACCCATAAGTTTTGGAGATTTTAAGAATGGTGGTATATAAGGCTCTTGTCTTAAAAAGTCTGTATACACACCTAAGAATAAACTTGTCATAGTTGTGTTTCCAGCAGCTACTAAAGTGACTACATCCTCCTTATTTATTCCATTTCTTTCATATAATGTTTTTAGTAGAGGATTTATAGTTTCATCAACTATAGCCTTATGAAGAGTTTCTAGCCCGTTTTTCTTAGTTGAATATATAATTCTATTTATAACATCTGCACCATATTTTATCTGAGCATTTCCAGATGATGCTTTGTCTACTACTTCTTTTGAATATAAGTCTACTAAACATACAACTACTGAAGTCGTACCAATGTCTATTGCAACTCCATACAGAGAATTTTCTTTATTTCCTTCTTCTATATTTATGATTGTAAGTTTCTTTTGTTTTTGAACATATGTTATTGTAACTTTGAAATCACTCTTTCTAAATATCGTTGGCATCTTTCTAAGTATATCTAATCTAAAATCTATTTCATTGTACCCTAGATGATTTCTAACATGTCTTTCTAATCTATCTACATCACTTATATTATCATCTAAGTTTGGTTCTTCCATTTCTATGTATTTCTTCTTTATATTTGTCTTAAATTGTAGGTTATGCTTTTCTATTATTTTTTTAGCTCTCTCAAAAATTTCTCTATCTTTTTGTTTGTTACTACCTTCTATTTTCATACCATGCATAGAAGATGATACTTTAGAAGGAACTTCAATTTCTATATCTGAGATTACTTTTGTACAACAAGCTAATATATAACCTTGCTCCCATTCGTCATCTGTTATATGTCTTGTTTTTTCTGTATCAACCTTACCTTTTAACAACTTTACCTTACATTTACCACAAGACATATTTCCATTACAAGGAGCATCTATAAATACATCGGCATTTCTTGCAACTTCTAGTAATATATCTCCCTCATTACAATAAACTTCTTTATTGTTTGGCATAAAATTTACCTTTATCATGATATCCCTCCCAATTTGTTCTATATATTATAAAAGGAAAGTATAGCTAAATTTGCGTGCACTCAAATTTTACTATACTTTCCCCAATTATAATAACATCTCTAGTCTTTAATTATTCTAATCCAGCCTCGTATTCTTTATCACTTAATAATGTATCAAGCTCAGCAACATCAGCTAGTTTTACTTTTAATATCCAGTTTTCGTATGGGTCTTCATTTATACATTCTGGCTCATCTTCTAATTTTTCATTAACTTCTAATACTTCACCATTAACAGGAGATATTAAATCAGAAGCTACTTTAGAAGATTCAACTACTCCAAAATCTACTCCCTTAGTTACAGTATCTTCTACTTCTGGTGTTTCAACAAATAATATTTCTCCTAATTGATCTTGAGCATAATCAGTTATACCTATATATACTACATCTCCATCAATTACTTTTACCCATTCATGATCTTTAGAGTATTTTAATTCTGGTAATAATTTCATTTCGATAGACCCCCAATATTATATTATTGATTAATTTATTTAAATCATATTAATATTATATCATATTATTTTAAATTTTCCATCAATTACATTACACTTTCCATAGCTAATGCTGGATGTCCTTTTTCTTCTAAGAAAGCTAATACGCCTTCAGAATCGTCAGCTATAGTTTCATCACAAATCATATCACAGAAGTTTTCGATTCCAGTCATTTCTTTAACTGTAGCATTTAATTTATCAGCTACATACTCTTTTAATTCTTTTGGCATCCAAACTATTCTTTCTGGTCCACCTTCTGCATAAGCGAATTTTTTAGAAGATATGAAATGTCTTCCATGTCCCATGAATCCTGGAGTTTGAACTCCTCCACCTGTCATAGAAGCAAGTTCTCCAAAAGTCATACCAACTGGAGTAACACTTGGGAATTCTCTGTTAACTACAACAAATCCATTTGCTTCTGGCATTATACCACATATACACTCGAAGCATCCACAAGAAGTCATAGGGTCTTCTAATATAGAGTATAATGTAACAGCTTCAACTGCACCTTGAGATATTTGGTTTACAGTTTCATTTACAGAGTTCCATACACCTGTTCTATCGTCTAAACATTCACCTTTTTCTATTGGTTGACAAGGACCTGTAGGGTCTAATTCTTTAGTAGCTTTAGCATCTAACCAGCTAACTGCTCCACAAAGACCAAGTCTTTCAGGAGTAACAACACAAACGTGAGCTGGTGCAAATGATTGACATAAGTTACAAGAATAGAAAGTATCTACACTTTCATCAATTAATGAAGCTAATCTCTCATCTCTAGCATTGTATTTAGCTATTGCTTCACCTTTTAATTCAGAAACTTTTTCAGCATCTGTAATTATAGTTATTTCACACTTATCAACAACTGATTCAAATTCATCTAACATCTTAGCATATAAAACTTCTCCTATATGCTCAAGTCTAAATCCTTTATCAAATGCATCTTTAGAGATTCTTACCCAAGCCATATCTCTTTGTCCAACATGCATTACACCTTCTATATAGTTTAAGAAGTAGTGGAAACGTCTTTCAAGAACTGGTTCGAAATCATCTTCCATGTTTTTACCAGCTATTTTAACTATTACAGCAAGTGGTAATCTTAATACACCATCTGCTTCAACTTCATCTATGTTTGGTCCTATTATTTCTATCTTATGGTCTTCAACTTCAGCTGCTTCTTTCTTAACAACAAGCTCCCAAGCTTCAGTCTTATTTCCACCAAATTCAGCAAACATATCGCTCTTTCTAATTCTTTCACCTTCAAATGCTGCTGCAAATGAAACTGGTATAGGTATTTCAGTAACTTTTATTTTTATTCCTCTAGCTTCTAATGAAGTAGCTACTATCTTATCATAATCTTTTTGAGTTAATAAGTTCATTGGAACTTCAAGAACAGTTTGGTCAGTTACAACTGGGAATCCTAAAGCTATTGCTCCAGCACCTGCAGATACAACTAATTCACTTAATGGTCCAAATGCATTAACAAATGCAGGAACTCTATTAGAAGTGTATTCTAATAATCCGTTTAAATCACCAGGAGTTAATCCACCGAATATTAATGCTGCTCTTACTGCAACAGATACAACGTGTATAACAGAAGTTACATCGTATCCTAGAGGTATAACTCTTAGCTCAAGACCCATTTTTACTCCAGCTTCTATAGCTTGGTCTATAACCTTACCAACTAAGAAAGTTAATAAACCTTTAGATTGGTAATCTTTGATAACTTTTGCTGCTGATTCAGCATCAGGACATTCACCAAGAACAACTGCAACACCAGGTATATCTCCTGTAACTAGTGGTACACCAAGTGATCTGATTATAGGGTCAGTTATATGACCTGCACATGGCTCACTATATGGAGCATCCATAGTTGAGTATTTTAATGCTTCAATTACTTCTGCAGCTAAAGCAGTAGCTAAACCAGCATTAAAAGCATGTTCTAATAAATGAGTTCTATTGATTAAAGATTTTACTACTTCTAAAGCACCTTCTAAGTCCCCTAAAGTGTTCATTTTTTGTCCTGTTGCAGCATATATACAAGGTAGTGAATATGCTGTATCAGGGAAGGCTACTTTATGTTCTTTTCCGTTTTTTTCTATAGCTTCAGCTAGCATACCTTGAGCTGCACCCAAAGCTTGTTCTGACCCTGTAAAGATTATATTATATAGATTCATTCTATTTCCCCCTTTAATATTTACACCTATTTTTTATTAACTATACCCTAAAAACCCTAGAAAGCAAATCCACCTTCATTTAACTCTAAGAAAGAGTCTGCATATAAAGATGCCCCGTTGATTATGTCACAAGATTTTACAGTTTTCATTAATTCTTGGTCACATGGATTCATTATAGCTGAGCTAAATCCATTAGCCATTGCCATTGCTAAGAATGCACTATCTAAAACAGGTCTAACATGTTTAGGACATCCATTAGATACGTTAGATAATCCTCCTGTAGTTAAAAGTCCCATTTCAGTCATCATTTTTATAGCTTCTAAAACTTCTACTTGTTTTTCTTGCATACCTTTTATAACTAAGCATAATGGGTCAAATAATATATCAGTTGGCTCCATTCCTAGCATTAAGCCTTTTTCTAGTATTTCTTGGCAGTAAGCCATACGTTCATCATTATCTCTTGGGATACCTTCTTTTGCACATAAACCTATAACCATTGATTCATATTCAGCTGCTATATCTATTAAATCAAATCTTGAGCCAGCATCAGCAGAGTTTATTATTGGTTTTGCATTAGTTCTATCATAAACTTTAAGTCCAGCTTCGATAGCTTTTTTATTAGCTGTATCTAATGCTATAGGAACATTGTTAAATTCAGACTGAAGTAGCTTAACTCCCCATGTCATTATCTCTTCGCCATCTCTTTCAGCAGGTCCTATATTGAAATCTATATAGTGTGCTCCTGCTTCTAATTGTTCTTTTGCTCTTTTTAATATTGGAGCTGGATCTCTTTCTGCTAATGCCTTTCTTATTGAAGGTGAGATACAGTGTATTCTTTCACCTATAATCATAAATTTTTCCATTTATAATGTCCCCCTTTAAATTTAATATTAATAGTTAGTTAATATTTTATTAGTTTGTTTGGCATGCTTTTTCTTGGTATCCTTTTAAGAACTTAGGTAATTCCATAGATTCTTCTGGTCCTATAACTACATTCCATCCTGGTAAGTTATCTTCTATATCACCTTTAAGTACTGCAACTTTTCCTGGAATGATAATGTCTTTACAATTAGTTACTTCATCTACTTTACTTTCTTTAATGAAAGCAGAAATTGAATTTCCACCAAATTTACCAGCAGCCCAAGATGTAAGAACTGAATATCCACCTGCATCTGGTATTACTAACCATACTGGAACTTTTGATCTTTCTATATCTCCAGCAACTATGAAATAAGTTAATGCAAAGTCAACAGTAACTAATACTGGAGAATTTTCATCTGGGTTATTAATTGGGTAAATCTTTGGTTCAACTCTCATTGGTCTTTGTGGGTCAGTGTATATATTTTGTCTTAATGCAAATAATGGTAATGCTTTAGCATAACTAATATCATCTATTACTATTATAGAGCCATATTTTATAGTAAATATTGATGATAAAGCAATTTCCATCATAGGATTTGAGTTAGATAATCTATTTGCAAATACTATTGAAGGATATCCAAATGTTCTATCTTGTTCTTTTAAAGCTATTCTTCTAACTTGCACAGCATTAGTATAAGTATCTTTTATATTTTCTCCAGTTACATCTAATACTAATTCTTTATATCCAGCAGCTTGAACTAATTCAACTGTTTCATATAATTCTTCTAAGCTAGCTGCTTTTACTCCTAATGGTAAGTTTGCTCCTTTAACTACTTCTATCATATCTTTGTAGTTATCTTTAGTTGCTCCATATACCATTGGTCTAACATCTTTTAATGCTTCAACAGCTTCTTTAACTGCTTGTGCATCATCACAAGCTAAAATATAAGCTACTTCTAATCCACTACCTTTTATTTTGTCTATTAGTTTTAAATATGCATCTTTGTCTCCACAGTATTCTAAAACAACCATTTCAGCTTTCATTTGTTCACCAATTCTTACATAGTCAACTTTTTTCATGTTAGCTATTTTAGCGTCTACTGCTTCATCACTCATACAAGTACAGAATGAAACTGCGTATCTGTTTCTACTTACTAATGTTTTTTCATGTCTAAATAATACTGTTTCCCCACCTAGTTCATATTCAGATGCACCAGCACCAACTTTTAATGCTTTCATTAAAGGTGCAGTAGCTTCTGATAGTTTCGCTATAGCGTCATCAGACATATGTGGGCATTTACCTACTTCTACAGCTCCTGAAGCAACCTTCATAGAGAAAGCCATACAAGTTGGGAATCCACAATCCTTACAGTTTTTCTTTGGTGTTAATTTAAATATATCTAAAGCTTTTAATGCCATTATTTTCTCCCCCTAACCTTAACAATTTAATTAAGCTAATGCGTTAACCAATTCTTTTATAGTTTCTATTGATTTTGGATGACGAAGTATAACTGCGTTTGAACCACCTACTAAAACACTTGCTGCAGTTGAAACTTCCATTGCTATAGTTCTTTCTTCTGGACAACCCCAATCTGGCTCATCTTCTACTGGAGCTATAGCTTCTTTAACATGACCTACTTCAAAAGCTACTGGTGTTATTATAGGCATTTGTAATGTTTTATCATTTTGACCAAATGCTGCAAGTCTAATTCTATCCATAGTAGATGCAACATATTCATATCCATAACCAACTGCTGAACATCCAACATTCATAACTATATTTTCACCTTTAACACCTAATTGAGTTAACAGTACGTTTAATTGTTTAGCTAGGTTTATATCAACAGAAGATTCTGCTCCAACTTTGTGTGCATAAGCCATTCCAGCTGATGCTCCTACTCCTTTGTAGTTATCTTCTACTGCTGACATAAATAGACAGTTATGTCCATCCAATGCTTGAGCTAATTTTTCAAACAATTTACCATCTTTTTCATGATTTCCTGAACCAGCTACTACTAAAGGCAATGTTATTGCTTCAACTACTGCTTTAGCTACTTCAGCACAATCATCAACTGATTTATCTAATCCATTTGGGTCAGAACCATCAAATTTTAAACAAATAAAATCTGCTTGTGTATTAGCTTCAACATATTTAGCCCATTCTACTGGACAATTAGCTACATCTTTGTATAACTCTTTATATGAATCAGTCCAGCTTTCAGGATAAACGTCTGATATTTGTATACCTACTTTTGGAGTATTTCCTACTTCTCCATCAAAACTATAAAAAGGTAATACATTTTCCCCACCTAATTTAATTGCTTTTTCCCCTATTCCTACTTCAACTTCTGATATTTTTCCAGAATATTTTTGAGTAGACATTTTAAATGCCATATTTTTTTCCCCCTTAAGCCTATTTTAATTCTAATTTAGCAAAAATTTCTTTCATAGCCACTTTAGATTTTGAATCTTCAGGTAAATTAACTAAAGGAATACCTGTAGAATCATACTCATATATCAATTCATCCATAGGTACGACACCGATTAGCTCTAGGTTATGCTTTTCTATTTCCTCTTTAACACCATCATTCATAACCCCATTTGGAACTTTATTTACAATTAGAAGTATTCTTCCAACATTTAATTTTAGTTCCTCAGCTAAATCTCTTATTCTAGCAACAGCTTGTATGCTACGTCTTGAGCAATCACTAACCAATAAAAGTGTATCAACATGTCTAGTAACCTTTCTGCTTAGATGTTCCATACCAGCTTCGTTATCCATGACTAAGTATTTGTAGTGACCAGATATTTTGTTTACTTGTTCTCTAAGTATCCCATTTACAAAACAGTAACACCCTTCCCCTTCTGATCTCCCCATTACTAATAAGTCATATCCTTCGCCTTCTTCAATTATAGAATTTAATCTAAATTGTAGATATTGTGCTTTTGTCATACCTCCTGGGAATGCATTGCCTAACTTTTCTCTTTGATTTACTTCTTCTCTTATTTCTCCTATTGTTGCTTCAACATCAATACCTAATACTTCATTTATGTTAGCATTAGCATCAGCATCTACAACTAAGACTGGTCCCTTATTGTCCTTAACCAAATAATCAATCAAAAGCCCTGTGAGACTTGTTTTACCAGTTCCACCTTTTCCTGCAACAGCTATATTGTATCCCATTTTAAGACTTCCCCCTTAAATCTAGCCACAGAGCCTTATGTACTCTGTTTACTTATTATAATTTAGGTACAGAATGAACACATTCTCCATGTACATCATGAAGTGCTTCCATTAGTCCTTCAGATAAACTTGGATGTGGATGTATTGCATCCCCTACTTGTTCTACAGTTAATCCTAGATGAACAGCAAGTGATAACTCTGTTAATAAATCTGTAGCATGAGGACCTACTACTGCTGCACCTATTATTTTATCTGTTTCTTTATCAGCTATTATTTTTACAAATCCTTGGAAATGTCCTATAGCTTGTGCTTTTCCAAGTCCTCTAAAATCAAATTGACCTACATTGTATTCTACACCTTCAGCTTCAAGTTGTTTTTCAGTTTTACCAACACCAGCAACTTCAGGCTCAGTATAAACACATCTTGGAATTGCTCTGTAATCTACTACTTTAGTTTTTCCTAAAGCATTTTCAACTGCAACGATACCTTCTTTAGAAGCAACATGTGCTAAGAAAGGAGTATCTATTATATCACCTATTGCATATATACCTTCTACATTAGTTTCAAGATGCTCATTAACTACTACTTTTCCTCTTTCCATTTCAATTCCTATATCTTCTACTCCAGAATTATCAAGGTTAGGTCTTCTACCAACACATACTAATGCATATTGTGCTTCTATAACCTTTCCATTAGAAAGAGTTGCAACAGCTTTACCATCAACTACTTCACAAGTTTGTACTCCAATACCTGTAATAACTTTAATCTTATCTTTCTTAAATTGTCTAAGTAGTTGTTTAGCTACATCTTTATCTTCGTTTAATAGTATCTGGTCAACCATTTCAACTATAGTTACTTCTGTTCCTAAGGCTCTAAAGAATTGCCCTATTTCACATCCTATAACTCCACCACCTACTATTAACATAGATTCAGGTATATCTTCAAGTCCAAGAACTTCATCACTAGTTATTACAATTTTTCCATCATATGGGAACATTCTTGGTACAACTGGAACAGAACCATTAGCTAGTATTATCTTATCAGCTTTTATAGATTCTACTGTGCCATCATCTTTTGTTACTTCTATAGTATTTTTATCAACTAATTTTCCAAAACCATTAACTAGTTTTACTCCTCTTTTTTCAAATAGGAATTCTATACCACTTATTAATTGATTTACAACCTTATTTTTTCTTTCCATTATGGCAGTGAAATTTGGTGTAACTGTACCATCTATCTCTATACCAAAATCCTTTGCTTCTTTCACAGTATTTAATACTCCTGAAGAAGCAAGAAGTGCTTTAGTTGGTATACATCCTGCATTTAAGCAAGTTCCTCCAACTCTTCTTTTTTCAATAACTGTTACCTCTGCACCAAGCATAGAAGCTTTTATAGCTGCTACATATCCTCCTGGTCCACCACCTACTACTACTATTTTCATCCTTAATTCCCCCAAACCTTATAATCTAACAATCTTTTAATACTATAAACCTGCGGCATCTAGTATAGCAGGTATATTTTCTTCTGCTCCAATTGCCATTATATGAACACCATCACATAAATCTTCTTCTTTTAATTGTTTGATAAGTTCTCCTGCCATTTTTATTCCTTCACTTACCCAGTTCTCTTTTCCAGCTGCTCTTAATCTTTCGATTTGGTCATCTGGAACAAATATTCCTGGTACATTTGCAGTCATAAATTTAGCCATTCCTGGAGATTTTAAAGGTACTATCCCTGCTAATACCTTACAATCCATATCCCTTGTTAGTTCTCTAAACTTTCTCATTGTATTTATGTCATAAAGTGCTTGAGTTTGGAAAAATTTAGCTCCAGCTTTTATTTTCTTTTGCATTTTTAATAATTGAACTTCTATTGGAGAATATTCTGGAGTTACTGATGCTCCTAGATAAAAATCTGGAGAACCTTTTAATTTATTACCAGCCATATCCGTACCTGCCATTAGAGTTTCAGCAGTTTGAAGTATCCCTACAGAGTCTAAATCAAATACTCCTTTAGCCTGTGGATGGTCTCCTACGCTAGTATGGTCTCCTGTTAGTGCCAACAAGCCGTTTATTCCAAATACACCTGCTGACAACATTTCTCCTTGTATAGCTATCCTATTTCTATCTCTCCCTGTTATTTGAATCACTGGCTCTAATCCAGCATCTTTTAGTAATTTACATGTAGCAAGAGAAGTTGCTCTCATAACTGCTGATTGAAAGTCTGTCACATTTGCTGCATGAACTCTTCCAACTAACGGCTTTGCACATTCAATTAAATGTGAAAGGTCAGTCCCTTTTGGAGGAGCCATCTCAGTAGTAACTGCAAATTTTCCACTCTCTAGTGTTTCTCTTAATAAGCTCATCTCTAATCCCCCTTTTAACCTTCTAAAAAAAACTTTTATGAATTCGCTGTTGCTTCTTTCTTTTTCTTTGCACTTAAGCTTCTTGGATTATTTTGCTTAGAATAGTCTTTTGGTGGTCTTATTTCTGCTAAATTATCTAATTGCCCTATAGATTCCAATCTTTCATATATTTTTATCCAAGCACAATCATTTTCTGGATTTACTTCACATTTACCATTTTTAGCTCCACCACAAGCTCCATTCATAAGACCTTTAGCACACATAGTTACTGGACATATTCCACCTGTCCAACCAAGTTCACAGTCTCCACAAGCTTTACAGGCTTCTTCATATTCCCCAACCCTTTGTACTTCCCCTATAAACAAAGTGTTGTTAGCTGGATAAACTGGTTTATTTTTTAGGTTTTTAACTATTGTTTGTGTTCCATCTCCACATGCTAAAGATAAAACTGCATCAGCTTCTTTAGTTTCTTCTTTTAGAGCCTTTAAGTCCTTTTTAGACTTTAAAAGGTTACAAGCAGGATCAAGCATTACATATCCTAAGATTTCTTTGCCTTCACCTTCAAGAGTTTCCTTCATTTTTAGAACTTCTTCTTCTCCACCACTCTTACAAGTCGCTGCACATTGATTACAACCAACTAAAACTAGCTTGTCAAAATTCTTTAAGTACCCTAGCACTTCTTCCAATGGTTTATTTTCAGAAATTATCATATCTACTTCCCCCCTAAACCTTCCACAATATCTATCTATTTATTGTTTTGCAACTTACAAGCTTTAACTACGTGTTTTGCAAGTATAGATGTTGTAACTGAACCAACCCCCGCTGGAACTGGAGTTATCATCGACACTTTATCTAAAACTGCATTTGTATCAACATCTCCACATAAATTTCCTTCTTCATCAACATTTATACCAACGTCTATAACTACTGCTCCATCTTTAACAAAACTTTCATCTACCATCTTAGCTCTACCAATAGCTGCTATCAATATGTCCGCTTCTGCAGCTACTCCTGATAAGTTTTTAGTCTTTGAATGGCATATTGTAACAGTTGCATGTTCACTTAATAAAAGCATTGATACTGGCTTCCCAACTACCATTGATCTTCCAAGAACTGTTACCTTACTTCCTTTTAAATCAACATTATAATGTTTTAATATTTCTACTACTGCTGTAGGAGTACATGGTGGGAATCCACTCTTATCACCTTCCATGACTTTAGCAGAATTTATTGGACTAAAACAATCTACGTCTTTTTCTGGTGCAATGACATATTTTATAACTTCTTCATTTAAGTGTTTTGGAAGTGGTCTAAAACATAATATACCATTGACATCCTTGTCATCATTAACTTTCTTTAAAACATCAATATATTCTTCTTGAGTTATATCTTCAGCTAATTCCAAGACTTCAGTTGTTATACCAATGTTTTGACATCTTTTTAGTGCTCCTCTTTCATATGATAAATCATCACTTCTCGCTCCAACTCTAACTATTGTTAGCTTAGGATTTATACCTTCTTTAACTAGTAACTCGACTTCTTTTATTAAGTCTTCACTAATCTTATCAGCTACAGGTTTTCCTTTTATAATCTGTCCTTTAGTTGACATTACTTCCATATATTCACAACTCCCCTACAAGCAAACTTAAATTAATTTATTCTATATACCACATATTAATAACATAGTATCTACTTTCGTCATTTAAAAATTATTTTCCAAGAGCCTTTTCAACTTTAGCATAAACTTCATCACAAGTTTTAACGCCATCTTCAACTAATTTATCTACTTCTGTTTTTACTTTACTAACATATTCTTTATCTTGTATAGAATTTATATTTATAACTACATTTAATTGTCCACCAAGTATAGCAGCTCTTAAACATTGAACCCCTACACCAACATCGCTTATAGCAAGTCTTGAACCTTTATCAACTAAATCTTCATGTAACTTAATAGCTTCATAACAAACTCTTACTATATTTAATGGAACTTCACAAGCAACTTTTAGTGCTTTTTCCATTGTTTCTGCTTTTACTCTTTTTTCATCTTCTGTTTCTTTAGGAAGCCCATAAGCTTTTGATAATGGCAAGAAACATTCTGCATCATCATCTATCATTTTTAATAAATCTTTTTCTAACTTTCCTGCTTTGCTTAATATATCTTTTACGCTTTCTTCATACTCAGCATACTTTTTCTTTCCTATTGTAAGATTACATACCATACTACCTAAAGCCATACCAATTGCACCAACTAGTGCGGCAGCCCCCCCGCCACCTGGTACTGCTTCTTTAGAAGATAGTACTTCTACAAAATCAACACAAGTTTTATCTGCTATTTTCATGATAATCCTCCTTAAAAGGATGTAGGAAAATATCTCAAATTATCCTAGAGATATTTCCTACTCTTTATTTATAAATTAATACACTTAGAATAATCCAGCTATTACTCCGTTTTCATCAACATCTATTTTTTCTGCTGCTGGAACTTTTGGTAATCCTGGCATTTTCATTATTTCTCCAGTAAGTGCAACTATAAATCCAGCTCCTGCTGAAATTGATGCTTGTCTTACAGTTATTCTAAATCCTGTTGGTCTACCTAATTTAGTTTGGTCATCAGTTAAAGAATATTGAGTTTTAGCCATACATACTGGAACTTTAGTAAATCCAAGTTTTTCTAAGTTAGCTATTTCTTTATCAGCTTCTGGAGTATAATCTACACCATCTGCTCCATAAATTTTAGTAGCTATAGCATTTATCTTATCTTTTATAGATAAATCATCTTCATAGCAGAATCTAAAATTATTTTCTTCTTCATCTAATAATCTTAAAACTTCTTTAGCTACTGCGATTCCACCTTCTCCACCTTTTGCCCATACTTCAGAAAGAGCAACATTAACGCCTAATGCTTTACACTTGTCTTCAACAAGTTTAAGTTCAGCTTCAGTATCAAGTGGGAATCTGTTTATTGCAACAACTGCTGGTAATCCATATACTTGAGTTATGTTTTCAACATGTTTTAATAAGTTTGGAAGTCCTTTTTCAAGAGCTTCTAGGTTTTCTTCATTTAAGTCTGCTTTAGCAACTCCACCATTGTATTTTAATGCTCTTACAGTAGCAACTATTATAACAGCATCTGGTTTTAAGTTTGCCATTCTACATTTTATATCTAAGAATTTTTCTGCTCCAAGGTCAGCACCGAAACCAGCCTCAGTTATTACATAATCTGCAAAGTGCATAGCCATTCTTGTAGCTATAACAGAGTTACATCCATGAGCTATATTTGCAAATGGTCCACCATGTACAAATGATGGTGTTCCTTCAAGAGTTTGAACTAGGTTTGGTTTTAAAGCATCTTTTAATAATGCAGCCATCGCACCATTAGCTTTTAATTGTCTAGCTGTTACAGGTGCACCTTCGTAGCTATATCCAACTATTATATTTCCTAATCTTTCTTTTAAGTCAGCTATATCACTTGCCAAACAGAAAGCTGCCATTATTTCAGAAGCAACAGTTATATCAAATCCATCTTGTCTAACTGCTCCATCACCTTTTTTACCCATACCATCAACGATATTTCTAAGTTGTCTATCGTTCATGTCTACACATCTTCTCCAAGTTATTTTCTTAGGGTCTAATCTAAGTTCATTTCCTTGGTGAATGTGATTGTCAAGCATAGCAGCTAAAAGGTTATTAGCAGCTCCTATAGCATGAAAATCTCCAGTGAAGTGTAAGTTTATATCTTCCATAGGAACAACTTGTGCATATCCTCCACCAGCTGCTCCACCTTTAACACCAAATACTGGTCCTAGAGATGGTTCTCTTAAAGCAACTAATACATTTTGGTCTAATTTTGCAAATGCATCAGCAACACCAATAGTAGTAGTAGTTTTTCCTTCACCTGCTGGAGTTGGGTTTATAGCTGTAGTTAATATTAACTTAGCTTTTTTCCCAGTTTCTCTTTTTAGAAGATTGTAGTCAACTTTGGCTTTGTATTTACCATATAGTTCTACATCATCTTCACCTAGTCCTAATTTTTTTGCAACCTCTCTAATATCTTGAGGTTTAGCTTCTTGAGCTATTTCAATGTCAGATTTAAATCCCATAACTGAATCTCCTCCCACAACCTAAATAGATTTAAAATATAATTTTTGTAAAAACTGTATTAATATGTAAAAATTATATTTTATAAGATAATTATACATGTAAAATTGCTTAAAAACTAGCTACTAAGCTATTAAAATATCTTAACTTAATAGCTAGTCATTTATCTAGTTAATCATTTATTACCTATCTAATACCTATTTATTGCCTTTAACCAACAACCCAATTATAAATCAAAATTTCTATTTATCTTTAAGTGACATTAATTTCTCTTTTATTTCTTTAATTTGTGATTTTGTTATTTCACTAGAATCATATGGAGATTGATTAGCTCTATCAGAATCTATAACATCTTGATTGTAATAGATAAATCCTAAAGATTCCCCATCCTCTAAGTTTTGTATTATAAATTCTTCATCTTCTTTATTTCTGATTTTGTTACCTACAACAAATACCTTATTTACGCCTATATCATGACCAAGTTTTTTAACTTTTCTATAGGTTTGTAGACTTCTTTCTCCTGGCTCTACAACTACTATAAAAGCATCTACACCTTGGGCTGTTCCTCTTCCTAAGTGTTCAATTCCAGCTTCCATATCCATAATAACTACATCTTTATTTTGTAGTATTAAGTGTGAACAGAGTCTTTTTAAAAGAACGTGCTCTGGGCATACACATCCAGTACCACCAGAATCTACTGTCCCTAATGTAAGTAATCTCACTCCGTTGTATTCTTTGCAGAAATTTTCAGGTATATCGTCTACTTTAGGATTCATCTTAAACATTTTTCCAAATGAACCTACAGAAGCAGCTGTTCTATCTGAAACTAACTTTTTCATTTCTGATATAGGTACTATTGATTCATATACTTCTTTTGGAAAACCTAGTGCTAAAGCTAAATTAGCATCAGGGTCGGCATCAACAGCAACAACTCTGTATCCGTCTTCAGCAAACATCCTAGAGAGCATTGAAGAAAAAGTCGTTTTACCTACTCCACCTTTACCTGTTATTGCTATCTTCATAATCCCTACCACCTTTATTACTATTTGCTTTTTATTTTATTTATTTATTTTTAGTGTAGTTATCTATTTTTTTAACACTAAAAATAAACTACAGCTAGTCCTTACAGGAACCAATTACATTTACCTTACTAGCTTTTCAAAGCAGCATGTATAGTTTTAGTATTCTTCATTATATTGTTTATATTTTATTTATTCAGTATATTCATTGTATTTCGATGTTCTTTTCTTTTAATGTTTGACTTTATTCAACCATAAAATCTTTATTTAGGTATAAAATCGTTTTTTCTAAGCCTTCAGGCATTTTCTAAGCTTCTGCTTCAACGCCCATTTTTTCTTCAACTAATGCTTCGAAGTGAACACGTTTCTTTTCTATATCTTCTATTATTGTAGCTGCTAACTCTTTTGGATTTGTATTTACAGTAAATGTTGCACCAACTTTATCTTTTAATTCGCTAGTTAATATATCTACTGCTCTTGAAGAACCAGCTATTGGAGGCATTATTCCTAGATAAGTGTCTATACCAGAAGCTACAACATAACATCCTATAGCAACTGCTTTTTCTGACATCCACTCTGGAGCTATACCTACAACTGGAAGGTCACACATATCCATATCTAAGTAATTAGCTGCTGCTCCAACTAAATCTAATATACGGCTTATATCAACGCAAGAACCCATATGTAGTACTGGTGGGATTCCTACTAATTTACAGACAGTTGCAAGACCTTTACCTGCATATTTTTCTGCTGCATCAGTTTCCATTAAACCAAATTTTGCTGCTGCTGAAGCACCACATCCTGTAGTAACTACTATTATGTCATTTTTAATTAATTCTTTCATTATTGTTACATGAGCCTCGTTTGAAACTCCTTTAGCGTTGTTACATCCAACTACACCAGCTGCTCCTCTTAATACTCCAGATTTTAAACAGTCTGTTAATGGCTTAACTGTTCCTGCTGGGTCTATATGAGAGTTTACAACTCTGTCTAATTGATTTACTACTGCTTCTACACTATACCCAACTGTTGCCCCTGATTTTAATTCAGGTATAAGTACTTTTGATTTATCTCTATTTTTAAAGTTTAAGATTGCTTCTTTAACTATTGATTTAGCATCATCAAGAGCTTGTTCTTCTCTAAATTCAATATAAGTTGAACCTGTTATTTTAGCTTTTGGAGAAGTTGTTACAAATTTAGTATGGTAACAATCTGCTACTCTAGCTAATGCAGGGAATATACATTGAACGTCAACTATTACAGCTTCAACTGCTCCAGTTACTATTGCAAGTTCTTGTTGGTGGAAGTCTCCTGCTATTTTTACACCATGTCTCATTGTGATTTCATTACCTGTACAGCACATCCCAGCTAAGTTTATTCCATCTGCTCCAACTTCTTTAGCTAAAGCTACTAATTCTGGTTCTTCTGAAGCTAAAACTATCATTTCTGATAATGCTGGCTCATGTCCATGTAATATTATATTAACTTTATTTTCTTCTAATACTGCTAAGTTAGCTTCTGTTCTTCTTGGTACTGGAGTTCCAAATAAGATATCGCTTAGACGAGTACCTATCATAGAACCACCCCAACCATCAGCCATAGAAGTTCTTAGACTCATGTGTATTAAACTATCTATATCACCAGTACATCCTATATGAGTAGAGTGCATTATTGTTGCAATCTCTCTATCTATAGCTCTTGGTTCTATAGCATATTCTTTCCATATTTTTTGTCTTGGTTCTGGTGCATTTTTTATAAATCTTAATGTCCCAAAAGGTTTACCAAATTCCATTAATGCAATTTCTGCTACTTCATGTGCTACATCATAGATATCTCTACCTTCTGTTTCTACATCCCATTCTTTAGCTAAAGTAATTAATTTAGCTTCATCTCTTATTTTATAGTTTCCATTTGGATCAGCTAATGCTAATGTATGTGCTATATCTCTAGCATGGTCTGAATGGGCAGCTGTCCCACCAGCAACCATTCTTGCAAAGTTTCTACCTACTATAGTGTGTTCATCTGCTCCACATAACCCTCTTGGAGTTTTAGGACTTATTCTACATGGTCCCATTCCACATATTCTACAGCAAACCCCTTGAAGACCAAAACCACATTGTGCTTTAAAGCCTGCTTTTCTATCATACATTGTTTCTACGCCTTCTTCTCTAGCTTTTGCTATCATCTTCTGGCTGTTTAAATCAATTGTTAACATTTTTTCATCCATATTCCTATCCCCTTTTTTTGATTTTTAAAATCCCCCAGGTGACTGACTTCATGTCATAAAATAATAAAATAAATGCTTTCTAAGTTGATTATATACTAATTTTCAGCACTTTGCTTTAGATTTAAATATTTTTTTAACAAAATTAGATAATACATAAAAATTTTATTTTCAGTGCCTAATTTAAGTTAATTTAACTGCTTATTTTTGGCTATTTTTTAATACTTGAGCCTACTTTTTTGATACTTTAGTTTAATTAAATTATGTTTTGATTTTTTAAAATCAATTTTGAATTATTTCTAGTCAATTTTTTGATATTGTATCTTATTTGTATGTTTGTTATTTCTCACTACTTTTTGGACTTATTACAGATTTTTACTCCCTATACCATAATTAGTAAAAACTTCTTAGAATAGCATTTTTTGGACTAATTTTTTGAATTTTTTTTATTTTTCCTACTTTAATATTAATTATAGCTTCAAATTGAACATTTGTATATATTCATTTGAAGCTATAATTATTTTTTATATAAAATTTTTTTAATATTGCATTAATTCAGATATTATGACTACTTTTTATCTTTTAATGCATTTATTTTATATACTTAATATTTTTATTTCATACTTTTAGCTACAATAGCCCCATATGCAATAGAATATAATTTAGATTCATGTGAATCAGCTCTTGATACTAAAACTATAGGAGCTTTTGCACCCATAATTATGCCTGCTGATTTAGAATCTGCCATATATGTAAAGGCTTTCCCTATACCATTACCAACTTCTATTGTTGGAACTAACATAATATCTACATCTCCAGACACTTCACTCTTAAATCCTTTTATCTCACTAGCTTCTTTTGAAACTGCTAAATCAAAAGCTAAAGGACCTTCTACAATTACATTCTCTCCAAATTCTCCTGCTTGACAAGCTTTTGCTAACATATCTGCATCTACAGTAGCTTGCATTTTAGGATTTACTTTCTCCTTAGCAGCTAAGCATGCAACTTTTACAGTTTCCATACCTAAAGCTTTTGCTGCTTTTATAGAATTTTTTAATATCTTTGCCTTTTGTTCATAATCAGGAGCAATATTCATTCCTCCATCTGTAGTTATAAGTAGCTTATGGTATCTTTCTAGCTCATATACCATAACATGGCTTAATAAACTATCAGTTCTAAGACCATAATCTTTATTTAACACTTCTTTCAAGATAACAGATGTATCTAATAAGCCTTTCATTACAAAATCAGCTTCTTTACTTGATACTAATTTAACTGCTATTTCAGCACAGTCTTTAATATCATCCTTGTCAATAATTTTAATTCCACCCAAATCAAATTCTATTTCTTTTGATATTTCTCTTATCTTTCCTTCATTTCCAACTAGTATAGGAGTAATTATATTTCTTTCTACAGCATCCTTTATAGCCATTAAAACTTCTTTGTCGTGAGCTGCTGCTACAGAAAGTACTATTTTTTCTCCTCCTTTAAGCTGCTCTAAAATATCATCTAATTTCTTTATCAAAAGTAACCCCTCCCTTATATATATTTAACTAAATAATACCATATTTGATATATCTTTTCTCAATTTATTTTTTATGTATAAAAAAGTGGTACAACATAATAAATGTTCTACCACTTCGTCAATAAAATCTAATAAATTTAAATAACATCAAATAAAACTTAATAACATCAAGTTCAACCTAATAGAGTCTAATACAGCTTAACAACATTCTTACTTGTTTATGCCAAGCTCTCTTAGACAAGCAATCGTAATCTCATCTTGCGGATTTAATTCATAAGCTCTTTCTATATAGTAAGTTGCATCATCAATATCACCATTGTTTAAGTAAGCCATACCTAAATTACAAAGAATTTCTGGGTCCTCTTTTATCTTGGCCGCTTGCTCAAAATACTCTATTGCTTTATCTAAATTGTTTTTAGAAGCTTCACAAAGCCCTAATTCAACTATAGCATCTACTTGCTTAGGTTTTATTACTAATATCTTCTCAAAATACATTTTAGCCTGCTCTATTTCGCCCATACCCTTATATCCAAGTCCTATCATAAACAATAAGTTCCACCAATCCATATGTTCTTCTTCTAATGGCAGTAGTTTTTCTAATCCTTCTTTAAACTTACCATGGAATATAAGTGTATATCCTTCTTCATACTGTACTTTAAAATCCATCTTCCCTAAGTTTTCTTGTATTTCAGCCACTAAGTCAGCATCCAAACCTAATCTTAATGCATCTTCCCATGAAAGTTTAGTCTTTAAATATTGCCCTTGATTATAATAATGATAGCCTAAATGATAATAACCTAATGCAAAATCATTATCAATATCTATTATCTTTTCAAGCTTAGCCATTGCCTCAAGTAAAAATGCATTCATAGCCTTATCATCTAGGTCTTTTTGATATTGCTTTGCTATCTCTTGACATACAATTGCATAGTTGTACATTGCATCTAAATCATCTGGATACATAGTTATAAATGCTTTTATATATATTAAAGAATCTGTATGCTCGCCAATCTCAAAGTACTTTCTAGACATATATCCCATATATGCTTTTAAATCTAAATTAATATCCTTAGCCAAAGCATCTAAAAACTTTTCATATTCTCCATTGTTTTTAAATTTACTATCTATACCAATTATATATATCATTGCATCTGCTATAGACATTGAGTTTAACTTATCTTGAGCAGTTTTTTCTTTTATTCCTTTTACTAGTACCTCATTTTTTATAGGTACATCTAGTCCACCTTTTGGAACATCGTAACTCTTTAATTTAAATTCTCCACCATGCTTTATAGTTATAAAAGATAGTTCTTCGGCCTTCTTTAGCAAATATTTTTCTATTTTAAAATCCATTGTTTCCTCCTAAACACTTAAATCTCCACTTTATGAGTTTTAGATTTCTCAAATATTTTTTTATCATCGTATTCAAATAAGACTATATTTTCTTCTTCTCTTATTTCTGTATTTATATTATTTTTTAAATCCACAATATTAAATTTAAATGGTTCGAAATGAACATATTTTATTATATGTTTTGCTGGTTTATCAACAAAATTAGGTAGATATGTTGATAAGTTATCATTATCTTGTAAAAATACATGACATCTATTCTTAAAGTCATCCACATCCAACTTATTAAAAAACTGTGGTATATTTGATGTCTTACCTAGCGAAATATAATCATACTTTAATATATCATTAAATACATCATTGTCTATATTTATTTTTTCATTATAGAAATCCAGTAATATTCTGTATAATTGGTTTTTTCCCTGTGCCAAGTCAAAATACCCATTTTCATCAAAGTACTTAGCAAAAGCTTCAAAGAATTTAAAAGGACTTTGTTTGTAAAATCTGCCTATAATATATCTCATGGACAACACAAAGTTTTTAGAATTGTAGTATCTCTCAAGTATATCTTCTATATCCTTTAACTTCAATGTTTCTTCATAGCTTATATAATTATTGTATAAAAACTCATACGGAGCATAATCCTTATATTTAAATCCATGCTCATCTGCTACTTTTCTCATACCAGTACCTTTAATCATCTTTAAAAAGCCTAATTGTAAGTGTTCTATCCCTAGATTAAATACATCATTAAATGAATTCTCAAAGCTTTCATAATTCTCATAAGGAAGTCCTGCAATTAAATCTAAGTGCTGATGTATATTTCTATAAGATGCTACTGTCTGCACAACATGAGACAACTTTTTAAAATCATCTCTTCTTCCTACTGCATCAAGTGTCTTTTCATTTGTTGATTGCACACCTATTTCAAACTGGAAAAGCCCTTCTTTACAGTCAGCCAAAAACTCAAGCATCTTGTCATCTATTAAATATGCTGTAACTTCAAAATGATAGGTTGTGTATCCATTATCATTTTTCATAAGAAAATCCATAATTTCCATAGCTACTTTTTTATTAGCATTAAAAGTTCTGTCAATAAATTTAATTTGTGATACTCTTGCATCTATTAAAGCTTTTAAATCCCTTTTTATTCTGTCTAAGCTGAAATATCTCAGACCAGGAATAGTAGAAGATAAGCAGTATTGACAGTTAAATGGACAACCTCTTGATGACTCATAATATACTATTCTATTTTCATATTCCTTTGGATTTAAATTTTCATAAGGACTGGGAATCTCGTCCAAATTTTGAAGAAGTTCCATAGGTTTATTTACTATTATTTCGCTTCCTTGTCTATATACCAATCCGTCTACATCTTTTATTTCTTTCTTTCCCTTAAGATGAAGCACTAAATCCCTAAAGATTAATTCTCCTTCTCCATAAAGTATATAATCTACAAAATCGTATTTCTTCATAGCCTCATAACTATCATAACTCACTTCTGGCCCGCCCAAAGCTATTTTAGTATTTGGTCTAATTTTTTTTAAATTATCACAAAGTTTAACTATATCTCCTATATTCCAGATATACGTTGAGAATAAAATTATATCATATTCATTTTTGTATATATCCTTTAAAATATAGTCTAAGTCATTGTTTATCGTATATTCTTTCATATCGACTTCTATCAAATCCCTTACAAATTCTTTTAGGTATCTTATAGCTAAATTTGTATGAATAAACTTAGAATTCAATGTTGTTAATAAAATTTTCAAATATTTCTCACCTCTTTTTAATATTATACTGCTTTTTGTACCCCTTATAGGTTAAAATAGTATATGTAAAGTCTATATAACATTTATATAATTAGATTATTAATTTCAAGTAATGTGAGGAAAGGAAGTTTTTTATGGAATTAATTGAAAAAGTATCTATCAACTCTTTATCAAAAAGAGATTTACTGCTTATTATAAAGTCTCTTGAATACACTAATGAAAATACCCAAATTAGTGATTTTATCGACCTTAGAAATAATATAGTAAAAGAATTATGTTTCTTAACTGACACTAAAGAAAAAGATTTTTTAGATTACTTAGAACAAAACAGTAATCTCTAGTAACCTAAACCTTTTTAAACTTTAATATATAAATACCTGATTTAGAATTTATCTTTATGCTTAATATATTATCACTAAAGGTTTTCGACATAACTGTTATTTGATTAAATATGGGGTCTATTGTAGTATCGCCTTCTTCAAGGCTTATAAGACTTCTTGGGTCTATTTTTTTATTATACATTTTGACCCCAATTTTATATTTTCTCAATTTAACAACATATTCTGACATAGAAAAAATAAAATCTATATTATCTTCATTTAATTCAGTCTCTTCACCTAAAATAGATAATATAGATTTTTTCATGCTTTTAATTCCTTCATTTTCTACATTTCTGTCTTCTATATAAATATCATATAAAATATTTAAAACACTTGGTAGAATACTCTCTTCATCATAATCTTCATATTTTAAATCAATATATTTATCAATTAATTGTATTGTGCTTATCCTTGCCATCTGAAACTTTACAATATCAGACTTGTCTAATTCTATAGAAAAACCTATTATCTTGTCTTTAATACTTTGTAGTAATTCGACATATTCAATTTTACTGTTATTTATAAGATTGTGCATGATAGAATTATACGCTACAGAGCTTAATAAATAATCAAATAGGTATTCTTCTTTTTTAAAGTAACTCACATATTTTTTTATTAGTTTAATAACCTCATCTTCACTTTTTTGAATATTAGTATTTGATAAAATTAATGGTAATAAAATATTTAAAAAATTGATATTACCTATTTTTTCTCCATAAAATCTAAAGTAAATAAGTTCATCTTTCAATCTCTTTTCGTCTATATATACACATCTTTGAGTTTTATCATCTATTAAGGATTTTGTATTTATTATAATTAAATCTTTAAGAGCCTTACTTCCATTATTAAAAGAAGATGTGTAGACTTTTTTTATTAATACGTCATTCATAAATATATATCCCTTCTCAAAAACTTAATTTAAATATCCTGCTATTAAAAAAAAAGAGACAGCCCGTTAAGAAGCTGTCATATATAGGGGGATAGTAGTGTACAAAAATCATTGTAATCTACTATCTATATATTATTATACGATACTACTTTTTTATATGTAAAGTATCAGTTTTCGACATCCCTATATTCTACAGTTATACAAATTGCGTACTAAGTTCAATTTTATTCTTTTTATTTCAACATTTTATTGTATTACATTCTTTCTGGAGCGTGCATTCCCAACAGTTTCAGAGAATTTTCTAAAGATTGCTTCGTAGCTAACACTAAAGCAAGTCTTGCTTTTCTAATCTCTAAATTTTCCACTAAAATTGGATTGTCATGATAAAATTTATTAAACGCTTGAGCTAAATCTAGCATAAATCTTGTAACTATATGTGGCTCATTCTTCTTTAGAGCAAGTAAAATATTTTTATTAAATGATTCTATAACTCTAAGAACTTCTGCACTATCTTCATCAGCTAGTAAACTATAATCTATATCAGAAGTAATTTCTTCTTCTGCCTTTCTTAAAACTGCACAACATCTAGCATGTGTATATTGAACATATGGTCCAGTCTCTCCATCAAAACTCAATGTTCTTTCCCATGAGAAAGTATAGTCTTTTATTCTACTATTAGATAGCTCTTGGAATACTACAGCCCCAACACCTACTTGTTTAGATATTTCATCTACATTTTTAGCATCTGGGTTTTTAGCTAGTATAATATCCTTAGTTTTATCTATCGCTTGATTTAAAGCATCTTCTAAGAATACAACTCTTCCTTTTCTAGTTGACATAGTCCCTTCTTCAAGAGCTACCATACCGAATCCAACATGCACTAAGTCTTTTGCCCATTCATATCCCATAAGCTCAATTACTTTGAACCATTGTTGGAAATGTAGGTTTTGTTGAGAGCCAACTACATATATACACTTATCAAAATCATAAGTTTCTTTTCTATATATTGCAGCAGCTAAATCTCTTGTCATATATAATGTTGAACCATCATTCTTAGTAATAAGTGCTGGTGGCATCTTATATTCCTCTAAATCAACGATTCTTGCACCTTTAGACTCTTGTAAAAGATTTTTTTCTTCTAATAACTCTATCACTCTGTCCATCTTATCAGAATAGAAACTTTCACCTGCTAAAGAATCAAATTCTATATCTAAAAGTTTATATACTCTACTAAATTCTTTTAGACTTTCATCTCTAAACCATTGCCATAATTCTTTTGCTTCTTCGTCACCATTTTCTAATTTACTAAACCATGCTCTTGCTTCATCTTCCATTTCTGGATGTTGTTCAGCTTCTTCATGGAATCTTACATATAGTTTTAATAATTCTGGGATTGGATTAGATTCTACTACTTCCTTTTCTCCCCACTTTTTAAAGGCCACTATTAACTTACCAAATTGAGTTCCATAGTCACCTAAATGATTTATTCTTATAGTTTTGTATCCTTGTGATTCATATATCTTATATAGAGCATTACCTATTACTGTAGTTCTTATATGCCCTATATGGAAAGGTTTTGCTATATTTGGAGAAGAGTATTCAACTATTACAGTTTTATCTTTTCCAAAATCACTGCGACCATAATTTTCTTTTTCATCCAATACTTTTTTGATTACAGTTTCAGCTAATTGAGATTTATTTACAAAGAAATTCACATATCCGCCTAATTGTATTACTTTCGTTATCTCTCCACTAGCTTCTATACTTTCTGCTAATTCACTTGCTATCATGTTTGGAGCTTTTCTAAACACTTTAGCTAATTTAAAGCATGGAAAAGCATAGTCACCCATGTCCTTGTTTGGTGGAACTTCTATAAGTGCCTCTATCTCTTCTATCGACAGTTCTTCTATTTTCTCTTTAAGGCAATTTGATATTGCTACCTTGAAATCTTGCATCTTGTTGCTCCTCTCTACATTGTTCCTGGTTTATATTGTGCTTATCTCTTTATGTTAAATCAAATTTAGTGTTTTTTCAAGTATTTCATTACAGTGCAAAACACTTTAATAATTATGTTTTCTGTATATATTAAAAATACTATAATTACAGCTTTTACCTATATTATTATTGATTTTCTATAAGTCTTTTTCACTCTTAACTTTTATTCCTCCTTCTTCTAGTAACTTTGCTGTGATACCTTTCCCTGGTATTTTTTTACCTGAAAAACTACCATCATATATTAAATTACATCCACAAGAGGGGCTACCCTCTTTTAGTATTGCTTCGCTACATACATATAATTTTGCTATTTTTAGAGTTTCTTCAGCCCCTCTTACAAAGTTTTCTGTTATATCTTTATTATCTTCTTTTGTTATTACTCTTCCATCAACTATCTCAGCAGGTGGTCTTGGTGTAGATAGACCACCTAATTGTTCTGGACATACAAGGGTAAATGCTTTACCTCTTAGGTATTCTTTTACTTTTTCATTTTCATTATTATCGCCACTATATTTACAATTTATTCCTATTAAACATGCAGATACTAATATCATAAAAATGTGCTCCTATACAAATTATTTTAGTTTAACAATTGTTACTCCTGCTCCACCTTCTCCATACTGGCCACCTCTTTGTGATTTTACATGTCTATTTTTTCTTAAAATGTCTTGTAGTCCTGATTTTAGCACTCCTGTACCAATTCCATGTATTACTGTTACAGATTCTAGACCTGCTACATATGCATCATCTAGATATTTTTCGACTTCCATTATAGCTTCTTCTAAATTTAAACCTCTAAGGTCAACTTCACTTTTTATATTTCCAGACTTTGCCCTTATGATATTTCTTGTTGATTTAGTAACATTTTTTGAAACATCCTTGTGAGATTTTTGTAAAGATTTGAAAGGTAGAGTCATCTTCATTATACCAATTTGCACTACTGCTTCTTTTCTCTTTTTATCTACAGAAACCACACTACCATTTTGATTTAAAGTTATTACTCTAACTTCTTCACCTGGTTTTAGGTCTTTTATTTCTTTACTTGAAACTTTTGGAACTATCATACTTTTTACTGTTGGTTGAAGACTTCCCATAGAACTAGTCAATTCTTTTCTAAGCTCTTCTATTTTACGATTTTTTTCTTTAGAAGCTCTTTCTTGTTCCAAACTTCTAAGTTCCTTTATTATAAAGTCTACTTCTTCCTTAGCTTGTCTTGTTATTGAAAATGCTTCTGATTTAGCCTTTTCAATCATCTTATCTCTTTGAGTAACTAATTTTTCAAGTTTTTCGTCATACTCTACTTTTAGTCTTTCTATTTCTTCCTTCAGTCTTTCAGCTTCTTCTCTATCTTCAATAGCTTTGATTCTATTCTTTTCAACATTTTGTAATACATCTTCTAAGGCTATGTTATCTGTATTTATATATTCTTTGGCACGTGAAATTACATAGTCACTAAGTCCAAGTTTTCTGGAAATCTCAAACGCATTTGATTTTCCAGGAACACCTATAAGTAACTTATATGTTGGACTTAAAGTTTCTATATCAAATTCAACTGCTGCATTTTCTACACCAGATTTAGTAAGAGCATAATTTTTAAGCTCACTATAGTGAGTAGTTGCTATACATTTCGCTCCTACAGAGTTTATATCTTCTAATACTGCTATTGCAAGTGCAGCTCCCTCAACAGGGTCTGTTCCTGCTCCTAATTCGTCAAATATAACTAAAGAGTCTGCTGTTACGTTTTTTAGTATTGATACTATGTTTGTCATGTGAGATGAAAATGTGGATAAACTTTGCTCAATACTTTGTTCATCTCCTATATCTGCAAATACATTATCATATACACACATACTACTTCCATAATCAGCAGGTATATGAAGTCCACTTTGCGTCATAAGCGCAAATAGACCTACAGTTTTTATTGTAACTGTTTTACCACCTGTATTTGGTCCTGTTATTACCAATGTGTGGAAGTCCCTTCCTAAATAAATAGTATTTGCTACTACTTTCTTCTTATCTAATAGTGGATGTCTTCCATTTTTTATATTTAAATATTTATCCTCATTTAATGTAGGTTCTATACCTCTCATTTGTATAGAAAGCTTTCCTTTTGAAAAAGCAAAGTCTAATCTTCCAAGTATCTCTTGATTGGAAATCAAGTCTTCACTTACTTCTCCAACCATCGCAGAAAGTTCTGATAAAATTCTCTCAATCTCTTCTTGCTCTCCTAATTTTAATTGTCTTAACTCATTGTTCATATCTACTATAGTCATTGGCTCTATAAAAAGTGTCGCACCAGAAGATGACTGGTCATGTACTATACCAGCTACTTGCGACCTATATTCAGATTTTACAGGTACTACAAATCTGTCACCTCTTAGAGAAATTATGGCATCTTGTAAGTATTTTTGATAAGTAGTTGAACTTATTATTGAATTTAATTTAGACCTAATGGATTGATTTTTTTGAGCTATTCTTCTTCTGATATCTCTAAGTGTACTTGAAGCATTGTCAGATATTTCTACTTCACTTATTATTGCATTGTATATCTGGTCTTCTATATCTTTATATACATATAGAGAATTTGATAGAGATTGTATTATTGGATAATTAAAATCTTCTTCATCACTGCTAGATAGACTATTTTTTAACCTTCTAGCTACTCTTAAAGTATCCGCTATCATAATTAAACTTCCTGGGTCAAGAGATGCACCTATATAGGCTCTTTTAACCTTATCTTCTATATCATGAATACCATCCAAACCTACTGAACCTCTCTTTATAATAATTGATTGAGCTTCACTAGTTTCTTCTAGCATGAACTTTACTTCTACAAAATCAGTATTTGGAACTAAACTTTCTATATATTTTAGACCTAAAGAAGATGAGGCTTTCTTCTTTAATAAATCTATTATTTTATTGTATTCTAGAACTCTTAACGATTTCTCATTCATTTTTCTATATTCACCATCCTCAATATTTCAACTTTTTTTTAATATTTAAAATGTATGCTTTCCAAGCATTTTCAATAAAAACTGCAAGTTTTATTTCTTTTTTATTTCTAAATTTATTTTATTTTTTCTCTTTTAGATATATTTTAAACATATTTTGTATTATACTATGTATGTAGCTATCTATATATTATACATAAACATGCTTTATTTGTAATATAATCTGTTAAAAAAATCTTCTTTAATATTTTTTAAAGGAGTTTATTTTAGCTTATTTATAAAAAATAGCTACTTATATAGATAATTTAAGGAGGAACACAAGTCATGGGAAACGTATTAGAAGGATTAAAGCCAGAAAATGTTTTTAAAAACTTTGAGAGAATATCTCAAATTCCTAGAGGTTCTGGAAACGAGAAAGGCATAAGTGATTATTTACTTAGCTTTGGTAAAAATTTAGGGCTTGAAACTATTCAAGATGAAAGTTTAAACATAATAATAAGAAAGCCTGCTACAAAAGGATATGAAAATTGTCCAGGAGTAGTTCTTCAAGGACATATGGATATGGTTTGTGAAAAAGAAAAGAATGTTGAACATGATTTTCTTAAAGACCCTATAAAATTAAGAATTAATGGTGATATGATATATGCTACTGGAACTACTCTTGGAGCTGACAATGGTATCGCTGTTGCTATGGGTATGGCTATATTAGAAGATAATACTTTAGAGCATCCAGCATTAGAAGTTTTAGTTACTGTTAATGAAGAAGATGGTATGAATGGTGCTGATGCATTAGACCCAAGCTTAATCAAAGGTCAATATATCTTAAACATGGACTCCGAGGAAGAAGGATATCTATTAGTTAGTTGTGCTGGTGGTAAAACTTGTGTTGTTAGTCTACCTGTTGAGTACAAAGAAGTTGGAGCTGACAAACAAGCTTTATTAGTTGAAGTTACTGGATTATTAGGTGGACATTCTGGTATGGAAATTGTTTTACAAAGAGCAAATGCTAATAAAGCAATAGCTAGAGTATTAAGCGTACTAGATGTTGATTATGAATTAGTTTCAGTTGATGGTGGTACTAAGCATAATGCTATACCTCGTGAAGCTAAATGTGTAATAGCTGTTGATAAAACTGATGTTGAATCTGCTAAAAAACAAATAAATGACATTTTAACTGCATTTAAACATGAGTTTACTACTTCTGACCCTGATATGGATTATTCAGTAGTTGAAACTTCTGCAACTAAAGCTCTTACTAAAGATTGCAAAGAAAAAGTTATTCAAATGTCAAGCTTAACTCCTCATGGTGTTCAATCTGTAAGTCTTGATATAGAAGGGCTAGTTGAAAGTTCTACTAACTTCGCTATAATTGAAACTAAAGAATCTACTATTGAATTCTTAACTTCTGTTAGAAGTTCTGTTATGTCTATTAGAGACGAGATAGCTGATAGAATAAGACTTTTAGCTCAAGCTTTAGGTGCTGACTATGGTCTTACATCTCAATATCCAGCTTGGGAATTTAAAAAAGGTTCTAAATTAGAAAAAATATGTAGTGAAACTTATGAGAAATTAACTGGTAAAGTTCCTACTGTTATGGCTTTACATGCTGGTCTTGAGTGTGGATTATTACTTGATAAACTTCCTCATGCTGAAGCTATCTCTATAGGACCAGATATGTTTGATGTTCATACTCCAAAAGAACATGTTAGTATACCTTCTATTGCTAATGTTTGGGATTATGTTATTGAAATATTAAAATCTATGAACCAATATTAAGACTAAGTTTTAAGAAGTAGATTTTTAATTCTAAGTAAATCTATATAAAATTAACCCTGTAAATTAATACTAATGTTAGCATCAAGTTTAATTTTAGTATTAATTTATAGAAATAAAGCCTAATGATTATAATATATGTCATTAGGCTTTATTATATAAAACTCGTTCAATTTCATCTTATTTCTAATTTTTATAAAAGCTCTTTCTAAAAAATCATACCTCTACTATTTTATATTTATCTCTTCCTTGCTTCTTAGAATCGTAAAGAGCATCATCTGCCATTTGATATAATTCATCATATTTCTGTCCATATTTTGTTATCACTACACCCATACTTATAGATACGCTTTTTCCATTTGGCAGTTTTATAAGGTGAATTTGTTTATATACTTCATTACATTTATTGACAAGTTCTTTCTTATTTATTATGTCTCTAATATAGACACTAAACTCATCTCCACCCAATCGACCTACAATATTATCTTTTTCAAAACTTCTATCAAGTACTTTTGCAACATCAATTAATATTTTATCTCCAATTAAATGCCCATAAGTATCATTAATAGACTTAAAATAATCAATATCTAAAATTAACAAAGCTCCATTTTTATCAGGAGATAAATTTGATAAACTTTCTGCGGTTAACTTTCTAATATATGCCGCATTAAAAATATTTGTTAGACCATCTTTTTGAGCCTTATCAAGTAACCTCTCTTTTTCCTCTTTTTCAGAATCAATATTGGATATTTTTCCAATTACATATACTGGTATTTTTTTATCACTATAAATTATTTTTGAGGTAATTCTAATCCAGTGACAACCACCATCAGAGCAGATAGAATACATTTCAGTAGTTCCATTTTCCTGCGACTTGATTACATCAAAAAACTTTTTATTATATTCTATTTCAATCTCACTCAGCGCACTATTATCACTCTTACTATAATAAGTGCTAATTCCTTTTCCTTTCATAGAAACTATAAGTTTATCTTGTTTATAATCATATTCAAAAAAGTATTCACTTGCCATTTCGTACACTTCAGTATGCTTTTTAAGTTCCAAAGATATTTTCTGATTCATACTTGTACGTGTACGCAAGCTCCATGCCATACCCCCAATAATACAAAGTAACAAACTGGCAACTATTAAAATAGTCTCAACTGGATTTTGTTGCATAATATAAAGCAGTGAAAAATCCTGTCTATATGTAGTATTTTGATAAATAATTGATTGCATCTTTTCTGATGGAATACTTATAATGGCTTTATTAAATATACTCAATAATTCTTCCTTACTTGGGTTAACTACCCCAAAGCAAATACTTTGTGATTCATAAGTCTGTGGAACTAAACGTACGTTTTTATACTTAGGTTGATTAATATAATACTGTATAGAATATCCTTCTCCATAAGTATAATCTGCATACCCCTTATTGACAGCTTCTATACACTCTTCCAAAGTATCATACCATATGACATCTCCATTAAAATGATTATCATAACTAGTCCATTTAGGCAAAGCTAGACGTTTTCCATCTAAGCTATTCTCATTTAATTTATTATTAATCATCATAATATACTGAGTCGAAACAAATGGCCGAGACATAGTCACATTATGTTTACGAGAATCTTCATAATTATAAATCATCCCTGCAACAATATCAATTTCATGATTTTTAGTCATTTTATCCAAATCCTCTTGGTACTTTACAGGCACCAGTTCAAATTTCAATCTAGTTTTATCAGATATATGATTTAATAAATCAATTGATATACCATTTAATTTATTTGTTTTTTTATCTATATTTTGAAATGGTGGTTTATTTAAAAGTACTCCAACTTTTAATGTATCTATATTCTTAATATATGTAGTTTCTTTATCAGACAAAAGCATCTTGTTATTTTCTGGTGTAAAATATTTTTCATATAAAGCAGCTGAAAAATATGGGTCTGTCTGTTCAATATTATTAATTGCTGAATTGAGCCTTTGAGTTAAGTCTGTACTTCCTTTAGGTGTAACAAAATAGAATGGCTTTGGTGAGAATTTAGCTATAGTACGCACACCTTCAATTGGGTTCATACTCACATTAAGCAGTGCATCTGCTTTACCATCCTTTAGTGCTTGTAATTGTTCTTCACTTGTCTTACAATTCACTAATCTTGGTGATATTGAATTCATCTTGCAATATTCATTTAATTCCTTAATCCTAGTGTCAGAATTCTCTATTACTGCAACACGAATTTCTTTCATAGTTTTTGAATTTATACTATCAATAGCTGTATTTTCATGTAATACTTGTAATACTGTATTTACTACTCCATAACTATTCCCCGCATAATTATACAATTTTTCCATCTGTTCATTGTATAACATGCCTCCCATTATATCAATCTCTCCTTTTTCTAACATTTTCATTAGTTTTATGAGAATTTCATTTACATCCCCAGATACTTGAACAAATTCATAATTCCATCCAGTATATTGTGCTATTTCTAGCAAGTATTCATATGAATATCCAGAGTACTTACCTTGCTCATCTAGTTCAGTTAGACCTTTTTGAATAGGATAAGCAACTCGAATAGTACGATTATCACTACCTAGAGCATTGACATTAAAAGGAAATATGCAAGAAGTGAATATAGATGCAATTACAATAATTAATAAAAGCAATTTTTTTGAATTCACTACACAATCCTCCATATAATTAAGATTTACAACGTAAATTACTATATAAACTTTTAGATATGAACAAGTAGATTAGTATAAAATAAGGATATAAAAATTTACTTAAAAATTTATATATCCTCATCATATACAATATATCTAAATTATAACCGATTTATTTGATTATTACAACAAATTTACTGTATTAAATGTATACACTCTCTCACGATAATCTCTAGTACATAACATATTTTAAGTTCTATCTTATTTCAAATTTAGCAGTATTTCTATTTACAGTTCTCTTATATTTTACACTTGGGTATCCCAATATAAATGAAGTTATAACTGCTTCATTATCAGTCATTCCCAATAAGCCCTTTAATTTTGGCTCTACATTTGATGCCATAACAAAAAATCCATTGTAGCACATTCCTAATCCTTGAGAATAAGCCATAAGCTCCATATTAGAAGCGGCTAATCCACCATCTACGTATACACTTCCCCCTAAAGAAGTATCACCAACAACTACCATAAGTAATGGTGCATCATAAAATAGAGAGTCATATCCTTCTTCTTTATATCTTTTGTGCATTCTCTTAAATGTATTTTTATATATAGAACGTACAGGGTCTTCATCATCAGTATTTAATGCCAAGTTATAAAGCCCTTCTATTGCTAATTCTTTTACATCTTTTAGTTTTTCTTTTACTAATATGTATCTTATAGGTTGTCTATTTCCACCTGTTGGTGTATATCTTCCTGCTTCTACTATATTTTTTATTTTTTCTTCTTCTACCTCTATGTCCTTATAACTTCTTATACTTCTTCTAAATTTGATAAAGTTTAGCAATTTTTCAGGCTCTAAATCAAAATTTTCATGACTGAATTCTAATACTTCATTTTTATCAAACCCCTGCATTCCTATTGCATCTGTTGGACATATCGCCATACAGTGACCACAATTAATACAGAGGCTATTTTTTACCTTTGCTTTATCTTCTCTAACTCTTATTGCATTTACAAGGCAGTCTGACTCACACATACCACATCCTACACATTTGTCTAAATTTATGTCTATCATTCCAGATTATTCCTCCATTTTGAAATTTTTACTCTAGTATAAAGCAAATAGTTGTCTAAGTCAATTTTTATTTTTTTAACAATATATAAGTTTTACTTTTTGTAATATACAAGCTTTACTTTTTAATTAATCTAAGAAATTTACACTGTAATCTTTCAATTTACCATTATCATATGTTATCTTTGCACTAAAAATTTTGCCTGTTTTAGCCCAATCTAAAAATAACCTGTCACCTTCCCACATATTTAAGTCAAATATTTTATCATTATCAACCCAAAGTAATTTGCCTTCTTTACAATCATCTAAATCTTTCTCAGATAAAGTTCCTTCAAATTCATCTGAAAAATACAAAAACATATACCAATCTTCTTCAGCTTTAAATTTTGGAAAAGTTATCAATCCTTTATATGTTAATGACTTAAGAGTAAGACCAGTTTCTTCTTTAACTTCTCTGATTATACATTCCTCAGGTGTTTCTCCCTGCTCAAATTTTCCACCAACACCTACATATTTACCTTCATGTACATCATCTTTCTTTTTATTTCTATACAACATTAAAGTCTGACCATCTTTTTCTATATAACAAATAGTCGTAAGTTTCATATACTTCGCCTTACTTTCTCTTTTCTATTTTTCATTTACTCATTTTATATATTTAAATATCTTACTATAGCTCCTGATTACAGTCAATTACTATAGTTCTTAATCACAATTGCATTCAATTACTATAGTTCTTAATCACAACCAAACGCTATGTTTACTCATTTTCATTGCTTTCAAGTACATCACTGATATTCTTCATTGCATTAAGAGAAAGCTCTGCAAATTCATCAAATGGAATACCTATATCTTCTATACTTCTCATCGCATCTCTATTTACATTTGAAGCAAATCTTGTTTCTTTCATTCTTTTAATTACAGATTTTGTCTTTACACTTGTAAGTTTTTTATCTGGATAAACTAAAGCTATTGCAGTTATAAAGCCAGTTATAGGGTCTGCTGCATATATAGCTTTTTCCATTAGGCTAGTTCTTGTAACTCCCATACCATCATGATGACCAAGTATTGCTCTATACATTTCTTCATCACCAAAATTTTCTTTTTTAAGAAGTTCTACAGTTGTTGTTGCATGACCTTCACAGATTTCTCCTGGCTTTCTTCCAACTATATCTGAATCTAAATCATGTAAAAGGCCTGCAACTGCCCATTTTTCTTCTTTTTCTGGTTCTAGTCTTTTGGCTAAATCTTTCATAACTGCTTCAACTGCATAGCAATGTTTTCTCATTCTATCAGTTTCTAAATACTTAAATAAAATGTCTAAAGCTTCTTCTCTCATTTTCAGTAATCCCCCTGTTTTTTCATAGATATGATATTTTTATATATTAATACACATAAATTCAAGTTTTTTTATATATCTATGTATATTTTTCATCTTATATCTATTCTACACCTTTATAGTAGTGTCCTGCAACTGTTCCAATTTCCTCCAATTGCTTATATAAATTAGTAGCTTTTTCTCCAAGTCTATAATTATTATTTAAAACCTCAATGTGAGCTTCAATAACTTTTTCTACCATTTCACTATTTTCCACTGTAAAATCTATTCTAAATACATCTACACCAATCTCATCTAATTCATAAAGATTGTCTAACATACAAGTGACCCTTGAATTGTAGATAGTACTTCTACAGAATATATCTTGTGTTATCCTATAACTTGCATCTGTAAAATCTCTTAGAGCATAACTACTCTCCTTACATTTAGCAACTCTCTTGTCTTTTTTACAATCTCTAACAACAACTCCCATAGGACAATATTCTGTGACCATCATAGGTGTGTATCCATATACTACGGCTTCAATCTCTGCATCTGTATATTTCAATGTTTGCTCAATTTCACTTAAATTCAACTCTTGTGATAAACAAACTGTACTTGCTCCTGCATCTTTAAAGTGGTTTATACTTTCACTATTAAAAGTATTCAAATAGCAATCTATATTTAGATTTTTATCTTTAAAATAATTCATAGAACCCCAATTACCAACTTGAATTTTATTAAGTCCTTTTATGTTATCTAATACTTCAAATTGCTTGTATTCTCTATTTCTAATAATTCTTGGTGCTGAATAGATTAATCTATCTTCAAAACTATGTGCTTTTTCACTTGAATCATTTACAATATCTATATTTAATGAAGCATTTACATTATCCATATTTAAACTTAAATTTGTACTTAAATTAATCGAGTCTTTAGAAATACTTGAAACCATTTCTAAAGCTTTAGACAAAGTATTTATATCTTCATAATAAATTAAATCTACATTATACTTTAGTACTGCTTTTAATTGCTCTAAATTCTTAACTTTAACTCTAAGTTTAGGAACTCTATTAAATTCTTTATGTCGATTTATTTTAGTTGGACTGTATTTTAATTTAATTTCCTTAAATTTTCTATCTTTTATTTTTATTCTTTCTTCATCCAAAAGCTCAATACAATCTCTTCTCATTTGATTTAATATGCTTATAGGCATACTTACACCTTCGTCTAAATCAATTTCTATATCTTTTAATTTATAAGGAGTATTCCCGAGCTTTTGAATCTGTGTTCCGATTTTTTCTTCGCTTAAAGCAACTTTTATAGCTTTTTCAGCTGCCTTTTCTCCCTCTATAACCGCCTTATTCCCACAAAAATCACTTATAGAAAGCACTGGTTTTTTGCCCAGTTTAATACTTACTTTTGCATTTATGTTAGTTTTTATAAGCTCTTTATCCTGCTGAAATGTAGACTGTACTTTGTCCATTAACTCACTATCTGAAGTCTTAAATATGAGTTGATTTCTCTTTGCTTCTCCAATAAAATCTAATTCAATTAAATCTCCTTTGTGTGCTATTGTAGTTATCTCTTTATCTTTTATAATTCTTCCAATAGTCCCTCCACCTAAGTTGATTCCATCTCCTTTTTTAAGTGTATTCTCTAGTATCACTCTAAGTCTCTTTGTTTTTCTATTATGGTCTAAAACTTTTCCAACATATAGACCTTGATTGTTAGGTCTATCAGAATTCATTATATCCTTACCAACTTCACCTAATATATATCCTTTAGTAAACTTTCGATTGAAGATAGTATACAAATTATTTATTATTTCCTCAGAAATATTTATTTTATTCTTACTTATAAACTCATTAATCGCTTCTCTATACCCTGAAACTACAGTAGCTACATATTCTGGTTTTTTCATTCTTCCTTCAATTTTTAGAGATAATACTCCTGCTTGGATTATTTTATCTAAGTCTTCTATAGTACTTAAATCTCTAGGGCTTAATAAATAATCTCCATTACTATTTACTACTTCACCTGTATTTATATCTATTAACTCATATTTTTGTCTACATGGCTGTGCACATCTACCTCTATTTCCAGACCTGTTTCCTATCATGCTACTCATAAGACATTGACCTGAATAACATACACATAAAGCCCCATGTACAAATACTTCTATATCTACAGTTGTATTTTCACAAATCCATTTTATCTCATCAACATTTAATTCTCTTGCCAAGACTACTCTATCAAATCCCACACTTTGAAGGTATTTTACATCCTCTAGTGAGTGAGCTACCATTTGAGTACTTGCATGTAATTCAAAATCAGGTAGTAATTTTTTTATAAGCCTTGCCATACCTATATCTTGAACTATTAATGCATCAATATTTATATCATATAAAAATTTTACATACTCGACAAAATCATCTATCTCATACTGTTTTATCAATGTATTTACAGTGACAAATACTTGTACTCCTCTTATGTGACAATATTTAACAGCTTCAACCAACTCATTTCTATCAAAGTTGTTTGCAGATGCTCTAGCACTAAAGTCTTTTCCACCTAAGTACACAGCATTTGCCCCATTTTGTACTGCTGCTTTCAATGAATCAAAAGAGCCAACTGGTGCAAGTAATTCTATTTTTTTCATATTTTTCTCCTCTATATACTTATTAAATTTAATGTCATTATGTCTATAATTTGCACATTTGCACTAAATTTATATACTACTTACTATATTTAAAAGTATATCAAATAATGACTCTATTGTTTTGTTAATTTAAATTAAACGAGTCATCTTTATTGATAAACATAACTATAAATACTACTGATAAAATAAAGAAACATATTAATATGGATTTTTCTACAAAAATCTTTGTAAAAATAGTCCCTAGAATAGCTCCAAAAATAAAGAATACAATAATAGCATAGTACTGCAAACTTTTCTTTATCATAAAAATATTTTTGGTTTGCACATAATGAAATAGTGTTTCTGTAGCACTTCTTAAATTACCAGTACACATTGTTGTTGCAAATGTGTTGCCATTTACCTTTCTAAAACTCTCAACTTGCATTGAACAAATAAAAGAAATAGCAACATTTACAAACATATTAAATTTTCCTTGAGGAATAAAAGAAACAATAAGTATAGTAATCATTTCAATTCCAATAATAACTTGTCGCCAATGAATTTTTCTACTATTTTTAAAATGCTTTCTTATTTGTTCTGCTATCAACACTCCTAAAATAAAAGCCAAAATAGGAATAAAATAATAAAAAGATTTTTTTATATTACCTTCTGCTATATTAAGACCAAATAAGACTATATTTCCAGTCTGTGCATTAGCAAAGACCTTTCCTCTTACTACATAAGTATAAATATCTAAAAATCCTCCTGTTATTGCTAGTAACGCACATAAGAAGAATGATTCAGACATCTGGCTATCTTTTGTCATATCTAAACATCTCACTTTCCACTGATAGATACCAAATCAAAATTCCTTTAGATATTATTTTTTATTTTAATAATTTTAAAAATTTTATATTTACACATTATTGATATTCACCTGTTAATTATATCTAAATATCAATTATACCTGAATGTTAATTATACCTATACATTAAAAGAAGCTGTCTCAAAAAACAAGAGAGACAGCAAATCTTTTAATTTATTATACATCTTTATTATCATTATTTAACCCTGTACATTTTAGCTGTAAATCATAAGCTTTGTTTTGAAACTCAGAAGCTAAGTTCTCTGCTATTGTAGCTCTTTCATTTGATTCTTCAAGCTGAGCAGTCAACTCCTCAATTTTGCTTTTATAAGCGTCTAACTCTGCTCTAGAACCTTCTGTTGTGTTACTAAGTTCGAATATTTCTTGCTTTTTATTTTCTATAATCTCAATTAACTCTTTCATCTTAGCCTCAGTTTCACGGTTTTCTGCTTCTTTTTCTGCTATTGTAAGCTTTAAAGATTTGATTTCTAATTGAAGCTCTTCATTAGATGCTCCAACCTTCTTGCTCAATTCTTCATTAGCTTTAATCAACTTCTCATTCTCATCTGAACATTCAAATAAAAGGTCTGATATATTTAATGCAGTTAATATCGCAGCAACTGATAAGCTTAATTTCGGGTTTTGACGTGTTATCTTATCCATTTCTTTGTCAACAAAATCAGCAATACTAATCATAAATTTCTCTGACTTGTCTCCAACCATTGGATACTCAGCGCCATGGATTTTAACCATTACTTTGTTCATCCTAACCTCCCCCGACATTAGTTGTTAATTTGATCTTAAGTTAGCATTCAATTTTTCGCTTAATTCACTTAATATCTTATCATGCACCTTAGCTACTTCTTCATCTGTTAGAGTCTTATCTTTGCTTCTATAAGTTATTGAATATGCAATTGATTTATATCCAGCTTCTATTTGAGAACCTTTGTAAACATCAAATAATTTGTAGCTTTCTACTAATCCTTGACCATTTTCCTTTATTATATCTTCTATTTGTTTTACAAATACATCATCCTTAACAATAAGAGCTATATCTCTTGATGTAGATGGATATTTTGGTAATGGTACATAATTCTTTGTTCTATCAGAATTATCGAATACAAAATCAATATCTATTTCAGCAACATAAACTCTTTGCCCTAGATTGTAGTTTTCTATAACATCTGGATGCAATTCACCTAATGTACCTACATATTTATTATTATACACTATTTTAGCACATCTACCAGGGTGGAAGGTAGTATTATTATCTTGAGGTTCAATTTCATAATCTTTAAATCCTACATTAACAAGTACAGTTTCTATAGCTCCTTTTAATGCAAAGAAATCTACATCTTTACCATACATACCTACACACATTCTATTTGCTTCCATAGGAAGTTCTGAATCTTGTGGTATAAATATATGTCCACACTCAAATGCTGATACTTCTTCTATTTTATGAGATATATTAGTTGATAAAACATCTAACATATTTGGTATTAAAGTAGTTCTCATTACAGAAGTTTCTTCTCCTAGTGGATTTATCAACTTAACAAAGTTTCTCTTTATATTACCTTCTGGCACTCTTATCTTTTCAACTCCCTTAGGGCTTACAAATGAATACGTTAATATTTCATTTAATCCTACAGCAGTTGAATTATTTTTTAGTGCTTCCATGAATTTTTGTTGTGGAGTTTTAACTCCTGCTGTTGTATTTCCTTCTAATTGTACAGAAGGTATATTTTCAAATCCATAGATTCTAGCTATTTCTTCCCATACATCAGCTTCTTGTTCCATATCTGTTCTGAAGCTTGGTACATCTACTTCTAGCTTATCATCAGCAATTAAATTACATCCAAACTCTAATGATTCTAAAATTCCAACAAATTGTTCCATTGGTACATCTACACCTAAAAGATGGTTGATTCTTTGAGGATTTACCACTAGTTTTTTAGGCTCTGGTTTATTTGGATATACATCAACAGTTCCTTTTAATACTTTTCCTGCCCCTAACATTTCAACAAGTTGTACAGCTCTATTTGCTGCTAGTTCTGCAAGATTAGGGTCTAAGGCTTTTTCATTTCTTGAAGATGCTTCTGACCTAATTCCCACTTTTTTCGCTGTCATTCTTATGTTTTCTGGTTTGAAATTGGCACTTTCAAAAAGTACAGTTTTCGTCTTGTCAGTTATTTCTGAGTTTGCACCACCCATTACACCAGCTAGACCAAGTGATTTTTCTCCATTTGTTATAACTAACATATCTTTGTCTAATGTTCTTTCAACATCATCTAATGTTACAAGCTTTTCTCCATCTTTAGCAGTTCTTACTACTATTCTTCCTGTTTCTACTTGATTTATATCAAAGGCATGAAGTGGTTGACCAAGCTCTAACATTACAAAGTTTGTTATATCAACTATGTTGCTTATAGGTCTTACACCTGCTTCTGTAAGTCTTCTTTGCATCCAATATGGAGAAGGTTCTATTTTTACATCAGTTACCATTCTAGCAACATATCTTCTACATAAATCTGGATTATCTATCTCAACTTTGAAGTCTATTTCTTCATCACTTTCTTTTACTTCTATTTCAGGATATTTTACTTTTGTTCCTATAGTTGCAGCTGCTTCCCTAGCTATACCCATCATACATTTGCAGTCAGGTCTGTTTGAAGTTAATTCAAAATCTATTAAAGCATCTTTTAATCCTAAAACATCTTTTATATCTTTTCCTAATTCATAAGAGTCTTCGTGGTCTAAAATATATATACCACCTCTTTTGTATTCTTCAATATAATGTTCATCTATACCTAATTCAGCTGCTGAACACATCATACCATCTGATAATTCACCTCTGAAGTCAGTTTGTGTAATTTCAACTCCTCCAGGCAATTTAGAACCATTTATAGCTACTGGAATATAATCTCCTTCTGATATATTTGTAGCTCCTGTAACTATTTGAACAACTTTATCTCCAACATCTACTTTAGTTATAACTAACTTATCAGCATTTGGATGTTGTTTTATTTCTAAAATCTTTCCAACCAATATATTTTCTACTTCTTCACCATAATAATCTATTGTTTCAACTTTAGTCCCTGTCATTGTCATTTTATCAGCGAACTCTTTTACATCCATGTCTATATCAACATAGTCTCTAAGCCATTTTAAAGATACTAACATCTAAACACCCTCCTAATTAAAATTGATTTAAGAATCTCATATCATTTTCGAATAATAATCTAATATCATCTATTTCATATTTAAGCATTGCAAGTCTTTCAACCCCAACTCCAAATGCAAATCCACTGTAAATTTCTGGGTCTATTCCACAATTTCTAAGTACGTTTGGATGAACCATCCCTGAACCTAATATTTCTATCCAACCTTCATACTTACACATTGGGCAACCTTTACCACCACATTTGAAACAAGTAACATCAACCTCTGCACTTGGTTCTGTAAATGGGAAGTTATGAGGTCTAAACTTAGTTTTGATATCAGAACCAAACAATTTTTCAACGAAGATATCCATAGTTCCTTTAAATTCTGCCATAGTAACATCTTTTCCAACAACAAGCCCTTCTATTTGATGGAACATTGGTGAATGTGTCGCATCTGGTGAATCAAATCTAAAGCATCTACCTGGTGCTATTACTTTAATTGGTAACTCTTGGCTTCTCATAGATCTTACTTGAACTGGAGACGTTTGAGTTCTAAGTAAAACACCGTCATTGATATAGAATGTATCGCTCATATCTCTTGATGGATGGTCTTTAGGAGCATTTAATGCATCAAAGTTATTTTCAACTGTTTCAACTTCTGGGCCTTCTGCTATAGAGAATCCCATTCCGATAAATATATCTGTTACTTCATCTATAATTTGAGTTATTGGATGTTTCTTTCCAACTTTTAATACCTTTCCAGGTTGAGTAACATCTATTACTTCTTCTCTTAATTTTCTTTCCTTTTCAATAGCATTTATTTCTTCTTTTTTAGAATTTATGCTAAGTTCAATATTCTCTCTTACATCATTGGCAACTTTTCCAACTACTGGTCTTTCTTCAGCAGATAACTTACCCATCTCTTTAAGTATGGCAGTTATCTCACCTTTTTTCCCTAAATACTTAACTCTTAAACTTTCTACACTTTCAATGCTTTGTGCCTCTTTTATTTCAGCTAAAGCAGCTTCACGTAAAGCAAGTAATTTTTCTTGCACACATATCACCCTTTCGTTTTTTTGTATAAAAAAAGCCCCTCAATCCCTGTCTAGGGACGAAAGGCTATAGTTTCGCGGTACCACCCTAGTAGTTTAACAATCTAAAAATCATCAAACCACCTCTAACAAACTTAACGCGTTTTTCACGTCAAAGCCTACTATCAAATTTCAGCTTTGTTACTCCAGAGGGAACTTCTCCCGACCTCTTAGAAAACACTCCCAGCCTAGGTGTTTATCTCTTTACTAAGTTTAATCAAAATACTTTCCTCTTTCATTGCATTTACAATATTATATTGTTTATTTTAGTATTATATCATTTACATCTATATTTTGTGATTATCTATATGATTATTTTACTTCAACTATTTTAAAGTACAATCACATAATATTTTCATTAACTATTTTTAAAATATATTGACTATTTTTGATACTCTACTATTTAATTCAAGATTATAACACGACATTATCTTTATTACAATACATTAAATTAAGTATTTTTTTATTTCATACATCAGAATAGCAGAACTTATTGCTGCATTTAACGACTCAGCTTTGCCATATATAGGTATTTTAACCAAAATATCAGATTTTGATACAAGCTCTTCATTTATTCCATTTGCTTCGTTTCCTATCACCAAGGCTACTTTTGAACCATAGTCTATTTTGTCATAAAAATTCTCTGTATTTAAATAACTTGAAACTATATTGAATCCTTGTGATTTAAGTATATCCACAGTTTCATCTTGTAGAGCATTAATTATATTCATATCAAAAATAGAACCCATAGTTGACCTAATTACTTTTGGATTGTATATATCTACACATCCCTTTAGTGCTATTATAGCATCTACTCCTGCAGAATCAGCAGTTCTTATTATTGTACCCATATTCCCTGGGTCTTGTATTCTGTCCAAAATTAATACAAACTTATCTTTTTCATTTATACTTTCTTTTAAATTTTTTTCTTTAAATGAAACTACACCTATTATACCTTGAGTATTTTCTGTATCTACAAGTTCTTTAAAGTTTTTATTAGTAGTCTTATATACATTTGTATTTTTTTTATCTAAGTTTTCTAATAATTCCATGTGTTCCTTTTTATTTTCAAAGTCTTCATTGATAAATACATAATCAAGATTTGCATTACATTCAAGTGCAAGCACTACTATTCTGTACCCTTCTATTATGAACTTTGACTCTTTTGTTCTATTTTTTGACTTTAATAGTGCTTTAGTATATTTTAATTTTTCATTATCCTTACTGCTTATATTTGTAATCATTTTATCTAAATGCTAATTTGATATTAGCACGACCTCCTTATCACTCTTTATCCTATTTTATCCTACTTTTAAAATCTTAATTTGATTAAAAATCCACTCTCAAATAAAATAAAAATAGTATCATATAACTATTCATAATTATATGATACTATCTACTTTAATTGCAATCAAATATATCTTAAATAATAAACTATCTTCTTCTAATTATACTCTTATTTCCAGATGTAATCGCTGTTATACTAGTATTTTGACCAATTATAACTAATATACTTCCAGGTGTAAGTTCCTCATCAGGAGAAGGTGTAACATTTATATTTTTACCAGTCTTGATGGCAAGCACAGTTATCTCATATCTAGCTCTAAGCTCAAGTTCTACAAGTGTTTTACCAACCCAACCATTTGGAGTTACTATTTCAACAATTGAATATTCTGGGTCAAGCTCAATATGGTCTAATATATTGTCAGAAACTAAATTATGTGCAACTCTCACTCCCATATCTCTTTCTGGGAATACAACCCTGTCTGCACCAATCTTATAAAGAACTTTGGCTTGTAATTCATCTTTTGCCTTACATATTATTAACTCTACGCCCATTTCTTTGGCTATAAGAGTTGCCATTATAGATGCTCTTATATCAGAACCTATTGCCACTACTGCTACATCAAAGTTACCTAGACCCAATGATCTTAATGCTTGCTCCTCAGTAACATCCACTATAAGTGAATGTGTTACTTTGTCAGATATACTTTGAACTGAATCTTCATTTTTGTCTATTGCCATTACTTGATGTCCTAAAAGATGCATAGTAGATGCAACTGAACTTCCAAATCTCCCACACCCAATGACTATATACTGCTTCATCTCGAAATTTCCTCCCTAATACACAATTTGTATAATATATCTTAAATGGCACTCTAACCAACCATAATCTTACCTTCTGCATATCTAACTGGTTGACTCTTTCTTCTACCTCCAGAAAGTATAGCCATAAATAAAGTAAGAGAACCAACTCTACCCATAAACATAAATATTATTATTATTACCTTACCTAAAGCATTTAGATTTGGACTTCCAGCTAAACTTGAGCCAACTGTAGCTAGTGCTGAAGTAACCTCAAATGCTGATTGAACCAATGTAAACTTAGGTTGAGTTATTGAAATAATCAAAGTTCCAAAAATAACTGCAGATATACTAATTACAAATATCCCCAGAGATTTTTTTATAGTTGATGGAGCTAACCTTCTCTCAAAAGCCTCTATATCAGATTTTCCTGATAAAAAACTTCTAACTGTAATTATTAGAACTGCTAATGTCGTTGTTTTTATACCTCCACCAGTAGATGCAGGTGATGCTCCAATAAACATCAAAATTATCATTACAAATATACTACTTTCTCGCAAAGTAGCTAAATCAAGTGTATTAAAACCAGCAGTTCTTGCTGTTACTGATTGAAATATTGCTGATAATATTTTTCCTTTTACAGGTAATTCTGCCATAGTGGCTTTTTGGTTAAACTCTATAAGAAAAATAAATATTGCACCCACTAAAATAAGTGTTGCAGTTGAAAATAAGACAACTTTAGAGTGCACATTTAATTTTGAAAGTCTTCTTTTTCTTACAATATCAAGAACAACTGGAAATCCTAATCCACCTAACACTATAAGTGCACAAATAGTCATTGATACTGTAAAATTATTTACATAAGAATTTAGCGATGTAAACGGACCACTTACACTACCCATTAAGTCAAATCCGGCATTACAAAACGCTGATATTGCGTGAAATACACTATACCATATCCCTCTAGATAAACCAAATTGTGGAATAAAGACAGTTGATAAAACTAGTGCACCTATTCCCTCTATTGTTATAGTTATTATTAATACAAATCTTGTAAGTTTTACTAGTCCTGATAAATCAGCTTGGTTCAATGATTCTTGTATCAATAATCGTTCTCTTAGTTGTATTTTTTTACGTGCCATAAGTGAAAACATTGTAGCTACGGTCATAAATCCAAGACCACCAATTTGTATCAATGTTATTATTACTATCTGTCCAAATAAACTCCAATAAGTTGCTGTATCTACCATAACGAGACCAGTAACACAAACCGCTGAAGTAGCTGTAAATAGAGCATCTAATAAGCCTATACTCTCTCTACTCTGTGACGATATCGGGAGTGTTAACAATATGGCTCCAATTAAAATAATTGCTGCAAACCCAGATACCATTATTTGAGTAGGTCGCATTCCATCTGCGTAGAGAATAAGTCTTCTAACTATTGTTTTCAACTTTCTTTATACCTCCTTAACATAAAATCATTACTGTTAAGACCTTTAATTTGTTTATTTTTAGAGCTTTCCTCTAAATTATTATTCTATTATAGTATAAATATTGTATAAAGACAATGATATGAATTTTTATAATTCTCGTTTGGAATATTGCAAATTTTTATATATGTCTTTTAATTTCAATTACATCAAAAACTTCTATATTTTTTACATATAATAAGTCCAATATTAGAATAGTTTTTCACATTTTGTACTTAAAATTTATTTATCATTTTACCAATACAATTTTCATATACTTTTTTGAAGTTAAATTTTTTATATTATCTATAATCTTGTCCATATTTTTGTATTAAATTTTCTTAATATGCATTTTTTATATTTAATATAGTAAAATAACTAATAACTATATCCATGATTGGAGGATTTCTATGATTAAATCCAAGAAAAGATTATTTATTTCTCTAATTTTAATTGTAATTTTTATTATATTTGCATTATACATAAAAAATTATACTAATGATTCAAAAAAAGATTCAGTTAGAGGAACTATTCCTTTTGAAAAAATGGAATATAAGCGTCCTGATATAAAGTCAGTATGCGAAAATATTAACACATATAACGACAAACTTTTAACATGTAAAAATGCCAAAGAACAATTGAAAGTATTTAATAATGTAGATAAGATTTACCAAGACTTCTATAGTACACTTACTATAGCAAAACTTAGAAACAATATAGATTCATCAGATGAATTTTACTCTAAAGAATACAAGTACCTTATGAGTAAATCTGTTGATGTTGATATGGCATACAAAAACTTTCAGGATATGTTTGTAAATTCTAAGTTTTCTAAAGAACTAAAAAAAGAAATTGGAAAAGATGGATTTAATTATTTAAAAAATATTGGAAAGCTTAATTCAGAAGAAGTAGAAGACCTCCTTAAAAAAGAGCAAGACTTAGTTGTTAAATACGAAGACTTATTATCTAAATCTACTGTATCAGTAGATGGAATGGAAATAGACTTTGAAGAAGCCATGTCAAAACCCAATCTTAGTTATGAAGAATATGTAAAAATTTATTCAGATTACTTAAAAAAATATAATCCTATATTCGGTAATATTTTTTTAGAACTTGTACAGACGAGAACTGAGATAGCAACTAAACTAGGCTTTAAGAATTATACAGATTATGCTTATTTAAATTTGAATAAAGATTACTCTCAAGAAGATGCAAGAAAATTTAGAAGTGATGTAAAAGAGTACATAGTTCCATTATATAGGAAAGTTACATCACAGCCTTCTGACTCTTCTATTTATATTAAAGCATATAAGAATCGTTCATTTAGAAAATTTGATAAAGTACTTGAAGATATATCTCCAAAACTAAAAGAATGTTTTAATTACATGAAAAAGTATGACTTATACGATTATTCCTCCGGAAGAAACAAATCACCTGGAGGTTATACTACTTATATAACCAAGTATAAAGCACCTTTTTTATTTAATACATGGGACAATTCTTTTTTAGGTGTAACTAGCTTTGCTCATGAATTTGGTCACTTTTATAATTACTACAACAGTATTAATTTAAATAGTACAATACAACCAAGTATTGATATATGTGAAGTTCATTCGACATCTTTAGAAATTTTATTTTACAAATATTTTGATGAGTTCTTTGGAAAACAATCTGAAGCAATAAAAAAAGAACACTTATCGATTGTTTTAAATACTATTATTGATGCTTGTCTTTATGATGAGTTCCAAGAAATTATATATAAAAACCCATACATGAGCTTAAATGATATCAATAGACTATTTTTTGATTTAGAAGAAGAATATGGTGTATCTAATAAGATACTTAAAGATAAAAATGCTCCATTTTGGATACTTGTATCTCATAACTTTCAAGTTCCTTTTTACTATTTAAGTTATGGCCTTGCATCTGATGTATCTCTTCAAATATGGGAATTATCACAGGATGATTATAGAAAAGCTGTTAATGTATATATGGATTTTTTAAATCAAAATACAGATGCTAGATTTAAGGATGTAGTAGAAAAAGTTAATCTACAATCCCCTTTTGAAAGCGGAAACTTGGAGGAAATAAGCTCAGCTTTATATGATTATTTTGGTATAGAGAACCCTCTTGAACTAGAAAATGCCTCTTAATATCTAATAACTCATGTTATATCTAGTAAATACTTATTAATACTTAATAACTCACGTTATGTATAGTAAATACTTATTAATACTTAATAACTCATATTATATCTAATAAATACTTATTAATATATGACATGTCTAGAAAATATTTTCCATTCTTAGTAACATATAATAGAACCGTCAGAAAGTTTATAAACCTTTGTTTTTATTACTTCTGGCGGTTTTATGTGCTTTACTGATTAGATTAATATTTTTTATTATATGTCAATATTTAATTTTTAGTTGACTCTACCACTATGATATGGTTTATATTGATATTGAGCTCAAAAATAACACCTTTATAAAGGAGATATAAATATGTTTAAGATAGGCGATTTTTCAAAACTTAGTAAAATTAGTATTCGCATGCTACGTCACTATGATGAAATTGGACTTTTAATACCAACTCATATAAATAAAGTTAATGGTTATAGATACTACAGTGCAAATCAACTTTCCACTACAAATAGAATCCATGCCTTAAAGGATATGGGGTTTAGCTTGTCTTCTATCAAGGAAATTTTGACAGAATACAATGATAGAGAAAGCTTGATAAGGTATTTAAATATCCACTATTCTCAAGTAAGAGAACATCTAGAGGACACGCAAAAAAAACTATTGCAAATAGAAACTACTATAGAGAGAATTGGAAGGATTGATATTATGAAAAATTATGATGTAACTATAAAAGATTTTGCTCCAAAATATATGATGACTTTAAGAAGAACTATACCTACTTATCAAGATGAAGGAATGCTATGGCATCAATTATGCTCAGAAACGAGTGGTCATAATGTACAAATTGATGTTCCTAACTATTCTAAAGCAGTCTTTTATGATGTTGGATATAAAGAAAATTATGTTGATGTTGAGATACAACTTGCTGTATCTGGAAATTATGAAGATACTGAAAATGTTAAGTTTAGAACTGTGCCAAGTGTAACTGCTGCAACTGCTATTGTAAAAGGAAACTTCAATCAGCTTACAGATGCTTGTGAGGCTATTGGTAATTGGATATCTGACAATAACTATGATGTAGATGGACCTATGTTTAATATTTATCATATAGGACCTGGTCAAGACAGTAATTCTGATAATTGGGTAACAGAAGTATGCTTTCCAGTTATAAAAAAATAAGTTTCGATAATATTTTAATTGTATAATATAAAAAATTGCTGGAATCATCAATTAAAATTGAATTTAGATTCTTTTGTTTTTCAAACTCTGCTTGAATGTCCGACAAGCTTCCTAACTAATAGGAACTTGTCGGACGACCATTTAAACTCTCTTTTAGCCTTTCCTTTATTTTTTGTGCTTGAGTTTAATTTTCCTGTTTCAATTCCATTTATATACTCTCTAGCGATACTTCTAGATGAATCGCTATAATCTATATAACTTAGAATATTTATCAATTAAATAATCAATATAAATATTAGGATTAAATGGTTCATGACATACTTTATCAAAGATTTCATCAGCTTGATATAAGGCTCCTAAGCAATGAATATGTTCTCTTAACCATCGTTCAATAATATCAAAATGATTATGTTCTAACTGTTCATCTATATCAATATCATTCATCATTGTTTTTAGAAATTGAGCTCCAAAAGCACTACCTAATGCATAAGTAGGAAAATATCCAAACTCACCAGCAGACCAGTGAATATCTTGTAAAATACCTACACTTGCATCATAGGGCCTTATACCTAAATATTGTTCATACTTATCTGCCCATATTTCATCTAAACGCTCAAAATCTACACTACCATTAATCATTTCTTTTTCTAATTCATAACGAATTAAAATATGTAATGGATAAGTTAATTCATCAGCCTCTGTTCTAATAAGAGAAGGCTTAAAGACATTAATCATTTGAAAGAATTGCTCTAAAGTAACATCTTTTAATTGCTCATAGAAAATATTTTTAACTTTAGGAAAGTTATTAATCCAGAATGATTTTCTTTTAGCAATATAATTTTCTAAAAAACGACTTTGAGATTCATGCATCCCATTCATCATATCTCTTCCAACATTTAAACCTTCTAATTTTTCATCAACATGAAGCATATATATTGCATGCCCATATTCATGAATAGTGGAAAAAATTGAACTCGTTAAAGAATCTTCCATATACTTTGTTGTAATTCTTACATCATGTAAAGAAAAACCTTCTGTGAAAGGATGTTCACTTGTACCAATATAACATTCATTTTGATTGAAGCCCATATACTCTTTGAGTATATCAATGACTTGAACTTGTTTGCTTTCTTCAAAATGTTGATGTAATAATGAATCATCGATTGGTGTACCTTTTTCATTTAACATTTTAATAAAAGGGACTAATCTTTGCTTGATAGCACCAAAAAAATGTTCATATTTTTCGATAGTCATACCTGTTTCAAAGTCACCTAACATATCATCATAAAATGATTTTTTAATACCATAATATGTATAAGCTTGTTTTGTTATATCAACAATTTCCTTTAAGCTTTCTTTAAAAAACTGATAGTCTTTTTCTTGTTTTGCTTTTCTCCAAGTGATTTCACCTTGAGAATAAACTTGTTTCATTTTTATATAAAATTCTTTAGGTAATAAAGCTATTTTATTAACATTTTTTAAAACAAGTTTTATCTCTTTGTTCATTATTTCGTCTAAATCCATATTACTTAATTCTGTTAAATTTTTGATATTTTCTTTTGCTGTTTGATATTCAAATAATTCTCCAGATAAAATAGACATCATTTGAATACGATATTCACTTCCATCAACAGGAGCAATGGTAGACATATCAAAAGACATTGTTAATAATGCCAATTGATATGCATTGCATTTATCATTATATGCTTTATAAAACTCTAAAGCTTCTTCTTTGCTCAATTCTATCACCTCGCATTTTATTTCTTCCAAAAGTTAAATAGTTTTCGCCAAACTTATGACCTACGAATAAGATTTATTTTTATTCCAACATTTTACTCTACAAACACCGAATCAATAATAGCAAATAGAACAAATAATAGCAAAACTATATTTATTCATAGCATTGTTAACTACTCTATTGAAAGTACCATATTTACATTCTCACCTTCTGGATAATCGCCTTGCCCCCATCTATCTAAGTATTTCCCATAATAGTCTTTAGGATTAAAACAATCACTTACCACAAAACCACATTTTTCATAGGCCTTTATAGCACGGATATTTTTAATCCACGGTCGAATAATAAATGTACCTATCTCATAGTCCTTAATCAAACTATCAATTAACAACTTCATAGCTTTTGAACCAATTCCCTTGCTAGTATATTTCATTGAACGCAGCCACATATCTAATTCCATATTAGGTATCTTCCCATCATTGTATGTATAAGAAATTGTACCCACAATTTGATTATCATATTCTATAAGTAAGTACTTATTAAGGCCAGGGGTACTGCCAAAAAAATAAGATTCTTCTTCATTAATTTCAGACCAATCAAAATCCCCTTTACTATTAAACATCGACTTCCATATCTCATCTTCCTCAAATGCCATGTCATATATTAGTTTTCTATCACAATCTTCAGCATAAAAAAGCTTTATTTTATCACTCATTACATATAGCATTCGTTTCATAAAACCTACCACCTTCATATAAACAATATTATAAATTAAATAGCTATTCTTCTACTGTGAAACAAAACTGTTGATTTCAATTTGTAACTTATTTAAAAATATTTTAGTTGCCTTAGAAAAAACCTGATGCTTTTTCCAAACAATATTTAAGTGCGCTTCTAATCTTGGTTCTAAAGGTCTAAAACAAAGATTGCTATTACCTGTTGTATTGATAAGTTTATCCAGACAAAGAGCATATCCAATACCTTCATCTACCATAAGGGAAGCATTATAGACAAGATTATAAGTTGCCACTATATCAAAGGTTTCAAAATCTTGCCCAGACCAACCAGAAATTACATTTTTAACCAATGTTTGACGTGAAGTTAAGATAGGAATTCCCCTCAAATCTTCTGGACATATCGTCCTCTTTTGAGCAAGTTCACAATCTTTTTTCATAAGCAATCCCCATACATCATTAACAGGAAGTTTGATATAATCATACTTTTCCATGCTGGCAGGTTCAATTAAAATTCCAAAGTCTAAAAGTCCCTTGTCTAATCTTTCTGTTACATCATCAGCATTCCCACTAAATAAATGATAGCGTATATGAGGATATTCTTTTTGCAATTTTTTTGCAGTTTTGGCAATAAGACGCATAGCATCTGTTTCTCCCCCACCAATATAAACAGTTCCTCGTATATCATCACAATCATTGTTAAAATCTGTAGTAGTTTTATCTGCTAAATCAATTATTTCCTGTGCACGTTTACGTAAAAATAAGCCATCCTCTGTAAGTGTGATTTTTCTGTTACCACGCAAAAACAACTTTTTCCCAAGTTCATCTTCAAGTTCCATAAGTTGTTTTGAAAGCGTAGGTTGCGTCACATTAAGTGATTGAGCTGCACTTGTAATACTTTCTTCTTTTGCAACTGCCAAAAAATATCTCAATACTCTAAGTTCCATTATATACCTCCTGTTTATAGTATACTTTTCTCTACTATGCCTGTCAACTATGGGAAGGTATTCTTTATAAGTATTTGCTATTATATTATTTCGTTAATATAATAAATGTATAGAAATTAAGATATAGATTTTAATAAAAGCAATAACATAAAAAAGCAATAACATAAAAAGGAGGAAAAAATATGAACTTTAATATGTATATACCAACTCGTTTTATTTTTGGAAATGGACGTTTAAATGAATTACATCAACAAAAGCTACCTGGAAAGAAAGCCTTGCTTGTCATTTCAAGCGGAAAATCAACTAAAGAAAATGGTGCACTTGACCGAACAGAAAAGCAATTAAAAATGGCAGGAGTAGAGTTTATATTATTCAACGAAATAGATGCAAATCCTAATAAAAATTCTATAATGAATGGAGCTTCTTATGCTCGTAAAACAAACTGTGATTTTATTATTGCCTTAGGTGGAGGCAGTGTCATGGACGCATCAAAGGCAATTGCAATGATGGCAACAAATACTGGTGATTTATGGGATTATGTAAATGGGGGCACTGGAAAAGCACAACCATTACAAAGTGAACCACTACCAGTTGTTTGTATTACAACTACTGCTGGAACAGGTAGTGAAGCTGACCAATGGGGAGTTGTTACAAATGAAGAAACTCATGAGAAAATTGGTGTAGGTGGCTATGACTCTTTATTCCCTGTTCTATCCATAATTGACCCAGAATTGATGAAATCTGTACCGCCTGAATTTACTGCTTATCAAGGATTTGATACTTTATTCCATGCTGCTGAAAGCTATATTTCTTCTTTTTCCAGTATTATGAGCGATATGTATGCTTTAACTGCTATCGAAAATGTGGGCAACTATCTTGCACATGCAGTAAAAAATGGTAGTGATGTGAAGGCCAGAGAACACATGGCTTTTGCAAATACAATTGCAGGAATTGTCATGACAATCAGTGTCACTACAGCACAACATTCTTTAGAACAGGCTATGTCTGGTTATTACCCAAGACTTCCTCATGGTGCAGGTTTGATTATGATTTCTAAAGCTTTCTTTGGATTTTTTATAGAGAAACATGCTTGTGATGAACGCTTTGTACGTATGGCACAGGCATTGGGAATGAAAGATGCTAACAAAGCAGAAGATTTTATCACAGCTCTTACCAAATTACAAGAAGCTTGTGGAGTTGCAGATTTAAAAATGTCTGACTATGGAATTACACCAGGAGATTTTAATTTAATCGCAAAAAGTGCAAGAGAAACAATGGGTGGTTTATTCGCAGCAAATCCTTGTGAAATGACGCATGAGGATTGTGTAGAAATATTGAAAAAATCTTACAGTTAATCAGAAAGGATGTGTGAAATGAACTTGAATTTAAATACATTTTTAGAACATGTTAATCAAGGGCTTACTGTTGTTGGAGGTTCAAAGCTCCATAAATTTATGAGTGAACTCAGCAATGAAGCCATGAAAATTACATCTAAATTAAACAACAATTATCATGAACCAGAAGAAATTAGAACATTGTTTTCAGAGTTAATTGGAAAACATGTAGATAAAACATTTAACATGTTCCCTCCATTTTATACAGACTGTGGAAAAAATATAATAATAGGTAAGAATGTTTTTATAAACTCAGGATGCAGATTTCAAGACCAAGGTGGTATTACTATTGGAGATAATTCGTTGATTGGTCATAATGTAGTATTGACAACTTTGAATCATGATTTTGCACCAAGCAAACGAAGTACTATGCACCCAAGACCTGTCAAAATAGGGAAAAGTGTCTGGATTGGTGCCAATGTTACAGTAACTCCTGGTATAACAATAGGAGATGGAGCAATCATAGCAGCTGGAGCTGTTGTAACTAAAGATGTAGCACCTAATACATTGGTGGGAGGTGTACCAGCAAAGTTTATAAAAAAAATTGAGGAGGAATAAATAAATGAACAAAAAAGTCTTAATTATATCCCTCATCTTAACTGCACTTTGTAGCTTTGCACTATTAGGTTGTGCAAATATTCAAGCCTCAAAACAAACAGTACAACAAGAATCTAAAGATAATACTTTAACTGCAACCCCTATTTCTTATAAAGAAAAAGAAGTAATAACACTAACTGAAAATAAACCACCTGAAAATAACATGATAACTGCCAATCTTAAAATTGGAGATAAAGACTTTGTATTGAAACTTTATAATAATCCTTCTGTACAGGCATTACTAAAAAAAATGCCACTTAAACTAGATATGAAAGATTTAAATAAAAATGAAAAATATAATTATTTTACAGAAAATTTACCATCAAGTTCAGAATCTATAAAAAATATTAAAACTGGTGATTTTATGCTATATGGCTCTGATTGTCTGGTTATATTTTATAAAGATTTTCAAACCTCATATAACTACACTAAACTGGGGTATATTGAAGATACCAGTAAACTTGTTGAAGTATTAGGAAATGGAAATGTACAGGCAGTAATTAGTATTGTTAATTAAAACAATAGTGTCATCATGACAAATATATCTACCATGATGACACTATTTAATAAATCCATTTACTTTCTCTAACTGATAATTCTATTTTTTCCACTATTTTTAGCTATGTAAAGCTTTGTATCAGCTCCTTTTACAAGCTTCTCAATGGTCATATTTTCAGTGTACTCCTCTACCCCTCCACTGACTGTAATTTTATTTACTAAGTCAAATAATTTTTTATCACTAGAAACATGTATACGAATACGCTCTGCTACATCAATTGCCTTAGATTTAGTAAAACTAGGCATTACAACTATGAATTCTTCTCCTCCATACCTTGAAACAATCCCATCATTTCCAACCTCTTCAATTAAAATCTCACTAAATCGAATTAATACATTATTTCCACATAGATGACCATATTTATCATTTATTTTTTTAAAATCATCTATATCAAATAATATAATGTACATATTTCTTTCTTCCAATGGTTTTTTTAATATATTAGACATATACTGTATTAAGTATCTTCTATTATACAAATTTGTCAAATCATCTATATTTGCCTGTCTTTCAAGCCTTTGGTTCAATTTATATACTTTATCATGCTCATGAGAATACTCTTGTAAAACCACAATCATTACTACACATAAAAACAATGAAACTATAATAAAACTACTTATTGTATCTGATGCACGAGATTCACCTATAGATACAATTAAGTCTGGGGAATTAAATGCCAAAAATATAGAAATACAATACACAAATATAGATATTAATAGCATAACTATTCTCTTAAGTCCATCAATGGTCAATGATATAACACATATTCCCAATAGGAAATAAAACATCATACCACTATCTACTCCACCACTTATAAAAAAAAGTATTGGAAATAAAAATATATTAAGCCCTATATTAATTACTAGACGCCCTCTATCTATATCTTGTGTTTTAAAAGAATAGACTGCCAATATTGACATGATACAAAAGCAAGAAAAACTTCCCCATACAGATATACTAGGAAGACTACTAAAAACAGCAGCAATAAAAGCAGAAAACGAACAAATAACTCCAGCAAAACAAAATAGATAAAAAAGTCTTTCTTGTAATTTTAGATTCTTATTAAAATATTTTTTTATAAATTTTTTAACATAATGTTGTATATGTGTCAAATATTGACCCTCCTCCTTTATTAAAAACGTTGCTTTAATTGTATAATTATATAACATTATATCATATAAAAAGAGGTTTAATAATAACTCATCTGTACAACATAAGTATATGGAAATATTTACCTTATAATTAAGAAACTATAGCTGTTTCAGTTATTTTTTAAACGTATTTTTCCATATATAAATAAATTCAGCCTTTAGTGTTTATGTACATATCTATCTAATTACAATAAAGTTTATTTTACATTTATGGCTTTACTATATTTATTGATAATATTCCAAGTACCATTTTCTTTTCTTAATTCGAAACTTATTTTTGAATAAGACTCTCCATCTTCACTAGATTGTGTCACCATAACTTTATTTCCAGACTTATTCTTATAGCTACGTTCTTTTATCTTATTTTTTGTATGCCCAACTACAATAGCATCTATTCCATCTACTGTAGTAGCAAGTTTTTTTATCTCGCTACTTGGATTTTTTAAATTTATATTATTACTATTTGAATGTACAACTGTAACAATTACATCTGGGTTTTCTTTTTGCATAACCTTTACCCACTCATTTGCATCCTTCACTAAGTCATTGGTATATAATCTATTTGTTTTTTTAGAATTTTTTTCTGAACTTGAATCATTAATATTTTTTTCATCTTTATCTATAGTAAGCCCTAATATACCAACCTTTATTTCATCTTCCTTAGTTTCAACTTTATGCATTATATAAGGTTTTACATAATTTTCTCCAGACTCCTCATATATATTAGCTGATAAAACAGGAATTTTCATTTCCTCAAAATTTTCTATGATAGAATCCAATGTAGATTTTTTTTCTTCAAAATCATTTTTTTCAGATATAAGTTCATGACTACCAAGTACTACAGCATCATAGCCGAGATAAACAATAGGCCATTCATTTATTCTCTTATGAATACCTTTTTTTGTGTTATACTGCCACTCTTTAGACCATTTAGTCATTTCTTTTGTATTAGCATCAAAAAAATCTCCAGTATCAATAAAGATTGGCTGTACAGCTCTGTATCTTTCATTAAATAAACTAACAGCCATTTCATCTGAAAAATTTGAATGTAAACCAGATGTAGTAATTATATTTACTTCTTTTCCAAATACCTTTAATTCACTGTGCTTATCTTTTATAAACCACTTATCATTCTTCTTATCCAACTTAAAATTAATCTTTGATACACTATCACCATGAGCTCCAGGCTGTGTCACTATCACTTCTTCACCAGATTTATTTTTAAATGTATGTTGCTCTATCTTTTCGTGTGTATGACCAGCTACAATAGCATCTATTCCTTCTACTGTTGTTGCCAGCTCCTTTATTCTATTTCCTGGATTTTTAGGATTTTTGGGCTCTTCACCTGAATGTACAATGGCAATGATTATATCTGGACTTTCTTTTTCCATGACCTTTACCCACTTTTTGGCATCTTCCACCAAATCATTTGCATATAATTTTCCTTTATACTGTGCTTGTTCTTCAAGTGCCCTAGCTTTTTTATCTTGCTCAAAGCTTTTAAATCTTGAACGTTCTCCTACTTCTTTTATAGTAAGCCCAAGTATACCTACCTTCACATTCCCTTTTTCTGTTTTGACCTCTTTCATTATGTATGGTTTTACATAGTTTTTTCCAGATTGCTCATATATATTTGCAGATACTAATGGTATGTTGTTATTTTTAAAATCAGATACTAAACTATCAAGACCTTGCTTATCATTAGAAACAAACTCGTGATTTCCAAATGTAACTGCATCATATTTTAATTTTGCCATTTCTTTAGCTATAGGAACTTCTCCTTCACGTGGCTCAGCTATCTTTTTAAATTCTGGCATACCATCATTAAATCGTACTAGTTTTTGACCAGTAGACCATCCATTCATATCAATACTTTGTATGTCAAAAAAATCGCCTGCATCGACCATTAGCAAGTTTTCATCATATTTTCTCTCTTCTTGCACATAAGAAACTAGGTTTTCTGGGACTATTGAATGTAAATCGCTTGTACCAAGTATATTGATTTCTATATCTTTAGTACTTTCACACCCGACTAATAATATTATTAGAAATGTTATTGATGTAACTATAATAAATTTTATTTTCATAAAAGCCTCCCCCCTAATTTTTTTGATGATAATAAAATTTACTCTTATACTTTATCTTTACTATATAAGTTTGTACTGTTTATTATACTAAAAAAACTATATGTAAATTCCTTTTTAAATAAATCTACATATAGTTCTCTCTATTTTTTAGTTACAAAACAAGACTTACTCTAGTATGCTAAAATTATTTAACCTCAATCGTTTTACTAAATTTATCATTAATAACCCATGAGCCCTTTTCTTTGTTCACTTTAAAAGTAATTTTAGAATAGTATTTACCATGTTCACCTGGTTGTGTAACTATAACTTTACTTCCAGACTTATTTTTATAGTCATGTTCATCTATTTTCTCATGAGTGTGACTAGCAACAATAGCATCAATTCCATCTACTGTAGTTGCTAGTTCTTTTACTCTATTTCCTGGATGCTTTGGGTTTTTAGGTTCTTCACCTGAATGTACAACTGCAACTATTATATCTGGATTTTCTTCTTTCATCTCTTTTACCCACTTCTTTGCATCTGCTACTAAATCATTTGCATACAATTTGTCTTTATATTGAAATTGCTCTTGTAAATTTACATTTTTAAGACCTTTCCCTACCTCTTTTATTGTAAGACCCAATATTCCAACTTTTACTTTACCTTCATTTGTCTCTACATCTTTTATAATATATGGTTTAACATAGTTTTCTCCAGATTTCTTATATATATTTGCTGATAGCACAGGAATCGCTATCTGTTCAAAATCCTCTACAACAGCATTTAAAAGACGCTCATCTGCCCAAAATTCATCATTTTCGGATACAAACTCATGATTTCCAAGTACTACTGCGTCATACATGCCCTGATTCATAGCTATTGCCATTGGACATCTACTAATCACTGTATCAGTATTATTATCCCTTATAGCTTTCCACTCTTTATACCATTCAATCATTTCATCTGTCTGAGAATCTAAAAAATCCCCCGCATCTACTACAACAGGTTCAATTGGGTTACTTCGTTCGTTAACAAGATTGACCAATAATCTATCAGAAAAATGTGCATGTAAATCTGCAGTAGCAACTATATTTATTTCCTTATCAACCATTTTTAATTTGCTAGTTTTTTCCTTTATACCCCATTTATCATTCTTCTTATTTAATTTAAAGCTAATCTCTGACACACTATCTGAATGTGAACCTGGTTGTGTAACAATTACTTCCTTTCCAGATTTATTTTTATATGTATGTTGCTTTATTTTCTTATGTGTATGACCAGCTACAACTGCATCTATTCCATCTACTGTGGTTGCAAGTTCTTTTATTCTATTTCCTGTATTATCAGAATTTTTAGGCTCTTCCCCTGAATGTACAACTGCAACTACTATGTCTGGATTTTCTTTCTTCATTACTTTTACCCATTTCTCTGCGTCTTCTACTAAATCATTTGCATATAATTTTCCTTTATACTCAGGTTGCTCTCCAAGCTCTCTTGATTTAGTTTCTTTTTCAACATCTTCAAATCCTGAACTTTTCCCCACTTCTTTTATAGTAAGACCTAGTATTCCAACCTTTACATCACCTTTATCTGTCTTAACATTTTTCATCACATATGGCTGTATGTAGTTTTTTCCAGATTGTTCATATATGTTTGCTGATATTAATGGTATCTTATTATTTTTAAAATCAGATACTAATTTATCAAGACCTTGCTTATCATTTGAAATAAATTCACTATCGCCAAGTACTACAGCATCATATTTCAATGGTGTCATATCTTTAACTATAGGTACTTCATCTTTACTACTCTTCACTATGTCTTCATATTCTGCTGTACCACTATCTCTAATATTAACTAGTTTTTTCCCAGAGGTCCATTCCCACATTTCTTTACTTTGTTCACCAAAGAAATCGCCTGCGTCTACCATAAGTAGATTTTCATTTTTTGCTCTTTCTTCATTTACATATGAAACCAGAGAATCTGTCACAACTGAATGTAAATCACCTGTCCCTAATATTTTTACTTCTGTATCTGATACTTTAACTTTTGTATCTTCTATTTTAGTTTCTTTATCTTTAGTACTTTGACATGACACAAGCAATCCCACTAAAAACACTATCAATACCATTATAATAAATTTTATTTTCATAAAGACCCCCCTCGTAAATTTTTAAATTATAATAAAATTTAATATCATGCTTTATTTTAAACTATAGCAGGTTATAGAATTATGAGCAACATTCATTGGACTAATAGATTATTACCTTTAAATGTATCCATAAAGATATACATTTCATTTCTTATGTCAGTATATTTAAACATCCTTAATAAGATATTTAAATATACTATTAGAAAACTTTAAATGTATGCTTCATATAACAAACTCTTATTTAACAAAAATAGGTATGATGAGATTGTAGCAATATTAAAATATATGGAGAAAATCGAGTAGAAAATCTTATTTGAATAGTTAAGTAACTGAAATGGTTGTAAAGTTGTAAACGTAATATCTCTTCTCTACACCTTTATAAATAAAGTTGATAAAAGGATTTGTGTGTTTTTGACTGTATTATCTATAGTTTTATATGATATTTAGAATATAGAAATACAAAGTAATTTTTGTATCCTCAGATATGATTGTTACAGATGTCAGCATCCTCAATATACATGCTGATAAGAACTTCATTGTACCACTTCACTTTCTTATATTAAAAGGTACAATGAAATTCTGTTTTATTTATACTATTCTTTATAATTTATAAATTAGAGCATTACTTCTTAGGATTTACAAGTTCATCAAGTAACATTGGAAGTAGCTCGTCTATTTGTTCATCATTAAATTGGCAAGTCCCAACAGCTTTGTGACCTCCACCGCCATACTTAAGCATTAGACTACCAACATCAATATTTGAAGTTCTATTTAAAATACTATATCCTACAGCTACAGAACATCCTTTTCCTCCTTTTCCATTTACAATCCAAGCAGAAATATTTTGTTCTGGATACATACTGTAAATCATGAAACGATTACCTGTATAAATTGGATCTACTCCACGTAAATCAGAAATAATAACATCTCCTTCTATACGTGTGTATTTAGCAACCATTTCTTTAAATTTATCTGTTTGTTCAAAATAAACTTCTATACGTTCCTTTACATCTGACAGATTTAAAATTTCTTCTGTATCTGAAGTTCTACATGCATCAATTAACTTTTCCATCAATTGATAGTTAGATATAGTAAAGTTTCTCCAACGTCCCAACCCTGTTCTTGGGTCCATAAGATAACCAATTAAAATCCATCCAGTTGGGTTTTGTACCTCTTCGATAGTAAGATTTCCAGAATCAACTTTGTCTACTGCTTCTAACATTTCATTAAAATGAGAAAATCTTTCATTTCCACCATAATACTCATAAATAATTCTTGCACAAGAAGGAGCAATGCGACTTTCGCCTTTATATCTTCCTTTAAGCTCATTTCTCTCAAATTCACTAGAATGATGGTCAAACCAAAGACCACACCCCTCTACAAATGGTACATTGGCAAGGCAATCATCTTCTGTCACCTCAACCAACCCATCTTGTAAATCTTTAGGATGAGCAAATTTCCAATTATCAATAATACCTGCTTCTTTTAATAGTGCACCACAAACTAATCCATCAAAATCAGAACGTGTAATCAATCTCATATGTTTCAACCCCTTTGCTTTAAATATATGCCTATAGATATTGTAATTTTTTCCTTAAATATATAATATCACTTTACATGTCAGCTTGATATACATTTCAATATATCTCAACGAAAATGTGGTTTCCATATAAGCACACCAAGCATAGGAAGAAACATAGTACTCTATTTGTATATTGTTCACACTACACTTCAACAAATTTATTTTACTGATTTATAATCGTATTAATTATTTATAACTATATTAAATTAAACACTAAAACTATTGTTAAGTTCTAAATATCTCAATAAATTATTTATTTTCAATTATTCTTCTTTAGGAGGTGTAATTATCAATCCTATAGAGTGCATTTTTCGTCCTTCTCCTGATGAGTTATTTCTTAAAGGTTCTAATATATCACTAATCTTTTTAGTTGCTTCAGTTATTTCTTCTAGATTCGCATATATTGGACAGACAGAAAAGCCAGAGCCATCTTTTAAAATATCTTTTTCTTCTCTTTTAGCGTAATCATAAAACTCCTTCATAAATGCCATCATGTATTGAGTAAACAGCTGTACATATGCTTCTGCTGAGTTTTCATTTATCATTTTTTTTGCATCATCATCAATATCTGACTTAACAGCATATACCTTTTCAACAGTTCCTCGTATTTTATTTTCTTCAATTACCTTTATAATATTATCCTTTAACATTTTATTAAGATAACGATAAAGTGTGGCTTGTGATATATCCTTAAACTTCTCTGCTAATTGCTTTGCTGTAGTTTGCTTATTTGAATAAATCTCAAGTAACAACTTGCATTTAACTGGATTTATAAAGCAATCCATAAGTTTATCATTCATATTATACTGCCTCCTCATTATTATTAATAAGATAATATTATCATATTGATAATATTAAATCAAGTTTATTAAAAATTTTGTATAAGCAAATAATACTCAAAAAATAAAAAAAGCCCTTGAATTATTTACATAATTCAAAGACTTTATATCTCATGATTTAATACTAAGCTAATTTTGCTTTAGCAGCTTCTGCTAATTTAGCAAATCCATCTGGATCTTGTATAGCCATTTCAGATAACATTTTTCTGTTAACTTCAATACCAGATAATTTTAATCCATTCATTAATCTTGAATAAGATATTCCATTCATTCTAGCTGCTGCATTTATTCTTTGTATCCAAAGTTTTCTGAAGTCTCTCTTCTTTAACTTTCTTCCTATATAAGCATTTTTTAATGCCTTCATTACGAATGTATTTGCTGGTCTATATAATTTGCTTCTAGATCCTCTGAATCCTTTTGCAAGTTTTAATATTTTTTTATGCTTCTTACGAGCGTTCATAGCTTTTTTAACTCTTGCCATCGTTATGACCTCCTTTTATATCCCTCTTCTATAGTTATTATTTATAATCCGTATCCTAGTATGGTAATAATTGTGCTATTCTCTTAGCATCTCCATCACTTACTAGAGTTGATTTTCTTAAGTTCATCTTAGTTTTTGCAGATTTTTTAGTTAATATATGTTTTTTAAAAGCTTTAGCTCTCTTTAACTTTCCTGTTCCTGTTTTCTTTAATCTCTTTGCTGCACCTCTATGAGTTTTCATTTTAGGCATGACAAATTCCTCCTCTCAGTTAATCATCTATTTTTTTGGATCTATAATTACAACCATATTATTACCCTCAAATGCAGGGGCTTTTGTTGGTTCTCCAAACTCTTTTATTATATCTAAAAACTTTAACATAACTTCTTTACCTATATCTTTATGTCCTAGTTCTCTACCTCTAAATCTAAGTTCAACTTTGACTTTATCCCCTTTTTTAAGGAATTTTATAGCATTATTAGCTTTCGTATTTAAATCATTTTGTTCAATACCTGGTCTAAGTCTTACTTCTTTTACAACTATAGTCTTTTGTTTTTTCTTAGCTTCTTTATCTTTTCTCGCTTGCTCATATCTAAACTTTCCATAATCCATTATCTTACACACTGGTGGATTTGCATTTGGCGAGATTTGAACCAAATCTAAGTTTTTACTAGTTGCCATTGCTTGAGCTTCTTTAGTAGGCATTACTCCAAGTTGTTCACCTGTAGGTGAAAGGACTCTTATTTCCTTATCTTTTATTTGTTCATTGATTGCTAATTCTTTGCTAATTGTAGGACACCTCCAAATTTTTTATAAAATATAAAATAAAAAGCGGATGACATAATCATCCGCAATATAAGTTACCAAATTTAAACAAGCTTAAATTATTACTAAGCTTTAACTTATATTTACCTTACTAACCCTCGGCGTAAGGTGAGAAGCGGACTTCTTCTTTGTTTTATTCTTACCTTATTTACTATATCATTTAATTAAATTATTTGCAACTATTTTTTTTAGTTTAATAAGTTTTTACTAATTTAACTACTTTTTTTATTTAAGATTATATCTATTTTTTATAAACTACATATCATTTGTATTTCATTTCTTCTTCCTAATACTTATTATATGCTCGTACTATTTATCTTGCCCTCATTTTTCAAAATTTAATTAAAAAATTTAAACTTCAACTTTAAAATTTTTTATTACTCTATTTATTAATCTATATAATAAATCCCTAAAACACTTCTTTAGCCAATTTTATACCGAATACTTCACTTTACATCCTTTAACATCTATATTATAGCTTTTTCATCATTTCAATTTTATCTTGATTTGTCGTATTTTTTTAGTATATAAAGGTAATTTGTACATATTCATAAATGACTTTCTCCAGTTAAATTTATAAATTTATTTTTATTTGGATTGCATGTATATTTTTTCCATAAAAAATAAATAATAAAAAATAGTAAATATGGAAAATATAAAATTGATTAACAATAATTAATTACCTGAGGTGTGAATATGAAAATGCTAAACAACTTTTTTAAAAAAATTAACAATCCAGTTCCTGTCTTTGCACAGACAAAAATGGAAAGAGAAAATCAAACAGATGATTCACTTTCTACAAAACCAAAAACTACATTTAGAGATGTAGCTGGATTAGACGAAGTAAAAGAAGAGCTATTTGAAATAGTTGATTTTATGAAGTCTCCACAAAAATATCAAAAAATGGGTGCAAAAATACCTAAAGGTGTGTTATTTTATGGTCCTCCAGGAACAGGAAAAACATTACTTGCATCTGCTGTAGCTGGTGAAACAAACTCATCATTTTTCAATGTTACGGGTTCTGAGTTCGTTGAAAAATATGTAGGTGTAGGAGCAAAAAGGGTAAGAACTCTATTTGAAAAAGCTAGAAAAGAAGCTCCAAGTATAATATTTATAGACGAAATAGATGCTGTAGGGGCAAAAAGACATCTTGAAAGTAACAATGAGAAAGACCAAACGTTAAACCAACTTTTAGTTGAAATGGATGGATTTAATAAAGACTCCAATGTATTAATAATAGGTGCTACCAATAGACTTGACTTATTAGATGAAGCTTTACTTAGACCAGGAAGATTTGACAGACACATTCATATAGGTGCACCAAATTATCACACTAGATTTGAAATTCTAAAGGTACATACAGATGACAAACCTATAGACAAATCTGTAAATCTAGAACTTTTAGCTAAAAAAACTCACGGTTTCAACGGAGCCCATCTTTCAAATATAGCAAATGAAGCAGCTATATTTGCAGTTAGAGATGACAGTGAATATATTACAGCAGAACACTTCGACAGAGCACTTGAAAGAGTTATTGCTGGATTAGAATCTAAAAACTCTGCATTAGTTGAAAAAGAGAAAAAGATAGTAGCTTATCATGAAGCTGGGCATGCTCTTGTAAGTGATATAGTTGGAATTTGTCCTATACAAAAAATATCTATAATACCTAGAGGACAAGCATTAGGTTATGTTCTTCAATTACCTGATGAAGATAGATATATTTATACTAGAGATGAATTAGTTGGAAAAATAAAAATATTACTTGCTGGAAAAGCATCAGAAGAACTAATATTTAATCATAAATCTACAGGAGCCAAGGATGACTTAAAGAAAGTCACTGAGATAGCTAACCAAATGGTTTGTGAATATGGTATGAGTAATTTAGGATTTATGACTATTGATGGAAATGATAAGACTTTCTTATGTGATAAAGTTCAAAAAGAAGCTAATCGTATAGTTGAAAGTTGTTATAAAGAAACTTTAGAGATGTTAAAGGATAACCTTCAGGATTTACATTCTGTTTCTAAGTTCCTATTTGAAAAAGAAACTATGACTCATGAAGAATTAAAAGATTTAATAGGAAAAGAAGCTGTAAATTAGTTTAATTAGTTTGATAGTATTTTAAACAATTACTACATTGAAATTAGTAATTAAGTTTACAAAGAATTTAAATATTAAGAATGTATCAAAGCATTTAAATATTGAAAATGTATCAAAGCATTTTAAAGTCAAACGTTTTAGAAACAAAACTTCTCAATAACAAATTGTATTAAAATATAAAGACTGTTGGTTTAATTTTCAAAATATAATTAAACTGATGGTCTTTTTATATAACAAATCTTTTAACTTTCTATATAGTAGTATATAAGCATACTATTTAATTAAATATGGGTTTGATTACAATAGAAAAAGATGAACCTTATTAAATTCAAGATTCACCTTTAAATTTCATTTATTTATAACTGTATGTCTTTATATTTATGTCTTTATAAATTCAGTAAATTAATATATACAATTAGCCACTATTAGTCAAATCTAATTATAAAAATCATATCTTCTATATTTAAAATTTATTTATAAAGATTACTTTTAGAAGACCTTCAATCTAATTTTATACTAAACTGTAGAATCTCTCTCAATCAATTCAGGTTTAAGCATTTCAACTACTGGCTCACAATCTTCTTCCTCTAATAATGTTTTAAGTATATTAATCGTTTTTCCAATTAATAAGTCTAATGGCTGTCTAATCGTTGTTAAACTGTAACTTTTCCATGAAGCCATCTGAATATCATCATATCCCATTACTGATAAATCCTCTGGTATCTTCAATTTATACTCAAATCTTGCAGCATCCATTACACCCATAGCTATCAAATCACTTGTGCAAAAAATTGCTGTTGGAGGATTTGATAATGATAACATTCTCTTTCCAGCTTCATATCCAGAATCATAATCGTAATTTGCAGATTCTTCTTTAAGATTGTGAATTCCGTTTTGTCTTAATTTAGAATAAAATCCAATTTTCTTTTCCATTTCCTCACTTGTTTCTCTTGTAAATTGAATGTATCCTATATTTTTATGTCCCCTATCAATTAGGTATTCAGCAGCCATTCCTCCACCTTCAATTGGGTCTACATAAACCGTACTTATTTTTATACCTGATATAAAGCGATTAAAAAGAATCACAGGAATATTATTTTCTTCACATGTCTCAGCCATTACCTTATTCATAGCTGAAGCGGTAATAATCACAGCTTCCACTTGAAATTGAATTACTCTTGAAATTATAGTATCTATTCTTTCTTGTCTAGGAACCTTAAAAACAAGACACTGTTTACCTATTTCTTGAATCTTTTCTACAAATAAATTAATAATTCTATTGTAAAATGGACCTAGATTATCACCAACTATCAATCCTATAACATTTGTTTTGCCACTAATCATTCCTCTTGCCACTAAATTGGGGACATATCCAATTTCATCTGCTACACGGAAAATTTTTTCTCTTACTTCAGGTTTTACACCTTTTCCATTTGCACTACCAAATGCTCTCGAAACTGAAGACTGCGATACTCCTGCTAGTTTTGCAACATCTTTTGAAGTAGCCGATTTATTATAATGAACTTTCTTTTGATTCATTTAGTATTTCTCCTTAAACATCTTGTATTTCTTTTTAATATCTTATATTTCTTCTTAAAATTGTATCAAAAACAATATTATATATTGGACAACGAAAAAAACTAACACCATTAACTCTTGTTTACCTAAAGAAAATGGCAATACAGATACTCCATCTACCTTATCTATTCCTTTCGAAATAAGCTCTTTTCTCATGCCAAATACAGTATATTTTTTAATATCTTCTATATTATGATTATTCTTTAAAATGATACTAAAAATATATCCAAATATTAATGTTATTGTAGCACCTATTGCTGGATTCCACAACCAACTCACATTATATTTATTAGAAATAAAGAACCCTAAAACTAATCCTATGATAAAACCAATAGATACCCCTTTATCATGAGCTTTGTATGTAAACATAGCCAATATAAATGCACCTGTAGCTGGACCAGCAAAATATGATATATATCTACCCACAAGGTCAAGAATTGATTTGATGCTTCCTCCAAATCCCATAATTATAAAACCTGTCATAACAATACCTATAATCATTGTTATAATCATCGTAACTTTCAATGACGATTCCTCATTATCTTTTTTAAAATAAAACTCATAAATATCCTTTGTAAAAACAGTTGTCATACTGTTTAATATAGAGTCAATACTAGACATCGCTGCTGCAAATACACCAGCAATAATAATTCCAATTGCTCCTACTGGAAGTTCATTCAAAATAAAAGTAATCATTATCTCATTTGAAGTTTCAAATTCTATTCCTTTATAGTAAACAAATAAAATCACTCCTACTAATAACATAAAATAGTAAACTAAATTCATAACAAAAGCACTAACTACAAAAGAATTTTTGGCACCTTTTAAAGATTTCGATGTCAAAACTCTTTGAACTTGAGATTGGTCAAAGCAGAAATATCTTATCCACATTACAGTCCCACCAATTAGAGTAGCCCAAAAAGTATTTGTAACTGAAACATCCATACTAAAATCAAATGTATTTAATTTACCACTCTGTTGTGCAATTTGCAATGTATCAAAAAAGCCGAGATTCATTCCCTTTAGTGCTGTCATAATTACTATAAACACAGCACTTACTACTACTAACATTTGAATACTATCAGTCCATATAACTGCTTTGATTCCCCCTAGTAGCGTATATATAATTGCTACACATACAACTATTGGAACCAAAACGTAAAGTGACCAACCAGTGATTATCTGAATAATAAGTACTGGTATATACACCATAGAACTCGCTTGAATCAATGAATTGATAAAAAATTGAATAATAGTTAATCCCCTTGAATAATTGCCTAGACGAAGTCCCATATATTCATATACAGATGTTATTTTTAATCTATAAATAACTGGGGTGGTAATGCTCAGTGCAAAAAATATTGCTAAAGGTACTGTAATGTTAACCATCACTGGATACATTCCATCCATATACGCCCATCCAGGACCCCCGATAAATCCATTAGCACTAATCATAGTAGCAGCAACTGACAAAGCGATTGGAATCCATGGCATTGACCTACCTGCTAAGAAATAATCTTCTTGATTTTTATTATCTTTTCCTGAATAATAACCAATAACCAACATTAACAGCAAATATCCTACTATAATACACACATCGATTACTGAAATCATAAGCCACCCCTTTCTAACTAACAAAATAGTTCTTAGAATTTTATTCTTTCTTGTTTAATGTTTCTGGTAAGAACAGCCATACAATAGCACCTGCTACAAATACCGCTGTTGATATATAAAAAATAGTTGTCATACCTAAAGCACCCGAAGCTGTACCAGCTATTGCAGGGATTGCAAATGTAGATATAATTCTTCCTCCATTGAATGACATTCCAGATGACAATGAACGATATTTGCTTGGGAATAATTCTGTATAGTACGCTCCCCATGCTCCAGAATATCCAACAGCAACACCTAGCAATACTGATATCATATAAAATGCTGTTGTATTATCTCCCCCTAGTTTTGTATATATAAAGACAAATACTGCTGCTAATGCCATCCCTATAAAAGGTACTTTTCTTCCAAATTTATCTGCTATTGAACCCCAGAATAAATATCCTACTAACTGCCCAATACCTTGTAAGCTATACATAGAACCTGCTACTGCTGCTGTCATCCCTATTCCTGTTACCAAATATGTAGTTGCATTGTTTGAAAATGCTGAGTATGCTGTAAAATTAGCACCTGATAAAATAATTGTTCCTAATCCAATCCACAAATATTTCCCCTTATACATACTTATATAACTAATTTTTTCACCTGTTTCTTTTCCTTTTTTAACCAATTCTTTTGTATACTCTGAATCATCTGGTACAAAGAAAAATGCCAAAACAGCTCCAACTATAGGTGGTATAATCGCAGTATACATTAATATTTGCCAATTTGCATCACCTAAAAGTCCATACACTTTACCACCAAAAATCATAGCTAGCGAAAATAAAGCAGTTAATACAGCAGCTAACTTACCACGATATTTACTTGGAAACATATCTGCTACTAAAGGCATAGCTGTTCCAAATACACCACCTAATACTACTCCTGTACATAAACGTGCAAATTTCCATAACATAATATTTGTAGGGGATAGCATTGGTATAAAAGTTGTCAACCCAATTAATAGAGCTACACTAATTAAAGTTTTCTTTTTACCAAGTTTTGTAGAAATTACTCCAAAAATGAATGTACCTGGAATTGTACCAAAGGACATGACAGCAAATATTTCCTCTGTCTGTTTTAATGAAAAACCAAAACCGCCTTCTGCCAAAGTATAAATCATTGTTGGTTTAATAAAAGTACCTACCATAAAATTATAGCAATAAAAAAAGTATATTAAAGCGATAGAAAAAAATGCAATGCCTCTTTTTAGATTTGAATAATCTTTTCCTAGTATAATATCATTTTCTATCACATCTGTTGTTTTCATATTTTTCATAATTACCCCTCCCTTACTGTTAATCATACTATTCCTAAAAATTTCACTTCCTATATTTCATACATAATTTTTATTTAAGTTTTATATAAATTTCTTGTTTAAACGCTTTATACATTTCTTGTTTAAATTCTATATATATTTCTTATTCAACCTTATATAACAAGAATATTTACTTATATAATTTCTAAATATATTTATACTTTAAGCCTTCTTACTCTTCTACACCCATATACATCTGCTTTAAAACATCCATACCATCAAAAGTCATCCATTCTTCCTTTACCTTACCTTGTAGTACATGATAATGATTAATTCCCATTACCTCCACATGTTTTCCAGAAGGTTGTCCAAAAAATCCAATGCCTTCATTTATTCCACGCAGTCTCCATCTCACAGATACATCATACCCTTCATTTTTTTCCTTTTGATTACAAGTTACTCTCTCTACTTCATAACTGCCATTTGGAATTGAAGCAAGTAAACTTACAATCATTCCTTGAATCTCATCATACCCATTTAAATCTTTATCACATATGAAATGTACCACTGCATTATCGTGATAATACTTTTTAACTTCATTTATATATTTATAATTGTAAATGCGACTTGTCATCTCAAGCATCATTTCACCAACAGAATCATCTTTAGCTTGATACTTTGCTGGCATAAATTGACCATCCATAGACTCACATATACCATAAGTTGATTGTAAACTTAATACTTTAGATGCACTTGCCTTTGCCATATTTTTTGCCACTTCTTGAGGATTTAACCCTAATTGAGTAACAATCCATAAATTATCCCTAACTAGCCATTCTTCATGAATTCTATTACTCGTTGTAGCACAATCAATTACAGTTCTAAAATTTATCTTTTTTCCAGTTGCTGGAGCAAAATTACTGTCACCTAAATTAGTTGCTGTAGACAAAACACGGTGTGAAGACAAAAAACCATCAGCACCAAAATTAGACCATATTACATTTTGACCAATCAGCCTTCTATCTGGAAATGCGTGTAGAGTTTGAAGAGTATTTGAAATAACATCTTTTATACCAACTAAATTAGAAGAACCACAGTGCATTGTCACATTATTGTGATATGTATCATAAATAACTCCAATACCTTTTTCTTCCCAAATATTATGCGTAATTTTCATAATATAGTCTACAAAGTCTCTATACTTAGAATCAAATCCAGGCAATTGCTGCTCCCTTTTTGTTTGATTTGAAAAATCATTATAATCCATTACTCCAACAGGTGTTACTTCTAGTGAATCTCCATAGTAAATTTTTGTAGACTCCATATTATTTTCTCCCTTCAATGTAATTTCTTCATCTTTTTTAATAGTATTGTTCTCAGTACTTTTATCTGCATTAGCTTTAATAGTATTATTCTCATTGATTTCATCTGTATCAGCTTTATTAGTATTATTTTTATTCATATTACATCCTCCTCTCTTTCTGAATACGTATTCAAAATTAATCATTAAAAATTAATCATTAAAAATACTTTTAGTTCTTTCAAGAATATCAAGACCTTGTTGTTTTAGCCAGTAAGGAATGTCAATTAACACCCAATTTTCTTTAAGTTTATCTCCTTTTCGATAGTAAACATCAACAACTTGCATATCTGCCTTAACCTCTCCACCTGGCAATCCTAAAAATCCTCCACATGGGATATTGCTTAAGTTAGGCCATCCAAAGAAACAAGCAAAATTCCCTTCTGCAAATCTACATACATGTCCATTAAAAGTCTTTCCTTTTAAATTATTTCTAAATGGCAATTGATGTTGTTCTTGATATCTAGGTATAGTGTAAGAAGCTCCAATACCACCTGGTCCATACCAAATCATATCTTTAGCCCATGATTTTTCAAGTACCTCTGGTGGACATCCCATAGAGCCACTGTCATTTAGTTCAGACAAGTCATCTACCATTTTATTGACTAATGCTAAAGTCTTAACCCCTTCTACTTCATCTGCATCTTCAAAAAGTAATCCATTATGGTCAATTGGTCCTGGATATACAAAATATGAACCTGTTTGTGGTGGCAATGGATTGACACCTGCCTGAATCATAAATCCAATTATATCTACAAATAATCCAGTTTTAGAAATTTTCCCATCTTGCACACAGTTAAATTCTGCATATCTTAAGCTAATCATCTTGCGAGTATGCTTAATACCAAGCCAGTCATTATCAAAAAGTCCCATAAAATGACCCATACTCATTACCCACTCACTGTTATCAATTTCATTAGTACCTGCAATAAATATATCTTGTCGTCTTTGCATATTACTCAATGAAATTTTTAAAGGTTTCCAAAATATATCTGCTACATTTTCAATTCCTTTTTGTTCACGAAATGGATACACACCTCTCCAGTCATAATCTGATTTCATATGCTGTTTCAAAATATTTTTAATTTCATCTACATTGGCATTCTCTAATGCTTCAAAGTAATTTCTTACAACTCTTTTTGATTCTTGATATTTTTCCATGACTATATCCTCCCAAATTTATAAAGTATAATTTAACTTCATTGACTTTTCATTGCATACGTTTTCTTTTTTATAGCTTTTTTATTTGTTTTTAGGTTATTTTATGAATACATATGCATTTTTCTAAATATTAACACATATATAAAAAATTGTAAAGAAAATGTTGTCATAAAAATGTAAATCGTGACATACATCTACTTAAATTTATATATTTTTCATCCTTGCTAATAAAAATACTCCTTGCCTCCCATATTTATTGAAATACTTGCGCCAATAAATGGCTATAAAAAATTAAAGGGGGACAGTCTTTTTAAAGCTATCACCCTTTTTTATTTAGTCAATCTAATATATTTTTGTTTGTATTCTGATATTTATTTTTTAATATTTATTTGTTTATTGAGTTTTTAATCCTACTTTTTATCAGCACCTTTTTTTTCTTCACTTTTGCTTTCTTCTTTAGTATAATTTTTTTGAACAGATTCTAATTGTTCATCAGTTGATGTTTGAAGCTTATCAGTCTTTTCAGGTTCTTTTATAGTATTTTTCTCAGCATCACCTTTACTTTCAGACACTCTTTTTTCATCTACACTTTGATTATCAAATCTTCCACATTCTTGATATTCATTGTCTTCTTGACAATTTTTAGCATCAAATTCTTCATGACTTCTACAGTCTCTATACTCATGACTTCCTTCGTATCCTCTTGGGCTAAACCCTTCATGACCTCTACAATCTCCATTACCATGAAATCCTTCATATCCTCTTGGGTCAAATCCTTCATGACCTCTACAGTCTCCATTACCATGAAATCCTTCGTGTCCTCTTGGGTCAAACCCTTCATGACCTCTGCAATCTCTTTTTCCATAACCTCCTTCGTATCCTCTTGGGTCAAATCCTTCATGACCTCTGCAATCTCTATTACCATGAAATCCTTCATATCCTCTTGGGTCAAATCCTTTATGACCTCTATATTCTCCATTACCATGAAATCCTTCGTGTCCTTTTGGTCCAAATCCCTCATGATGCATCATTTCAAATATTTTGCATCCTTCACATACATGACTCCATGGATGTCTATGAGGACCCCCATATCCCATTTGACCATGATGTTGTGAATATTTACTATGTTCTCCATAATGTTCTTGTTGTTTATGATTTCCTCTCATTTCAAATTCTCCAAATCCTCTAAATCCTTCTCTTTTATCTTTGTAATAATTCATATTAGCTCCTCCTAATTAACTAGATTTTTTCTATTAATTTATTTTTTCAGTTTTATTAAGGTACCTTATTTATCCTTAATTATAAAGGTACCTTATAATTTTGTCAACACTATTTTAAGGTACCTTTATATTTTTTTAAATTTCTTTTATTTTCTCTTTTTAGAATCAAAAAACTAAGAGTGCACCTGCTAATAAAACGCTTCTTAATAGTATGAAATAATTACTTGAAAAAAAGTGAACCCTTTACAGTAAAATTTTATCTAATAAGTGTAAGACAAAAAAGTAGTGCTACTATTTTCATATAAATGTAGATTTATCAAATTATTTCCTAAACTCTAATTAAAAAATAATTATTTTTTAAAAGTGAACCATTTATAGTAAAATTTTATCTAATAAGTGTAAGGCAAAAAAGTAGCGCTATGATTTGCATAGAAAGGTAGGAATACAATTGGATAAAACTACATTTATTAATAATATTCTTGAGTCAGAACAGACTTTGTATCGCATATCTAAGTCTATTTTAGGAAACGACCAAGATTGTGAGGATGCTGTCAACAATGCTATTTTAAAGGCATATGAAAAATTGGACTCACTGAAAGAACAACAATATTTTAAAACTTGGTTGATTAGAATAGTCATAAATGAATGTAATTCATTAAGACGTAAACAGTTTAATATTCTACCATTTGAAGAAATTCTTAAGAACAAAAAAGTGGAAGAAAAAGATGATTACAGTGATTTATATATTGCTATTCAAGGTTTATCTAAAAAAATTAGGATTCCAATAGTTCTTTATTATATCGAGGGATATTCAATAGATGAGATTAAAGAAATATTAGATATACCTCAAGGAACAGTAAAAAGCAGATTATCAAGAGGTAGAAAATTATTAAAAACTAAACTAGAAGATATGGAGGTAATGTATGAACAAAAACAAATTAAATAATTCATTTCCGAAAGCTCCAGAAAGCTTTCATAATAGATTAAATAAAACATTAAATAGCTTGCCAGAAAGAGAGGATAATTATAACATGATTAATAATAAAACACGTAAATTACCATTTAATTTATCATTCAAAAAAGGATTAATTGCAACTTTTGCTGTTACTCTACTTTTAGGTACAACAGCTCTTGCTACAGGAGAGATATCTAAGATAATTGGAAAATCAAGTAATAAAGCTACTTATACATCTGTTCCAACTACAGAACAAGTGAAAGAAGACTTTAAATTTGCTCCTAATATAGTTTCTGAATTTAGTAATGGATATAAGTTTAAAGGAGGATATACTATAAATAAAAAAGGACTTGATAAAGAAGATAACATTTTAGGCGAATTAAAATCACTTGATTTTACCTATGAAAATGATAATGATGAAATATCTCTTGAAACATCAAATAATGTACTTGGAAAAGATTCTAAGGATATAAAAGTTGTAGATACATACAAAGATGTAAATATTTCTTATGAGGAATTCAAGCAAAAGTATGTACCAGAAGGTTATAAAATGACAGAACAGGATAAACTTGATGAAAAATCAGGTAAGTATACATTTAGTGAGTGGTCAGGTAAAGTAGAAGTTAATGAATATAAGTATTTAAGTTGGAAACAAAATGGAGTTTACTACTCATTTATAGTTCAGGACTCAGATTTATCTATGAACGATTTACTGGAGATGGCTCATGAAGTAATAGATGCAAAATAAAGATAATTAACACTAAAATATAGCTAATAATTAAATTGTTTATGAGTTTATTATTTGTTACTTTAGTTTATTTGTTGATAAATACAACCATCTCTTTTATCTTTATATTTTTTTAAGATTCATATATCAAGTTTTAGATATTTAACTCTACTACAATTCCTAGTTAAATACTACTAAAAAAGCCCTTAAAAACCATTTATTTTGGATTTTGAGGGCTTTAACTTTATAGTAAAATACTCATACAAACATTAGTTACAGATACACAATAAATATATAAGAATCTTAAAAGAAAATTAGATAAGAACTAAAAATTTATTGTGTTAATATTGCTTCCATTATTACTTTAGTATTGTTTTAATAAAGAAGTTATCTCATTTCTTTAATATTACTTTAACATTACTTCAATATTGCTTCAATATTACTTTAACACTACTTCAAGACTGTTTTAATAAAGAAGTTATCTCATCTAAATAATATATGTTTAGTACATGAAGAGCTCTTGTACAGCAAGTGTAAAGGAGCAACCTTTCATCTTCATTATTATAATTTTTATTACTTGCATTGTATAGAACAACCACATCAAATTCAAGCCCTTTAGATAGATATGAAGGCATTATTAACACACCATTTATATACTCATCATCATCTTTTGTTATGCACTGCACATCAACATCATTCTCTTTTAAAAACTCGTATACTTCTCTAGTTTCACGAACTGTTTTTGTTATGATACCAATAGATTTATAATTTTTCTGCTTATAATGTTTTATATCTTCAATAAGTTTTTTATTCAGTTGCTTTTTATCTGTAAAACCGATTATCTTAGGCTCATCACCATGTCTTTCAACATATTCATCATTTATAGCTTCTGTAAGAAGTTTTCTTGAAAATCTAGTAATTTCCATTGTTGAACGATAGGTTTTGCTTAAATTTATTATACAGGTGTCATTCTTTAATATATCATGAATATTATTGTAATCTCCAACATTCATAAACGGATTAATTGATTGGTTGATATCCCCTAATATAGTCATATTGGCAGAATTAAAAAGTTTATAAAATATTTCATATTGTAATGGAGTGTAATCCTGTGCTTCATCTATGATTACATATTTAATTTGTGATGTATTTGGGATGCCCCCAAGAGCCCCTTTCAAATATAAAAGAGCGACTTGGTCCTCATAATAAAGACTCTTTACACTCAAATTATCTATTGTATAAGTTCTTATATTATCTATAAGATTTTTATCATACTCAATATTTGTTTTATCTAAAAATATCTCAAAATTCTTAAATAGATTTTTATAAGTGTCTATCAAGTCTAGCTCTGTCATTTTTGAAACTTTAGAATATATTTCTTTTAAATTTTCTTTTACAATAAAAGTGCTTTTTTCTATCATTTCTTCTTTTTCTATATAATTCCCAGACTCTTCAAGCTCTTTAAATACTTCATCAATCCAAACTTTTTCATATGGCTCAATTAGAAACATTATTCTTGATTTTATCTTTTCTAATCTTCTCTTAATTGGTAGATTTGAATAATCATTAGAAAATAAATCTTGCAAATCCTTAGCTGAAATTATCAACTTCCCTCTCACAATAATATCTTCAAAGTGTCTCATCTCTGTCTCTAAATGATTTATATATTGTTTTAATATATCTACAAACTCTGAAGATGTTTTAAATTCTATATTTTCTATCCTATCCCTATATGTTATTTTTTGATTATTATCAAATATATACTCCATCATTTCTGATGGGCTTTCTTTTTTAAAATCATTTCCTAATTCTTGATGCATATAGTCTTTAAATGTGGTCTGACAAATATTATCTTCACCAAGTTGTGGTAATACATTTGATATATAGTCGTTAAATATGTTATTTGGAGAAAATATTATTATATTTTTAGATGTTATTTTATCTTTGTGTCTATATAGTAAATATGCAATTCTATGAAGTGCTATAGATGTCTTTCCACTTCCAGCGGCCCCTTGTACAATTAAGTTTTTATAATCTTCATTACGAATGACTTGATTTTGCTCTCTTTGAATAGTAGTAACTATAGTTTTCATTTTCTCATCTGAGTTTTTACCTAAAAGTTCTTGTAAGATATCATCATCAATGTTTAGATTACTGTCAAACATATACTCAATTTTTCCATCTTTTATTTTATATTGTCTTTTTTTAGTTATTTCTCCAGAGATTAATCCTTCTGGACAATCATAGCTTGCTTGTCCAATTTCATAGTCATAAAACATACTTGAAATAGGAGCTCGCCAATCATATACAAGAAAATCATAATCTTCATCAATAAGATTTGATAACCCAATATAACAATTTTGAGTATCAACTTCATTATGTTCAGTAAAGTCAATTCGTCCAAAATAAGGAGATTCAATCATTTTTTCGTATTTGTCTTTGAGCTTTTCAGTAAGTTCATGGCTCCTTTTTTGATGTTTCATAACATCCATAAATGACATAAATTCAGAAAGCTGTTCTAATCCATTTTCAATAGAAATAGACCCTAGGTCATTCCATAATTCCCTTTGAGTTTCTATAGCATCTTTTTTTAGTTTATCTTTTTCTCTACGTTTTTCGTCAAGTTGTCTGTTAGCTTCTTTAAGAACTTTTTGGAGCCATTGATTTTCAAGATTCAATTCAAAATCATTTAGATTCATATTATAATCCTCCTCAATTGAAATTAACGTTTAATCCGCTATATCAATTATATAGAAATGAGGATATATTCATAGTCTTAAAAAAACTTTTTATTTATGATATAATTATAGTGGGAAGATAAATAGTTTCTAATCTTCATTAATATCCTTTTCACCATACTTTTCATCCTTAGATACATTCTGTTCATCAAATTTCTTGTTCTTAAAAAACTCTGGATGTTGTTTTACTATCTGTTCAAAAAATTCCGGATGCTGTTTAGTCATTTGTTCAAAGAATTCTTCTCTATTAAAAAAATCTTGAAATTCTTCCATACGTGGATTATAAAATTCTTTTCCTTCTTGAGAGCTCTGATGTGATTCCTCATGTTGATTTGGATGTGAACCCATATGACCCATTCCAAAACCTTCTCTTCCAAAACCTAAAAATTGACCAGGATGTGGTCTTGAGTGTGGCCCCATATGTTCCCTATCAAAATTAATATTATCATCACTTTTTATACTTCTCTCTAGCTCATTAGTAATCTTAGTAAGAATATCACTTAAAATACTTTTTTCTTCTTTTTCTAAAATATCAAATATTTTATTAGTTGGGTCTTCTTCTTGCTCAATTTTATTAATCTCATCCATGCCTTTTGATGTTAATCTTACTACCATTACTCTACGGTCTTTTTCTGAAGGTGTACGAGTAATAAACCCTTGATTTTCTAGTTTTGAAAGCAACTCACCTAAAGATTGAGGTCTCATATCAAGCAAATATGATAGTTCTTTTTGAGTAATTTCTGGTTTTATTTTTAGCATAGATAACACTCTTCCCTGACCCCTATGTGTTCCTCTAAAAAAACCATGTGATTTATGATTTTGAAGGTGAAATTTATGTAGTAACGATTGTACTTTAAAAAATTGCTCTAATAAATTTTCATCTTGAGTTTCATTCATGATTTTTACCTCCTAAATTAATTATTAGTTTTGTAGTCATACATTTTACTAATTATATAATTTCTTTCAAATAGACCTTTAAAAAGGTACCTTACTTGTATTGAGTATAAAAGCAAGCCTTCAATTTGTCAAATATTTTAACACTTTATTACTCTTTTATGCATCATAGTAAAATCCTTGTATTGTCTCTTTAAATAAATAATCAAATTTAATTTTTCAAACTAAAAAATCTAATATCTATGCTAATAAAATGCCCCAATTATAGTCTACTCATATTTCTTATGTTGAAGCTTTTCTATCAGGTATTTTGTATCCTTCTAAAGCTTTATTAATATAATCATTAAGAGGTTTTATAAGTAAGAATTTATCATAAGATATATAATTTATATTATTCAAATTCGATTTCAACATCCCCATTATTAGTAGAAACATTTAAAAGTTTGTTTCCATTTTTTTTACTATCAGGTAGATTACTTTCTCCTTTATGGGCTTCTGAAACTATTTTAAACTCCTCGTATTTATTATTTATCTTTCCCTTTATATTGCCGTTTTTAGCAAACAATATTGTATCTTTTTCAAACATGATTTTATCAAACAGAATGTCTCCATTATTCAAGTCAATATTAACATTTCCTTTCATGTCTATCTCTGGAAGAACTATGTCACTATTACTCGTTTTTAAATTGAAATCACTTTGTATTACGGCTGGTATTTCAATAGTGAGTGATTGTGCTGAATTATCATTAAAGCCGATATAGTCTAAAAATTCTCTCTCTGTCTTACTTCTTATAGAAAGAGTTCCATTTTCTTCATTTATATCAAGATAATTCTTTTCATTTTGAGAATATGAAAGACTTATAGTATCTGTTTCACTAATAACAAAATTGACTGGAATATTTTTTAAAACAATTTCAATCGTATTTATTTCGGCTGATGGTATGCTAAATTCCTTGACTTTAATATTCTCACTTTGTTTAGAACAACCATAAGCCAATGAACAAATACATAAAATCAATAATATTTTTACTATTTTTCTCATGACACACTCCTTATAAAGTTTTGTTCTTTAAACTAAGTAATCCTATAAAATAGAGTACTCCAGTTATAGCTAAACAAATTAGAATGTGTAACCACGCAGTACTATTGAACATAACAAGTTTAAAGAAAAGCACTAGAAAATGGCGTAATGGTGCAAAAGGTGTAAAGATACATATAATTGCAACAATAATAATATCAGTTACCCAACCGTACCAATTTTCTTGTATAGACAGCAGTACATGAAGAAAAACAATTATCATTAGTAAAAACATAGTCTGCTGTAAAAATGCAAGTAAAATCCCATTCTGCCACCAACCACATAAATCCATTAAATTAACCACAGTCTGTGAAGTATTCCACTTGTCTATACTGATATGAATAACTGTATTTGCCAAAGAAACTACTATTGCAGAAAGTAAATACAAGCCCATAGAGCCTATATAATAGTCTTTCTTACTAGCCCCTAAATTTATCAATTTTTTAAAATTATAAAACACGACAAAAAACGGAAGCATAATAATGTATAACCATGTATAATTTCCTCTACTGATTGCAATAGAAGAAGTCGACGAAGTAGTTGATAATATAACTACGATAAGTGTTATGATTAATGCAACTAACGCACTCGAAAAATTTCTCTTGATAATTGCTATTTTCGCTTTCATTTATTTTTTCCCTCCTCTTTTATCTACAAGCTGGACAAAAAATTCCTGCAATGATAATGGTCTAACTGTCACGTTATCTGTTGGTTTTATTCTTTTATCAAAAATATATTTTGTTGTATAACCGCCTGCTTTGATTTCTCCAATAACATTAAGAGACGTAGATACAGCTTCTACATCCTTCTGTAATCCACTTACACTGTATGCATATTCATCAATCACATTAACATCATCATAGAATTTTAAACTTCCTTTATCAATAATTATCAGTTTATGTATTGTATTAGAAATCTCGTCTATAATATGTGTTGAAACAATAATAATACGAGGGTGCCTTTCAAAGCTCTCTAATAACAAGTCATAAAATTCAGCACGCATAATTGCATCAAACCCTAAAACAGGTTCATCTAATAAAACAACGTCTTTATTACTTGCTAAGCATATGATAGTAGAAATCATGGTTTTCATACCTAATGAAAGCTTTTTAAATTTCTTATTTTCATCAAGCTCAAATCTATCTACCATTTCCATAGCAAATTCATAATCAAAGCTGTAATCCAGTTCATATGCTATCTGGATTAGTTTTTTCACAGGAAGATTAAAATGTTTTGCAAAATTATCAATATAGCTTACACTTGTCTCCATATTATCAATTGTGATTTGTTTTCCATTTATCAGTATACTTCCAGAAGTAATATTCTGGTATCCTGCAATAGATTTGAGAAGAGTCGTTTTTCCTGCTCCATTTCTTCCTAACAAACAATAAATTCCACTTTCTTCTATTTTCAAATTGAAATTTTTTATAACACTTGCTGTACTATATTGTTTACATACGTTATTCAATTCAATCATTCTTTGTACTCCTTTCAAAATTAGTAGTTAAAATAAGCTCTGATAACCGTTTACGACTTATACCGATTTTTTCAGCAGAAGATATAAATTCTTCTAGCTGATGATTAAAAAATAAATTTTGTCGTTCAGCCAGTATTATTTCTTTAGCGTTTGAAGTTACTGCCATACCAATTCCTCGTTTTTTATATAATACTTCTTTCTCTACCAACATACTTACTGCTTTAACTGCAGTTGTTGGATTTACAGAATATATTTTAGATATTTGAGTTGTAGAAATAACAATACTATCAGGTAAATATGTGTCATTTAATATCATATCTTCAATGATAGTCATTATTTGCTGATAAACTGGTTTATCTTCGTTCAATATATCTCCCCCCTACACATTTTTAGTTAATGGTTCATGTCATTAACCAATAACAAAGTATCATATTTTTAATTTTATGTCAATAAATAATATTCTTCTTTTTAAAAATACTTTTACTGAAAGAAGTATACCTACTTATGTATGGATTCTTTTTAGAAAATTTTTTTATTTATCCTATAAAATAAAAATACCCAATCAACTAAAATAGTCCGATTGGGTATAAATACTATTAAAAAATTATTTTTATACTTTAATAATTATTTTTATATTTTCATTTTTATCTAATTCTGTTCTTATCTAACTCCAACTTTTATTTAACTCTAGCTATTAAAGAAATTGTGTTAAAGTACTTACCATCTTCTACTTCCATCATTTTTTTATCATTTTTTGCATAAGAATTATCGCAGTTTAACCAATCTTGCCATGCTTCTTCATGACAATTTAAAGCTTCACACTTCTCTAAAATCACAGACTCAGATTCTGACCAAAGTTCATTCCACCATTTAAGAGAATGAAAATTCATGTTATCTTGCCAAAATGGAATAAGTTCATCAGGTATACAATCTACAAAATCTTGTTTTAATCCTGGCATTGCCATTGCAATTATTCCACCCTCTTTTACAAGAGGCGATATGTGGTTTTCTAAAAACCCTTCTTTATTTCCAAAGTAGTGATAAGAGTGAACACTTATTACTGCATCAAAGAACCCTTCTGCATAAGGTAATTCATGTGCCTCTGCTTGTATTGGAAATATTTTGTTATCTAAGTTAAACTCCTTAAATCTTTCATAATTCTCAGTTGGTTCTATCCACAAATCTGTTGCGAATACAGTTACATCAAATTCATTTGCTAAAAATATAGAAGATATACCTCTTCCACATCCTAAATCTAAGATACGCATTCCTTTTTCTAATTTTATATTATTTGTCAGTTCCTCTAGTATTTTTATACAATTAGGTCCCATCATATTTTTCATGAGGAACTCTTTGTCATATTTATTACTTTTCGTAAATATCATTCTATCTTTCCTTCCCTTATAAATTATTATTTATTTAAACTGTTTATATTTTAATCTATATACTAACTAATCTATTTAATTTAGTGGATATTTGACACTTTACCTTTTATTATACCATTTATTCTCATAAATATAATAATTCTATTATTTTAAAATCAGTATTTATAATAATTTAAAATAAATACTTATAAAATATAGTTTATCATAATAATACTCTAAAAAAACATCGAAAAATAAGTATTTTAGAGAGAAATAGAAAAAGTAGGTTTGATATATGTTAGTTATAAAATATGAACAAATAAAGAAGAAAACAGACATGAACTTTGTAATAACTAAAATAACCCAACTCCAAGGCAATTTTTTAAATTCTCCAGAAAGTATTATGAAACCACATTATAAAGCTAATTAAGATATTATTCTAAAAACAATAAAATAAGCAGTCAGTAAACACAAGTTTTTACTGACTGCTTATTTTGATTTAATATCTATTATAAATCTTCTAAGTAATACTTTCCTTGCAAAAATTCTGATTCTAGCCCTAGACTTTTGAAATAATTAACTAAAGACATACATGCAAATTTTTCTGTAGAATAATGAGTAGCACCTATAACGTTAATTAAATTCTCTTTTGCAATTCTATGAAATTCTAATGTTGGTTCAAAATGTTTTAAAGGCTTGGTAAATCCAGTAATATATAAATTTATCCCAAGCTCAGAGACTTCACTTGCCACAAATGGATAACTTCCTCCCCCTGCTGCAATAGCTACTAAACCATCTTTTAAAACAGAGTCTCCATAATCATATAGTTTTGCATCATGCCCAACTGTTTTTTTAACAAGTTCCTTAATCTCTTCTACTGACTTTAATGATGTCTTACATATAACTCCTACCTTGATTTTATCATCATATTTGCAGAATGGTTTGACAATCTCAAGACCCAAAGCATTTGCAAAACTAACAGAAGTTGAATAGTCACTATAATTGTCTAATGGTGAATGTAATACATAAAAAGAAATTCTACGTTCTCTCATCTCTTCCATATAAGATAGTGGAATATCATGAAATGGAAAATCTTCATCCGATGCTATATATCCCATTGCATGATGTGAAAAAAGTAAGATATCTCTTTCATCTTTATCTATGATTTGCTGAATTATTTCTTTATCTGGAAAAGTAGCTGTATACACTTTCTTAATGTCTTGAGCATTATCTAATACCAAACCTATGTATTTTTTCTTAAACTCTGGAGTAATAAAATCATTTTCAAAATTCATAAAACTCCAATCATCATCAATATTTTTAATATCAAATTCTAAGTCTAACTTTTTATAAAGTTCTTTTGCTTTAATACTAATCACTCCTTTATAATAACATTTAATTAATATATATTTTAACTTATTATCTTATAATTTGTTTGCTTATTATTCTAATCCTGTTAATCATTAAGCTCCTACTGACCTAAACTTTTTTTAGATTTTTAGGAGGCTTTTTCTTAACTGCAATAATTTTTAAAATATCATCAATCTCTTTCTCATTCTCCACTCTATAATTTATCCATCCTCCACTTCCACAAGGGTATCGCTTATCCCAAAATTCATTTGTCTTTGGCAATAAGTTATCCAATATATCTAATAGCTTGTCTACATCATTACTTCCAATTTGAATAGTTGCTGTAAAGCAATCTTTCTCAAAAAACACATAAAATAGATGCATTGTTTTATGCGAATACTTATATCCCCAGCCATAATTATTTCCAAAAGGAAATCTTAATTCTTTACGCAAATCATATTTTTTATCTAATAAATTCTCAAGATACAAAATAAGATTAAAATGATTTTTGCCAACATACTCAGAAATCTCTTTTTCTGATGGCATGACACTTTTATTCAACATTCTTTCATACAATTTTAATCACTACCTTTGATTTATTTTTAATCTAAAAATACTAGTATAAAAATTATTCACTTTGTTTACATTCCTCTACAAATTCAATTGGATGTTGAATAATCTTAGAAACTTCTTCTACAGTATACCCTTCCTCTAAATATCTTCTAGCTATAACTTCCATAGATTCTCCTATTTCGATAATATGTTTATCAGGGTCATAAATACGTACTACCCTTTGTTGCCATTCATACTTTAGTGGTTGGTGAACATACTCTACATCTTTATGCGATTTAAGTTTTTCAATAAATTTATCAAAATCATCAGCTTCAAAATAAAGTTCCATATTATGTGATTTTTGAACAACTGTATCTGGATTGAGTCCTGTTAACCATGCAAAATCCTCTTGTATTGCAAATCCACCACTAAAGGATACATTTCTCCCTAAATCTAACACAACTTTTTGGTCAAACAATTCTCCATAAAATTTTTTTGACACCTCTACATCATTTACTGCCAATAATGAACATTGATATTTCATAAATATCCCCCCTAATTTTTATTATTTTATTGTATCAATTTAAACTTGAAAGCTATATGTCATATTTACAAAAATTATGAAATTATATATTCTACACTACTATAATTTATATACAAAAAGCTACCCTAAATATAGTTATTTAATTGATAACTAAAGGTAGCTTTTTATATTGAATTAATAGAATTGTCCATCATTAATTTACACTCATATTTAATTTTATTTTGGTTCATATTACAATCCACTTATAATTTATAGTTTTCAAAGACAAATATACTACATATCATAAATATACTGTATATGATTTAGGTTTATATTATACAAAACTTTGCTTTAAGATTATGTTTTTGTAATATTTAATTTACATATAACCTATTAGTTAAATGTAAATTATTCGCTACATATGACCTGTTAGATTATATAAATCACTAATCTAATGTTTTACTTATATTATACAGGCTCGCAAAATTTCTAAAAATAAATTTTCATATTTTTAAGTATCATGTTTTATTTTACAAATAGCTACTATTTTTCTTTAATCTTCTTTTCTTATTTTTCTTTAATACTTCTTAACCACTCTTCAATAAAAAGTATATCCTCTTCACTTATATTATCGTCTGCATGCAACGATAATAATAAACTTTTTATAGAAGAATCGTGAATATTACTAAAAAATTCTCTTGTTTCAACATTCACGTAGTCTTTTTCATTAATTAAAATCTCATACTGTGTATGTTTATTTACCTTTTTAGAATTTAAAAATCCTTTAACTACTAATCTAGATAAAATAGTTAAAGTTGTCGTTTGCTTCCATTGATATTTTTGCTCCATAGCTAAAATAATATCTTTTGATGTTACCTTAGAATCTACTTTCCATATAAATTTCATTATCTTTAATTCTGATTGTGGCAACTTTTTTATCGACATAATAAACCTTTGCTACTCAGAATATAGACAAGCAATATCCACAGTAAAATTTTCATCAATTTAATTGATGTTATATTCATTTAAATTACTGTGATTTTATAAGATTTTCTCAATCTTAAATTCTAAAGTTAGCTATTTGTACATAATAAACGTATGTAAATAGTGTCAAAATTACTTTATATTGCTTAGTTTTATGAAATGTCTTGTACTCAGCTATATACTTCTGGATACTTGTCTCAGTAGCTCTCCCTTCTTTTAAATTTTTCTTTCTAGTTTTAAGCATTTATATTTTAGTAATCTTACTTCTTTTAATTTTGACTTATCGCTTCTCTAGCTTTTTAAGAAATAATCCCTCATTTATGATTTTAAATATTATAATCTCAATCTTAATTTGCAATTTTAAATATTGCAATCTCAGTCTTAACTTACAATTTTAAATACTGTAATCTCAATCTTAATAATTAAATTTTATATAATTAAATTTTTCTAGCTTATTGAATATTTATTTGTATCTTTTATTAATCTAAGCCTTTTCCTAAGCAGTCCTTCATAGCTCTAATTTAATTCAACATATCTAGACATCTATACTTTATATCACTAAAAATAAGACACCAAAACTCTACTTTAGTAGAGTTTATATGGTCAAAAAATGTCTATTTAAAATACTTTTTTTACTTTAAATACAAATTTCTAATAAAATATTCGTCTAATAATTACATAAAAGTTACTCTGATTAAATATGTGCTTAAAATCTGATTATCTTCTCTCAAAATTAAAAACTACTATACTACAATTCTATTTTAGTAGAATATTTTTGTCAATAATATTTTAAGTATTATTGAAAAATATTAAAAAAAAGGGAATTATTTAAAGAGTTTAACAGTCTCACAATAATTCCAAAATATATTATTCCTATGAAAATTTTGATACCATGAGTAACTTAGCTCTAAGCGCATAAAGCAAAAGTTACTACTTTATTTAATAAAACTTGACAAGAAAAGAATTTATATTTATTCTACTACGATAGAACATTTTTGTCAATAAATAATAAAATTATTTTCAAAATATTTTCATTGTTCGCTCTTATTCATTATTTTATCATAAAATCTTACTTTACTAGTGGTAATTTTAAAGTTATTTTTAGGCCCTGATAATCATCACTTGTGATATCTAATTTACCTTTGTGTGCATTTATAATCCCTGCTACTATTAGAAGCCCTAGACCATGATTCTGACCTTTAGCATATGCATCATTCAAATTATATTGATTCTTCAATAAATAGCTAATTTTGTCTTTACTCATACCTTTTCCATCATCTTCAATAGTTATATAGCAAAAATCTAAATCAGACCTTGAAACTACATTTATATTACACCCATGTTGATTGTGAGTTATACTATTTTGTATCAAATTGCTAATAGCTCTTTTTAACAATTTTTTATCTGCATCTATAATAATCTCTTCATTTAGTATATCAAGCTCAATATAAAAGTTATTATCCAAATTATTATTTATAAAATCAGAAACAACCTCTCTCAAGAAAGCAGAAACTCTAAGTTTACCACAATCTAAGGCTTGCATATTGTATTCCAATTTAGAGACTAAGTTAAGGTCACTTACTAATTCTCTAATTTTAATACCTTGATTGCATATAATAGATACTTGCTCATATTCTCTTTGAGAAAGATTTTTACTTTCCTCAAGTTCTCCAGCATATCCTATTATCATCGAAAGTGGTGTTCTTATATCATGAGATATTCCTGCAATCCAATTAGACCTAGCTTCTTCTCTTTTTCTAAGCTTTGCATTTTTTTCCTGTAATTCTCTAGATACAGAGTTAATAGACTTTGAAATATCGCTAAGTATCCCCTTCTCTTGAAGAAATACTGGCTCACCCTTTGAAATAAGCTTCATCCCTGTAATAATTGGCTTTATAGATTTTACCATTTTTAATCCTATAAACAATGCTATTAAAAAGGTAATTATTGCATTAAGTAAAAGCATAATTAGTATTAACCTTGGAAATTGCTCTATTTCTCTAACGGTATAAGTAAGGTTAAACCTTGTATACTTGTCTTTTGGATATCCTGTAACTAGAAGCCCATCAGGATGCTCCCATACATACACAGGATAGTCTTTTAAAAAGAATTTTGAAAATTTAGCTACATCTGTTAAAGTATAATGCTTTGGTATTTCTTTAGGTAAATCATACTCCCATATTCTGTCCCCATTATCATCAATTAACATTGCCCAAGCTTGATTTTTATGTAACACATCTTTGCTAGATTCATCCAAGACAAACTTACCATCTTTTGAAGTTAACTTTTCTTCAAGCATCATTAAACTTGCTTTAGTTTCTCTGCTAGTACTTATATCCGCTTCTCCTGAATATGGGTATACAAAGGTTACATATGAAAATATCAAAAATCCTGTTATGTTTAAGATAATTAGAAATAATGAAATCAAGATGCTTGAACCTATAAATCGCCTCAATATATACTTTACACTATCCAAAATTAAATCTCTCCTCTCGACTTATTTTGTTGTACAATTACTCATCTGTCTTACTTTTATATCAATTTTAATTACATATCCAACTTTCATATAACATAAATCAGTTAATTATTAACTTATATCCAAGCCCTCTTACTGTAATAAGATGCTTAGGAGAAGATGGAGCTTCCTCTATCTTTTCTCTAACTCTCCTAACATGTACCATAAGAGTATTTTCATACCCATACATATCATCTCCCCATATGGCTTGACAAAGTGCATCACTAGTAACGATTCGCCCTTTATTTTCATATAGCTTTAAAAGCAGGGAATGTTCTTTAGCAGTCAAAGAAATTTCTTGTCCAGCTTTTTTCACACATGCAGTATTTAAATTTACAACAACAGAATCTCCTAGTTTAAATACTGGCAACTCATCTTCATTTATAGGAATATATACACGATTTAGTATACCTATTAACCTTAAAGTAAGTTCTTTAGGTAAAAATGGCTTTACTATATAATCATCAGCCCCTAGACCTAAACCAATCAATCTATCTTCATCCTCTCCTCTTGCAGAAAGAAAAATAACTGGTATCTTAGACGTTTCTCTAATTTTTCTCATAATAGAAAATCCATCTCCATCTGGCAACACTACATCTAAAATTGCACAGTCTGGTTTTATATTTTTAAACACTCTCACAGCTTCTTCATAGCTAGATGCTAGAAAAATTCTATTAAATCCCTCTTTTCTTAAGATTTCATCTATCATTTTCAATAATTCTTTATGGTCATCAACCACAAGTATTTTTTTATCCTTTATTGTTTCCATAATCATCACCCTTTTTAAGTATATCATATACTCATTTCTATAACTTTACCTCCATAGACTATTTAAGGTTATTGTAAGGTAAACTTCAGCTATCTGAAATGTAAGTGCTTTATTGTATTAATATAAGCTACAAACACTGATATTTATAACTCATAAAAATTCATAGTAAATTATAGAAAAGGGGATAAAACATATGGAAATGATAATTAAAACAAACAGGCTTTCAAAAGAATACAATAAGATATTTAGAGTAAAAGATTTAGACCTTAGGGTACCAAAAGGAGCTGTATACGGCTTTTTAGGGCCTAATGGAGCGGGTAAATCCACTACTCTTAAAATGTTGCTTGGCCTTGCAAAGCCTACACAAGGAAATATTAGTATTTTAGGCAAAGAACTAAACGATAAAAACAGAATACCAATTTTAAATGATATTGGCTCATTGATAGAATCTCCATCATACTATGGACATTTGACAGGGCTTGAAAATATGACTATTATGCAAAGACTATTAGATTTACCTAAAAAAAATATATATGAAGCCTTAAAAATAGTAAGACTAGAAAATCAAAAGAATAAGAAGGTCAGTCAGTATTCACTAGGTATGAAACAACGTCTTGGCATTGCTATGGCAATAATGAAGTTTCCTAAACTATTGATACTTGATGAACCTACAAATGGACTTGACCCAGCAGGAATTGAAGAAATTAGAGAACTAATAAAATCTCTCCCAGAAAAATACGGTATGACAGTTCTTATTTCTAGTCATCTTCTAAGTGAAATTGACCAAATTGCCACATCAATAGGAATAATAAATCATGGTGAACTCGTTTTTCAAGATAGTATAAAAGAACTTCATGATAAAGGTCAAAGTCATATTGCTATTAGAACACAAAATCCAACATCTGCTCAAAAACTTTTAAATACACAAGGATATATGTCGCTTATACAAGATGGATATTTAACTATTGAGAATTTAAAGGACATAGATGTAGCTAAAGTAAATAACATACTTGTTCATTCAAATATGGATGTGTTTAGAATAGAAGAACATAAAAAGAGCTTAGAGGATATATTCCTTGAACTTACTGGTAAGGCGGTGACTTTATAATGAAATATCTTAGTTTAGAATTTTATAAAATTAAAAGAAAGAAAATTATTTTGATGACATTTTTATTTGTAGCTGTTGAGATAATGTGGTGTATTATGAACTCAAACAGAGCTCTTACAAAGAGTCCAGACATGCTAAATGGATTTGAATATTCATATATAATCATGAGCTTTACAAGTTTAAATGGACTTTTCTTTCCTATTTTAATATCAATAATTACTTCACGCATAAGCGATATAGAGCATAAAGGAGATACCTGGAAACTTTTAAAAGCTTCTGCTACACCTTTAAACAGTATTTATTTCTCTAAATTTTTATGTTCCACTATTTTAATATCATTAGCTATTCTTATACAAATATTAGCTATTTTAGGTTTTGCGTCTTTTAAGGACTTTGTTGAACCATTTTCCATGTCCTTAATTATCAAGTATACCCTAGGTACAATACTTGTTAGTATGGCTATAATATCATTACACCAATGGGTTTCAACTGTATTTCAAAACCAAATGTTTGCTGTTACCCTTGGTATGTTAGGTAGTTTTATAGGTTTAACATCAGGATTATTTTTTCAAGGTATTCGTAGATTATTTATATGGTCTTATTACATAGAATTAAGTCCTCTAAATTATGCTTATGACACTGCCCTTGGTCCATCAGTTTACAAAGTAAATATGAATTTTTCAATGACTATTTTAATCTTCTTTGTTGGAATGTTAATTTATTATATTGGAAAAAATCATTTATTAAAAAAGGAAATATAGGAGGGATTTAAATGTTAAGAAAATCAGTTTTGGGAGAAATCCTAAAGTTAAAAAATTCTTTTATATGGTATGTATTATTGGCTTTACCACTTATAAGTGTGTTAATTGGTACTGGAAACTTTTATCTAAATCAAGGTATTCTAAAAAAAGAGTGGTACAGCTTATGGACTCAAGTTAGTTTATTTTATGGTGAGTTTTTCTTTCCTATATTAATAGCAATCTTTTGTGCCTATGTTTGTAGACTTGAACATATGAATCATAATTGGAATAATATAATGACACTTCCAATTAATTTTAAAAACATTTTTTTATCTAAACTTACAGTTATTTCAATCCTTACAGCTATCACTCAAATTGTTTTCGTTATTTTTTACATAGTTGCTGGAAATATGATTGGATTTTCCCAAAGTGTACCTAATGAACTTACTGGCTGGATTGTTAAGGGCTGGATTATTTCTATTTCAATAGCTTCTATACAACTATACCTATCTATAAAGATTAGAAGTTTTGCTACTCCTATTGGTATCAGTCTTTGCCTTTCCCTATTTGGAATGGGCTTACTAGTGGCACAACCTTCTATTGGTATATTTTTCCCATACTCTATGTTAGGAAGTGCTATGGGTATTATAAAACAATCTGCTTTAAATGTTAATGATACTATAGTTACGATATCTGTTGCATTTGCTACTACTATAATATTTTCTGAAATTGCTAAAAGAAACTTTAGAAAAAATGATGTTATATCTTAGTCTTATAATAAAATTAGATATGACAAGATGGTGTCATGCTTTTGTATTATAATAAACTAAGCATATATGACAAATAATTTAAATCACCTTTTAACAGCTAATTAATAAAAAAGACTTTCATGATATAGTATGGTAAAATATAAAAAAGCTTGTCTCTATTTTATGAGGAGGAAATATAAATATGCTTACATTTAGTGGAATAATCTTTTTATTAATACTACTACTCATAGCAGGTATACTTGTAGGTATTATTAAAAAAAATAAACCAATATTAGTTACATCTTTAGTTACTTTGTTGATTCTACTTACTACTATAATCACACTTTTGAATTCTATTCCAGATACATGGTAATAAGAATATATAAAAATCACAACTGATAAATTTGTAATCAATAGGTTATTGTGTTGGCTATTCTTTAATCTATAAACTTCTGCTTTATATAGTATTACATAAATGTTTTAATATTAAAGTCAAGGAAAGCATTACATAATGTTCGCATTATATTAGCAATGTATACAATTAGAATTTAGAATTGGTGAGGTGAATGAGTAATGTATAACCATCTATATATGTACTAAACCTTGACACTTCTATTTAAAGATTTTTGATATAATTTGGAGGCAATAAATGAACACTATAGATTATGAAGATAGCCAAATAACAGAACTTTGGAATGAATATGCAAATACAAGAAATACAGGATTAAAGAAATTAGCAAACAAAAAACTAGAATTTTTAATTGAATATATATTGAAATTACCTGAAGATAAACAAAAGCATTTTGTTACATATATTTGCAAGGAACGTTTTGATAAAAACAACATAAAAGAATTTCAACAACCATTAGTAGTCAAATTAATTTTTCCAATAGTTGAAAAAGCTGTTTTAAGTAAAGAAATGCCTTTTCTTAGGTGGGGATATCAATTAAATCTATTTATACTTTTAAATAAAGAGAATTATGACAAATATAGATACTACTCTTCTTATGATATACTAAAAGATTCTTTAAAATTAGATGACACAGATATTAAATCAGTCGAACTATTATTGAATAAATATATAGATGAGTTATGGTTTGCTTCTCATCATATACAAGAAGGTGTAATTCTAAGCTCTAAAAAGAATATTAAAGAAGATTTAGAGGAATTAGATAAGCTACTAAAAAAATATAAAGGAAACCTAGATTATTATGATGAATATTTAAAAGAAAAAACATACTACCAAGAATTATATGACTTATGGTTTCAATATGATGAAAGTAGCAAGGAAGTTTCCTTTCCTGAATGGCTAAAAATTAGAGGATATAACTATTCTTGGTGTAATGCATTTTATTATGAAAAGTGATAAAACTAGTGATAAGACTATAATACACTGCTATTTTCATTTTCTAGGACTAGTTTTAATATAATAACTTTAATAGAATTAGCCTTAATATAGCAGATAAAAATTTAATCCACAGGAGGATAAATTAAAATGATAATTAGACAAGAAAAAGCCAGTGACAAAGATAAAGTATATGAAGTTGTTAAAGCTGCATTTGCAAATGAAGAATCTTCTGACCATGATGAACAAAATCTTGTTAATCGATTAAGAAATAGTACTAGCTTTGTTCCAGAACTTTCACTCGTAGCTGAAGATGATGGAGATATAGTTGGACACATTCTATTTACAGAAATAAAGGTTAGAAATGATGTGCTACTTGCACTAGCACCAGTGGCAGTTTCTCCTAATGTTCAAGGTAAAAAAATAGGTTCAAAGTTAATTGAAGAAGGACATAAAATTGCAAAGTCAAAGGGATATAAAGGTTGTGTAGTTTTAGGTCATGACAAATATTATCCTAAGTTTGGCTATCAAGTAGCAAGTAAGTTTAATATAAAAGCTCCATTTGAAGTGCCAGATGAAAATTTTATGGCTATAGAGCTACTAGACAATGGATTGAAAGAAGTCTCTGGTGTTGTAGAATATGCAAAGGAGTTTTTTGAACAGTAGTTATAAATTATGATTAATAATTCTATTTAATATTTAAGAGATAAGGAGTGATATAATGGGTGAACTTTCTAAATTGCCAAATATAGGTCCTGTAGTTGAAGGTCAATTAAACCAAGTGGGAATCAAAACCTATGAACAGTTAAAAGAAATAGGTAGCAAACAAGCATGGTTAAAAATAAAATCGATTGATGCTTCTGCATGCATTAACCGTCTATATTCATTAGAAGGTGCAATTCGAGGCATCAGAAAAAGTCAATTATCTTCAGATGAAAAGGAAGAATTAAAAGAATTTTATAACATATTTAAGTGTTAGAAAAGGAGAGTTTATATGTTTGAATCAAGATGTGGTGTACTCTGTAACAGTTGTACAAGAAAAGAAGAAGTAAATTGTAAAGGATGTCCTCAAATGAAAGGCCCATTTTGGGGTGGGGAATGTAAGGTTAAGACTTGCTGTGAAGGCAAAGAACTTAATCATTGTGGGGAATGTGATACTTTTCCTTGTGATATGATTTCAAATATGGGGAAAGACCAAGGTTTTGACCCTACAATAAAGATTGAACAATGCAGAAAATGGCTGAATGAAGAAAAATCTTTAAATGATTCTTTTAATTAATTTAATTCATTGATTGAAATACATATTAGTTAAGATAAATATGATGAATGAGGTAATTATAAAAGAACTAAATAATAGCTTTAATTATATTCAAAGCTGATATTTAGCTCTTTTATAGATGATATTTAACTATTTTATAGTTGATATTTAAATCTTTTATAATCACTCTTTAGTATTTTATAATTATTCTTTAATCATTTATAATCTTTTTTAGTCTTTCATAATTATTTTTTAGTCTTTCCAATACCACCATTTTAGTTTTTCTGGGTCTGGATTTTCTGTTGATGCAAAATATACTGCACAACGATAAACATACAATTGACATCTGTCTATATGTTGTCCACTCATTAAACATTCTTTTTGGTACAATTCTTCTGGATTGGCATCTTTAAGTGATTCAATTGTTGTATATCCTAACATTATTAGGTCTTTTTCAGTTTCCTTTCCTACCCCAGGAATTTTTCTCAATTCTCCCATGTTATACCTTCTTTCTAGGATATGTTTTTTTATATTTTATTGTATATTAAATATTATTTTTATGCTACAGCTAATATTGAGATTTCATAGTACTTAATTTATATTTTTTAATATAAATTAATAAGTCTGACTAAGTTCTACTTTTTTTGATATAAAATTTTATTACTGTAAGCCTTTTAATAAAACAAACCACTTGATTTCAACCTAAGCAATACCAAGCACTTCATCGTTCAATTAATATTTAATCTCCCGTAAAAACGGTCATAGAAAATCAATTCTTTATACTTCACTTTTTGCCTGTTTTTTGGTATTATTATTATATTAAGAAAATTAATATAATTTAATATTATCAAATTACATTAATTTACATTTTCCTAAAAAGTTTATTTAAACACTTTATATGACGTCTATTAAAAACTTATTTTTTCCTTTTAAAACTTTTAGCTTACAATAGGAGGTAAATATTGTGCATAATAAACTTTTGTCAATTACTCAATTAGCGAAACTTAGAAACCTTACAAGTGAAACACTAAGATATTACGATAGAATAAATCTTATAAAACCTAACTATGTAGACCCTAGTACTAAGTATAGGTATTACTCTATTCTTCAATACGAAGAGTTAGGAACTGTAAAAGAACTAAGACAATTAGGAATGTGTATCAATGATATTACAAGTTATTTTAATGACAGAAATTTCAAAAAATCTATTGAAATTTTTGAAAAATACCAAGAAACACTTCACTCAGAAATTAGCGAAAAAATGAGGCTTGAAAAGGTATTAAATAAAAAAGTTGAATTTTTAAAACAACTAGATTCTCTATCGCCAGTAAACACAATTACAGAACTCACACTTCCAGATAGATATATGATTACCTTTGATGAACCAACAGGTGGACCTCATGAATTAGCTCTTGCTGTAACTGAATTAGAATCTCATCTAAATGAGATTGCTCCAATTGTTGCAAGCGATAGAGTGGGTGCTTATGGTAACGATTCTATTTTAGACGAATCGCAAGATTATATTCCTTTATCTCCATTTATATTTATAGAAGATAATGATATACAGTCATCTTTGAAAAAGTTTGTTCCAGGTGGATTATATCTTTCTATGTATTATGATGGTGATGAACTTGAAAGATACCATCCGTCTTTTGATTTTATAAAAGAGTATATGAGAGAACACAACCTATGCCTAAATGGCGATATTTATCAAATATTTAAAATAGATGTGACTCTTACTAGTTACTTAAATGAAACGCTTATGGAAATTCAAGTTCCAGTAAAAAAAATATAGTCTATTACATAAAGGCTATGATTGTTAGCTTACCATAGCCTTTTACTTACTTTTATCCATAGTATTTTTACTTACTTTTGTGATTCCCAATCTGCTGGGTATGTTACATATATAAACCTAGCATAATTAGGTACTGAAAACTTTATACTACTTCCTTTTGGTATGAGTATTAGCTCCCCTTCAGATGCTGTTATCTTTCTGCCATCTATTAATATATCTAAAGTTCCTTCTATTATATAGTCTACTTCATCATAATTTAATGTCCAATCGAAAGTTGTTTCTTTCATTTCCATAATTCCACAACCTAATCTTGGACTTTCTTCTAATGTAAATAAATCTTTTGTATAAACTATGTCGTTTGGGTTGCCAGTATCTAATCTATTACTTTCATCCACTTTTACTTTTGGTAATTTTATAGAAGTTATTCCACTTATATCTTTATTTCTATTAAAATCTACACCATTTTTAGAACCATTTAGCTTTTCTTCTATTATTTGTCTAACTAATACTTCCAATATATCTTTATCTAATGTACTTATGTCCATTTCTTATTTCCTCCTTAACAGTATATAAAACTCTATAGTACCAATATTTTTACTCGTCTGCTATTCGTCCGCAAATTCAAGGGAATCGACTATACCAACTATAGTTGCATCTATTGGAACACTCTGTCTTTCTATTGAAGTTCTGGCAGCAGAGCCTCTAGTTATAAGAACTAAATCTCCATTCCCTGCCCCTGCATTATCTGCGGCTACTAGAAAACCTTCTTTATATGTATCTTTAGCATTTAATAGTTTCACAACTAAGAATTTTTGTCCATTTAACTTTTCATCTTTTCTTGTCGCCCATACATTACCAACTATTTTTCCTATCTCCATAAATCTCCTCCACTACATTCTTTTTACTGTTATATTATGTATTCTTATAAAATCCATAGCTAATGGAGTTATTATACTATTTTGACTTACGATAATATCCTTAGTTCCATTTATCATAGGCTTTCTCAAATCAGACTCAGATATAAGCCTTTTATGGGTCAAATCTATGCTAAATCTTTCATCTATTCTTATTTTTTCTTCGTTCGATTTTTCTTTATTAAATGCTTCTTTGTTCAATATTTCTTTATTAAACTTTTCCTCACTAAATTCTATCTCACTAAGTACTACCTCACTTAAACTTTTTATAATCTTTACTCCATACCTACAAATATCATCTTCATAAGCTCTGTATTTATTGTATAGTGTTTTAGGTGCAGTTTCTTTATAGCGTTTGTATTCTATTCCTTCATCTAACACATATACTTTCTTGCCTTTCATAAGCATTTTTAATAGAAATCTTTCTTCATCTGAAAAACTATTTCCTAATGCTAAGTTGCAAATACCTCTCATACAAAGTTTTGATACTATTACTGCATCACAATCTTTTTTAGTATTATCAAATATTTCTATATTAAATTTATCACTTAATAAATCAAATTTACTTTTATCATTTTCATATAATATAACTAATTTTTTTCTATTTTTATTTTCTATACATCCAATATTCGTAGTATTTATTTTTTTGTAAAGCTCTTCTACTATAATCTCTATAAGATTGTTATAATCCATAAGCTTTCCTTTCTAGATATATAGCTATCTCTTTATTATCCTTGCAATACTTCCTTTTGAATGTGCGCATGCATTTGCCTCATCGTAATCTATGTGCATATAAGTTTTAAACTTATCACTAACTCTAACAACTACGTCATCAAATATTAAAGGTCTTTTTCCAAATACTTTAACTTCAACTATCTCATTGTCTACCACATCAAATTTTTTAGCATCTTCTATCGTCATGTGTATATGTCTTTTTGCTACCATAAGACCTTTTTGAAGTTCAACTTCTCCTTTTTCTGTAGCTATTTTAATACTTAAAGTATCTTCTAAATCTCCACTTTGCTTTATTGGTGGCTTTAGCCCTAATGTAGAACCATCTGTTAAAGATATTTCTACTTGTGTTTCCTTTCTACAAGGTCCAAGAACTACAACGTTTTTTAATGTCCCTTTTGGTCCAATTATTGTGACCCTTTCTTTACAAGCATATTGACCTGGTTGAGATAAATCTTTTAATTTTGTTAATGTATACCCTTTACCAAATAATTTTTCTACATCTTCTTCACTTAAATGTACATGTCTTCCTGATGCTTCAACTTCTATAAATACTTCTTTTTTAACTCTGCTTACTACTTCTTGTACTATTTCATTTAATAGGTTTTCCATAAACTTCCCCCAACTACTGGTATTGTCCAGTTCTTATTTTATAAATCATAATCCAGAACACTGATGACAATCTATTAAGAGCTTTTATTAAATCTTCTCTTTCAACTTCTCCATATTCACCTTTAAATGCTTCATATGCACAGAGTTCAGCTTCTCTAGTACTAGTTCTTATACTGTTTATAAGCACTACTTCTTCGCCCATTTTATAAGTTGGAAATTCATGACCTATACCAAAATATTTTTTAGGATTATGAGATTGTTCTCTCAACTCTTTTTCAGATAGACTCAAAAGCTTAAAGCTATCTAAATTTTCTTCTAACACTTCACATCTCATTATCTTCCTTACAAACTCTAATATTTCTTGCAACTCACTTACTAATTTTCCTATACTCTTCTTGTTGCATAAAACTTGAACCTCTAGTATTTTTGATTCTAATGAGTCTATCTTTCCTCTTAAAATTATTCTCTTATGGTCTTTAAATACTAATATATCTCCATTTAAATGAGTCATATGTTCTGGCTTTTCGTTTAATTTAGCTCCAAATACAGTTTTGTACTTATATGATTCTTCTTTTACAGTTTCTTTTATAGCTTCCTTATTCTCATTATTTTCATTTGAAGTGTTATCAATATATTTTATTTCAATTTTTTTTTCAGCTAAATAAGACTTTGCTAAAGGAGTTATGATTTGACCTTTTTCAATGTAATATTCAGTTATGTTCCCTTTGTTTTCACGCATTTCTTTTCTTATTTGATTTTCTGTTAAAACACTCATTTTATCACATCTCCTGTTAGATGTATAAAAGGGGACTCCTCAAAATATATTGACATCCCCTTTTTATCAAATTTAAATTTTATTTACTATATAAACTTATTAATCTACAGTTACTTTTGGTAATATCGCATCTACTTCAAAGTGTGGTCTTGGTATAACATGAACAGATACTAAATCTCCAACTCTCTCAGCAGCAGAAGCACCTGCATCTGTAGCAGCTTTAACAGCTCCAACATCACCTCTTACCATTACTGTAACTAAACCTCCACCTACTTGCTCTTTTCCAACTAATTGTACATTTGCAGCCTTAACCATTGCATCTGCTGCTTCTATTGCTCCTACTAATCCTTTAGTTTCTATCATACCTAATGCGTTTGCGTTTGCCATAATCCTTACCTCCAAAAATTTAATATTATTTTATAGTTTATATTTTTAGAAAGTTATAATTATAAGCTATAACTTTCTATAACTTTAATTTTTTGTTTTAGTTATGCTAGTTCTTTAACCAATCTTTGAACTAGAATATTTATTAATTCTTCTTTATCCATTGAGTCAAATGTTGATTTTTCAACTTGAGATTTGTCTCCTCTAAGTTCTTCCATTTCTTTAACTCCATAAGCTATCTTCTTTATATTTAATAAATCTAATGGACCTACATTATTTGAAGTTGAACTTCCACCTATAGCTCCACATCCTAGTGTTAAAGCAGGTGATAAGTTTGTTGCTCCACCTATTCCTCCAAGTGCAGATGGTGCATTTACTATTATTCTCGATACTGGCATATTAAGTGCAAATTTCTTTACAAGTTCCTCATCATTAGCATGCATTGAGAATGTGTGACCAGCACCTTCATTTAAAAGTATTTCTCTAGATTTTTGCATAATAGATTCAATGTTTTCCTCTACATAAAATGCAAGTATTGGAGTCAGTTTTTCTCTTGAGTAAGCTACATCATTTCCTACTCTAGATTCTCTTGCTATAAGCACTTTAGCATAACTTGGAACATTACTTAAATTAGCTAATTTAGCAAGTGTTTCTACACTCTTTCCAACTATTTTGGGATTCATTGTCCCATTTGCTCTTAATATAAATTTAGATAGCTTTTCACTTTCCTCTTCATTTAAGAAATAAGCCCCTTGATTTTTTAGTTCATTAACAACTATCTCTTCCATAGATTTTTCCACTATTATAGATTGTTCAGATGCACATATTACACCATTATCAAAAGTTTTAGAATCTAATATTCTTTTAACTGCTAACTTAATGTCTGCACTCTTATCTATAAATGCTGGTCCATTTCCTGGTCCTACACCTATGGCAGGTGTTCCTGATGAATAAGCAGCTCTAACCATAGCTTCTCCACCAGTTGCTAAAATAAGCTTCGTATCCTTATGCTTCATTAATTCATCAGTACCTTTAAGGCTAGGATTAGTTATACCTAATATAACATCTTCTGGACACCCTGCTTTTATAGCTGCTTCACTTATTATTTTTATAGTCTCAAGTATACATTTTTTTGCATTTGGATGTGGTGAGAAAACTATTGAATTTCCTGATTTTATAGAAATCATAGCTTTGTAGATTATTGTTGATGTTGGATTTGTTGATGGTATAAGCCCTGCTACTACTCCTACTGGTGTAGCTATATCAACTGTTTTGTTTTCTTTATTTTCACCTATTATCCCAATAGTCTTCATATCTTTTATTGCTTCATATAACATTTTAGATGCAAATGTATTTTTAACTATTTTATCTTCATATTTTCCAAATCCAGTTTCTTCGTTTGCCATTTTAGCTAATTTAGCGGCATTTTCATATGCTACATCTGCTATTGACTTAACTATTTTATCTATTTGTTCTTGGCTCATTCTAGAAAGTTTAACTTGAGCTTCTTTAGCTTTTTTTACAAGATTTCTAACTTCTTGTATAGATAATAAATCTTTATCTAAAATTTCCATCTCTATTTATCCCCTCTAATCAATTTATCAACTAAAACTACTAGGTCTTCTTTTTTCAAAGAATTTAAATCTTTATTAGTCAAAGAAGAATCGTATTCTCTAGCTAAATTTTTTAGTTCTTTTACATTCATATTTAATAAGTTTCTATTATTAGTATCCTTATTACTTACTGATTTTTTTCCATTTAAAGTTTCTGTATTTGTATCTTTGTTTTCTTCAACTTTTATATCTTCTTTTAAAGTTTTTACATTTGTATCTTTCTTTTCTTCAATCTTTATATCTTCTTTTAAAGTTTTTGTATTTGGATTTTCATTTTCTTCAACTTTTGTATCTTCTTTTAAATCTTTTACATTTATATTTTCACTTTCTTTAGTTCTTGTATTTTCTTTTAAAATCTTTATATTTATACTTTCGTCTTCTTCAATCTTTGCATCTTCTTCTAAAATTTCTACATTTCTACTTTCATCTTCTTTAGTTCTTATATCATCCATTAAAGTTTCTACATCTGTATTTTCATTTTCTTCAATCAGCATTTCGCTAACTTTATTATGTTTTTGAGTAGCTATCTCTTCTTTTTTCAATAAACTATCCGCTACTTCTTTATGTATCCTTGGTATTACATGAGTTGCTCTTAGTACTCCAACCTTGTTTACGGCTACTTCTCCAGCTTCTATAGCTGATTTAACTGCTCCTACATCTCCAACTATCGTTAATGTAACTATTCCCGCTCCTACTTTGTCAATGCTAAGTATATTTACACTAGCAGACTTTACACATGCATCACATGCCTCTATTGCAGCAACATATCCTATTACTTCTATTAAACCTACAGCATTCATTTATCTTTAAAACCTTCTCTTTAAAACCTTGTTGGGTCATCAGCTACAGATTTAACAGCTTCAGCAAAAGCATCACAAGCTGCTTTACAAGCTGATTGGGAACCTGTAAGCAATGCTCCACCAAAGTTCGTTTCAGTTGGAGGTGCAAATAATTCACATAGACTTACATCTGCTGCTTTTAATGCTGCATCTAGTGCATACATAGCTTCTAAAGGTGGTGCTACTAAATAAGCTATGGCCTCTCCTTCATTGATTCCTGCCACTTTAGAAAGATATGTTCCTGTTCTAGATACACAGTGAGCATAATATACTATTGAATCATCATCATTTGCACTTATAAAAGTTGCTCCGTATTCCATAAAATCAACTACTGCATTTAATCCACTTCTTACTTCAGCTGGGCTTGGTCCTGCTATTATACCTAATACTTCACCAGCAAGTTTTGTTGAAGCATTTGTAGCTCCTGCATACATTGACTTTGCATATACAACATCAACTTCTGAAGCTTTAGTTGCTTCATCAAGGGCAGTATATGTCACATCATCACAATCAGCAGTTATAAACCCTAAACTTTTATGGTCAGAATTTAATTCTAGCTTTTGTGCCATTTCTAGACTTATGTTTGAAATCATTTTAACTCCCAATATTTTAGGACGAATTATATCATTTTTCATAACTTGTACTCCTTTAAGTTATTATTTTAAATCAATTCCAGAAGCTTTCTTATCTAAAATTGTTTTTATAAGTTCAGCTATATGTGCACCTGCTTCAACAGCAGTAGTTCCACCTTTATGGATGTTTGATACCACTGTTCTCTTAGCTTCTGCTATACCAACTCTAGGCTTATATGTAAGATATGCTGACATAGATTCTGCTGTAACAAGACCTGGTCTTTCTCCAATCAACACACATACAACTTCACAGCCTAACTCTTCACCTAAATGGTCCATAGCCCCAACTCTACAATGTTTAACAAATACAATATCTCCCACTTCAATTCCATACATCTTTAAACCCTGCTTTATAGCCATAATACAGTCATTTGAGTTGGCTTCTATAGCAGCTGAACTTAGTCCATCACCTGCCATTATTAATACTTTTTGATTAGTACCTATTTGTGTTTTTATAAAATCTATAGTTTCACTTGAAAATTTTCTTCCAAGGTCTGGTCTAGTTAAAAATTCATCTTTATCCTTACATAAAGTTTCTATTTTTATTAAATTGCTATTTTTCACAAAATCCTCATCTACATAAGAGAAAACAGCATCTTGTGCAGCAGCATGGTCTGCTCTAAATCTTAAAACTGTTTCTGTTTTATATCTAGCTCCACATCTACCTATACCTATTCTTGCAGGAGTTTTAGATTTCATATCTAAATATGCTTCTGCATCCTTAGGATTTTTTACTAATAATTGCTTTTTTAAATCTATTTCTGTTATATCTTCTATACAAGCATCATCGTCTATTGTACCTTTATTTGCTTTATCTACTGCATTTTCAACAACTTCATTTACAACACTAGAATCAATTTGACCAGCCATTTGATTTACTAACTGTTCTACTAATGCTTTTAAATCTTTTTCATTCATACTTAAGACCTCCTACCCTAATAATATTGATGCATCTCCAGCTTTTTCTGTTAATTTACCATCTTTAGAGAAGCCCATTTGTTCCATCCAAGCATCAAACTCTTTTATTCCTGTAAGTTCAAACATTTCTCTAAGTGATGCTGTCTCGTGGTATCCTGTAGTTTGGTAGTTAAGCATTACATCATCTCCATGAGGTATTCCCATAAAATATGTACATCCAGCTGTAGTTAATAGTATCGCTAAATTTTCCATATCATTTTGGTCTGCTTTCATATGGTTTGTATAACAAACATCAACACCCATTGGTAATCCATGTAATTTCCCCATAAAGTGGTCTTCCAGTCCTGCCCTCATTACTTCCTTTGCATCATATAGATATTCTGGTCCTATAAACCCAACTACTGTGTTTACTAAAAACGGCTCAAACTTTTTAGCAAATCCATAACATCTAGCTTCCATAGTAACTTGGTCTATTCCATGATGTGCTTCTGAAGAAAGCTCCGAACCTTGCCCTGTTTCAAAATACATTACATTTGGGCCAGTGCCTGTTCCATGCTTTAATGCTAAATTTCTTGCTTCTTCAATAGTTGCTGAATTAAATCCAAAAGCTTCATTTCCTTTTTCAGAACCAGCTATTGATTGGAATATTAAATCTGTTGGAGCTCCATTTCTTATAGCTTCCATTTGTGTTGTAACATGAGCTAACACACAAGTTTGAGTAGGTATTTTATATTTTTGTTTTACTTCCTCAAATCTCTTTAATACTTTAGTTACACTTTCAACTGAATCATCAACTGGGTTTAATCCAAGTACTGCATCACCTATTCCAAAAGTTAGACCTTCCAGAAGTGATGCAAGTATCCCATCTGGGTCATCTGTTGGATGGTTTGGTTGAAGTCTAGCTGATAAAGTCCCTTCTTCACCTATTGTTGTATTGCAATGAGCTGTGACTTTTATCTTCTTAGCTGCATAAACTAAGTCCATATTTGACATTAACTTTGCAACTGCTGCTGTCATTTCTGAAGTTAATCCTCTTGATACTCTTTTTATATCTAAACTACTTGTTTCACTATCTAATAGCCACTCTCTAAGTTCTGAAACAGTCCAGTCCTTTATTTCACTATAAACTTTTTCATTTACTCCATCTTGAATTATTCTTGTGACCTCATCTTCATCATAAGGAACTGCGGGATTGTTTCTTATGTCCTCTAATTTTATATGAGATAAAACTACTTTTGCTGCAACTCTCTCTTCTGCACTTTGAGCTGCAAGACCAGCTAACTTATCACCAGACTTTTCTTCATTTGCTTTTGCCATTACGTCATATAGCCCTTTAAACTGATAAGTACGCCCAAATAATTTTGTCTTTAAAATCATCTCCTTACCCCCTTTTTTAATTAAAAACTAATGTCTTTATTACTACAGGTAACACCTTACCTTCAGCTATTGGCTTTCCAATATCTATGTAGTCTCCATTTTCAACCTTAATGCTATCTATACAAATAATATCTTTTTTGTAATCTAAAACTGCACAAATAGATTGTCCTAATACTTTTGCCATGTCATTTTCTATGATTACTACAAATGGCAAGTCATTTTCTATAATTTCTTTCATGCCACTTACTAATCCACGTGCATACTCTTGTATTTCTAAAAAACTTGGATTCTTGCTTCCTTCTATAGCTATAACAATTTTTTGTAAGTCATTTTCTAATTTAAACCAATTCAACTTATTTTTTATACTTTCACTTAATTCCTTTTCATTGCTAGTTTCTTCTTCTCGTGATAGTTTTAAAACAGGTAGATTTTTAAGTGGAAAATCTTCACTTGTATAAGTTATAGTACTTCCACTTACTTCAGTTGTATGAGAACCAGCCCCTACTACTGTAGCTCTAATAGTTTCTAGTGGAGTTATTACATTTATTTGTTTTAGTTCTTCACAATTTTTTATCGCTTGACCTAACAAAATACCCAAGTCTCCATATTTAAAATATTCATCTATTTCTTTATCATGGTAAATGTAATCAGCAACCCCACCAGAAAAAGATATATTCTCTATCTTTTCATTTAAATTTATAGATTTATTAGTTACTATAAACTCAAATAGACTTGTTTTCTTTTTTATTCCTATACTTTGTAGTATTAAATCAACCATTATATCTATTATTGGCTTTGTGTTTTCTACAGTTGCTATAGTTCCTATTTGAAGTCCTAAATTATAATCTTTTATGATTTTTTCTATTTTAGGTGATATATAAGTTATTTTTTTGCTATGCTTATCTATTTTTATAAGTCTCCCACCTATATCTAGACAGCCAGTATCTAAGACTTCACCTCTTTTAAATAAAGCTAAATTACTAGTTCCGCCACCTATATCTAGATTTACAACATTAGTTGAATGATTTTTAGAATAAATATGAGCCCCTGCTCCTTTGCCAGATATGATACTTTCTAAATCTGGTCCTGCTGTTGCCACCACAAAATCTCCTGCAAATCCACTTAAATTATGAAGTACATAATTTGCATTTTCTTTTCTTGCAGTTTCTCCAGTTATAATAACTGCTCCTGTATGTATGTCTTCTTTAGATATATTTGCTTTTTTATATTCACTATCAACTATGTTTTTTATTTCATTTCCATTTATCTCATTGTTGGAGATAAGAGGTGTAAAGTATATTTCACTTTTATATACGATTTCTTTGTCTATTATACTTATCCTAGGTACTGAAAAACTAGATGCAGTGTTTTCAACTATCAATTTAGAAAATATTAGTTGAGTAGTACTTGTCCCAATATCTATCCCAACACTTAATAACTCTTCTCTCATTTTCTCACCTCATAATTTAAAAGTATTTCTTAAACAAAGAAGTTAGATTGTTCTATAGACTATCAATATTTTTCTTCCAATGACCTTATCTCATTTAAATATTCGAATAATTCATCTATACCTACATCATCTATTGTGTCTACTTTAAATATTTTACTGACTCCTGCTAATGTCAATCTTTCTATTCCTAAATTTATTTGATTTTTATCTAATTTATTTATCTTAGTCATAATGCCTATAGTTTCTTTACAAAATATACTTGCAAAGCCTGGTGCCATATAATTTTCTTCTTGAGTTGCATCATAAACTATAGCTACCACTTTAGCATCTACAGCTGTAGTTATTAAAGCATTATACAATGCTCTATTTTCCATATATTCACCTGGGGTATCTATTGCATTTTTATAAATTTCTATTGACTGTGTTTTTTTGTATTGAATCTCTAGTTCATCTAGTTTTTGGCAAAGAGTAGTTTTTCCACTACTTGTTTTTCCCATAAAAATTATATTTTTCATTTTATGTCCTCGTTATCTTAGTTGATGAAAAATTCAATATCTCACCTAACACTTCTAATACTTCATTTAATGCAGATTCTACAGAACTTACATCTCCAGATATTACCAAAGACCCACTAAATCTATCTATAAATCCAAGCGATATATCTGATGATTTTGTTGCTACATCTGCTGCTATTATTGAAGCTTCACTCGGCGTTATTGTAAGAATACCGATTGCATCTTTTCTATCTAGTATTAATCCTAACTTTTTGTATATATCTTCATTTGGATTAGCTATTATATGAGCAAGTGTTACTTGCTTTCCTGGAACATATTCTTGTATAATTCTTTGTTTAGTTTCTTCGCTCAATTTTGCCCCCTAATTTTTATCACATTTTCACTTAATTTTATTTAGTATTTCTATTATGTCTTCTTCTATGGGGACTTTAGGATTTGCAATAGTACATCCATCTTGAATAGCCAAAACTGCTATTTCACTCTGTAAATTACTTAGTTCTTCCAAATTTACATTGCATTCTCTCAGTTTAATTGGCATGTTTAATTCTTTTTGTAGTTTTTTTATTTCATTAACTAAACTCTTCACACCACTTCTTGTATTTGATGTACTAAGACCTATTAACTTTGATATTTGTGCATATTTTTTTGCCGATAATGAGTAATCTGTATTTGAATATCCTGTGATATTAGCATTGTATTCTATTACATGTGGCAATAATATTGCATTTGCTCTTCCATGTGGTATATGAAACTTTCCACCAAGGACATGTGCTATAGAGTGATTTATTCCTAATGATGCTTGATTAAATGCCATTCCAGCTAAACAAGATGCATTATGCATTTTTTCTCTAGCCTCTAAATCATTTCCATCCTTATATGCTTTCAATAAATATTCAAATACTAGTTTTATTGCCTTTTCAGCAAGTGCATCAGAAAAATCATTAGCATTTACTGATACATATGCTTCTAATGCATGTGTCAAAACATCCATTCCAGTATCTGCTGTTATAAAACCTGGCACTGTTTTAACCAACTCTGGGTCTAGTATTGCTACATCTGGAATTAATTCATCTGACACTAGAGGATACTTTGCACCTTTTTGCTTATCTGTTATTACAGAAAATGATGTTACTTCTGAGCCAGTTCCACTTGTTGTTGGTATAGCAATAAATTCAATTTCATTAGTTTTTAGAATTTGCTTTGAAAAGTCCTTTATAGCTTTGGCTGCATCTATTGCAGAACCTCCACCTAAAGCTATTACTGTATCTGGCTTTATATTTTTTAATACTTCGATGCCTTGTACTACTGTATCTATAGGTGGGTCTGGTACTATATCGCTAAATACCTCATATGTACTGTGTTTTAAATTTACCAAGATTTTATCTATAGTTTTTGATTTAACCATAAAAGGGTCTGTTATAACCAATACTTTTTTATCTTTTATCTCTTGTAAGTATTCTAAAGAACCTACTCCAAATTTTACTTTGGTTTTTATTTCAAAATTATTCAATCTAATCTCCTCTTTTATAAAAACTTATTTAAAATTAAACAATTGTTAAGCAAAAGCCCCACAGAACAACCTATGGAGCTTTTATTAAGCTTTCAATATTTCGTTATGACATTATTTCAGTAAATATCGGATTTTAGTAAAGTCAAGAATCTTGTATATTAATACTTTATGTTATGCTTTTTCTTATAAGCTATATGAGATATAAATTCATACATTATACCTGCAGCCGTAAGTGAAGTAACATTTCCAGCATCATATTGTGGTGCAACCTCAACAAGGTCATACCCTACTATATTCAACTCTTTTAATCCTCTTATTATTTCCAATGTTTGGGCAGATGAGAATCCACCTATAACAGGAGTTCCTGTACCTGGCGCATAAGCTGGGTCAACAAAATCTATATCAAATGTAAGGAATGCTTTTGAATCACCAACACGTTGTTTAATTCTTTCTATTATTTCTTCTGTAGTCATTTTATGACATTCAACAGCTTTTAAAACTTCATATCCTAAATCAGTTGAATGATACTTATCTTCTTCACCATAATAACCTTCTCTTATTCCAACTTGAATTGATTTAGATGTATCAACAAGATTTTCTTTAGCAGCATGATAGAAAGGGGTTCCATGACTATAAGGCTTTCCAAAATATTCTGCTATTGTATCATAATGAGAGTCAAAGTGTATTAAAGCAACTGGTCCATGAACCTTATGACAAGCTCTTAATTCTGGTAATGTTACACTATGGTCTCCTCCCATAGCTATTGGAACTACACCATTTTCAAAGATAGGTAACATTCCCTCTGTGATTACATCAAATGTATCTTCTACATATCCTGGTACAGAACCTAAATCACCATAATCTACCCCAGAACAATAGTCAAATATACCAACATCAAGAACTGGATTATATGGTTTACAACCAAGAACTGACATTTCTCTTATTGATGATGGACCAAATCTAGCACCAACTCTAAATGTAGCGCATGAATCAAATGGTATACCAACAACAGCAAAATCCACATCTTCTGTTGTAACTACATTTTGTAATCTCATAAACGTTTTAATTCCTGCAAATCTAGGTGATTTTAAAGAATTTATTGTTTTATATTTAATCATAACTACTCCCCCTAATTTTTATCGTTTTTTGTTATTTTTTTATCAAATTTGAATTAAGCTTCAACTACACCATCTTCTTTTTCCATCTTAAGAACGTATGGAACTGCAATTAATTTTGCAAACATTATACCTATTATTCCACCTACTATTTGACCAACAAGTATTGCAATAACCAAGTTTGGTTGGAAATTGACATTGAAAGCTATAAAATCTCCTAAAGAATATCCTGCACAAACTAAAAACGACATAGATATTACTTTGCTTGTTGGTTTCATATCTTTAACTAATCCAAAAATTGCGATACCATTTGCCATACATGCAACTAATCCAGCACTACCTGCACTATCTAGCCCAGCTATTGAGCCAAGTTTCTCCAGTGGCTTTTTAAAATACTTACGTATAAGGTAAACCATAGGAAATGCTCCACAAAGCATCATTGCAATACTGCCTAGAAGTTCAATAGACCTAAACATTTCTTTCTCATCTGCAAACATCGGGTCAAATCCCCAACTTCCAAATACTTTAGTAAAGATACCTGTATAGTGTTCGACAATAGATGATACTACGACTATTATTAATATGCTTGTAAGACCTTTTCCAAAATACATGAATCCTTTTATCATTCCATTAGGGAATAACTTTAGTCCTAATGCAAGCAACAAACACACCACAACAATAGGAATTAGATTTTGGAAAATCATTAACATACTTAAACTTAATGTATAATCAGAACTTCCTACTGTAGAAAGTGTTGTACGTATTGTAGGACTTGTAAGTAATGCAACCATATATGATGTGAATACTCCAAAAGGTACTGATAAAAATCCAGACATAGCTCCTAAAGCTAAGTACTTATAATCTTTTTTATCTAAAATTGAAAGCCCTATTGGAATATTAAATGCTACTGTAGATGCACACATAAATCCAACTGCTAATACTATCACTAATATTTCACTTGTTTTCCCAATTTCTATAGCTAAAGCATATGAACCGCAATCCGGTGGCATAATCATAGCCGCTGCTACCACTGGGTCTGCACCAAACATACTAAACAACTTCCCAAATATTTTCTCTACCCCGACTTTTAGATACGGAACAGATACCATAAGACCAACTATTGGTATAAACATCGTTGCCATAGTATGTAAGCCTTCATCAAAAGATTTGGCTAGCTCTGACTCTTCTTTGAAAATCTTTGCTAAACCTCCAGCTACACAACAAGCCATGATGATATACAGTACTGAGTCTCCTAATAATTCCATACAGTATACCCCCTATGTACTAAAAATATTAATTAGCTCTTTATTACTTAATTTTTATTATATTTCTTATGCTAATAAATACTTCTTATGCTAGTGCTTCTACAGATTCTGTAAAGTTAGGGTCATTTATTATATCTAAGTAATGGTCAAAGTTTTCATCCTTCATAAATTCTATACAGTCAGCTGCACGAGTTCTTCCATATTCCCAATAGAAATCATGGTCTTTACCATATGTTATTTGAACTAATGACCATAAAGACCAATGTGCATTAACTAAGAACTTACTTGTAAGTAATCTTGCTCTTTGCTCTTCTGTTGGCTCTCCACCAAAGTATGTTCTTACATAAAGCTCTTCTTTATCTTTTGGAAGAGGATTTTCTACACACACACATGCCATATCGTAAAATCTATCATTTGTTCCACCGTATTCCCAGTCTATTACACGCATAACTTTTCCATCATACATAAAGTTTTCTGCTAGTGTATCGTTGTGACAAGGAACTAATTTTTGTGGGTTATTTTGATAAGCAATTTCTATTATATCTACCTTTTCTGTTATACTATCCCATCCATCATATCTCTTATCAAATCCATTTTCTTCAAGTATTTGTATGTACTCTTTCATCTTAGCTATTGGGTTAAATACACTTTTAAACTCCATTCCACTATCATGGTATTTTCTCATAATTTCTGCTGATTTCATAACTACATCTGAATTATTTATAAAATCCTCTGCATGCATTGTATCTGATTTTATAAACTCACAAAGTTGTGAACCTGTTTTTGGGTCATAGTAATATATTTCTGGAGCTATTCCAAGACATGACATTAAAGAAGCATTGTGCTTTTCTGCTGGACGATTTATATATCCTGCTGTTCCTACTCCTGCTACACGCATTGCTATTTGAGTTCCATCTTCAATCTCAAGCTTAAAGTTTTTATTTGTAAGTCCACCTGGCATTATTTCTATTTTACTAAGTTCTTGACTAAATGCTGTTTTTGTTAAATTAATTAACCTAAGGAAATCTTGAATTTCATAAGGTTGGATTACCTCTCCAAATACTGACATATTTTCTCTTATACTTTCATTTTTCATAATAATTTCTCCTTTGTATGATTTGTTTTTGGTTAAAACTTTTTCTATTAAAAACCATTTTCCTTTGATTAGAATTCTATATCTTTGTGCAACACAAAGGTCAACACTATTTTTGTTTAATTTTTTGTTATATTGGATTTTTTTATATATTCTTTAGGTTTTATCTGTATTTGCGGAAATAAAAAAACTTTTAAATAAAGTTATTTAAAAGTTTTTTATCATATCATTAAAATTATGTAATTATTTTTCATCATCTTCCCAGTTTTTCACCCACTCTTCTAAAGAATTTATTTTTTCTTCGCTCAATTTGTCTTCACAGAATAGTAAAATCAAACTTTTTATAGATAAACTATTTAGATTCTTCGATATAAAGTCATGGTATTTTTCCTCTTTAATAGCAGCAGTATAATATGTGCATTTGTCTGTTTCTTGTATATATAAAAAATTTTTCTTTGCTAATTTTGATAGAATTTTTAAGGTTGTTTTTTCGGAGTAATCATATTTTTCTTTCATGTGATTAATAACTTCACATGATTTTACTTTTATATCTGAGTTCCAAATAAATTTCATTACGATTATTTCTGACCTTGATATTTTTCTAAAATACATGATTATCGCCCCCAAATATTGTCTATTTAAATACATAGTATAGCAATCATTTTATATAATCAAATCCAATTTTTACCAATTAGAATTTCATATAATTAAGTAAAAATTAGATAACAAATTCAAGGATATTAGAAGACGATTATATAACAGTAAGAGGTATAAGTGCTGTAACTATAAACTTATAAATCAACTATGGGAGGAAATATAACTATACCAGGAATATCTGTATTTAAGATAAATTAATATTCTTAAAAGGAATTTTATAAAAGAGTTTTATAATTATAAATAAATTATTATAAAACTCTTTTTTATAATGATTAATAGGCTTTATTGATAAAGCTTTATTTTTTACTTATTGTCATTAATAAAACATAATAAAATACACCACTTGATTAAACTAATCTTATAATATATATACAAAAAATACTCATTATACTATTGCTTAAAATTGATTTTGAACTGACAACATTCTTATTTCTTTTTTCAATTTTATCCCCAAAATTGCAGCAGATACAACCATACATAAATCAGCAATTGGTTGAGCAAAAATTACACCATTAAGCCCCATAATTGATGGCAATAATAATATAACAGGTATAAAAAACAATCCTTGTCTACTTACACTGAGAAATGTGCCTTCTTTTGCTTTTCCAAGGGCAAGAAATAGTATTGAGTAAACCGTTCCAAATCCAAAGAAAATAAACATCACACTGCTTATTCTAAGTGCAAATGTGCCAATTTCTAGTACAGCTTTATCACTAGTTGAGAATAAAGATATAATTGGCTCTGGAAATATAATCAAAACTAATGACATGACTAAGCAAAAAGTAGTAGTCCACTTCAAAGTAGTATTTATCGCCTCATTTAATCGCATATATTGTTTAGCACCATAACTGTAACCAGCCACTGGTTGGAAGCCCTTTTCAAAACCAAATACTGCATAAGACCCCATAGACATTATGCGTGTAACAATCCCCATAGCCGCTATTGCTGAATCTCCATAACTTTGAGCTCCTTTGTTAGTAAGACCTATGGCAACACTTGTTAAAAGTTGAAATACTAGAGTTGGAATTCCTACTTTAAGAATTTGTATGTAAATTTCACGCTCAAATCTAAATTCCTTTATAGAAAAACTAAAAATACTTTTTTTCATCAAAAGATAAACTAAATACATCAAACTTGTTATTGCTTGTGCTATAGCAGTTGCAATTGCTGCTCCTGAAATACCCATCTTAAATCCATATATACAAATGGGTGCCAATACTAAATTCAAACCTGCTCCTAATAGCATACTTATCATGGATATTTTAGTTGACCCTTCACTGGTTGCAATATTATTCATTGTGACATTAAACACATTAAAAATTGAACTTGCCACATAAATCACAGCGTATTGTTTTGCATATGGAAAAATCGTTTCTGTTGCTCCTAAAGCAAATATTATTTTATCAATAAAGCACTCAATCAATACGATTGAAATCACGCCAATAAATAAACTCGAATACAAGGCAGTCGATGCGGCATGACTAGCTTGTGAATGTTTTTCCTCACCTAATAGTCTAGATAGATATGATGATACTCCACCACCAAATAGCAGTGCTATCCCAACAATCACCTGACCTATTGGAAATGCTATTGATACAGCTCCCATTTGACTAGTTCCAAGCCCTCCAACAAAGTATGCATCTACTAGGTTATAAAATCCTGTAACAAGCATTCCAATCATTGTTGGTATACCCATTTTTAGTAGAAGTTTTTGTATAGGTGCTTCTTTAAGTAATTTTATACGTTGTTCGTTATCCATAATAAATCCTCCTTTTATATTTTTTATAATTTTTTTAGTTAAAAATTCTTTTTAGTGTATTTACATGAACAATCAAGTTATTAGTTTATTTGACATGTTTAATTTCCTTTTTTCCTCATACCTTCATCATACTTTCATCAATAATCAGACTGTATAACTCGATAGACTTACATTTCTTTCTTTTTATGCTTGCGTAAAATCACAAACTTAACGATTGCATGATAACTACTATCAACTGAAACAACAACCTCTTCCATTGTATCCCTAATTTTAGGTTCAATCTTTTGAAGATTATTTGACCCTGCAATCATCAAAATAACATTTGTATGTAAACTTGACTTTATTATACGTAGATTGCTAATACTCGCATCTGATTCAATCTTCTGTAGCTCTTTAGTAGACCTAGTGAATATTTCGTCGACTATCATTGGGTCTTTAACCAGAAAATCTGTCTGTATGGTAGCATTGCATCCCATGTCGATATAAAGTTTATAAGAAATTTCATTTGCAATATCATTTAGAATATCACTGCTTATTCCTTCTTTGCCTTCAATATGCATTGATATTACAAAATGTCCAAGACCATAATCATGAACTATTAAGTCATTTGTTCCTTGTATTTCTTCATATTGCATTGCTATTTTATTTATCTTATTGGCTGTATCTTTATCTGGTGATTTTCCTAATAATCTTCCCACTATTTCTGACATAGACTTCATACCTGAAATCATTATAAATATAGAAACTAGCAACCCACACCAACCATCAATAGTCCATCCAGTAAGATGCTCTGTAATCAATGAAATTACTATCGCTGTAGTAGCAACTATATCACTAATACAATCTACAGCTGTTGCTTTCATTGCAGTAGAATCAATTTTTCTAGCAATATCTTTGTTATAAAAAAACATATAGAGTTTAACAATTATTGAACAAACAAGAATGAAAAATATCAGAGGATTAAGCTCTAAATCTTTGGGCGAAATTATTGACGTAAATGAATTTTTTGCTAATGTTGTTCCCATGATAATCACAGCAATTGAATACAAGAGCCCCATAAACCATTCATATCTTCCATGTCCAAAGAGATGATTTTCCCCAGCTCCAATACCTGCTATACAAAACCCTAAAAATGAAGCAAAAGAAGTACCAGCATCAGCTAGATTATTAAATCCATCCGTAATGATTGCGGTTGAGCCACTTATAGTTCCACATAGTAATTTAACTACAAACAAGATGACATTTAAAAATATTCCTACACTACTACAAAGTTTTGCATAAGATTGACGTACCATTGGAGATGATATATTTTCTCTATCCTTTATACAAAATCTAGCTAATAACGATACCATTTATAATCCCACCTTTCTTTACCCTTATTATTTTTTAATACTTTTACGTCCAAAATTGAAGCTTAATAGTAGCCTTACCTTGGAACTGGCAGATTTAAATTATGTTGAATAAATCATAAAATCTTACTTTAAACCTTAATAAATAAAACCAATAAGCAAATCAATTAATAAATGAATCAACCAATTAGTAAATGAATCAACCTTCCAACGAATGAATTAATGAATATCTTAGTGAATGAATTCATTCATTAGGATATTTTAATAATAAATCATTTATTTTAAATTGTCAACAACTTAATGAACAAATTCATTCATTATGCATATTTTACTTATACTCTTTTTTATTCAACTACTAATGAGTTAGTATGATAGAAAATATCTCCAATATCAATAGCTAGCTATTGACATTATTTTTAAAAGGTAGTATATTAAGATTGAAAGGAGTGATTATCTCTACATGATAATAAATTGTGGGTTGCTTATTAAAATGATGCATGAATCACTAGAGAAACGTTTAAATAGTGAATTGCGTTCATCCAATCTTACTCTTGCTCAACTACAATTATTGCTTACTCTATATGATTCAAAAGACAAAACTTTCACTTTGAAAGAATTGGAAAAACGACTTCATGTTGCACAGTCAACAATAGTTGGAACGACCTCACGTTTAGAAAAGAAAGGATTCATAATGAGTCTTTCTGTTCCAGACGATAAGCGAATTAAAAAAGTTGGTTTGACAACAAAAGGCGAAGAATGTTGTTTGACAACACAGAATAAAATGGAAGACATTGAAAAGCTATTATTGTCAAATTTAAATGATGAAGAAAAAGAGCAATTTATATGCTTGCTGAAAAAAGTATATGAAGTTATTAAATAATGTGCCTGTTGGAATGTAACAGGCATTCATTAAAACTATATCAATACCTAGCTATTAATATGTAGCTATTTATATAAAATATTTATTTGTACAGTTTTATATATATTGATATTGAATAGCTTTTTATAGGTATTAATGTTGAATAGTTTTTTATACATATTGATATTGTATAGCTTCTTATAGATATTGATGTTGTGTAGTTTTTTATAAGTATTGATAAAAGAAGATTTTATGTAGAATTAACTAAAAATCTAAACAATAAAGGAGGCAAATTATGAATAACGAAACAAATTCATTAGAAGTATTTAGTAGCATGCCTATATCTAAGGCGATATTCAAAAACGCAATCCCTGCGATTCTCGCTATGCTGATGGTATTAGTCTATAACTTGGCAGATACATTTTTTATAGGTCAAACACATGACGATTTTCAAGTGGCAGCAGTTTCTCTTGCCACCCCTGTATTTCTTATATTTATGGCATTAGGTACTGTATTTGGTGTGGGTGGCACATCTGTTATATCTCGTACATTAGGACAGGGACGAAAGGAATATGCAAAAAAAGTATGTTCATTCTGTATGTGGTCTTGTGTCATAGTTGGAATTATTGTTGCAGTCTTGTTTCTAGTCTTCATGGATGACTTATTGATTTTAATCGGAGCGAGTTCTGAAACAGTGGATTTTGCTAAGAGTTATCTAAGAATTGTTTCTCTTTGTGGACCGTTTGTTTTAATTGCAAACTGTTATTCCAATGTTATAAGAGCAGAGGGAAACTCAACTTATGCTATGTCAGGTATGTTGATAGGAAATCTATTGAATGTAATACTTGACCCTATATTCATACAGGGCTTTGGTTGGGATATTGAAGGAGCAGCTATTGCAACTGTAGTAGGAAATATTGTTGGAGCCTTAGTATATATTTTATATTATGTTAGAAAAAAATCAATTTTAAGTATTAGCCCAAAATACTTCACTTTCAAAGAAAAAATATGTACAGGAGTGTTAAGTATTGGTATACCTGCTGCATTAGGAACATTCCTTATGAGTGTGTCACAGATTATTGTAAATGCACTTATGTCTGGCTATAGTGATATGGCAGTTGCGGCAATGGGTGTATCCATGAAAATAGTTATGATTACAGCCATGATTGCAGTAGGATTAGGTCAAGGTATTCAGCCACTTCTTGGTTATTGTGTTGGTGCAAAGAACTGGGATAGATTCAAGAAAATATTAAATTTTTCACTCATTTTTGCATTAGTACTTGAAGTTATACTTACTGGTCTGTGCTATATTTTCTGTGATAAGATAGTCAGTATGTTCTTGACAGATATGAGTGCCTTCACTTATGGTGTTCAGTTCTCCAAAATACTATTAACAACAAGCATATTATTTGGAATATTTTATGTATTACTAAATGCTTTACAAGCTATTGGAGCATCCTTTTCTTCATTAATCATCAACATCAGCAGGCAAGGACTTATATATATTCCAGCCTCACTTATATTGAATGTAATAGTTGGAGTTCAGGGAATTGTATGGGCACAACCTCTTGCTGATATTGTATCATTTATTCTCGCTATCATTTTGTATATAGTAGTAATCAAAAAAACTATATCTGATGATAAAAAAATTATTTAATGCAAAATATAAAAAAGTGATAACGGTCATGGGAAAATATTGATTGTAGAGTTGGACTACAAATAAAAATAGATTTTCCAGCAGACCGTTATATAGCTTTCTTATAAGCTATACTGTATTCCTATCATAAAAACTTAGCATGAAAATGGCAGATAGCTTCAAAAACTGCTCCATCCTTCACCAATCTTATTTGTATCCTCAATTTTTAAAATACGAATAAATGCATCTTTCATAAAATCAAGAAAAGAAATTATGTATTCCTTAATATTTTCTTCTGGCATATCTTCATGGAAAGTATGAATAATACCAAATACCAAGAACTTGGTATCCATAACCACATTTTTACAATGAAAGACATCTTCTTTTATACCTTGTTCTACAATTGGAACCATAACATCAACCACTTGATTGGCTACATTATCTAACCTACTTGCTCTTATCTCAGAGTTCTCATTGTATCTTGCCTCAAATTCATGGTGCTTCATTTCATATTCAAACATACGCTTCATAATTATATTTAATTTATCAATTGCAGATATATCCTGTGATATTGGAATTTGTATTTGTTCTACAGCTTTCATTGCATAGTATTCTGAAGTAGCAGCAAAAATTTCAGTTTTAGATTTAAAATAACGATAACACAATCCTTGTGATACATTCATTCTAACTGCTATATCCTGAATAGTTGTATTTTCAAAGCCTTTTTCAGAAAATAATTCTAAAGCAGTTTCTATTATTTCTTGTTTTCGCTCTTGAGGCTCTTTTGATATTCTTGTACGATGTTTATTGTCTATATTTTTATGATTTAATCTTTTATTACTATCTAATTTTTTTTCTGTTCGAGTCATGATAATACTCCTTTCAATTAATCTTCTATCAAATGAATGAATTCATTATCTCTTACCTTAACACTCTTGTCAAGGTTATTGGAATTTTAAATATTAAAACTTTCATACTTATCTTTTTATCTTCTTATCTTCTAAACACAATTTACTTCTTATTTATTAAACCTGTTACACTAAAAAAAGAAACCACATTCTGTTTTTATTTAGAATACAGTTTCTTGAGTTTTAAATAATTAAAAGCAATCTTTTATTTTCTAAATTTTCTAATTTTATAGTAGACAACTTTATTAATTAACTCTTAAATTTTTATCTTCTCTACAGAACTTTCTTCTTATTAAGAAATATGCAGAGATTACAACAAGTTCTATCGCTAAAAATATACCATAAGTAGCTATAGAATCTATACTGTCTATACCATTTCTAAAGAAAATTAACGCTATTCCTGCTGCTATAATTCCTATAGCATTTGTACCTATAGCATTCTGACCAAAACCATAAAAAGAAGGGAAATTTCCTTTTATCTCAACAACTGTCAAAATTAATCCAATTACTATAAACAATGCTCCTACAACTTCCATAATCATACTAGCCATTTTACACCCTCCTCATTAGAGAATTAACCACTACTATAAAAATATCTTGCTTTTATAATTACATTATATATTCAATTGGACGTTTTTGGAAGCATTATTCAAAAATAATTTTTCATTCTATTTAAATTTATTTTTCATATTAAAATCATCCCAATTTTTATATAAATATTAATTCAATCTTTATATCTTTATAAATTAAAGAGGTTGTAAATAAATTTATTTTATAAAAATCTATTCACAACCTCTTATATAATCAGAAAAAAATAAAAGCTAAGTAACCAATATTTTTTAGTTATTAATTTTGATTATAAATTTCTTCAACTTCACTCTTGCTCAAATCAACTAACTCACAAATTTCACTTAAATTATATCCTTTGTTTTTCAACTTTATGACAAAGTTACGATTTATTTGTAAAGCTGTTTCACTTTTTCCTATTTCTTTACCTATTTCGATTCCTCTCTCTTCTCCTATTTCGATTCCCTCTCTTAAAACTTCTTCTCTAAAACTCCTACTTCTATCCATAATGTAAGCACCTCTTTTCAGATTTAATAAATATTCTTCATTACTACCTAATTCCTTTAACCTATCTAATGCCTTCTTAACAATAGAATCATTCTTAGATACAACCCTAACGTCCAAGTTAGAAGGATTATTGATAAGTTTTCCCCATAATATAATTCTATTTACTATTTTATCATGTCTATTAATCTTAGGAAGCTCTACAAAATACAGCACTGTTTTCTTTGAATAAATTTCTGGATGACCATCCATAGTTAATCTCATACAATTTACATAATCGTCTATCTGTCTATATTTTACATGGTTTAATATATGAATTCCAATAGTCTTTCCAATATCTTTATATTTCTTACCTTCCTCTAATTTCTTTCCATGTACAAGATTTAAGTAATACTCAGCTCTTTCTTCATAATCAATTTCAAAAGCTCTTTGCATTTCAATATTTATGTGATTCTTTTCTTCATCCTCAGCTAAAATATCTAATCTAGGTCTTTTCTCGCCGATATAGTTAATAGTTGGGTCAGTTTCAACTCTGATTATTTTTTTGATTTGTGTAAATGGCTTAATGTTTTTATTGGCATTTGGAGCATATTTTATAATATCATTTATAAAATTTGATAGTAAATCATAGTCATTATGTAAGGTAAATAGTGATTTAAATACTTCATCATATTCAGGTTTAGCATAACCATCTTCAGTTATTACTTGACCTACATTTTCATCTGTTAATATTTCTTTTGGAATTAGATTTCTAAGTCTGTCTAGTTCCTCATTAGAAAAAGTATCTCTTTTTAATGTATCATTTATTTTATTTGTCCATTCTCTATCTTTTTCTTCAACTATGGTTCTTCTATACTCTTTTTCAGTTTTTCCAATTTCTAAGCCATATTTCATCCCAACACCACTTTCTTTTATTATATCAATTATTTATTGATTAATCTTTAATTTCACATCCTTTCTTTCTATTTTTTATATTACTTTAAAGCGTACTTTAAGGTTTTATTGGTTAAAACTAGCTTTATTTTTCTCTTATATTTATTATTGTGCATATTTATATTTTTTAAAATAAAATAGAGCATATTATCCATGATTTTTAAGAATCACAAATAATACACTCTATCAATAACATTTTATATTAAATCTTATTTATAATGTATTATAATAAGATTATTTTATATGCTCTTTCCTATATTCGGTAGGAGAGATATCATAATATTTTTTGAACAGTCTACTAAAATAGTTGATACTATCAAACCCACATTTCATTGCTATTTCAGTCACATTTAGATTTGTTTGTTTTAAATAATAAATAGATTTATTGAGCCTAACTCCATTAATATAGTCAGTTGTTGTTTTTCCTGTTATTTGCTTAAATGTTCTACAAAAGTGATGTATACTCAAATTCACAGAATCTGCAAGCTCCTTCAAATTAACCTTTTCAATATATTTTTCTTCAATTATATTGAAAACACATTCAAATCTTTCTAAGGCAAATTTTCTTTCTTCAAATTCATTTTCTGATAATATTTTTTTCACATGACTTCTTAATAACAATACGATAAATTGATATATAGATGCTTTAATAGAAAGTTCATACCCTATCTCTTTATTAGAATATTCTCTAAGTATATTTTTAATACACTCTAAAGCAAGCATATCATTTTGAATTATATTATTAAAAAAGATACAATTTAATGCTAATGGAGAAAAATATTTAGTCTGTAATAAATCAACTTGATTGCTAAAAAGAAATGTAGGCTCAACACGTATAGTGTAGAATTTCAAGTCATCTGAAAGACTCTCTAAATAGTGAACTTCATTACTATTAACTATCGCCAAATTTTTAGCTCCTACTTTAAATTTTTTTGAATCACACTCCAGATGTGCTTCACCATCTATAAAATAATATATTTGTAAATGCTCATGCCAGTGTCTTTTAAAATTTTCTCCGTTTTTTATGTCATCTTTAAAAAATATATCTATAAAACTTTCTTTACCTTTTCTGTCAAAATACATATTCTTATCATTCATTATTATACCTCGTATCAAAATTGTGCTAACTTCAAGCAATACCGTTATTGTTTATCTAAATGCATATAGCTATTATATAAAAATGGATTAGTATTGTAAACAACAAAATACTATCAATCATTAAAGATAAGGAGGTACTTAAAATGACAAAAAACTTTACAGAAAGTAATGATAAAAAAAGAATGGTAGTTTTACTTGTTGTTATCGCCATGACATTTATGGCAACTTTAGATTCTAGTATTGTAAATGTCGCATTACCTGTTCTATCCAGCAAATTAAATGTGTCTTTATCATCTGTTGAATGGGTAGTAGCAAGTTATTCTATTGTTATATGCTCAACACTACTCTTTTTTGGTAGACTTGGAGATATTATAGGAAAATCAAAAGTATTTCAAGCAGGAACTATTATTTTCACGGTTGCATCTATGCTATGTGGAATTAGTAATTCTTTTACTTCACTTATTATTTATCGTTTTATTCAAGGTGTTGGAGCTTCAGCCTATATGGCAAACAATCATGGAATTATTACAGAATTATTTCCAAGGGAAAGTAGAGGTAAAGCACTAGGAATTTTAGTTACTGCTGTCGCCATAGGAAATATGCTTGGTCCATCTGTTGGTGGATTTATTCTATCAATATTTAATTGGAATACAATCTTTTTTATAAATATTCCCATAGGCATTATTGTTTTTCTTTTAGGAATTAAATTTCTTCCAGAAAACAAGAAAAATCCAGAAAAAATGGACAAAATGGGAGCATTACTTCAGTTTTTAGGAACAACATTATTTTTTGGTTCTCTGATTACAGCACAACAAGTAGGATTATCAAATCCTTATATATTAACATCAATTTTATTATCATTTATTTTTATTGTATTATTCTTGGTATTAGAAAAGAAGCAAGCACAGCCACTACTCGACCTTGAAATTTTTAGAAATATGCAGTTTTCATTAAATTTAGTTTGTGCACTTACTTCGTTTGTTTGTATTGCAGCTTCAAGTATTTTAATTCCTTTTTATTTACAAAATACATTAAAACTTTCTCCAATTCAAGCAGGTATGTTTATGATGTTATCTCCCTTAATTTTAGCTGTTTGTTCTCCAATTTTCGGAGGTATTTCAGATAAAATTGAGTCAGAAAAAATTATTTTAGTTGGTCTGTTTACTATGAGTGTAGGATTCTTTCTAATGTCCAGACTTTCACAACATTCTATAATTGTATTCTTTGCTATGTTTATTTCAACTATATCAGTAGGACAGGCATTATTCCAACCTGCTAATAATGCTTTAATTATGTCGACTTGCCCTAAAAGTAAGCTTGGAGTGGTGGGAAGTATTAATTCACTTGTACGAAATTTGGGGCAAATTATAGGAATTACTATTTCAACTACATTGCTATATAGCTTTATGAGTTATAATGCAGGGTATAGAGTTTATGATTATGTAAGCAATAATGATGAAATTTTTGTATATGGAATGAAAAATGTTTATCTTATCCTTGTAGTTATTTGTTTGCTTGGTGCAATATTAACAGCTTGTAGAATGTTTAAACAAAAAAGTAAAAAATAAAATAATAAACTTTATCAAGTTAGTTATTATAAATACAGCTATCAATAGAATTTAAATAAGATAATTCCTATATCAAAATTTAAATACTATATCAAAATTTAAACAAGATGATTCCCATATCATACAGGAATCATCTTGTTGATTAATCATATATTTTTTAGCCTAATCTTTGAATAAACTCTGAAATAAATTCAGCTGTATGATTTATTAGTGTTAAATCAACAGTATCTAATGTATCTTTTGGAGTATGGGTAAACTCAAGTGCCCCATTAAAAAGATTGGAAGACGTAACAGCTATACAAGGAATGCCCCTAAATACAAATGCACAGTGATCACCAGCATACCACTCATCTCCTCTCACTACTCTATCATATTTCATTATCATACTATCAATATGAGATTCCATATTTTCACTTAGATTGTAGCATGATATAGCCGTTTGTGAATTGATATGACATGGTGAATCAATATTTATAACTAATTCAATTTTATCCTGCTGATTATCTATATAATCTAAATAATTAAGCTCTCCATCAACGCCAAAATATTCTTCACTATTAAAAGGAACAAAATCTATATCAAATTCACCAAAAGTCTCTTGTAAAATATACATAACCTTCATTAAAACAGCAATTCCAGTAGCATTGTCAAGAGCTCCAACTGTATTATATTTTGTATCCATATGTGCACATACTATAATTTTACCTTTTGATTTTGAAACCTTTTTATATCCCACTATCTGTCTACTTTTCGAGTCTATATTTTGAGAATTTATTGTAATTGATACAGCAGTATTTTTATTTTCACAATTAACGAGTTGTGACAAGACATCATCACTTACATATGCAGATGGTATTGAAAAATTTCCATCTTCAAATATTGGAAAAGGGCTCCTTCCACACATTTGACTTTTTCCAGTAACAGATATAATCGCCTTTGGATTTTGCTCTTCTAAACATGATATTATCTTTTTATCTTCATCAGGATAGTAAAAAGGAAAGTCTTTAGGCTGTAGTTGACGCTTTGCTATTTCTTTACACAAAACAATGATTTTATCGCTTAGATTTTTTTCCTGTAAATCTTTTATGGATTTAATGATGACTACTTTTCCTTCTCCATAAAATTGCGTTGAAAATGGACTTGCAAATATGCTTATTTTATCATTTCCTATCTTCAACTTAGATTCACCATTTTTCCAAACAATACAATCAAATGGCATAGATTTGATTGCATACCCTGAAGTTAAAAACTCTTTTTCAAGATAATTTACAATCATCTCATTGTTTTCTGTCCCAACTGCGCGCTCTTTTATAACTTGCTTTAGTATTTCGCTATCTTCAATAATATTTTTAGTCATATCACTAATTCCCCCTTATAATACTATTAAGCTTGCTTTTCTCATTGCTAAACTTCTCCATTTCTATTAAACTTACTATTCTCATTGCTAAACTTCCTCATTTTACTATTAAACTCGCCCTTCTCATTGCTAAACTTCTTCATTTTACTATTAAACTCTCCCTCCTCATTGCTAAACTTCTCCATTTTACTATTAAGTTTGCTATTATCATTGCTAAATTTATTTATCATCCTATTAAACTTATTCCTCTTATTACTAAGAGTGATTATCGTTTATTAATATCACTCAAATAAATTTCACAATAAAAATACCACCTTTAATCCTAATGATAACATCAGAAATAATGGTGGTGTACTACTGTAATGTTTAATAATCTATAGCCTTTAATTCTTCAAATATAGGTGGAATTTTTTTAGCGACATTTTCAAGTTTCTCTAACTCAAATAACCAACAATCACCAGCAGATAATAGCTCTTCTTGAGTAGGATTATTGAGTTTGTCTAACAATAAGTTTTTGTAGCCATTATCATATGCAGATAAACAACGATGAATCGCAGATATACTATATCCTGTTTGACGCAACATATACACTATACGTATTCTCTCTAAATCAAGGTCATCAAACAATCTTTCATTTTTACTACCTACTTTATTTGATTGAATCAAATCATTTCGTTCCCAATTACGCACAGATTCTTTGGTTGTACCTAGTAAATTAGCTATATCATTACGAGTATAATTTTTATCAATATCATTAACTACCTTAGGTACTAAATTTGCCCAAAGGTGTAGAGTACTAGCTGTTTCTTTTGCAATTTTAATTTCATTTTGTATTACATGAATATAGTCAAAAGAATACTGTTTTCCAACTGTCAAGTCTCTACTAACTGCTGATTTGATAACAAGATTTCCCGTATTTCGTATAAGACTATTTGTAAATTGATAACCAAATATGTATCTACAAATTTTCAACTGCAATACATGATGTTCTTCAAACTCGCGATAATTATTTGCTTTTCGCTTAGCTTTTGAAATATAGCCAATCTCTTCATAAAATCTAATACTGTTTGGATGAAGATTAAACATTCTTGCTAACTCAATAGGTTTGTATTTTTTCAATTTAAACCTCCTAAAAATTTTACTACATCTTCCTGAAAAGTTATTTTATTAGAATCTAGCATAATATTTTCCTCCTTATATAAACGACTATTACTTTTTTAATTATTATTGCAATCACTTAAGTAATAAAAAATATCGTACATAATGTAATTCTAATTTTATTTTCTATCAAATCTGATTGGTTTGCAAGCTAATAGTATCAAATTTACTATGTAGGCTGGTTTTCTAAACATACAAACAACTTATTTGCCGATAATGATGCTGCTAAACTTGCAACGATATGACTGATTAAAACGCCTACCCATATACCTTCCAGACCAAATCCTAAAACTGAAAATATATATGCTAAAGGCATCCTTACAATCATATAGTAAAATACCATAAGTAGCATGCTCTTTGAAGGCTTTCCCAAACCATTAATAGCTCCCAAAAAACAATTTGTGATTGTATTTAGCACATACCCAATACCTACAATTAAAAAATAATTGGCAACAATATTTCCTACCCCTATACTACTGATAAACACATCTGAAAGTTGTCTAGCAAAGACAACAACAAGTATCGACAACACAATCAATATAACACTTCCATATAACATTGCACACTTTAAATAATCCTTTGCTCTATCATAACGTTTTGCTCCTACACACTGACCAACAATAGTAGTTATAACCATGTTAAGTGCCATTGCTGGATAGAATAAAATTGTCTCTAATTTCCCAGTAATTCCATAAGCTGCAATTGCTGTTACACCATACCCACTCACAATAGCTGTCAAAAAACTAGTACTTATAGCTGGTATACTTTGTTGTACAATTGATGGAACTGCCTTTTGTATAAGTGGGTAAATTTCTTTTCTATCAAACAAAGATATATGAAATGAGAATAGTTTTTTTTGCCACAAATATATCAGCATAAAAATAAGACAAGTACTTTGAGAAATTAAAGTTGCAATAGCAGCACCCTTAAACCCAATCATATTTATAAAAATCGGGTCAAGTATAGCATTTAATAATGTACATACAAGCATAGCAATTGCTTGAAAAGCAGTATTCCCAAAGCTACGTAGTACAGCTGTAAAATAACAATAAAGATATACTGCAATATACCCAAGTAGATATATAGATAAATAATTATATGCCATAGAGTAAGTTTCAGCTGGAGTATTCAATATTTTTAAGATGGATGGTAAGAATAGTTCAATAATTCCAGTAATTATCAATGAAAATATTACTGATACCAAAAATGAAGTAGAAATCAAACTTTCTGTTTTTTTATGCTCTTTTGCCCCAATTGCGTGCGAAAGTAAAATCGATATACCATTTGTAGCCCCCATAGCTACAGATGTTAGAATTAAAATAATTGGTGTTGAAGTTGTAAGTGCTGCCATAGCTGTCTCTCCCAATAAATTACCAATCCATATACTGTCTACTAGATTGTATGCCATGTTTAAAAACATAGCTACTATCAATGGCAAAGACATTTTTGTTAAACATTTTTTTGTATCTCCTGTAATAAAATCCATTTTTGTACTCATATATCCTCCTTTTTATGAATGAATTTCATTCATTTATTAATTTTAAAAAATACCTGAGATTTAAACAGGTTTAGGTTAAAAATTTGCAACATTATAAAGTATTATATGTTTTATTTTTTATACGTTTTTTATGATGTTTTTTATGCATTTTTTTATATATTTTTCTTTATGATTTTTTATGTGTTTTTCTTTATGTGTTTTTCTTTTATACTTTCTCCTTTTATAGCTGTTACAATATATGAAGTCTGATTCACACTCTTCCATGCAATGCTTCTAAAATCTACAGCTAACAATTTACATATTTCCTTTTCTGAGTACATTTTTACATCTCCATCTTTGCTGTACTTCATGAAAATATTCATTATATGTCTAAATAAAAATGGTTGCCAACAGTCACAAATTATTAGAGTTCCTTTTGGCTTTAATACCCTACAAACCTCTGACAATACCTTATCAGGTTTAGGATAATGATGAAAAGAATCATTACAATATACAACATCAAAAAATTCATTTTCAAATGGCAAATACTCTGAATCTCCTAAAACTAAGGTAGCATTCTCTTTTAGTTTATTTCTTGCTATATCTAGCATCTTCTCAGAGATATCAATTCCATAAACTTTTTTCCTACAATCTTCATCTAAAATAGCTTGTAATACGGCTCCTGTCCCACACCCTAAATCTAAAACAGTATCATATGAAACATTTGAAATGGCTCCAAGTAAAACTGGATAAAGGTTTCTTGCATGTTGCCCCTTTATATCTTGGTCATAGGTATTCGCTTGATTATTAAATGTTTTTCTTGATTTTTCTTTTATATTTGTCATATCTAAACTCCTCCTTTCTTATATTGTTCATAGTATATCATGAGTAATTCTTTATGTCAATGAATGATATTCATTCATTGTAAATGTTTAATATAACTATATTAAGTTCTATATAGTTATATTAAACATTAAGTTATACTGTGCATACAATTCTCAAATTATATTGTGTGTATTACATTTAAGTTCCATTATTCTTAGTTATACTACATATATTATTTTTTGGGTCAATTTGACATTTTAATATTTTTTCTCTCTTCTAACTTTTATATAAATAATTCTAAAATAAAGTACCATAATAATCACTCATACTTATCATACATTTTGCTGTTTTATCGTGACCTTTTATCTTGTCTCTGTAAATTTTATAATTAATATTTTGCCCTAACTAGTTCCTACCTTTAAAAATTCAATTTTAAAACCTATCAATTTTATTCTTCAGTTTTCTCTTTATTTTAAAAATAAATCTATCACAATACTGTTCGTTTTTTACCAACAGTTCATATGCATCCATAACCCCAATAGATTGTACAAAACCAAAAACCTAATGCCAAATATTATCAAACTATACTGTTAAATTCTATATTTTAAGAAATGCACATTGTCAACTTTAAGTTGCACTCATGTAATTTATTACTAAAACATGATTTTATAACAATAGAAAAGCACACCTTTTCAGATGTGCTTTATGTAACACTTTATCTTCTCATTACCATCTAAAATATGATTTATCACCTTTGATATATATTCTCTATTTTGAAAATACTCATATGTAGTAATATCGACCATCTGCTCAGGCTGACGTACTGAAATCTTGACACTTGCCCTGTTTACTACTTAGCAAAACCCACATTTTTCTCCTATTTCGATGGATTTTTTTATTATCATAAGCCCCATCTCTAAATGTGCTTCGGTTTCAGGAGAGCAAGTTGCAACTCGTATTGCGTTGTTTCTGGCGTTATCCCCCACAGAGAATCTTTCCGCACCATATACCTTTATATTCTGACTTTCCATTAGGCTTTCAAAAAACTTACCACTGCAATCTTCTGGAAGTTGCAACCATTGATAATATGATTCTACTTCACAAGAAGCAGATGGAAAGTATTTAGAGTATAAATGATTGCGTTTAATTGTCATTTTATATTTTTCTCGTATAAGTTCTTGTGATATTCCACTTTGAATAACTTCTGTAGCTACTTCCACATTCAAAGAGGAAGTTTTGATGTTGAGGTTGTAGCAACCTTGCTCAAGCTTTGAAAAATGCTTTAAAGGGCAACACATATAAGCCACCCTTATGCCTGCACAGATTGATTTTGAAAGCCCACTTATATAAATTGTCTGTTCGGGAAGCAAGGAATAAATAGGAGTTACCTTGTTTTTTCTCAAAAAAGCAAACACATCATCTTCAATTGCTAGCAAATTATGTTTTTTTATTATAGTGGCAAGCTCTCTAATACGCTGACTTGAAAATGAAACAGTCGTAGGATTGTTACAAGAAGTCATTAAAAAAATTCCATGGATTTTTTCCAGACTACAAATGGTATCAAGCTCATTTGGCAACATTCCCTGTTCATCATAGTTTACTGCTATAAGTTGAATATGAAGCATATTAGCCAGAGCAATAAAGTTTGGATATGTATACGGGTCTGTTATAATTTTGTCACCAGGTGAAAACAAGGATGACAGTATAATGGCAAGAGCATTTTGTGCTCCTGCAGTTATAATTATATTGTTTGCATGGCTATCAATTCCGAATTGAGATAGCCATTTTGCACCTACAATCCGTTGGTTTTGGCTTCCAAGAGGGTTACTATACTCGAATAGTTTTTCAGATAAAGGTTTTTTAAGAACTTCCTTTGCTATATCCTTTACCAGTTGGTTGTGTTTGAAAAAAGGTAGCACCATTCCCATATCTGCTACTGCAGTATCATCTTGATTGACTATAGAGGAAGAACTATTAGCATTAGGTGAAACAAAGGTTCCACTACCAACATTTGCATGAATAAGCCCCTTTAACTCACAGATTTTATAAGCTTTAGTTATTGTACTATGGTTCAAATCTAGATAGTCAGCCAGCTCCCTTTGAGGTGGAAGCTTTGTATTCGCAAGCAGATTGCCGTTTTGTATGTCATCTTCCATTAATTGTGCTAAGGAGCGATAAATAGGTGTTTTAAGTTTCTGCTTATCTGGTTTCCATGTTAACACATAATCATCAAAAGAGTTTACAGGCACAAAATCACCTCCTAAAATGTGTATGTCCTACATTTTTTCCCTTGTAGGTATATTTATCAGAATGTTACAATTTCAGTAGTGGTACAATTTCAGTAATGTATATTATAGAGTATAAGTTTGTTCAAGTAAAGAAAATGAGAGGAGAAAAAATGAAAATAAAAGTTGATGTCAAAAATCGTTTAGGAAATTTTGCACCAAGATATGCTCGATACTCAGAAGAAGTACTATTTGGAGATTTATGGGATAATGAAGATTTGTCTTTAAGAGATAGAAGTCTAATCACCATTTCATCAATTATTTCACTGGGTAATTTCAGTCAATTACCATTTCATTTGAAATTAGGTCTTAAAAATGGATTGGAGCAAAAAGAGATTATTGAGTCTATTACACACATCTGTTTTTACTCTGGCTGGCCTAAAGGTGATATGGCCCTTACCATTGCTAAAGAGATATTTCAAGAAAACTAAATTTTTAATAGGAGGACAAAAATGGAAACATATAAATATCAAAAAATAGATGCATTTACATCGGATGTGTCCACTGGTAATCCTGCTGCCTGCATTTTTCTAAATGAAGCACAAGTTTTATCTGAAACAGCTATGTTGGAGATTGCTCAACAACATAAGGGATTTGTGTCCGAAGTAATTTATTGTCATAGTCATGAGGAAATTTCCTTAACATACTATTCCTCTGAATGTGAAGTAAGTTTTTGCGGTCATGGCACGATTGCATGCATGTACAACTTAATTAAAAATACTGAAACTCTTCTTAAACGCAGTGAAATACCTATAAAGACTAACAAAAAAGGTAGATTAACTGTATATAACAGAATTGCAGAACAAGATGCTGTTTTTATTTCTGCACCTAGCCCCAATTATCCAGCTATCTGCTTACAAGCAACAGATATAGCCACATCTTTGAATCTGTGTAATGAAGATATAAGCAATGAATTACCTATTGATATTATTGATGCAGGACTACGCACATTAATTGTACCATTAAATTCTACTGACAAACTAATATCGATTTATCCAAACGAAGAAAACTTAAAACATTTTTGTCTGGAAAATAATATTGATATAATACTTATTTTTTCTATGAGTGCTGTTGATAAAAACCACATTGCACATACAAGAGTTTTTTCTCCAAAATTTGGTTATTTAGAAGACCCTGCAACCGGCTCTGGTAATAGTGCATTTGGGTACTATATGCTAAAACAAAACTTATGGGATGGTTCTTTATGCTCCATTGAACAAGGAGGAAATAATAGAGTATTTAATGTTATCAAACTCCTTTTCCAAGATAACATTATGTTGTTTGGAGGTAAAGCCACAACCCGTATTGATGGTATTTATTATTATTAACATTAAATTCCTCAATATTGAAAAGTTATTTATAAATAACTTTAACAGTAACCGCCTTTATAACAGTTAACTAGTAGACAAATATTTTGTTACTATTAAATATAAAACCGTCAATGGGAGTGAAGTTTGTGTTGAGATTTCAACGCTACTCAAGTAATTGCTGAAATAATCCACTAGGAAAATTTAATCCCAAATTAGGTAATACAGGTGGTATCTTGATAGTGAGGATAGCATTGAGTTTGAGTACATGTGGCTCTGATGGACTTATTTCTACCATCAGAACCACATGTGAAAGTACCTAGATTGAATGGAAAATTTGACACATTTTAATTTCACTACATTACTACCTAGAATTTATATTCTAAATACAACATATCCACACATTGAGATTCCCCTTCAAAAATTGGCTCTGGATAATTATCTACAAAAAAGTTTTTAATCTTATGTGAATAAACAAATCCAAATTTCTCATAAAACGGGATTCCACTTTCAGCTGTACCCACAATCATTGATGAATACTTTTTACTATAAACATCTAAAATATGATTTATCATCTTTGCTGCATAACCCCTATTTTGAAAATGCTCATATGTAGCAATATTTTTTAATTCACAGGTTTCTTTAGAAATTTCATTTACAACTGCTATACAAGTAAGTTCACCATTATCATATAAAGCATACATAGTACCTTTATCAAGATACTTATCAATCATCACTTCATATGGGTCAGCTAATAACAAAAGGTCAAAATGACCTTTTTTATTTTCGTTTATAGTCTTTATTTCTATCATATATATCCCCCCTCTTTTTAAAATATCTTTCCGTTACGTATTTAATACACTTAACTACCTTTTACATATTTAATACACTTAACTAAATGATAATACAATTAGAATACTGAATGATTATTACTATCTAGTTTCATTGTGTTTACTACTTTTTAGTGTTTACTACTTTTTATTTTTACTTTTTGTTATTTAATTTCTTACTTTTTTCTATTTAATTTATAATAGAATATTTTTTTAGAATAATCAAGAAAAAAATAACCTATTACATCGGCTTAAATCCTCCTCTATCTCTTACTATGATAAAGAGTAATTACAACTTAATAGGTTAAAAAAACTTTAATTGTGTATGTGTATCTGATTTCTTATAAGCTTCTATAATATCTTTCATCTCTGTCAAAATACCATAACGAGCACATTCTTTTTTTAGCACTTGTTCACATCTCTTTCCATTCAAGCTAGGACACACATAATTTAAACCATAAGTTTTTTGATACTGATATACCAGCTTTGGAGATATATTCTTTAAATGCTTATAAAAAAATTCTCTCTGACCATTACGCATTGTCATTCCATACATACAATATATAAACTTTGCATTAGCCTTATGTGCTTTTTCAACGATGGCTCTTATCTCATTCTCATTGTCAGTCAAAAATGGTATCAAAGGTGTCAATAATATCCCACAAAATATTCCAGCATCATTGAGTTGTCTTACGGATTCAAATCGTTCAGAACTTAGACTCACATTAGGTTCTATTTTCTTTGCTAATTCATCATTTGCAGTGGTTATTGTCACTTTGACAATAGCAGAATTATTTCTTGTTATTCCTTTCAAAATTGGTATATCTCTAACTACCAAACTGCTTTTTGTATCAATAGATACTCCAAAATGATTTTCTGAAATTAAATTCAATGCTTGCTGAGTAATGCAAAGCTCTTTTTCAAAGGGATTATACGTATCAGACATAGCTCCAATACCAACAACTCCTTTTTTTCGCTTTGAACGTAACTCCCTTTTTAGAGTTTCTATCACATTTTCCTTATATCGTACTTGGTCAAAGTTCTCTATGTTGTATACTGTGCTACGGCTGTCACAATAAATACAACCATGAGGACAACCACGATATAGATTCATATTATAATCAATCCCAAACCATCTTGAGTTGTCAAATTTAACTTTCTGTAAAATTTGTTTTGCTGGTATGCTTTTAATCATTATCAACCTCTTTTACTATCAGTCTCTATAATATCCTTTAGAGAATTCACCCATGTTTCTAACGTTTGAGTTAATACCAATTGCTGGTCTAAAATCGCCTTCCCTGTCTCTGGTACATTCGATTTTGTATTTATATTATCCTCAATATACGACTTTAATACTTGTATGTTTTCTTCAATACTACTCAAGCACAACTTTTGCTTTTCTGGTGTAAGACTGTATAAATTTACTATTACAGCATTGAAATCCAGAAAAATATTTACTGGCTTTGAAGCTGTGTCAAACATTAAATCTAAAAAATGCTTTTCACCTAATTCTGTTAAAGAGTAAATTGCCTTTTCTGGCATTCTCCCCTCTCTTACAACTGTGCTTTGAATATAACCTTTTTCTTCTAACTGAATTACCTTTTTATAAATTGATGGTGTACTGATTTTTACCCAACGAGATATATTTCTATATTCTACTACTTTCTGAATATCATAAGCACTCTGAGGCTGTTGCTTTACTATCCCCAGCACAATTAAATCTATTGTTGCCATAAAAATTCTCCTCTCATTTTCTTTCTATTGACAAATACTATAATTTATAGTAGCATTTTCTTTATTACTATAATTTATAGTATTATATTTTAGAGCTAATGTCAATAGAAAGGGAGTGTTTAGTATGAAAGAAAGCAACAAAAAAATTGAATTATTAGGGTCTGCCCCAATACCAAAAGCATTGTTATCTATGGGATTACCCACTATGATAGGTATGATGATAACTGCATTGTACAATTTAGTAGATGCATACTTTGTGGGTGGACTTGGAACAAGCCAAATGGGTGCTATATCCGTTGCATTTCCACTAGGTCAGATTATTGTGGGATTAGGATTATTGTTTGGAAATGGAGCCGCTTCCTATATTCCCAGACTTTTAGGGCATGGTGATAAGGAAAAAGCAGGTAAAGTGGCTAGTACAGCCATTTACAGTAGTATAATAGTCGGTATATTATTTATTATTGTCATTATGATTCTTCTTACTCCCGTTTTAAAATTATTAGGAGCTACAAAAAGTATCATGCCTTATGCAATGTCTTATGCTAGTATCTATGTCATGTCATCTATTTTCAATGTATTTAATGTCACTATGACTAATATTGTCACAAGTGAAGGAGCAGCTAAAACAACTATGTGTGCCATGTTATTAGGTGCATTACTTAATATAGTTTTAGACCCGATATTCATTTATACTTTGGGAATGGGTGTAAAGGGTGCCGCTCTTGCAACTGCTCTTTCTCAGATGGTTTCAACACTTGTTTATATAGGGTACATCTTTAGTAAGAAAAGTATATTTAGTTTTAGAATTAAAGAATGTTGTTTTTCAAATGAAATCATGTCAGAAATATTAAAGATTGGTGTTCCTACTTTAATATTTCAGTTATTGACTAGTCTAGCTATTACATTAACTAATATGGAAGCTACAAAATATGGTGATTCTGTGATAGCTGGAATGGGTGCAGTAACACGAATAATGTCTTTGGGTAGTCTTATCGTATTTGGCTTTATAAAGGGATTCCAACCAATTGCTGGCTATAATTTTGGTTCAAAGAATTATGATAGATTACATAAAGCAATAAAAACATCTATAGAATGGACTACTATATTTTGTGTAGTGCTTGGTCTTGTAATGGTGATTTTTCCAACAGCTATAATTTCACAATTTACAAGTGGTGATGTGTTATTGATTGAAAATGGTAGTAAGGCTCTTAGGGCAAATGGATTTTCATTTATGTTATTTGGTTTTTATACAGTGTATTCTACATTATTCCTTGCACTAGGAAAAGCAAAGGAAGGTGGTTTACTGGGTATGTGTAGACAGGGGATATGTTTTATTCCTATAATATTGATTATTCCTATATTCTGGGGATTAAATGGTATTTTATATGCACAACCAATAGCTGATTTTATAGCTGCAATAATCGCAGGTTTTATGGCGATAAAACTACATAAAGAACTTCATATTTTAAAAATAAACTCTATTTCTTCTAAATAAATATAATTTAAGATATGTCTAGTTATATAAATCTATTATTATTAAAGATATGTTCTAGTTACACAAATCTATTATTATTAAAGATATGTTATAGTTATATAAATCTATTATTATTAAAGATATGTTATAGCTACACAAATCTATTATTATTAAAGATATGCTATAGCTACACAAATCTATTATTATTAAAGATATGCTATTGTCGAACACATACTATTATACATGGATTATATGAACCTGCTAGCATAAGATATATTCTATTTACATCCATAAGAGGTATCGTTGTCTAGCAAAACAAAAAAATCCGCTATTTAGGATTTAGTCCAAAACATCAGATTTTATATGATAAACGGCATATTTAATTGTAGATTGTCACTCAGTAGAGCACCTATCAACTTTTATAGTCAACTATAGTCAACAGGTGCTCTTGTATAAGCTATTCAGATTTTACTTAGTTATGCTTTAAGTCTGTTCTAGGGGTATGCTTATAATCTTTGTTGTAAAGTCTTTAATTCCTCAAGGCGTTTATTGCCTTCAGGATATGTTTTTTCAATCGAATTTATAAGCCAATCCATGCTTTCTTTTGATAATAAATGTGCAGTAGTTTCAAAATCAATGTTGTTTTTTTCTCTATGGTAATCAGATTCAAGATATGCCGGATTAGCAATAATAAATAGTATCACTTCTGGTGCTAAGAATGGTACATTATTATGATATAGTATTGCTTTATCAAGCTCTCTAAGTATGTTTTTTTCACTATTACAAATAAATTTTTCGTCTTTTCGTGTATTAAAGATAATATCAATAAAGTCAAAGTTTTTTTGTTCTTTGTCTAGGATTTCAAAATTAAATATATTCTCTTCACAGGGTTTTGGCTCAATTTTGAAAAATGAACATTTGGGTTTTATCGCCCATATATATAAACAATTTAGTGCATTTTTATCACTTGAATCAGTAATTTTCCTTAAAGAATTTTCCGAATGCAGATGCTCGTAGACATCCCATCCTTTGCTTAAAATATAGTCAATTATGGCTTTTCTATCTTCATCAAATAGAGTTATATCAACATCTGAATGATTGCGTTTCTTTATATTTGTAAATAATTCAAGTGCGTAACCACCACATAAAGCATAAGTCAAATTACAATCCTTCATAAAATCATAACATTCCGTTATAAGGCGTTCCATAATTTCAACCTCCTAGTATATGAAATTCTTAGTATTTTACTATTTCTTTTACTTCAAGATTATTAAAATAATCTTTCTGCTATTCATTTTATCACATTCTTGCTAAAGGTGATTAACTTACCTATTTATATTGCTTAATCTACTTGCTAACAGGTAATAATATATATTAACATATCTTTTTTGCACAAATCATACTATTAATATACAGTTAAACAATCCTTTTTCTCAAACTACTTGTCATTTTATCTATTCACTTGTATTATGAGATTATAATTATTTTAGGAAAGGAGCCATCATATGATTTTACAAAACGATATTGATATACTTACACAAAGTTTATCTTTTTGGGATAAACTTACTGATTCACAAAAAAGTTTATTGATATCTTCAGCTAATATATCCCACTTTAAAAAAGGAAACTCAATTCATTGTGGTGATAGTGATTGCATTGGTGTTTTAATTATAAAATCTGGAACAATACGTACATATATACTTTCAGATGAGGGTCGTGAGGTAACACTTTTCCGTCTTGATAATGGTGATGTATGTATCTTATCAGCGTCATGTATTCTAAATACGATAACTTTTGATGTTTATGTAGATGCTGAGACAGATTGTGATATCATACAAATTAATTCTTCTGTTTTCTCAAAATTGTCTACAGAAAATATTCATGCAGAATTGTTCTCGTATAAGCTAGCCACTGAACGTTTTTCTGATGTTATGTGGGCAATGCAACAAATCCTTTTTATGAGTTTTGATAAGCGTTTGGCATCTTTTTTAGTTGATGAAATAACTAAGAATAATGATACTACTATAAATATGACTCATGAACAAATTGCTAAGTATATGGGAAGTGCCAGAGAAGTTGTGTCTAGAATGTTGAAATATTTTGCTAGAGAGGGTCTTGTATCTCTATCTCGTGGTGGTATAAAAGTGCTGGATAAAGATAGACTTCGTTCTTTAACATTATAAGGGGATGTTTCAAATTTTTATTTTGAGACGCCCCTATATTTAATTTATAATATAAAAACTATATTCTTTATGAACTTTTTATTTTTAATAATACCTCTTGTTAATCAAATAGATAACCAATCCTTTTATAAGATAATAATAGATTTTAATAAAAATATTATTTAAATAAAAATCCTGTATCATAATAACACAGGATTTTTAAACATATAAATTTTAATATTGATTATAGAAATCATTTTTTATCTAAGGATATACTTTACCAGCTACACCATTAGCATCAAAGTAATATCTCTTACCATCAATAGTGAAATATCCTCCAGCTGCAGCTATAGCAGTCTCAGGAAAGAAGTAATAGATATAATCACTAATTGTTTGCCATCCAGTAACTGCTTTTGAATTATTACCAAAGTAATATTTTTTACCATCAAAAACTAAGAATTGATTTTGGTAACGTATAGCTTGACCTACCATGTTATTAGCATCTGTATTAGCAGGGGCAAAGTATTCAAATCCATTAGGTCCTTTAAACACACCTAACTGCATCTCACCATTACTATTAAAATAAAAACTTGCACCATTAATAATTGTATAACCAGTTGAAGCTATAGCAGTGCTAGGATCAAAGTAATATACTTTTATATCAAATATACCAATTCCTGGAATTGGTATCCATCCAGTAACTGCTTTTGAGTTACTACCAAAGTAATATTTTTTACCATCAAAAACTAAGAATTGATTTTGGTAACGTATAGCTTGACCTTCTACGTTATTAGCATCTGTATTAGCAGGGGCAAAGTATTCAAATCCATTAGGTCCCTTAAACACACCTAACTGCATAACACCATCATTATTAAAATAAAAATGAGAACCATTAATGAGTGTATAACCAATTGAAATTGTAGAAGTGCTAGGATTAAAGTAATACTTCTTACCATCAATTGTCTGCCATCCAGTAACTGCAAAAGCATTATTAAGATCGAAGTAATATTTTTTACCATCAAGAGTTTGCCATCCAGTAACTGCAACAGCAGTATTAGCATTAAAGTAGTATTTCTTATCATCAATTATTTGCAATCCAGTGACTGCTTTTGAACTTTTATCGAAATAATATATTTTACCATTAAAAGTTAAGAGTTTATTTTGGTAGCGTATACTTTGACCTTCCATGTTATTTTTATCCGTATTAGTATTAGCAGGTGCAAAGTACTCAAATCCATAAGGTCCTTTATATACTCCTATCTGCATCTCACCATTATTATCAAAATAAAAGCTTGCACCATTAATAATTGTATAACCAGTTGAAATTATAGCAGTGTTAGGATTAAAGTAATATTTTTTACCATCAATTGTTTGCCATCCAGTAGCAGCTATAGCAGTGTTAAGATTAAAATAATATTTCTTACCATCAAGAGTTTGCCATCCAGTAGTAGCTGTAGCAGTATTAGGATTAAAGTAATATTTTTTACCATCAATTGTTTGCCATCCAGTAACTGATTTTGAATTATTATCAAAGTAATATTTTTTACCATTAAAATTCAAGAATTTATTTTTGTAAACTATAGCCTGACCTTCTATATTATTATTATAAGTATTCGCAGGTGCAAAATACTCAAATCCATTAGGTCCTTTATATACTCCTGTTACCATTTTAGAATCATTATTAGCATCAAAATAGAAATTATTTCTTTCAATAGTAATATATCCATTTTGAAGAATTCCATCATAGCTAAAGTAATACTTGTCGTTATTTATAGTATATATATTAGTCGCAGCAATAGCCGTATTAGGATTAAAGTAATATTTCTTATCATTAAGAGTTTGCCATCCAGTGACTGCTTTTGAACTTTTATTGAAATAATATATTTTACCATTTAAAGCTAAGAATTTATTTTGGTAAAATATAGCTTGACCTTCTATGTTATTTTTATCAGTATTAGAATTAGCAGGTGCAAAGTATTCAAATCCATTAGGTCCTTTAAACACACCTACCTGCATAATACCATCATTATTAAAATAAAAATGCTTACTATTAATAATTGTATAACCAGTTGAAGTTATGGCAGTGTTAGGATTAAAGTAATATTTTTTACCATCAATCGTTTGCCATCCAGTAAATGCAACAGCAGTATTAGGATTAAAGTAATATTTTTTATCATCAATCGTTTGCCATCCAGTAACTGCAATAGCAGTATTAAGATTAAAGTAATATTTTTTACCATCAATCGTTTGCCATCCAGTAAATGCTTTTGAGTTATTATCAAAGTAATATTTTTTACCATTCAAAGTTAAGAGTTTATTTTGATAAACTATAGCCTGACCTTCTATGTTATTATTATAAGTATTAGCAGGTGCAAAATATTCAAATCCATTAGAGCCACTAAAAACACCTATTTTCATTACACAATCACTATCAAAATAAAAGTTTTTACCATCAATAGTTTTATAACCAGCAGAGGCAATATCAGTATTAGTATCAAAGTAGTATCTACTACCGTTAACAGTCTGCCAACCTTTTAAGATGGTAGCAGTATCAGAATTGAAATAATACTTATTGTTGTCAATTACTTGTAATCCTACTGTAGCAATAGCAGTATTAGGATTAAAGTAGTATTTCTTACCATCAATGGTTCTCCATCCAGTAGTTGCTTTTGAGTTAGCAAGAAAATAATATAAATTTCCATTTAAATTTAAGAACTTATCTTGATAGCGTATACCTTGACCTTCTATGTTATTTTTATCAGTATTAGAATTAGCAGGTGCAAAGTATTCAAATCCATTAGGTCCTTTAAACACACCTACCTGCATAATACCATCATTATTAAAATAAAAATGCTTACTATTAATAATTGTATAACCAGTTGAAGCTACTCCAGTATCTATATCAAAATAATATTTTTTACCATTGATAGTTTTCCATCCAGTTACTAAGTTAGATTCTTTAGGGTCAAAGTAGAATAATGAATTATTTATATTAATTAATCCTTTAGTTAATTTACCAACTTCATTATAGTAATAAGTTTTATTATCGATTGTTTTAAATCCTAAATGGTCTCTATCTAATTCATTTTCAGAATTAAATGATTTAAAATTATGCATTATATATCCTAATGATAGATTTTTAATATCTTTAAAATCTATGCTCATTTTATTAAATGATTGAGTGTTAGATAAAATATCTTTAATTCTTATTTTTTGCAATATTTTTTTATTACTTTCTTCTAAATATCTAGATAAAATAAAGTCAATTCCTTCTGTAGACCATTCATACTCAAAAGAAGAACTATCTAAATTTATATTTACTTTTTTGTGGAATGTATTTTGATTAAGAACTATAATCTCAGGGTAATACTCATTTGAATAATAATTAGTATTAATATTTATTAAACTTGTATACAAATCAGGTGCAATCAATATTTTATTGATATATCTATCTATTCCATAGAGAGGTTCATAAGAAAAATCTAGTGAAGTAGATATATCTTCGCCTGTATCAAGATTATATATAGGTTCTACTACAACATTTCTACCACTTCCGCTAAATATAGTATTTTTAGATGATGATGTTTTCCATTCACCAAAATATATATCTATATTTTTATTATTGTCACAAATAAATTCTACATATCCAAGATTGGTTTTACCAACAAGGGTAAAGTATTTATCGACTACAAAATTTATATCTTTAAATCCAAACAATTTCCATAAATTTACATTGTCCAAAAATAAATTCATAAAATTAGAGGTATTATAATGTCCACCTGAATTTTTTACAAAATCAAGGTAATATGAATATACAGATTCGTTTAAATATAATCCATTTACTTTTACTTTATTTTTACCAATTAAGGAAATCGAAAAATCTATACTTTTATCAGTCTTATTATCAACATAGTATTTTCCTGTTATAGTATTAATATCATCTTTTATAAATACATTTATATCTTCAGCAATAAAATCTTTACTGTTAAATTCTAGTGTACTACCATTATAAAGTTCTAATATATTTTTATTGTCTTTTTTATAATGTACTATGCTTTTTTGACTCATTTTAGATATAGCTCCAAAATATTTATTATTAGATTCATCAGTGTAGTTGTACTCTATATTTTTACTATCTAGACCTAGAATATTTATTTTCTCAATAATACTAGATAAATTAGATATCAAATAATCTTTATCTCCAGACAATAATAAACTATAAGATTTTGCAACAAGATTTATTTCTATTACTAAGCTAATTTTATCGTCTAACTCACAAGTCAAGAATATATATCTGTCTTTATTATCTATATCACCTGAAAAACTTATTGTTTGATTACCTATAATAAGTTTATTTTTATTTATATCGATTTTACTTAAAACATTTTTTATTAAATTTCCTTTTTTTATAGTACCATTCTCTATAGATATTTCTCTTACTTCATTATCAATATTAAATATCCATAAATCATCTTTAGATAAATTTATATTCGTTGATATTGGATATGAAGATAATAATAAAGAGTAAGTACCTCCTGTTCCATCAAATGAATAAGATAACTTGTTTCTAATTTCGTTAGTAGTTATAGTTGGCATTATGAAGTTTCTAGTGTTTTTATCTAATTTAATTTTAATATTTGTGTTTTCATAAACTGGTTTTAATGTAGTTATTGCAAAATCTAAAAATGCATTGAATCTCCAGTAAAATTTGCCTGGGTATAAATCTCTTATTGAATCAAGTAATTTAGTCCCATCATTTTCTAATCCTCTTAAGCCTGGAACTGCTCCAGTGTCCCACCAAAATACTCTTGAAGGAGCATTAGGTAACAGCATTAAATTTTTTGAAAAATTTAATGAGTTCGTTTGCATACCTATAGCTGGATAAACTGATAATGGTGGAATATGAGAACTTATATATGGAGAAGAGAAAAAGTGATCTATATTACCAGTTACTGTATGAGCTGAGCCACCCTCCATTGATAATATATTACATTTTCCTAGTTTTATCGCATTAGTATTAAAATCTATTTCTGATATTACTAAATCATCAATAGGAACTAAAATTTTATCATCTTCTGTTTTGAAAGGACCATATTTTTTAGATTCAGCCAAATGATTAAAATAGCCTACTACTGAAGTTGCCTCATCATGTAATATTAATTCATTATTAACTAGTGAAGGTATTCCAGCAGATATACCAGCTATAGGTACTAAGAAAATAGTAATTTCAGTACCTATTCCAACAATTGAAGATACCAGTGCAGCAATAGATAATGACATATTTACTGCTAAGACCCCCACCTTAGCTTCTAGTTCTTTTTTTAGCAATGGGTCATGTTCGTCTAATAATTCCTTAATTGCTGCACTTAAGTTTACTCCGTCTAATATAGTAGCTACAATAGGTATTCCTTCTGTTATAGTAGGTAGTACATTTATAGTTTCATTTACTGCATTTGATATTAAGTTTAATAATTGGATAGAGTCATATATAGTGTTTAGTCCTGTACTGAATAGTTGAGCATATAGTTGAACCTTAACTGAAGTACTTAAACCATTTAATACATCTTTATTGCTACTATAATCTATTAATGATTGAATAAAGAATGCTGAGTTTAATGTATTAACTTGAGGTGCATGATCTAATTCTACATTATATATTAAATTACCATTAACATCTGCAACTACACTATTTTTTATAGTTTTTATCTCTTTTGTAATATGTTCACTATATTCTGAAAAAATTTCTTTTTCTGTCTGTACATAAACTGATTCACCATCACTTTTGTTAATAAATCTTACAGAATAAGTTGAATTATTTTTTGAGATATCTTCAAAAGATATTAAATACTTATCATCTAAATTATTTGATTTTTTTAATTCATGTAATTCATCAGATACATTTTCAAGGAGCTTAAACTCATTTACTAAATCATCTATAGAGTTGTGAATTACATTTTTAACAGGTTCTAATTTCTCATAATAAATCTGATCTCCTATAGATGATTCAACATCAAACTTAAGATTATTTAAGATAGATTTCACATCAGGATTAATATTTGTATCAAGTAGTAACGTTTTTATATCTTCTGATATTGATGTTAATTTTGGAATATTTTTAGACTTTGCTTTTAGTTTATTATCTATAGGATCTAAGAAGATATATTCTTTACTAGATAAATCCCTCATAATAGCTTCCTCTTTATTTACCCATTTACCTGAATGAGCTAGTAGTTCTTTTCTTCCCTTATCATTAATTCTTACTTCATATTGATTTGCTCCTATAGTAATAGAATCTTTATTTACACCAGATAAAGTAGAAGTAATTTTGTCTATGTTTCTTAGTAGTAATTTGCCAGGATAAGTTTCTCCAATATTAACATCATAACTAAACATATTACATCCAAGCAAGTTTATTTCTACACTTTTAGGCGATATATCTAATTTTATGGTATCTAAAAATGAACTTATCTCATTAGAAAGTGAATCTACACTTAATCTAGCAAATTCACTTGTGTTAAATTCGTCTTTACCATGTCCAATAAAGGTTACTTTTATTTTTTCCTTATTTTTTAACCTTTCAGGTATTCTATATTTATTTAATTCTAAAATAGACTTTCCATCATCACTTAAAAAATAGCTCTTTGCACTTTCATTCATATTTCGTTGTATAATAATACTATTTTCAGGATTTTTAGAAAATAAATTACATGCTGATTCGTAACTTATATCATCTCCTTGTAGTTGTATGATATAATGAACATAATTTTTACTTCCAGTTTCTTTTATATTATTTGATGGAATTTTATCATTTAATAAATAGTTCTTGTTAATAACAGCATTTTTATTAAAGTCTATTCCACTATCTTCAGAAAGAGAGCCACCAGTATAATCTCTTACATATTTCTCAAATTCATATTTCACATCTGCATGTTTAAGTCTCCATAAACTATCTGCTTCTTGTTCTGTAAGTTGAGATATACTATCAGTTGGGAATTTAAATTCCATTATACCTGGTTTTAATAGACCTGCTTCTACAGTATTTTTTTGGAATTCTATAAAATCATAGTAAGCTGCTACATAAGCTCCTGGACCACTTAAACTTATTGTAGAGGTAGCACCTGGCATAAAACCTACTTCTAAATATCTTGATATTTTATTTAAAAATGCATAGTTTTCTTGAAGATCTGAATTAGTTAATGACTCATTGAAAATTTTATTCGTCTCAGAGAAGTTAGTGCCAGATTCTATAGCTGGGTTAAGGTGTTTATTTAAAATTTGATATCTGTTTTTTATTTGTTCTATTACTAGATTAGTTAGATATGAATCTTTTTTTGATATCAACCCTTGATTTATGACACTGCTGAAAACGAAAGTTGCTTTAAGGTCAATATCAGATAAATTTAAATTTCCTAGCTTAGAAAATATCTCAGACTTTTCATTTTTACTTTCTATAATAATTTTAAATTTATCTTTTAATTGTTGATCAAGTTTATCAAAATTTGCTGATGTATAATTATTTATATATTTCTTATACTTCATAATAGCCTCTAATTTTATCTGCTCCCAAGTATCTGATGCTATAGAATCAGGCCTAGATATTGTTTTATATAAATCAGAGTGTATACCTGGAAGCATATCAACATCTAAGTATACTCCTCCAAATTTCTTTAAGACTAATAATCTTACTACATCAGATGCTGCAGCTAGATTTCCATGATTTAATAATTCTTGATTATAAATACTTAATAATTCTTGTTCTGTAAACAAGTTATTAGATCTTATATCTATCCCATTGTTACTATTTATTTTTCTCAAAGAATTTGCTCTATAGGATTCTAATAAACCTGTATCTTTATTATATTCAGATACTAGATGAGACTTTATAATATCATCTATTGTAGGTATTGTAGGTTTATTGATTTCAGATTTATAATAACCCATGAATCTCTTTTGTCTATCATATATAAATTCCATTCTTTTTTGGTAAAATACCATATAATTAAATTGAGGATCTTGAATATCTTTTTCTAATAACTGTAATGCATCAGTGGTAGAAGCCTCAACTATAGCCTTTTTTAGTGTATTAACTAAAAATGCTTCGCCATCATACCATAGTTTAGCACTATATTCTGAATTGATATCAGTCCATTGTTTTATATATTCAAGAGCAACATCACTGACTTCTCCACCTATCCATACAAAATGTAAATTTTTTTCTACAGAACTTGTGTTGGAATTTTTAATAAGGATTACTTCCTCTGATATATCTTCTTTTAAATCATAGAGTGCTTTATTTCTACTTGAATTTTCATATTTCTTCATGAAAATATCAATTGATTCACTTAGTTTTTTTAATTGTAGATATTTTTCCTCACTATTGTTTGTAACTAACTTATTATATTCATCTAAATTGTTTAATATAGTTTTATACTCATCTTCTTTTGCTTTAACGCTAAATGCTAGTAGTATTAACTCTGTTCTAGATATTAAAGGCATAAGAACCTCCTCCTATTATTTTTAATAAAGTAAAATATATCATTTGCTTTTATTTTGTTAAAATATTAATATTTCCAAATAATAACTCATTAATTAAATAAAGTATTCATGTTTTAAGCTTACTTTAAATTAATTTTCTTGTTTTTAAGCTTTGAAAATAAATCTTATACACTCCTTGTGTTGATGCTAATTTCAAAGTATCACTTTCTGTTATGACAACTCCTTTCTATTTTTTTAAATAATTTAATATTGATTTTTTATAATTTAAGTTTTCATATTTAACTCACTTCCTAACATTTTAATCTAAAGACACTCAATTAAGTAATTGACTCTTCTATTATATAAAGAGGTTATCTTCTAGCAATCTGTAAACCTATTTTATATTTTTTTAATACTTTTTATTTCTTTATATATTTTTTCTATAACTTTTAATCTATCAGTTAAATCCTTTATTAAAATTTGATAATTATTTTCTCTATCATTTTGTCTTTCATCAAATATTTTTTGTGTTTTTATTATATAAAAAATTAAAAAAATACTTAAAACAGACCATATACCTTGTGTTGATGCTAATTTCAAAATATCACTTTCCATTATAACAACTCCTTTTTATAGCCTTTTTTATTTTCTTAAAATCTCTGTGTTTTTCTAAATAAGCATTAAGATTTAATACATCTTCATAAAATTCTATAAATTCAAACTGTATTTACCTGCTCTTCATAATATAAAAATTAACTAAGTTTTTTCAATATTGTCTCAAAATGAATAAAAATTCTTTTAACCCATCTACCAAATTACTTCTTTAGAAAATAATTAAATCATAAGAATACTTTTCATATAATCACCTCTCTTACTATTATAAGGATGACTTTTTTTAAATTTTGACAACACATATTCAAATTTAAGCATTAGAATTGTAAAAAATATAAAATAAAATTATTTGAAAATACATTAATTTAAAAGATAATCTTGAAATATATCTAAAAATACTATAAAAACAATATATTTTATTGATATAGTACAGAAAAGTAATATTATATAAATATAATTTTTGAATTTTCAGTTTTTTGTTGTAAGAAAGGAGGATATCTATAGAACAAATAAAGAAGATAGTAAAACTCTCTATCCATTTCAATAAGAAAGATTATGATTGATGTTCATTTTGATAATATCCCCCTTCAAATTATTGTACTATCAAAATAACATACATTTTATCTTATCTATTTATAAAACCCAATTTCTTTATAATTCCAACTAATTACTTCTAATGATGTTCTATCAACATCTCCATCATAAACTATTGTATATTTTAATATCTAAACTGTAAAAATATATTACATACCCTCCCTTCTATTTATGAAAATATATTTTTATTAAGTTTTTTATAATTTAAGTTTTCATATTTAACTCACTTCCTAACATTTTAATTTGAAGATATTTAGTTAATTAATTTACTCTTCTATTAAATAGAGATGTACTTTGATATAAGTATGTAAACCTATCTTATATTTTTTATTTCTATATATTTTCTTTATCATTTTTATTCTCTCTATTAAATTGCTTATTAATATTTTATATTTCTTCTCTCTGTTACTTTGTATTTTTTAAATTTAATTTTCTATTACAAATAATATTTTTGATATATAAACTACAGATTTAAATACTTGCCATAATCTTCTTTTATTTTTTTAAAGGCTCTATTTTTAGCTTTATTAACAGCTTGTCTTGATATTTTTAATTTTACAGATATTTCTTTGTCAGAATAGCCTTTTAGATATTTATAAAAAATAACTTTCCTTTGAATACCATATAATTCTTTAAAAACATATTCATAGAAACAAATACTTTCTTCAAAAAAACATTTATTTAACTGAATATTAATATTCAATATATTCTCATCAAATTCTACAAATTTAAATTTTCCCTTAGAATATTTTTTAGACAGTTCAAAAGTCTTATTGCGCAATGATGTATGAATATATTTGACTATTACACCGTCATTTTTCATATTAAATTTTTCTAAATCCATTTTTTTTAGTAGTTCAATAAAAAATATTATTAAATCTGTGTTACCCTCTTCATAATGTAAAAATTTACTAAGTTTTTTTAATAAAGGTTCAAAAGCAAATAAAATTTCTTGTAAATCCTCTACTGAATTTCTTCTTGATGAAATAATTAATTCATAAAAAGATTTCTTCATATAATCCCCCCTGTCGCACTTATATAAGGATGATTTTTTTTGAATTTTGACAACATATATTCAAAATTAGTGATTACATTTGTAAAATAGATATAATATTTTACAAAAAATATAAAATTAAATTATTTCAAAATACATTAATTTAAGATGTTCTTTAGAAATACATTATTAAATTGATAAAAAAATTATTTGAAAATAATAAGGGAATCATATAGAAACAATAAATAAATTATATAGAATTAATAAAGGAATTATATAGAAACAATTATTTTTAAAGAGATTTACAAAAGTAAAATTTTTCATTGATATGGTATAAAAAGTTATATTATACAAATATATATGAGCTATTCATTTTTTTGAATTTCTAGTTTTTACTGTAATAGGTGGGGAATTATTATGGATATATTGTTATTTGATAATGATGCTAGCTTTGAATTAGAGTTAAAAGATAAGATAAACAATTTATGTGTATTTTAAAGTCATATATAAATATACTTAAATATGCCTATCTTTATATATCCCTAAAAATAATCAATAATATATTCCCCGAAATAATCAACAGACATTAAAATAATCAACAAACATTAAATTCATCATATATATGCAATTATCCATGTAACTAAATCTATAATAAATTTCTTATTTTAGTCAATAATCATAAGACATCATTCTGAATATTTAATTCAAGATATATTTTTCATTGTTGCATTAACAATTCGAACATTGCATTTCAATATGAAACACTATATTTCAAATTAGAATATTATTTTTCTATTTGAAATGTAAAATAAAGAAATATAATATCATTTTATTAAATTACAACAAAATATTTTCATAAAATTGTATTAAAGTAATTTGATTAACAGTCAAATTACAATAAATAACATAAAAAAACAAATAAAATATTACAAATCTAAAAAGTTGGCATATTTCGTGCTTTTATAATTTAGTATAAATCTAAAATTAAATAAGGAGAGGGAAATGAATAAAAAACAGTTGATGAAATTCTTACTTGTTGCAGCTATACCGATAATTGTATGGAGCTTACCTACACCACAAGGATTAAAGAAAGAAACTTGGGATATTGTTGCTTTATATCTAGGTTTACTGGCAGGTCTTGTTATTAAACCATTTAAAGAGCCAATAATTACATTAATCATTGTAGGTGTAGCCCTTATGTTTATGGACGAGTCAATACTGCTTCATGGATATTCGGATAAAATGACTTGGTTTTTAGTTGTTGTAACTATTGTCTGTACGGCATTTGTAAAGACTGGATTAGGAAAACGTATGGCGTACAACCTTTTACTAAGAGCAGGAGATTCTACTCTAGGACTTGGATATTTAATGATGATAAGTGATTTAATACTTAGCCCTGCTACAGGTTCAAATGCTTCTAGAACAACTATTATATACCCTATATTTAGAAATATAGCAGAAGGTGCAGGTTCTAAACCTGATGATGAGCCAAAAAAATTAGGTGCATATTTAACAGTATTAACATATGTAGTCTCTCAAGGTACAGCAGCATTATTCTTGACAGGTATGGCAACTAATGCGATAACAGTTTCTTTGGCAACAAGTATGTTGGGCGTTAACTTAACTTGGGGAACTTGGTTTATGGCATCAGTTGTGCCAGCAGGTTTATTTTTACTAGTAGCACCACTTATAGTATATAAAATATATAAGCCAGGTTTAACTCACTTAACAGATATTAAACCACAGATAAGAAAAGATTTAGAATCATTAGGTACTATTACAAAACACGAAAAGATATTAGTTGTGTTCTTTATCCTTGCAATTCTTGGATGGATGTTTGGTGAAAAAATACCTTTTGTAAACTTAAATATGCAAGTAGTAGGATTTGTATTCTTAGCATTAGTTCTTATAGCAGGTATTTTAGATTGGGATGATGTTATTGGTGCTAAAGGAGCATGGAATGTATTTATATGGTATGGTGCATTTTATGGTATTGCTGGTTCATTAGCTGATGCAGGTTTTTACAATTGGTTGGCTGATAAATTAGGTACTGTACTTAATCTATCAGATGTAAATGGATTATTAGTTACAGTTGTACTATTGTTAGTGAGTTTGGCAGTTAGATACTTCTTTGTATCAAATAGTGCATTTGTAGCATCTTTTTATCCTGTACTATTTGCAATAGTTTTATCTACTAAAGCAAATCCTATGGTAGTTACATTATTGCTAGCATTCTTTGCAAGTTATGGAGCTTTATTGACTCATTATGGAAATGGAGCTGGTCTTATAGCATTTGCATCAGGGTATGTATCTCAAAAAGATTTCTGGAAAGTAGGTACTATCATGGTTATGATTGCATTAGCAATATTCTTAGTAATAGGCTTACCTTATTGGAAAATAATTGGATTATGGTAAGTACACATTAAATTTATATATTGGAGATGAATAATTATGCTAGATTTACTTATTGTAAATGGACATGTAGTAGACCCTAAAAATAATGTAAATGGAAATAAAACAATTGCTATATATAATGGAAAAGTAACTGAATATAAGCATGGTGATAAGGCAAAACACACAATAGATGCAATAGGTAAATTTGTTTTTCCAGGGTTGATTGATGCACATGCTCATATGTTTGCAGATGGAACTGAAATTGGTATATATCCAGATAGCACCTATCTTCCAACAGGTGTTACTAGTGCAATTGATTGTTCAGCAGGAGTAGCAAACTACCAACTCTTTAAATCTTCAATTGTAGCTAGAAGTAAAGTAAATATAAAAAGTTTCTTACAAGTTTGTTCAGCAGGCTTAGTAACTACTAGCTATCATGAATGTATTAACCCAAAGTATTTTAATCATGAAAAAATAGAAAGAATCTACAATGAAAATAAAGATAATATATTAGGTTTAAAAATAAGATTAAGTGAAAATTTAGTAGAAGGTCTAGGAATAGAGCCATTAAAAGAGACTATTAAAATAGCTGAAAAAATAGGTTGCCCTGTTGAAGTGCATTGTACAAATTTACCAGTTCCTACAGAGGAAGTGTTAAGTATATTAAGACCAGGAGACATATTTGAGCATGTATACCAAGGTGTTCAAAACACTATCCTCGACTCAAATGGCAATTTATATGAATGTGTAAATAAAGCAAGAGAAAGAGGAATCATATTTGATACAGGAGAAGGCAGAAAACATGGTGATTTTGAAGTCATGCTAAAAGCAAAAGAACAAGGATTTATAGCTGATATTTGTAGTACAGATTTGGTACTAGAAAGCATGTTTAGAAGGCCTATATTCTCTCTACCAAATCTTATGACTAGATACATATGTATGGGAATAAGTCTATATGATGTTGTAAAAATGACAACACAAAATCCAGCTAAGCTTATGAAAATGGAAAATCAAATAGGATGCCTATCAGAAGGTGCAAATGCAGATATAGCAATATTTGACATTATGGATGTTAAACAAACTTATACAGATTGGAAAGGTAGTAAATTCGAGGCAGATAAATTATTAAAAACAGAAATGACAATCAAAGATGGATTTATAGTATATTGTGCCCCAGATTACATATATGAAAATTAATTAGGAGGAAAAAAATGGGTTGGAAAATATTATTACCACAAGAAATAATGCAAGAAGGAAGAGATTACTTAGAAAGTAGAGGTCATGAACTAGTAACTGGTTCAGGTATGGAGACTAAAGATATAATAAATGATATAAAAGGAATTGATGCAATTATAGTTAGGTTATCTAAAATAACGAGAGAAGTATTTGAAGCTGCTGATAACTTAAAAGTAATCGTACGTCATGGAGCAGGATTTGATACTGTAGATTTAGATGCAGCAAAAGAATTTGGTGTTCAAGTATTATATTGTCCAGTAGCAAATAGTACTTCTGTTGCAGAAGTAACACTAATGTATATGCTATACTGCTCTAGAAATTATACAAAGGTAAGAAAAAGCTTTATAGATGACTATTATAAAGCTAAGCTAAGAACTCCTAAATGTGAACTTGATGGAAAAACTGTAGGAATTATTGGATGTGGAAACATAGGTTCAAGAGTTGCTAAGATGTGTATGGATGGATTTAATATGAAAATAATAGCATATGACCCATATAAATCATCTAAAGACTTCCCAAAAGGTATCGAGGTAACTAGAGATATAAGCAAGATATATAAAGAAAGTGATTTTGTTTCTGTTCACTGTCCAACAACTTCTGTTACTAAACATTTTATAGGAAAAGAACAGTTTAGTATGATGAAAGAAACAGCATTTTTTATAAATGCAGCAAGAGGAAGTGTTGTAGATGAACAAGCTTTATATGAAGCATGTAAAGATAGTATTATAGCAGGTGCTGGTTTAGATGTGTTGCAACAAGAACCAGTAGATTCTAAAAATCCTATATTGTATTTAGATAATGTTGTAGTATCTCCTCATATAGGAGCAGCGACTAAAGAAGCTACTAATAGAGCCTCTTTACATTCTGCAATTGGAGTTAATGAGGTATTTGAAGGTAAAAATCCTACTTGGCCAGTAAAATCAATAGATTGGGACAATGCAACTATATACAATGATTAGTAATTGATGATTAGTAAACAACAAACACTTATTAGGAGGAACTTAAAATGACAATAGGAAATAGAGTATATTTAAAAAGAGATTTACCAGATAAAGAACTTGTAAAAAGATTTAGTGTGTTACCAGCAGCTAATGTAGGAGATTGTATGTATAGGTCAAGTGCATTAAGTTCAGAGATAAAGTTACTGTCTTCACCAAAAAACAAAATGTGTGGAGTTGCATTAACAGTGAAATCAAGACCAGGAGATAATTTAATGCTTCATCAAGCTCTTAATATAGCTCAAGAAGGCGATGTAATAATACTATCTAATAATAGAGATAGAACACAAGCTATCATGGGAGAAATCATGTACAAATATCTTGCAGATTTCAAAAAAGTAGCTGGAATTGTAATAGATGGTCCAATAAGAGATATTGATGTTATATCAAAGTCTAATTGTCCAATATATGCTACAGGCACTACTCCAGGTGGCCCATATAAAGAAGGTCCTGGTGAAGTAAATGTACCTATATCTATAGGCGGAATTGCTGTTAATCCAGGAGATATAATATTAGGAGACCAAGATGGTGTAATTGTAATTCCTAAAAATGATGCAGTAGACCTTATTGATAAAGCAGAAGCAAATGCTCAACAAGACCATGCTAAAGTGGTAAAAGCTTCTGAAGGAACTGCAAATAGAGAATGGGTAAAGGAAACATTAGAAAAAAAAGGTGTACAAATTATAGATGATGTTTACAGAGTTTAGTAATAAATGACTTCTACTCTATGTCTATAAAATATTTATATATAAAAATTTTTAAATAAAATACGAGGGTGTCTCAAAATGAACTTTTTAGTTCATGAGGCACTCTTTTTTTGTATGAAATTAAATATATTTTCATCATTTCAACAATAAAAAAGAGGCTTATCTCTATTTTTAAATAGCCCCGTATTTTTATTTTATTTAATAAAGATTCTATTTAGCATATATTTAATCCGAAAGTTGATACTTTTTAAGTTTACGCCAAAGAGTAGTAGTACTGATACCTAGCTGACTTGCAGTAACAGATTTTACTCCATTATTTTTCTCTAACGTTTCAAGAATCAATTTTTTTTCATAATCTACAATTTTATTCTCTTCCAAAATAGGATAATAATCTATTGTAGGAGTTAAACTTATATCCTTTCGAAAATGTGGCTCAGAAGTTAAAATTTCAGAAACTAAGTATTCATCTATAAAATTATCGTCACACATAACTACGAGTCTTTCTACTATATTTTTTAATTGTCTTATATTACCAGGAAAGTCATATCTACTTAAAATTTTAAGTGCAGAATCAGATATTGACACTGGTTTGTTATAATGAGATATAATAGCATATGTAAGTTGTTCGATATCTTCTTTTCGCTCCCTAAGAGGAGGTAAATCTAGCTTCAATACACAAAGTCTGTAAAATAAATCTTCTCTAAAATTATTATTATCAATCTGCTCCACTAAGTTTTTATTAGTAGCTGTTATAACTCTTACATTAATAGGTACAACTTTAGTATCACCTATTCTAGTAACTTCCCTCTCCTGCAATACTCGAAGCAGTTTGACTTGGACATCTTTAGAAATTTCTCCAATTTCATCTAAAAATATAGTCCCATTATGTGCTAACTCAAATACCCCTGCTTTTCCTTCATTTCTAGCACCTGTAAAAGCTCCCTTTACATAGCCAAATAATTCACTTTCAAGTATATTTTCAGGTATAGCTGCACAGTTTATAGCAACAAAAGGCCCATTAAATCTATTACTATAATTATGTATACTTTGAGCAAATATTTCTTTTCCAGTACCAGATTCGCCAGTTATTATAATTGTAGAATCAGATTTGGCAAATTTCTTAGCCATGTTTACTGAGTGCATTAATGCATCACTTGAACCCAATATATCGTTAAAATTGTTTTTTGCACAATGAGATTTTGAAATTAAACTCTCTCTTATTTCTTTTTCCGTTGATTGAATATTTTCGATATCTTGTATAGTTGCAACACATCCAAAATGTAAACTATCAATTATAATTGGGAAACAATCAAATGTTAGAGAAGAACTTTTAAAATTAATTATATTATTACATATAGAGTGTCCATTCTTCAGTGAATCTGAAATATCACCAGAAGTTAAATAATCTTTTATAAATTTATCAACTTGATTAAATAGTAACCTTTTTGCTTGATTATTTATAAAAAGTGGCGAGTGATTTTTATCAATGGCAATTATACCACTATGTGTACATTCTAAAATTTCTTCTGTAATAGAGTTGTTTATTCTCTTTTCAATTCCTATGTTATATAGATGAATTGCTTCATTAATAGATGCATGAATAGAAGACTTTTCAACTTCAGTCTCTATACAGGTTTTATTGTATTTGGAGGTGATTTCCTTTGTTGTTTTACCACCTATAAAAATTTCAGTTCCATTATCAATTAATTCTTTTATTGTATCTTCAAATTCATAAAAAGAATTTAACTTGGGTATTTCCAAATCAAAGTTGGAGATTTCTTTAAATCGTTTAGCTGTTTTATATGATGACTCTAAACCTATAAACCCTATTTTTGAAGAATACTTAAGTGCTTTTTTGTACGAATAAAATATGTCTTCATACTTATATCCAACATCTATTATAGGAATTGAGACATGTTTACGCAATAAATCAACATTTTGCCCACGAGTAATTATTACTTTAGTTCCTAAGTTAATTAGGTTATCTGCTAGTTGTATAGTTTCTTTACCTGTAGCAATGTATGATGGAATTTTTATATGTAGTTCTTCAAGTACTTCATATACAGTATCTGAAAATAACTTAGAAGGAGCAATAACTACTATCTCGTTTTTCATATCATAAAACCTCCTTTTGTTAATCTATTTTTTATACTCATATGGCTTTCTCTTTATAATTTCTACTCTAACTAATGGCATACGTTCCTCCCCAAAAAATTATAATTCACCTTATTCGCCAAAGGTGAACAAACACAACTTAATTCTCTTTCATTCTAATATCTGCCCACATAAATGTCAAACGACTCATTTCATGTCATAACTTCATTTTACTGTGCATAAGTCTTTTTGTTCATTTAGTCACCAATCTGGCACTATTTTCCCATGTTCAGCTTAGATATCTTAAAATAAAAATTTAAATCTTCTTCTTTTTTATACAAAAACAGAAAAGGAGTTCATAAGAACCCCTAATCTATGTGATAATTGTTCTGTAAAAAACAAAAAACACATTATAATTATAGCAACTACATTATGTTATAAATAATTGGCATTACCATTATAAATTGAAACAATTATCTCTGAGGATTATTCAGTAAAACTACTTAGCCTAATTATATATATCCATAAAATACTATTGGCTACAAACAATAATATACAAAAAAATAATAATATACAAACAATAAATAATAATAAATAGATTATATATACATATTATAAACCTCAAAGAACTCTTCAGCCGTAACTGCATCTAACCATTCTTTAGAAGGATATAAAAACTTATACTGATTGTTTTTAATAAGGCTATCATCTATAGTATCACAAATACAAGATAGCAATGATGCAGACTTCACAAAAGAATTGCAAAATTCCTTAGATACAAGAGATTCCAATACCTCTAACATAGTTTTTTCATCTAAGGATTTACTTGCAACAATATAAGATGGCAATGCTATAGCCCCATCATCAGGATATGACATAAATAAATCTTTATTATTAGCACGCTTTGCATATATACTAGGAGTTATCGCTAATCTATCCGAACCATTTTTTACATCATTAAATGATTGTATTGGCATATCTAATATCGTTGAATTAGATAAAAATCTCTCCACATACTCTTTTCCATACCTACTCCATATAGCTTTAACAACAGATTTTGCACCAGAGTTATTTATACCACCAATGACAGTTTTTGTATCAGTGTCAATTACGTTTTTTATGGAATCTGTTAAACCATTGTAATTCTGATTATAAGAAAATACTAATGGTATAACCAAAAATGGAAGCAATCTTTCATCAAAATATATAGATGATGATTTAATCTCACTTTTAATATTGAAGTACTTTGATAATGGGTACAAGTTACTTGAAAACTTTGAGTAGATATTCTTATCTTCATATACTTCTAAATCTGTAGAAACTATAATATCAGGAATTAAAGCATCTGGTTTTTTTAAATACTCATTGAGCTTATAAGGATAACCTATACCAAAATAAGTTACCTCTAAATTAATATCCTTCTCTTTTAAAGACATAATTAAATTATCTAAATAGTTTTTTTCATACTTATGAAGTATACAAATATTACTCCAATACAGCCTAACATTTTTCATAAAGAGTCTCTCCTTTTCTTAATTTATATTGACATTCTATTTGAAATTCATATATATCTTTAAGTTTGCCTAAGATTTCTTTTTCTTCTTCAGTCTTATTGATTACTTTGAAGATTGAACCATTTTTCATTATTATACGTTTCTCTGCTATAAGTGCCGTATGAGGGTCATGTGTAACTATAAAAATCAACTTATCACTTTTCAATAAGATGTCTAAAGCAACATTTTTATTTATTCCAGCATTCTCTATTTCATCTATCAAAACAATAGGATTATTTGAAATAAGAGCAACATCTGCAATCATTAAGGCACGTGTCTGTCCCCCACTCAATGATGTAAGGTCTTGAGATAGGGAAATAGGTTCTGCTGTTATGGAATTTGCTACATCTAATACTTCTTTTATTGAAACAGAAGTATTGTTTTTACATTCTTTATGAATAACTAAAAATTCTTCAACCGTAGAATCAAGGACAAACCTCATATTTTGGCTAAGATGAGAAATGAGATTTGTAGAAAATTTATTTCTTTCCTCAATGGCAACTTCCACATTATCAATGACTACTTTCCGATTAGTCAAAGAATCTTTATTGACAAACTGCTCTATATCTTTGATTAGCCTACTTTTACCAGAACCAGTATTGCCCACAATAGAATAAATGTGACCTCTATAAAAAGTTAGTGATTCAAAGTCTTCTGTATCACCAAGTTTATTTTTTCCAGAATATATAGTTATACTTTTCATTAAAATTCACCTCTAAAATTCATTTTAGAAACTACACCTTGTTGGAATTCATCACCAATTCTACACTCTCCAATACAATAAGAACATACTCCACTTGGCATTGTATGTCTTAATAAATGTTCGTCATTGTTTGAAATATTAGCACTTTTTATATAGTTTGAAATTAATTCTACACCAAAACCAACTAATCCATCTATAAAAAATATATTAGAATTAGGATTTATTTTTTTTATATTAAATGATATTATCTCTCTTTCTGCTTGTGATACCATGTCTATTTTACTTAGAACTATAGCATCACTTTCACTTAACATAGGACCTAGTTTTTGAGGAGTCTTAAAGCTAGATGTACAATCACATACACATATATGTAGTGTTTTATTTGTTGCAGGTGAACACCTATTGCAAAGCCCAGCAGTTTCTATCAGTAAAATATCACTACTTTTATTTTTAGCCCAAAGTATAAGTTCGTTTATGTTTGAAATGAGAAAATGGTCTGGACATATATCTTTACTAAGTCCAACAATATAAGGTATATTCAATTTTTTATATATTAAATCATCATCAGTAGCTAGACAATCTATTTTACATATTGAAGGGTTAAGCCCACTAGATTTCAAGTACGGAATTAAATGTTTTATTAAAGCAGTCTTCCCTACAGAAGATGAACCAGAAATTAATATAGTTTTCATGACTTATGTAAAATCTCCTTTCATGTTTTGTTAAGAGATATGATAGCATTAGAAACTTATAAAAACTGTATCAAATGAGACAATTAATAAATAAACTTGATTGAAAATAATTATCAATATTATTGAATTTTGGTAAATACTATGATATTATTTCAATCAAAGTGAATATTTATCAGAAAAGGTGATGACTTTGAATGAGAAAGAAGTACTAATAAATAGTAAGTTATTTTCTGAAAGATACATTGTAGAAGATAAAATAAAAGCAAAAAGTTATAAAAAGGGTCAATTTATAAGCGATTTTTTCGATAAAGAATATTATGTAGGTGTAGTTAAAACAGGACAAGTATCCATCTATTGTATATCAAGTGATGGAACTGAAGTTAACATGTCTATTCTAAAGGAAGGAGATGTTTTTGGAATTTCTAATATATTTGATGAAGAATCATTAGATACTGTACTAAAGTGCAAAAGTGATGTTTACGTAGTTTTTTATCCAAAAAAATGCTTTATAGATATGATGAAGTTGGATATTTCTGTTGCTTTGGAGTATTCAAGATATTGTAATAGAAAAATACAATTTTTACTGAGAAAAATAGAGTTTTTAAATATACAATCTAGTAAAAAGAAAGTTATTGAATACTTACTAGAAAAAACTAGTAAAAATGATACTATATTATTAGAGTGTTCTAAAGATGAATTAAGCAAAAGGATTAGTGTAAGTCGAGCATCTTTATATAGAGAATTACAATCATTACAAAATGAAAATTGTTTAGAGCTTGGTAAAAAGTGTATAAAAATATTGAATAAAGAAAAGTTAACACAAATTCTATATGAAATATAAGCCTAAATAACAGATTCTATATAATTAAATAACAGACTCTATATAAAATATAAAATTAAATACTAGGAGGAAGGTTTTATGAAAAAGAAATTATCAATATTATTACTGGCATCATTAATAATAATTTCACTGGTAGGGTGTACATCAAATCCACCAGAAAAACAAACAAAAGAAGAAGCTAATGTAGTTGCAAAAGTGACAGCACTAAAGGGACCTACAGGAATGGGAATGGTCAAGATGATTGGTGATGAAAATGATAAAAAAGAAAAAGATTATGAATTTTCAATAGCAAATTCTGTTGATGAGATTACACCTAAGCTTGTTAACAAAGAGCTAGACATTGCTGCTATTCCAGCAAATCTGTCATCTGTCTTATATAATAATAGTAATGGTGAAATAGAAACACTGGCTATTAATACTTTGGGAGTTTTATACATAATTGAGAATGGTAATTCTATAAAAAGTGTTGATGATTTAAAAGGAAAAACGATTTATTCTAGTGGTAAAGGCTCTACTCCTGAATATGTTTTGAATTACATATTGAAAGAAAATGGAATTGACCCAACTGAAGATGTCAACATAGAATACAAATCGGAACATACAGAATGTTTGGCAGCATTATTAAATGACAAAGAAGGAATAGCACTACTTCCCCAACCTTTTGTAACAACAGCTTTGACTAAGAGTGATAACTTAAGAGTAGCTTTGGATTTGACAAAAGAATGGGATACTTTGAATAAAGATAAAAATAGTGAAAGTGCTTTAGTAACAGGAGTTGTCGTTGCACGAAAAGAGTTTATTGATAAGTACCCTGAAAAGGTTAAAAGTTTCTTGGAAGAATATAAAAAATCAGTTGATTTTACAAACAATAATATAGAAGAAGCTTCAAAACTTATTGAGGAGAATGAAATAGTTCCAGCACAAATAGCAAAGCAGGCAATCCCAAAATGTAATATAACATTTATAGAAGGTAACACAATGAAAGATAAATTAAGTGGATACTTACAAGTACTTTATGATGCTAATCCAAAGTCAATAGGAGGAAAGATGCCAGGTGAAGATTTCTACTACACTCAAGAAAATTAGTAAAGCTCATATACTAGCAATAATCTTTTGGCTTATAGTTTGGCAAATAGGTAGTATGATAATTGGTCAGGAGATACTTTTAGTATCTCCTTTTTCCTCTTTAAAAAGATTGTTCGAATTATCTATGAAATTTGAGTTTTGGCAATCTATACTCTTTTCTTTTATGAAAATAACAACAGGGTTTATATTAGCTTTTATCATTGGAATAATATCTGCCATAATAGCATCTAATAAAAAAAATTTTAGGATACTTATTGAACCCTTAATACTTACAATACAGTCTATACCAGTAGCTTCTTTCATCATATTGTCTCTAATATGGATATCTTCAAAGAACTTGTCTATTTTTATATCCTTCTTGATGGTATTGCCAGTGGTATATAGGAATATCCTAGATGGAATAAATAGTATATCTAGAGAGTTAAATGATATGGCAAAAGTATTTAAAGTCAGCAGGATAAAAAAAATAAGGTACATATATTTGTCTGAGGTAGCACCATATCTAAGAGCAGCATGTAGTGTTTCTTTAGGTCTATGTTGGAAATCTGGAATAGCCGCAGAAATAATAGGAATGCCTGCTAATTCTATAGGTGAAAACTTATACAAAGCTAAGGTATACTTAAATACACCAGATTTATTTGCATGGACTATAGTTATCATTATAATAAGTATTTGCTTTCAAAAGGGCTTTTTATCATTGATAGACTATTTATTAAAAAGATTGGAGATAAACTAAATGGATATAGTAATTGAGAATCTAAGTAAAAAATATAATGATAAAGTTGTTTTAGATAATTTTAGTAATGTATTTAAAGATAATGCTATCTCATTTATAACAGGAACATCTGGTATTGGTAAGACAACATTAATAAGAATATTAATGGGCTTGGAGAAAGCAGATAGTGGGAAAATTGTAGGTATTAGTAATAAAAAGATTAGTGCGGTATTCCAAGATGATAGTTTGTGTGAAAATCTAAGTGTGTTATTGAATATAAAGTTGGTCTGTGAAAACCTGTGTAATTCAGAAATTGAAGATGCTTTAGAACTACTGGATTTAAAAGGTTGTATGAATAAAAGAGTTAGAGAATTAAGTGGAGGTATGAAAAGAAGGGTGGCAATATTAAGAGCTTTATTGTATGATTTTGACTTGCTTATAATGGATGAACCCTTTAAGGGTCTGGATACTGAAACTAAGTATAAGGTTATGGGTTTTGTAATAAGAAGGATGGAAAATAAGAGTGCTATAATAATTACTCATGATATGGATGATATAAAATACTTTAGAAATCATGAAAAGTTAATAATTGATTTTAAAATGCCTTCGATATATTGATTTCATATTGGTTTAAAAATACCTTTGATATATTGATTTCATATTGAATTTAGAATGTCCTCAATAGATTGATTTTAAAATGACCTAAAGTTTTTATATAGATATTATTTTAAAACTTACTAATTCTATATACCAAAAAGGCTGTAGGTAAATTTGTTTTTACACAACAAAGTACCTGAGATTAAAACAAGTACTTTACATATTTTTTCTAATTTGTGATATAATAAAAGCAAGAAGAACTACAATCTATTTGCAGTAGAGTGGAGTTCGTAAATTAGTGTTTCTTTTTGAACTTAATCTTTAGTTCAAAACTAAAGTCACTCCTGCCAGAGTGGCTTTTTACTTTTTTAAACAATTTATCAGTTAAGTAAACTATTAAACTGGCAACTAAACTTGCTAGTACACCTTGTAAAAAATTATCCACACATACTCACCTCCCTTCTATACGTTGGGAGGATAATCTTTTGTATGAACTCCACTCTATAAATTGTAGATTACATCTTCTTGCTAAAACTATTATAACATATAATCCCTACATATTTTACCTATTATATAGTTATGTTCCTATCTCCTTCTCCCTCTTTTTCTTTCTCTTTCAGCCTCTTTCATTACTTTATATTCTATCTTATTACTGAATGATTATCGTTATCTAAATTTATCATATCCACTCTTTTTAATTTTTCTACTTAATTAAAACTCTTACACATAAAAAAGAAGCATAAACAAGTTTATTTTATACAAACTCTATCTATACTCCTTACAAATTCACATAAATTCTCTCTACACAGACTTACTCTTCGCCTTACATATCATCTGAGTCATAGTACCCATAGGACAATAAACACACCATGAACGAGGCTTAAATAATATCATCGTAATCAATCCAAGAACAGTTGATGTAAGCATAACACTATAAAAACCAAACGCAAACTGTACTACCCAAGGCGAAACTAAAGTCCCATGATATGCCCATTGCCAAGGCATTTTTATAGTCCAAAGCAAAGTCACTACCTCTTTAAAATTTCTACTACCCTCAAACACTAAATAAGTTGAAAAAAGCATGTTAGCAAACATCACCATAAAAAATGTCAAAAACCCATATCTAAACCATTTACTTCTAATAAACTTTGGAATATCTTTATTTCTTGACAGATTTAATTTATTTCCAAGTAAATTAAACAATTGTCCTCTTCCACAATACTTATTGCAGTACGCTTTATTTCCTTTAATAATCGAAATAAGCAATGGTACAAAAAAACAAATTAACCCAAGCCAAGCGAAAATAATATTTACAAATCCCAATATCAAATATATAGAAGAAAAAATCCATAAATAGTCATACCAATGTTTTTTATTATTCAAGGCACTTACCTTCTTCCTCTTTTAATATTGTTATAATTTCAATCACAGATGCTGGACATACCTTCTCACAAATACCACATCCAACACATAGGTCCCTATCAATTTTTGCACTAATACCATGTGGTACTGAGATAGCGCCCCTTGGACAGACTTTTATACAGCTACCACAAGCTACACACTCATCTTCTAAAATATTTGCATACTTCTTTTTTTTGCCAGACATAATAACCGTTGCCAAAACCTTATAAAACTTTATAAAGTATGTTTAATTATTGTTTCAACGTATCTGATTTTGCAAGTCAGACTACAACAAGCTACTTTCATTTGATATGATACTCCATAATCGTAAATTCGGATACAACGCATCCTACATATTAGCATTATCTTCTTGGTGATTTATGCTAATTTAAGCAACCATGTTGGCGATTACTTTTATAATTTGAAAGATTAATTGAAGCATTTAAATCTCTATCAATAGATAATCCACATTTGCAATTATAATATCTATCTTTAAGTTTTAAATCTTTCTTAACCTCACCACATTGACTACAAGTTTTTGATGATGGATAAAATCTATCTGCTATAACTAACTCTATTCCTCTAAGCTTACACTTTTATTCAAGTTGTCGTCTAAATTCATAGAAGCCTTGTTTTGCAATAGCTTTTGATAAATGCTTATTTTTCATCAAATTAGAAACTGATAAATCTTCTATTACAACTCTGTATGGTTTGGCTTTCACTATACTCGTTGTAGTTTGATGAAGATAGTTATTTCTAATATTTGCAAGTCTTCTGTGCATTAGTTGTATCTGCTTTTCAAGTTTTATAATGTTATTAGTTTTGACATACTCCTTTCCTTTTTTATTATTTTCATACTTACAAGAAACTTGACGTTGCAATCTACGAAGTTTCTTATCTAATTTTCTAACTACATAGGTTTTATTTATGTTCTTGTAGACTATACCATCAGAACAAATTGCTAAGTCTTTTAGCCCTAAGTCTATTCCTAATGATACATCTGTTAACTCTTCTTTAATTTCTTCTTGCTCTATACCTATTGAAATATACCAATACTTGTTATCATAACTTATTCTTGGATTACTATATTTAACTTCAGTAGGTAATTGTTCATTAGCTCTTATCCAACCAACTTTTTCAATATTAACTAACTTTCCTTCCTTCACTTTTAACTTACAGTTATCATTGTAGAAGGACTTCTTACTTTTCCTTCTACTCTTAAATTTTGGTTTATCTGATAGGCCTTTGAAAAATCTCCTGTAACTATCACAAGCATCTTTAACTGATTGTTTCGCTACATTATTAGATACTTCTTTAAGCCAACTTAATTCAGATTTCTTTAATTTAGTTATTTCTTTTCTTAGTTCGTTATCTAAAATAAACTTACCACCATTTTTATAATTTTCTTCTTGTTTTGCAAGTGTCCAATTATATATAAATCTAGCAGTACCTACTGATTGCCACAACTTTTGCTCTTGAAGTTGACTTGGATACAATCTAACTTTTTTCGCTAGTATCATCTTCTATCAACTCCTTTATCATCTTCTTGGCTTTATTACCTATCTTGCCTTGAAGCCTACAACTAAAAACTGTGATTATCTGTATCATATCTTCAACTAACTCTTGTTGCTCTGCTTTTTCAGTATTGTCAATAATTTCAATAGTAGTTCCGAACTTAGTACATAAGTTTTCGATAAGCTCATATCCAATCCTAATTAATCTATCTTTATAAAGGACTACTATTTTATCTACCTCTGAATTAGTTATCATATCTATTAGTTGATTTAACCCTTTTTTATTGTAGTTAATTCCACTTCCTATATCTGTTATGATTTCAAATTGATAACCTTTCGCAAACATATATGTTTTTACATTATCAACTTGCCTTTGTAAGTCATCTTTTTGCTTATTAGAACTAACTCTACAATATCCAATAGTTTTTTTATTGGATTTATTATCTTGCTTTAATCCTAAAAAATGATTAAGTTGTTCTTGAGAATAATATCTATATCCACTTTCTGTGATATGGTGTGGCTTTAATATTCCTTCATTATCCCAATTTCTTAGTGTTTGGGTTGTTTTACCTATTAATTTTGCAAATTTGCCTATTGAATAATATTTCACTCGTATCACCCCTTAACAACAGCATAACATAAGTTTACAAAATAACGGCAAACTTTTATAAAGTTTTATAAAGTTTGTTTAACAGTTACAACTCTCCCTGTATTATTAATCTATAAGAATTATATCAATATATTTGCTTTTTATCTGTGACTTAATCACATAAGATATCGAGATTAGAAATTATACTCTAATTGTAAAAGGGTTTTAAGTAAATAAGCAACATTGAGTTGTTAAAATAATCATAACCTTATACACAGTCTTACTCTATTATTCACAGTTTAAACTTATTTATGGTAGTAACTTTATACACATTACACCTACCTTATCCACAATATATCTATTTTTTTCTAACAATGTACCTGACATTAATGACACTCATGTCAAACATTCTCGCTAATTCCATATAATTTTTTCCATTAAACAATTTAATCATAAGCTCATTTCTAGCCTCTTTTAAAGCACCTTCCACTGTCTTAATATAAAAATATGTTCCCCCACTTTGTTGACACAATTTAAGATACTCCAATAAATTATACTTATGTAACTCCTTTGGAATACTCACTTCTATATTGTGTTCTTCAAACAATTCTATGACTTTTTCTAATTCTAACATCTTTTCACCTCATATTTTATATTATTTTTCGACTTTTTCGACTTTCAATAAACTTGTTATGACTATCTTATTACTCTAATAATTTAGTTCTTGAAAATGCAACCTATCCCCATAGTAACAAAAATGCTTATACCTAGTCTGTCCATCCCTACACTTCGCAACTATTAAATCAACAATCTTAATTCCCCTGTACTCTGATTCCCTAACTGATTCCTCACTTTCTCCTATGTCTTTTACTGCTTCTTCATAATCACTCCCTTTTAATTGATGTATATAAACCACATTGTTGCTATCGTGGTAGATGGCTTTACTATCCCTCATAGGTCTATCTCCATAAGGTCTAAAATCTTTCATTTCATCATTTAATTGGCTTAACTGAATTATTGGTATATCAAAATCCAGAGTCATACTTTTTAATTCTCTAGAAAAGGTGGCTACTTCTCTTTCTCTTTTTTCCATACTTTTTTGAGATGTAAGAAGTTGCACATAATCCACAATTAATAAGTCGGGCTTTATTTGCCTTATCCTCTTTCTAATTGCACTGATTGTGTCTATCTTGTCATTTATATAAATTAAGTTATTCTCGCGTAAATCTCCTATTGCATTTACAATTAGTTTCCAATCACTTTCATTTATCTCTTTAGATTTCATATTTCTTGTACTTACCCCTGTTATTTTGCATATATTTCTCATAAACACTTGCTCACTTGTCATTTCTCTACTTATAAATAGAGTCTTTTTCCCTTGTTTAGCCGAATTTAACATTATTTGAAGAGCCAAAGCAGTCTTTCCAACTCCTGATTTAGCTGCTATTGTCGTTAGCTCTCCTTTAAAAAGACCTCCTATAGTCGAATCAAGTAAGCTTATCCCAAACTTAAATCCAACATCCTTTTTACTTTCTAAAAAATCAAGGACTTTTTCTGCTATACTATGTACATCATCATTTTCATAAGTATCTTTGTCCAAGATTTTTCTTATGTTATTTTCAAATTTATAGATACAAGTGTCGATATTTTCTCCAAAATTTATCCCTTCCAATAGTCTTTGACAATTTTGATTTATGCTTCTTCTTGCTAAATTTTCTTTTAAAATTTTTATATAGCCATCAATCCCAAAAGTTTGACCCCAGGTGATTACACTAGTTAAACTGCTCATTTTAATTGCTAAAGACTTTTCATCTATCTTTGATTTTACAGTTGCTACATCGATTATTATATTTTCTTTTCTGAGTTCTTTCATGATTTTAAATATTTCAATGCATGTAGAATTCATAAACATATTTTCATTTAATTCATCTAGTTTGTAGTTTAATTTATTGTCTAAAATAATTGTGCCTAAAATAGCCTGCTCTATTTCAACAGCTTTTGATTTAACAACCATATAAATTAATCTCACTTTCCTCATAAGTTTTATATTTTAATACTATTAGGTTTTTTATTTTTATATTAGATTTCAACGATATTGTCAGTTGGAAATGTACTTTTAATTATAAAAGATATAAATATACTGCCAGTTAAAAATGCATTATCAGCTATAAAATATATAAATTAATTCCACTTATAAATGCATTATCCAACTAATTAAAATTCACATATTGGATTCCAATACCTTACATTTTCATGTTTTTTTCTTTCATGCTTGCTGTCATCATACGTTGTATAGTCAGAATATATATAATTATTATTGTTATGATTGTCGCTCTTTTTGAACTGGTAAACACTTCTTTGATTTTTTACAGATATGTTTTCATTAACATAGGATTCAAATTTATGGCTAAATAAGGTCTCTGGTCTTATATACATTTCCATTATGGTATCTTTCCACTTAGCTACTTTTACCTCAATAACTTTGTAGAAATCTTCTAAGACATAACCTTCCTTTAGCCTTTCGTTGATAAGTTTTATACTCGTTGGAGAATTGATTTTAAAGTTTTTTCCTGTTTTTTTATTTAGCATATTTATAATGCTTTGCTGTATATTTTTTTTATTAAATTTATTTAAGGATTCTTTTTTATTTGTTACAAACTTAGCTTCTTTTTGTACATCATGAATATTATCAATACCACTCTTTTTATTATATCTACCTATATGACTAGAGACTTTGATATTACTTGATTTTACAACGTTTTTACTTTGATTATCTTCTATGTCATTTTTAGTTATTTTATCTATGCCATTATATGTTTCGTTAAAGTTAATATTTGAAGACCTCGATTTTAAATTATCGTTTTCTATTTTCAATTCTTCTCCAATAAATGGTTTGTTAGTATAATTTTTAATTTTATTAGTTGTATTAGTAAAATTAATAGTAGATTTTTCAGAGTTGATATTTTCATTATTAGAACTAGTATCTTTATCATTATTTTTTATTCTACTAGAATCTAAGTCATTGCTTTTTTTATTAGAAGAATTATTCTTACTATTTAATAGGTTGCAATCATCACAATTACTACACTCTGTATTTTCATCAATACTATTGTATTTTGAAATTCCACAACTATAAATACAATCTTCATCAACACAACCCTTATTTTCTATATTTCCATAACTATTCTCTAAATTACTGAACTCATAATTCTCTACACTGTCATAGTCAAAATCTATGGTTTCATCACTATCAAATAAATTTTCACTAATACTATCGAATAAATCTTCACTAATTTCTGAACTAATATAACTATATATAGAATGCATCTTTCCTTTTGCTCCCTTAGACACAAGCCTTATTACTCCTAAATCCGAAAACTCTCTTACAAGCCTACTTATAGTAGAAATAGAAAGTTGTAAATCCGTAGCAGTTCTTCTTACTGTCATATAAAATTGACCTCTTGGTAAAGTACCTTGCAATCTCTGTATATTTTCTTTTCTCATTATATAATGATTAAATCTTATTTTATTAATATCATTTGCTATATCAAATCCTAACACTACTGAATTCAATTTATAAAATCCATTATTCATCTCTACTAACCCCTTTTCTACTAATAAGTAATCTCTTGACAATAATTATTACTTTACATAAATAACATAAAGTTTAAATTTAAATATACATTTATTTTAATATATTTTAAATATACTTATTAATCCCTTAAAATCCCTATTTATATTCTTAAATATGCAAATATATTATGTCATATTTATTTATATTTTTTTATTTATATAGCTTATTTATTGTTTTTTCCCCTTTATACAAGCAATTGTACCATCTTGTTTATTTTTTATCCAACAAATATTTTCGACTATTTTTTTAGATTCTCAATATATCTCCATTATTTAACAGAATATTTTATAGAATATACAATCTATTTAAATTAATAGGCAATAAATTTAGTAAATTTGTCTAAAAAAAACTTTATAAAATGTCTTTTCCCTACTTGATACTTAATCTTTACAAAATACTTTGTATATCATTTTATATATTGTTTTCATTTATTATTCGCTTAATGTTACTTACACACATATTGTGTTTAATAGCTAGTTCCCCATGATTAACTCCATTAAATTGTCTTATTATCTCCCTATTTCTGGCATATCTAAAAATCCCCTTACATGTAGGTATATAAGTGTTTGTACCTCCATACAGTTTAGCAATCTCTACAAACTTATCAATCCCAACTATTTCCACCATTGCATGAAACTGAACTGGTATATCTTCTAATTTTACTTTCATAAATTACACTCTCCTTTAAAATAGTTTTAATAGCTTTAATAGCTTTAATAGCTTTAATAGCTTTAATAAAGATTTTAATGGTTTAAGAGTAAAATGTTAATATTGGACTTTTAACTTTTTTATTTACAGATTAAATTTAATAATTTTTTTAACATAAATATTAGACTAAAACGGACACTTTTAAATCATTTTTACTATAATAATATTTTTCCATAAGGAGCATAGAGCTATATATATCCCTTTTAAATTCAACAATAAAAAAAGCAGTAAACCTTAATCGATTTACTGCTTTGGTAATTTAAATTTATCAAAATACAAGTTAAAACACTTTAAATTTACAACTTAATAGCACACTCCATTGCAAGCTCAAAGGTATGTACTTTTTGTGAAATCGGACGTATAGTTAGTCCTCGTTGCTCCCATACATTTGAGTCTAGATTATCACAAGCATAAACAAACTGTGAAAATATAACATTTCTAAATTGTGCTGCGGCAGCTACAGCAGCACATTCCATCTCAACTGCAATACACCCCTGTTTCTTCTGTGTAAGCATTTTGTTGCGTGTTTCACGATATGGAGCATCAGTAGTCCATATCTTACCTTTTATGTAAGATAACCCTTTACTTTTGAATACAGATTCAATAACTTTAACTCCATGTGGGTTAAGTATGATTTCATCAGAGGCTGGTTGATAATGATAACTTGTACCCTCATCACGGATAGCTGATGTTGGAATGATTAAATATGCATCATCAATAGAATTGTCTAACACACCACATTCTCCACAGATAAATATCTTCTTTGCTCCTAACGCAACTAATTCTTCAAAGTTGGTTACACATGCTGGTGCACCTACCATAACCTGACAAATCCCAATCCTTACATTCTTGAAAAATACCTCATAAATTGGTATATCTCCAGCAACACTAATTAAACGACCTATCTTTTTACCATTATATTTTTCAACAATTGTTTGTATCATAGATTTTGAAAATTCACATACGATAGTTTCAGGAAAATTACAGTCAGGTTTTTCTATTACATATTCTGGCTTCAAAATTCCCCCAAAATCAGAGTCAAACTGTTCCAACAGAATTTCACTCATAATATAACCTCCTCTCAAAATTTAGTATAGCGTATTTCTATTTAATATATGGAGTATATTATATCACTATGAACTACCTAAAACAATTAAAAGTATATACTTAAAATCTAGCTACTGGACATAGATACTTGATACATCTAGATAGTTCATTTCTAGCTACTGGACACAGATACTTGATATATCTAGATAGTTCATTTCTAGCTACTAGACACAGATACTTGATACATCTATATAATTCATTCTAAACTAACATGTTAAATATTTTCTCTTCTATAATAAATATTCTAAACAAAATCAACAAAAACCTATTTCATATAACACATGCAAACATTAAATCAAACACTAAATCAAACATTAAAACTATATATACTTATAAAATTTTTTATAAAAGTTTAACAAAAAATCTTAAGAAATTACTGTTTAACTCCGATATTATCTAATATGATACTATAGATTTAACAAAGAAAGTCGACAAATCTTTGAAATTAAATTTTTAGGAGGTAGTTTTATGGCAGTTGTTTCAACAAAAAATTTATCTAGTATAAAACTAAAATTGGATGCTGGTTTTGATGATAAGGGTAAAGCAGTTATTAAAAGTAAATCTTTCGCAAATGTAAAGGCAGAGGCATCAAACGATGATGTTTATGCAGTTGCAGAGGCAATCGCAAGTCTTCAAGAAAATCCTATTGTAGATATTTTAAAACTAGATAGTACATCACTATCTAAATAGTAACTTTCAAATATAATCTACACTAAAGATTATAGTCTACATTAAAATTCATCAACTATTTATATATCATGTTCAATATATAATACACTCGATATTATATAGATTTAACAAATTATACACTTAATATATTGATACCTTAAGCAGGTTAATATCTTAAGTAAATTAAACATGTTCATAACTTAAACAGGTTAGTTATTTTAAATACTGTTGTGCTTTAAGTGTTCCAATATCAAAGTATTTTCTACACTAACAATAATTAAAATACTTAAAGCAATTAAAAAAATAAATTACTATTGTGGAGGTAACTGTATGGAGATTAAGAAAAAATTAGTCATGAGTTTCAAGAATATAAAGGATAAACAAGTTTCTTTTTCTATAGAAAATCCAAAGGAGGACTTAACTGAAGAAAGTATAAAATCTGTTATGGATTTGATAGTATCTAAAAATGTTTTTTCAGTTGGAGGATTTGACCTTGCTTCTGCTGTTGAAGCTAAGATTGTAGAAACTAATACTACTCCTTATGACCTAGTTATAGGATAGGAGGTAATTTTATGGATGATAGTTTACAATTGTTAATAACTAATGTTGGTTTTCCTATCGCTTTATCCATGTATTTATTGGTTAGAATTGAAGGAAAATTGAACACACTATCCAACAGCATTGATACACTATCTAAAAATATTTTGACATTTAAGAGGTAATTTGACAATATATGTAAGTCATAAGATAGGTCTATTTGTAAAATAATTAGAGATATTCTATGAAAAGTACTACGATATTTGGATAATATTCCCAAATGGTCGTAGTATTTTTTCGAATTTTACTACTTTGAATTTGAATTTCACTATTTTAAATTCGAATTTAACTGTACTTAATTTGAAATTTAGCACTCATCTAGTTGGACTCAATAAAATATAATGCTATTCTAATGACAGTAATAAAATGAGGTGATAATTAATGAAAATACATGTCGAACAATCCACTAATTTTGATGATATTGAAATAATTATAAAATGCTCTGCCATTGACAATAATATAAAAAAAATAATTTCATTACTAAATACACCATTACTAGATATAAATGGTAAAAAAGCAGGAGAAATTTATAAGCTTAATATTTGCGATATTTTATACTTTGAGACAGTTGGCAATAAAACATTTGCTTACTATAAAGATGATGTATTTGAAATTGACCTAAAAATATATGAATTATCAAACCGATTACACAATACATCCTTTTTACGAATATCTAAATCCATGATTTTAAATATGGATTACCTAGAATGTATAAAAGTAATATCACACAATCGCATGCAAGCTACTTTATCAAATAATGAAAAAGTTATTATAAATCGCCGTTACATAAAAAATATTAGAGATAGGTTAAATATTTAATAAAATTTACAAAAATCTAAAATACTTTATTAATATCACTAATTATCTACTTATTAATCCACTTTATAGTCAAAATAAAATAAATATAATTAAACCACTATTAACAAAACGAAAGGATAGTGAACATAAAATGCAATTATATAACCCCCATTTTAATTCAGATAAAAACTTAACTTTTTTCTTTGTAATCACCCTATTATGGACTTGGGTATTCAGCTTTACACCTGTATTACTAGGAGTTACAAATACCACGCTTGGAAAACTTCTTTTTTACTCTGCATATACATCCCCTTCCATCATAGGGCTACTTTTTGTTTTCACAATATATCCAAATAGTGCAAGAAAAGATTTTCTTTATAGGAGTTTCAGCTTCAGAGAAATAGGAATAAAATGGCCATTATTAACAGTACTCTTTTTTGCTTTAATTGTTATTTTTTCTTTACTAATTGGAAAATATTTTCATCTAAAAATTAATAATGTAGATTGGATGCACATAGCTATTTATACACCTTATAAAATACCACTTATGCTATTTATAAGCTTTATACTAAGTATGCTTAGCCAAGAATTTGGATGGAGGGGGTATTCTCTCGATAAATTATTGGTCAGGTTTGGATTTACAGGTGCTTCACTTATTTTAGGGACTATTTGTGGAATTTGGTATCTGGGATGGTATCTTACACCTGGTCAAATTCCATATAATCTACTGCAATACTCTTTATTTGATGCACTTTTATTTATACCATCTACTATACTTCTAAGCTTTGTCATTACATTTGTATATATCAATACACATAGAAATATTTTAGCAGGCGGATTTGTACATATGATGTGTAACTTCTTTACCATTCAACTATGTTCTTACTACCCTATTGAATTGTATGTAATAACTCAATATGTAAAAATAATATTTTGCCTCATATTAATTATATACATAATTTCTTCTACTAAATTTAAACAGAAAATTGATTCTGAAATTGAGCAGATAAAATCAGACGAATTTGAATTTGAGTTAGACTGGGGATTATAGACTAAGCTATAGATTGAACTGGTAATTAAATGCATTTTCCTAAACACTTGAAGTATACAATAACAAAATATATACTGATTATAAGTGAGAAGGAGGTCATATTTTCATGTTTAAAATTGGAGAATTTTCAAAACTAACACAAGTCTCTATTCGAATGTTACGTTATTATGATGAACTTGGTATTCTAAAACCAGCAAAGATAGATAAATACACAGGTTATCGCTTATACTCTGCTGACCAAATTTCAACCTTACAAAGAATTATTTTACTAAGAGATTCAAAATTTACCGTTTCAGAGATATCAAATATTATTCATAACTGGAATGATGAACTTGTAATTAAAGAATTGAATCGAAAAAAAATTGAAATACAAGATGAAGTTAAAAAAGAGCAACAAAGAATAAATAATATTGATAAATTGATTGAGGCTATAGATGACAATAAAGACGAGATTCATTACAATGTTATCTTTAAGGAAATTCCCAGTTATAAGATTATCTCGCTTAGAGAAGTTATTCCAGACTATCACTATGAAGGTATACTGTGGGAAAAATTATATGAATTTATTAAAGAAGAGCATATAGAAATATCCCATCAAGCAAACAACAATATGGCACTTTATCATGATGAAGAGCTCAAAGATTGTGGTGTAGATATAGAGGTTGGAATGGTTGTAAAAAAATTAGGGAAAAACAAATCTGGATTTATATATCGTGAGACAGAAGCAGTTGATATGATGGCATGTAGTATGGTATATGGTCCATATGAAAATATAGCTGGTGGGTATGAGTCATTTGCTTACTGGCTGGATAAAAATAGTGATTATAAAATGTCAGGCATAAATAGACAAATTGGTCATAAAGGGGTTTACAATGAGGAAAATCCTGAAAACTATCTTACAGAAATTCAGATACCAGTCATAAAAGTTAAATAGATTTATTATAAATATTTACATATTAATGTTAAAGGTCTTATTATACGTCTTAATAAGACCTTTAACATTATATTATAGCTTGCACACACTTATGTATAACAGTTACAGCTTAAACTTTGAAGTCAAAAGTATTTTCTTTAGACCTTTTTAATTTAGATATCTCAAAGTAATATCTTTTTTTTGAATACGACTAATTCTCGAGTTAAATAAGAATTTAATTATGGTATATAGTAAATTTAGCAAAATAAAAATAAACAAAATTACAAATATATTACATTGAAAAGGGATATAGTCATTTGTTGATAAAGATAAACTTTTATGAATGAACTTGCAGATTTCAATACTTGGTATAAGTAAAATTATAAAAGCAATATTTAATATTGGGCGGTACACACTTATGAACATCTTGTTGATTTTCTTGGCAGTATACCCCATCATATCTAAAATAAAAATATTCTTGGTATCTTCTTGAAACTTTAAAAGAATAGTCAAATATAAAAGCAAGCATCCAATAACACAGCCTAATATTTGGCATATTATAGCACTGATACGGTTTGAAACATTATTCTCTTCAAGTTTATCTATTCGTTCTGATATATTTTGTATATGAGCTGTTCCTATCTCTGGTATCTCTGTTATATTATTTGTATAAACACCATTGTAAGAGTTTTGCGATAGATTTAATAATTTTTCCAAATTACTTTTTGATGTATATATGGAATAATTATCTGCATTTTGTGCAATATCGTAAACACGAAGTGATATTTCCATATTATTTAATCTCACATTTATATCAGTTCCCTTTTGAATGTCATACAAAACTGACAATGCCTCACTTACAACAACATTATTAGTTGGGATATTATCTATTTGACTTCCTCTCTCATCAGTTAGAAAAAATAAGCCCTTACTATTTTCTATTCCCATGATAGAACCATTGATTTTTTTCCCATTGCTTTCTATTTTTATATTATCCTTTATATAATACTCAAATTTTTCGTAATCTTGATGTACAGTCTGATAAACAGGATAAGATACATCATATTGATAGTTTCTTCCATGAGATTGTGTATCAAAAATATATTGGCTACTTAAATTTAAAGAAAAACTCATAATAAAAAGTGTAGCAAATATCCCTACAGAAAGAATAGAAATAAATATTTGGAATGGTTTTCTCAGTGCAAGTCTCATTGAAAAACTTAAAAATTTACTTAAAATTCGGCTAAATATTCCCACATGAAATGTATTCATATTATTATTTGCATCTAAAAAGTCAATAGTATCCTCTTTATTCATTTTTTCAAAAATCATAATAACTGAAATTGCAGGTAAAAAAGAACATAGTAAGGCTATACTATAATTTTGTATATATATCCCTTTAACCAAATAATCCAAAGAATACACATCCTTATACAAACCTAACATTACTTCTGAGCCTATCCACCCTAAATACAATCCGCAAATATTAGCAATAAAATTTAAAATTATGCTAATCAAAAGAATTATTAAAGCCATCTTTTTTGTAGAATATCCTAATGAAATATAACATCCTAATTCTTTTTGGTGCAAAGAGCAATACTTCTTGTAAAACATAAAATATACAAAAGCAGTAATCAATGTAAGCATTACTAAAAATGTAATAGCTAAAGTTTGATTTGATTGTAGAGATACAAGAAATTCTTTTTCTACATTTGTTAATACTGCTTTACTGTTCAAATATTCTAAATTGCCATCAATAGAAATCTGAACAAAAAAATACATAAATGATGATAGTAAGCTCAACAAAAATAGAATTATTATATTAGATTTCATGGATAACGCACTCTTACAAAAGTATTTTGCAAAAAGTTTCATTATTCAATCCCCCAATCTATATCTTGAACAGCTAGTGGTGTATGATTTTGTATATCATTTATAACTACACCATCCTTCATTGTAATAATACGGTCTGCCATTTTTGATATTTTAACATTATGGGTAGAAAATATAACTGTTGTACCATATTTGTAGTTAAGTTCTTTCAAATATGAAACTACTTTTTTGCTGTTTTCTTCATCTAATGCTCCAGTTGCTTCATCACAAAAAAGAATATCTGGATTTTTTATAATTGCTCTTGCAATAGCCGTTCTTTGTCTTTGCCCTCCTGATAACTCAAAAGGAAATCTATTCTCTAAATTTTCTATATCTAATTGTTGCATAACTTCTTTACATAGAATATTATTACTTCTAGACGATTTTCCTAATTCTATATTTTCTTTTACAGTCAATTCTGGCAAGAGAAAGTACTCTTGAAAGATATTACTGAATTTCTCATGACGTAAATTAAGTTGCTCTTTCTTTGATATATTTGTAATCGATTTATTGCGATAATATACTTTCCCATTAGTAGGTTGTAGTAAAGAAGACATAATATTTATTAATGTTGATTTTCCAGAGCCACTCTGACCTAAAATAACAGTAAATGTTCCAGCAATAAAATTCAAAGTTACTTCTTTTATTGCACTCTCAAAAGAATTAAATCGTTTGGTAATGTCGACTACACTTAAAATTTCTTGCATCATATAACCTCCATAGTAATAAAATCAAAAAACGCAATATACTTTTCTGTTCCCAATGATTTGTTTACTAATTCTTCTAAGGCTTTAATTTTATTTTTCATACTATTTGCTTCCCATTGAAAAAGTATATTATCAAGATAAAAGTTAGATAGTGTCAATAACATTTCAGCAACTTCCAAAGGAAAAGATGTCTCAAACTCTTTACTTATTACTCCATCCTTTATGATAGAAGCATAGAAAGGTGACATATACTTTGTAAATGCAATCATTAGTTTTTGATGAAAAATAGCATTCTCAGGTTTATTTATTACTTTTGACTGTTCAGTGTTGTCATGGAATAGTGAAATTCCATTCTTGATTGCCTTTTGTAATCGAACGACAGCACATTCTGAGTAGTTATCCATATTTTGTAAAATAGCTACTGACTGGCTCACATACTCACCTATTGCTGAATCGACACATTCTTCTTTAGATTGAAAATAGTGATAAAAAGCACCTCTTGAAATCGATAACTCTTTAATAATTATAGAAATCGACATTTGCTCATATCCATATTTTAATAATATCTGCCATATAGAAGTAAGAATTTCTTGTTTTTTACTATCAAAATTAACTTTAGTTCTTGCCATATTTACCTCCTAATAAATAAACCGACTATCGGTTTATTTATATATTATCAAACCTACTTTACACTGTCAATGAAATATATCTTATAAAATTTTATCTAGATATTATAAGCACATAAAAACATTAGGTATACTGGAGTTCTACTGCTATTCTTATTTAATTATTCTTACTTAGTTCTTCTTATTTAGTTCTTCTTATTTAGTTCTTCTTACTTAGTTCTTCTTGTTTAGTTCTTCCTATTTAGTTCTTCTTATACAATAATATTATTTATATATTGTCTGCTTTTATAAATTAAGATACAATTATATTACCACTGGTAATTAAAATTCATATTATTAACATTTAATATTGAATATTAGATTTTTTAATCTATACTATTAAACTCATACATTATTAATTTAATTATATGATACATCAAAACCTCTTTACCTGGACACTACTAATAGCTACTATTTCCATTGCATAAATTGAAAGGATAAAACCATGAGAAAAAATATAACCAAAGAACAAATACTAGAAAAAACACTAGAGCTAATGAAAGATAAAAATGACATTCAAAGTATAAACCTACGTGAAATAGCTCGTTGTGTAGGATGTGCTCATACCAATCTATATAATTATTTCACTTCACTTGATGATTTACTTTGGGAAGCACATAGCTTAATTCAAAAAATATTTACAGAAATACTACTCAAGACACTTTCAACACACGAAACTTCATCAAATAGTAAAACTTTATCAAATGCATACTATAAGGAAACTTATAATACTAAACTAGAATGTTTTTTCAACACATTTTTGGAGTTTTATTTATACAATACTGGGTGGTTTTGCCTTAGTTGGATGCATCATATAAAAGGAAATCGACCAGAAAGAAATAAATCAACTCATAAAGAAACAATTGATATTTTAATTGATACTTTAATAAATATCTGGAATAAAATTTATAATACCACTCCTAGTAAAGAGGATGCATATGCTATTCTTCATAATACACATTGCTATATAATTGGGGAAGTTTCCAACTATATCAACAATAGAGCTATAATAGACGACATAAATATGCTAAAAAAATATATTCTAAAAGAGAGCATAACCATCTTCACTTTAGGATTAAAAGAAAGGATAAAAAATAAAATATGAATAATATAAACCCCACATTAAATGAATTAATAGAAATCACAAAACAACAATTTCAATCTAATTCCTATAAAAATATATACTGCACAACCTGTAATCAACTTTATTTTAATAAAAATACGTATTCTTCTATAAAACACTGGAATGAAAAATTAATTTCATTATCTAAAGAAGAAAGAGATATTTTAATAAATTTTCACGTGGAAGAATTTCTAAACTGTCTATATACAGTTGACCAATATTTGTATTTTAAAAACAAAGATTATATTACAATAAAAAAAATATACAAATTGTTATTACAAGATATAGTGGATGCAAAACTGCCCTCAGAGGACATTGAATATAGACATTACTCTAGGATAAGAAACTTCATAAAAAAGACTAATCCATCAGTATATAAAATAAATCTTAATAATAATAAAACTGCACAATCTTTTGTTTGTTCTGAATATACACCAGAATTTCAGCTAGACTTATTGAGTTTAGATATAAAAAAATTAAAAGGTAGTGTACTTGATATAGGTTGTGGTAAACATGGTAACTTAGTTAATTATTTACGTTTACACAATATTCAAGCTTATGGTATTGATAGGTCTACTAAAAATTCTAAATACCTAAAATCAGCAAATTGGTTAGAAATTAACTATGGTCAAAATAGATGGAACACAATTCTTTCTAACCTTTCATTTAGCAGCCACTTTTTACATCATTTTTTACAAAAGGATGGTATTGACATAGTTTTTGCAAAGGTGTATATGAAGATTTTAAATTCATTAAAATATGGCGGAGAATGGATTTATGCTCCTTCTATACCTTTTATAGAGGATTTATTATCTACAGAAGAATATCAAGTTAAACGAACTCCTGTAAATCATGAATTTAACAAGACAATCATTAAAAAACTAACCCCTACTACCCTACTTAAAAACTAGCACGCCATTGACATATAAAAGCTTTCGTGATAGTATCTAAACGTGTATTAAACACGTTTAATTTTTTTATGAGGAATTCTTAAGGGGAAAAATATGAAAATAGATTCAAAAAAAGAGCAACTAATTAACACAACAGTCCAGTTATTAACTTCAAATAGAGATATTTCAAGTATCACAGCTAGAGAAATCATCGCTAAAGCAAATGTCAATTTGGCTATGATTAATTATTATTTTAAATCTAAAGAAGCACTAATTAATACTGCTATTAAGAGAATTTTAAAAAGCCATATGGATGAATATAAAGCTACACATGCTAAACAAAATCTAACACCTAAGCAAGAGTTAAGAGAAATGTTAATGACATTTTGTGATGTTATAATTTTATACAATCACTTTATAGAGATTTCTGTACCTTACATATTAGTACAGGAAGATATTATTTATCCATTTGAAATACTGCCTTTGATTAGGGCTCATTATCAAAATCACAGCAACAACAAAACTGAAGAAGATTACAAGGTTATTGCATATCAAATAACTTCATTTATACAGTTAGTTCTTCTTCGCTCTAACGCTTTTTTAAGATACAGTGGTATTGATATTATGGATGCAGAGAAAAGAAGTGCTTTAATTGACTCTCAATTAGATTTATTTTTAGTAGACACTATAAGATAGTGCTATTTCAGGTTAGTATTATCTTTACTTAGTATTTTATATCTACTTAGTATTTATATCTGTCTAGTATTATGTATGTTTAATATTATTTCGGTTTAATTATATTTCAATTTAGCTTTGGTACATAATTCTGCCATACTCTGACAGAACTTAAAAATATTCTCATGGACTCAAAGATACTTGCATTAAATAAAGGGGGAATTTTAATGTTTTTTACATTTATAGGGATACTATCAGCAGTTTTATTAGTATGTACAATTATATGTGGACTCTGGATAAAACTTAATAATCGCAATAATGACTCAAATTCTCACTTTACTTTTTCAATACTTTCAATTGTATTTTCGTTGTTGATTGTGGTAGCTTTTTTAGTAAAAAAATAGTGTTAATACTCTTTTCTATTGATTAAAATAAGTACAACAGAATCAAAATATCTATAAATGTTTTTCCAACATATTAATAACATCATCTATTCAAAGATAATTATTATTCTTAAATAACTATATAAGTAATAATTATTTCTATCACAAATAATTATTATCCCTAAACAACTATATAATTATAATAGTACACAATTTGCACCTCAACATACTTTTTGTCTAAATATACATAACAATACCCTTTCAAAAATTTTTATAGTTCAAACATTACAAAAAAACACCCAATACTTACAACGAGACTTATATTCCCATCCCCCTTTCAAATGCTATCATTGACTTATAAGATAAATGAAAGTGAGGATGATATATATGCTTAAAGTAAACAATCTATGTAAATCATACAAGACAGGTAATAAAACGTACCCTGTATTAAAAAATATTTCTTTTGAAATCAACAAAGGTGAATTTGTTGCAATCATGGGTGCATCTGGAAGTGGAAAGACAACTCTCTTAAACTGCATTTCATGCTTTATACCAATTGATGAAGGTGAAATAACTCTTGGAAACAATAATATAAGAAACCTACAAGAAAAAGAACTTTCAGAAGTTAGAAATCAACAGTTGGGATTTGTATTCCAAGATTTTATGCTGTTTGATGGTCTTAGCGTCTTTGAAAATATCTGCGTTCCACAAATTATCAAAGGTGGTCAAGTTATACAAATGGAAAACCGTGCTACTAGCCTATGCAAGTTATTTGGTATTGAACATATACGCAAAAAATACCCTGCCGAAATATCTGGTGGTGAAAAACAACGTACAGCAGTAGCAAGAGCTCTTATGAATAATCCAGATTTGATATTAGCAGATGAACCAACTGGTAATCTCGATAGCAAATCTTGTCGTACAGTAATTGACTCATTCCTAAAAGCCAAGCAAGAACTAGATGCTACTATATTTATGGTTACACATGATAGCTTTGCTGCAAGCTTTTGTGACCGTGTTATTGTTCTTAAAGATGGAATGGTCTACAAAGAAGTCGTAAAATCAGATTCAAGACGTGAATTCCTAGACGAATTATTGGAACTTTTAAAAGAAATGGGAGGCGGTCAAGATGACAATTAATAAATTATATGGAAAACTTCGAGCCTACAATTGGAAAAACTATACAACATTATTCTTTTGTATAATACTTTCTGTAGTCTTAGTGACTTCATATGCTTTAATTTATTTTAGCCCCACAGTACAAACAATCCTTCCAACTGGTGGAGATAGTAGAAAACAAGCCACAATGATATTTGCAGTTGCTATATTAGGATGTGCTGTTTTTACTACTTATGCCTCTTCCCTATTTTTAAAATTTAAAAGTAGAGAAATTGGTATTTTTATGGCTCTAGGAACAGATAAGAAAAAATTGAAAAAAATTCTATTTTCAGAAATACTACTTATTTCAATAGTTTGCTCTCTTTTGGGTCTTATATTAAGTATCCCTGTATCTTTTGGTATATGGAAGATATTCCAATTAGTAATTATTGATACAAGAGAAATGGCATACCAGTTTGGAACTCAAGGATTTATATATGGTTTTATATTTTGTATATTTGTAACTCTATGTATTTTCTCACTTTCAGTAAAATTCATCAATCGTACAAATATAATTGATATACTAAATGACCAAAGAATCTCTGAACCAGTACATGAAGTAAAAAGTTGGTATGGTATACTAGGAGCATTTTTTATGATATTGGGACTTCTTCTAGGTTATGTAGTACCATCAATAGTCATAAGTGAACTTAACTACAGGTTGCCATCCATATGGAGCATTACATATGTATTCTCTGCTATTGGAATTTACATGATTATGACATATGTAGTGGTACATGCAAAACGAGGAAAACATCCAGAAAAATACTATAAAAATATTATATCTACTAGTATGATGCGATTTATGGGTAAGCAAACAGTAAAAAATATGTGTGTTATTGCATTTTTAATTGCAGGAGCATTATTTGCTGTATTCTATGTACCTAATATGGTTACAGGAATCAACGAAAATATTAAAAAAAATCCTATAGATTACACATTCACTTATAACCAAAGTGTAAATCAAATATCTAAAAAAGAAATTGAACAATTGACAGATGAGCACAAAGTAAAAATCCAAAACTATATGGAACTTCCTTCTATTGAATTAATTGTAGATGGTACGGAATCAATATTTAATGAAGATAGAACTATTGATGATGTATATATGAAAAAACATTCTTCAGCCATGTTCTTTAATTCTAAGGATTTCTCTAAATTAATTGGTAAACCTATCACTGTAAAAAATGGCGCATATCTTGCTGTCGTAAGTAAAGAAAATTATAATAGAGATTATGATTTTCCAAAATTTATATCAAGCCCAGTAACAGAAAAAGAAACTCCTTTTAAATATGCTGGAAACCTAATATTTGATGGTTCTTTCTTTCAGAATGTTAGTATGAATGCTTATGTACTTAGTGAAGATGACTATAACACATTTACTAAAGGTTTATCTATAAACAATTACAATAATTCTGTCCTATTTAATGTAGATAAATCTACAGATACCTATGCTTTTGCTAGTGATTTAAAGGAAGAGATTATAAAAAGAACACCTAAGGAAATGGGAAGATACACTGTTTATGATGAATATGTGAAAAAACGCTATGAATCAACTGGTCAAAAATATTTTGTGGATGAAGAGTATACAAGTGGAGAAGGTTCTTTAAAATTAAAACCAGATAATAATCAATTATATCTCAACTGGAAGTACTATCCTAACTTTAAAACTTTACAGAGTCAAGATATGATAAAAAATATGGCAGTATTCTTGATGTTATTTATCTATGTAGGTATCATCTGCTTTACAGCTGTGGGAATCATTGCATATACAAGGGGTGTTACAATAGCAGTAAATCACAAACAGATTTTTATGGACTTAAGTAGATTAGGAGCTAATAATGATTATATAAAATTCTGTATTCGCAACCAATTAAAGAAAGTCTTCTCGTACCCTCTTATTACTGGAAGTTTTGTAATATATCTTTTTAACTTTATGATTATGGTAAACAATGATGGCAGAATTGTTCATAGTGAAGTCAATGCTATTCTAATAAATCTAGGTTTACTAGCGGTTTGTGGTATTTATATGTACCTTATATATCTGTTGACTTATAAAAAATTTAAGGAGATTATTGGAATTTCAAAATAAGTTTGCTTATATGATTATAGCTAAGACTTGTCTAGGTAAGTCTATATAATTTTTATTTATACAATTATAGCTAAGATTTATTTAAATAAATCTATATAATTTTTATTCATACGATTATAGTCAAAACTTATTTAAGTAATACTCTACTCTGCTACCTAGATATATTTTCTCTTTTATATATCTAGGTAGCTCAATTTATTATATACTTAATTGTATACATATAAAATATAATTATATAAATATAAAACTTGAAAGGAGAATAAACATTGATTTCAATTTGTATTTGTGATGATGAAAAACAACAAAGAAGTATGCTAAATAAAATCATCACAAGAGAAATGGATTTGTGGGGCTATCCCTGCCAGATAAAAGAACACTCAAATGGTGAAAGTCTAATATACAACCTAGAACATGAAAATTATTATATGGACATCATTTTTTTAGATATCGAACTTGGAGAAATTAACGGAGTTGATATAGCAAAAGTCATCCGAAAATACTCAAAAGATACTATAATTATCTTTGTCACAGGTTTTTCTGACTATGTATTTCATGGATATGATGTAGGAGCTTTAAATTATATCTTAAAACCTTATAAAAGCGAAAAAATATGTGAAGTCTTAAAAGAAGCACTAAAAAAGTTGGAGCAATGGAAAGAACACTTTATTACAGTTCAGATTGGAACTAACCTTTGTAAAATAAATACAAAAGACATTATCTACTTTAAAAGTGAATTAAGAAAGCTGACTGTAGTAACCTCTGACAAGTCTTTAGAATATTATGGAAAGCTAAATGACATGGAAAACATTCTTCCATCTAATTTTGTACGTACACATCAGAGATATATTGTCAATCTAAACTATGTAGATAGTGTAAATCAGACATATGCTAAAATACAAAATGAAAAAATTCCTATAAGTCGTCAAAAATATCAAGAAGTTGTAGGAAAATTTACTAGGTATATGTTAGAATCTTAATTTTTAGAAAGGTTTTTTCAAATGGATACTTATTTAATAATGTCAAAATCTACAATTTATATTTCAATTTTAATTAGCTTTTTTATAGCTTTTTTTCTTTATAAGCTAACGTCTTATTTTATAGACTTTAGGAAACATTGGATTTTTAAAATAATATTGATTTTAGGTTATTCTATTATCACTCAAATGATAATATGGCTTTCTGACCCTGTAAATATTCTCTTTACACTACTTGGATATTTTATACTACTTATAGTCTGTAGTAAAAGTAAGTTGATTCCTATAATATCAGTTATAATGATACTCTACCCTATTATAGTTGGTATCAATTTTCTTTTTATAAACAATCCTCTATATAGAGAACTTGTAAGCTCAATTGAGTATACTGCTATACTTTCAATTGTCAAGATAGTTTCTGCCATAATTAAAGCATTTTTATGGTTTTTGATACATTCTTTCTTAAAGAATAGATTAGTTAATATAAAACAGTACCTTACAAATCGCATATGGGTCTTTATTGATGTGGTATGTATGTCCTCATTTTTATCAATATTAATTGTCATTATTTTACCACCCACTAATTTAATTCCTATGGGTAACGATTATACTATTATTTTAGGTAACTTGCCTTATGGTACTTATCTAATTATTTTATCTGCAATTATAGCCAATATTGGTGTAATACTTCTTTTAAATCCACTAATTGAAAATGTAAAGATGAAGTTAGAAAATCAATCCAATCATATAAAAGAAGAATATTACGACTTACTAGAGAATCAACAGGTTCAGATACGCAAAATACGACATGATATAAATAATCACTTCCAAATGATTGAATCTTATTTAGAAGTTGAAGATATTGATGAAGCTAAAGATTATTTTAAACAATTAAAACTTAATTTTGGGACTTTAAGTGGTAAGCAGTTTTGTAAAAATCCTGCTCTTAATTCGATTTTAAATCTTCGTCATACAAAATTAGAAGAAAGTGGTGTTGATGTTCATTTTAATATAGATATAGACAATCACTTTGGTATAGAGCCAATGGACTTATGTACTATTTTTTCAAACTCTTTGGATAATGCTATCGAAGCGTCTTTAAAGATTCCCAACTTATCCAATAGAAAAGTGGTGTTAAAAGCACGTTGTGAAAATGAGTATTTTAGTTATTTATTGACAAACAACAAGGTAAATCCTATCACTAAAAAACATGACTTATTTATTTCAGATAAAGATAATAGTAAATCTCATGGATATGGTATTGAAAATATCAAAGAAATTGTCGATAAGTATAGTGGAGAGTGGAATATTTCTTATACTGATACAGAGTTTTCTTTATTTCTTTATATTAGGTTGTGTTAGTACTGGGCTGAAAATAGTACTATATGAATACTTTAAATTTTAGACTATGTTTTAGAATAATATCGATAATATATCAATACTTAAGAAACTCCAAAAGGAAAGCCAGAAATGACTTTCCTTAATATGTATTTTATTAATAATATCAATTTATATTATCATATCTGTGCCTGATATAGCTAGACCTCCAATTATTTTTTTAGGTTATGCTAAATCAGCTTTATTATAAATCTTAATAGAAACAAAAACTGATATTACAAGTATAGTTAAACTAATTAAGAGGCCTCCACTATATAATGTAAGTGAACTGAACATGTTCATAAAGTCAATATTTAATCTATTTTTCAGTTTTAATAGTAGCGGAAGAATGAAAGGTGAACCCACAATGATAACACTAAAGAAGAATTTTGTTTTTTCATATCCTAATTTGTATTGTACTGGTAAATAAATTCCCCAAAAAAACGACATAACTAACAACATCATTACAGGCATTTCAAAATGGAAACCTCCTAATTGTGGTAAAAATAGTGTTTCAATCCAGAATATAAAGGAACATGCACAAAAAACAATTAGGCAAAATGCATACTTAGCCAATACAAGCATTTTTCGTGGGTAAGGAGTTGCACATAATAATGTAGATGCTTTAGGATATTGGCTTTCTTTTAAAGAAACATACTGCAAAAGCATGAAGATAGAGAAAATCGTCGTTAAAACATATCCCATAATTCCAGAGTATTCTGGAAGTCTCCAAATCAAAAATATAGGGAATATTACACATACTGCTAACACAATAAGAACATATTTTTTTACAATCAAAAAATCTTTTTTTATTAAATGAATTAACATCACATTTTACCTCCCTCAATATTGGCTAACATAATATCTTCTATTGTAGTGCGTTCAATAATTGCGTCTGGTATTACATTTTTTACTATTTCTACCTGTTTTGTTATTCCTGTAAATCCAAAAGATGTTTCATTGATATTCACAAATAATTTTCGTGTATCTTTATCTAGTTTATGTAAATCCCCCTTTACAATTCTATAAGTATCTAAAAGGTTATCTCTTTCTTCTTGAAATACTATTTTTCCGTTATCAATCATAATAAGCATATCTGCAATTTTATCCAAGTCAGAAGTTATATGAGTTGAGAAAAAAACACCTTTTCCACCACTCTCCATATATTCAGTTAATATTTTAAGCAACTGACTGCGAATAAGTGGGTCAAGACCACTTGTCGGTTCATCCATAATCAGCAACTCTGCTTTATGAGAAAGGGCAAGTGCTAATGCATATTTCATACGCATCCCTTTTGAAAGAGTATTTATTTTTTGATTAGAAACTAATGAGAATTTTTCCATATACTTTTTAAAATCATCCTCACACCAAGACTTATAAGCAGGTGCTATAATATTTTTCATTTCGCCTAAAGTTAATTCGTCATAAAAACACCCATCATCAAGCACAATTCCTATACGTTCTTTTATCTGTTGTTCATTCTCTGCCATATCCATTCCAAAAAAACGAATATTTCCAAACGCTTTGCCTGTAAGCCCTAACATAGTTCTTAAAGTAGTTGTTTTTCCTGCACCATTTACACCAATAAAACCTGTAATACAGCCCTCTGGCAGAGAAAATGTAACATCTTGCAAGGAAAAATCTCCATATGATTTATTAAGTCCAGATATTTCAATAATATTATTCATGTTAATCCTCCTCATATAAAATATCCATCATATCATTAAGTTCTTCTTTAGTGATATTTAAAGATTTTGCAGTTTGTATCATATCCTGCATTTTTTGTTCTACAAGTCTTCGTTTTGAATCTCTTAATAAGTCTATATTGCTTGTAGTCACGAACGTTCCTACACCAACTTGACTTGTAACAAATCCCTCTTTTTCCAATTCCTCATAAACTCTTCGAATAGTTAATACACTGACTTTTAAATCATTTGCAAAAGCACGAATAGATGGTAATAAGTCGCCTTCAACTAATTCTTCTTTCAAAATAGCATCTTTTATTTGGTCTTTGATTTGTTGGTAAAGTGGATTGTCAGAAGTATTTGAAATTAATATTTTCAAAAATAATCAATCCTCCTTAGTGTGATGTTTCTATATACACACTATAAACTATATGCACTTAGTTGTCAATAAATTTTCAAAAAATTCTAATACCTAAACATCTGAGAAGTTTCAGCAAGTAGCGAAAAAGATGATGGAACAGATAGGAAAATAGAAGTCTGAATGTGATTGTTATTTCACATCTTGAATGATATAATATTGAAAATAAAAATTTTTTAAGGAGAGTAATCGTGGAATATATTGTTGATGATTATGAATTGGATGCTAAGGTTTTCCTGTCGTTAGCCAACAGTGTTTGGCCTGGCAAATATGATGTTGAAAAAACACAGAAGGCATTGAAAAAAACAATAAATATTACAGCATATGAAGAAAACCAACTTATTGGATGCATCAGAATATTATCTGATGGTTATTATTTTGGTACAATTACAGAACTGCTGGTTTTACCAGAGTTTCAAAAGAAAGGTATTGGAAGCAAATTGTTAAACCTAGCCAAACTCCACACACCGACATCACTATACTTCGGTGCACAGCCAGGAGTAGAAGAATTTTATGAAAAGAACGGTTGTCAAAAAGATATGCAATCATATATGATTAAAAAGGATATGCTCTAAAGCAAGCTCCATCCACGTCTATACATGAAATTAAATTGACAAATCCTAATTTGTTAGGAGGATAGTAAAGCCAGTCGAGCCAGTCAATGGTTAAACCCGTTCATTTAGGCTTTGATGGTTGATACTACCCTCTCTAGGAGCATACCGATATTTATTGCCAACAACTTGTTTCATGGTCTGCATGTACTTCTTTGTAAACTTATCTAAACTTAAATCTAAATACAGTAAACTTAAATATGGCAAATAATATTTTAACTGTATCTATTAGAATACAATTCTCTAGCTTTTTCAGTAACTTCTTTAATAAAATCTGATTTATTATCTGTATAAGCATCACGATTATGCTCATATTCCTTCCATAATTTCAACTTAAGACTCTCATATTCCTTTGCAATGCTTGGATTATCAATCAAATAATCTCTAAAAAATAATTCATCATTATCCCCTGCATACCTTATATGTAAATGAAAAACACGTTCTGCAAACCCATCTACTGTATATCCTTTATTAAGTGAAACCCTGTCACCACTTTCAGACATGCAAATATAGTCATTTGACTCAGTTAATTCTTTAATTTCTTGTATGTTGCAGTCAGGCTTTATCTCAATCAGTATATCAACAATCGGTTTTGCATAAATTGTATTCACAGCAGTACTTCCAATATGACTTATTCTCACAATTTTTTGCATAGGAAGTAGTTCAATTAGTTTAGATTCTTCTTCTTCAAACCAATCTTTCCAACATTCTCTATGATTAGTTAAAAATATGGGAAATAGCTCCCATAATTCTTCTAATGTCATATCTGACAGTTGTTTTCTCATAAACCAGTTACCCCCTTTTAGATTAGCAAATTTAATTGTTCTTTATACAATTTTATTGCTTTTGATTTTATTACTTTCTACGATTTTATTACCTTTGACTTTATTACTTTCTGCAACTTTATTACTTTTTATTTTATTTCTTTCTACAACTTTATCTCTTTTTTAATCTTAATTAGAGAACAATCAGCTTCATTTTTTATTAACTCATTTTTATCACTATATAAAACTTGCTCAAGAATATCTATACTTTCCTGAATCTTAAAAGAAGAAAGGCACATTACACATTTCCAAATAATTAAATCATCTTCAAAATACTTTTCCATTAGACTTACAATCTTTTTAAAATAATATTCACTAGATACCTCTTGATTATAAAATATCATAAATCCTATGGCATCAATTACTTCACAAATCTTAATCCTATCATCACTCTCTAAAACATCGAACAATACAGGTAAAACCTCTACATTCATCCTTGCTAAACTTCTTGCAATTATATCCCTTGCCAATGGATAACTCTTCTTTTTAGAAACTCTATCTGGCATACATTTATGTTGATTGTTTCCTATTACTCCAAGATATTTAATCATCTGTTTTGCAGTATCTGTATTACCTTTTTCAAGGGCACTACAAATCTCAATCTTCGTATATAGAGATTTTTCAACACAAAGCTTTCCTAATAAAAATTCTACAAATTCTTTGTCTTCTACTCCGTATCTTTTTGACATTAAGTTTATAGAAACTGACCTTTCAACCGCTTTTGATGAATTTACTAGTTTTAATAACTCTTCATCTGAATACGACTGAAATTTATTGATATATTCCTCTGTAATAAAACCTCGTTTTATCCAGTCTTCATTATTACTTTTCATAAATCGACCTCATATTATTATTTTTTATAAGACATAAAATAGTTAAACAAAATTAGTCAGACAGGATTATTTTTCTCATTGTACTATGAAATACTACATATTAAATATATCCACCTTACTTCTATACTATCCTTAACTAAATTAAATCTATATCATAACTAAACTTAACTCTAATATCATAACAGATACCCTTGAATTTAACCATCATGGAAAGTATTATATACAGTGTTATTAAGTCTAGCTAAGTGTAGTAAGCTTAATCTTCCATTTCTCTTTTATCAAATATTTTATGCTGAAATATCACACATGCACCACCACATTTCGCATTTTCTATTTTGATTGAACCACCAAGCATCTCAACTAACTGCTTGACAATATACAACCCTAAACCAGAATGTCCACCTTCAGTTTGTCTAGCCTCATCACCCCTATAAAACTTTTCAAAAACTTTATGCATGTCTTTAGCACTAAATCCAGTCCCAGAATCACAAATCTCATATGACATATACTCTTTTTCTGCCTTTGCTGATATTTTGATTTCTCCACCTGCTGGAGTATATTGAAGGCTATTAGATACGATATTATCAAATATTCTCTCCAATTTCTCTATATCAATCAAAATAGGTTCTTCTATATCACTTTGAATATTTAAAATGATAGATATTTCTTTTTTCCTAGCTTCTAATTCATAATAATATACTTTTCGCTCCAAAAACTCAGCCAAATTTCCAGGAACTAACTGCAACTGAATACAAGATTTTTCAAGCTCAGAAGTATATTGCATTTGCTGGACTAATGATACACTTTTATCTACATTTGCTTCTATGACTGCAAGATATTGACGTTGTTCTTCACTAATCTCAGTATCATCAGCCAGAGCTTCTGAATATACCTTTACAATAGATAATGGGGATTTTAGGTCATGTGCCAATGCCTCCACCATCTCTACTCGTTCCTGTTCTATTTTCCACTGTGCAGATAAAGATTTTTTTAATTCGTCTTTCATTTCTGAAAAAACACTACATAACTTTCCTAACTCATTATCTGCATAATAGTCTATTTCAAAATCAAGGTTCTTTTCTTTAATCTTCTGTGAACTATCCATCAAAAGTTTCAGTGGTCGATTGATATTCTTAGCAAGAATTCTAGAAAATAATATTGTAAATCCTATAATATATATAAAAGGAGATAACAGAACAATCATAATAACTCTATCATCTTTCCAGTATCCATTTTCGTTTCCATTTTCATAGGTAAGTTTCAACTGATAAGCAAAAAGGACAGCCCCCTCGATTTTTCCACTATCATCAATAACAGGAACCACTTTGACAAAATTACCCGAATCCATAATTTTTGTATTTAGTTTACTAAATAGCTCTTCCTTCGTTTTAAAAACTTGTTTCTTATACGTACCATATATGAAATTGCTGTCATTATCTACAACCTGATAGAATAACCCATCACCATGAATCAAATTGTTTAAATCTTCTGCATTTGAAGGAGATAGAATAGTCGTATTTTTTTTATGAATGTATTTTTCTATTTCTGGTATCTGTTGTTCATAATAATTTTCGCCATATATCTCATTATTATTTAAAGCTCTAATAAAGAACATAATCATTCCAGCATAAGTAATCAGTGATGCTAACACGCTAGTGATTATAATTAAAAAAAGTGTTCTACGAAACTGTGCTGAAAGCGACTGATTCTTTATACTCTTCATTATACAAACCTCTCCTTCTCTAAATTTTATTCCATTTATACCCAATCCCCCAAACAGTAGAAATATATTCAATTTTAGGTGTTACTACAGAAAATTTAGCACGAATCTTCTTAACACGCTCAACAACCGTTGAATCTTCACCTTCTGAGTCGTACCCCCAGACTTTTTCATAGATTTGTTCCCTAGAAAAAACCTGACCTGCATGTAGTGCAAGCAGTTCTACAATGTCATATTCTCTTTTCGTCAAGTGGACATCCACACCATCAATTTTGACTGCACGCTCTTGTATATCCAAACATAATTTCCCAAAATACATTTTTGGACGTTTGTTTTCAGTATTGATATATTGTGACCTCTTTTCACGGCGCAAATTAGCTTCAATACGTGCCATCAATTCCCTTAATCCAAAAGGTTTCACTATATAATCATCTCCGCCAAGAGTTAATCCCTTGATTTTATCTGTCTCTGATTGCTTTGCACTTAGAAAAATGATAGGGCATACTACATCGTCTCTTATGGTACTACAAACTTCAAATCCATCAGCTCCAGGCATCATAATATCAAGTATAATGAGGTCTGGCTGTTTCTTTGCTAATTCAATTCCATCATTTCCATTATATGCTATCAGTACTTCATGCCCCTTTGACTTAAGTTTTTTTTCTAATAAGTCTACCAATTCCCTTTCATCATCAACAATCAATATTTTGCTCAATTTTAATTACCCTCCAATACCTATGAGTTATGAACAAGCCTGTATTGTAACTTGCCCATATATTATCTGATAATTTTTCTCATTAGTCAAGTTTATGAAAATATATACAATTATTAGTCATTGCATGCTCTACCTTCCCACCTATTAAACCATAAAATTCCACCAATTAGAAAGATGATAAGTCCAATTCCTGTCAAATTAAGCGCCCCTATTAACTGTGACTCTGCTCTTGGATAAATTGAAGTTGATGAGAAAGTCTGAATATAAATAGATGGAAACATTGACATCTTTACTGGCCAAGCCCAAGGAACAAACATCCAGATTTTATTCCCAAGACTTGTTCCTCCAATCAAAGCAGCCATTAAAATACCACCCATGCTTATTCCTATAGATGCTCCCATCCCCCATGAAAAACTCACCCACAAATGAATAGCTAGAATTGGAAGCGTCCCTATTACTGCAAGTAAAGAGGCCATCATAAACAGGGAAATGTTAACTTCATCAGGTATTATAATATTCGTTCCTACACAGATTATAAGTGATGAAATAAAAGTGCTGACTGCCATACAAAAAATCAATATAAAAAATTTTCCTAAGTATAACTTAGTTCGTGAAACTCCTGTATTTAAAAAACCATTGAATTCTCCAGCTAATTCCTCCTCATGTATAATAAATCCTGATAGAAGACTTACTCCTACTGGAATTATAATTGCTGTCCATACTGTAAAATAACCTTCAAAAACAAATTTATATGTAACTTCAGACCTAACTATCAAATAAGCAACAACACAAAGTGCAATGACTACAGGCATAAAAAATGTAATTCAACGAATTGCTGTACGTTTTGTTTTTAGCCACTCTGATGATAATACTCCTATCATTTTACTTCCCTCCTATTAAACCAAATACCTGTAATTACTGTAATTATAACAAATACAACCAGAGATATGATAATTCCAAAAGGAATCACAGATGAATCTAAAAGTGGATTTCCAGTGTCCAAAATCATTCCATTTGGATGCACACCAATAATAGGGCACATCAGCCTCATAGCCCAAGCCCATGGTACTGCAATCCATAAAGATTTTATTGCTGTAAGAACACCTACCATCATACCTACAAGTGCAATTCCCATACTTAATAATGTTCCTTTCCATGTAGCTGCCCACAACTGAATCGGAATAAGTGAAAGAGAAACAAACCAACAAGCAAATCCTCCAACAATAATCTTTCCAAATGAAATTTCTCCTTCTGCCAAAAACAAACCACTCATAATTGTTACAACTATCAAAACCAGTGTTGAAAGCAGAGTGTAAACTGACATAGCCATAACCTTATTAATCCAAATAGCCATAGGTGAAACATTATATGCACACAAAGTACGATAATTCCCAGCTTTTCTTTCCTGCCCAGCTACTAAAGTAGCAAACAAACCCATACCAAGAGGTAAAAATATAACTGGCCACGAATTAAAAACCAAAACTAGAAGATTGTCCCATGACCAAGAACTACTTTGAGATAATGGGTTTTTCAAGAGTGTCGCTTGTGTTATACATGCATATAGTACAAAGAATATTGGAATAAAAACAATCAAATTCCCCATAAATGTTCTTTTGTATTTTAGAAGTTCAGATTTAAGTCTATTCATTTTTCTTTCCTCCTTTTAAGATTACATCAGAGAAGAATTCCTCCAGATTTTCATTTGGGTCTGGTGTCCCTTGAAATAATAGTCTTCCTCCACTAATAATTCCGATTTTATCAACAACTTGAGCAACCTCTGATAATATATGACTTGAGAGAATTACTGTAATTCCCTTTTTAGGAAAAGATGCAATCAACTCACGTAGTTCTTGAATCCCAAATGGGTCAAGCCCGTTGGTTGGTTCATCCAAAATCAACAACTCTGGATTATTCAAAAGTGCAATAGCGATTCCAAGTCGTTGTTTCATTCCCATAGAAAATTGTGAGGCTTTCTTTTTTCCAGTGTTTTTCAAATCAACGGTTTCTAGAACTTCATGAATTTTTTCATGTGGAATTCCTAGAAGTCTTGTGTGAACTAGTAAATTTTCCTCTGCTGTAAGGTTTCCATATAAAGCAGGTGATTCAATTAGAGAACCTATTTTTGTAAGAGATTCTCGTTCCCACAACTTTCTATTTAAAAAAATCTGTCCTCCTGTTGGACGAAGAAGTCCAACAATCATTTTAAGTGTTGTTGACTTTCCTGCACCATTTGGTCCAAGAAGCCCGTATATACTATTTCGTTCAATTTGCAGTGAAATATGATTGGCTGCCATTTGCTCTCCATATCTTTTTGATAAGTTTTTTGTTTCGAGAATTAAGTCTTTCATGTCTATTCATCCTTTCTTGTAATAATCTAAATTTATTTTCTATAGAAAGATTAACATGAGAAAATAACAATTCTATAACACTTATAATCTTTTTAGAAGAATATAATGTTTATTCATAAGTGAAAAAGGCTAAATAGTCTTTACAAAGAAAAAAGTGATGTCTCAAAATAAAAATTTGAAACATCACCTTTTTTATAATTATGTACTTACATATCTAAAAGATTTGCCATTCTGTCAAATGTGTTATATCCAACTACTCCATCAGAAGTTAGTGCATAAGCTCTTTGGAATTTTTTTACAGCATCATATGTGATAGGACCAAACTGTGAATCTATGTTAACATCATAGCCTAAATCATATAGCATAATTTGAACACAATGAACATTATTGCCCCTTGTAATATGGCCATATCCAACTAAATCTCTAGTGCTTATTGTATAATTCCTAGAACCTGTAATTGTTATAGTTGCTTTATCTGGGTTATATGTCCCATAATTTTTTGAGTATGTTCCCATACCCATATCATCTTCGCTAAGCATAGATTTCTTATCTGAAATGAACACTTCATCATCTGGTTGAGGTACTATATTAAATTCTTGACACAATTGCTCATAATGCTGTTTTGCAAAGTCTGGAGCATCTTTATACTTAAATGTATATCCAGATATTTCAAAATGGATTATCTTTTTCCCTTCTGTAGTATTTTCATTTTGTTCTGCGAATGCTAAATTAGTACATGTAAGCATTAAACAGCAGAAAAGTGCTAAAACTTTTTTTAACATAAAATCCCCCTATAAAAATTATTGTATTTCTACTTAGGCTTCATTCGCTATTAGTAGATACTTTTATTTTATCAGATTCTTGGTAAATTTCACCTAAATTTTTGCAAAATTCTCCATATTTTTTCTATATTTTTCTTAAGTAGTTTCATATGTGTAATCTGTGGTTTATGTAAAGACATGTACATAATCTTTTGTTATTCTATGTTTTTGGTATTTTTGTTAGTATTTTCTTTTGAAGTACGCATTTATGCATTAGTTTCTAAAAAGATGTACATGAAATTATAAATACTAATATTCTATCATAATTAAATTTATACACTTTCTTTTATATTTTTTAATCTTATTTCTAAATTAAATTTATTAAATTCTGTTGTTAATATATCCATTTTATTTAAATTAGCAATTTCTATAGCATGTAGTAATGTTAAGCCATATAGATTTGTTTCTCTTTATTAACAATTGTTAAGTACACTTTTATCACAGCAAAAACCACAGTCTTCATTGATTTTTTAATCATTATATACTAAAATATTAAAGCAAAATAAACTTCTTGTAAATAATACTAAGAACTTTATTACTACATCTTTATTTTTTTAATATTTAGCTTAATTAACAAGGTTTTGTAAGTTTTTTCTATTTTCATTTTCTGTTTTAGAAGAAATATCAAGAATTAAGTTTTTTAATTCAAAATATTCAGATAACATATACAGTAAATATATTACTATAACAATTAGTCAGACAAATTTATTAAAAAAGATATACTCATTTTTGGAATGAAATTAGTATCAAGACTACTAAATTTATTAATAATAGTATATTTTAAATGATTCCTGCATATAAGTCTATAGAATAGTTGAATACAAAAAATAACATTCTAAAAAAATAATTAACCAAATATAATAATTAAATTTTTCACTAATTTTTTTAAAAAGATTAAAACACATGCACCAAAACTATTTACATAGTAGTTTTTAATATGCTGTTAATTAAATAGCTAAATATATAACTATTCATCTTCTTCTGTACTGCTAAAAATTTTTTTGAAAGACTCAAATGTTTTCTTAGATAATATATTTCCAGCGTATAGTGCAGCCATCATGCTTTCTGTAGAATCATCATGTATCCTTTCAAAGAAATTTTTTGTTTCAAAAATTTTATATTCTGTTTCTCCAATTATAGCTGTATAGTACGTAAATCTTTTCATTTTTTCTGCATTTAAAAATTCTCTTTTGACTAGCCTTCCTAAAAGTGTTAAAGTTGTTGTTTGCTTCCAAGCAAGTTGTTGTTCCATAGCTGCTATTACCTCTTTAGATGAAACTTCTTCGTTTTTTCCCCAAATAAATTTCATTATTTTTAGCTCAGCATCAGGTATTTTTTTAATCATACTATTTCCCTCCTCTCCTAACTACGTTTATAGTTTAATACTACAAAAATATATAAAAAGAGTCAAATAAAATTTATATATACAAAAAATAGTGCCTAAACTATATAAACACTATTTTCATATTAGTCTTTTGGTACTTCTATAATATCCGAATCTTTTGGAATTATCCCATCAGATTTACATGCTTCTTCATATTTTTTTCTATATTCCTCAGGAGCAGTTGCATAAGTATAGTCTACAGTCTCTGAAAATGAATGTCCATTATCTTCTGTATTCTCTTTATTCTCAATTGGAATATTTTCTGCTATAGGAATCTGAGCATTAATTTCTAAAAAAGATGTGCATGAAGTTATAAATACTAATATTCCTATTAATATTCCATTTTTGCCTTTCTTTTTTATTATATTTTCAAGTCTTATTTCTAAATTAGATTTACTAAATTCTGTTGTTAATAGACCTGCCTTATTCATACTAGAAAGCTCTATAGCATGTAATAAAGCTAAACCATATTTTTTCTTTTCTCGTAATGTACAATTGTTTAGTACACTCTCATCGCAACAAAGTTCACAATCTTCACTTATTTTCTTACTCATAATATAAACAAGAGGATTAAACCAAAACAAGCTTTTTGCAAATAATACTAGAAATTTTATCAATATATCTTTATTTTTAAAATGAGTTAATTCGTGCTTTAGTATCCAGTATATTTTATCTTCTTGATATGGAAAATCTAATAACAATATGTAAGGCTTAAATAAGCCCATACATGCTGGACTATCTAATTCTTCAGTATACTTTAAAGGTATATTCTTTTTTATATTTAACTCAAGTAATAAGTTTTTGTATGTATGATTTATATGTACATCTTCTACATCAAAAGATGTATCAATGACTAGTCTATTAAATTTTAAGTATTTACATAAAATATAAGATAATGACACTATAGTTCCAATTATCCAAATTAATATTATATAAAAAGAAATATTTGGACTTGGACTAATATTAGTATTAAGATTAGAAATATTATCAATTAGAGTATATGTTTTTGATGTACTTTTAGTAAAATCTATTGAATAATTAAATAAGAAAAACAACATTCTAAAAATAATGACTAACCAAATATAATAATTAAATTTTTTACTAAAAATTTTAAATAAATTTGTTTTCAATAAAAGTAATAAACAGATATAAATACTGCTTATAATTGTTGTTTTTAACACACAGTCATATATATAATTCATAAAATTATTATCCCCCACATAATAAATCTTTATTTTTTAAGTTTATACATATTTAAATTATAATACAAGTGTAATTGAAAAAATTACCTGTGGCTATTGTTAAATAAGAGTAATACCATTAAATTTATATAATATCTAAATAGGAGTATAAAATATAAATTAAAAAGTTAAAAGAAATATATGAAAATTTTAATAATGCTAAAACGAGTCATCAAAAAACATAATAATAAATTCATACATTAAATTTCTACATTGTATGAAGATGATTATTTAACTGATGAGAAACTAAATGAATTAGAAAATTGACTCGTAGGAACCCCTAATCTATATGATAATTGTTCTGTGAAAAACAAAAAAACACATTTTTATTATAGCAAATACAGGTGTATGAATGTGAAAGTTGTAATGATTGCTTTTTGCGTGGCAAATGCTTTAAATGTAAAAATAATAAAAGGATTGAATATTATCTATTGGTATTAGCCTTTAATATTAATAAATTGCATAATCGAATACAAAAATGTAGATTCGGAAAACACTTATTTGAAATGGCTACGTAATTAATTTTTTTAAAAATGCATATGCTTTATTTCTTGCACTCAAATTTCCTCAATATTAAAATTTAAGATATTAATTAAAAAAGAAGTAATAAAAAAAGCATATAAAAATCCAAAAAGGGAGTTGAGCTTAAAATTTGAGTAGAAAAAAATCAGTTTTAAGACACCTCCCTTTGTAAAACATTTATTGTACTAAGCCTTATCTCAATGAAGTTCACTTAATCGGATAAAGCATTATTTCCTGTCAATACATCTTGTCGCAATATATTCATAGCTTTTTTAGGTTCCTCAAACAGTGGACTATGTGCAGAATTATTAAATGTATAAAATGCTTTTATGGGTGCTTGTATTTGCTCATAATAGTACTTCTGAAGAGAGTAGCAACATGTATAATCATATCTCCCTGCAAGAAAATAAATAGGTATATCCAGTGTAGGCACCTCAAGAAATGCATTAAATTGAGTTGTATCTGCAACAATAGGGGTCGTATTTGAAAGTGATTTGCCTCTCCATATATTGATTCGCTCAAATGGTGAATATACAGTACAACGCAAGCTAGGAAAGAATATCCCTGTAATAACTGAATCCATATCATGTGTGGTCCCAACACCAAGATCGTGCATGGCTGTATCACGCAATGATGAATTGTAATAACTTTTGTATGCTTTATCATTAGTCAATATTGGATAGCTTTCAAATTTCTTGACCATCTTTGTGTTTCCAACTAACTTATACTGCTCCAGCATATAGTTATATGCCAACTTTTCAGACTTCTCTTGATCAGTAATTTGTGCCATTGAGATGTAAGCATTATATAGCTCTGGATACCTTGATGCAGTTAAAATACCAATATACGTCCCAAAAGAGTGGCCTGCCAGATAAACCTTGTCCTGCCCAAACCTCTCTTGTAAATAATTTGTTACTTTAACAACATCATCAATATATTGCTCTGTAGTAATTGTTTCTGGCAAAATATTGGGACTATAAGAAAGGGAAGTCCCTCGATACTCTAAGTAGCAAACAACAAATTCATCTTCAATACCAGTAGGATATTGCGTCTCTAAAAAATATTCTGGAATCCCAGGTCCTCCTCCTAGTAATAGCAATACTGGTTTTTTTGTGTCTTTTCCCTTAATAAACATTCCCAGAGATGTATTATTAATGTCTAAACTAATCTTCTCTGAAATGCTTCCCTCTAAAATGTTTCCATTCTTGTCACGAAACGGTTTTATTTTCCCAAAGCTAGGAGGAAGTATTATACATATAGCAATTGAAATGCATACAAAAACTATTGCAATAGCTCGCAGTATCTTCTTCTTGCCTATACCATATGGTAATCTATTCATATTAATATACCTTTCATTTTCACAACTACCAATTTCTATTTGTCTTGTCACACCTTCTTTACCAAAGGAGAAACAGTCAGTCTTAAGGCCAAGTATATAATAGTTTAAATTCTCTGTCAATTTGGAATCAAAGTATTATGAATTGACTAGATATAAAAAAAATTATACCCCAGCTTCACTATTTTCTTCAAATTATTCTGTAAAAGACAGTACAGTATCTACAAGTATATTATATAAATTATTTTTTCTAAGATAAGCAAAAAAAGAGCTATCTCATAACAAACTTAATTTGCCATGCAATAGCTTTTTTCCATAAACTAATATTTAATTTTTATGATATTTATTTCTAAAAGCAATCTCATGTCCAACATAACAGGCTATGCCATTCTCTAAAAATATATCCTGTAATTCTTCAATATGCTCTTCTCTATCCATATGCTTTATATCAATAAACGCAAAGTCTATATCCTTAATTATCTTATCTATCATCAGAATCAAAAGGAACCCACGCATGTCCAAACTCTTTATCTTTAAATAAATATGATAATCCAGTTATTTGCTTTAGTCTAAGAATCTCATCAATATCCATCCCTAAGTGCTTTGATATCCATTTATCAGATTTTCCAATATCACAAAGTTCTTTTATAATATTGCTCATTAAATCCACATTATGTGAACCTCTTGCACGATTATGACGAATAGTACTTGCCATTCTCTCATCAAGGGATTTATCAATTACCGAAACAGGAAGTACTCCACCTTCTCTATCATATATATCCTTATTTTCAAGCATTATTCGATATCTATGAAAACCATCTACAATAACATATTTGTCATTTTCTGGATTATAATAACAAACAATCGGCATTGTATATCCATCTTCTTTTATACTTTTATACAATAACTGCATTTCTGGTGGAGCTACTGCATTTGGATTATAGTCGTTAGATTCTATCTTTTCAATTGGGACAGGGACGATTTTATATACAGGACTTTTATATTTCATAGCATCTTAACTCCTATCTTAGAAAATTTTTCATACTTTTTCTTAATGTATTCTGTTTTCATTCTTTGCTCTTTTGTAGGACTAAATCCCATAAACTTACACATATGGTCATTTTTTAAAATACAATAACACATTCTTTTCCAACTTGGTATCTCTTTAGTAAATTTAATATCATCGGTGTCATCAGGTATATCCCCTAAGAATACAACTCTATTTTTTTTATCTTTTGTATGATTAGAAACTCCATTTATTTCTATATTATATCCTTTTCTTATCAACTCACATATAGCGATTTCTGGCAAACCACCGCCTTTTTTATGCCAAAATTCAATGGATGTTGAAAATTTTTTAATGTAATTATTTCTTATATTTTCAGGTAGTGTATCAAGCAGAAAATAGGTGAAACTTTTCCATGTATGTCCTTCTGGTAATTTTACACTACGATACCCCATAGCTTTTGTTTTTCCATAAATAGAAGTAAAATTAGCCCCTTGTACTCTGGCAACCAATTTCACCCATACTTCTGGGTCCAATATCTTATATAAATTTAAACTCTCTTTTGCTGAATCATTGAAAGGAGATGCTACTCTCATTTTTCTTGGAGGCAATCCAGCTTTATAGAACAAATCATAGATTTTATTGTACTCATAGTTAAATTTATAATTGGCTACCCAAACATCTTCTAGCCCCCAGTCATATAAAGGAGATGCTGTCCATACATTTTTAAACTCCTTTGTTATCCAGCACTTACCTTTATATCCATGCTGTTTATTCACGATAGCACAATAACGTTGTAAGGATTCTGATGCTCTTGTCCCAAGTAAACAAACAACTTTTGCACCTTTATGCTTGTCTCTCATCCATCTACCAAATTGCTTTGCCAAACTTTCCTGCTTCATCTTATATTTATAGTAGGTAAAAGGATTATTTTCTTGATTTATTATGTATTCTTTGTCTGGCATTTTTCTTACCCATAATTCTTCTTTCTCATCATCCCATGGATACCAAAACATTTCATGATTACCTACAGCTGTTCTTGTAGCCATTGGCAGACATATCCAATAGGGTTCAATATCTTCAAGATTGTCTTCAAACATTTTTTCAACATATTCTGTTGTCATACTATATTGAGCCTCAAAATCTTGATGAAATACTCCTATTTTGGATTTTATATTATATTTTCTTTTATAATCCAAAACTAGATTCAATAGTAGACCACTATCTTTTCCTCCGCTGAAAGACACATAGATATAATCAAATTCACTGAAAATATAAGAAAGTCTGTCTTGAAAAGCTTCAAATACACTGGATTCCAAATATCTTTTATCCATTTGTAATCTCCCCTTTCAAATAGAAGTTCATGAAAACTTATAACGTAATTTATATGCACTTTTAGTAGTAACCAGCATAAATTATGCATCCTCTAAGTGCATAAATCCAAAACATACATATAATTATAATATAAATCAACTTTTCTATTATAAACTATATTTTACCATTATTTTACATTATTTTTCAACAGCAATAATTATCATTATTTTTTCAGTATTTAGCTTAATATTTTGTATTTCACATATTTTTTAAAGTCAAATTCTTATCTTTCAAATTCATAATTTTTTAAGTTATACATTTTCTATATATATTTCTTAGGTATATTTTAAAAATGTATTTACCTTTTTTTATCGTTTTAAGAAAAATAATAGAAACATATATCATATTTAAAATAATATAGACATGTCTGGTATTTAAATATACTATTAGCTTATAAGATAAGATTTTTATACATCAATAATTTTTATGAAAATTAACTATTTTTAGATTAATTATTTTGTTGATTATTTTTAAGTTAATTATTTTTAGATTAATTATTTTGTTGATTATTTTTAAGTTAATTATTTTAAGGAGGATTTATGAATTTTTCAAACATAAAAAAGTATTTTTTAAGTTTTTGTGGAGCAATACTAGTATTGGTGTTCCAAATTTTAATTTCTTTTTATCTTTATTAGCGTCTACTCTAGCAAGAATAGTAATTTCAACATCACTTATATATATTTACATTAAGACTAAAGACATTAAGTACAATATTATTTTGCATATGTTATATAATTTTATTATTATTATCATAAACTCCATTTTCTAATTATAATCGCAAATTATACTCTCTTTTAAATATGTTATATGCTTTTATATCTAATCATAAAACACACTTTTATGACCTAATTACAAATTATCCATTATAACCTAATTAGTATATATTTTTAGTCAAATTGGGTAATAAAAAAGAAAAGGATGGTGATTTGATTGAAACTTAATAAAGGTATCAAATTTACAATAGGATTGTTTATAGATATAGGAATTAGCTTAGTTTTAGGTCTTAACCCTCTATTAACAACTTTATTTGCTCTACTATATATAACACTTTATATTCCAGATATTTGTAACATTATAAAAAAATAAATATTTATCTCTCAGTAAAATTGAAAACGACAATATTAGAATTTTAGATAAATAAAATAACTTAATATAAATAGCACCAAAGAATGATAAACACATACTTGTCATATCTTTGGTGCTTTTTTATGCAATAAGTTTTAGAATACTAATTGACAAAAAAATTAAATCTAATTATAATTAAACTATCAGTTTAATTAATTTTATGAAAGGAATATGATATGGGAAGAAGAAAAAAAGAGCCAAAAAGTGTACACCGTGAAAATATTGCTTCTGCTGCTCAAGTTCTATTTATGCAAAAAGGAATTGAAACAACTTCAATGGATGATATTGCAAAAAAAGCTGGTTACAGTAAAGCAACCTTATATGTATATTTTAAAAATAAGGAAGAAATTGTTGCTGTATTAGTACTTGAAAGCATGAAAAAACTGCATACATACATCACTTCTGCTTTAGAAGAGCAAAAAAGTACAAAAACAAGATACGACTTTATCTGCAATGCACTGTTAAAATATCAAGAAGAATTTCCATTTTATTTTAAAATTGCTCTCGATGAAATCAACATTGACTTTGAAAATACTGACTACTTACCTGAGGAAAAAGAAACCTTTTGTGTTGGTGAAGAAATCAATGAGAAAATAAAACAGTTACTAAAGGCTGGTATCTTATCAGGTGAGCTTAGAGAAGATATTGAAATTATGCCTACTATATTTTCACTTTGGGGAATGTTATCTGGCATTATACAGACAGCAGCAAATAAAGAAGCTTATATCAAACAAGAAGTAAAGCTTTCTAAACATGAATTTCTTAAATACGGATTTGATATGCTTTATCGCTCTATTTCTAAATAGATAAGATAAATCTACAAATATATAGCTTCTTATAATAAACATTATTACTTTGTATATTTTGATATATCTGAAATTCTATTAAAACAAAAATGACAATCAACTTTAGAGATATTCAAAACAATTACCAAATACTCTAACTAAAAGGATTGAGAGGTATTAGAAATGAAAATAAGCAAGAAAAAAATCATTTATCGCATTATCGTTATAGTCCTACTGATAGGACTTGCATGTCTTGGAATATATTTAAAACAAGTTAAAGATTACAAACAAACAGTGGAAAATATGACCTTCAAAAAAATAAATATTTCCGACATTGCTGATGGAACCTATGTTGGAGAATGTAATGTAAATATCATATCTGCTAAAGTAGAAGTCACTGTAAAAAGTGGTAAAATTTCAGAGATTAATCTTTTGGAACATAAAAATGACCGAGGAAAAACAGCAGAAAAAGTTATTGATAAAGTACTTAACAAGCAAAAAGTAGATGTAGATGCTGTATCAGGTGCAACAAATTCAAGTAAAGTCATAAAAAAAGCAATCGAAAATGCCCTTACAAAAGGATAACTATACTTAAGAAGTTTCTGTAAGAGTAAAAATACTGTTTTTGAATAGCTGTACCAGTTTTTGATATAATAAAAGCAAGAAGAACTACAATCTATTTCGTCATATAGTGAAGTTCATAATTAAATAAAGCTATTTGAACTTATGAAACTTGATTTTAAAATCAAATTCTCAGCCACTTTTACTCTTACCACGAGTTGAGTGGCTTTTTACTTTTATAAATACTTTACAAATTAAGTAAAATATTAAACTAGCAACAATACCAGCTATTACATTAAGTAAAAAGTTATTCATACTTAGTGATAAAATAATATTTTTTATGAAACAAGTCAAATAATTGATATAAATTATCATTTTCTGTTGAAAATTACATTCATGCATGCTATACTTAATTGCATAAATGGTAATAAATGTCATATGATTTTACAATTCTATTAATAATAATTATTATTAACTTTTAATTTTTTGAAATGAATATCAAGAATTTTCTAAAACATAGGAGAATTCTCTAAAACATAATAGAATTATTAAAATATAAAATAATTATATAGACTATATAAAACACATAAAACTATACAAAAGTATATAGGGCTATACAAAAGCATATAGGACTCTCCAAATATAATAGAACTGTATAATACTACTTTTGTAAAACATATACTCTATTTTAACATTTATTACTCTATACATAAGATATATAAATAAAATTTAACTTAATGAAAGGATAAGATAAAATGAATATTTTAAAAATGAAAAAAACAGGGATATTTTTAGGAGGAGTACTTTTAGGTACTGTAGGTGTCAAAATACTTTCAAGTGATTGTGTAAAAAAATCTTGTACTAAAGCAACTGCTGGAGCGTTGAAAGTTAAGGATTCTGTTCTCGAGACAACTACTAAAATCCAAGAAAATATGGAAGATATTTTAGCTGAAGCAAAAGAAATCAATGAACTAGAAGAATTATCTTCATCTAAAACAAAAAATTTACAAGAAGCTCCTATAGTTGAAGCTACAAAGCCTGAAGAAGAAAATGTACAAACTGTAGAAAAAAATACTGATTCTAATAGCATTAAATGTGAAGACATCAAGGAAAATGGTACTGTAGAAAAAAATAGTACTTGCACAGCAGAATAAATTTAACGATTATTATGGTTAATACTATCAGGTGTTATGATTAATAATATCAAGTATTATGATTAATAGTATCAGGAGGAAGTAAATTGAATCTTTATATAAAGCATGAAATCAGAGGTCGTATACGTTTTGATTTACAGCTTGGTAAATTGAATAACAAACAGGCAGATACTCTACTATATTATTTGACTTCTATAAATGGCGTTACCAAAGCAAAAGTTTATGATAGAACTGGTGATGCTGTTATTTATTACACTGGTAAAAGAAACTCGATAATAAAAGAAATCACTAAGTTTAGTTTTAACAATAGTGAAATAGAAAAATTAGTCCCTGAACACACTGGTAGAGAGTTAAATAATTATTACAGAGATAAATTAGTAAATAAGCTATTGGTAAAGAGTGTATCTAAGATATTTTTCCCAAAATCTTTAAGATTTTTTTTTATAGGACTTCACTCTATAAAATATTTCAAAAAAGGTATCTCCTCTTTATTAAATAAAAAGATAGAAATTTCTGTTTTGGATGCAACTGCAATAGGTATCTCCATTTTTAGAAAAGACGTAAACACAGCTGGGTCAGTGATGTTTCTTCTTGGTATAGGCGAACTACTAGAAGAATGGACTAGAAAAAAATCTATAGATGATTTAGCTCAAAGTATGTCATTAAATATTGAAAAAGTATGGTTAAAAAAGGATGATACTGAAATTTTAGTTCCAATTTCAGAAATAAAAGAAAACGATTTAGTTAGTGTAAATATGGGAAATATGATTCCATTAGATGGAGTTATTATGTCTGGAGAAGCGATGATTAATCAAGCATCTCTTACAGGTGAATCTCTTGCAGTTAATAAAAGAGAAGGCTCTTACATCTATGCTGGGACTGTAATAGAACAAGGTAATATTGTAATGTGTGTAAAAGAAAAGGCTGGTACTACCAGATTTCAAAAAATTGTAACTATGATTGAAGAATCTGAGAAACTTAAGTCTTCTGTAGAAGGAAAATTTGAACACTTAGCAGATACCTTAGTTCCATATAGTTTTTTAGGAACTCTATTTACTTATGCGGTTACTAGAAGCCCTATAAAAGCACTTTCTATTTTGATGGTAGATTTTTCTTGTGCATTAAAACTCTCTATTCCTATTTCTGTATTATCAGCTATGAGAGAATGTAACAATTATAATATTGCTGTAAAAGGTGGGAAATTCCTTGAAAATGTCGCATATGCAGATACTATTGTGTTTGATAAAACGGGCACATTGACAAAGGCTCAGCCAACTGTTTCAGATATAATTACCTTCCAAGATTATAATAAAAAAGATATGTTAAGACTAGCTGCTTGTTTAGAGGAACATTTTCCACATTCTATAGCTAATGCAGTAGTTCATGAAGCTGAAAAACAAGGTCTCAGTCATAAAGAAATGCATACAGAAGTAGAATATATTATTGCACATGGTATTTCAACAAAAGTTGATAATAAAAAGGTCATAATAGGTAGTAAGCACTTCGTATTTGAAGATGAAAAATGTATTATACCAGATGGCGAGGAGTATAAATATAATAATCTTTCAGACGAATATTCTCACCTATTTATGGCAATATCAGGAAAATTATCAGCTGTTATTTGTATCAGTGACCCTTTACGAGCAGAAGCTAAAGATGTAATTTCAAACTTAAGACAATATGGACTCAAAAAAATTGTAATGATGACTGGTGATAGTGAAAAAACAGCTAAGTCTATAGCTAGTAAAATTGGAGTGGATGAATATTATTCAGAAGTTCTACCAGAGGACAAAGCCAATTTTATTAAAGAGGAGAAGCTAAAAGGTCGTAAAGTTATTATGATTGGCGATGGAATCAACGACTCCCCTGCTATCTCTGAGTCAGATGTTGGAATTGCAATGAGTGAAGGTGCTGAAATAGCAAGAGAAATTTCAGATATTACTATATCAGCTGATAATTTAAATAATCTAATTACTTTAAAACAGATTAGCAATAAACTTATGAAAAGAATTGGTTTAAGTTCTAAATTTATCATTGCTTTCAACTTAGGTCTGATTTTTCTTGGTGTAGGTGGATTTATTAGACCAAGTACATCTGCATTTTTACATAATGCTTCTACTGTTGGAATAAGTTTAAACAGTATGACAAATTTATTGGATAAACCTAATACTTATAGCTACAATTAGACCCCACTGTATAACACATTCCACATAAAAAATTTATAATTCATATTAAAAAAAGCACTTTTAAACAATAATATTTAAAAGTGCTTTTTTGGTAAATTTCAATAATATTTCTACTTCACTACCATAATATTTCTACTTCACTACTAAAAAAATCCTTCCTTAAATCCCACTTCAAACTGCTATATTTCAATCAATCTCTGTTCATAGCATTTTAGTTCATTTTGTTTTAGATAGTTAAATTCAGACTCTACATAAATACCACAACCAATAAACTCAATTGTTAGATTTGGTATATTCTCTTTTAATATACTCATCTGTCCATATACAATTTTTTCCCACAAATCAGCCTGTAATATAGAGAAATACTTCATAATTTCTCCATCATTCTCTATATCTTTTTTAATTTCAGACCAATTTTTTAGCAAGACTCCTCTTTTATCAATATATCCAAGTTTCTTAAAGCTATCTATACTCTGGTTCCATGCATCTTTACTACTCTTCTCAAAATATGACTCTAGCTTTTTATTCTGTTCATTTGTCAATAAATCATAAGAAAGCTTCTTGTTAAAATGTGCTCTCAAAGAAAGCTTAGCCATAGAATATGGACTTCTACCAGAGTTTAATCCCGCATTTTTAAACTTTTCTATTCCTTTATCTTCTATTGAAGACCAGATAGAATTTACTGAATCTGAATCATCATCTTTCCTATATTTAACATCCAAGCCATGTGTAATATCGATATAATTTTGTGGGAATACATATTGATAGTACGTATCTTTGTTATCATCATATAGAGAAAAATATCCTTTATCATATAAATGCATATGTACGTTTATGTTTAAACTATCATCTAAAATATTTCGTCTAAGATTAGGTATATTTGCATAAATAGTTACATATTTAACTGCATCATAGTTTTGATTTATTGGAATCTTAAAGCTAATTTCTTCTCCTGTCAAAAGCTTTTTCACTTCTTCTTCATTACAATCATATAAAGAAAATGTATTTTCAAATCCCACACGTGATTTTCCAGCCAAACTTCCTGCTAATGGTATTTTCAAAATATGATTGTCTGTTTTTTGCCATTGATAAGTATCTTGAGCTAAAAACTCTTTAATTTGTCTATTTTGTTCCTTTGCCTGCTTTAGCACCTCATCTTCATTTTCTGTTATCCCTACATGGCATCTATTTAAGATATTTACTATATTGCTTCCAAATGGAAACGTCCATAATTGAAAAGCTGCTGCCTCCACTTGGCACAAATATCTAATCTGATTCAATTCAATTTGATGAATAAGCTTTTTCTGATACTCATTCATTTGATTACCACTGTCTGACATTTGATAAATCAGTTCTCCAATTGCAAGATTGTCTTTTTTCTTGTCAATCTTATCAGTAATAATAATCTGAGCATCCATCATATCCTGTACTTTTTTGAAAATTCCCGAAATATCCTCTGCATTTTCCATTTTCAAGCTTTCAAACTTCTTACTTAACTCAGTTAGGACATCTTTCATTTTTAGTCTGCTTATCTCATTTTCAAAAATATCTTGGTTTTTAACTGTAGTATCAAATCCGTCTACAAATGGTATAATAGATTCTTTCAATGTTTTGTCTTTGAACTCTGCCATCTGAGTATTTAAATTATCTAGCTTTTTAATATTATCCTCTTTTGTCTCAATCGCATCTTTAACTACTTTTATCTTATCTTCAAAGCTAGCTTTTACATTTAGGCAATTATTAACACTACTAATTGCTGTATTGATAAAAGAACAACTTGCACTACCAATACTTAATGCATTTTTAATAGTAGCTGTTCGTTGCTGTCTTTCAATAGAGGCTTTACACTTCTCTAGTGCAGCTAATTTATCTTTTTGTTGTTTATTACTATAATTTGCTTCCAACATACCCATTTCTTTTTTCTGAATGTTTGAGTATATTTTTTCATACTCGCCATCAGCCAAACCATTTTTTGCTGTTGCAATGTCATTTTCTTTTCCTTGGTAGTCACTATTGTCTAAAGACTTAGTCATAATCTCTTTAATCTTATTAAAATTATCTATTTTTCCATCATCAACACCGACTAGTTTATTTGTCATTGCCCCTAAAGCATTCTTTCTATCTTCATTTAACTGAGTTCCAAGAACAAAACTCATACCTTCAGAATCCATTTTGAAATCTGAAAAACTAATCATTCTGTTAGTCCATTGGTACTCTTCTTCCTTAGCTGAAAGATTTTCTTTTAAAGATTTCGCACTATCAAAAGCTCCTAAACATGCTTGACCAACACCACTTAATGATGTTAGTAAACTCAACGCACTCTGTATTCCAGAAAGAATTAACTGTGTTTTCATTTGTTCCTGAAGTTTTTCCTTCTTTTCATTTAGTTTCTTTATATCTTCTTTTTCATCTTCTTTTAGCTTTAGAATTTCTTGAATCAACAGATTCATTTTTGCTCCAACAGAAAGCATTTTATTTTCAAGCTCTTTTTTCAAAACTTCTATTTGTTGATTCCCTGAGTCAATTTGAGTTAAGACACTTTCCTTATAAGTATTGAAATATGCCTCTTTTAATTCTTCTTTCTTTCCTTGTTCTAATTCTTTTAAAGTCTTCTCTAGGTAATCTGTCAGAGTACGAATATCTGTAACACGATTTCCTCCAATTTCATCTTCTTCTATCATCTGCATATAAAATGCTGATTTCTGCTCTAATGCAAATAAAATCATGCTCCATTCACTAAAACTCTGCTTTTCTTTTACAAGAGTTTCTATTCTATTAGACTGCATCAATTTATTTATAAGGTAGTCATAAATTTCTTTTGCTTCTTGATAAAATTCTTTCTTTGCATGCATGTCATCTAAAGAAATTACGTCTTTGTTTTTCTTATCAAATTTATAATATTTCTGAAGAATTTCTCTATTTAACTGCATTTCCACTTTCTCAACCGCATTAAAAATCTCATAAATATGTGAAATTTCTAAAATATCCGCTTCTAAAATTCCTACTGCACACAAAAGTTTAAGGTTTCTATATCCTTTACTTCCAGAAAAACCAAATCTTTCAAAGAATTGATAGAAAAATGTATCCATTGATAGAGAATACTGCTGCTTTAGCAATTCGTTTTCTACTAATGATTTTCCAGGATGACCTTCTTTTCCCTGTGCCCCATCTAGACCTGAATCTGCAAGTTTTTTAATTGTCCAGTCTTTGTGTTTTGCATAAAGCGCATCTAATGCCTTTCCATCATCTGCTGTTTCCTTACTGTCTGAACCACGCCCTATCACATATCTATCAAAATAGTAATAGTTTCTGTCACTATCATCTATTGGAGTAGAAATCCCTATATATCTTATCGTTTCTTCAAAAATTCCTCGGATTCCTCCAAGACCTCCAGCTCCACCTGCTCCTCCAGAACCACCTTTTCCAGCTAAGCCATGTCTTCCATCTCTTTTGCTTATAGAATTTTTTAGAACTGTTGCTTCTCCAAGGAGATAAATCTGCCCAGCCTTACTTCCAAGACCAGCATTTCCACCATCTCCACCTGTTCCTCCAGTATTTCCTTGTTTTCCTTTTTCAGCTTCTACTATATAGTATTTTGTACTGTTCTCCTTAGTGAACTCTTTTTTCTCTGGTTTAGAACCTAGTTTTGCATTTGCTCCAGCTATTCCAGGTGCTCCTGTTTCTCCTACTTTTCCATCTTGACCATTTCCACCTTGTCCACCATCAGTATAAAGCTTAAGTTCTCCTTCTTTTTCTATCTGTTTAAAAGATATTAAAATATCGCCTGATGTTCCTGCATTATTTCCAGCTCTTCCATTCATTCCGTTATAAATAGAATTTACTCCATCCAATTGTTTTGCATCATTCCCAGAAACATTAATTGAATAAGAACCTTTTGGTATACATAATTTTTCAACCAATAGAACTATATTTTTACCTGAGAAAACTTCCTTCTTCATATCACAATCTACTTTTAGTTCACATTCTCCATACATATATATGGATGACAATTCATTAAGTTTATAGTCAGATATGACTTTAGTCAAATCTGATAAATTCACTTTAGGTACAGGAATATATATAGAAAGCACTTTCTCTTTTCCATATGATTTTATATATGTACAATTTTGGATTTTCTCTCTTCTATATTCTGCATCTAGAAGCTTCTCAGCTTCTTCTTCTTCCAATTCCTTCTCTGCTATCCAGTATTTAATGCATTTTAATGTGTCTTCTAGTGTTGTATTTAATAATGACTTTAACAACTCACTTAAACCGACAATATTAGTTTCTCTACAATAACTATTTAACTCTAAAGCAAGGCGTATTTTTTCTAATATATTTACTTTTTGTACACCATCCCCATAGAAAAGTTCTTGCACAAAACTCATGAGTCCTTCAATACTATTTGTTTTATCTAATCTCTGACTCATTTGTTCCAACTGAGCTTTTTTCTCTTTTAGATTTTCTATAGAAGATAAAATAGAAATAGAATCTTCTAACGCCTTTTTTACACTTTCTATATAAGAAGGTAAAAGTTTTTCTAGTTCTTTATATGTTATATCAACAGCTTTTTGTACCTCTATTTTACAAGAAGCAGTAAGCATCAATCCCATATCTGTTTTCTTGAAAGTGGCTGGAAGTTTTTCTAGTTCTCCCAATAGATTTTCTGGCTTTGTGTCTAATGGATTACACAATTCTATAGACACATTGTCTGATAGTATTACATTTAACAAATATACTAGTTCCCTATAACCTTCATAATCTTTTTCTTGACTATCTAAGTCTTCTTTTACTTTTTTAAGTATATTTCTAACTTTCTCTTTTGTTACGCTACTACTAAGTGACTTGGGTATTTTATTGATAAGAAAGAAAAAATTTTCCTTATACTGTGTATATTCATTAAACATATCTTTTAAGTTTTTAGCTGTATCAATTAACAGTGTATGTCTGGAGTCCAGTAAAGACTGATAGTCTAAAATGACTACTATTCCTTTTACATTTGAAGATGCAGAGATGGTTTCTCTTACAAGCATTGCTCCTGCAATCATATACTCTGCTCCACGATTATCAAAAAATCCAGGACAATCGCATAAGGAAAATGCTTTATTTTCAATATCTACAGCTTCTGGGCATAAAGTCTTAGAATATACACCATTACCAATATCAACTGCTGAATCTTTGGATGTGATATATACTTGTCCAGTTTCCGCATCTATTTTTTCTTCCATCTCACAACCTTTTAGATAGTTGATACAAGTACTTTTTCCAACGCCTGAAGCACCCAGGAATAACAAAATCGATTTTTCTTCTAAATTGTATCTTTCCAGTTCATTCCTTCCATCTTCCAAAAGATTTATGATTCCATTATACAATTCATTTGCCATATGTTCATCCCTTTCTATACTTCAGCACAATAGTTTTGATATTTCTCTTTAATAAAGCTTTCTTCTACTTTTAAAACTGCTGTTGATACTTTAGAATTTGGATTATTGTATCCTCCAGATTCTCCTCTATCTCCATAATCAGCATACTCTCTTGATGACCCATCTTTTCCTTCGTTCCAACTTCCACCTTCAAAAGTTATACGATAGCTAGCAATACCAGTTAGTTTATAATCCCAACTTGTAAAATATCCTGTATAGTATACAGTGGAATCTATAGCACTTGGAGAAAATGAAAGTGTATTATAACCATGATAACCACCTTTTCCTCCATTTCCACCGAAACCTGGTCTTCCATCTGGACCTCTTTCTCCGTCTCTTACTGTTATATCACAACATCTTATTAACTTATTTCTCTTTTCCTCTGAATCTGCCAAGAAGTAAATGTTTCCTTTGTTTCCTCCATTTCCGCCTCTTCCAGCATTTCCTCCTTTTTCTCCTTTCCCTCCTTTTTCACCACTTGTTCCTGATGCAAAATAACCTTTAAACATTTTTCCATGGAAATTACTTGTATATCCTGCATCACTTCCATTTTTACCTGTACTTCCTGTCTCACCATCTTTACCATCTGTTCCTCTTGAACCATTTCCTCCATTTGCTATTAGTGTAAGACGATAGTTTTTAATTTCTTCTTTAATGTATAAATAAATATTTCCTGCATCTCTACCATCCTCGCCATTTCTTCCACATATAGAATTATCTATAATATTTCCACTCTTTCCACTTACATTAATCTTAGCATTGCTACTTACATCAAGATTCTTACAAGAAATAATGATATTTTTTTCTGATGCAAAATCCATTCCAAGATTATCATCCATATAGATAGTGTCTTTAGCTGAAAGCATAATTGTAGAGACATCATCTCCCACTTTTCTATTTCTAAAAGCCTCTAAAACACTGCTAACTACCAAGTTTTTAATTAATGCTTTAACTTCTATGACTGTCTTTTCTTTAAGTATAAATGCTTTTATTATAAATGGAGTTAAAATATATTTACTTACAAGATTTCTAATTATTTCATTACCTTTTTCTCCATATGTATTTAATCTTGTTATATTTTCTTCTAATTCTTCACTATTTCTACCTGCAAGATTCTTTATAATAGGTTCAAAATCACGTTTACTGTATATGTAATCTGTTTTATTTGCAACTTCCATCAATTTATCTCTATTTGGTAATGTCCATACCTGTTTTTGTACGTCATAAGAAACTAAAATCTCTTCTACTTTCTCTTTTATAATAATAAATTTTTGTTCCATTATACTTTTACTTGTTTTTTCTATAATAGATTCCATGTATACAGAAGATAATGAAATTTCAGCATCTCCATGGTCTGTATATTTATTTAAATCTTTAATTATACCTAAGTTTCTCTTTATCTCATTTTGTAATTTTATACATGTGTCTTCCAAGAATAATCCACTTTCTCCTGATAGTAAATTGATAAATTTATCTAAAGTAATACTAGCTGTATTAACTGAACTTTCTAACCAGTTTTTAAATATGTCTACTACTCTATCATATTTTGACATTTCTTGAATCATTGTCACTCTTTCAACCTTCTTAATAAAGTCTTCTGTATATTCTTTAACATAAACTTCTAGCCTAGATACTATACCACCTTGAATATCTTTTATTAATGTATCTAAAACTAATCTTGCATCTGCACTAATTGGGTATTGGAATGCTGATGTTTTATCTTTTACTTCTTCTAACTTTATTACTTCTTTTAATAATCCTTCTCTTTGTTCTGCTTCAAGTGGTTTACAAAGATGAATATTTTTTCCTTCTCCTTTTAGCAATTCTTCAAATAACCAAGCTTTATCTTGTATATTATTTTCTGGGCTTTCACACAATTGTTCGTATTTTTTTCTAATCACATTATATATTTGTTTTTCTGTTCTTCCTAAAAAGCTTTTAGAAATAAAGAAAGTGATACTTCCTCTAAAATTTTCTTTATGAAGACACATATTTAACTGTTGAAATAAATCGAGTACTTTTGTAAGTCTAGCCTCTAATATATCAGCTTCTGGTATTAGTACAACTACACCACATATAGATGCAGAATTTCTAAACACCTCTCCCAACGAAACTGCTGCACTAATGTCATGTGCTACTCCTCTGTTATCACTAAATCCTGCAGTATCACATAAATTTGCATCCATTCCTTCTACGTTTCTTCTCATATCTACAATATTTGGATACAAAGTTTGCGAAACAGCTCCTGAACCAATTTCTGCAACGGGGTCTACACATTCAATATAGGAGATACCAGTATCTTCATCTTCCACTTCCTTCATTTCACATCCTGCAAGATAATTAATTGCTGTACTTTTCCCACAACCTGTTCCTCCAAGAATCAAAATTAGATTCTTATTTATAGCCTTGTCTATTGCTACTTTTCCTTCATCTAATAGGATTTTGATTTCTTCTAAAAGCTGATTTTTTTCTGCCATGTGTTTTCCCCCTTGTTTATAGAATTTTTTAATGTTAACTTTAATGTTAAAATAACTGTGCTTATAAAATAGAGCCTTTACTAACACAGTTATTTTGTTTTATATATCTAATTATATTTTTTATTTTATATATCTAATTACATGTTTTATACATCTAGTTACATATTTTATATATCTAGTTAAAGGTTCTACTTTATATTATGTTTTCTATATATTATCCTTCTACAGTTGGTTTAAAAAGCACTCCACTATGATTGTATTGTCTATCTTCTACTACTACAAAAATAGGTTCCATTTCTTCTGTAAATGTTATTTTTAATTCTAAGTAAATGTTATCAGTTGGCAATATTTTTACTTGATAATTCTTTAAATTATTGTTTGTAATATCATTAAACGTGTCTCCATTACGTTCAAAAAAAACATTATCAACTATTACAAAATATACATCTTCTTTTTTACTATTTTCAACTTCTATAGTATTTTGTTGGGTTATATTTAGCCTCATTTTCTAACTCCTTTTTTGTTAATGTTATTTTAGTACATTAAACTTGTAATTGTTGCATTACTGTTTTCCTCACAAGGAAGAGCTTTGAAAATTATAATTTCTACTAAATAATCACTGGTCTAAATTTTGACCGTCCTCCACAATGAATATTCATATAAAAAAACCTCCTTATATATTTAAATTTATTTATATATTAGTACCAATTTTCTAAATATTCAATATAATTCGTGTAACTAGTCAATAAAAGTGCATAACTGGACAAACAGTTTGCATAAAAAATCTTTAAAGTCAAATTTATTTAATTTAAAATAAAATAATACAAAAAAACAGTCAATCTATTAAATTAACTGCTCCATAAAGTGAATTTTCACCTATTATATTTTACAAAGTTTACACATTTGCATGTATACCCCTATACAAAACTGATATTGCCACTGCTATAAGTATAATCCCCATAAAAGCAGGTGCTGCATGACCAAGAGATACATAGATTTGCCCTCCAATGATAGGTCCAATTATTCTCGCTAAAGATTGAATAGATTGACTGCCTCCTTGAATCCTTCCTTGTTCGCTAGAATCGACAGACTTGGATATCATCCCATTGAATGAAGGTCCAAAGATAGAATCTCCAAAACCAAATATAAACATTCCAACAATAAAAATAGGATAGAATGAAAACAAGGCCGATGCTGCAATAAAACTGTAACCTATAATTTCCGAAATCATTCCAAGAATTGCTATCTGTGCATCACTAAGTTTTCTCAAAAGCTTTGGCATTATAAATCCTTGTGAAATAATATCTTGGATACCCATAATTGAAAATACAAGTCCAATTATTGCAGGTTTCCAATTGAAAGTATCTATTGTAAATTGCGAAAAAACTGACTGTAAGGACCCATTTGGTATCCAAAGTAAAAATGCTGATACAAGTAGCCTTTTTAAGTTTTTTACAGAAAGTACATTTGCAAGCTGTATAAATGGATTTAGCCTTGCAAGTGTAATCTCCTTTAATCTATTCTTCTTATCAAGGCTCTCAGGCATATATAAGAATCCATAAATTACATTCAATAAAGTTATTATTGCCCCAAAGTACATTGGTACAGAATAACCAAATTTAGCAAGCAATCCACCTACAGTTGGACCAATAACACAACCTACACCTGAAAATGCACTCAACCATCCAAAGTATTTACTTCTATGTTCTCTAGGAGTGATGTCTGCAAAATATGCGAAGATAGTGCTTATACTTCCACCTGTTACACCTTCTATTATACGTCCAGCAAATAGTACCCATAAAGCTCCTCCTATTCCAAAAACTAAGTACCCAATTGCAGAACCCAAAAGGCATGATAAGAGTAATGGACGACGTCCATATCTGTCACTCAAAGCTCCAAGCCCAGGAGCTGCAAAAAACACGCATATTGCATAAACTGAAGTTAGCATTGTAACAACTATAGCTTGTTCTCCTGGACTATTTGTATAAGGTTGCACTAAGAATGGAACGACAGGTGATATGATAGTAAACCCGATTCCGCAAAGAAACGCAGATATAAGACCAAATACCAAAGCCTTTTTATCTACAATTTCTTCTGTATTCTGTTCATTGTTTGATTTAAATATAGACATTTAAATCCTCCTCTCAAAAGTTTTAATTTTGTTTCCTTTATAAACACATTTCTTTATTTATTTATTTTTTACCGCTTTACGTCTTTACCTCTTTACTTTTTTCATTATTTTATTTCTTCAGTAACATGTTCATCTTTTATCATTTCGCCCCATTTTGAGGTATATTCCTATATTCGTTATTTTGATTCCTTGGAAACATATTTATCGTATCATTTTTTTGTTTCCTTGTCAACAAAATAAATAGCAATAAAAATACAGCCTATTCTCAATAGAGTTAGGCTGTATTTGATTCCATTTTCATTATTCTAATTTACTCTGCTTTATTCTAACTTATTCTGCTTTAATATTATCCCCTGTTTCTTTATTTGTTCATCTAAGTGTCGATTATAATTTTCCACAAAGCTAATCATGCTGTCAAATTGTTCATCAGTTACCTTCTCAAATACAACTTTATCACGTTCTTGAAACTCTTTGTGCAGTCCCTCATGGATGTTATAGACGCCTTTACCTTTCTCAGTAAGTCTAAAGTAGATTTCTTTTTTGTTATCAGGCTTCTGGTAGCTTTCAATAACACCTTTTTTTATCAGCTTTTTAGTTACTTTACTTATAGCACCTCTAGTCATATAAAAGTATTCTGCTAGTTTGGTTACATTACAATCTACATTCCTTCCAATGTATTCAATGCAATGTACTTCAGAAGACTTATAACCTTTGAGACTCTCTTCCATCTTAAACTTATTAAGCCAAACTGTCTTGTTTAGTAAGTCCCTAAAACCCATCATGACCTGTTCTTCTTTATTCATGGTATATATCCTCCCACCCGTAAGTACATTAACAATATTATATTAAACTTTTGTTTCTATTTCAACAATGTTAAGGTAATTCTTTTAGGAATCGAACTAAACATAAAAAATAGAGAAGCAGAATCATCTAATTCAATCTCATATTAGTTTAAATTTATTATTTAAATTAATTAAGATATTGTTATATAAGATAACTATATAATTTTTTTACCTGTATATAATTTTCATTTAGATATTCTATTTGTCCAGAAAAGTAAATATCATCTGATAAAACTTTCTTTAAATTTGTCAAAGGCTTTAATATCTCCTGTGCGTTTATAATATCACCCCTACTATCTCTATATGTAAATTGTGTTTGAGCATGTTCTACACAGGTAATTTCTTTTACTGGTTTATGCTTTGATTTATCCCTTACACTTTTTAATGATGTAGATTGAGATGTACTCTCAGACATTACACCAATAAGCAAAGCACCACATAATAGAACACTTATCCCTTTAGATTTTGGTAGTTTTATCATTTTTCCTCCTATTTTTATCTTTATTGTAATTCTTACTAATAATGTACAATATGAAAATTTAATAATGGTAAAATTAAGGTAAAAATAAAATAATATTTATTGTTTACATTTTGAATGTTATAAAATATTTATGTAATATACAAAATAAGGGGTTGTCTCAAAATGAATTTTTTAGTTCATGAAAAACTTTTTGTGTATAAAATCAAGTATATTTTCATCATTTCAACAATGAAAAAGAGGCTTCTCTCTATTTTGAGACAGCCTCTCTTAAAAAATTAGACTTTATTATGTGACTTACTGCTATATATTCCAATGAGACAAGGGGTATTGAAATATATGTTGTTACAATAATAGTTCTTATATAGTAGAAAGCAGTGTTAAATTGCTTTGACTTATATACTATTTAGAATTACTGAATATCATCTTCATAGAATCGAAGTCAATTGACCATTTATAGTTCTTCAAATAATTATGACTTATTAGACCATCTATAAAAAATCCAATTGCTTCATTATAATCTAGTACTCCACCTGTAAAGTAATATCCAAGACTATTTTCAAGTTGTAAATTGCCTAGACCATATGATGAAAGCTCGAAATGGGACTCTTGATAACCACTTCCTCCCATACCTCCTTTTCCTTTCTCAACTTGATTTAGCTCAGGCATAGAAATCCCCAAAGAATTTATTGTTTCGTCAGGTAATATAATTCCTGCACCTTTTCTACTTCCACCAAAGCCTGAGTCAACAAAGAAATTTAGGTCGGTTTTCTGATTGACTGAACCTTTTCCAAACATAAAATGAGTAGAAGCAAGTGTGAATGGAATTTCTTCTAATACCTCATCATTTTTAAGCATTTGGTTAAGATTATTTTTTCCTACTTCATTTCTAGGTCTTAACACTATCTGACCACTAGGATAATCCATTGTAGGCACAAATTCCTTAAGTACACTTGTTCCAAGGATACCATGAATACCTTCATAATCTTTAAATAGCTCTGCAAATCCATCAAATGGCCCTAACAATACAGGGATATTCTTCATGTTTACATCTCCTATAGTAAGCGAATCAGCTTGACCAAAACCAGTTTCAGCACTATTACCTCCAGCAAATTTATTACTTTCCTCTTTAGAAGCTGCCTTAATACCAATTTCTTTTGCAATTTTCTCATCAACAACAAACATTGGACCACCACTATCAATAATTGTATTTATTCTTCTACCATTTATTTCTACTGGTATAACAGGTAGAGGCTCAGTTGTTACAAATGGAATAACAGTTTCATCTTTTCCATTCCAGTCAATTTGATTTGAATTTTTATCTTCAAAAGATTTCATCATTTCTAATATAGCATTATTTAGTTTTCCCTCTGTAGGAGATAGCTTGTCAGCTTTTTGATATTGATTCGTTTGATAATATATCAGTACCAATTCATCTTCAGCCTTTTCTTTGAATTTATCAGGGTACTCTTCTATAAGAGTGTTACATAGCTTTTCAGCTTGTGTATAATTCCCATTCAAATATTCTATTTGTGCAGAAAGATAAATTGCATCTGCTGAAAGCTTCTTCGAATTTAATAAAGATTTAAGTACATTTTGTACCTCTGTAATATCTCCCAATTTAAATAATATTTGAGCATATTCTAATATAAGAACTTCATCATTTTGGTTTTTCTCAAACTTTACTTTAAGTTCCTCTACCTGTTTTTCATAACTTACTCGTGTAATTTTGTCGCTTGATCTTAATAATTCTGTCATTTTTTACCTCCTATTTTATCTTCTTTGTATTTATTTTGTATTTATTTTGTTGTTAATAATAAGATACAACATAAAAGTAAAGTGAAAGTAAAGTGAGAGTAAAAATAGAAGAATATTTATTATTTATATTCTAAATACTAAAAGTATTTATATGACAAACAAAACAACACAGCGATACATCTGTATCGCTGTGTCTTAAAAAATTAGACTTTATTATGATGTGACTTATGGCCATATTTTTCAATGAGATAAGGGATATTGAAATATATGTGTGTTACAATAATAGTTTTTATAATAAAAAATAGTGTCAACTAACTTTAGTTTATATACCTGTTTAAATTTTGATTTATATAATATTTAAACTTTGGTATATACAATATTTAGACTTTAATTTATATACTATTTAGGATTACTGAATGTCATCTTTCTAGAGTCGAAATCAATTGACCATTTATAATTCTTCAAATAATTATGACTTATTAAGCCATCTCTAAAAAATCCAACTGCTTCATTATAATCTAATACTCCACCTGTAAAGTAATATCCAAGACTATTTTTCATTTGCAAATTACCTAGACCATATGATGAGAGATTGAAATGGGCCTCTTGATAACCACTTCCTCCCATACCTCCTTTTCCTTTCTCAACTTGATTTAGCTCAGGCATAGAAATCCCCAAAGAATTTATTGTTTCGTCAGGTAATATAATTCCTGCACCTTTTCTACTTCCACCAAAACCTGAGTCAACAAAGAAATTTAGGTCGGTTTTCTGATTGACTGAACCTTTTCCAAACATAAAATGAGTAGAAGCAAGTGTGAATGGAATTTCTTCTAATACCTCATCATTTTTAAGCATTTGGTTAAGATTATTTCTTCCTACTTCATTTCTAGGTCTCAATACTATCTGACCACTAGGATAATCCATTGTAGGTACAAATTCCTTAAGTACATTTGTTCCAAGGATACCATGAATATCTTCATAATCTTTAAATAGCTCTGCAAATCCATCAAATGGTCCTAACAATACAGGGATATTATTCATGTTTACATCCCCTATAGTAAGCGAATCAGCTTGACCAAAACCAGTTTCAGCACTATTGCCTCCAGCAAATTTACTATTTTCCTCTTTAGAAACTGTTTTAATACCAATTTCTTTTGCAATTTTCTCATCAACAACAAACATTGGACCTCCACTATCAATAATGGCATTTATTCTTCTACCATTTATTTCTACTGGTATAACAGGTAGAGGTTCAGTTGTTACAAATGGAATAACAGTTTCATCTTTTCCATTCCAGTCAATTTGATTTGGATTTTTATCTTCAAAAGATTTCATCATTTCCAATATAGCATTGTTTACTTTTCCCTCTGTAGAAGATAGCTTGTCAGCTTTTTGATATTGATTCGTTTGATAATATATCAGTGCCAGTTCATCTTCAGCCTTTTCTTTAAATTTATCAGGATACTCTTCTATAAGAGTGTTACATAGCTTTTCAGCTTGTGTATAATTTCCATTCAAATATTCTATTCGTGCAGAGAGATAAATTGCATCTCCTGAAGGCTTCTTCGAATCTAATAAAGGTTTAAGTACTTCTTGTGCCTCTGTAATATCTCCCAATTTAAATAGTGTTTGAGCATATTCTAATCTTAGTGCTTCATCTTTTTGGTTTTTCTCATACTTTGCTTTAAGTTCCTCAGCCTGTTTTTCATAACTTACTCGTGTAATTTCTTTTGTTGGTTTAGGTGTTGATTTAGCCTTGGAACTCTTTGATGATGTAGTTTGAGATGCACACCCTGTAGCTACACCAACAATCAATGCTCCACATAATAGAACACATAATCCTCTTGATTTCAGTGATTTTATCATTTTTTATCTCCTTATGTTTATCTTCATTTTGGTTCTTACTAATTAAGATATAGTATGAAAGTAAAATAAAAGTAAATTGAGAGTAAAAATAAAAGAATATTTATTGCTTACATTTTATATGTATGATATTATAATGATACTATTTTTGTATACTGGGAGATGAAATATTATGGATGAAAGATTGGAAAACCCCGAAAGGATACTTATTGTTGACGATGAAGAAGGCCTTTTAACATTAGTAAAAATTACCTTAAATAAAGAGCAGTATCATAATATTACTTGTGTATCAACAGGTACTGAAGCTCTTGAGTGCATAAAAAACAATCAATATGACCTTATCATTCTTGATGTAATGCTACCAGATTATTGTGGATTTGACTTATGTACAAAAATCCGCAGACAAACCATAGCACCTATCATATTTCTTACTGCTAGAGCTGGTGATTACGACAAGTTATCAGGACTTGCTATTGGTGGTGACGATTATATAACAAAGCCATTTAACACAATGGAACTTGTAGCCAGAATCAAGGCTATTTTTAGGCGTCAGCAACTCGAACGTGAAGTACTAAATACTCATTCAGAAAGTGTTATGATTTATAGTTATGGCTATATTGTTCTTGATATGGCACGTGCGATACTTACTGTAAATAATCAAGCTGTCGAATGTACAGCTAAAGAACTCGAACTGATGGAATTCTTTTGCCAAAACCCAAACAAAGTCTTTACCACATCACATTTGTATGATACAATTTGGGGACTACCAGGATATGGAGATGAAAAGACTGTTACAATACATATATCTAAACTTAGAAAAAAAATACTAGATGATAATAAACCATACAAGGTTATCACAAACCTTCGTGGAATTGGCTACAAGTTCATACCACCAGATGGGAGTTGATATATTGAAAAAATTATATTTTCGTTTCATTGCCTACTTTACAACAGGTCTCTTTATATTCCTAGTGTACTTTATCACATTGTTTATTTTACTCACTCAGTTGATATATTCTGAAAGTGCATCTAAACCTTTATATGTGATTAATTCGTCCATTAACTATTTTCCAAGCATACTTATCATTGCCTTTTGCTTTATTACAGGAGGAATACTTTTTTGCTTATTTCTCGTTCGACCGCTGTATTTAATAATTAGCTCAATAAGTAAGTTGTCAAAGGGTAATTATATAATAGCTGAAAAAGCTTTTACTAAAAACGGAAAACTAAAATGGTACTACTTTATGTATAAGGAAGTCATTGTAAATATAAAAGCTCTAGGCAATAAGCTTCAAGAAACTGAGATTGAACGAAAGAATCTAGAAATTGCAAAAACTGATTGGCTTGCTGGTGTATCACATGATTTAAAAACGCCACTGTCATATATCAATGGGTATTCCTCTCTAATGCTTAACAAAAAACTCAGTTTTAGTGAAGAAGAGAGAATGACATTTCTGAATGATATATATAAAAAGGGAGTGTATATCGAAAAGTTAATAGATGATTTAAGTCTGACATTTTTTATAGATTCCTCTGGGAAAATACAGCTTAAACACACACAGGTTGAAATGGTAACCTTTCTTCAAAACCTCATTGCTGATATAGCAAACAATCCAAAAACAGAAAATCAGATATTTGAATTTCATACAGATTTGAGAAAGTTACATTTAGTTATTGATGAGATGCTAATGTACAGAGCTATTTATAACCTTTTAATTAATTGTGTTGAACACAATCCTGATGGAACAGAAATAAATGTTATCTTAAAACAAACATCTAAAGAGATTTGTATTGATATTACTGATAATGGTGTTGGTATGGATGTAGAGATGACAAGTGATATTTTTGATAAATACTATAGTAGCAAAAAACATCATACACAAGGTAAAGGATTAGGTTTATTTATCTCTATGCAGATTATTGATGCACATGAAGGTAGTATTTCAGTTTCTAGCACTATTGGAAAAGGTACATCATTTCAAATCATATTGGGACAACATAAAGTCTAGTTTGATAATAGATAACTCCCAAGTTCAAATGAGCTTGGGAGTTTTATATAATGATTATATATTACTTTAAAATAATATATAAATTTATTATACTATTAATATCACACATACCTATACTTCCACAGCAACTAACTTTGTACTCTAGTAATGTTTTAAACTTATACCAAAAGACTTCACTAATTCCTCAATTGCCAAAGCTAACTTACAGTTTTAAATCCTATTACTTACCTTTTAATCTTATAGATAATTTATTTGCTTTACTCTAATTTTATCCCCTGCACTATACTTAGATATCACAATTTTCCCTAAGACATAATTTTAAGCTACTTTATTAAATAATAAAATTTATATAAAATACTTATTATTACAAAGATGCAACTCAAAGTTGACAAAAAACATAGTAAGATTGATAGTATGCAACCTGTATATTTGTTAAAATTTTAAAATAAAGATTGAGAAGGATTGAGGAGGAAAATAAAATGGATATATCTGAAAAAATTTTAAAACTAAGAAAAGCAAATAATCTCTCTCAGGAGAATTTAGCAGAACAACTTAATGTCTCAAGACAAAGTATATCAAAATGGGAAACAGGTCAATCTGTTCCAGAAACAGAAAAGTTAATTACTTTAAGCGAAATATTCAATGTTACAATAGATTATCTTTTGAAACCAACTGAAATAGATGAGATATCAATTAGAACAGAAATATTAGAAAAACAACAACAGCAGTTAGTTAAAAAGGAAAGAAAAAATGATAAAATCTTATTTATTGTATTAAGCTGTCTAGCCACATACTTAATTGCATTCGCTATATATATTATTGGCCACTTCTATTTTGAAATTTGGAATCCAGGTGTAATATTAAGTGAATTTATAATAGCAACAGCAATTGCTATTACTATTAATTTAAAGCATAAGTATAAAATTGATTAATTTAAACTAAACAAAAAAGGTTCACCCTAATTAGAATGAACCTTTTTTATTTATTCATAGTTTATACAAAATCTATATCTTGATTAAAACTTCATTATTTCCTAGAGCTATATAAAGCTTTAAAAAGCAAAATATAAAGCGGAAAAAATTAATGTATTCACTCTATCCTACATTACTAGTATAATCTACAGCCCCTTAACATTTACTACTACTGCCTTAGGTCTAGTCATAGCCTCAATCGAATACTTAACGCCCTGAGTTCCCATACCAGATGCCTTTACACCTAAAAATGGGAAGTGGTCTGGTCCTCTCTCAGTCTTATTATTTATTTGAACAGTACCAACCTCAAGCTTATCGGCTATATAAAAAGCCTTATCAATATCACTTGTAAATACTGATGATTGAAGTCCATACTCCGATTGATTGGCAATTTCAATTGCTTCATTTATATCTTTAACTCTTATAATTGGAAGTACTGGGCCAAAAGGTTCCTCCCAAGCAATTTTCATATCAACACTTACATTATCTAATAATGTTGGATAAAATAAGTTATTTTTTCTAACATTACCTGTTATTAATTTTGCACCTTTATGCAAGGCATCATCCACTAATCCTTGAACAAAATCAGTTGATTTGTTATCTATAAGAGGTGTAATGACTACTTCATCCATAGGATTTCCAACTGTTAACTTCTCCACTAACGGTTTTATTTTTTCAACTAGTTTATCAGCTACACTCTCTTGAACCAAAATTCTCTTTACTGCTGTACATCTTTGACCTGAATATGAGTAAGCTCCAGCTACTATGTTTTTAGCTGCAAAATCCAAGTCTGCATCTTCTAATACAATAGCTGCATCTTTTCCACCAAGTTCCAATAACAATGGTACCATTTTAGATATTTTGGATATATGTTGACCAACTTCAGTACTACCAGTGAAATTTATAAAGTTGATTCCCTTATGAGTTACAACATAATCCCCTATTTCACTACCTCTACCTGTAATTGTGTTAAGTACACCATCTGGTATACCCGCCTTTCTCATAATTTCTACTAAATGAAGTGCACTAATAGCTCCTTGTGTAGCAGGTTTTAGGACAACTGCATTTCCACCAATAAGTGCTGGTGCAATCTTTGACATAGATAAATTTACAGGATAATTAAATGGAGATATAGCTAAAACAGTACCCAATGGAACTCTTGAAACATATGACATCTTATTACGTGTTCCACCAGGGAAATTGTCACCACTAATAGCCTCACCTTCCATATTCTTTCCTACATCTGCTGTGTATCTTAAAAAATCTGCTGTTCTTTCAACTTCTGCTCTTGCAGATTTTATATCTTTGGCTATTTCAAGTACCAATATGTTAGCTATTTCATCCATATTTTCTAGCAATAAATCAGCTGCTTTATGAAATATATTAGCTCTCTTATATACAGGCATATCCGCCCATACCTTTATGCTTTCTTTTGTATTTTTAATAGCTTCATCTACTTCATGCTTTGTCATAGATTGTACTTTTCCAACAAGCGAGTTATCTATTGGTGAGTAAATCTCTATTGGTTTTTTTGAATTAGATTCTACCCATTTCCCATTTATTAAATTTTTATATACATTTTCTTCAGTTCTAAGTTCATTAAACATATTTTTATTCCTCTCTCTGATATAACATTATGTATTTAAATTATAGCCATTTATTTGTTATGTAAACATTTCTTTTTTTCATAAACGTTTACCTTAAAAATTTTTTTGTAATTGGTACTTTTTATTTTAAATAACTACCCTATCATTTCACTCTTGAGTTTCTTGCAGATATAATGACACATATTATAATGCCAACAATAATAGAAGATACTATACAATTAAAAGAACATTATTCTGTTAATTATTGACCCTAAGTTACTTGTATGATACAATTTAAACAGAACACTATTCTGTTAAAAAAAGAACATCTATGGAAAGAAAATGTGTTTTAAAAGATTAATTACTGGGATAACAAAAGAATAATTAAAGCAAAAATAGACTGTTAAAAGTCTTATTCAACAGATTTTGGAGGTGAAAATATGCGTAATTTAATCTATTATTTTACTGGAACAGGAAATAGTATGAGAGCTGCACAGGTAATCGCACAAGAACTTAATAATACAGAGATTATTTCAATGAGAACATCACCATCTGATTATTCAAATTTAGATGTTGAACGAATAGGGTTTGTTTTTCCTGTATATCATTGGACTATGCCAGAAACTGCAATTCAGTTTATAAGAAATTTAGATCTATCCCCCGATACCTATATATTTGCAATTTCTATGCCTGCTTTTATTAATGGAAAAAGCATGGAAACATTAGCATCATTACTCAAGGAAAAAGGGTGTAATTTATCTTATGGCAATAAAGTATATAGTGTCGCAAACTATGTAGCCATGTATCCACCAATACCTAATCCTAAAAAACGTGTTCCTAAAATGGAAGAACAGCTTAGAATTATATCAAAAGAAATATCACGAAAAGAGATAAAAAGCTATCCAAAATCCAATTTTTTAGTAAGTGCACTTTTTCATAAGATAATGGACCGTTATATAGAGAACTGTCCAACTAATGATAAATATTTCACGGTTTGGGATGATTGTATTTCTTGCGGATTATGTGTTAAAGTATGTCCTTGCGAAAACATAATAATGCAAAATGGTAAACCAATATTTCAACATCAATGTAATCAATGTATGGCTTGCATTTCCTTTTGCCCAAAAGAAGCCATTAATTTCCCTTATTTCACCCGAAAACGCAAAAAATATCATAATCCTTATATTAGCTCAAATGATATATCATTAAATCGAAAACATTATAAATAATGAGTGATACTTCTACTATATAAATGACTAATATATCCAAACGCAGAGCCAATAGCCTATAAGGAACATCCCTTATGGCTATTGGCTCTTTTCATATAACTGATTCTACTATGAGATTACTAATAGATTGTAGCAAAAAACTTTACTTATTGATAAAATCATGCTTGACAAATTTATAAATGGACAATATTATATATGTATGACTCAAAAAACTTTTTAAGTCATACATAATACATAGTTATGGAGAGGATTGATAAATATGGCTAAAAGCTTTACAGAAGTTGAAAAAAACAATATAAGAGAAAGATTAATTTTAGAATGTGAAAACCACTGGTCTAAATATGGATATAAAAAAACTAATATTGACGAACTTTGTTCAAAAGCAGGAATTGCAAAAGGCTCATTTTACACATTTTTTGATTCAAAAGAAAAGTTATTTTTTGAAGCATTAAATGGAATTCAAAATAGACTTATATCATCACTATACGAAATCTTGAATAGTATGCCTGCAAAAGAAGGATTTGTAGCATCTTTAAAGATGTTATATCGCTTATATGATAAAAATCCATTTTTATACACTCCTAGAGACCCTGATTCTATTGCTTTTTTAAACAAATTACCTAAAGAGATGGTTTCAAAGCTTGAACATGACAATATACAAAGCTTCTATGATTTAATTGAAAAATATGACTTTAAGCTAAAAATAGAGAAAGAAAAAGCCTATGGTGTTTGTAATGCTCTATTATCAAGCCTACTGTTAAAAGAAGATATTGGATATAACTATTTTGAAGTATTTGACTTCATGATAGAAAATCTGGTAGACGATATATTTGAATAATATGATGTGCTAATTTTGCTAGATTATATAATCAAAATAAATGGTTATGTAGGATAAGTAACTAAAAAATAAGCTAAATAAATTAAATAAACAAATAAAGTGAATTACACAGCCAAAATAATAAATTTTGTTTTTCTGTTAAAATTCCTTTAAAACTCTTTTAGGAGGTCTCTATGATTGAATTAATACAAAAACTAAACGATGCTATATATAAAATAAATGAAAAATTAAACATACATACAAAACTTGTGGACCCTAGTAGCGAGCTTATGCCTTTCTACTCTATTCTATCTATAATATTTTCTATATTTTTGATAGTATTAGGAATTAAGATAAAAAGAAAACTTCCACTAATAATTGGTGTTATATCAATTATTATAAATGTTTTAATAATTTTAGATAGGTAGGTGTATATATGACAAAATCACTAAATACTTTTAATAAAAACTTCAATTTAATGGTATTAGGTCAAATAATTTCGTTGTTTGGTGCCTCAATACTTAAATTCGCTTTATCCTTATACATACTTGATATAACTGGAAAAGCAGGAATATTTGCTACAATACTTGCAGTATCTTCAATTCCAATTATAATTTGTTCCCCTATTGGTGGAGCTATTGCAGATAAATTTAATAAAAGAAATCTAATGGTTATTTTCGATTTTTCAAGTAGTTTAACTGTTTTAGTCTTAGCATTATTTTTATTTAACAATAAAGGTTCAATACTGCTTATAGGAATTATCATGACCATACTTTCAATAATAAGTACGATGTATCAACCCACCGTTCAGTCAAGTACACCCATCCTAGTTGATAGTAAAAATTTAATGAATGCAAATGGTATCGTAGCTGGAGTTGCATCTCTTACAAATATCGCTGGACCTGTACTAGGTGGTGTTTTATACAGCATTATTGGAATTAATGCTATTGTAATTATCAGTTGCATAAGCTTCTTTTTATCAGCGATTATGGAAATATTTATTCAAATGCCTTTTGTTAAGCAAGAACAGTCTGGTAATATCATAAAATCTATTTTTAATGATATAAAAGATGGTATTGTACACATGTGTAAAGAAAATCCTGCTCTATTAAAAATATTATTTATAGCAATGGCATTAAACCTCTTTTTAACTTCAATGCTAATTGTAGGTATCCCTTATATAGTAAAAATAACGATGGGTGCTAATGACACCTTATATGGTACAGCACAAGGAGCAGTATCATTTAGTTCACTAGTAGCTGCCATGAGTGTTGGCTTATTCTCTAAACACCTAAAAACTAGTAATTTATACGTATATCTTTGTGTATGTGCACTGATGTTTATTCCAATGGCATTTTCAGTATATCCGCCTATTTTAGAAACCGGATTGGCAATCCCATTTTTAATACTTGTAATATCATCTATGTTAATATTTTTCATGACAACAATTATCTCAATATTTGTCATAACAATCACTCAATTAGAAACCCCAAAAGAACTGTTAGGAAAAGTAATGGCAATACTTTTTGCAGGAACAGCAATTGCAATGCCTCTTGGTCAGGTCATTTATGGTAAACTTTTTGATTTGTTATCAGATAGAGTTTACATTATTGCCATAGGAGCTGGTATAGTTACATTCTTTATAGCAATTATTTCAAAACTAATATTAAAAGACAAAAGTGCTAAGTACAACAGATAAATATTTTATCATATTCTAAAAATGCTAAGTGCAACAAATAAACATTTTATTATATTCCAATTGTATTTTTTACTAATAATATCAGTATAACATTTACATTCATATATACATTACTATTATGTTCATATATGCGCTACTATGTTTAATTTTAGTATTAACTTTACAAAACATACAAAACTATACAGCTGTAGCATAATATGCGAATATGTCATATACACTGATAAAATTTTAATTTTCACTAATTTCTGAATTTAAATGCAAAATTATGCATTAGTGTGTTGACGTATTGGAAATTGATTGATATAATCAATGAAAAATAAGCTTTATAAAAATTCAAAATATTCAGCTAGAGGAGTGATAGTAATGAGTTACATGCCAAATTTAGAACAAGCATGGGAAATCTTAAAAAAATACAATAAGGAAGAATTTCATATAAGACACGCTCAAATTGTATCTGGAGTTATGAGATATTATGCAAAAGAATATGACCCAGAAAGAGTAGAATTTTGGGAAATCGTTGGACTTTTACATGATTTAGACTTTGAGATGTATCCTGAAGAACATTGTGTTAAGCAAAGAGAATTAATGACTGAACTTGATTTAGATAAGTCAATAATCGATTCTACTATAAGTCATGGATATGGATTGACTGGCTCAGATGTTAAGCCAGAACAATTTATGGAAAAAGTTTTATTTGCTGTAGATGAACTTACTGGATTAATTGGTGCTGCTGCAATAATGCGCCCTTCAAAAAGTGTATCTGATTTAGAATTAAAATCTGTTAAAAAGAAATTTAAAGATAAATCTTTTGCTGCTGGCTGTTCTAGAGATGTTATAAGAAGTGGTGCAGAATTGCTTGATTGGGAACTTGACAAACTTATACAAACAACTATAGAGGCTATGAGAAGCCTAATTCCAGAAATGGAAATATAGTCATAACATAACTTTAATTGTAATAGAAGTTACATCTCTGAAGAGTTTTTCTCCTTTTGATGCAACTTCTTTTTTATGTTATATTATCTACTCATGACACCTCAAATTATATATTAATTGCTTTTTTTACATTTCTAAGTGGTATCGCAATCTTAACTACAAATTTTTTATCATCATACTCAATTACAACATTACCACCATATTTATTTACAGAGTTTTTTATACTTTTTATTCCTAACCCATGAAGTGTGCCTTTTTTATCTGTTACAATTTGTCCATTCATAGTGATAACTTCATTTACTTTAGTATTTTCAACTCTTATAAGATAAAAATTTTGTAAAACATCACCTTTAACACAAATTACTCTACTTCCATTATCAATTTTTTTGCACGCTTCAATTGCATTATCTAAGATATTTGAAAATATGTGACATACATCTATTAATTCAATAGCTTCACAGTGACCAAAATTTATTCCTATTTTAAGTTCTATATCATTTCTATCACAAACTTCTTTCTTCTCAGTTAATATAGCATCCAAGATAAAATTACCAGTATTAAATGAAACATCATTACTTTGAATCTCAAGTTGTAAGTCATCTAAATATGAAGTAACATCAATACCTTTTTTAACCATAGTCTTTATGCATAAGATATGATTTTTCATATCATGGCTTAATAGTCTAGTTTTTAAATGTTTCTTTTCTATGTCCTCATAATATTCATTTTTAGTGTGTAAAACGTTTTTAATCATATTATTTTCTGCCATCAATGCATTATACTGTTGTAATTTCTTAGCAATTAAAATCAATATAAAACTTGATAGAAGTAACATTACAGAGATAACGAGTAATTGGTAATTATGTATTAAACCACCATTAGCTTTAGGATTAAATATGTATTCAAAAATAGTAAAAAAAGACGCTATATTAGCAAGTATAGGTATAATCACATATGCTAAGGTCTTTTTATTTATTTCTATGTTAAATTTTGTTTTTAATGTCTTATATGAAAATAAAACTAAAAGCAAAATTGTCTTTCCAGATACAATTGACTCAACCCTGTATATATTTTCTGTTAATATTTTGCTCGTATCCTCTATAGAATTAATCCAAATTGTTAAAGACATACTCAAAGCATCTATACCCATTAACAACATCCAATACATTAAAGATATTAGTATGGCTTTTATAATCCTTACGCTATATGAAATTTTGTAAAATGCAATCATAATCATAACAGATATAATTACTCTTATATTTGGAAGTACGTCAGAAAAATAAAATATATTAGCAAAAATAATAATACCTATCATGTAAAGATTTATTCTTTCATTGGAAATTCTTTGTATACTTGTGTAATCTAATATTTTTTTACAAACAAACCATTCTATGATAAAAGACATAGCAATGAAAGTATTCCAAAACAAATTTGACTTTATCATAATGTTTTCTCCTAGTGTATTAATAATTTAATTTTAAAATTCTCCATATAACTTAATTATATACGACTCTACACGTGTAGTAAATACCTTGATAGAATTATCCTCAATAAATTGAATTTTATTTTATTTTTTAACCATATCATTACATATGCTAATCTATTTAAGCATTATTTCTTATTCCAATTTAATAACAATATCATTTCTCTATAAATAACTATAAAAGTACGTTTTTTATATGATTTAGTACACAATTCTTCCTTAAAACGGCACAAAACCATAAGAATTATAATAAAATAAATTTTATCACACGAAATACATTGACAGGCGAGGTATATAAAAGTATTATATACTTAAACGGAGGTGATGTTTATGACAATCGCATCTGATATGATAAGAGGTCATACAGAAACAATTATCTTAAAGCATTTACTTGAAAAAGATAGCTATGGTTATGAAATTAATAAGTCTATATTAGAAAAAACACAAGGTTTGTATGAGTTAAAAGAAGCAACTTTGTACACAGCTTTTCGTAGGCTTGAACAATCTGGTGCAATAACATCTTATTGGGGAGATGAAGCTACTGGTGCTAGAAGAAAATATTATTCTATAACAAGTGAAGGTAGAGAAAAATATAAAAAAAGTCGTGAAGAATGGGATAATACAAAATTGTTAATAGACACATTAATTTAGGAGGTGAAAATATGTTAGATAAAATACATGATTATATTGAACAAAGTTTTACAGGAGTTAAGGAAACAAGAAAGGTAAAAGAACTTAAAGATGAACTATTTGAAAATCTAAAGGAAAAATACAATGACCAAATACAAAATGGTAAATCAAAACAAGAAGCATATAATTCAGTAATATCTGGGATTGGAGATTTATCTGAATTAATTGAAAGTGTTAAAGAGCCATATTTTATGTCTTCTGAATTAATTGAAGAAAGAAAGAAAAGAGCTTTGAGAGTATCAATAGCAATTGCTCTTTTTATAATCAGTCCATTTTTAACTGCAGTTTTAATTATAAACTTTGGTGTTCAACCAACTCTAGCTGCTCTTCCAATGTTCCTATTAATAGCAGTTGGAACAGGTCTACTAGTCTATAATGGAATGACAAAACAAAACTATACTCCATCAGATGATACTATGGTGGAGGAATTTAAAGAATGGAGAGCAAAAACTAAAAACACAAACCTTGCTTATAAATCATTTATGAGTGCATATTGGATGATAATAGTTGGCATTTTTTTAATTATCAATATATGCTTTGATGCTTGGGGTTTTTCATGGATAATATTCATAATAGGTGCTGCGGGAATTCATATATTTGAAGGTGTACTACAATTAAAAGACATGGATGAGGAGGATAAATATGAATAAAAAATTTTTAAAAATAAAAATTATAGTTTGGAGTATTGTAGCTATATTATTTTCTATAATATTTATTGCTCTTCTTACAGATACTATAACTTCGTCTAAATATGATATTAAAGATTCAGTTAAAAATATATCCTCTAATAAAAATTATGATAAGTATCTAACAGTTAAAAGTGAGAGTTTTTCAAATAAAATAAATAATATCGATGTTGACTGGATTTCAGGTGAAGTGAGAGTTTTAAAGAGTGATTCTAATAAAATCAAATTAATTCAAAAAGCTCCTTCTAATTTTTCAAAGAAAAAGATTGCAAAAATAAAGGTTGATGGCAATACTCTTTCTATAATTGATAATTCTGCAAAAAAATTCTTCATTGGAATTGGACTTCCAAAGTCAACAGTACTTGAGCTATATTTACCTGAGAAATTATATAACAATATAAATCTCTCTACTACTTCAGCAGATATATATAGTACTTATCTTAAAAGCAACATGGCATATATTGAATCAGTTTCAGGTAATATAGAAATGTCTGGTAAAATTGACAAAATGACTTTAGAGACAACTAGTAGCAATATCAACATAAAAAAACTTGATAGTAAAAGTGTTAACTGTAACTCAGTCTCTGGTAAAATTCAGCTTTTTGGTAAAGCTGATGATTTGAAGATAAATACAACAAGCGGAGATATAGATTTAAAAAATATGGACAATAATAATCTTATATGCGAATCAACTTCAGGTAAAGTTAATCTAGAAGGTAGATTCTCTGATATTAAATCTGAGTCAACTAGTGGGTATATAAAAATTAATTCAAGTGAAATGTTATCATCTTTCAAATGTGATACTATTTCTGGTGATATTGATTTATATATTCCTGAAAATTCAGGATTTACCTTAGATTTTAGTAAGGTCTCTGGTAATTTAAATAGTAACTTTGAATTACTTCAGGATGGCGATTCATATATTTATAAAAATGGGACTGCAAAAATGTATGTAGATACTACAAGTGCCAATTTTAATATTAGAAAAAACAACTAACAAAAAATAGCTATATTAAAGTGTTATATAAATTACATAAAGATAAAAATATATATATTAAAAAGTTATATAAACTGCATGAAGATAAATATTTATATATTAAAAAGTTGTATAAACTGCATGAAGATAAATATTTATCTTACAAACAAAAGTAGTATCATAACTGTATATTCATAAAACTAAAAATAGTATTATAACTAAAACACTTCTATAGAAAATTTATTATCTTTCAATAAGTTTATTATCTATAGAAGTGTTTTTATAACTATAGAAATATTTATATATATCGTATACTTTTTAATCAAATTCTTTTTATATGTTTTGTATATATCATATTTTTATAACTCCACTCTATTTGGATATAATCTCAGCATACCCTTTATAAGCATCTATTCTTAAATAATCTCCTGTTTTAATCAGACTTGTTGCATCCTTTACTCCAACTAAAGCAGGTATCCCATATTCACGCGATACTATCGCACCATGAGTCATAAGCCCACCAACTTCAAGCACTAATCCCTTTGCATTTACAAAGAGTGGAGTCCAACCAGGGTCTGTAAATTTAGTCACTAAAATCTCATCCTTTTGTAAACTATCTTCATTAGGATTTAATATAACCCTAGCATACCCTTCGCAAATCCCAGCTGATACGGGCATCCCAACAAATGCATCATCTGGTATCCCCTCTTTTGAGTAACTTCCAGAGAATATCTCTCCTTCATTTGTAATTACTCTTGGTGGATTCAATTTTTCATATTTATCATACTCTATCTTTCTGTATTTTATATTCTCTCTAAAATCCACTCTCTTACTTAATATTTGATATATTTCATCAAGACTTAGGTAAAATATATCTTGTCTATTTTCAATCAAATTGTCTTCTTCTAATTTATATCCTACTTCTTCAAGTACCTTTTTTACCTCATTAAATACGCCAACTATAATATATTTTCCATATTCACGTAAGGGTAAAAATGTTCTTATATTGTTGAGATGATTTTTAACTTTTTTAGCTAAATCTTTTTTTCCTAATCCTTCACATGCTTCTAAAATCAATCGTTCACTTTCATTTGATTTTTCAACTAATCTCTGATAATTTTCTCTATGTTCATTTGCCTTTAATGTGTTTATGTTATTTAATATGGACATGCTTATTGGAGTAAAATCTTCTTGATAACGAGGATTTGTTATATCTATTTCTCCAATCCCTCTCATACCAAATTGTTTTAAGAAATCATTTAATTCTCTCTTTAATTCTTCATTACCTTCTTCTAAAAGCAATAAATGAGCATCTTTAGGGTTATTTTTTAATATCTCTATTTCTTTTGAATTTTCTCTTATTAAATCAGCTAAATCTCCTACTTTCAGACCCATTTCAGTAGTAATATTTCCTTTTAACCCACTTACAAAATTATCCTCTAAATACACTAAATCCAGTTCATTAAGTATATTTCTAAGCTTTCTATCACTTAAAATTCCTGGGACTACATTTGGAATAAAATTTTCTGCCAATTTAAATATAAAAGCTGATAAGACTTCTTTTATGTTCATAACCTTCTCGCTTAAATCACTGCTTTTATTTAAATGTCTAGATGTATCATCTATAAATTCATCTCTCAAACTCATCAAATCTCTCAATAAATCTGGATTTTTTTCACAAGAATAATTCTTTTTTGCCTCTTTTAAAATCGGTATTACCAAAAATCTCAATATTTTTATTGTATTTTTAGAAGGTAGTTTTTTCTTTAGAGGATATTTTTCAGTATATTCTACAAGTGCACTTGCCATTAAATAATCTACATTTGGCAATAAATCCTTGATTATTTTGTCCCTTATTGGTAGTCTTATTATTTCGGTACAATTAGCATAAAGTCTACCACCAGCTTGATTCATTATCTTAAAATTGCTACCCTCTTCGACTCTATCAAAAGGCATTATCCTTTTAAATATATCTAGTCCTAAGGGTTTAATAGGCTTTAGCATTACTTGAAGATGACTTGCTGATATATATACTTGAGATTTTTCACTTACATCACTGTTTTCAACTCTAGGATACAATGATGTTATTGCTCTACTTTGTAATATGTATACCTTTCCATGTTCATCAATCGCCCATTCTATATCTTGTGGCACTTGATAATATTCTTCGATTTCACTTCCTAACTTGGCTATTTTGTTAATTTCTTCCTCTGAAAGTACTTGCTCTTTTTGTTTAGATTTCTCTAAAAGAACTTGCTCAGTACCCCCACCATTTTTTCTATATATTGCTACCTTTTTTGTGTTTATTTCTTTTAATATAATTTCACTTGTCTTTTTATTTACCTTGTATAAATCTGGTGTTATTAAGCCTCCTACCAAAGCTTCCCCAAGTCCAAACCCTGCATCAATAGTCAAGTTATTATAATTGTTGCTAATAGGGTCAGCTGTAAACATAATCCCTGATTTTTGTGAATTTACCATCTTTTGAACTACCACAGAGATTAATATATTATTTTCATCCAAATTATTTTTCTTTCTGTATATAACTGCTCTTTGAGTATAAAGTGAAGCCCAACAATGTTTTATATTTTCAATTAGTTTTTCAAATCCATATACGTTTAAATATGTATCCTGTTGACCCGCAAAAGACATATCAGGCAAATCCTCTGCTGTTGCACTAGAACGCACAGCATAAAAATTCTCTTCTCCAATCCTTTTTAGTGCTTCTTTTATATCTTGTTTTGTAGTATTTGAAATTGACTGCTTTTTAATTAAATTTCTTATATCTTTTGCCAACTCATTAATTTTATCTAAATCATCATTATCTATATTTTCTAGGTGTTTAAAAAGTTCATGATTTTTTATAGGCTCTATAAATTCATAAAAAGCCCTTGTAGTTATGCAAAATCCTTCTGGTATAGGAAATTTTTTTCTAGTCATTTTTCCAAGATTAAATCCTTTACCCCCAACTAGTTTAAAGCTATCTTCATCAATTTGATTAAAAAATAAAATACTAGTATCCATAATTATTCCTCCAAAATTAACTAGAGACATATTAAATTTATTTGCATAAATTAATTCTTCTTAGGTATATAAACTTATGCAGATTAAACTTATTACATGCATTATCTTTATTTACTTATAATTATATATCTTTAATTAAATATGTATAGATGCATTAATATAAAATATAACAAAAACAAAAATTAGAGGCACATTATCATAAAATATATGACTAAATGTGCCTCTAATTATATTTATTTATTCACAAGATACTTATCTATACAGAAAATACCTATCTATACACAAGTTAACACTTTATATATCAATTAACTTTATTTTATATATTAGTTTTGAATAATACTTTCTCTTGATTCAATTTCTTTTAAAATACTAGCTATAAATTCATCTAATTTAATGCTGCCTATTTCACCTTTATCTCTTGATCTTACAGAAACATTATTCTCAGATACTTCTTTTTCACCTACCACTAACATATAAGGAACTTTTTCAAGTTGAGCTTCTCTTATTTTAAATCCAATTTTTTCAGCTCTATCATCTAATTCAACTCTTATGCCTTTATCAAATAATACTTTTTTAACTTCATTAGCATAATCCATAAACTTATCAGATATAGGAAGTATCTTAACTTGAGTTGGAGATAACCAAACTGGGAATTTGCCAGCATAATGCTCAATTAATATACCTATAAATCTTTCTATACTACCAAAAGCAACTCTATGAATCATAACTGGTCTATGTTTTTCACCATCTTGTCCAATATAAGTATTATCAAATTGTCTTGGAAGTTGCATGTCTAATTGGATAGTACCACATTGCCAAGTTCTTCCTAAACAGTCTCTTAAATGGAAGTCTATTTTAGGGCCATAGAATGCTCCATCACCTTCATTTATAGTATATGGTAGACCTAACTCTTCTAAAGCTTCTCTTAATCCATTTTCAGCTGCTTCCCACTCTTCTTCGCTTCCCATAGAATTTTCTGGTCTTGTAGATAATTCTAGATTGTATTCAAATCCAAAAGTTTTGTAAATACCATCTATTAGATTAGCTACACCTTTTATTTCATCTTTAATTTGTTCTGGTAACATGAATATATGTGAATCGTCTTGAGTAAATGCTCTAACTCTCATTAATCCTTGTAATGCTCCAGATAACTCATGTCTATGAACTCTACCAAGTTCTGCAACTCTCATTGGAAAATCTCTATATGAATGTAATTGAGAATTATAGTAAATTAATCCACCAGGACAGTTCATAGGTTTTATAGCATAATCTTCATCATCTATTTTAACTGTATACATATTTTCTTTGTAATGATACCAGTGACCTGAAGTCTCCCATAATTTTCTGTTTAATATAATTGGAGATTCTATTTCAATATATCCAGCTTTTCTGTGTATTTCTCTCCAGAATTTTAATAATTCATTTTTAAGTTCCATTCCTTTTGGTAAGAACATAGGGAATCCAGGACCTTCATCAGGTATCATAAATAACCCTAATTCTTTACCTAATTTTCTATGGTCTCTCTTTTTAGCTTCTTCTAATAAATGTAGGTACTCTTCTAAATCTTTATTTTTTTCAAAAGAAGTTCCATAAATTCTTTGAAGCATTTTATTTTTTTCGTCACCACGCCAATATGCGCCTGCTACACTTTGTAATTTAACAGCTTTAACTTTTTTAGTAGATGGTAAATGTGGTCCTCTACATAAATCAGTAAAATCACCTTGTTTGTAGAAAGATATTATTTCACTTTCAGGTAAATCAGATATAAGTTCTACCTTGTAATCTTCTCCTTGTTCTTTCATAAGCTCTAAAGCTTCATTTCTAGGAAGTTCAAATCTTTCTATCTTTAAATCTTCTTTAGCTATTTTTTTCATTTCAGCTTCTATTTTTTCTAAGTCTTCTGGAACTAATCTATGTTCTAAATCTATATCATAGTAGAATCCATTCTCTATACTTGGTCCTATAGCAAGTTTTGCTTCTGGGTAAAGTCTCTTTATAGCTTGAGCTAACATATGTGCTGATGTATGTCTAAAAACGTCTTTTCCTTCTTTATCTTCAAATTTAAATAAGTTTAAATCACAATCACTATCTATCATGTGGTCCATACCTACAACCTCTCCGTTCACAGATGCTGCTACCACATTTCTAGCTAATCCTTCACTAATGGATTTAGCCACATCCATAACAGAAAGAGCATTTTCAAATTCTTTTATTGAACCATCTTTTAAAGCAACTTTAATCATTGTTTTTTCCTCCTTATTGAGATAATTTTAAAATTTTTTGTAATAAAAAATCGCCCCAAAGATATTTGGGACGATATTAATTCGCGGTTCCACCCAAGTTGGCGTATACAAATATATACAACCCTCTTGATGACTATAAGGTCGTCACCCGAGCACTTTCACAAATTGTATAAAACAAATACTGCTAATAAGCTCAGCTCCAAGGTAGTTTTCAAATAGACCTATTACATGGGTTTTCAGCCATAGCCCCATATTCTCTGTGAATGGTTTCCACTTTACTCTTCCTCTTCAACACTATAATTTTTGATATATTTTCATTATAACAGATAGTCATACATCAATCAACATTAATGTAATATATTAATTACCCATTATTTTTCATCTCAATCAATTATAAACCAATATTCTTATATTTTATATTAATTTAATCTTTTGATTTATAGTAATATTATAATATTTTCACTAATTTAAAATTTTTAAGATGTATCTACATGCATGATAGATATAACTAGATAAATATAGTCACTAATCCTTGAACTATACCTATTAAGAAACCTAATACAAGACCTAAGATTTCTATATGTTTTAATTCATTTTTAGCTATTCTTATAATTATTTCTTCTAGTTCGTATAAATCTAGTTCATTAATCTTATCTTCGACCATTTTTTGTATATCTATACGCTCATTTGCTTTATTTATTACATTTTTGCTCAATTCATCTATACTTTGTTTCACTTCAGATTCAATTATATCTCCTAAATAGTCTTGTATCATGTTTTTTATGCTACTTGGTATAAATGAAACTTTTTCATGTATGATAATTTTTACCCTTGCTTTTATGTATCTTACAACTTCTTCCTTATCTTCGTCAGTAATGATATTTGCAAGTATTTCGTCCATTGAAAGAAATTCGTTTTGAATTATTTCACCTACATTTGCTGCTATTTCTGCTCTTCTCTTTGGTATAAGACCCACTATCTCTATATTTAAAACAGGTATCTTAATAGGTACTATCGGTCTAAATATCAGTCTTATAGCAACTACATTTGTGACATAACCTATAAATCCACCAATAACAGCTAATATTAGTATCCTAATTAAATTATCCATTATAAAACTTCTCCTTATCAATTGTATATTTGTGAGCTATAGTTTATCTTTAATATCTCTAGTTATATTATAGCTTTATATACAATTATAAGTCTTTCGTGTCGATTTCAAAAGAATTTTTTTGATTTCTAATTTTTATTTTTACTATCTTAGTTCTATTTTACTCTCTTTTAACTTCTATCACCGTTAATTTGAACATATTTTTAAGTTGTATCCCCTTATATAGTTTTACATACATCTTTAACATACTTATAGACCTCATAGTTTAAACACATCTTTGATACTTTTGTATACCTTAATATATAGTTTTCATATATCAATTCTAATTTTCCATAATTATACTAACTTTATTTTCAAAAATTGCTTCTACTGTATCTATGATTTCCTTTGAGCAATTGTTATTTAATAAATCTAATATTTCTATCTTCTTTGGACATAGAGTCAATAAGGTACTTATTAAAAAATCCTCATAATTTAAATTTTCTCTTATGACCATATTTATAATTTCTTCATCATCTATACTATCTATTTTATTTCCATTTTTATCATATAAAATAAATGTATTATCTTCCATTATATGAACTTTAAGCAAATCTATCTTTTCTTCTTGAGTATCTATAAAATATTTTAAAACTCTTATAAACTCATCCTGGTCTCTTTTTATTAAATACTCTTCAACTGCAATATCACCTATAGCAGAAATATATTTCATAAATTCTCTCATTCTAAATCTAATAAAACCTTCCACATTTATAAAATCATTTTCCTCTATATAGTTCCTAACCCTTGTAAATACTGTTTCTCTCATAAAAATCTCTTTTTTAGCAAATATGTTCAGTGAATATATGTATATATTATTTTTATCTTCAGGATATGTACGCCCATAGCATTTTAGAATGTATTCTTTTAAAAGTTTCTCTTTCATTATACTTATTATCATACTAGTTATTTCTGTAGATATTTCATCAATATTTAGAGCTCTTTGTTCAGTTTTAGTACCATTAAGTATTTTTTTATTTAATACTTCTTGCTTTGCAGAATCAATTACGACTTCTACAATGTCATTCGTATATATTAATCTATCGTTTACGTTATTATTCCTCAAAAATTTCATAGAAGAAATATTATCCTTCTCAACCAAAGTTATCGCTCCTTTCTCGTCATGAGAGGAACTATAGAACCTATATCGAGTAAATTTTCACTACTAAGTGTAACTATCTCCTTGTTTTTACTTTCTACAAAACTTTTTATACGTTCATAGTCAGGATGTTTTTTAACATCTCCACAAAAAGCTAGCTTATCCTTAGAAATTAACCCTGTACATCCACCTATAAATCCATAATTCATCTCAAATAAATTTATATGACCTTTTTCTATTAATAAACACTCTATTTCTGTATTCTTCACGCTTTTCCAAATCCCTTTATCTGATGTTATTATAGATGTTCTATCTACTATACAGATTGAGCATTTAGAATAGCCCTGCTCTATATTTATCTTTTTAAGTTTATTATTTTCAATATAATCTAATATCGCTCTGTCAGTGTACTTAAAATTGTGTATGGCATAATCACCAACTATAGCAATATTGTAAGGTATATCATAAGGATATTTATTTAATAAATCAGCTTCTCCCTTAATTATATTAAATTTATGTTTACTTAATAACTCTTTGTATTGATTATATACATTCGGCGCAACAATTATATCTCCTTTTCCTAAATTACAAATACATATATCTGGGTGATATTTTATACTTTCATATAATTCTTTACATTCTATTGTTTTTATTATCTCTATATTTCTTAATTTTAATTCATTTTCCATTAGATAACTAATTCTTTTGTCCACCAAAGCTAGACACAAATCGTCATCTAGTATAAATGGCTCTCTTGTAAATTCCATTTTTTACTCCTTTTTATTTTTTTTGATAAATTTTTTATTTGAATATAAATAAAGTGTGCAGTAGATTTTTTCTACTTACACACTTATTATTGGACTTTTATGTAATTAATCTAATTTAATTAATGTATTTTTTTATAAATTCTTATAAAAGCTCTACTCTATCATCTAATTGATTTTAATTTAGCAATATCGTTCCAATTGCTTGCTGTTACTATTTCAATTTTATTTAAGTCTCTTTTTATCTCTTCTGTGTCTGCTTTAACAGCTACAACATGTTTTTCTGTATATTCTAATTCTATCTTTGTGTCTTTTAAATCCTTTTTAATTTCCACTAGATTATTTTCTATCTTATCTAATCTGTTTTCTATTTTATCAAATCTGTCGTTAATACTGTTTTGCATCTTATCCAGAAATCGCAAAATTTTATCTTCCATATGTATCAACTCCTCTATAGATAATTATAACATTCCACATAAATATTATACATATCTTCAGCAATAATTAGTATGTATCTTTCACCTTATTGTACTCTTTTTTTACATATTCCAAAACATCTGGTGGTATGTTTTTACTGCTATTTGGAGTAAGTCCAATTTCTCCATCTTTTATCTTAAACTCCATTACTTTACTTCCCTTAAAACCATCTTTTATAACATTCTTTATCAATTCATAAACAGGCTGTTCTACATCCTTTACAATTGAACTTATTACATTATCTTTAGCCATATCATATTGGTCTTTATTAATAGCTATAACTTTACCACCATTTTCTCTGGCTACCTGAATAGCTCTTTTCCCATCATCCTCTGTGGCTGAAAATACAACATCTCTTTCAGAGTCTCTCATTTCTTTTGCAATAGTTCTAGCCGACTCAGGGTTTTTAAATACATTTGCATATTTTACTAACAAATCAGCATTTTTATTTGAAGTTTTAAGACCTTTTCTAAATCCAGATTCATATTTATCTCTACTAGAGCCTTCAACTCCTCCTATAAATCCTATTTTACCAGTGTCAGTCATTTTTCCTGCAATAAGACCTGCTAAATATCCAGTAGAATTATCTTGAAATGATACAGAAATTACATTAGCTGGTTGAACCTTATAATTATAATCAACTATTGCAAATTGCTGTTTTGGATATTTTGTAGCAGCTTCTTTAATTGGTTCTGCAAATCTAGCTCCAACTGCTATTATCAAGTCTGGTTCGTATTTATATAGTTTTTCTATACTATTTGCAAAATCATTAGAAGTCTTTGGTCTTTCAATCTTCTCTCTAATATCAAAATCCTCATCAGCTCTTTTTAAAGCTGACAGTACATTATTATTATAAGATTCATTACCTAAGTTTTCAGTATCTAACAATACTCCAACAGTTTTTCGTACATAAGAATCATCTTCCAATTCATCTTCATTATTACTACTTGTACTATTTGACTTATCTTTATTAGACGAAGTTGACACATTCTTAGACTCAATTTGTTTAGACTTATTATTATTTATATTAGAATTATTATTTACTCTATTAAATCCAGAATCAAAATTACATATAACTAGTATAAAAACTGTAAATATCACGACAAAACAAAACATCAATATCCTTTTTATTTTCACAAAACTCACTCCCTGACATAGAACATGAAGTCTATATAAATTATTTATTGTTCTTATTTACATATTCTAACACATCAGGAGGAATATTTTGAGAACTATTTTGAGCAAGTCCAGTACTTCCAGACTTCACTGTATTTTCTATAACTTTACCACCTTTATAATCTCCTTTTACAAAGCTTTGTATTAAGTCATAAGTAGGTTTTTCAAAGTCTTTTACAACGGAACTTATAACATTTTCTGGAGCTAACTCATGCTGATCTTTATTAATTGCTATAACTTTTTTATTTTTTGCTCTAACTGTATTTATTACACTCTTTGAATCATCTTCAGTATTAGAAAAAATAATATCTACTCCGCTATCCATCATTTTTTTAGCGACAGATTCAGCAGATTTACTATCTTTAAAAATATCTACATACTCAACTGAGACACCTTTTATATTGCTATTAGAAAATTTAACACCTTCTTTAAAACCAGATTCAAATTTATCTCTACTAGAACCCTCTACTCCACCTATAAAACCAATCTTGTTGGTTTCTGTCATCTTTCCAGCAACTAATCCAGCTAAATATCCAGTCTTATTATCCTCAAAAGAAATTGAAGTTACATTAGATGGTTGTTTGTCATACTCATAATCTACAATGGCAAACTGTTGCTTTGGATATTTCTTGGCTATCTTTTCTAGAGGCTTTGCAAATCTAGAACCAACAGCTATAATCAAGTCAACATTATCATTACATAAAATATCTATACTATTTGAAAAAGTCAATGAATCATCTGATTCCACTTTATTTGTATCTATATTAAGATTTTTTTGTGCAGTATTTAGAGCTAACAAAGCTGAATTATTCATAACTTCATTATTTGACCCTTCAATATCTAGTATCATAGATACAGATTTTTTTGAATTTTCTTTCTCATTTAGCTTATTTTTATTATCTTGATTAGAACCAGAATTATTACTTGAATTACTACTACATCCAACTAACATTCCAGTAGTCATTGCTACAGTTAACATTAATATCAACAATTTTTTTAAACGCATCAAAATTCACTCCTTATATTTTTATGACATTTTTACATCCTATTTACTTTTACATCCTATTTACTTTTACATCCTATTTACTTTTACATCCTATTTACTTTTACATCCTATTTACTTTTACATCCTATTTACTTTTACATCCTATTTACTTTTACATCCTATTTACTAATTTGTTATATCTCATTTGCAAGTATTTCTTTAATTTTTTCAATAAACTTACCATAAAAAAGTGTGTAATAGATTTTTATCTATTTACACACTTCCCTAAAAGCTCAACTTAATATATCAACACTTAATTCTATCTAAAACAAATCATATCTAGTGTATCAATGTTTAACATATCTTATCATAATTTAATAAAAAAATAAATAATCTCAATATAAAAAATTGTTACTTATTTTTTAGACATATAATTCCGGTTACACCAGGACCAGCATGTGCACCTATACACACACCAATTTGGAAAAATTTGATTTCTTTAGGTCTCAGTTCTTCCTCCATAATTTTAGACAATTGGTCTTTTTCCTTAATGTCATCACTATATCCTATATATATAACTTGGTCTGATAAATCATCCCCACAATTTGATTTTATCAAGTCCATCATCTTAGAAATTACATTCTTCTTGCCTCTTACTTGGGATAATTGTGAAACTAGTCCACCTTTTATTTCAAGAATAGGTTTTATATTTAATATACTTCCTATTGCCGCTTTAGTAGATGATATTCTTCCACCCTTTTGTAAGTACTCCAATGTATCCACTGAAAATATAACAAAAGCTTTCTCTTTTAATTCATCTAAAACAGGTAATATCTCATTAATAGATTTCCCTTCACTTACAAGCTCTCCTGCTTTTATTACAAGCAGACCAGTTCCCATACAAAGTAAGTTAGAATCATATGTATATATTTCGCCTTCTACATCATTCTTCGCCATTACAGCACTTTGATATGTTCCTGTAGCTGTAGCCGAACCAGCTATATAAAGTATTGCTCTTCCTTCACTTGTATATTTCTCAAAAACTTCCTTAAATTGGGCATAAGTAGCTTGAGAAGTTTTTGGATATGCATTTTCTTCTCTAAGCTTTTTATAAAATTCATCTCCAGATATATCAATCCTATCCTTGTATTCTTTTTCTTCTAATATAACTGTTAATGAAACAATATCTATATCATATTTATCTAATAAATCTTTTGGCACGTCCGATAAACTGTCACAGATTATCTTTAGATTTTTCATTAAGTATGCTCCTTTCTATTTTAGGATTATTTAAACTACCTCATATTAGGGTATCCTATTTGTCTTAAAGCCTCATATACTACTATAGCAACTGAATTTGATAAATTTAATGACCTAGCTTTTTCAACATCTAACATAGGTACTCTAATACAAGTATCCATATTTGCTTTCAACAAAGGCTCTGGTAATCCCTTTGTTTCTTTACCAAATACTATAAAACAATTTTCTTCATATTTTACATCTGAATGTGATTGTTTAGACTTTGTTGTAGAAAAAAAGTATTTACTGTTTGGATATTTTTCTTGTAATTCTTCAAAGCTATCGTAATATTGTATATCAGCTATATCCCAATAGTCAAGACCACATCTTTTTAAGTGCTTATCATCCAATGAAAAACCTAATGGTTTTACTAAATGCAAAGTTGAACCTGTTGCTGCACAAGTTCTTATTATATTTCCTGTATTTTGAGGTATTTCTGGTTCTACTAATACTATATTTAATGACATTTTTATCCTCCTAAATATCGTTCTTGTTTACTAAACTTTATTTTATAAATAGAATAACAATAATATTATACTATTATATATAATAATGTTAATAATAATTTTTATTTTATTATATATAATAGTTTTCTATCTAACATTTTCATAAGTATTATTATATCAGAAAATCACTCTTGTACAACTTACTTTGGAAAAGTTATTTCATTTCTTTAAGTTCTTGATAATAATTACAATCATCTTTTATTGGACAGTTTTCACACTCTGGATTTCTAGCTTTACACATCCTTCTTCCATGAAAAATTAATACATGATGTGAGTGTGACCATCTTTCTTTTGGGATAGCTTCCATAAGTGCAAATTCTGTTTTTTGAGGGTTTGGCTCGTCCACTATTCCAATTCTATTGCTAACCCTAAATACATGTGTATCTACTGCTATCGCTGGATGATTAAAGGCATTACTAAGCACAACTCCTGCTGTCTTTCTACCAACACCAGGAAGTTTTATAAGTTTTTCCAAAGTATCTGGTACCTCACCATTATATAGTTCACACAACTGTTCAGATGTATCTTTTATTTTTTGAGCCTTACTTTTATAAAGGCCACAACTTTTTATTTCTTTACTAATTTCTTCAATACTTAAATCTGCAAAATCTCTTGCTGTATTGTACTTCTTAAATAACTCTGATGTAACTTTATTTACTCTTACATCAGTACATTGAGCTGATAAGATAGTTGCTATTAAAAGTTCAAAGGCTGTCCCATAATTTAGTTCACATGTAGCATCTGGATACAATTTTTCTAATTCATCTAAGATTTTATTTACATCTTTTTCATTTTCCGATTCTTTCTTATCTATAGATTTATTTTTAGCTTTCTTATTACTCACTTTTTTTATATTTTTACTAGACTTATTGTCTTTTAATTTACTGTCTTTTTCACTTTTTTGAGCATCTTTTTTGCTAACTTTGACACTTTTTTTATTATCCTTAATATCTACAAAATTTTCTATATCTTTTTCATCAATTATTTCATCTACTTCTTTTTGAGCTTCAATTTTATTTACATCATTCTTAGTTACATCTTTCTTACTTATATCTTTCTTATTTACACTTTTCATAATTATCCCCCTTAAAATACCAATTTATAAAACACTATTTATATATAGTTTAATCACATCAACAAAAAATAAACATCAATATACAAAACTCACTCTACAGATATTTCACAAAAAAAGCAAAAACTTATTAAAGTTCTTGCTTTTTATTATACATATAAATACCCATTAAATTCTATTATAAACTTATTCTTTTGACTCAATTTGTATCTTACTAAAAGATAATAGTTTTTCTTTGACCAATTTTTTTATTTCTTCAAATTTAACATCTGTCAATATTTCTATAGCTTCTTCTACTCTTTCAACTGTATATATTTTAAACCTTCCGTCTTTTATCGCATCATTAACTTCATCTGATAAAACAAGATTTCTCTGATTTTTCTTAGGAATTATTACACCCTGCTTATTGTTTAATCCTTTAGTTTTACATATAGAATAAAATCCTTCTACTTTTTCACTTATTCCACCAACTACTTGTATATCTCCCTTTTGATTTATAGAGCCTGTAACTGCAATATTTTGCTTAATTGGTATACCACTAAGAGATGATAACAATACATATAACTCCGCAGAAGATGCACTATCCCCATCTATACCTCCATAATTCTGCTCAAAACAAATATATGCATTTAATGACATCAATAAATCCTGTGCAAAGTTTTCAGAAAGATAGCCTCCTAATATAAGCACTCCTTTATTATGTATTGAGCCACTCATGTTTACTTCTCTTTCTATATTTACTATACCCTTACTTCCTGGACTAGTAGTTGCTGTAATTCTTGAAGCTCTACCAAAAGAATATTCTCCTGTACTTAAAACTGATAGCCCATTTATTACTCCAACTTTTTTTCCTTCTGTTTCTATTAGAGTAAAACCATTTTCAATTGATTCATCCATGTGTGTTTCTACCCTATTGATTCGATTTTTCTTTTCACTTATTGCTTTTTTAACATCATCTCGCTCTGTATAATTGGAATTTCTAAATTCTGCATATGCACTTCCTTCTATTATAACCTCCATTATTTTATTAAACTTAGTTGATAGCTTCTCTAAATCACCAGACAATTTAGTACTAAACTTAACAACTTCATCAACTGCATCTCTCGTAAAATGCTTTAAGCCATTTTTATTGCATTGATATGCTATAAACCTAGCTATTCCATCTTCATTATTTTCATTCTTATCCATTTCGCTATCAAAATCTACAAATATTTTAAAATATTTTCCAAAATCTTCTTCATATCTATATAAAATATCATATATATAATGACTTCCAATCAATATCACCTTGACATCTAATGGCATATTTTCTGGTTTAATAGCTGTCTGTGTTTCCAAAATTACTTTTTTTGTTTGCAATGTCTTTTTAAGAATTTCCCAAGACATAGTATATTTTAATAACTGGTCTGCATAAAGCACCAAATATCCACCATTAGCTCTATGAAACGCTCCTGATAATAGTTTTGTAAAATCAGTCTTTATATTTCCATTTGCATAATCATATTCTGCCTTTCCAAATAGGTTTGATGGGCTTGGATTTATCTCCACTATGACAGGTGCTGATTCCTTATTTTTCGAACTTCCATTATCTACAAATAAATTAATTTTATATTTTATAAAGTGTTCTTTATCATACTTATCTTTCAATTCTTCTTCATCCAAATAAAATAAATACATATATTCTATTGTATCTTTTTTTATATTTTCCAAGTAAAGTTGAATTTTTTCATAACATTCATATTTTTCACACAACGACTTAATATGAGGTTCTACTACAAGCTTAGCTATCTCTTCTTCAAGCTCTAACACAGCCTTTTCAGCTTTTTCTTCCAAGTTTCTAATTTTATATACAACTTGTATTGCCATGTTTTCTAATTCTCTTTTAGCCTTATAAAATTCTTCATCTGATATATCACTTTCTTCTTCATCTTCTTTCAAAGGTATAAAAACTATTCCCATTTTGCTTTGTTTTAGTTTAAATCCTTTTTCTTCTCCATATTTTTTAATCTGCTTTAGTAGCATATCTTTTTCTATTTCATATTCATCCAAAAGTTTATTTTTCTCTATTTCAAAATCTTCACTTTCAAATGCATTTTTAAAATCTTCTAAAAGACTTTCCACCAACTTTTCCATGTCTTTCTTAAGTTCTCTTCCAAATCCTTTTTCTAGTTCAACTATCATAGGTTCTCTAGGGTTTTCAAAATTATATATATAGCACCAATCTTTATGTGTACTTTTTTTAGATGCATATTCATTTAAAACCTTTAAAGCATAAGTACTTTTACCTGTTCCAGATTCCCCAGCTAGGTATATGTTGTAGGCTGGATTATTTATCTTTAAACCTAACTCCATAGCTTCTACTGCTCTTTCTTGACCCAATATATTATCTAGTGGACTTATTTCAGATGTATTATTGTATTTCAATATTCCCCCACCTCCCCATATTTAACTTTAATGATATAATATGACTTTTACACCATAAGTGTTAAAGTAAATACACATTAAAGTATATGAAATAGACTCTTATTATTAGTCATTATACTTATCTAAAATTATTTCCATATTTCTCTTTATTATATTTTTACCCCTCCAGCTAAAAGCTCTATTCCCATATCGCCTTTTAAATTCTTTATTTGATATATTTTGTATCTCATCATAATCCAAATAATCTATTATATCTTCCTTAAATTCCAAGATGTGAGTTGTTGGTATTTCAACATTGTGCGGACATACTTCTTGACAAATATCGCACCCAAATATCTTTTTACTTTTCTTTAAAACATACTTTTCTTCCTCTGACAAATCTCCCTTTTTTTGAGTTATATACGATAAGCATTTTTTAGGATTCATATCATAATTTCCTAATATAGCATTTCCCGGACAATATTTTACACACTTTCCACATTTAAAACAGCTTTTTTCTAGTGGTTTATCTTCTTCAAACTTATAATTATTTACTATATATCCAATAAATATATAAGAACCATATTCATCAGTTATAATATTATTATTTATTCCAAAATATCCAATGCCTGATAGATAAGCTAAATATCTGTCAACTAATGGTCCATTATCAGCAAATATCTTATATTTAAAACCTTCTACATTTTTGGAAATATAATCACAAATTTGTTGTAAAAAATCTTTTACTACAATATGATAGTCTTTTCCATGACAATATTTTGATAAATTGAAATTTTCATTCTTTTCTTGTCTATTTATATGGTATGGAAAAGCACACACTATTATGGAATTCGCATCTTCCATTATATTTCTAGGATTGATTCTATTTTCAATTATGGGTTCTTCCATACCTGTTAAATAGTCTTTTTTCTGTCTATCTTCAAGTATCTCTCTCAGATTTTCATACTTATTCACACCAGCTATTCCTACACACTTTAATCCTATAAGATTACAAAATTCTTTTACTCTATTATTATCCATAAAATTATTCCTTTTCAACTTAAATTCTAAAATCACAATTATGCTACACAGGTTTCTTTGTTTAGACATAACAGCATTTATATAATCTAAAAATATATAGTCTAAATAGTCTAATTTTTAAAATTTACACATTTATATGATTTATTTCTTATATAATTTGACTTTTATGTACTGTTACCTTAGTATAATTTAATATTTATCTATTTTAAATTTTTAGCTACTTTTCTCTTATAACACTACTTATTTTTCACTATCTATATTTTTGTTATTCTGCAATATTGGCATAATTTAGCTTTCATCCATATTATATCTTTAACTATTTCACTTTTATAACACTATTTATTTTTCACTATCTATATTTTGCTATTCTGCAATATTATAATAATATAACTTTCATATCTTTTTCCTCTATATCTATCTTATATTGTTTCTATATATTGTTTCTATATATTGTTTCTATAGTTTGAATTTCATATCTACAACAATCTAATATATCTTACACTATTAAAATTATCTCTTATCCAATTAGACTTTGTTATTCATAAAATCACAACAAATAAGAATTTGCTTTTAAATCATCCACAGATTATAATAAATACTGTATAAGGATGGTGAATAAATTGATTAAAATAACAATACCAGGTAGACCCATTAGTAAATCTAATTTTAAACTTCATAATATAAATGGTCAAGCATGGATGCCTTCAAAGGGAAAATATTCTAAGTATTTAGCATATGAGAACATGATTGCAGGTTTTATAAATCAACAGTATCAAGGAGAAACTGTTGAAGAAAATTTAATAACAGTATTAAAATTATACTTCCCTAATAAGAGAATGGGTGATTTACATAACTATCCAAAGAGCATTTGTGATGGTATTGAAAAAAGTGGAATAATAAAAAATGATAAGCAGCTTAAGCCAGTACTTTTATTTGATTTTATAGATAAGGATAACCCTAGAGTTGAAATTGAACTTTATCCAATATCTAAATATGATATATCTTATAATATTTTTGAAAAATAAAATTTTGTATTTACTAATAAAATTATATTGATGCAAAAACAATATTTATATAATAATTAGTACTTGTATAAACATAAGCCTTGTATAAGTCCTATACTTATATAAATATAGGACTTACCTAAATTAAATGTCTGTATGACAGTTATACTAACAAAAAATAATCTATACATAATGATTATACTTACATAAAAAAAGAAATCGGCATAAATTTATTACACCGATTTCAATAAGTAAAATCTATCCTAGCTTTTCAACAACAGTCTTCAACATTTCTCTTATAGGAAGTTCATATGGACATCGACTCTCACAAAGCCCGCAGTCAATACATTCAGTAGGTTTAACATCCATAACCTCGTATTTTTCCTTAGCCCACTCTTCTAATCCATATCTAGTGTAATATCCTTCGCATAAGAAGCTTAAAGGTATATTTATTCCAACAGCACAAGGCATACAATATTCACATCTTCTACAGAATTTTTTACCTAGAGAATTTCTTATTTCTTCAATTTCTTTCTCATCATTCTCATCTAATACAAGATTTTCAAGCACAGCGACATTTTGTCTAACTTGCTCAACACTATCCATTCCTGGTATAACTACATCTATATAATCCTTAGATAGTATATACTTAATAGCCAATGTAGCATTATCTAAAGCGCCACCAGCTAAAGGTTTCATTACTATTATACCAATTCCTTTTTCATGAGCTTTTTTAAATACCTCATCTGCTTGTCCTTCAACTATATTGTAAGGAAATTGTATAGTATCAAATTTGCCACTTTCTAAAGCTTTTTCTATAGTATTTAAGTTATGACTAGTTATACCAATATGTTTTATCTTACCTTGTTCTTTTGCTTCTAGAAGTGCGCTATAAGCCATTTCATCTTTAAAAAGATTGTCATACTCTTCTTCTTTAACATTGTGGAATTGATATAAATCTATAAAATCAGTTTTAAAGTTATTTAAACTTATTTCCACATCTCTCTTCATTGAATCATAATCCCTAGACATACTTTTAGTAGCTAGGAAAAATTTATCTCTTTTTCCTTCTATAGCAATTCCAATAGCTTCTTCACTTATTGTATATCCTCTTGCGCTATCAATAAAGTTTATTCCTTGTTTTTCTAACTCATTTATAACTAAATTAGTATCCTCTTGTGTAATTCTTTGTATTGGAATTCCCCCAAAACCAACTCTTTTTATCTTCATACTAGTTTTGCCTAAATTTCTCATAACTTTCCCCACCTAACTTTTAATTAATTTTACACATTATCAATATGTCACTTTTAATTATACAACAAATTATGAGAATTTTTGCAATCTATTTATATACTATTTAAATTACATCACATCAAAATATTATTTACTAGATAAAAGTTCTTTAATCATCTTAATCTCTTTCTTATGACCTTCTTCATCAAAAGGTGTTTCTAAGAAAAATGGCAAATCTTTAATACTTGGATGTTCCATAAAATCAGTCAGAGCTTTTAATCCTATCTTACCTTCACCTATTGGAGCATGTCTATCTTTTTTATCTCCAAATGGCATCATACTATCATTTAGATGTATAGTTTTTAATCTATCTATGCCTATAACCTTGTCAAACTCCTCTAAAACCCCATCCAAGTCATTAACTATATCATAACCAGCTGAAAAAATATGACATGTATCAAGACACACGCCTATTCTTTCTTTATGTTCGATATTGTCTATTATGCTCTTTAATTGCTCAAAGCTAAATCCTATTTCAGTTCCCTTTCCTGACATTGTTTCAAGGAGTATAGTTATATTTTCATCTCCTTTAATAGCATTGTTTAGCCCTTTCACTATCCTATCTATACCAAATTCCACTCCACCACCTACATGACTTCCAGGGTGAAAACACATGTATTCTATACCTAGTGAGTCCATTCTTCTTATATCTTCATCTATTACTCGTGTTGCGAATTCATAAACATCATCCTTCACTCCACCTAGATTCATAGTATATGGAGCATGTGCAAGTAATGGTGCAAAATTATTTGCTTTTCTAATCTCTTGAAATTTAGCTATATCTTTCTCATCAAATTCTTTAGCATTTCCTCCTCTTGGATTCCTACTAAAAAATTGAAATGTATTTGCATCAATATATACAGCTGTTTCAGCTGCCTTTGCAAATCCTTTTGCTATTGAAATATGTGTTCCTAATTTAATCATATTAATCTCCTTTTGCTTGTACATAATTTTAATTTATAAACTTTTAATACGTAAGTCTTAATTTTAGTATAACTATAATTAATTTCGTATATATTAATTCTAAATTTTAATATTTATAGTTTAATTATACCCATTTTAATAAATTTCAAAGAGTATATTTAATCATTCCAATAACAAAAAAATAGAGATTAAAAATCATTATTTTACTCATTATCAAAAGTATTTTTTGATTATTAAGTAAATTCTGATGCTCAATCTCTAATCTTATGTTTTATAACTAATACATAATTAATGGTTCTAATTAGGACATTCTTCTTCAACCGTAGGAACTACAACCATAGCTATATCATACTTAGAACCTTCAACGTTGTCTTGTCTTTTATTTAAAATTTCATCTATCTTTGATTTCATAGTGTCATTAAGTTCAACTAATTCATCATGAGTAAGAGAAATATCATGATAATCAACTATATTTTCATTCTCTAAAACATCTTCCTCTGCTGCTTTATAAAAAACTTCACTCATATTTTCAAATCTTGATATGTACAATTCTTCTTTTTCTTCCCCATTGTCTAAAGAAAAATTAAGTATCCTATTCCCTATAACCACATTTTTTGCACTTGGATAATAATATTTTTCCACAATCCCCGACTTTATTTTTTCCTCAACTAATTCTAAAATACCAACTTTGTATAACATTTTTATGTGGTAGTTTATTTTTGCATGAGGTTCTTCCAATAATTGAGATAATTGTTTTGCTGACAATGGCGATTTGTCAAATGCTTTTAGAATATCTATTCTACGTGGATGTGCAATAGCCTTTATGCACTCCAAATCTCGTAATACCAATACCTCTTTCATTGACCCCTCCTAAAAAATTTATTTAATTCATATTTCTTTACAATTTAATTATATATTAAATTATATGTTGTTGTCAAAAAAATCCTTTCTTAAAATTTTAAAAAATATTTAATCTGAGTTTATTTGACAATTCCTCTAAAACTTTAACTCCTGCGACGCTGTTACCTTTTTTGTCAAGTGCAGGTCCATAAACACCAATACCCATACGTCCTGGCACAGAAGCCATTATACCACCCCCAACTCCAGATTTTGCAGGAATTCCAACTTTAATAGCAAATTCCCCAGAAGCATCATACATTCCACAAGTCATCATAAATGTCTTGACAATTCTAGATACCATTTCACTCATTAAATGCTCTCCATTTTCTATGTCTACTCCATAATTAGCAAGATTTATACCAATCCTTGCTAAATCTATAGAATCCACCTCAATTGAGCATTGTTTAAAATAAAGGTCTAAAACATCTTCTACATTACCTCTGATAAATCCATCACTTTTTAACAGATAAGCCATAGCTCTATTTCTATCTCCAGTCATTTTTTCAGACTTATAGACATCATAATTTATTCCTATGTTATCATTTTTTGCCAACTTTCTAAAGAAGCTAAGCATTCTTTCTTCTTTTTCTTCCAAACAGCTCCCATTTATAAGAGAAGTGGTAACTATTGCACCTGCATTTATCATTGGATTGCAAGGCTTTTTAGTATCATTAATCTCAAGTTTCATTATAGAATTAAATGGGTCTCCACTTGGCTCCATTCCAACGTTTGAAAAAACGTCTTCCCAGTCATTGTCCATAAGTGCCATTGCAAGCACAATTGGTTTTGAAATGCTTTGTATAGTAAATTTCGTGCTACAATTTCCAGCACTATAAAGGTTATTTTCACTATCTATAATACAAATTCCTAAATCATTTCTACGAGCATTTTTTAATTCTGGTATGTAACTAGCAACTTGTCCATAATTTGTATATTTTTTATTAGAACTTATAATTTCTTTTAATAATGTCTCATCTAACGTATTCATATGCACCTCATCATCTTATGTTATATACTCTATTTTAGCACAAGTTTATACTATAATAAAACAGTGTTAAAAAAAATTATACTTTAAAACTATTTTTTGCAAACTTGACTTTATTTTTCAAACAGATTATAAAAAATATCATAATATTATAAAAGGAGCATTAAAGTTAAATGGTATTTATTATCTATACTAATTCTCACAAAACAAAGAATTTTTGATAACTAAATAGAATTTTCACTTTAATACCCCATCAGTATTGTTTGAAATATAAACCATAAATTATTAAGTATCTCTCATAAAATATTTATTTCAATATGAGTACAATAAAATAATCAATAATGCATACTAGTCAACTATTTTACTTCCTCCAATAAATTCTCTAAGGATTGACGTTCCTGGTATATCAGAAATATCATCTAGTTCAACAAAGTACTGTAAAAACTTTAATAATCTAGTAGCTTCAATATAAGCAGGATTATCTTCATCTATTTCCTCCAATAGAGGCTTAGCAAATCGCTTTAAAACCGCTAATTCATACACACAAGCAGAATTAAATATAGCATCTGCTTCATCTTGATAAGGGAATATATTTTTCTTTTCTCCTCTTCTAACTGATGCCCATTGTAATATAGTGTTATCAGCACTATATCCCCTAAAATTATAATCTCTAACAATTCTTCTTATCATTCTCAAATCAGCAGTAGGAATTCTATTATGGTCATCTAAATTTATTTGAGTAAGGGCACTTATGTATATCTTAAATTTATCTTCATCTGGTATAGATGCTGTTAAAATAGGATTTAGCCCATGTATACCTTCTAATATAATTGGTTGATTTGAGTCTATCTTTATCTTCTTGCCAGTATACTCTCTTGCTCCAGCTTTAAAGTTAAACCTTATATCCTCAATTTCTTCACCCGCTAAAAGTTTATTTAAATCTAAGTTGAATCTCTCTAAATCTATAGCATAAATTGACTCAAAGTCATAGTTTCCATATTCATCTAAAGGAGTATGTTTTCTATCTATAAAATAATCATCTAAAGATATTGAAATCGGATTTAAGTTGTTTACTCTAAGATGTATTGATAATCTATGAGCAAAACTTGTTTTCCCAGATGAAGATGGTGCTGCTATTAAAACTACTCTCTTATTGTTATCTTTTATCATGTCTGCTATTTGAGATAGTTTCTTTTCATGTAATGCTTCAAATGTTCTTATTATATCTCCATATTCATTATTTTCTATTATTCTGTTAAGTGATACCACCTTATCAATTCCCATGAGTCTTGACCATTCTTCTGCTTCATAATATACATTTGATAGCTTAGGTTGAGGTATAAATTTCATAGGGAGAGTCTTATCTTCTTCACTAGGCCCTAAAATTATAATGCCTCCATTGTAAAGCATGATATCAAATGATTTTATATAACCAGTTGATGGCAACATATATCCATAAAAATGGTCTATATAGTTTCTACATTTATATACTTTAGCACTATCATACTCCTTATATTTCAAAAGCTCTGCTTTTTCATACATCTCATTATTTTCAAATATAGAAATAGCTTCATCCCTCGTAACTTCTATTTTTTCTATAATGTAGTCATTATTTATTATCTCTTTCATTTTATTTTTTATATTTTCAACATCAACTTCTTTAAGTTTTCTATCTATATGAACTTCACAATATAGTCCACCAGATAGTGAATGTTCTATTGTAACTCTGCTATCCCAAAATATCTCTCTGCAAGCCATCACAAACACAAATGACATGACTCTAAAGTAAACTCTTTCTCCATCTTCATTTGTAGTATCTAAAAACTCTATCTCACAATCCTTCTTCACTCTACAATTTAGCTCTTTCAATTTATTATCTACAACTGCAAGTGTTATATATCCTTTATGTTCATCACAAAACTCTTTTGCTATATCTCCTAGTCTAATTCCCAAAGAATTTTCGTCTAATGAATACTCCTTATTTTTTCCGTCTATTTTTAAATTTATTTTCTTCACTTCAACATCTCCTTCCTTTTGATGAATATACATTTTAATCAACGAGGCATATCAACAAGATAAAGAGAGGTATTTAACCCTCTCCTACAATATGATTCAATTTACTTATAGTATCTTCAACATCTTCATAATTTATTTCTAATACTAAATATTCTGCATCTAATTTTAAAACCTCTTTAACACTCTCTTCAGATAAAATACCTCTTCCTATACCAACATGTATATCATTGATACCATCATTATCACTTAAGTGTATCAATTTTATCTTATCTTTCAAGTTATTTAAATAATCATCCTCATCAATTAAACAGTGTCCAGTATCGTAACAAAAACAAATCTTAGAATTTTTAATCCTCTTAAATATATATTCAAAATCATAGGATATATTTCCAATATTTGAAAAATCCCCACTTTTTGAATAAGTATTCTCTATACAAATATATGAATCTGTATTTATCTTATTTAAAAAATCTACACTATTATCTAAATACTTGTCCCTATTCTTTTTAAGTCTATTTGTCATAACATAACCCAAATGAAGATTAAAATACCTTATATCAAATCCTTTTAGCTCTAATTCTATCTTCTCAATAAAACTTATCCACGAAGCTCGTATATATTCTATATTTTCACAAGTGTTTAATTCCATAGGTAAGTGTATTCCTATAGACAACCCTAGTTTAGAAATTCTCTGCTTATATTTACATAACTCACTACATTCAGATATATTATCAATTCCAATTTCCAAATGAGTTATTTCCTTTGTACTTTCACAAATCTTTAAAGCCTCTTCAATATTAAACAACAAAGATGCCACACCAACTGCCATACAAATCACCTACTCAAAAATACCTATTTGTGTAAAAGGAAACACTCTTACAATAACTTTTCCTTTAATATTTTGTTCATCCACTAATCCCACTTCTTTATACCTACTATCTAAACTTACTTCTCTATTATCTCCCATAGCAAATACTTTACCTTGAGGAATCACCATATCAATATCGCCTTCAGTATAATTATCATGTATATATGAAACTTCATTTAATAACTTGCCATTTATATAAACCTTAGAATCTTTGATTTTTAAATGGTCCCCTGGTACACCTATAACCCTTTTTACTAACTCTTTTTTTCTTCCATCATCTTGCAACAAGTCAGTTTTAAATATCATTATATCTCCACATTTTGGTTCTGATAATTTATATGTCATTCTATTTGCCACTAAGTAATCGTGTGGTTTAAGTGTTGGGTACATTGATTCTCCATTTACTAATGTTGGTTTTATAAAGCGAGTTATAATAAATGCCAAAAAAAGTGCAGTAATAATTATTTTTATCCACTCTACAATCTCTTCTTTAATAGTTTCATTCATTCACAAATTCTCCTTTATAGTTATATTATCTTTATTGATAATGCTACTTTTAAACATTATCTTTTAGATAAGTCTACTAAATAAGGTGTTGTCTATTTGTATATAAGCTTTTTAAATAAGCTTCTTAAATAAGTTTTTTAATACTTACTTTTATACAAATCATGATATAGACAACTATTGTGTATGGTCTGGTGATTTCAGTTAATCAGCGATTGCTCCAAATTTTATATTTATAATGTTTAGTCAATAGTCCCTATCTTAGAAAATGGATACAATCTGACTAGAACTTTTCCTAAAACGGTGTGCTCGTCGACCAATCCAACCTCATCGTATCTACTATCTAAACTTCTTTCTCTATTGTCTCCCATTGCAAATAATTTTCCTTCTGGAACTACTATATCAATATCTCCATCAGTACGATTATTATGTATATAGGAAACCTCATCTAACAATTTATCATTTACATATACCTTGGAGTCTTTTATCTTTACATGGTCACCAGGAACCCCGATAACTCTTTTTACTAAATCTTTTTTCTTTCCATTTTCTTCTGTTAAGTCGGTTTTGAATACTATTATATCTTTGTATTTTGGCTCTCCTACTTTGTACGCAATTCTATTGACTATCAAATAATCACGTTCTACAAGCGTAGGATACATTGATTCTCCTTTAACTATTGTTGGCACTATAAAACGTGTTATTGCAAAGGCCAAAACAAGAGCTATGACAATCACTTTTATCCACTCTACAACTTCTTTTTTAACTGCTTCACCCACTAAAATCGTCTCCTCTGTGTTCAATATTAAGTCAATCTACAGCAAAACTAATCTACCATAAACTTACAATATAAATATTATACTTCTTTTTTCTAATAGTTTAAAATAATTTTCTAAGACCTTTAGGGTAATGATTCTTAATTACACCAGCAGATTCTTTTCCCCAACCTAATGGTATATCTTCAACCGAGACCAAAACCCATCCTCTACTTTCACTAGAATTTATAACATCCCCTTTTAAATATTTAAGAATTGATTCGCTTTGTACACTAAAGTTTTCAACATTTTTTACATCTTCAACTTTTAAGTAGCGAGATAATGCATGAGAAGGCTCAAATCTATTCTTCTTTAAAACCCCTAAATGCAAACCGTATCTCAATACTTTTAGTTTTCTTGTATCTGGATATATTTCAGGAAGTAGGTACAAATTTTCTCCTCTTAAATAAAATTTATTTTTTTTATTGCTATAAAAATCAACCTTTAAAAATTTCTTTTCAAACTCCCTATAATCCTTTATTTCTTTATCTAAATTTTTTATTTTTAATTCTTTTACATTACTTTCTTCTTCTTCTAATTTTTTTATCTTGGCTACAAAGTGACCTTCTCCCTTTATTTTATGAGGCCATAGCCTTTCCACCTCAACAAGTTCTGCATGTGGATGTTCACTGATAAACTCATTTATAATATGTTCATTCTCCTCTTTTGAGAAAGTACATGTTGAGTAAATTAAAATACCATCTTTCTTTAACATTTTATATCCATCTCTTATAATCTCTTTTTGAATAGATTGGCATTCAAGTACTTTTGCATGACTCCAATCTAAAATGGCCACTTCATCTTTTCTAAACATTCCTTGACCAGAGCAGGGCGCATCTATAATCACCTTATCAAAATACCCATTAAATGTCTTTTTTAAGCTATTAGAATCAGTATTTGTTATAATACAATTTCTTGCTCCAAATCGTTCTAAGTTTTCTCCTAAAGCTTTAATTCTACTTGCATTAATTTCATTAGAAACCAATAAACCTGTGTCGTTTAATTCAGATAATATATATGTAGACTTACCACCAGGTGCTGCACACATATCAAGTACCTTATCTCCTTCTTTAATATCTGCTTTTGGTATTACACTCATTGCAGAAGGCTCTTGTAAATAATATGCTCCAGACTCATGTAATGGATTTCTACCAGGTCTATTGACTTTATCATCATAATAAAAACCTTCATCTGCCCATGGTATCTGATATAAATCAAATAAATCTAAATTCAACAGTTTTTGTTTGTCAATTTTTAATGTATTTATTCTAAGACCAGTAGTCTTTTCTTCATCATAACTTTTTATAAAATCATCATATTCATCTTGTAGTATTTCTCTAATATCTTCTAAAAATTCTTTTGGTAAATTTGCCAAATTTATAATCCCCCTTTTTATCTGCTTTACTTGTTTGTCATTTATTTTCTTTTCTTTTTCTTTAAGTTTCCAAAAAACACTTTTTTAGAGTTATTCATATATTTTTCAAGTTTATCTAAATTTATCTTCCACAAAATTATTACATAAACTATAAATAATATAATAGCCCATCTATATTCTATCATCAATATAAAATCAAAAACTCCATGTAATAAAATCGGAATTAATACAGCCATAAATAAGTATTCACGTTTCTTAAATTCATTCGCCTCAAACTTATACTTAGAAATATAATATCCCATAGTAATAGCAAACATTACATGAGCTGGAATGGATATAACTGCTCTATTAATACCCACCTGTAGTGCTAAATTTCCACTTTCAGAGAAAACATAAACTATATTTTCAATTGTTGCAAACCCTAAAGATAAAAATACAGAATATATAATACCATCTAGTTTTTCAGTAAAATGCTTTTCTTTAATCAATGCAGGAATTAGTATTAAAGCTTTTACTCCCTCTTCCACAAGACCTGCAACTATAAATGATACATATAATAATTCTGAATACCCTTCAAACACATTAAATTTCATTAATAGATTTTCTAAAAGAATAATTATAACACTTAAAAAAGCACCTATCATAAAAAATTTAATTAAATGAATTAACGGTTCTCTACAATATTTATCTTTAGATCTTATCCAAAACATACCTATTAATATAGGTACTACTGCCAATAAAAATAAATCCAGCTTCATAGGTAATTTTCCTTTCAAAGTTTTTCATTTATTCATAATTTATAATTCATTCATGCTTTATAATTACTACTTATTTTTAGTTCATTTACGTTTTAAATATACGCTTACTTTTAATTTATTTTTTCTATATTCCGATTTTCTTTAAGTTTTTATTTTAAATTTTTCTACACTCAAATTTATACACTAAACTATTTACCATTAAATGAGTTAAAAACACTCAAAAAAATTTAAATTTATATCTATATTATTTAACAAATCTCAAGCTATATTCATATCTTGGAATATAAGGGAACTAAATTCATTTAAAGAAAGGGTGATTTGATGCAAGATGGTTTCTTAACAGTAAGTATAATTGATGCTACTAACAATAGACCCATTCAAAATGCAACAGTAAACATATATTCAATGTCTAATGGTAGCCAAAGTTCATCAACTTTATACCAAAACCTAATAAGTAATGAATCTGGTCAAGTGACTGGATTAGTATTACCCGCACCAGATGTAGATTACTCTCTACAACCATCTGAGGTTAGGCCTTACAGCCAGTATATAGTAGAAGCGATAGCAGATGGATATGAAACAGTTGTCATAGAAGGAACACAATTACTAGCTACAATTGAGGCGAGACAAGGAGTTCCTATGTTTCCTAGAACAAGAAGCAAGCGTTCCTTCTCAAGACAAAGCGAATTGATTTTTGATATAGGAGAACATACTTTATATGGTACTTATCCTCCTAAAATTCCAGAAAGTAACTTAAAACCTTTGCCACCACCTACTGGTTTCGTTGTATTAGATAACCCTGTAGTACCTGAATTTATAGTAGTTCATGATGGTTTGCCAGAAAATACATCAGCTGCAAATTATTGGATTCCATTTAAAGAGTATATTAAAAACATAGCTTCATCTGAAATATATTCAACTTGGCCTGAGCAGACAATTTATGCAAATGTAATAGCGATAATATCATTTACTTTAAATAGAGTCTTTACTGAATGGTACAGAAACAAAGGATATAATTTTACAATAACCTCATCAACAGCATATGACCATAAATTTATAAATAATAGAAATCTATTTGAACCAATTAATGTAGCTGTAGATGCTATATTTAATACATTTATAAAAAGACCTCCTACAGCAAGACAGCCATTATTAGCTCAATATTGTGATGGTCAAAAATCTCAATGTCCTGATCAAATGACTCAATGGGGTAGTAAAGACCTAGGTGACCAAGGATACGATTATGAAGCAATACTAAGATATTTCTATGGAGATGAAATAGTATTTGAAAAAGCTCCTGTAGTTAGTGGTGTACCAGTATCATTTCCTGGAACTACACTACAAGTTGGTTCTTCTGGACAATACGTTAGAACCATACAAAATCAGTTAAATGCTATATCTAATTCCTATCCAGCTATACCAAAAGTGAGAGAAGATGGCATATATGGCACAGATACAGAAAATGCTGTAAAAACGTTCCAAGGAATTTTTGGTTTACCTCAAACTGGAGTGGTTGACTTTAAGACATGGTATGAAATATCTAGGGTTTATGTAGCTACAACTAGAATAGCTTCTTTAAATCCTCTAATTTAGATTTTAACTAATCTATTAGCTCAACATAAAAAATGGCTGTTATAAACTAATATATCTTATAAGTTTTTTAACCTATAATTATAATAGTCTTAGCAGCCATTTTTTGTAGTTATAACTTATTATTTTAGAACCTTAAAACTCTTAAATGGGGGATTTTAAGCTTCTTAAAAACAGTAATTAATAATCTTAACTTAATAACTCTAACTTTATTAATAATCTTAATTTGTAGCTTTAGATTTATTGGCTAATGCTAAAATTAACCCTAGAGCTATAGATGCAAAAGCAGAAGCAATTACCCTATATTCAGCAGGGAATAAGAATACAATTGTATGACATGGTATCCAGAAAAATGGTATAGTTTTTAAAACACTAAAACCGAGATAGGCATTCCAGTCTACAACATTTACTACATCTTTAAGGGCTACCTTAACACCCTTTCCAACTTCGTATTTTTTGTCTATAAAGCAATCCATAACTTTATGGAATAAAAATACGGTTGGTGACATTAATATATTCATAGTTGCACTCTTAAATAGAGCATTTGCAAAAGCTATTCCTTCAAATGGAAGCATCCCATCTACTTGTGCTTGCCCTACACCTGATGAATAAATCGACATAGCATATGTTGTAACTAAACCTATAATTCCCCAAACTACAGCTCTGTAAAAAATTCCTACTGGTATTTTCCAGTCTTTATGCAAAATTCTAGCACCAAGTAAGTCTCCCATTGTTGCTAATACTGCAAACTTGAAAAAACCTCCAATATATGGATGTGCACCTGTTGCTGCCATAAATACTGCTCTACTACTTGGTATCACTAAAATAGCAATAAGACAAATAAGAACTCCACCCCATATAAAATCGCCTTTTTTCATATTATAAATACTATTTAATAATCTAAATAGTTCTCCTTCCTTTCAAGTATTTATTTCTTTCCTATCTATATATAAATATGTTTATTCAGTATTGCTTATTTAGGTATTCATTTTCCATATTTAAATTAATAAAATTTCATTTTTAAATAACTATTGTATATAGTTTTATTTTGTAATTATTTACCTAACCCTTTATATATTGTATTTATAATTAAATATTCCTAACCCTTTGTGTATTATATATCTACAATTAATCTTTCCTAACCCTTTGTGTATTATATCTACAATTAAATTTTCCTAACCCTTTTACATTATATAATTATCTTTTATGACTCTTTATGTAGTTTTTTATCTGTAATTTTTATTTTCTAAATATTCATTCCTTCTTTTAAAGCTTTTATATTAATTTCTATAAACTTAGGCTTAACCTGTTGTGATACTATCTTTTCCCAATCTATGTCATTTTCTAACTTTAAAGCCTTAATCAATGCTCCCAAAAGTACTACATTCATAACCTTCTCATTTCCAAGGCCTCTGGCAATATCAACTGCCTTTACTACTGTTACATCCACTTTTTCTTTAATATCATCTATTATGTTTTCAGGATAATCCACTCTACCTGTTAAAATTGGTGCGGAAGGCATTTCATAATCATTTACTACTAATTTGCCATCAGGTTTAAGAAAATCAAGATATCTTAAAGCTTCCATAGTCTCAAATGAAACTAATACGTCAACATCTCCTTTTCCAAGTATAGGAGAGTGTACTTTTTCTCCATATCTAACTTGTGTTGTTACACTTCCACCTCTTTGAGCCATACCATGAACTTCCGACATCTTAACATCATATCCAGCATCTATAAGCCCTGCAGAAAGTATTTTACTTGCTAAAACAGTACCTTGACCTCCTACTCCTGATAGCAATACATTTTTAACCTTTTTCATTATTTTTCACCAACCTTTTTTATAGCATTTACTGGACATACTTGTGCACATACTGTACAACCTACACATTGAGCTTGATTTATACTTGATTTCTTTTTAGACTTATCAAATCTCAAGGCAGGACATCCTGTTGTAAGACATTTCTTACATCCAATACATTTCTCATCATCTACGCTACAAATTGATGGTGTAAGGTCAAATCTTTTTTTATCATCTTCTGTAAATTTTTTTAATGCACATGGCCATCTAGTGATTATTACTGAAGGTTCATCAATTGATAAAGCCCAATTTAATGCTTCTTTAACGTCACCCAACATGTTAGGATTTACTACTTTTACATTTTTACAACCCAAAGCTTTTACTATAGTCTCAATGTCCATCATTTCAGTAACATCACCTTGCAATGAAAATCCAGTTCCAGGATTTTCTTGATGACCAGTCATTCCAGTAATTCTATTATCAAGAATACATGTTACAGTATTACTTTTGTTGTAGATTATATCTATGAGACCATTTATTCCTGTATGGAAGAATGTTGAATCTCCTATTGTAGATATAGTTCTCATGTTAATATTATTTTTAGTAAATATCTTTTGTGCTCCATGAGCTACACCTGGCCCTCCTCCCATGCATATACAAGTATCTTTAGCATTTAAAGGCTCTGCTCCTCCTAGACCATAACACCCTATATCTCCACTTATAAGTACATTTTTAACCTTTCCTAGCTCATAGAAAAATCCTCTGTGTGGACATCCTGCACATAGTGTTGGAGGTCTAGCAACTATTTTTTCATGGCTATACTCTATTAACTTTCTTTCCTCCCCTAAAATTGATTGTGCTATAATATCTGGATTTAACTCGCCTATATTAGGTATCTTTTCTTTTCCAATACATGGTATGTTATTTTCTTTAAGATGTTCTTCTATATAAGGTTCTAATTCTTCAATTACATAAATAGTTTCTACTTGTTCTGTAAAATCTCTTATTTTCTTTGTTGGAAGAGGATATGTAAATCCTAATTTTAAATACGATACAGTATCTCCAAACACATCTTTAGCATACTCATAAGAAGCTCCTGAAGTTATAACACCTATTTTCTTATCATTCCATTCTATAAAGTTTAAATCAGTTTCATTAGAAAACTCTTCAAGCTTTTTTAATCTATCTTCAAGTTTAATTCTCAATGCTCTTGAAGTTGCTGGAATAGCATCAAACTTAGAAAGATTTCTTTCATATGTCTTTACAATTGTTTCTTCTTTTTCACCTAACTCAACAAGTCCTTTACTATGACATACTCTCGTCACCATTCTAAATAAAACTGTTGTATCATATTTTTCACTTATCTCAACAGCAGCCTTTAGCATATCCTTACATTCTTGGCTGTTGCTTGGTTCTATCATAGCTATCTTTGCAAATTTAGCATAATGTCTATTATCTTGTTCATTTTGTGATGAGTGCATTCCAGGGTCATCTCCAGATACGATAATCATAGCACCATTTACTCCCATGTATGCATATGTAAATATTGGGTCTGCAGCAACATTTACTCCAACATGCTTCATAGCTGCAAGGGCTCTACCTCCTGCAATGGATGCTCCTATTGCCGACTCTACTGCCACTTTCTCATTTGGTGCCCACTCTGCAATTATGTCATCTTTATATAGTGCTATATTTTCTAATATTTCAGTACTTGGTGTTCCTGGATAAGCAGCTGCATAAGATATACCTGCTTCATAAGCACCACGTGCTACTGCCTCATTTCCTGTAAGCAATTGTTTCATGCCTTCCCCCTCCTTAGAAATAATACCTCTTTGATAACTTAGTGTATTTGTTAGTGATACATTTTAGAAGCTATCAACTATATATTTATTATCAATACAAGTTAAATATTGATAGTAAATAATAACATGAATACATAAATTTATAATATTGTTCTTATTTTATTTACTAAGCAATTGCCATGCCAATAACTTTAATTTTTTTAAAACCCAATTTTAAAATACCAAATTGCATATTTTCTTTAAATTTTAATGACTCTAATAACTAAGAATTAATTTTCGTTAGAATTTTCATAATATTTTTAATATTATTTTAAACAAAAAAAAAGTAATGTTAACATTTCTTAACATACATTAAAAAATGTTAACATTACAAGCTGAATTAATACTCTTACTTTGGCTAAATTTACTTTTACATCATTTAATTATTTAACGACCATAGAAGCCTATCAATCCATTTCCCATGTCTATTCTAATAGGTTTCATAATCTTTAAACCTTCAGTTTTTATCTTTTCTAAATCTTTTTCCATACTCTTAATTGTATTTTCAAGGTCTTGTGAACTTAAATCTTTAACTTGTGTAGTGTCTTTGGCATATGCCTTTAACTCTTCAATATGCTTAGCATATTCTTCATAAGTGTAATACTCAACTCCATATTTTTCTAAGTCAGCAGGTTCAGTTATTCCTGATTTTATTAGAGAATCAAACTTCTCTAATGTAGTATTAGATACATCAATACTTCCATCTGCAAATACTGCTCCTGTTCCTCCTAATACTATAGCAGAGGCCATCATTGTACTTATAAGGGATTTTTTTATTTTCATAATTCATCTTCCTTTCTTAGAGATTTATTTGAGTAGTGTAGCCCATCATGACTATCGCGATAGTTATCAACTACATCTTTAGACTATCATAATAGTCACATCCATGTCAAGTATTTCTATAAAATTTTTTAGTGAAAATTCCTGTTCTTAATAAAAAAGTAATGTTAACATTTCTTAATATACATAAAAAATGTTAACATTACAAACTGGGTTTAATACTTTTACTTTGACTGGATTTATTTTTATACTATTTAATTTGTTTATTCTTTACTTCTCTATCTTCATGTAGACTTTAAGCCTTTTATTATCGTTTCTTTGTTGCTTTTTTTATTCTTGTTTGCTATGTTCAATTACGCTTATTTAGTCTTTTAAATACTTTTACCACTTGTCACTAAAAACTTAATATTAATTATTTAGCTGAACTTGTAGAAATTGCCATTTGAGTTCCATCTTCATTATTTATTATGATAGGTTTCATAACCTTTAAGCCTTCAGTTTTTATCTTTTCTAATTCTTGTTCCATTTTCTTAATTGTCTCTTCAAGATCTTTTTGACTTACATCTTTAACTGCATTAGGGTCCTTAGCATATGCTTTTAACTCTTCAATATGCTTAGCATACTCTTCATAAGTATAATACTCAACTCCATATTTTGCTAAATCAGCAGGCTTAATTACTCCTGATTCTGTTGAAGCTTTACACTCAGATAACTCAATATTAGATACATCGTTATTTCCATTTGCAAATACTGCTCCTGTTCCTCCTAGTATCATAGCAGATACCATCATTGTACTTATAAGGGATTTTTTTATTTTCATAATTCATCTTCCTTTCTTAGGGATTTATTTGGGTAGTGTAGTTCATGTTGACTATTGCAATAGTTATTAACTACATCTTTAGACTATCATAATAGTCATATCTATGTCAAGTATTTCTATAAAATTTTTTAATAAAAAATACTATCTCAAAATAAATTTAATTATTTTAAGATAGTATCCCTGATTCTCAACCCATTTTTATTTGTAGCATTTCTAATTACTTTTAGAAGTTTTATATTGCACTTTATTATTTGTTAAAATCTTTATACTATTTGTTACAGCTATATTCTTAGAAACATTATCAACTGGTACAATTGAATACTTTGACATATTATAATATACTTCTTGACCATCAACCTTTGAACTAATTTTCTGATTGTTGTATATTTCTGATGTACTTAAACCAAGGCTTTCATTACTTTCATCTGATAGTCCCACAGAAATATCTGAATCACTTTTTTTAGCTTCTGTGTTTAATGATTGACTTCCTATTGAAAAGTCATTTTTATTACCTTCCTCATTTTCCATTAGACTAAAAGATTCAATTTCATCAATTTCTTTATTTCCAGTTGCAAAAACAACACTAGTTCCACAAATTAACACAGCTGAAACTAAAAAAGTAATATAGGTTGACTTTTTAAACTTCATAACATTGACTATTCTTTCTTCTATCTTTGTCTTTCCAAATCCATTACAAAGTGTAATTTGAAATGCATTGTGTTCCTCTGCTAAACTTATAAGCGCAGTTGCATAATCAGCTCTATATTCTTCACCAACTATACTCATTACCTTTTCATCACAACTAAACTCTATATCTTTATTCAATAGAAAAAACATTACCCAAACCAAAGGATTAAACCAATGAATAGCAAGAGCTACAAGCATAAATAACTTCAATATATTGTCAAACCTATTGATATGAACCAGTTCATGAGTTAAGACAAAGTTTAGAGTTTGATTATTGCTATAGTCCATTTGTTTTGGCAAAATAATATTAGGTTTTAAAATACCAGTTGTAAGAGGTGTTTTAGTAAATTCAGATATACAAACAAAAAATTTTCTAAAACACTTATTATCATATGCCCACTTTTTAATAAATTCATGATTTTTTATATGTATCGAAGTTTTAAAAAGATTAGTCATTTTGATATACTTAAAGCATAAAAACATAATAAAAATAATAGAAATTCCAAACGTTAAAATACTTGAGATTTCAAGTACTGTAAAATTCTCAAGATTAAATAAAGCATTAGAATCTCCAAAATTGTTCTTACTTATAGAATTATTAGTTTTCTTAATTGAATAATCCACAGCAGATGTATTTCCCAATTGAGTATCAAAATTTGACTCAATAATGCTATAAATACTAAAATTAGAATTTAAACTTATTGGTACTAAAAGTTTAAATAGAACAACCAGCCATAATAATACAAATACTTTTTTAGGCAATTTTTTAAACAAACATGCTCTTATAAAAATAACAATTAAAATTAAAACCCCAGAAGTAACACTCATTTCTAATAATTTAGTGAACATTAATCTTACCTCACTTTAATTTCTCAACAATCTGTTTAAGTTTTGTAATCTCATCACTTGAGAGATTTTCTTTATTAATAAAAGCTGAAAGAAATTTCTCTGAAGACCCCCCAAACATTTTATTAATTAAGCTTTCTGTTTCATGTTTTTGAATTTCTTCTTTGCTTATTAAAGGTCTACAAACAAAGTTTGGTTCAATTCTTTCTATTGCACCTTTTGATACTAATTTTTTTATAACTGTATACGTAGTGTTTCTATTCCATCCTGTCTCTTCCTTTAAAACTTTTACTAATTCCCCTGCCTTACTTTCTCCTATCTCCCATAGAACTTCCATCACCTTAAGTTCTGAATCAAATAATTTTATTTCCATATAAAATCGCTCCTCAAATATGGTTATCACAATAGTCAATGTTATAATTTAAAACTATCATAGTAGTCTATGTGATGTCAACCATTTATTTTTTAATAACAAAAACTGTCCTTTAAAGAAATAATTCTTGTAAAAGACAGTCTCATCATTTTTATACTTTAATATCTAAATAAAGCTTTATTTTATTTAACTATAAAACTATCTTAATACATAGAATAAGATTTTTCCTTATCTAATAATATATCTTCTACGTCTGGATTATCTTTTAATAATTCTCTATAGAAGTTACAATTAGCAACTCCTACATATGGAACTAACCATAACAAACCTATTCCTAAAGTGAATATAGTCAATATATACCATCCTATAAAGCTAAGATTTAATACAAATAGTTTGAGTACATTTCCTTTCATCATATCTAAGCTAGCACCCATTGCTTTAAATACGCCTAAATTATCTTTGTCTTCACATATTAAAAAAGCAGCTTGAGAAATGTATAATAGCAATATATAAACAGGCAACATCAATACAATTATTACAATAAATAGAGTTATAGCTGTAGAGATTACAGTTCCTACTCCAATATTATTACTTGATAGATATTCAATTGCTCCACTAGTAAATAAAACTCCAATTGACAAAAAGGCTCCTATAATTGTGATTATAAAAGAATAAATGTAAACAGCAATTGATTCTAATATATAAAGTCCAAAACTTCTTAAATAAATTCTTCCATTTACGAAGATATCTCCCATCTTGACTTTTTTATCTTTAGTAATCTTTAAAAACATGCATGTAAATCCTGCTGCAACTAAAAAACCTATTATAGATACTATGATAGTAGTTAAAGGTTCAAAAGGCAATCCTATAAATGATATAGCTACTATCAGTGCAATATATATTGCCATATTGATTGCACATGTTCCCCAGTTTCCAGATAACTGAGCTTTTGATACTCTTTTTAATTCTTGCCTTGATAACATAAAAAACACCCCTTTCATTTTATATAAAAAATCTCCCTAAAAACATATAAATAAACTTTTGTCACATAATATAATATTAATATATCATATTTTCGACTATATAACACACAATTATTCACCATGTTTTATCAAGATATAGCATAATTGTATTGAAAGTTTTATATAGTCAAAATTGACAAGTATATCAAATAAATTTGAAAGATAGTGTTCAATAAATAATAAAATAAACTATCTCTCAAACAGTTTATTATATGTTTAAAAGATAGTTTTAGTGTCTTTAAAATAAATTAAATTGTATATATTCCTTCACATAATTTTTGTATATTGCTAGGTGGTTGCCATTTACCATCTTTTTTAGTATATGTAATTGAAGTTGTGACATCCTTAGTTGGCTTTTTATTGTAAAGGTCTATAATCATTTTTGCCATATCGTCTTGAACTTCTTTTTCTGCTTTGTTGTAATTATTTTTGTCAGTTACATATGATTTTACTAAATCATTCGCCTCAGACATTACTTTACTAGTATCTAATGCTTTACTTACAACTTTTAAAGTTATCTTATCCTTACTAGAAGAATCTACTGTTACTGTTTTTTCAACGCCTTGTATTAATTTAACAATTGTGTCGTATATCTTTTCAGCATTCTCTTTTCCATAAAGAGGTGTTAATTGAGCAAGCATAGAAACTTTATCTGTGTTATTATAAGTTTGAATTTGTTTATATTCAGCTTCTGTTAAAGCATCAGAAATACCTTTTTCATCATATTTATACATTTCTAGTGCTGCTAAGTTAGCTTCAAAATTCGACTTTACTTTTTCTTCTGCATTAGAACATCCTATAGTTAGAACTAAAACTAAAGCCATAATAGAAGATAAGATTAATTTTTTTACCATTTTCATACAAATATCCTCCCTCAGTTAATTGAATAAAAAAATTTATTTATTAACATTATAGCATAATTTTGTCTAATTATAAGTTTATTTTGAAAATTTTACCACTGCCAGTCTGTTCCAATCCCGTTATCTATTGCTTTATCGTATATTCTTTTTGCTGTTACCACATCTTGTACACCTATTCCGACACTTTTAAACACAATTATTTCATCATCATTTTCTCTTCCAGAAATAGTTCCATTTATAACATTTCCTAAATCACCATTAAAATCAGCTTTATTTATTTTACCTTCTTCCAAAGGAATTAATATATCTCCTGATTCTGATAAAACTGCATCTGTTGATTCAAAAAATATCTTAGATGCTCTAGTTAAACAAGTTGGACACATCTCTTGCATATCTGGTAAGTATGAACCTACAGCACTTACTAATGCTCCTTTTTTAACTAAATTTCCATCAAATACTGGTTTTTTTGATGTAGTTGCTAAAACTATTACATCAGCATTATCTATAGCTTCATCAGATGACTCAGCTGCAACTATCTTAGTGTTATATTTGCTTAGCTTTAAGTTCATCTCTTTGGCGAATTTTTCTCTACTTTCTTTATTTCTACTAAAAACTCTTACTTCATCTAAACTTCTAGCTTCTAACATAGCCTCAAGTTGCGATTCACCTTGTCCTCCTAAGCCTATTAAAGCTCCTATCTTAGAATCTTTTTTAGCCAAAACATCTATAGCTGCACCAGAGGCTGCACCAGTACGAACTTGAGTTATGTAAGTACCATCTAAAGCAGCACATACTTCTCCAGTTTCCCCATCTAATAATAATACTGTTGCTGGAATTACTGGTTTACCTTTTTGAGCATTTTTAGGGAATACAGATACAATTTTTATTCCTGCGCACCCTAAGTCTTCTACATATCCTGGCATAAATAACATACTAGCATCCTGACTTGGAACTGGTATATTAGTTCTCAAAGGAGTTACACTTTTCCCTTCACAATAAATTCTAAAAGCTTCTTTATCAGCCTCAATTGCATCTCTCATAGTAAATACTTTTTTTATGTCGTCTTTTTTTAAAAGTAGCATTTTATATACCCCCAATTTTAATAAGTTTCTATGCTAGATATTATAACATAACATTTTAATACAAATTCTATTTCATATTAAATAAATATATTTCATATTAAACAATCCTATTTCAAATCAAACAAATCTAGATACTCAGATTTTAACATATAGCTTATTAGTTTCTTGTTTATTGAAAATTCTGGTATTCCTGCTGCATATGGAGTTATATCATATAAATCAAAGTATATAACTAAATTATCATCCTGCAAATAAAAATTTTGATTTTCTTTTATCCCCTTAAAATTATATATTCCTACATTTTCTTTATCTTTCTTTTCTAACTCAGTTATTTGTTGTTTAATTTTTTCATCTATAACTTCTTTATATTTAGTATTATCTTTAAATAAGTCCATCAATTCTAAAAACTTCCCTGTTCTCATATCTACATTATAAGCTATATCTTGATAATATCCATGTGCTCCACCACTATAAGTATAATACCTTACCTTTATACTAAGAGCAGAATCAGTATTCTTTTTAAGTTCAAAATCTACATTTGCAACAAATTTATTTTCTTCATCAGGATTATCTTTAAGGTATTGTTTTGCATCTTTATACGATTTATTATAAAATTCAAATATATCATTTTTTATTCTATCATTTGTAGACCTTTCAACAATCTTATTTGAATTTGTTATTATAGGCATATTTATAGTACTCTCTATATATTCATCATTTTTCACTATTGTTTTGCTTCCTATTGTGCTTACTGATAAAGTTTGTTTACTATTTGTAGTATCTTTTGGTAATGATTGATTACTCATAACACTTACAGCTTCTTTATCTTTATTTAGATTAAGTAAAGCATCTTTCCCTAAATTATTATATCTATAGTCATGTTTAATTGCTAAAACAGCTATTATAGTCAAGGATAAAACAAACACATATCTTAAAACTCTAGCTTTCGTATTTACTTTAAAAAATTTCATATTATCATTTTCCTCCTAAATATAAATCTCTCTTATTATATTTGGAGTTTCTAGGGTTTTTTATCCATATATTTTAATAAAAGATTAATTTTTATAAATAAAAATTAATCTTTTTCTTTTCAAATATTAAGATGACTTATCAAACAACTTGAAATTTTATCAAGTGGTAATTGGATTACAACAGAACCTCTATCAAATGCTACCATTGGCATTCCATATACAATGCAAGAATTTTTATCTTGCCCAATTGTAAATGAACCTCTTTCTCTCATTTTCAAAAGCCCAGTTGCTCCATCTGAACCCATTCCTGTAAGTATTATCCCTATTGAGTTTTTACCTGCTACTTGTGCTACTGAATCAAACAAAACATCTACAGATGGACAATGTCCACTTATTCTTTCACCTTCTTCACAAGTTACATAATACCCATCTTTATCTAAATGTAATTTCATTTGATATCCACCAGGTGCAATAAGTACATTTCCTTGCTCTACTCTATCATTATTTTTAGCTTCTCTTACATTCATAGCACACTGCTTATTAAGTCGTTGTGCATACATGTCAGTAAATATAGCTGGCATATGTTGAGCTACAACAACCCCTGGTGTAGATTTTGGTAAGTCTTTTATAATCTCAAGTATCGCTTCTGTACCACCTATAGATGCTCCTATAGCAATTACTATACTATTAATATTTTCCACATTACCGCCCCCACAAAATCATGACCCAAAATATTCTTCTATCTTTTATAAACAGCAGGTTTTACGTAGTTGTATTCCGTATTGCTTCTATTTACTATCTCTGCATGACCTACAAATAAGAAGCCCTCTTTTTTAGTTACATCATAAAATTTATTTATAAGTTCTTCTTTTGTTTTTAAATCAAAATAAATCATAACATTTCTACAAAAAATCAAATCAAAAGGTTGATATGAAAAATCTTCAATTAAATTAAATGGCCTAAAAAACACACTTTTTCTAATCTTATCACAAACTTTAAATGTACCATCTTTATTATCTATAAAGTATTTCTTCTTCCATATTTTCGGAACATTATCAACATTTGATTCCGTGTATATAGCCTTTTTAGCCTTTTCAAGTGAATTCATTGAAATATCTGTGGCTAAAATTTTAATATTCCACAAATCTTTCTTACTCCCAAAATAATCATCTAAAATCATAGCTATTGAATATGCTTCTTCTCCACTAGAGCAACCTGCACTCCATATATTTAAGTTTCTGAGTTTATTATTTTCTTCCCAAAAGGGAAGTATATGATTATACATATACTCAAAATGCTGATGTTCTCTCATAAAAAATGTATGATTTGTGCTCAACCTATTTATTAAGTTTATAGCTTCATTTCCTGTCTTATCTCTAAATAATAGGTTCATATATTGACTAAAAGAGCTAAACTTTCTCTCTCTCATTGTATTATATAATCGTCCTTCAATTAATACTCTTTTTTTGCTTAAATCAATTCCATACTCTTTTTTTATATAATTCACAAGAATTTTAAATTCTTCATCAGTCAGTTTTATCATACAAAAACTTCCTCCTGCCAATTTGTCAAAGCTAATTACATGCTGCCAATTAGAAACTTTCGAATATCTAAAATTAATATAGAATTATCTCCAACTTTTACAATCTCTTTTATATCTTTATTTATATTTATGTTGTCAGAAATAGTTGTATCTAGTAAGTTTAAGTTATCTATAGTAATGACATCAACAACTTTATCTACAATAATTCCAACTTGATACTCATCAACTTTTGTAATTATTATACATGTTCTCTCATTATAATCAACTTTAGGAAGATTGTATCTAATATGCATATCAATAACTGGTATAATTCTTCCTCTCAAATTAATAACTCCATTTATATAATTTGGAAGACATGGTACATATGTTATTGGTTGAAACCTTATAGTCTCAATTACATTTTCTAATTCTATTCCATAAATAACATCATTAACATAAAATGTTAATACTTGTTTAATAATCTCATCTGTAGACATACTTTAAATCCCCTAATATATTTCCATAATATTATCTGCATCTATAATCAGACTTATGCTTCCATCGCCAAGTATCGTGCATCCTGAAAAGCCATTATTTTTCATATTAAACTTATTAAAATAAACTGGAAATGGCTTCACTACAACCTGTTGAGTTCCTATTATTTCATCCACAAAAATACATACTGCTTTATACTCATTTTCTATGATTATCATATTTCCATTCATTAATTCAGTTATATCTGTATGAATATCATATATTTTATGTAATCTTATAATAGGAATACATGCTCCATATATTGTAATTAATTCGGTTCCACTACCATCTTTAATTACTTGGCTTAAATCTGCAAGTTTAAATGTACTTCTTATTGATGATATTGGCAAAGTAAACATCGAGTTTCCAACTTTGAACTCCATACCTTCTACTATAGAAAGTGTCAATGGTATTTTTATAGTAAATGTTGTTCCTTCGTCTTTTTTACTTTTTACACCAATTGAACCACCAACTTTTTCAATACTTTTACGAACAATATCCATCCCTACTCCTCTACCAGAAAATTCAGTTATAGATTCCTTTGTAGAAAATCCTGGAGTCATAATTAAAGAACTAATTTCATCATCAGTATATTCATTAATTTGATTTTTAAGAAGACCTTGTTCTTTAGCTTTTTCCAAAATCTTATCTTTCATGAGACCTCTTCCATCATCTGAGATACTTATGACCGCTTCTCCGCCTAAATTTTCAGCAGATAAAGTTATTGTTCCTATTTCTTTTTTACCTTTAGATATACGTTCATCAGCAGGCTCTATTGCATGGTCCATAGCATTTCTTATAAGATGCATAAATGGTTCTGCTAAATTATCCATTACATTTTTATCTACTTCTGTTTCATTTCCTATAGTTATTAGCTCAACATTTTTTTCTAACTTTTTATTCATATCTCGTACAATTCTATGCATTTTTTTAAATACACCTGCAATTTTAACCATACGCATTGACATTACTATATCCTGCAATTCATCTGTAAGCTTATTTAATTGTCTTGTTGCTTTATTGAAATTGTCTATATCAATACCTGTAGAATCTACACTATTTACAACCATTGATTCCATAATCACAATTTCTCCAACTATATTTTGAAGTAAATCTAGTTTTTCTAAATTTACAGTCATAATATTTTGTTTACTTATTGGCAAATGCTCATTTTCTTCAATTAAGTCATCTTGCTCTAGGTCAATTTCCTCATTTAAAAGAATTTCTTGTAACGCACTTTTTTCTTTTACAAAATTATTTTCATCTTTTGAATTTATATCCAAATTAGTTTTTAGCTTTTTCTCTAGTACATTATCCTGTTCTTCACTTATATATATATCATCTTTATCAACATTTAAATACTCTTTTACATATAGGTTATCTTTTATTGTTTTATAAATTATGTTTTTATCATCTTTCGCAATAAATTGTATATAAAATCCACATTTTTTAATATATTCTGCTGTATCTGTATTCTTTTCTACATCCTCAGGATAAAACGCTAGAAATTCACAGTAATCTTGCAATTCAAATGTAAGCATAAAAGCTCTTACATTTTCCATCATACAACCTTGTTCAAAAACTATTTTAACTATGTCTGAGTCTTCTTTATATGAAAAATTTAAATTAGTTATTTCTTTTTTGTATGTGCTTTCCAAGCTCAACTTATCTTGTAATTTTGTAGAACTTGATAGTTCTAAAGTACTTACATAATCTTCAATATCCTTTACAAAACTAGAATAATCAGAAGTTATACAATCTCCTGATTGTAGTTTCCCAACATCAGATTTTATAAAATCCAATGCTTGAAAAACTAAATCAAACAATAAATCATTATCTATAATCTCTATTTTTCTTTCACGTATAATATAAAATAGGTCTTCTACACTGTGTGCTAAAGCAGACATATTGTCTAGACCCATCATAGAAGCTGAGCCTTTTATTGTATGCATAATTCTAAAAGTTTCATTAATATTACTGTCGCTAAATACTCTTTCTTTTTCTGTCTGAATCATAATTTCATCTAATTGCTCGAGTAATAGACTTGTCTCAAATATAAACATATCTAACATTGGTCTCATACTTGGTTCAATATAATTCATATTCATCACCTACAGTCGACAAATAAATTTCTATTTTTCATTATATATAATATTCTATAATCTAAATCCACGATGATTTTCTTATCTCACTTTCTTTTAGATGAAATTTTTCTACTAATTCTTTTAAAATTTGTGCCTGAGCAGACATTTCTTCTGAGGCTGCAGCACTTTCCTCTGCCGTTGCAGAGTTCATTTGAACTACTATTGAAATTTGCTCTATTCCAGATAAAATCTGTGTAATTGCTATCTCTTGACTATGTACAGATGAAGAAATTCCATTAATATAATTAGTAGTTTTTTCCACACCATTTACAACTAGGTCTAATGCTTTTGCAGTTTCTTCTGCAATTTTGACACCATTTTCCACTGTTTTAATAGCTTCTTCTATAAGAATTGCTGTATTCTGAGCTGCTTTAGCACTTTTTCCAGCCAAAGACCTAACTTCATCTGCAACAACTGCAAATCCTCTACCATATTGACCTGCTCTTGCTGCTTCAACAGCTGCATTTAATGCAAGAATATTAGTTTGGAAGGCTATCTCATCTATAGTTTTGATTATTTTTGATATTTCATTTGATTTTTCACTTATTTCCCCCATTGATGTCATCATATCATCCATACATCTACTTCCAAAACCAACTTGTAGAGCTGATTGGTCAGATACTTCACATGCAAGACTAGCACTATCTGCACATTGCTTAATTCCATCAGATATTTCATTAATTGTAGAGGCTAATTCTTCTACTGAACTAGCTTGTTCAGTAGCACCCTGTGAAAGAGCTTGTGCCCCTGCTGCTACTTGTTCTGATGCACTTGCAACTTGCTCAGCTGATAGATTTATTTCATCGAAATCATCATTAAAAGAATTTATAATACTTTCTAATGACGTTTTAATTGATTTAAAATCTCCTATAAATTCTTGTTCTATGTCTATTCTTAAATCCCCTTTTGCAATACTAGTCAATGTACTATCTATGAGGTCTATATAATTTAACAACATATCTTGCATCTTTTTAACAGAACTTACTAACATTCCTATTTCAGACTTACTTTCTTCAACATCTATGCTTGTTCTTAAATCACCAGATGCAATTCTTGAAAAGTGTTTTTCTACTTTGTTGATAGGGATTACTATTTTTAGTTTTATTACTATATATTCTATTATTGTTAATATTATTAATAGTGAAAGTATAAATATCGTTCTTAGTATCAAGCTTTGTAATTCTTTTTTGACTTCCACAATTTCAGCATTTGAACGAGTAACTACATCCTCTTGAAATTCATCTATTAAAGAATCCATTTTTTCTTGAGATTCTACATATTCGCCACTAAAAATTATACTTTGAGCTAAGCTCTTATCATTACTTTCAACCGCATTTATAGCACTTTGTTCTTTTGGTACCAAAGAATCAGATATCTCTTTAGCTTCCAAAATTTTACTTGACTCAGTCTTTGTAAGACCAATTTTTTCAAGTTTATTTAAAGCAGATTCTCTTGTTTTTCCATATAGCTCTTTTTCATAGACATCTTTATCCTTTTTTTCACCTGTAAAAACGTACCTTCTTAATATGTCACAAACTTCTCCTGTTGTATCTTTTATATACTGGCTTTGATTTCTCAAATTGTTCATGTCATTGATACTTTTTTCCACTTTCTCAAATGCTTTATAAGATGAAATTGAAGAAAAAATTCCTGCCATAACAGCTAGTACTATAATAATTAGCAATACTATTGCCAACTTGGAAAGCTTTACTTCTCTTTTCATATCTATACTCCTTTATAAAGTAAGTTTATCAAGATATCAATTTATATCTTCTTTAGTCCATTCATTGTACTTACTACACTGCAATCTTTTCCTAGATTTTTACCCTCATACATTGCCTTATCTGCTAGGGATATATTTTCTTCTAATGATATATTTGAATTTACTTCTACTACTCCTAATGTAATAGTACATTTTATTTCATTTCCTTTATAGTTAAATTCAAATTCCTTTATTTCTTTGCGAACTCTCTCTGAAAGTATTTTTGCTCCTTCTATTGAAGTATTAGTGAGCATTATCAAAAATTCTTCCCCACCCCATCTTGATACAGTATCAATTTGTCTACAATTCTTTTTAATTATACTTGAGATTACTGTTAGCACAAAGTCCCCTGCTTCATGACCATAAGTATCATTAATAACTTTAAAATCGTCAATATCTCCAAGAATAAGAGACACTGTTTCATGACTATATCTATTAATTTTTCTCTGTTCCATAAGCTGATTAATTATATGGCGTCTATTATAAAGACCTGTAAGATAGTCTCTTACAACTAATCTATTTAATTTTTCAAGAGAAGATTCCAGCTCATTATTTATTTTTCTTAATTGATCTTGAGATTTTTTGACTTCAATGTGAGCCATAACACGAGCTTTTAATTCTGTCATACTAAAAGGTTTTACCATATAGTCTATCGCTCCTACTCCAAAACCCTTTACTATATCTGTATCTGTATTTTTTGAAGTTATAAAAATTATAGGTATATCTTCTGTACGAATATTAGATTTCAGTTCTCTACACAATTCAAATCCAGAGTTATCTGGTAAAATTATGTCAAGCAGAATAATGTCTGGTGTACACTCTTTAATACACTCTTTTGCTTCTATAGCATTAAATGCTTTTATGACTTTAAATTTATCTTTTGTAAGTGTTTTATCTATTAAATCGCACATTAGAACACTATCATCAACGACTAAAATTGTTCCTTGTTGCTTATTTTCCATATCCAAACCTCTCTTAAACATAATATATTCAAATTTTAATAGCTTAAAATTCTTATACTTAATAATTATACCACTATAGTTCTAAATGTTCCCATTATAATATAATTACAATGCCACTATAATTATATATCTGTGTTACATGATAGTGCAATTGTATTTACAAAGCAATTCATCTATTAAAAGTTCTTCTTTATCGGTCAAAAGCTTCTTTAAATCTAACAAGGTAATTATTTGATTGTCTATCTCTCCAATACCACTTACAAAATAATCTGAATATTCAAGAGTAACCCTTGGTGGAGGTGATATTTGATTTTCTTTTAAACCTATTATCTCCTCAACTTTATCAACTACAAATCCCACTATTAAATTTTCCAGTTCAACTATTACTATATATACATAATCAGTAGTATTTAAATTATTTTTCCTCAGTCTCAAATGCATATCTATTATTGGGATAATTTTTCCCCTCAAATTTATTATTCCTTTTGAATAGGTCGGGAGTTCTGGAATAAATATGATTTCCTGATTCCCAACAATCTCTATGACTTTTTCAAGTTCAATACCAAAATCCTGTTCATCCACTTTAAATTTTAGATACTTAATCCCCTCATCTACTAACTCATAACCTAAATATGGGTCATCTGGAAATCTCATTTAATACCTCCCTTTTAAATATATTTTACATAAAAATATATCTATATTTTCTTTTTTCCTTTATTTATTGAATCTACAATTAAATCGCCTGTCTCAGTATAAAAGCGTATTGTTCTTCCATAATTCATTCCTGTATCTTCTGCTATTATCGGAATGTTTAAGCTTAAAAGAGTTTTTTTTACTGCTTCGACATTCCTATACCCTATGCTTGCAATTGATGAATTACTATTTCCTAAAAACATCTGAGCACCTCCAGCTATTTTTGCTTTTATATATGTCCTATTTGCACCTATATGCTCCATAGACTTAATAAGTTCATTTATTCCTGTGTCAGCAAATTTATATTTATTTTCAATGTGAATAGCATCTTTACTATATGGCAACATAACATGTAACATTCCACCAATTCCTGCTATTTTATCTATTAAACATACTCCTACACAAGAGCCAAGTGCATAAGTAACCAAAATATTTGGCTTATACACTATTTTCATATCTGCAATATTTACTACTACCTCTCTACTCATACTACTAATCCCAATCTTACTAATATTTCTTTAAGTGAGTCCATTTCTGGAATCATCAATATGTGGCTAATAAAATAATTATCGCTATTTTTAAATTTATTCTCTATAAATAAAATTTTGTCCCCAACATCAGAAAATCTTATCATAGGAACATTTAATACAGCTCCAACCATATCAATACACATATCTGGAACTGAAATACTTATGTCCATATTTAGCATAGATGCAATAGCATTTACATAAGAGCTTGCCATAATATTTCCTATTTCTTTGATTGCGGAAATTTCAATACCTGTAATTTCGTCTAAGAAAGCTTCTTCTTTATTAAAAAGAGAGTTAAGCATAAGTTGAGTGATTGATTCATCCAACAAAAACATAAACATCCCATTAATATCGCCTTTCATGTCAAGTAAAATGCATACAACTTTGTTTTCTGGACCTCCAAGTAAATTTGTAGCTTCATTATATTCAAGTATCTTGACCATTGGTATTAATACTTCTATCTTACTATTTATCATGGATGCAAGTGCAGTAATTGCATTCCCAGAGCCTATATTACCAATTTCTCTAAGAGCATCTATATGGACATCATCAAGTTGTGAATAATTTATAATATAAACCCCTCCCTCTATTGTTACATTTATGTATTTTTATATATAAGGTGTATTTACAGCCTTTATTTTAAGGCATTATTTACAACTTTAATCAATGTTTCTGTTTTAAATGGCTTTACTATAAAATCTAATGCTCCAAGCTTTATAGCTTCCACAATCATACTTTCTTGCCCTATTGCAGAACACATCACAATTTTAGCATTTGAATCCAACATTTTTATTTCCTTTAATACCTCTAGACCATCTTTTTTAGGCATTGTAATATCAAGTAGTGTCAAATCAGGTGTTTCATTTTTAAACATATTATAAGCTTCTTCTCCATCACTTGCTTCTACTAAATTATCGTAGCCACTTTTACTTAGAGCTTCTTTAATCATCATTCTCATAAAAATAGCATCATCTACTATTAAAATTTTATTTTCCATAAAACTAACTCCTCCATACTTGTAACAATAAATGCTATTATTTTTCAGTCATTGTCTATACTTACTTCTTTTCCCTACGTAATAAATACATTTCATCTATAAATAAAAGTAAATATTCATGCTATATTATATTCAACTTTATTAATACAGTTTATTGATTAAAAAACTTATATCTCTATTGTAATATATGTTTGGCATTTTGACGAGTTATTAAAAACATAATCACATAAAAACGTAAAAAGTTGTCAAAAAACCCCTTATATAGAAATAATAAATTGAAAATATTTGTATAATATACATCTATTATCGGCTGAACTATAATTAAATTTATAGCCTATTATAAATTAATAAACTCTTACCTATTACTAAAGTAGGATTTGAATTATGAACAAAATATTGATTATAGATGATAAGAAACTTGTGAACTACTCAAAAACTGTGTAATTAGAGAAAGTATAATATTATCACTTTTAAAGATAAAATAAAAATTGGGAGTGTATAATACACTCCCTCATGATTATCAACTTATTTATCTCTATAATAAGTTTTATCTATTAAAATTTATCAATGAATTTATCTTATTCCAATGTAAATATGAACTTCTTGCTTATTCATATCATATGTATTATTTTGATACTCTTCAAAATCACTTATATAAGTTCTATCAAAATCCATTTTCCAAAATTCAAACCAGAATTCTCCTACTGACTTTTGTATATCTCCTATTATAGTGAATTTTGCATATTTACCACCTGGTATAACTTTACTTACAATAAACTCTCCACAAATATCTTTTTCATTAAATTCACTTGGATTATTATCCTTATCATCTTCACTATTTACCTCACAACATGCTACAAAGTTATATGGATTTGTAAAGTCACCTTGATAGTCTGTGTATAAACCTATTGTTTTATCATTTTTTTTACCTTTTATAGCATTATAGATACCTTTTCCCATAAAGCTTTTCCATAGTTCACCTATGTCTTTTACTGCTTGTCCATTGTTATTTGTAGTTTCTTTTGATACACCTACAACTATTTTTTCACTTATATGTACTATTTCATAATCCATACTTTATACCTCACTTTAGCTTTATTAATTGCTTTTGATTATATGTTTCTTTGATTTAATTATAATTTATAAAATAAGACATCTATATGTCATATATTTTAATATAATTAAATTTAGTAATAGTAACTTATAAGGAATACATCTTAAACATCTCTCTTAATCTATTTATTACATTATCTCTAATGAATTTAGGTTCAAGCACTTCAACACTATTCCCAAAAGATAAGATATATCCATAAATCCACTCTCCAACTGGGAATTCTGCAATTACATCATATGTATTATCTTCATTTTTAATTATTAAATCATTGTTAAAATCATCAAAAACTCTATAGAGCATCTTTTCTTTAAATCTTAGCCTTAGAGTTACAATATCTTCTTTAATTATTTTAGAGTCATCTAAACATACCTCTTCAATCATCTTTCTTGAAAATACGTCTTCTTTTACTACTAAATTTTTTATTCTACTGATTCTAAATATTCTAAAATCGTCCTTTAATTTGCAAAATCCATACAAATACCAAGTCTTACTTTTATACATTAGCTTCATAGGTTCGACAGTTCTATTTGTCTTGCTTGAAAAACTATTTACATAATCAAAATTTATAGTGTTTCGTCTTAAAATAGCATTTTTTATTTTTGTAAATTTATCATCCTCATTGAAATTGCTTCCCCATTCAGTAAAATCTATTTCAATCCAGTTTGCAAAATTATTTTCTCCAAATATTGAACCAATTTTATCTACTACTGAATTTATTTCTGGATACTTTGTTGCTTGTAATGTTTGAAGTGCTATTATTAGACTCTCCTTATCTTCCTTTGACAATATAGTTTTGTCTATAGAATATTCTTCTATTAGAGAGATTCCTCCCCCTTTGCCTTTAGTCATATATACTGGTACACCTGACATAGACAGAGTTTCTATGTCTCTATATATAGTTCTTGTGGAAACCTCAAACCTCTCAGCCAAAGCTTTAGCAGTAACTAATTTTTTATTTAATAGTATTACTATTATTTCTGTTAGTCTATTTATTTTCATATGTTATCACCTACTAAAATTATTATATTTATCTTTATTTTCTATAAATTAACCATAGAGTTTTCATGTATTTATTAAGTTAATTTTTCCCATCACTTTAAACTTTATAATTTATTAATTTTACTATTATATTATTTATTTTAAAGCTTTTTATATTTTATTCCTACAATATTTAAGCAAATTTTTAATAAATAAATTCATATGGTAATATTTTTAAGTTATGTAATATTTTACATATTTTTTCGTTGACAATGTTAAATTTTTGATTTATCCTTAATTAAGGACATGTTATTGACATTTCTGAAACTTATTTGAAAAATAATCTTACTCTGTGATTCTATAAAATTCTCTGCAATTTAGTTTTACTCTGTAATTCTATGTAGTTTAGGAAAACGTATTATATTTGAGAAAACGTATTTTCTATTTCAAATTCAAATAAGTACAATATTTATTTTTTAGGGAGGCAATCATGGAAATTAATAAAAAACACTTTATTCAAGTCTTTTTAACTTGCTTAATCTTAGTAGTAATATGTGAATTTATAGGGCAAAGAACCTTATCTATTGGCTCAGCTTCTATAATACTATTTCCAATGCTTTATGCAGTTATAATCGGACTTATAATAACACCTGACTTATTAGGAAAAAAAATTAAAGCACTTAAAAAAGTTATTGGAGAAAAAGAAATCAATATTGCTGGTGAAGTTGTTGGAATTGCACTAGTAATGCTTGGTATAAAATATGGGACTACTGTTGGTCCAAACATCGATAAGATAATTCAAGCTGGACCTGCATTTCTTGCTCAAGAATTTGGTCACATACTTGCACCAATAGTTGCATTACCACTTGCTTTAATATTTGGTATGAAAAGAGAAGCTATTGGAGCTACTGCAAGTATAAGCCGTGAACCTTCTTTAGGAGTTATATCTGAAAAATATGGGATAAATTCTCCAGAAGGTAGTGGCGTACTTGGTACATATTTAATGGGTACAGTTCTTGGTACTATATACTTTAGTGTGTTAGGCTCAGTGTCAATTTATAGTGGCCTTCACCCATATGCTTTAGGAATGGCTTGTGGTGTTGGTAGTGGAAGTATGATGACCGCAGCTGCGGGTTCACTTTCTACCATGGTACCACCAGAAATGGCAGATACAATACTTGCCTATGCCGCAACAAGTAATATGATGTCTAGTATAACAGGAATTATATTCTTGGTTTTCGTATCTTTACCATTTACTAATTTTATGTACAAAATTTTAGAACCTAAATTCTCAAGAAGTAAAAAGGCTGAAGAAGCAAAAACTACAAAAGGAGAGTGCTAATAAATGTTTGCTAATTTAGATTTAAAGAAAAGTTCATATCAATTATTGGTTATGTCTATTATTGGAGTTATAATTCTTATAGGACAAAGAATTAGTGTTGGTACATCTATAGTAACAGCTTTTCCTGGGATGGTAATGTTAATATTAGCTGCTATGGCTGCTATGATTATAAAGGATTTATTTCCTAAATCAATATTTCCTGCTTTTGGATTTGCCACTATAATAGGTCTTTTACTTAGTATGCCATATAGTCCAACATCTGAGGTATTTTTAACTAACACTAATAATATTAATTTTATGGCTATAACAACTCCTCTACTAGCTTTTGCAGGAATTTCTGTTGGAAACAAAATAGAAGCTTTAAAGGAAATGTCATGGAAAATAGTTATAATATCACTTGTTGTTTTTACAACTATATTCTTTGCATGTGCGAGTATAGCTCATATAGTTTTAAGTATTCAAGGTAAAATATAGGAGGAATTTATTATGAATAAAGAACAATTAAAATCTCTAGTAATAAAGACTATAGATGAAAATAAAGAAAAAATATTAGAAATAGGCCATGGAATATACAAGAATCCAGAGTATGGATATAAAGAGTATAAAACTACAGAAGCTGTCTCAAACTTTTTTGAACAAGAGCTAAACTTATCTGTCGAAAAAAATATAGCTGTTACAGGATGTAAGGCAGATGCAAATTCTAGTAAAGAAGGTCCTCATATATCTATACTTGGAGAATTAGATGGTATATCATGCAAAGAACACAAAGATTCTAATGAAATAGGTGCATCTCATACTTGTGGACATAATATACAAATAGCTGGAATGTTAGGTGCTGCTGTTGGTTTAGTAAAAAGTGGAGTTTTAGAACATTTAGATGGTAAAATATCTTTTATGGCTACTCCTGCTGAAGAATTTATTGAATTAGAATACAGAGAACAATTGAAAAAAGAAGGAAAAATAACTTACTTTGGTGGAAAACAAGAGCTAATAAAAAGAGGTTATTTTGATGATATAGACATATCTATGATGTTTCACTCTTCAGATTTAGGAGAAGATAAGGCTCTAGTTGGCCCTGAAAGTAATGGCTTTGTTGGCAAAAAAGTTAAATTTATAGGAAAAGAATCTCATGCTGGCTCTGCTCCACATGATGGTATAAATGCTTTAAATGCAGCAATGCTTGCTATAAATAATGTAAATGCACTTAGAGAAACTTTTAAGGAATCTGAAAGAGTTAGATTTCATCCTATCATCACAAAAGGTGGAGATATAGTAAATGTTGTTCCTGCTGATGTTCATATGGAATCATATGTAAGAGCTAGAACTATAAACGGCATGATTGATGCTAATGCAAGGATAAACAAAGCCTTGATGGCTGGTGGAATGGCGGTTGGAGCTGAAGTTGAAATAACTGAAATACCTGGATACTTACCAATATTAAGATACAAAACTCTTGATAACTTATTTAAAAATAATCTTGAAGATTTAGGTCTAAAAGGAAAGATTATTGATGGTGGAGATTTCACTGGTTCCTTTGATTTTGGAGATGTATCTCATATAATGCCTACCCTTCACCCTATGATTGGCGGTGTAAAAGGTGCTCTTCATACAAGAGATTTTGAAATAGTTGATGAAAACTTAGCTTACATAGTCCCTGCTAAGGCTATGGCACTTACAGTTATAGACCTTCTTTTTGATAATGCTAAGGAAACTAAAGATATACTAGATGCCTTTACTCCAGTTATGACTAAAGAAGAATATTTAGCATTCTTAGAAAAACACGACAAAACTTTATAGGTCTGTTAAAGATTGATTTATATAATATAAAGGATGGTATATGTCATAGAGACTATACCATCTTTTCTTATATTTCATTTTTTTATAGTATGTGATTATTATCTTACTTGTTTACAAATAGCCACTCATCACAAAATTTATAAAGTTGTGTTGAAGTATAGCTGTAAGTGTGGTATGTTTTTTTAATAAAATAGAAACTAATATAAAACACATTCATATTTTGTGATACAAGGTGGTGAGAAAATGTTTAATGCAGGAAACCGAATTGTGAATAGCTGGTTATACCCTATCCAAGATGGCTTTGTCTTAATTGATACTGGATATGAAAATGGGTTTGAACATTTTAAAAAGCAATTATCTAACTTCAATATAGATATAAAAAATATCCGATACATATTTCTAACACATGCACATGATGACCATGCTGGTTTTTTAAATCAAATTTTATCAAAATCTCCTAACACTAAGGTAATAATGAGTGATAAAGCTTTAGAAGTACTATATAAAGGTCAAAACTCTTTTATTGGAGGTTGCACCAGTCGTATAGCCATTTTTTCTTGTCAAATTATGAAACTATTAGGAAAAGGAGAACATCTATTTCCCCCACTAAAACAGACATTTGAAAAAAGATGCCTTCTTATATCTGATGATAATCGTAAAGAAATTGAAGTAGAACTATGTGGAAAAATCATAGATACACCAGGACATACTGCTGATTCAATTTCACTTCTACTCGATAATGGAGTTTTATTTTGTGGCGATGCCGCAATGAATGGCTTGCCAAGCATCCACAATGTTACAATCTGGGCAGAAGATAAAACAGACTTTATCCAGTCTTGGGAAAGAATCATCAGCTCAAAACCTAAAATGATTTATCCAGGACACGGAAAGCCATTTAAAAGTAACAAATTAGAGAAAAATCTATATTATGCCCATAAAATAAATTTATACCAATTAAACAGCACAAAATGAGATTTTAATGAAATGAATAGTAAAGCATTTACGACACTCTCATTTTTTAAACTCAAAAAGAGAGGACAATACAATCAACAAATAATACACTTAGATTAAGGAGCTGATATTATGGAATGGATTGAGCAGTTAAATAAAGCAATTGATTATATTGAAATACACCTATTAGATGAAATTGATTACAATCAACTTGGAAAAATTACTGGATGTCCAGCTTATAATTTCCAAAAAATATTTTCATATATTTCAGGTTTTTCTATTTCGGAATATGTTCGACGTAGACGTTTAAGTTTGGCAGCTGTAGACTTGCAAAATAGCGAATCAAAAGTAATCGATATTGCATTGAAATATGGTTATACTTCGCCAACAGCTTTTAATCGTGCTTTTCAGAGCTTACATAAAATTGCACCATCACAAGTAAAAGAGTGTGGCATTCCACTAAAATCCATTCTACCAATTAGCTTCAAAATGACAATTAAAGGAGTAGAAGAGATGAATTATAGAATCGAGAAAAAAGAAGAAATTCGTATTATTGGTATTGCACAACCTCTAAGTAAAGATATCGAAGAAAACTTTAAAATTGTCCCAAAGATGTGGCATAAGGCAGGAATAGATGGTACTTTATATAAATTAGCAGAGATGATGAACAGTCATCCTATGGGTATACTTGGTGTAAGTGTTTATAAAACTAAAGAATCATTGTCCTATTTTATAGGTGTAGCCAGTACTAAACAAATTGATGACACTTTCGAAGAATATATTATTCCAGCTTCAACATGGGCAGTTTTCTCCAATAAGGGTACACAAGAAAGCATACAAGATTTAGAACGTCGAATTTGGACAGAGTGGCTTCCTAACTCTGGCTATGAATATGTAGAAAATATTTCAGATATAGAAGTTTATTTAAACTCAGACCCACAAAATGCAAGATACGAAGTTTGGGTTCCAGTTAGAAAAAAAGCATAAAATCATTAACCATAAAAAAATGGCAGTTTCAAAATTCCAACTGAAACTGCCATTTTTCTTTTTAAAAATTATATATCACATATAAATAGAAAGCCTGATAAAATATTAAATCAGTTTATTCGATAACACCCTTTTCCAGCTTCCTTTGCTGCATAAAGAGCTTCATCTGCCTTACTATATAAATCTTCAAAATTATTAATATCTTTGTCACATATTGAACATCCTAAACTAATATGAAATACATAATCATTCTGTGATAAATCTTCCATATTATTTAATGCATCAAATAATTTCTCAAAGTGTATTCTACACTTCTCCTCATTGTTTAAATCCTTAGCATAGATGGCAAATTCATCACCACCTAATCTTAAAACTACACTATCATAAAAAATATTCTTTATATTATCAGCTACAGCTTGTAAATAACGGTCACCTACAATATGACCATAAGAATCATTGATATATTTAAAATCATCTATATCGATAAGAATAAAGGCTCCATATTTTTTTTCGTCCATGAGCTGTTCAATCATTTCAACACCAGCACCTCGATTATATATACCTGTCAATAAATCAATTTCTGATTTAGTTCTATATTTAATGTAGTTTTCTACACTTTCGATACGGTCATTTAGAATAAAAAAGTTGACACCTACAGATAAAAAATAAAAAGTAACTAAATCAACTAAATCTGCCATAAACATATTTATATCCTTTGCTATAAAACAACAAATTCCATAAATTATAGCAGTTCCTGTTATATAGAGAATAATTCTCCAAGGTTTATCCAATATGAATAAAGGAAGTACACATATAAAGACCATAATTGTGATTGATGGTTCTGTTTTATCTAGAAAAGTCCCCATCAAAATACCCATTATCATAACTGGAGTTAATGCCCAATAAAAGACAAGTGTTATATGCTGAGAGTGTTTTTTTAAGTAAAATTTAGAAATAATATAAAGAATAAAAAAGTATCCAAGTATAATAAAAAATTCTATATTAAAAGTAACAACTTCTGATAAAATCAATCCAAATGCAAACACCATAGCTGAAATAGTGAGTCCTAATAATGATAGACCACAGAAACTTCGATAATTTCTCAATCTAATTTCAGATTTATATAAATCTATCTTCTTTGCTTTAAAATTCTTTAATATTGTTTCTAACATCATACCCCCCTTGTACATTACACACTCTCATTCATGAATTATTTAATACTTCTACAGTTCAACTACTGTTGATACACTTATAAATAAACTCTCATATTATTTATTAATTTAAAAAGTGATTTAACTATCATATAGTACTATTATTCATATTTCTACATTTAACTTTCAAAATTAACCCAATAATTTCCAATAATATAAATTGATTATATTTCTAATATATCTTTTATAAAAATATAATAATACTAGTATATAATTTACAAAAACATATAAATAGCTTAATCTTTTTAATTTTATTTTAATATATCTTTACTTATTGTTAGGATATATTATAGCATTACCATATATAAAAGTCATTAAAAAAGAGCTCCTACATAGGTTATATTCATCATAATATAAACTTGTGTATTTTACTATTTCTCTACTATTTTTTAATTTTTTATATTTTTAATATATCCTTATGATAATTTATCCTCTTACATATTATTTTTTTAATTCTAATCCAAATACTCCACTTTCGTTGTTATAAAGTTTTGTATTTTATTAATTTATTCTTTTACTAACTTAATATTCCACTAGATTTTTATAAAGTTTTGTTTTAAAATTAATTTTAAAGCGTGTATATAACATAGATAACTTAGACATAATTCGTTATTAATCTACTTAAAGCATATTTAATTAACACCACTCATCCAGAAAATTCAGAAAATTGCATTGACATAGGAAAAAGTTTATTTTATACTTTTTTTAGGACACATTGTGGACACGTCTTAAATTGACAGTCATAATTTACATTATAAATTTAACCACAATACTTATTTTCAATATTATATTTTAAAAACATAGGGAGGATATTATGAATGATAACGTAGTTAAAAAGAAGAACTTTTTTGACAGAACATTAAACCGAATAGAAATTGTTGGTAATAAACTACCAGACCCAGTTACAATATTTTTAGGACTATGTGTACTTTTGCTTATACTATCTAGTATAGTTGGTTCTATGGGTATATCAGTAGTTCATCCTGGTACTGGTGAAACTATAACTGCTGTAAATTTATTAACGGTAGAACAACTTCAGATTTTATTAGGCAATATTGTTAGTAATTTTCAAGGCTTTGCACCTTTAGGTCTAGTTTTAGTTACTATGATAGGTGCTGGTGTTTGTGATAAAACTGGGCTTATGACAGCAACAATAAAAGCATCAGTAAGCAAGATTCCTGAAACAAAAGTAACTCTTGTTGTAATGACTATAGGTATGCTTGCAAATATTGCATCAGATGCAGGTACAATACTATTCCCACCATTGGCTGCACTTGTATATCTTGGTGTTGGAAGACATCCACTTATAGGTTTATTTTCTGGATATGCCGCAGTCTGTCTAGGATTTGCAGCAAACATCATGATAAGTGTTAACGACATACTTGCTGCAAGTTTTACAGTTCCAGCAGCTCAGATGATTGACTCTGGATTTGAAGCTAATGCAACAATGAACTTATTTTTTATGATAGCATCAACTTTTGTATTAATATTATTGGCAACTTGGGTAACAGAAAAAATTGTAGCTCCTAGATTTGGTAAATATGAAGGAAGTGCAGAGCTAGATGTTGATGGTAGTCTTAGTGATTTAGAAAAAAAAGGACTTAAAAAAGCTTGTATAAGTATATTAATATATGCAGCAATTATAATAGCACTTAGTGTAATTGGTCAAAAACCCTTCTTAGCAGACCCAGAAACAGGAGATTTATTATCAAATAATGCTCCTCTTATGAAAGGTATGGTACCTATAATAGCTCTAGCCTTTTTTATACCTGGTGTTGTATATGGAAAAACTATAGGTAAAATAAAAAAGGATAAAGATGTTGTCTCTATAATGGCAGGTGCAATGAGTGATATGGGCGGATATATAATACTAGCATTTGCTGCTTCACAGTTCTTGCAATTATTTACAAATAGTAATTTAGGTCTGATACTAGCTGTAAAAGGTGGAGAGTTTTTAAAATCAGCAGGTATAAATGGACCTTTATTATTGATAGGATTTATTATATTATCATGCTTTATAAATTTATTTATAGGAAGTGCATCTGCAAAGTGGGCTATACTTGCACCAATATTCGTACCAATGTTTATGATGGTTGGATACAATCCAGCACTTACACAAATGGCTTATCGTATAGGTGACTGTATAACAAATCCACTTAGCCCATTATTCCCATACTTCCCTATTATACTCGCATTTACAAGAAAGTATGATAAGGATGCAGGTATGGGTACTGTAATAGCTAATATGATACCATACTCTATATCATTTTTGATAGTATGGACTATACTATTGATACTATTTATGGTGTTTAATATTCCATTAGGACCTGGAATATTCCCTTCTTATAGTATGTAATTTATTTAATTTTTTTCTAAAAGGAGAAATGATTTATGTTAAGTAAAAATAGACTTGTAGATAATTTTATGGATATGGTTAGAATCGACAGTCCATCTAATCAAGAATTAGAAATGTCTAAGTGGATAGTGAACTACCTAAAAGAAAGAAATATAGACGCTATTATAGATGATGCTGGTGAAAAATATGGTGGTAATACAGGAAATGTCATCGCATATATAAAAGGTGAAGAAGGAAGTAGACCTCTTTGTTTATGTGCTCATATGGACCAAGTTCAACCTTGTTTAGGTGTAAATCCAATACTAGATGGTAATGTAGTTAGAAGTGATGGAACTACCACACTTGGTGCAGATGACAAAGCTGGTATAGCCGCTATCCTTGAAGCTCTAGAACATGTTATTACAGAAAAAATACCACATAGAGATATATATCTATGCTTTACAATCTGTGAAGAAGCTGGCATGCATGGTGTTAAAAACTTTAATCCTGATAACTTACCTTGCAAAGATATGGTGATTTTAGATTCTGGTGGAGCTATTGGCTCAATAGCATATAAGGCTCCTGCACAGGAATCTATAAAAATCTCTTTTTATGGTAAAAAAGCACATGCAGGTATAGAACCTGAAAAAGGTATAAATGCTATATTGGTTGCTTCTCATGCAATAAGTAATATGCATATAGGTAGAATAGATTCTCTGACAACTTCAAACATAGGTAAAATAGAAGGCGGTGGAGCTACAAATATAGTAACTGATGAAGTTACATTGACTGCTGAAATCAGGTCTCATGTCCCTGAGACTTTAGAATATGAACTTAATTATATGGAAAAATGTTGTTCAGATGCTGCATCTAAATTTAATACCACTTACACTTTTGAACATAATATGTCTTATCCAAGTTTTGAACTTAGTAGAGACAGTCATGTTTTTAAATTAAGTGAAGAGGCAATAAGACAAGTTGGCGTTGTTCCAAATCCAATGGTAATTGGTGGTGGTAGTGATGCAAATATACTAGCTAATCTTGGATATAACTGCGCTATATTAAGTTTAGGGATGTATGATGTACACACAGTTAATGAATATGTAAATATAGATGAATTATATGATACTGCTAAAATAGTTTATCATATGATTAAGTTATAATTATTATATAATCTTCTAAATTAGTGCATCATATGGTTAGATTATAGATATTAGATTCTACTTCTGAATCAGTCTCTCATATGATTAAGTTAAATAATAAATTGTAAGAAATCAATGATAAATTAGAGTGCTATAACTTATATAAATACATCTATACAATAATTGCTCTTTAGATTTCACAATTAAAAACCTATGTATTTTCAACTCTATAAGAACTATCTTAAAAAGTTGATTTACATAGGTTTTAGTATTTTATATTACACTTCATACAATCGTATATAATATTTTAAAACAATATCTCAGTAATATTCTTTGGTCTACCTCCACCAATACTAGTTTCTTTAGCACATATTCTACCTAAATCTGCACTTACTATTTTATTCAGTATACGCCTTGCACTTCTTTCGCTTACATTTAGATATTCTGCCAATTCTTTTGAGTCATAAATCTTGCTTTTTCTATTTTCACTTATAGCTATAATTTTTGCTACTGATTCACAACTCATCCCAGTTTTTTTAGATATTTCTATTACTTTCTCATCAGCCAATACTAGGGAATAATTTAATTCATTTTCTGAAGCTAAAGGACCTCTTATATTTTCATCTTCATCCACTAAATATATACCAATGTCTTTTGAGTCTATTGAATGTCTTAATGCTTTATGTGCATTATTTTCAGCTTGATATGCAGTTACCCCAGTACCAATCCCTATACTAAGAGAAAATCCCATATCTTTTATATCTCTTTTTAACTTAAATAATTTATCATAATTGTACTCATTATCAGCTACACCTTTATGAACGAATACTACATAATCATTTCTTCCAAACGAAAATAAAGAACCTTGAATACTTCTTGCATAGTTTACTACAAGCTTATCCATATCTGATTTTTTTATCATATCAGAATAATAGTTTTCTATCTTCTCTTTATAATCTATTAAACTCAATATTTCTACTGCAATTTGAGAAAACCTAGCCTTACTTAGAGCATATTCACTCTTTACTTTCTCATAACTCTCTTTGATTAGTTGTATAGTTGCTTGTAGGCGAAATACAGGATAACCTTTCTCCTTTAACTCATTGTACACTGCTCCAAAACCAGTTATCATTAGCTCAGTCTTATTTTCCTCGAACAACTGTATATGCCATTTTGCAAGTTCAGATTCTCCTATTTCTACAGAAAATGGTCTACAGAATATACTTGTAGCTTCAATATCAAACTCTTTAAGTGCATCTTCCACAACATATCTATCAACTACATCTATACTAAATTTATCTAGCTTTATATTTGAGCTCTTTATTGCCCAAAATGCTTTCATTATACTTGTCCCACTTCTAGGAACAAATGAATGTGGTTTAGTTATTTCATGTTTAGATTTTATAAACTCATATACCCCACATCCTGTAAATATAATGGCATCACATTCATCTTCACACTTCGAAATAACTTCTACTGTATCAACTACTTTTTCTCTTACATATATTTTAGTTTCTAAATTGCTATCTATCTGTTTTAAGTCTTCCTTTATCTTAAATCCAGAGTCCGAAGGACCTATAATACCCACTATCATAAACTTCGCTCCTAATTCATCAATATTGTACTTACTAAAAAAATTATATTGTCATTGCTTTTTATTTTTTATTCAATTTATTATCTCACATTCTATATTTATGGTAAAGAGCTTCTATACAAGCGTCCATATGAATATATTATATTTAAATAAATCATAGTATTTTAAGTAGTTATTAGTTTACTATCTTCATGATTATAAAGTAAACTTTCAAAATCTCTACTTGGAATAGGCTTACAATAGTAATATCCTTGAATTACCACACAATTCAAACTAGCCAAGAACTCTGCTTGCTCTTTTGTTTCTACACCTTCTGCAACTACATCCATATTTAGGTCCTTAGCCATAGCTATGGTATGCTTCAAAACAATTTTTTCTCTTTCTGTAATTTCTTTTTCATTAAAGAATCCACAATCTATCTTCAATGTGTCAATATTTATATTTTTTAGCATATTTAATGAAGAGTATGCTGAACCAAAGTCATCCATATTTAAAATAATACCATCTGTTCTAAGCTCTGCTATTACCTTGGCAAATAACTTTATGTTTTTAATGAATAAGCTTTCTGTAAGCTCTAATTCCAAAAGTGATTTTGGTATGTTATATTTATTCATTAAACCTAATACAATATATCTAAATTTAGGATTATACAAATGTAGTCTTGATACATTTACGGAAATAGGTACTGGCTTTTGACCTAAGTCTATCCATTTTCTAATCAAAGCACATACTTGCTCCCATATATACATATCTAGTTTAATGATAAACCCATTCTTCTCAAATAGTGATATAAATTTATTTGGAGGTATTATGCCTTTTTCTGGATGTATCCATCTAACTAAAGCTTCTGCCCCTACAATTTTATTTACTTCAAGATTATATTTAGGTTGTAAGTATACATGAAATTGTCCATTTTCCAATGCATATTCCATTTCTCTTTCCATCTGTTTTTCTTCAATTGCATCATTTCTCATAGCTTCATCATAAAACATATGATGATTTATGCTTTGCTTCTTTACATTTTTATGAGCATATCCTGCCATCTCACAGGCATTTGTAACTGATATATTATTATCCAAAATCCTATAAATTCCAAAACATGGTATTAACATATATTCAAATTGCTTTATACTTAAATTCTTTGTAATTTTATAAATTAATTTATCTACATCTTTATCATGATAGCACTCAAAAAAGATGCAAAATACATCTGCATACATACGGCAGCAAATTCCCTTAGAAGCAATATTTTTTTTAATCAATTCTGCAATATATATTAATGCTCTGTCTCCCTCTTGAATACCATAAATATCATTAATTACCTTAAACTTATCTATATCCATCATTATAGCAACATAGTGTTTATCAGGATGTTTTTTTAGCAATAAATTTGCTTGGTGACAAAAGCCTTCGTAATTATATAGCCCTGTCAATATATCTCTTTGTCTTTTACGTATTTGCATAATATGGTCTATATTTTTAATAGAAAGCAAAATATGCGTCTGCTTTTCACCAAATTTATTTTTACTGATAGCATTTAGGATAAACATTGATGCCCAATAGTACCTTTTATCCTCTCCTAAGCATCTACACTCAAAACTCAACTTTAAATCCTCTTGCTTGTTATTTGCTGAATCACCAAGAAACTTTGAATAAATATTAGAGTAAAATATAGTTCTATCATCAGGATGAATTATATAATTTCTAATGTATAAAAAGGTTTTTTGTATATTCTCTTTTACAGAAATCTTAAAAATATTGTTTTCTGATTGATAGATTGGAGTAATTAAATTTTTCTCTAAGCAAATATCTAGGATTATATCATATGTATTATAAACTAATGTTTCATAAGTTTTAGAATATCCATCAATTGTTATACTGTCAAAAGGTTCTTCTGTCTCTAAATTTTTATGTGTAGATAAAATTCTTTTTTCTGAAGCATTTAAATTCTTTATCTCCTCTACCTTATTGGTCTTTAGCTTATTTTTTTCATAATATCTTTGCTTATCTTGATACATTCTCTCATCAGCAATTTTAGTCATACTATGTATATTTATACTATTCTCACTCCAAATGCTTCCTATTGCTACACTATATACCCTAGTATCTTTAAACTCTTCACTTAACCATGTAACCTTTTCTTCAAATAGTTGTTTTGAAATTTCCTCACATAATACAACAAACTCATCTCCACCAATACGATAAATATTATAGGAATGAAAGTATTTTTTTATAATTACACAGGTTGATACAATGGCAGAGTCGCCACTAGCATGTCCAAAATTATCATTAATATCTTTTAATCCATTTATATCTATAAATACAACACCTATAGATTTAGCTTTATTGCTGTGAAAATTATCTATGTATTTAATATATTTATTTCTATTGTAAACCCCAGTCAAAAAATCATAATAACTCATATGATTCAATTTATTTTCTACTTCTCTCTTTTTCATTTCATTCAATAAAAAATAAGATAGAGAAGTCAAAAGAGATGTATCTTTAACAGCTCTATGTGGATTGTCAACTCCAATAAATCCAATGATTTTATCATCTTGCTTCAGTGAAGATGCTAGCAAACTTTCAATATTTTGAGGTTTTAAAATTTCATACTCCATTGGTTGTGTTTCTTTTACATTTTCTATATTATCTAATATTATAAAACCTTTTTCATGAAATAATGAAAACCAATTTTTTAATGTTTCAACATCAATATCTTCAAGTAACTGTTTTTGTGCCTCAATACCTTGATTACACCATTCATATGTATTAGTTATCTTTTTCCCATCTGCTGACACTTCAAAAACATATGCTCTATCAGCTTTATGAAATTCCCCAATACTGCTTAATACAAGATTTATAGCATTCGAAAAATTAGTTTCTGTTATAAGATATTTAATACATCCAACTAATAATTCTTTTATTTCTAATTTTTCTTCTAGCGACTTACTTATATTTTCCTTATCAGTAATATCAAGAGCTATTTCTAATCGTGCAGTTTTATCTTCCCACTTAATTAATTTATCTTTTAATATGAAATGTCTGTCTATTCCAGTATTTGTATTTTCCCATATGTAATATTCATCTTCTTTCAAAAAAGAGTTAGTACAAAATTCACAAGGAGAATTTCTTCCTTGTAATGCTTCATAACATTTTCTATTAGAAATATCATCAAGCCCTAACATCTTTTTCCCATTTTTATTAATATATAAAAGTTCATATGTATCCAAGGAGGAAACATATATAATTTCATCTAATTCATCTACTAAATTTCTCACACTCATTTATGTATAACTCCTTTTATCCAATTTTTTTAATTCTTGAAACTATGTCAAGTTTTGCTATATCCTTGATGATAATACTGTACTTTTTTATATAAAAAAAAAGAGCACAATAGCATCATATTTTTTGATAAATAGAGCTTATCATCATATAACTCATTTAAGCTCTCTAAAACTTAAACTATCATAAATATCCTTTGCTGTACATATTATTTTTTTAATCTTCATATAATTCTTATTATTTTTACCTTGTCTTAGCTCTAAGCAAGTTTTATATTATAAAAATCATATTTTATACTCATATCTTCATCAAGTACATAATATAAATCTTTACATAGCTATTAAATAAATATTTATATTATGAAGAATTAAACTACTTTATTCATTTAAAAAGACATACGTTCTCATTACTATAAAAAAACACATTCTACAATAAACTACAGTGTTGTTATTATAGTTATATTAATAATATCATAAAGACCATTATAAGAAGATAAAAATATTAACTTTTTTATATTGAAACATATTTCTTAACAAATAAAATATTTTATATGTATAAAGTATTTATCAAAAATAAATATCACATTAACTAAAGCTTCAATTTAAAATATATTTTATTTAAATAAAATATATTTTTTGTATTAAAAATAGCCATACAAATATAACATTAGTAGGCAGCCTTTCCTCCTACTTATTATAAAATACATGGCTATTTATATTTAGTTAAAATACTACTAGTTTAGCTTAACTAATACTTTTAATTTGATACTTATTCATCTGTCATACGATATCCTACTCCAACTTCAGTTAAAATATACTCTGGTTGAGCAGGATTTTTTTCAATTTTACGTCTTATACTTGCCATAAAAACTCTAAGAGATTGGTTTTCGCTTTCATAGTAATTACCCCAAACCTTATCTATTATAAATTTATGTGTTAAAACTCTTCCTGAATATTTAGACATTAATTCAACAAGTTTATATTCAATTGGAGTTAAATGTATCTCCTCAGCATTAATAGATACAACATGCTTTTCATAATCTACCTTTAGATTTTTAACCTCAAAGGTTGTAGGAACATCACTATTTGTCTTACCTTGTTGAACTTTATTTCTAAGGGCTACACGAACTCTAGCCAAAAGTTCTGTTACGCTAAAAGGTTTAGTCAAATAATCATCTGCTCCACCATCTAAAGCCTCAACTTTATCTCTCTCGTGCTCTCTTGCTGAAACAACAATTATTTTATTATTTTTAGCACAAGCTCTAACTCTACCTATTACCTCAATTCCATCAATATCTGGTAAACCTAAATCTAAAATTATTAAATCTGGGTCAAGAGAATGTATAAGTGATATAGCTGTGCCTCCATTGTCAGTTTCTACACATCTATAGTTTTGAGTTTCCAGAGACACTTTTATAAATTTACAAATTGGTCTATCATCTTCTACAATTAAAACCAATGGCTTTACTTCCATTCTTCTTTCACCTTCCCTTCATCTAAAGGTATGCTAAATCTAAATGTAGCTCCTCCAGAAGGATTATTAAAAGCAATAATTTCTCCACCATGAGCTTGTACTATAGACTTACATATTTCTAAACCAAGACCAATCCCTCTTCTTTCAAGATTTCTTGCTTTATTCTTTGTATAAAATCTATTAAATATGTTCTTTATATCTTCTTTTGGTATTCCTTTTCCATTGTCTGCCACTTCAAATAATACATTTTCAGCTTCTTTACTTACAGTTAATTCTATCTTAGAATTTTTAGGTGTATGTCTTATAGCATTGTCAATTAAGTTTACTAGAACTTGCTCAATCAATAATACATCCACATGAACTATTATTATTTCATCTGGTATATTTGTTTGTATCTCTCGACTATTTGCAAATTTTTTAACTCTTAATATAGATTCAGCGATTATTTCATCTACAACCTCTGGACGTTTTTCAATATCCAATTTTCCTTCATCTATTCTAGTCATACTAAGTATGTTCTCAACAGAGTGAGTTAACCAACTTGTATCTTCATATATATTTTTTAGTAGTTCTACTCTAGTTTCTTTGTCTATCACATCATCATTTTCAAGTATAGTTGAAGAAGAACCTAGTATACTCGTAAGTGGAGTTCTCAAATCGTGAGAAATTGATCTAAGCAAGTTTCCTCTTAATCTCTCTCTTTCTGTTTCAAGATTAGCTTTTTTATTCTTTTCAAATAGATTTTCTCTATCAATTGCTAATGCAACTTGTGTTGAAACTGCTTCTAACAATATCTTTTCATTTTCTGTGATAATATCAATTTTAAAACATGCAATACCTATAACACCAAGAACATTGGATTCTTGACCTTTTATAGGAAAATAGTAAGCACTGCTATTTTTACAATATTTTGTTCCAACACCAACTGGCTCACCTGTCCTAAAAGCCTCTTTTATAGCTTCCTTTTCTAATACTGAATAGAATATATTCTCACTTCCATCATTATTACAAATATAAATACTTGGCTTACCTAGATTATTATCACCATCTGCAATAGTTACTATAACAGTTCTATTTAATATACTAACTAAATTAGACCCACAAAATTCAATTATTTGATTTTTATTTTTTGCCTGAAGAAGCGTTTTATTATTTTCATAAAGTAATCTTATCATCTTCTCTCTTTTATGAGAAAGTCTTACTTCTTTTTTTATTCTAGAAGTTAAAGTACTTGTTATAATTGCTGCCATAAGCATAATACAAAAAGTCATTGGATAATCTTTTCTATAAGCTAAAAAAGTATATAATGGGTGTGTAAAGAAAAAATTAAATGATAGCACTCCTATTACTGAAGAAAGTATTCCAAAAAAATACCCATGCGTTATACTTGTAGCAAATAATACACCTAATATATACACTAAAATAATATTAGATTCATTAAAACCTACTTTTTTAAAAGCTACTGATATTCCAGTAGCAATTATCATAACTAATATAGTTTTTATAAAGTCCTTAATAATTATTTTCTTACTGAGATAGTCATCTTCATCATAATCATACTCTTTTAAATCCTCATGATGTAGTCGTTCTTTTTTCATTTACTACAATTCCTCCTTACTGTTACTGTTTAAATTGGCTCTAATGTATATAATACAATTTTATCATAATAAATTCAATCAATACATTTAATTAATACCTTCAAATTACTAAAAGGTGCTGTCTTAAAATGAAAATAAATCTCTATTTCAAAACAGCACCTTTATATATTTAAATCACTAATTTAATTTTTATACATCTAAATTGTTAGTTTAATTCAATCTAATAAATTATAATATCTTAATATTTGATTTTTAAAACATTCCTATCCGACAAGCATAAATATAAAGTGGGCACATATACCTGCACATAAACCACCTATTGTATGCGAAAGTATCGCTTTACCAGCTAATGGTCTTGCATCTAAAGCATCCATCATACCAATGTGTGTACTTAAATATCCACTCCAACACATACCCATTGCTGTAAATACTGCTATATCATTAGGAGTTATAGCACCTGATTTTATAAATTCTGGTACTAGAGATATTGCTGCTCCAACAGCACCTAATGCAGTTACAGGGAATGCTATTGCTTCTGGTGAAGTAAATCCAAATAATGGTTCTATTATAAAGCTGATTTTGTCACCAATAGCAGGTAATAATTTTATACCTTCATATGCAGCTCCTGTGTAAACAGCTTGACCTGTAGCAGGGTCTGTAGATGGTCCAAAAGTTAATAACATAACTAATGTACAAACTACTAAAACTCCTGGTATTATAGCCATACCCATTTCAACACCTAACTTACCACCTTCAAGTATAGCATCAAGACCTCTTTGGAATACATTTCCTTCTCTTATTTCTCTAAACTCTTCAACTTTTGCATGTTTATCACTTACTTGTTTATCATTATCACTTTTAGGGTCATAATTATAATACTTTTTAGTAAAAGTTAACATAATTCTAACACTAATAATACTACCTATTATTGCTCCAACGTTACCAATTATAGCTGGTAATACATATTCTTTACCTTGTGCTATCATGAAAGTTGTTACAATAAGTCCCATACCAAAAGCTGTTCCTAAGTTACATAAAGCAGGTATTTGATATTTTTTAAAGTATTGTGTAAATGTTTTGTCTTTAGCGAATGGTATAATAGCTGGGTTATCAGATAAATAAGTTGCCACTACCCCTGCTATACTAGCACCAGGTAATCCCCATATAGGTCTCATAAGGCCCTTAAATATCTTATTTACTAAAGATATTACTCCAAATTCTGAAAGTAATGCACTAAGTGCACCTGCAAGGACTGCCATTGCCATTATCAAAAATACTGTGTCTAGTAAAAGTGCATGTGCCGTGCTCATTATTACTTTGAACATCATTCCTGCACCCATGATACTGCCTACATATCCAAATCCTACTGCCAAAAGCAAAATAAACACGAAAGTTTCCATACTTACTGCCTTGACTCTCTTCTTATCTGACAGCTTCTCCATTTTGAATCTTCCCCCTTTTTAATTTAGAATTAAGGTTTCTACATTGATACAAATTTGTTAATACAAAACAAGTTCTAAAACTTACATCTGTGATTCAAGTTGTCGGTTTGTTGAAATAAAAAACCGTTACTAATATTATAACAATAAGAATATCTAATTTAATAAAAGATATTCTTATTCTATTTTATGTTATTATATTATCATCCTTTGGCATAAAAGTCAATTTTTTCTATTTCTGTGGTTTAATTTTATTTATGCTCTTCTTATATTTTTCATTATCTTTTATCTTTGAAACTATTCCATACAGATTAACTTTTCTAAATACTGTTGTTATAAATACTAATCCCAATGCAATCGAACTTGCACAAGATAATGTACTTACTCCATACTCTACTGCCTTAATATAGTCATTAGTTAAGACAGAATACATAGTATTATATATTCCATAACCTGGTACTAAGATTATAAGACAACAAACACTTAAAGTTGTCGATGGAGTCATATAAATCCTAGCACATAATTCACAATATATTGCAAAACATACTGTAGCTATAAAAAAACACAAGTTTACTGATACGCCCATATTCAAACAAAACTTATATGAAAACCAAGCTATACTTCCACCTACACCTGATATTATCAAGTTTTTTCCCTTCATATTAAATAGTACTCCAAAACTTAAGGCTGTAAAAAAAGCTGCTACTACTTCTATAACCAATTTCATTTATATACCCCCTAACTTGAAGTATAACCCTAATACCAAAGACATTCCTACTGCTATGGATACACCTACAAAAAATACTTCTGCCAACTTTGCAAGACCAGATATTAATTGTCCATCTAACAAGTCTCTTAATGCATTAGTTAAAGCAAGCCCTGGAACCAAAAGCATTATCGCTCCTGCTATCAAATGGTCCATAGTCTTTATAAATCCAAGTTTTAAAATCACAATAGAACAAAAAGCTATAATAGCTGCTCCTATTGCATTTACAAAAAAATCATTTAGTGATGACTTATTTAAATACATAATAACAAATTTAGTCATTATTCCTACCATAAAAGCAGCTATAAATTCTTTTAAATCTCCTCCAAATAATATAGAAAAAGTTGCTGCTGCAATACCTGCAAAAATTATTGTTACTATGTCTGAATAATAATTGTTTTCACTTATCTCCTCTAAAATCCTCTCACATAACTCGATATCTAAATCATTTATACTGATTGCTCTAGATAATGAGTTAACTTCATGAACTAAGTTTAGGTCTACTCTTCTTGAACTTATTCTTTTAATTGCCGAATGTAGTTTTCCATCTACAAAAACAGATGCCATTACAGCTGTTGGAGTTGCAAATACATCTACATGCTCTATACCAAAAGATTGGCATATTCTACTTATCGTTTCTTCAACTCTATAAGTTTCTCCCCCACTTTGCAACATGGCTTTACCTGCATTTGAGGAAAAATTTAAAATTCTATCTATATCCACAAAACATATCTCCCATTCTTTTATAATATTATTCATATTTTATTACAATATATTAATTATTTAAACTAGTTTAAATAATTAATATCCAATATTTAGATTTTATGAAAAAATTTGTTTTTTATGCTTGTCAAAAATAAATTATAAAGTTATTTACACCATAAAATGGTTGAATTAATATTTAATAGACACTTTCAACCATTGATATATAACCTTTTTAAATTTTATAATCTTATTTTTATTTTCATTGTTTTTGTTTCAATAAAAAATTATCTCTCCACTTAGTATTCATTTTATGAATTCTTCATTAAACACTTTAAAACCTACTACAATTGACGATTTACAATAACTATAATTTTAAATCTGTACACTTGCAAATTGCTCATAACCTAATAATTAGTTTATATATATATTTAAATAATTAATTTTTATATATATTTATATGAACATTAAATAAAAGTGCTACATACATTACAAGGCTTATACTTATTTAATATAACAACATAATATCCTATGTAAATCCATAAAAATCCATATCTCATATAATGCAACTATTATTTTAACACCAACTACTACACAAAACAACATATTAAAAAGTAAAATACAAAATATCCACTATAAACCTTATTTTAATATTAAATATATATTATAATATATTTAATATAACTTAAATATAAAGAAAGGGGGTACTATATGTTAAGAAAAGATAAAGTTTTATTATCACTACATAAGTTATGTAATAATATAACTTTAAAAGACCTACAATCAGAGAAAACAGGATTTACTACCCTTGAAGTTGCTAACAATTCCTCTCTTGATAGAAGTAATACTAGTAAAGAATTAAATAATCTATACAATGAAAAGAAAGTTGTAAAAATATCTGGTAAACCTATTTTATTTTTACATGCTGGTATTATTGAAAATTTGATTGGTCGTACTTTAAATAACTCAGAATATTCTATAAGCAATTGTAATGAACTATTTAAATCAACTAAAAATGATTCAGAAGATGTCTTCTCAACATTACTTGGATATGACTCTAGCCTTAAATTAGTTATAGAAAAAGCTAAATCTGCCATACTTTACCCTCCAAAAGGTCTTAATACATTACTTATTGGGCCTACTGGTGTTGGAAAAAGTACATTTGCTGAAACAATGTACAAATATGCTCTAGAAAGTAAAGTCTTTTCTTCTGAAAGTAAATTTGTAGTATTTAACTGCGCTGAATATGCAGAAAATGCTAACTTACTTCTTAGTAATTTATTTGGTTATGTTAAAGGTTCTTTTACTGGTGCTAATAAGGATAAATTTGGAATAGTTGCACAGGCCAATGGTGGTATATTGTTTTTAGATGAAATACACAGATTACCCCCAGAAGGTCAAGAGATGCTTTTTCTTTTGATGGATAAAGGTATATACAGACGATTAGGAGAATCCGATGTTGTACATAGAGCTACTGTCTTTATTGTGTGTGCCACAACAGAAGATATACAGTCTTCCTTACTTGGAACTTTTCTAAGAAGAATTCCTGTTACAATTAACCTACCTGCTTTGCAGGACAGGTCCTTAAAAGAAAGATTATCTCTCATTAAGTATTTCTTTATTATAGAATCTAAATATACTAATGCAACTATAAGAGTTCATAAAGATGTAATTAAATCACTACTACTTTATGATTGCTTTGGTAATATAGGCCAACTTAAGTCTGACATACAACTTATGAGTGCAAGAGCATTTTTAAATTATAAGACTGAACTAAAAGATAACATAGAAATAGACTTATCTCTCGTTCCTGATTATATTTACACTGGTCTTTTAAAGTTGAATGAAAATCGAAGTAATTTAAATAAATTATCAGAACTTGATTATATGCTTTTTTATGAATTTAATGGCAACAACTTAGAGGTTGAGTATACAAAAGAGCTATCTAGATATAATATAGATACATCAAACAATGGATTTAGATACTCTACAGAGATTCCTTATCTAGAAAATGATATAAGAAGTATGTTTATAAACTACATGGAGAAATACTCTACAAAATTGCTTTCAGTATCATCAGTAACTCATTCTGATTATACAAGTAATGAGATTTTTAAAGTAATCAACCCAAAGATTTACTATGCTGTTGAACACTCTTTAAAAGAAGCTGAAAAAATCTCTAGAAATAAATATACAAAACAAACTTATGTTGCTCTCTCAATGCATATAAGTGCTCTTATAGAAAATATAAATCAGGATACATATAATCCTAAGTACAATCTATATAATGATAAAATTTTCTTAGAAAAAGATTTAAATATAGCTAAAATAGTTTTAAGTATAATTGAAAATGACCTACAGATATCTTTGCCTAAAGATGAAGTAAAATTTATATCTATGTTTCTAAATAGTACATATCTTGAGCCAAATAATCACTCTGAAAGTATTGGAGTTATAATACTCGCTCATGGAAATTCAACAGCTAGCAGTATGTGTGATGTGGCCAATTCACTACTTGGTACAAGCCATTGTAATGCAATTGATATGCCTTTAGATGTAAAGGTAAGTACTATACTTGACAAAGCTATAGAATTGGTAAAAGAATGTGATGAAGGTAAGGGGGTACTCCTTTTGACAGATATGGGCTCTCTTATAGCTTTTGGAGAACTTATTTCAGAAAAAACAAAGATTAAAACACGCTCTATTGAAATGGTATCTACTCCAATAGTTTTGGAAGCAGTAAGAAAAAGTACTCTACCAGAAATGACCTTAGATGAGTTAGCTAACTCTTTAAGTTTTTTAAATCCATATATTGGACGAGCTGCAATTGACTCATCAGAAATAAATTATCCTGAAAAATCAAGAGAGTATACTATAATAACCACTTGTATAACGGGTTATGGTTCAGCTATGAAAGTTGCAGACTTTATAAATTCTTCGCTTAAAAATATCAATAAATACAATATTAATTTAGTTCCTCATAATATAGAGAGTTTCAAAATGTATAGGAATAAATTTAGTAATACTAAAATTTTAGCAGTTGTTGGTAGTGTAGACTTTAATGTTGCTAACACTCCATTTATACACATAGAAGAACTTCTAAATGGGTATGGTCTTGATATGTTAAACAAGATAATAGAAGGTACATTCAACGCCAATATTATCACTAATATAAAGGAAACAAATCTATCATATAACAGCTTAATAATAAACTTTATGTCTCAGAACTTAGAATTATTGGACTCAGTTAAATTATTTAACTATGTTAATTCATCATTATTTTCAATAATAGAGCTAATAGATGAAGGCCTTAAGAGTAAATTTAAACTTGGATATATACTACACTGCTCTTTTATGATAGAAAGATGTTTTAAAAACACAACTTTTCCATATAATAACATTACTGAGTTAATTGGTAAAAATTATAAGTTATATGAATTAATACGAGAAGCTTTTAAAACAACTGAAGCTTACTTTAATATTTCGATACCAGATGAGGAAATTGCTTATATAATAGATATGATTAATGAATATCTAAATAAATAAAGCCTATAGTTCCTATCTTGCGCACATAAATTAGTATATGAAATGGAGGATGAAATTTTGAAAAGAAAAATAAAACATTTAGCAATACTTGCATTAATTTTTACACTTATAGCACCTGGATTCTCATTTGCAGATAATCCACCAGTCCCAAATTCGTCAAGGGCGGCATTGCTTATAGACCAAGATACTAGAAGAATATTATTTGAAAAAAATAGTGACGAAAAAATGCCTCTCGCTAGCTTAAGTAAAATGATGACATTTTTACTTGCAATAGAGGCAGTAGATAAGAATCAAGTTAAAGAAACTGACATAGTAAAAATAGACAAGTCTACAGCTTCTGTAGGAGGTTCTACTTGTAAGCTTAAGGATGGAGATGAAATACCTCTAGGAGAGCTTATGCAAGGTCTTATGCTTGTATCTGGAAATGATGCAGCTATGGCCATAGCTAAATACATTGGTAAAGATGAAAAAAGTTTTGTAGATATGATGAATAAGAAAGCTGAAGAAATAGGAATGCATGATACGTATTATTTTAATCCAAATGGACTTCCTAGATATACTGACCCAGAACATAAGGAGCCTCCTATAGAGAACATATCAACAGCTCATGATATAGTTACTCTTGGAAAGTATATGTATGACCATTATGAAAGTCAAGTTACTAGAATAACTACTATGCAAGTTTATAACGATACTAAAAAGGATTTTACACACTACAATACAAATCCTCTACTTGTTTCAGTTCCTGGTGTTGATGGAATAAAGACAGGTTATACAGACAATGCTGGATATTGTTTTGCATTTTCTATGATGGTACCTAAAGACGCTAAAAATGAAAAAAATCATAGATTAATAGGTGTTGTACTTGGTGATGGTAATAAGAAAAATAGAATTTCTTCTTCTGCTAGCTTATTAAAGTATGGTAAGGACAATTTCCATTCTAAAAAGATAGCTCATAAGGGAGATACTATCGAAACGCCTTGTGTTGATGGCATCGATGATTTTAAGATAAAGGTTAAAGTAGATAAAGATTTATATGGTGTTGTTTCAGATAGTGAGAATATCAATCCTAAGATAGTGTTTAAGAGTATGAATTATCCTATCAATAAGGGAGATATTGTTGGTGTTGCAAAGTATTATAATGATTCTGGTAAATTTGTTGGAAGTGTTAATGTAAGAAGTGAAAGCAATATAGGGTGTATCCCTTTGAAGGACAAGATTAAGATTAAGGTCGCTAAGATAAATAAAGAGCTTGAGGGCAGAAATTCTGTTTGTTTTAAGGCTTAGTGCTTAGATGAAATTTAAGAGATTAGGTAAAATTTATGAAAAGCTCCACTTTATGGTGGAGTTTTTCTGTTGTATTTTTACAAAAAAATTAAAATAGTGGCAACAATTGAGGATGTGAGGGAGAGTTGCCACTATCTATATAGGGTATTATATTATGTTTTTAAGCTAGTTTTTACTATCTTCTATGTTTATATAATAACTCTTGTGTATGAATTTAATAGAGAATTCATGTGAAAATTATGTGAAGTTTTGCAATTATTTTGAAAGCAGATTAAAATGACTAAACTTTCATATTAATTAAATTAGTTTAGATACATTTTTGTTTTAAATCTCCTAAGTAATACAAATTTAATTACTAATGAAATTATATTCCAGATGTTTATCAGTATGTACTTTTGTATTTTTAGGATTCCTTAAATAAATTTATACATCTTTCTTAAAAAATTATTATATTCATAAACAGTAAAAATTACATTCTCTAAATTACAATTAGTATGCTCAATTAGTTCCATTTACAATGATATTCTGGACAAAATACTATTATTAATATTTTTAATAATAAAAAAATATTACTGGAATTAAAAATTTCCAGTAATATCTATTAAATAAAAAATATGTTTACACAAGTCTATATATTTTACTAATTTAATAAAACATTAAAATTATTTAACTAAATTAGTGAACTTAACTATTAGTCGGCCAATTGTTGATATAGGACTTGAAGTATCTTCTTCTACTTTATACGTTTTTCCATTTTCTAATCCTGTTATTGATGTTCCTGTTATTACTGCTTTATCTCCTTCTTCTCCTAATGTTCCATCTGCTTTTGTATATTTTACATTTCCATCCATTGTTACTTTATAGATTTTACCTGTAGTTAATCCTGTTATTTCTTTATCTCCTGCTGTTGCTCCAGCTACTGAACCTGATTCTATTATTACCTCAGTCGCTGCTGGTGCTACATATTCTTCTACTTTATACGTTTTTCCATTTTCTAATCCTGTTATTGATGTTCCTGTTATTGCTGCTTTATCTCCTTCTTCTCCTAATGTTCCATCTGCTTTTGTATATTTTACATTTCCATCCATTGTTACTTTATAGATTTTACCTGTAGTTAATCCTGTTATTTCTTTATCTCCTGCTGTTGCTCCAGCTACTGAACCTGATTCTATTATTACCTCAGTCGCTGCTGGTGCTACATATTCTTCTACTTTATACGTTTTTCCATTTTCTAATCCTGTTATTGATGTTCCTGTTATTGCTGCTTTATCTCCTTCTTCTCCTAATGTTCCATCTGCTTTTGTATATTTTACATTTCCATCCATTGTTACTTTATAGATTTTACCTGTAGTTAATCCTGTTATTTCTTTATCTCCTGCTGTTGCTCCAGCTACTGAACCTGATTCTATTATTACCTCAGTCGCTGCTGGTGCTACATATTCTTCTACTTTATACGTTTTTCCATTTTCTAATCCTGTTATTGATGTTCCTGTTATTGCTGCTTTATCTCCTTCTTCTCCTAATGTTCCATCTGCTTTTGTATATTTTACATTTCCATCCATTGTTACTTTATAGATTTTACCTGTAGTTAATCCTGTTATTTCTTTATCTCCTGCTGTTGCTCCAGCTACTGAACCTGATTCTATTATTACCTCAGTCGCTGCTGGTGCTACATATTCTTCTACTTTATACGTTTTTCCATTTTCTAATCCTGTTATTGATGTTCCTGTTATTGCTGCTTTATCTCCTTCTTCTCCTAATGTTCCATCTGCTTTTGTATATTTTACATTTCCATCCATTGTTACTTTATAGATTTTACCTGTAGTTAATCCTGTTATTTCTTTATCTCCTGCTGTTGCTCCAGCTACTGAACCTGATTCTATTATTACCTCAGTCGCTGCTGGTGCTACATATTCTTCTACTTTATACGTTTTTCCATTTTCTAATCCTGTTATTGATGTTCCTGTTATTGCTGCTTTATCTCCTTCTTCTCCTAATGTTCCATCTGCTTTTGTATATTTTACATTTCCATCCATTGTTACTTTATAGATTTTACCTGTAGTTAATCCTGTTATTTCTTTATCTCCTGCTGTTGCTCCAGCTACTGAACCTGATTCTATTATTACCTCAGTCGCTGCTGGTGCTACATATTCTTCTACTTTATACGTTTTTCCATTTTCTAATCCTGTTATTGATGTTCCTGTTATTGCTGCTTTATCTCCTTCTTCTCCTAATGTTCCATCTGCTTTTGTATATTTTACATTTCCATCCATTGTTACTTTATAGATTTTACCTGTAGTTAATCCTGTTATTTCTTTATCTCCTGCTGTTGCTCCAGCTACTGAACCTGATTCTATTATTACCTCAGTCGCTGCTGGTGCTACATATTCTTCTACTTTATATGTTTTTCCATTTTCTAATCCTGTTATTGATGTTCCTGTTATTGCTGCTTTATCTCCTTCTTCTCCTAATGTTCCATCTGCTTTTGTATATTTTACATTTCCATCCATTGTTACTTTATAGATTTTACCTGTAGTTAATCCTGTTATTTCTTTATCTCCTGCTGTTGCTCCAGCTACTGAACCTGAGCCTATTATTACTTCTGTTGATTTAGCTGGTACTACTACATCTATTTCTGCTGTATCTGCTGTTTTTCCACTTGATATTTGTGTTACTGTAAATACTAATTTTACTGTTGTATCTGCACCTGGTGGTACTATTGTTCCATTTTTATCTACAACTGCCTCATTATCTGAAGTCTTTATTGCTATTTTATACCCTGCTGATACTGATGGCATAGTTAACTTAGTTGCATCTTTTGATGGTGCAGTTACACTTGTTATTTTTGCTGCCTCTTTATCTACTGCTGTTTGTAATTCTTCATCTGTTGATTTAGCTGGTACTACTACATCTATTTCTTTCGTATCTGCTGTTTTTCCACTTGATGTATGTGTTACTGTAAATACTAGTTTTACTGTTGTTGCCGTATTTTGTGGAACTATTGTTCCATCTTTCTTTATAACATTCTCATTGTTTGATGATTTTATTGCTATTGTATATCCGCTTGATACTGATGGCATAGTTAATTTAGTTGCATCTTTCGCTGGTGCAGCTACACTTGTTATTTTTTCTGCCTCTTTATTTACTGCTGTTTGATTTTGATTAGAAGAACTTCCTCCACTACTACTTCCACCTGAAGAACCTCCACTTGATGAACTTCCTCCTGATGAGTTAGAACTTGGATTATTTCCACTTATAGATGGAGAATTATCTCCCTTAACAGTACTTATTGTACCCTTATTATCTATAGTAGTGCCTTTAGAGTTATTTGTAACTGTAGTTATCTTACCACCATTATTTACTTTTACTTGACTTGCTCCAGATGCTACTGTTAAACTACCAATCTCACCTTTTGAATTATTTTCTATCTTAGCTCCATTTTTATCATTAACTTTTAAGTTAGTTATTTTTCCATAGTTAACAAAAGTTCCGTCTTTAACATCATCTATAACTACATCATCTACTTTTGCATAGTTGTTTACATCCCCATTAGGCATGTTGATAGTTACAGTCTTTGTATATGTACCATTTAAATTTACTGTTACTGCTTTGTCAGTTTGTATTGTAAATGCTTCTTTAACTTCACTAGTTGGTTTAAAGTTTATAACATCATTAGCAGTTGCTTTATCTATAGCTGATTTTAATTCAGCAATTGTTTTAGCCTCAGATGTACTTACTTCTTGTAATGATTTAATTTCATTAAATGCTGTTTCATTACCATTTCCACCAACCTTAGTTATTTTATCAAAACTCTTAGAGTTAACTAAAGTTTTTTGTGAAGCTGATAGATTTTTTCCAACTAAAACTACTGGTGATTGATTTTTAGCACCTAATACACCTACTGCTAATGCATCTATAAGTTGGTCTTGTTTAGCCATGCCATCTTTAGTTACATATGCATTTTTTAAATCTGTCTTTTTATAGAATTCTTTTACTACTTTTGCATTTGTATCATTTCTATCTGTTCCACCTAATCTTGTACTATTTGGTAGTTTATTTTTTACAGCTTCAGAAACTGAACTTTCTCCACCTACTACATAAGATTGAGTTATTCCTGCATCTTTTATAAATTTATCTGCAACTGCTGTTCCATTTTTAGAATCAGCAAGTATTACTGGCATATTATTTTGTGCAGCTGGAGCACCCACACTTACTGCATCTGCAAGCCCTTTTTCACCATTAACTACAGCTATTTTCTTAACATCACTTACTGCATCTAATCTTTTTGCTAACTCTAAAGATGTTTGGTATCTCTCTGCACCAGATATTCTTTCAAAAGATATTTTTAAATCTTTTATTTGTTTTTCTATATTTGCACTTAATACAGAAGTTCCACCTATTAAATATACTTTTTTAGCTTTTAATCTTTGTAACTCTGCTTTTGTCTTATCATTTAATTTATCTTTACCTGTTAAAAGTATAGGAGCATTTTTTGCTTTTGCAAATGGTGTTGCGGATAGAGCATCTGCTATAGATGAATCATTTACTATTACTACCTCATCAGCATTTTTCCATCCATCTTGACTTATTTTTACAGCAGTTTCATATCTCTCTTGCCCTGTTAAATTTGTTGCTACCGTTTGTGCACTAGCTATACCTGCTGTAGAACTTCCAGCTATCATAGTAACTGTAAGCATAGCAGCAATCTTCTTTGGTATTTTCATTATATTTCCCCCTTGTCTATTAGTACCTAATCTTTTCTTTTTGTTCCCGTTTTAATTCTAATGGATACTTAAAGACTAATTTTAAAGGGTTTTTCTAACTATAATGTTTTCATAATTAATATATAATTTACTTATTATTTTCTTATATTACAGTTATTGTAAAGAAAGCAAGAGATTTTATAATTAATTGAAAAATTAGTAAATTTATATTTTAAGGTTAGTTTAATTTTTATGTTAATGAATTGCAGTAAAAGAGTGCATTTTACGTAAAAAAAATAGCTCTTAGAATTAAAAGTGCTACTTTTTTTATAAATAAATTTCATTATTTATACTTATGATTATATATTAAATAACCAATTTTATCCATATGAAAAACAAATTAATTTGATGTTTTTTAAATTATTTTTTATATTTATATTTTATTTTGTTGTATTTTTATGAGATAATATAAAAATAATATAAAGTTTATATAAAGATAATATAAAATTCTATCTTTCCATCACAAACCTCAACCTTATATCTAAAATTATTTTCTTCAAGTATAGTCTTAACTATCGTAAGGCCAAGACCAGTACCTGAGAGTTCTTTACTTCTTGACTTCTCTAATACATAAAAAGGTTTCCATATATTATCTATATCATCTTCTCTATCATAATCTATTCCATTTTTTATAGATAAAATAATCTTCTCATTCTCCCTAAAAAGATTAATCTCTATTTCATTATCATTAGTATACTTTATTGCATTACTAATCAAATTATTAAGTACCATATCTACACTATCTTTATCAGAATTTATTATAAGATTTTTATCTTCTATATCACATTTAACACTTATATTATCCTTAGATATTAATAACTCATAATTTTTTAAATTCTTAAGCAGCCTTTCCCTTAAATCTACTTCACACAAACTAACTTCTTTTTTCTCGTATTTGGCCCAATATAAAAGAGTATTTATTGTATTAGACATATTTTCTGCCTGTTCAATTATTGTATCTGTATAAGTACCATCATCCAAACCATCTTTCATCCCTATAGAATATGCTTTTATAAGTGCTATTGGAGTTTTCATTTCATGAGATGCATCAGATATAAAAGATTTTAAATTTTCATTCCTTTTATTTAATTCATTATGTGCCTTTTCAAGCTTTACGCTCATTATATTTATGCTATAAGCTAACTCTTCTATTTCATCATTCGTTTTTATAGCTTCAGTTCTAAAGTTTAACTCAGATATATCCTTAGATAAAAGCTTTAACTTTTCCATAGGTCTTATAATTCTGTTTGATAGTATAAATGTAAGTATAGTTATTATAATTACTGAAAATATCCCCATTATTATATTGAATCGATTTACTATACCAATTGTTTCTTCTGAATGTTCTATTGGTATAGATATAGAAAATAAATAATTATCCTTTTTCATAAACTTTACTAATAGACTGTATTTGGTTTTTCCCTGATTATATATTTTATTAATGCTTTTATTATCAATGTCTTTTAAGACACTTCCTTCAATCCAAAATTTATTTAAGCTTAATCCTTTATCCCAAAAAGCGTCTAACAAATCTTGATTTATTTTATCTATACTATTTTTATCTTTGTAATTTTTATCTAATTCTACATATACAATAGCTGTATTACTTTTTTCTTCAATTAATTCAATATTTGACTTTAATTTATCCATATCCTTATGCTTTATTTCATTTTCAATGTTATTCAATACATTTCTTTTTTCATGTAAATAATACCTATGAATAAACATACTATTTATAGCTATAGATATTATATAAACAACTACAACTACTATTGATATACTTATAGATAACTTCTTATTTAGCTTAGTCATCAAAATCCTCCAGACTATACCCTAATCCTCTGTAAGTTTTTATTATATCTTCTCCTACTTTTGTTCTAAGTCTTCTTATATGAGTGTCTACTGTTCTAAAGTCTCCATCATAGTCAAGTCCCCAGACTAAATCTAAAAGTCTTTCCCTTGATAAAACGATTCCTTTGTTATTTACTAAACAGCGCATTAATTCCAATTCTTTTTTAGTCAATAGTAGTTCATCATTACCTTTAAAAACTTTGTTCGACTCAAAATCTATTTTTAAATCTTTTATATTAATTGTATCTTTATAATTTACCAATTTCTTAGCCCTTATTATTAAAATTCTAGGGTCAAATGGCTTTTTGACATATTCATCTGCCCCTATATTAAGTGCCTCTATTTCATCTTCACTTTGACTTTTAGCTGTCAACATAAGCACCTTTGTATTACTATTTTCTTTTATCTCTTTACAAACCTCTATTCCATCAATTACTGGCATCATCCAATCCAGTATTGCTAAATCTATTTTATTTTCATAAAAAACATCTAAAGCTTCTTCCCCATTCTTTGCAGTAAATACATTGAAGCCTTCTTTTTTAAAATAAGCACAAAGTATCTTAATCATACTTACTTCATCATCAGCAATTAATATATTCATATATTCACATCCCTAAATTTATTATTATATTTCATATTATATCCATTGTTTCAATTATATAAAATATATGTTACAAGAAGTTTACAAATATTACTAAAGTCCAATATAAAATACAGTACATATAAAATTTAATCCTAAGCCTATAAATTTAAATATATAAGTAACTCTGCAAAATTTTTAAGTATAATTGTTGCTCTCTAAATATTAATATAAAGTAGAAACCTAAAGAATAACTTTCCTATATAAAATTAATATTTTTATCCAACACCTTAAGATTTTATACATAAATAAAAAAGTACCTCATTATAATTAAAAAATCATTTTGAGATACCTTTTATAAAATTATACATTCGACATGACTTATCTAAGCTCAAATCTTAATCTATTTAAAATCTAATTTACCCTAATTACTATTATATTTTATAGATATTGCCAATTTATCTAAGCCCCTCATTAATACATCATATAAATTTATTTAAAATAATCCTAATATACCTGTAATAGCACCTACCACTATCAATATACCCATTATTTTTATTGGAGAAAGACCTTTCTTTAAAGCAAAGAGTACCAACAAAGTAAGTACCAGAGGAATTAATCCTGGAAATATCTTATCAAGTAAATCTGTCTGAAGGCTAAATTTAAAATCTCCACTAGTATAACTTATTGGTGTAGATAAATTGATGAATCTACCTACAAGTCCGCCCATAACTAAAGTCCCTAGTATAGAAGCACCTTCTATAACTTTATTTACTATTCCACCCTGAAGTATACTTTCAACAGCTTTTTTACCATACTTATATCCATTTGTCCACATTCCAAATGAAATTGAAGTCATTATTATATATTGAGCTATTACAAATAATATTGGTCCTGCAATTGATGCTCCTCCCTCAGTTAAGCCAATACAAACAGCTAATACTATCGGTGTTATAACTCCTTGAGTTAAAGTATCTCCAATCCCTGCCAATGGTCCCATTAAACCTGTCTTTATGGCATTCATACCATCACCACTTATTTCATCTGCACCATTAGCTTTTTCTTCTTCCATAGCTATTGTTATTCCATGTATAACACATCCACATATAGGCTCTGTATTAAAAAACGCCAGGTGAGTTTCTACTTCTTGTTTTAATTCTTCTTTATCTGGATATAACTTTTTAAGTATTGGCAACATTGAATGTGAAAATGCTGTTGATTGTAATCTTTCATAATTGTAGTTAGATTGTGCAAAGAAAAACCATCTTAGCCATGACTTTATTACATCTTTTCTGCTTAACGTTTTCTTAGCTACTTCACTTTTTGTATCTGGCATAATATTTTCCCCTTTCTTATATATTTAAGATGTCGCTCCATCTTTTCCATATTTAATTGAAGTAATTGTAAGAGCAAGTATTACTCCAATAACAGATATTACTATTATATCTACTTTAAAATAAACAGCCATTAATATACCTAATATGAAAAATGGCATAGTAAACTTATTTCCAATTAATTTTAGGTTCATAGCAATTCCTAGTGCTGGTAACATAGCTCCAATTACATTGAATACATGTAATACATTATCATTCATTACTTCTAACATCCCATCTATTGCATTTGGTCCAAAATAAACAACTAATAATGCGGGTATAAAACTCATTACAAATAATAGTATCTGAGGTGGAACTATATTTATAAATGCTACTTTATCTATATTACCTTTTTGAACCTCTCTATCTGCCCAGTGTGCAAAAAAAGAATTTACTGTCATTTTGCCTATCCAAAGTACAGTTGCAACAGTACCTAATGGAACAGCTATTGCCATTGCAGTACTTACATCCAAATTAGATGCTATAGCTAAAGCAGTTCCCACATATCCTGCAAAAGCTGGGTCTCCCATTTGAGCCCCTCCTGCTGATATGAATCCTAAATATATCATATTTATACCTGCACCTATAATTGCTCCTTGAACTGGGTCTCCTAGTATAATTCCTGTTACAAATCCAGCTAATAAAGGTCTATTCCATGTAAAAAATCCAACATAAGTTAGCCATGGACTCCAAGAAAGATAATAAAAAATTGCTATTAAAACTGCTTGAATTAGTGAAATTTGCATCTTCTTCCTCCTTATTTACTTTTAAATATTTACAAAATATGTCTTACAATAGTGTTCCTACATCAATTTTCTTTGCATCTGGAACTATTTGTATAAAACACTTAACATTCTTTGCTATTAATTCCTTAAATATCTCTTTTTCTTCATCTGATACTGATATATTCTTATAAAAACTTTTTCTTCCAAGACCAGCTCCCATACCCCCAACATTTAACTCTTTTAAATCTACTCCATTATTTACTAGACCCAAAACAGTTTTAGGATATTTAACTAATACTATTAAATTCTCATTTCCATCATATGATTTTAAAACCTCAGCACCTGATTCTATATCATGCACTTCAACCTTAACAGTTGAAGGTGCTGCCATTTGTAAGACTTGAACTATAAATGGGTCTTTTACAACTAAATCATCTACTATCACTATTCTCTTTGCTGATGTAATCTTACACCAAGCAGTGATAACTTGACCATGTATTAATCTATCATCAATTCTTGTTAATGCTATATTGCTCATAATAATTCCTCCAAAATTTTAATTTATTTTATATCTTTAAAGCTGCTTTTACATCCTTTATTCCTGAAACTCCAACTTCTTCACATAAATTTTTTAAATCTTTTAACTTCATAGTATCTCTGTTTAAAAACAGCTCTAAAAGCATAGGTAAATTTACACCTGTTAAACATTCCAATTCACATTCCTTAGCAAATTTATTTATTATAACAGCAGATGTATTGAAAGGAGTCCCTCCATAAAAATCAAGTAATACTAAAATACCTTCATCTTTATATTTTTCAATTCCACTTTCTAATTTTCTACTAAACTCATCTATACTGTCACCATGGTTTAATCCTAAAGTTTCTACTTTTTCTTGTTTCCCTACTATTAATTCAGCACTTTCCAACATTGCTTTAGCCATATTCCCATGTGCAGCTATAATTATTCCTGCCATATGAATCATACCTCTCTTAACTTTTTTATATAAACTATAAACTATTGTCTTTACTACTCTACCTTAATTAGCCACATTAACCATTATCTTACCAAAGAAAATGTCTCTTTTGTATATTTTTTCAAAATAATCTGGCACTTCATCTAAATTTATTCTGTGTGTAACCAATTTTTCAACATTCATGTCGCCTTTTTGCATATGATACAAGCCAGCACTCCATTCTTTTCCTGGGAATGGAAATGAATTTCCAAACCAAGTTCCTTTCACAGTTAGCTCACTTCTCACTATCTTTTCAAATTGTTCTCTGCTTAAAGCTACATCTCCATATGGTACTCCTGCATAAAGTACTGTCCCACCTTTTTTGGCTAATAACAATACCTGACCACATGTCATTGGAGTTCCTGCTGATTCAATAACAATATCTGCTCCAGCTCCATTAGTTAATTTTTTTATTTCTTCTACAATGTTTTTTTCTTTTGCATTTATACAAATATCTGCTCCTAATTCCTTTGCTAATTCTAATTTCTCATCAAATACATCTATAGCTACTATCTTTGTAGAACCAAATATTTTTGCCCATTGTATTGAAAATAAGCCTATTGGACCTGTTCCAAGTACTACAACTGTATCTCCAACTTTAGTTTCTGACCTAAAAAGTCCATGCCCTGCTATACACACTGGCTCTAAAGCAGCAGCTGTTTCATAACTTATTTCTTCTGGTATTTTTATTAAATTTCTTTCCTTTACCTTTGTATATTCAGCAAAACATCCTCCAAGTTCTTTATTACCTATTATTGCTACATTATTACATCTTGAATACATACCTTTTTTACATTCATCACATTCAAAACATGGCATAGCTGGACAAACAGCAACTCTATCTCCTATCTTAAAATCTTTTACTTCTGTACCAACTTCTGCTATCTCCCCTGAAAATTCATGACCTAAGATTTCTCCAACCATATGAGGTCCTGTCTTCGAGTACTTCGATATATCAGAACCACATATACCAGCAACTTTTACTTTAACTATTACATCATCTTTTTCTAATATTTTAGGTATGTCTGCATTCTCTACTCTTGTATCTCTTACACCATAGAACTTAACTGACTTCACATTAACCACCTCTATTGTTTATTTTATTTAGATAGTACTAATCTTTTTTATATAAAATATATAAAGCAAATTTTATGCCAATATTTGTAAATATAGTATTCCTGCCATTTATCACTTTATCATTATATGTGTGTCAATGTGTGTCAAAGATTTTTCATACAAAAGCTTATCTGTGTCAATACAAATGACACTTACTTTCTATCTTGAAACTTTTTCAAAATTTTTTATAAAATGTACTTTTTTTATTATTTTTATAAAAATGTTCGGAAAAATTCTCTATTTTTGTGATATAATATTAAATGTAAGGCATCAATATAAATTTTTATACGAATACCAGAACTTTTTTGACACTAATGCCTTATTCAATATAATAATTTAATATTTTGGAGGTTGTTTATGAAAAAAGTGTATCAAGGAAAGACTAAAGATGTTTTTGAATTAGATAATGGAAATTGCTTACTTAAATTTAAGGATGATGTAACTGGCAAAGATGGTGTATTCGATCCAGGTGAAAATACTGTAGGGCTAAGCATAGATGGAATTGGTAAGGCTAATTTAGAGACATCTGTTAAGTTCTTTGAAATTCTAAACAATGCTGGAATTAAAACTCATTATGTAAGTGCTAATTTAGAAGATGCAACTATGGAAGTGTTACCAGCAAAAGTTTTTGGTAATGGATTAGAAGTTATTTGTCGTTATAGAGCTGTTGGTAGTTTCTTACGTCGTTATGGTTCATGTGTTGAAGAAGGAGCTAAGTTAGATTGTTATGTAGAAGCAACTTTAAAAGATGATGACCGTTGTGACCCACTTATAACATCTGAAGGTTTAGAAGCTTTAAATATTATGACTCAAGCTCAATTTGATTCAATGAAGAGTATGACTCAAAAAATTTCTAATATAGTTCGTGACACTATAGCTGAAAAAGGACTTGAACTTTATGATATTAAGTTTGAATTTGGATTCCACAATAACGAAGTAATATTAATAGATGAGATAGCATCTGGAAATATGCGTGTTTATAAAGATGGTGTAATAGTTGACCCTATGGATTTAACTGCTTTATTATTAGCAAAATAATTATACAAAATATATACATATAATTTTCAAATACAAATCTAATAAACTTATAAATAAAAATAAGCTATGAAGCAGAAATTCTATAAAATGTTAATTACTTTAAAACATTTTATAATTTCTAAGTTCATAGCTTTTTTATTATATTATTAAAACATTTTATAGTTTCTAACCTTATATCATTTTTTATTCTGCTGACTCACTTAATCCCTGCAAATTAGTTTATATATTATATAACTATAATTTCCTACTATTTATCGTAAGTCATACTTATTAGTTGGTAGATAATAATTTCAATCCTACAATCCCAACTACAATAAGACCTATACATAAAATTCTAGCCATATTAACTGGTTCATTTAAAAGAGCACTTCCTACAATAGCAGTTCCAACTGTACCAATTCCAGTCCATATGGCATATGATGTTCCAAGTGGAAGATGTTTAAGTGCTAATGATAAAAAATAAAAACTAATAATCATCCCAACAACAGTAAGTATACTTGGGGTCAACTTAGAAAATCCATGTGAATTTTTTAATTGAAATGCCCAAAAAACTTCAAATAGTCCTGCAATAAATAAAAATAACCATTTCATAAAATCATCCCTCTTTTCAAATAATATATCTCTTTTTTAGCAATAAAATAACCTGAGAAATATTATAAAATATCTCCCAGGTTTTTATCCTTCCGTGTTCACAACAGAATTATGCTGTGGGTTTTATCTTGGACCAGACCAATCATTAATAATTGCGGAACCCTATAAAACTCTATTATTATTTTATTGTCTTTAAAGTAATACTATCAACATAGGTAAAAAAAGTCAATATATTGATATGATATAAATTACAAGAGTATAAATTAAAATATATATCTATAGCAATTTGTATTCTTCGGTCATATAACATATTCAACTTACATATTTTGTATTTATATCTAATTTTTATTTAATATGTTATAATAACATAAAAATATCGAAAGGAGTAATTTTTATGAATTCCTATAAAATTGCAGTGTGTCAGATGATGACTACAGAAAATAAGATTGAGAATATTAATCATGCTGTAAAAATGGTAACAGAAGCTGCCAATAATGGAGCTAAAATTGTAGTCTTACCAGAAATGTTTAATTGTCCATATGAAAATAAATACTTTCCTAAATTTGCTGAAGAATATCCAGGTGAAACAACAAATACATTGAGTCAACTAGCTAAAAAACATGGAATTTATCTAGTCTCTGGTAGTATTCCAGAATTAGAGGATGGCAAAATTTATAATACTTGTTATGTATTTGATAAAAATGGAGCTTTAATTGGAAAACATCGCAAAATGCACTTGTTTGACATTGAAGTTACAGGAAAAGTTAGCTTTAAAGAATCTGATACTCTTACTGCTGGAAATGATGTTACTATAATAGATACTGAATATGGAAAAATGGGCATTGCTATTTGCTATGATATTCGTTTCCCTGAATTATCACGCTTGATGGCTCTTAAAGGTGCAGAAATCATTATCTTGCCAGCTGCATTTAACATGACAACTGGACCTGCACATTGGGAATTATCTATCAGAATGCGCGCTTTAGATAATCAAGTATTCTATGTTGGTGCTGCACCTGCTAGAAATAAAGATGCTTCTTACATAGCTTTTGGTAATTCGAGAATTTCAGACCCTTGGGGAAAAATTATCGCTCAAGCTGATGAAAAAGAATGTATTATTTATGCTGATATTGATAGAGATTTAATTCCTGATATAAGACAACAATTGCCATTACTTAAACATAGAAGAACAGATTTATATGAACTTAATATTTTAAAATAAAAAATTATAGAACCCCATAAATTAATTGCTTAAAATATTTATGGGGTTTTTATTATTGTAATTATACTAATTACTCTTAATAATGGTTTACTAGTAGTTATTTCTTTTATTAAATATCTTTACTTTTCTCACTTATCATATCTTCCAACTGTATATTTGGATTATGGTATCTCTTTTTATTTTTAGTTACATCTTTCCATTGAATTGCTTGCTTAGGGCACCAATGTACACATGCTAAACAATGTTCACAATTATGTAAAAATTTTGGTCTTCCGTCCTCGATATCTATATTATTTACAGGACAGACTTTTGAACAAACACCACATTTTACACAGGTATCTTCAACTGAAAAATGACTATCTTGATTTGCAAAAGATGAAATATATTTGTTATAAAACTTCTTGTATATAAAATTTGTTCTGCCAATTTTATTGTTTTTCTTATTTGCAATCTCCTCTGACACTTCATTAACTTTGATTTCTGCTTTTCTAAGTAAATTGTCAATTTTTTTATCATCTTTTATTTTAAACTCACAAATATAATTAGAAACCATTTGTATCCTTGAACCTAGATTTAAGCCATGCCCCTTTTCTTTCAATAAAGCATCCACATCGTGAAGTGCACACCCACCTATCACACCTCCACAAGTTACTACAGCAAAAATATATGGATTGTCACTTTTAATATTTAGATTTGATATAAATTTAGAAACAAGATTAGGTAATCCCCAAAAATATAATGGAAATACGAATCCTATTATATCACTATTACAATCTACATCAGTTGTTTCACATATTCTAATTGTATTTGCATTTATTTTATTTGATATAGTCTCTGCTACACTTAGGCTATTTCCAGTTGATGTAAAATAATAAATAACTTTATCTTCCATAAAATACTCCTCCTAAATACACTCTTCTAAAAAATTATTTATCAAACTTTCTTATTTTCTTGAAAGGTAAAAACTAGAAATTAATTGATAGGTCAAGTATATGCCAATAAAATTTAAAATTCAATGATAATTGATATATCAACTATATAATGTATATTAATTAGTTTTTATAACTCATGTCTTTTTTAATAAGAAACTCTTTTACCTTCACCAATCTTTTATTTAAATTATGTTATTAATTTTCTCATTTAAATCGCCATATCTTTATATATGTTAGAATAACCATGCTTCAATAAAAATTATCAGCTATATATTTAAATTTTCCAATAATTAGACACTTGATTTATTTAGTATATAAAAATATACTGATTTTAATCACTAAAAATAGTATATTTTTATGTAGATTTAATAATTTGAGAAACTATTGAGATTTTTATACTAAAATAAAAGTTGTTTAAAAAATTTTATTTAGAAAGGAGAATTTTTATGAACAGTAAAATACTCGTTGTAGATGACGAAGAAGGAATCATCACCTTATTAAGAGATTATTTTGAAATAAATGATTATAAAGTTTATACTGCTCAAAATGGAAAAGAAGCACTAGAAAAAATATCTAAAAATCCAGACATTATTCTACTTGATATAAACATGCCTGAGATAGATGGAATTGAAGTTTGCAGTAGAATTAGAGATTATATATCATGCCCTATCTTATTTTTAACAGCCAAAATTGAAAACAATGATAAAATCAATGGTTTTCGTGTTGGGGCTGATGATTATATTGTAAAACCTTTTGATTTAGAAGAACTTGGTGCGAGAGTCTCTGCTCACTTAAGACGCGAACAAAGAAAATCAAATCACACTAAAGTCAACTTTTACAAAGATTTAGTAATAGATTATGAAAAAAGGTCAATTTATATTTACAATAATCAAGTTTCACTTTCGAAAAAAGAATTTGATATAGTAGAACTTCTCTCTATGAACCCTGGTCAAGTATTTGATAGAGAAAGGATTTATGATAGAATATGGGGCTATGATAGCAATGGAAATAGTGATGTTATAATGGAACATATCAGAAAGATACGAACTAAATTATCAAAATATACTCTTGAAAATTACATAGAAACAGTATGGGGAGCTGGTTACAAATGGATAAAATAAAAAATATGTCATTAAAAAAATCTTTTTTCTTTCTAACTCTATCTTCAATAATTATAGCATCAGTACTTACAGCTATCTCATACATTTTACTTAATCACATGTATCACTCTATACAAGACAAATATTTACAAACTCCTTTATACACAGAGACTATAACCATAATGCAAAATAATATAAATCAATACAGCGATTTTGATAAAGTGTTGATTAATATTATTAGCACACTTCAACTTGTACTCCCACTTATATTTTTTATAGGGCTTTTATTATTAGCTGATATAATTTTTTATAAGGTAAAATTAAAGGTACCTATTGAAATACTTAATAAAGGGGCAAATGAAATATCCAATAATAACTTAGATTTTCACTTAGAATATAAGAGTAATGACGAATTAGGTAATCTGTGTAATGCTTTCGAAAAAATGAGGTCCCAACTAAATAAAAATAATATAAAAATGTGGACCATGATAGATGATAGAAAACAGCTTAATGCTGCTTTTTCTCATGATTTAAGGAATCCTCTAACAGTTCTAAAAGGATACTCAGATTATTTAATAAAATACATGCCAACAGGAAAACTCAGTGATAAAAAAATTTTATCAACTACACAACTTATGTCTGAGCATATTGACAGAATTGAATACTATGTAGATAGTATGAGTAACTCTCAACGATTGGAAGACCTAGTTATTGTAAAATCTATATCAAGTATAAATGATTTTGTAGAAAACTTAGATAACAATATATCTATTCTATCAAAACAAACTGGAAAATCTTTTAAACTTACAAATAAAGTGGACAATATAAATGTATTATTTGATGAAAATATTATTCATAGGGTTATTGAAAATATAATATCAAATGCATTTAGATATGCAAAAAATAAAGTATATATACTTATATACCTTGAGCAAGAATTCCTTACTTTTATAATTGAGGATGATGGTATAGGATTTAGTGAAGACTCTCTAAGCTCAGCTTTAAAACCCTTTTATAAGGATAAGGCTTTAAATAATAACAACTCAAATTTTGGTATGGGTCTTTATATAGCTAAAGTATTATGTGAAAAGCATGGTGGCTCTATTCTTATTGAAAACAATTCAATTGGTGGTGCTAAAATTATAGCAAAGTTCTCAACAAAAGGCTAAATATACTTTAATTTGTAATATAAGTCTCTTTCTATAAAATATAATAAACTTTAAAGCTTCATTAAAAAATGACCTACAAACAGGTCATTTTTAAAATTATAAACAAAAAACTCTTTTATTATATTATCAATGTCTTTAAACTCCATATAATAGTTTATATAATCAAAATTACAAAACTCTTTTTTGCAAATGGTATTTTATCAGTTTATTAAATATTTTTTTCTTTTACTGCATCTAAATCTTCTAATGCCTCAGTATAATGTCGATAACGTCCTGTTGGTTGATGGTTATGATAAAATTCTTTTTTATCAGCATACATGAGTTCATCTGCATTTTTTATAGTAGACTTGATATTTTCACAATTTTCGTCCCATTTAGAGCCAATAGCAGCTTTACATTCATCATTCATAAAATTATTCTTTAGCTTTTGTACTTTTTCGTTAAATTCCTCTTCAGTGATATCAGTGCAAATGATTACAAATTCATCACCACCAATTCGATAATAAGAACCTGTTTCAAAACTACTTTGAATAATTTGCGCACATCTTTTTAGCAACTTATCGCCAGAATCATGTCCAAAATTATCATTGATTTCTTTTAGTCCATTTACATCTAAATATACTACCCCAACAGAATTAGTTTTACCTACAAGTTTATCAATATCATGAATATAACGATTTCTGTTATAAAAAGAAGTAAGAGTATCTAAGTAACTCATACGATAAAGAACTTCCTCATTTTCATTTCTACTCATTGCAATCATAATAAAGTAACTGAGAGTTTCAATAAATGTAACTGCATTTTCAATTAAATTAGGAGAAAGATTATCTAGCCCCATACATCCATCTAATTTGCCATTACGCTTTAATGGCACCAAAATCATACTCTTGATACCTTGTTGTGAAAGAAACTCATATTCAAACTCCATAGTCAACTTTAAATCTTCCAAATCATGAATAATTAAATTTTCCTGATTTTTAAACATATTAAACCATATTGCAAAATCATCCTGTGGTAAATTCTGTAAATTATCAATTTGAGGAGTTATACCGTCCTTACACCATTCTGCAATGTTAGACATGTTATCACCATGAAATAAGAAGATATAAGAACGTTCAGCTAAAAACAATTCTCCTACCTGTTCCAATACATAATTAGCAGCATCTACCATTTCGTGATTGCGATAAAGTTCTCTAATACATTCAACAAGAATATGTTCTCTATTCAAACCATTTTTTAATTCAATTTTTTCATTAGTTGATTCAGTAATATCAAATGCAATCTCCATTCTTGCTGTACGACCCTCCCACTCCATTAAGCGGTCTTTTAATAGATAGTGACGCTTAGTGATTGGATTTGTATATTCCCAAGTATAATTTTCATCCTTTGTCAAAATAGAATTTGGGCAGAATGAACAAGGTGAATCAAATCCCTGTAATACCTTATAACACTTCAAATTCTCTTCATCATTAATATTGAAAATTTTCTTTCCAACTTCATTTACAAATAGCAACTCATAGGTATCAAGGTCTGATACATACAGTAACTCTGTTATTTCATTTATAGGAACAAGCAATTCTTGAAATCGTTTTGATAATTGCTCTCTTTTTAGTCTATTCTCATTTTCTACTTCAATCAATCTTCTTCGACGTTTATCTTGGCAAAAAGCAAAAACGGTACACATTCCTGCCATTAATACAAACACTATATTAATATAAAACAATAAATTTCGAGCATCTTGAACAATTTTATCAGTATATACCTCTGCAACCATTACTGTCTGATTGGCTAAGTTAAAGTAATCTTCACTCATCTTAAACAGTTTATCCCCAGATCCGCCATCTCTATAATTCATGATTTCTACCTTAATATTTGACCAATCCTTTTTCATCTTTGCTAATAATGATTGATATTCTTCACTTTGGAGTCTTATCAATTTAAGTTCTGTACTTCCATTAGAAAGTCCTGTTAGAATACCATCTAGTTTTGCAATCAATTTATCATCCTGTACATAAGCAAGTTCTTTTTTTATTAGTCTCTGTGTAGCACCACGGATAATCCCTGTATAATTGATAACACGTGCATTTCCCTCAAGATTATTGATGGAACGAACTGACAATATTCCTGTCAAAATTAGAGCAATACTTAAAATAAGTGGAACTACTCCTATTCGAAGTTTTTCGAATACCCTCTTCATATTGTATAGTCCTCCCAATATCTGGTTTTATTTTATATTTACAGTTATTATATCACAATAACAACCCATAGTCAGCTTTACACCTAAGACCTTCAGTTAATTTGATTAAGAGTAACTTTTATTAATATCCTTATGTTTCTTAAATCCTTTCATTTTATATAAAATTATATAAAAAGTTGAGAAAAAATTGAGTTTTATAACTTACACTCTTCTTATACAAAATAAGGAGTGTGTTTTTATGATTATAAAAGCAAAGCAATTATCAAAAATATATGGTTCTAATAATAACAAAGTTATTGCACTAAACAATGTTGATTTAGAAATAAATTCAGGTGAATTTATTTCTATTATTGGGCCTTCTGGAAGTGGAAAAAGTACACTTTTGCATATCTTAAGTGGATTAGATAGTCCTACATCTGGTCAGGTATTACTTGATGGGAAAGATATGTATAAATATAGTGAAAAGGAACTTTCCACTCTTAGAAGAAAATGTTTTGGATTTGTATTTCAACAGTTTAATCTATTACCTGTTTTGACAGCTTCAGAGAATATTTCGATGCCTGTATTATTAGATAAAAGACAACCTGATAAAAAATACTTAAATGAAATTTCATCATTACTTGGAATTTCAGATAGATTACACCATCTTCCTCATGAACTCTCAGGAGGCCAGCAACAAAGAGTTGCCATTGCTAGAGCATTGATTGCAAAACCAAATGTAATATTTGCTGATGAACCTACAGGAAACTTAGACAGCAAAAGTGGTAGTGAAGTTATGAATCTTCTTATTAAAACTTCAAAGCAATTTAAAAAGACTCTAGTAGTAATAACTCATGATGATAGGATTGCAAAGCTTGCTGACAGACAACTTTCAATAATTGATGGTATACTTATGGAGGTGAAATAGTAATGAAAAATTACCTTTCACTTTCAATAAAGGAATTAAAAAACCAAAAACTTATGACTACATTAATTATTATTGCAATAATAATGTCAACTATAATGACAACTGTAGTAGGTCAATCAATTGGCATACTTCAAAGTTTAAGAAAAGAGCAAGCTCGCTCTTTTAATGGTGATAGACATGTATCCTTTCACCAGCTTAATAAAACTCAAGTTAATAAACTAAAAAAAGATAATAGAATCTACCAAGCTGGTCTTTCAACAACACTTGGTACTAGTAAAATAAAGAATACAGGTATCTCTATCCTTGTAAAAGAATACGATAAAATAGGACTTTCTAACTACCCAAAGCTGATGGAACTAAAGTCTGGAAATCTTCCTAAAAATAAAAATGAGATTGCCTTAGATGAAAACACCTTACAACTTATGGGAATAAAACCAAAGCTTGGTATAACTATTCCTATGGATTTAAATATATCACTTTTAAATGATACAGAACAATCATATAGTTATAAAACCAATTTTAAACTAAGTGGTATTTTAGAAAATGACTACACAGGATATGCAAGTGGAATAGTAAATAGTGTTGTAGGTAAAGGTACATCAGAAAAGCTATTACCTAAAAGATATGCTTTATCATCATTGGATTTTAAAATAAAGCAACAAAACAGATTTCAAGAAATTGTAAATCAATTAGCTAGAAAAGTCAATATTCCTCATAGTTCAATCCAATACAACTGGGTTTATTTAAATACACTAGGAATTAACTTTGAAGGAGATAAAAACAGTTCCAATAGTGATAGCATGTCTATAATTATAGTAATATCTTTATTTGTTGCACTATTAGTACTACTAGCCTCTGGACTTGTAATCTATAATATTTTAAAAATTTCTGTTACAAAGAAAATTAAAGAGTATGGATGTTTAAGAGCACTTGGAGCTGAACCAAAGCAACTATATAAAATTATTATCTTACAAATTTTATTTTTATGTGCTATTGCTATACCTATTGGAGCCATAATTGGAATTGTTTCTTCTGAAAGCATAACTGAAATGGTTACGAATATTTTAAATCCAGATATACTTTTAGTAAATGATAGGAAACAAATGACTGAACTTATACATAGAAATTCAACAGGATACTTAATTCCACTATTCTTAAGTGCTGGTATTTCACTAGTATTTTCATTTGTTGCGGCTTTACCATCAGCAATATATGCTTCACATGTTTCTCCTAAAATTGCTATGGCTGGTAGCACTACCAAAATTAAAAGAAAAATTAAAATTAAGCGAGAAAAACCAATTAAAAACTTCGAAAGATATCTAGCATGGCTAAACCTAAAAAGAAATAAAGGTAGAACTATAATCACCATACTATCACTATTTATGAGTATAACAGTATTTGTTGCACTTAGTGAATTTTCTAATGTATTAGATGTATCTAAGTCAGTTAGCGACCTAAAAAAAGGAGATTTTTCTTTAACAAATGAAGTTCCTGGCTTTGATAAATCTACACTAGATAAAATAGTTAACATGAAAAATATTAATCGTACCTCTTTTATCAAATACTCTGAATATAAACAAGGAGAAATAAATACAGATATTAACTTTGAAAATGGTTCTGAAATGTTAAAAGTTATTGGAATTGATGAGCAAACACTTAAAGAATTAATACCTTCTATCACAGATTCTTTATTAGAGGATTTTAAAAATGGTTCTCTATGCCTTATAAAAAATCCAATTGCTATCTCTACACCAGATACAAAACTTAAGGCTACAAATCTAAGGCCAAAGGATAATATTACAATTAATAAAAAACAATTAAAAGTATATAATACTGTAGATAAAATGATTAATTTACAAGGTAATGGTTGGTTAAATGGTATTGATGTTATTGTATATGATAATGTATACGACACCCTAACAAATAAGGATAGATTCAGTCAGATAAATGTTTATGCTAAAGATAAATCAAATTTAGAAGAAATAAAGTTATCTATTGAACAAATTTGTAAAAACAATCCAGGCTCTCGTTGGATATCATACATTGAATCAGACAACCAACTTAAAGAAAGTTTTAAACAAATACAATTTTTAGCATGGGCTATTATACTATTTGTAGGCTTAATTGGTACTTTAAACATTATTAACACAACTCATACAAACATTAATACTAGAATTAATGAAATTGGAGTTAAAAGAGCTATTGGTATGAGTAATAGTAGCTTATACAAAATGTTTTTATGGGAAGGTTGCTATTATGGAATCTTTGCTGCTATATTTGGTTCCATTGCAGGATATGCTAGTGCTGTTATAATAAACATGGCTACTATAGAAAAAATTGATTTTACTAACATACCAATTATTTCTATTTCACAAGCTACACTTGTTTCTATAGTTGCATGTATTATAGCCACTCTTATTCCTTTGAGAAAAATTAAAAAAATGGACATTATTGATTGCATAGATATTATAGAATGATAATAATAGATTAGTGCCTATAAATAAAATATAATAAATTATCTTTTTCAAATTATAATTCTATAGCTTTTTGATTATATATCTTTAAGACCACAAATATTGGTATCTCCTTTATTTATGGTCTTTTTTATGTTTTCATTTGGTGTATATTTACATATACCCTCGTATCTTTATATATTTTAGGTTTTAAAAGTAGTAAATTAGCTATACTAAACTTACTCTAATTAATTTAAAGTATTTATTAATCTATAAGATTATATTTCTTTAGACATCTTATATAATTTGCTACTACATAGTAATTATTTATATCATCTTCATCTAATCCTTTAAATGCAGTTATTTCATCAGCAAGTTCACTACTACCTTCCGCAAAAACACAACCTGTTTCAAATTCCATACCCACAATAATAGAACCGCCTCTATAAATTTCTTCTTGGTTTTCATATAATGTCTTTGCGTTTGCTTCATTTTGAATTGTGAATACAATAGGTTTTAATTCTTTATTGCTAGGTATCTTTTTTGAAAAAGGTTCATTTAGCTTAATATTATTGATGACTACATTTTTAAATTTTTCCGAAGCTTCTTCTTTTAGTGTATACTTTTGTTTTAAATATTCTATTAATTCTAAGATGGACTTAGCATTTATATTTAAATCATTTCTATATTTTTCATATACAGCTTTCCATTCTCTAACTTTTTGTTGTGATACTTTCTGTATATCTATATTTATTTTTTCTTCTGGCATTTTTTTCATATAAAATCTCCATCCAATCTTTATGTAATCTTATTGATACATTTCATTTAAAAATCTTAATTTATTAGTTTTAATATTTACATCGTACTTTTAAAAACTTTACAAGTCAATGTAATTTTGCTATCTTTGGTTTATAATAGCTTAGAATTAATTTCTTTTATAATGATAATAGATTAATATTATTTATGGGGGGTATATTTATGTTTTTAAATAGAATTGAACTTTTCAAAGGCTATTCCTTAGATAAATTTAACGAAATATGTGGTATATTATCAGTAAATAAAATTGAATATAAATATAAAGTACGCAATAATGTTTATTCTAAAGGACTTTTTAGTAACAAAATGATTCTTGGAAATTTGGGTCAAAAAGAAGACTTTTCCTATGAATACTCAATTTCTGTACATAAAGATGATTATGAGCAAGCATGTGCTCTAATAAATTCTAAATTTAGATAAGTTATTAATTAATAAACATGACATTCTGTTGTCATGTTTATTGTGCTATTATATTTTTAAAATTCTTTTGCTTTACAATTACTTTTTATAGTATTTAAGGCTTAAAATTAAGGAGATTCAACATATGAAGATAAATATAAAATCAACTTTAAATGAATTTATTAAAAGTAATAATCTTTTTGAGGATAATGAAGTCTTATCATATCTTCCCAATATAACAATAGACACAGACTCTATAAAAACTATAATGATTAATGAAGTTGTACCAAGTAATCCTAATGATGATTTTTACGGTTCAAATGAACATGCTGACTACTTAAAAACTACAATCCCTCTGTTCCAAAATGCAGGTACAAAAGTATCTAGCATAAATGATATCTTAAATCTAGGCATATATATAACCAATGCAGTAAAATTACCTAAATCAGAATATACAATAACTCGTGACACTATTCAATCGCACATGCCTATTTTAGAGGAAGAAATTAAATTATTCAGTAATCTAAAGGTAATAATGTTAATGGGAGATGTAGCAAAAAAATCTTTTAATATGATTACTAAAAAACATACAAAAAAGAATGCAGTGCCATCTATTTCAACATATAAACTTCGCAGTAGCGAACTTTATTATGACAATTTACGAATATTTCCATCATATATTATGACTGGTGGAAACTTATTGATTGAAAAATCAAAATTCGAAATGGCATCAGAAGATATTAAAAATATGATAGAACTTATAAAATAATAAAAAAGTGCCTCATAAAAATACTTTGAGGCACTCTACTTTTCAAATCATAAGTTGTAATTATATTACTCTTTTTATAGCAAATTAACATTTTTCTTTAATATTATTTATCACTAATCTTTAATAGTGTCTATCCATTGAACAAATTAAACTTATCTATTTTTCTAAAAATATATCCTTTACTATAACATCCGGATGGTGATACTTCTTTCTATCTGTCAAAAACGATTTTTTTATATTAATAGCCTCTTTTGGACACCAATGAAAACATGCTAAACATCTTTCACACTCATTACCCCACTTTGGCTTTCTATCAACTATACTTATGTTTTCTAATGGGCAAACTCTTTTGCATGTACCACACCCATTACAATTATCTTCTGCAAAAAATTTAGTAGTGGCAATCTGCATGTTTTTACCCACTAGACGAAGTGTAAAACTATCTATATATGACTTTAAATTGTTTTTCCCTTCTATTTTTCCACTCTCTAAGTTTTTGATACACTTTGTTATTTCTGACACTCTATTAGTAAAATTTTTTAGTCTCTCTTCTTCAACATCTAAAGGTGTTATCAAAGCATTTCCAGGCATATCAATTATAAAACCAGCAGATAGCTCTTTTCCTTTTTTCTTAAGTAATTTATTTATAGTAAACAAACTATGGCCAGCCACTCCATTACATGTAGCAATAGCATATATATCTGGATTACTATTAAAATTTAATTTATCTATAAAAGATTTTACTATATCAGGAATATCAGCGAAATAAACTGGAAAAACAAGTATCAATATATCTTCATTTACGTCTATATTTCTTTCTTTTCTATGTATAGCTAAAGGTACTACTTCACTATTTCCATTTAACATTTCTTTTAAAGTCTTTGAAACTACTAAAGAGTTTCCTGTTCCAGAAAAATAATAAATCTTATAACTCATCCTTATCCCTCTTTCTATTTTTTTGTATCATCAAGGAGTTAAAAAGACTTCTTAAAACATAATTTATACTTATTTACTGAGTTTATCCAAAGCTACAGTAAATAAAGACAGTTCCTCATCTGAAATAGATTTAAATGTCTCTATTGCATATATATCTGCAATTTTATTTAATGGCTCTTCTAATTCTCTGCCTAAATCTGTTAAAAATATTTGAAACTTTCGTCTATCTTTAACATCTACTTTACGAACAATCAAGCCTTTATTTTTCATCACATCTAAAATTCTTGTTGTATTAGATTTATCCTTACATGATTTTTCACACAAATCTATTTGAGAAATCCCATCTTGTTCCCATAGAAATCTTAATAAAGCATAATGATCAGTTGTTATGTCATATCCATTTTGCTTAAACATCTTTTTTAAATCTTCTTTTACTTTCAATGAAGTACTTATTAATTTACTTGTAACTTCATATAGTTTCTCAAAATCTCTCATATTTCCTCCATCTAAATAATACCTTGTGCCTCCCATCTATCAATTATTCCTTTATATTGCTCAATATTTTTAAATGCCATTGGCTTTAAAATAATATTCATAGCAATAAAGTCGTAGATTTGAGAAAACACAGGTGGATTTTTCTTTTCCTTTATACAATAAACAAATTTTTTAGATACTTTTTGTATCTTTGACTCTACTCTTTCAACTATAGGATTTTGATTAAATCCAGTCTTTACAGATAAATGACCACAAACATAACCGCCTGAATCCAAAACCATTGATTTCATAAAAGAAATAGCTTTTGAACCACGAGCATTTTCATATGTTGTAACTGCTATACATGGTTTATGATATAATAATCGCTCTAACATCATATGAGCTCTATCTGTAAATACCTTAAAAAGACCAGTTACACTACTTCCATAAGTTGGGCTACCAAATATAACGCCATCACTCTTAGTAATTATATCATGAATGTACTCTACTTTATCATTTTGATTAATACACTTACTTTCTTTATAACAATTTAAACAACCAATACAATATGATGGATTGACTTCACTTAGGTTAAAAAAATTGATTTTGACATTTGGTTTAATTCTTTTTATATCTTTACATAACTGAGTCAAAACCTTTGATGTTGCCCCATTTTTTCTAGGGCTTCCATTTATAACTGTAATTATCATAATTTATACCTCCATTTTAGTTGTTATATCAACAATAAGTATATCAACCAATTTTTCAGCTGTCAATATAATCCTTATATTTAATTTTTTACCATATCTATACAGCTTAATTAATCATACTTATACAGCTTAATCAATACTACTTATATTCAGTACATGTACTTCTCTAAATGGCTGTAAATGTATTATTTTAAAAAAATTGACAAACCAAACTAATGATAATATACTTTATGTATTACAAATGTAAGTATAAGGAGGTATCTTATGAAAAAACTACCACAGATTTCAGAAGCAGAATACCAAGTAATGAAAATTGTTTGGAAATATGCTCCTATCAGTACAAATGAAGTGATTGAAAAGCTAGTAAAAACAAGTAAATGGAGTCCTAAGACTATTCAGACGATGTTATTGCGTTTGGTTAAAAAGGGAGCTTTGACATATGAAAAAAGTAGCAGAGTCTTTGTTTATACTCCAATTGTTAAAGAAGAAGAGTATGTATCTACAGAAAGCAATTCTTTTTTAAATCGTTTTTATAATGGCACTCTTAACTCTATGGTACTAAATTTTTTAGAGAATGATAAATTATCAGAAGATGATATAGAGGAATTAAGAAATATTTTAGATAAAAGGAAAACTAAGGAGGATAAGTAAATATGTACACTCCATTCTTTATCCGATTTTTACTTAGCACATTAACCTTATCTCTTTTAATTATTACAATCTTACTTGCTAAAAAAATACTTAGAAAACATATTTCTGCAATGTATCAATATAATATTGGGCTTATGTTACTTATAATGTTAATAATCCCATTTATTCCGCTTAAATACATTAATAATTTAAATATATTTAGCTATATATCTAGTCTTACTCATATTGAAAATAATACAGCAAATACTTCTATTGTAAAAAATTCTTCAAGCAGTATAATTAATAATTCAAATGCATTAAAAGATTTTTCAGTATCTTTAAATCAATATAATTTTGATAATTTAAATATTTTATTGCTAACATTATGGATAATTGGAATTACAATCATGATAATTATTACAGTTCATTGTAATTTTAAAATAAGAAATATAAAAAAATCAGTACAGATTTTAGAAGATGAAGATATACTTTCACTTTTTAAGCACTGTAAAAAAAGTATAGGTTTAGATAGGGATTTTATGCTATGTAAATCCTCCATTATAAACACACCTATTACGTTTGGATACTTTAGACCACATATTATATTACCAAATGAATCTATATCTAAATTATCTTTAAAAGACATAAGATATATTTTACTTCATGAATTGCAACACTCTAAAAACAAAGATATTTTGGTAAATTATATAATGTGTTTTTTCCAAATATTATACTGGTTTAATCCTCTTGTCTGGTATGCACTTAAAGAAATGAGAGTAGACCGTGAAATTGCATGTGATATTTCAGTTTTAAAAAGACTTGATGAAAATAGCTATATAGAATATGGACATACCATAATAAATTTTATAGATAATCTCTCAAGACCATCTAATCTAACACTTACTTCAGATATTGGTGGTTCAAAAAAACAAATAAAAAAACGTATACTAAGGATAAGAGATTTTCACATTGAGTCAAAGGCCTTAAAACTCAAAAGTATTTTAATTTTTACAATAATAACTTTAATTGTATTTGGAAGTAGCCCTACACTATCCATTATGGCAGATGTTAATGAAAAATATAATCTTACAAATAATCAAACTGTATATGAAGATTTAAGTCAGTATTTTAAAGGTTTTGATGGAAGTTTTGTAATGTATGATTTAAAATCTAATCAGTATCATATTTACAATGAAGAAAAAAGTAGAACGAGAATTTCACCAGACTCTACTTATAAAATTTATAGTGCTTTGTTTGGATTAGAAAATGGTGTAATAACAAGAGATAATTCATACATTCATTGGAATGGCAAGTATTCCTCTAATAACTCTTGGAATAAAGACCATGACTTATTTTCTGCTATGGAAAACTCTGTTAACTGGTATTTTCAAGATTTAGACAAAAAAAATGGTATAAAAAACATACAAACTTATCTAGAAAAAATTAACTATGGAAATTGTGATGTTTCATCTGGTATATCAAACTATTGGTTAGAATCTTCTTTGAAAATCTCACCTATTGAACAGGTAAATTTACTTAAAGATTTTTATACAAATAAATTTGAGTTTAGAGATGATAATATAAAAACTGTAAAAGATTCATTATTGATATCTAAAGAAGCTAGAGTATCACTTTATGGAAAAACTGGTACTGCTAATATAAATGGAAAAGATGTAAATGGTTGGTTTATAGGTTATGTAGAAAAAGATAGAAATACTTATTTATTTGCAACAAATATTCAAAGCAAAGATTATTCTAATGGTAGCACAGCAGCTAAAATAACATTATCTATTTTAAATGATAAAAAAATATATAAGACAAATTAATACAAATATACTATATATGTATCTTCTTTATATATATCTTCTTTAAGATTTAAAAACTTCACACAATATTCAAATTAACTCTCTATAAAATTCATATACAAGGGTTATTATATAAACATAGAAGATAGTAAAACTAGCTTAAAAACATAATATAATACCCTATACAAATAGTGGCAACTCTCCCTCACATCCTCAATTGTTGCCACTATTTTATTTTTTGAACAGGTATGTCTCAAAATAGAGATAAGCCTCTTTTTCATTGTTGGAATGATGAAAATATATTAAATTAATCTTCAAATACTGATTTGATAATGGGTATAACATAATGGCTTCCTCCACGATGTTTCACATCTTCAACCATACCTAAGGCTAAATACTGTTTGTCACTATTTTCATCCACTGTAAATGCATTAAACCATCCAAGCTCTGTTCCAGTAGTATCATCTTTTGACGCTTTAATTTCTGCTGTACCAGTTTTTCCAGCAATATTAATTCCTTCAGTTTTAGCACTATGACCTGTTCCATTAGAACTTTCAATAACTTGTATTAAGTCATCACGGATAATTTTCACAGACTCCTTAGAAAACACATCTTTTTTCCAGAATTCAGCCTGTGGAATTTCTTTAAATTCAAGATAAGGCTTTATCATGCTTCCATCATTGACAAAAGCTGAATATATTGATGCCATATGCACTGGATTTACAAGTACTTTACCTTGACCATAACCACTATCTGCTAATTGTATTTCTGTGTCAAATTTATTGTCAGTACCAAATTTTGAAGAAGCTAATCCAAATTCAAATGGTATACTTTCTTCAAATCCTAGTTTTAACAATTCTTTTGATAATACATCTCCACCTATTTTTAATGCTGCTTTAGCAAAATAAATATTATCAGAATAAATCAATGCATTTTTCATATTTACAGTATTTCCGTAATCCTTTAATGTAGTTACCTTATAACTTCCCCAACTAGAGCCCTTTTGCCAACTAAGACCACTATGCCCAAAATTTTCATTAGGATTAATCTTTCCTGTTGTTATACCAATACCAGCAGTAACTGGTTTAAAAGAAGACCCTGGACATAATCTGGCTTTAAATCTATTATACATTGGTTTATTTTCATTTTCATTGATTTCCTTCCATCTATCCCCTGACATACCTAGTATAAATTCATTTGGATTGTATGATGGACTACTTACAAGAGATAAAATCTCTCCTGTTTTAGGATTCATAACCACAGCACAACCTTTATCATTTTTCAACTGGTCATATAATTTACTTTGTAGTTTAGAATCAATAGTCAGTTTAACATTTTCTCCATCTCGTTTTGGGACAATTGCTAAAGTTTCTTTTTTATCTCCATATCTATCAGCTATGATAATCTCACACCCATCAATACCACGTATTCTGTCTTCCAATAAACTTTCTAAACCAATTTTACCAATTATACTATTGGCATTGTACCTTTTGTCTTTTTTTTCTTTTAATATTTCTGCATTCACATTTTGAACATATCCAGTTAAATGACCTGCTTTTTCACCTAGCGGATATGTTCTTACCTCTGTATTAGATATTTTAACTCCTGAAATGCTAAGTAATGATTCTTGTAATGACTTATCTTTTTCTTTTACAGAGCCATCTGGATTCTCTTCTATTTTTTCAATAGTTTTTATAGGCACCATTGAATTTTCTTTTACCCAAGATGCATCTAATTTTTTTTGGATTTGCTCAACTGGTATGTCTAGTAAATCAGATAGTTTTTTTATATCTTCTGTATCATTACTCATTTTCCCAGGCACTAGTCCTATTACAGATGCAATACCTTGACCAGCAAGTACTTCACCATTTCTATCTAATATATTTCCTCTTTTAGCCTTAAGTGTTGATACTAACACCTTATTATCATTTTCAAGTTCTGGAAATATAACGTTTGACTGCCATCTTATTTTATAGTTTTTTTGTTTGTCTTTAATCAACAATACTTCATTTGAAAATGAGATTTCTCCTGCTAAAGTGTCTATTTTAGAATCATAATTTATTTTTGTACCTTCCTTTTCATCTTTTTTAATATCTTTAATATCAATACTTATATTTTGTGCACTAATTCCTTCGTATATTTTTTTATTTCTAGAGATAAAATCTTCTTTTTTGTTTTCTAGTTTACTTTTTTCATCTAATAGGTTGTACATTTTTTCATATTGCCTTTCATTTGCTAAAGACATATACTGTTTTAATACTTCATCTGGCTTGATTTTATTAAATCCATTTAATGCAAAATTAGTTGTAAAACCAATAATAACTATAACTAAACAGATTAAAGCACCAAGGATTAGTAATTTTTTTGTTTTTATCTTTTTTTTCATACAAACCCCCTTATTCTTCAATATATTACATATGTAAGCTTTAAAGTTAAAATAAGCCCATAAAAGCATCAATTATATATTTTTTTATTGGTCTATTGTTTTTAAATGTGCTCATAAAAGATATGTATCTTAAGTAATATAATTGATAGTAATTTATATATTACATACGTAAGTTTTAAAAGTCAACATTATTATTACTATTTTAATAAATTTTTTCTTAATTTAAGATAAATTAAGCTATCTATCCCTAACCATTTTATACTATATAAATTTAAATTGACAAAGCGACACAAGTGTCTTATAATAAAAACGACATGCATGTCGCAAAGGAGGAAAATCTATGGCAACAAAAGGAATGCAAACCAAACAATTTATTATTGATACTTCAATAAAATTATTTTCTGAAAAAGGATACAACAATGTAAATATGAAAGATGTTTGTGAAGCATGTAATTTAAGTCGTGGCGGTCTATATAGACATTTTAATTCAACAAAAGAAATTTTTATTGATATGCTAAATTCCCATAAAGATAATTCTCAAAATTTATTAGATAGAAGTATAAAGGAAAATATACCAGCTAGGCAAATGTTAGAGTATTTTCTTAATCAACAAAAATCAGAAATACAAAGTGAATACTCTGGATTAGATTTTGCAATCCATGAATTTGCTTTTGTAGAAAAAGACCAGCGTGATTATATGAACAAAAGATATAATTCAGCTATTACAATGCTTTCAAAGTTAATAGACTATGGACAATCTAAAGGTGAATTCAAAAAATTTAATTCTAAAACACTTGCAACACACATAATGTTCTTGTTTGATAGTATGAAGACATCAGCACCTGTTTTAGTACTTACAGATGACGATATTGATAAGCAAATAAATCTTATAAAGGATATGGTGATTTTATATGAATAAGCAACAATTCCATAAAATTAACGTACAAAACTGGGAACGATATACGCACTTTTATTATTTCTCAAAGATGGCAAATGTAGGATTTGATTTAACTATAGAAATAGATATTACTCATTTACTTGATGAAACGAAAAAGAGAAATATCAAATTTTATCCAGCATATCTATATATAGTAACAACTTGTTTAAATCGATACAAAGAACTAAAGATTGCATATGATGAAAATGAACTTGGATATTGGGATACTTTAACTCCATTCTATGCAATTTTTCATGATGATAATAAAACTTTTTCATCAATATGGACAGAATATAATAAGGATTTTTCAATATTCTATGAGAGTTACTTAAATGATATTGAACAATATGGAAAAAATTATGGTTTTTTAGCAAAACCGAATCCTCCAAAAAATTGCTATACTGTTTCATGTCTTCCATGGATTAGTTTTAAAAGCTTTACTGTACATAATCATGGTCTTGAAAATTATTTTTTCCCTACAATTGAATCTGGTAAGTATTATCAAAAAGACGAAAAAATACTTCTCCCTATTTCTATAACAGTACATCATGCAGCTACTGATGGATACCATGTAAGTTGTTTTATTGATGATATACAAAAAATGTGCTTTAATACTGATACATGGCTATTCTAAACAATGTATGTATTATAAGCCTGTATTGCAATATTTATAATACAGTGTCTATAATCTAAAATAAACAATCACATTACATGAATAAGGCAATGTGATTGTTTACTTACACTCATGTTTTTACTTATTTCAATTATAACTATTTATTTTTTATTAACTTTTATTTAGTTCTTAATTTTATTTAAACATTTTACTCTTGTAGTAAATCCTACAGCTAACAAAGCCAAAACCAGTATTATTGATGTTAAAATATAAATATAGCTCATGTTAGAAAACCATCCTTTATCTTCTTCCATGTAAGTAGAAATACTTATAAACCATCGTATTGGACTTATGATACTAATATTTTGTAACATAGTAGGCATTTTATCGATTGGAATAAATGAACCACCAATAAGTGATAATATAAGAGATATACCAGTCGCAAATAAATTTGCATACATCTCTTTATTAAACAATGAAGATACAAATATTCCAAAAGAAGTTGCCAAAGCCGATATCCATACACCCATTAAAAGTAAATTTATGTAACTGATACTAATATCAATATTAAACAATTTAATGATAGTTATTGATACTAGAAATTGAAAATATGTGATTGCAAAATTATATAGTATGTTCCCTAACACATATCCTCTTATATTTTGTGGTGAATATAATATTCTTGTAAAAGTGCCTGAGTTTTTATCTTTAATAATCATTGATGCTGTAACAGTAGATGTTATCATTAAAAATAATACAATAAAAGCAATTATCCTTTGCAAAATTCCTAAGGTATTTTCTTGTAATCCATTTATATTTATGGGTGTTGAATCTTTTTTATATGACTCTATTAAATTTTCTAATATATTATTTGTATTTTTATCTTTTATAGAATAAAGTTTAAAATTACCCTTATTAAAATATATAACAGCAGAATACTTTCCAGTTATAATATCAGTTTTAACTGTTTTAAAATCTGCAATTTCAACATCAATTCCTTGAGTGTTTTTTAATGACTTAACCATATCTGTATAAATCTTATTTTCAGATTCATTCAAAACTTGTTCATTTTTATACTCAAGCAAAATACCAATATTAAAAGATGGTTTACTTATGTAGTTTGCAACTACTCCTAGTATTACTATAATTATAGGGAATAAAAGTATAACTAAAAAACCCAATTTTTTATTTATATTTCTTTTGAAATTATTATTAAAAATACTTATTAAGTTCACTATATAAAGGCCTCCCTTTTAAAGAATTTAACTGTAAGTACTGTCATTAAAATACTTATAATTACAAATATAGATGATATATTAAAAAGGGGTTGTAAATTGTTATCATAAATACAAGTAACTATACTCCTATTAACCCAAGTTAATGGTGATATATTAATTGCTAATGAAACAACTGGGTTTAATGAGCTAACTGGAAAAAATACGCCTCCTAAGAAACCAAAAACCACTATTGGTATATTAATGATATTACGTAGTATGTCTAAGTTTTTGCATGCAAGACCTAAAAATAAACCTATAGCTGATACTACAGTTGATTCACACACTAAAAGAAAAATAATAGCTAAAAAATTTCCACCAAAATTTATCTGAAAAATGCCTTTTATTATCATTAAAGTTATTATATTACACAGTGAAAGTATAATTGTGCAAGAAAAAAGTTTTGAAAGTACTAGCGCTGTTATGGAAATAGGAGAAATCATATAACGATATGATGTACTAGAAATTTTCTCATCCTGTGCTGCATATGAAACACTAATGATTCCCATAAGAACACAAAATGGTACTGTGACAATAGTATAATAGTTATATGATGTAAATTCTGTTCCATAAGACTTTGATGTTAAATATCCTAATAACATTATGATTATTAATGGAAAAACAATATTATAAAATAAAATAAAAAAATCTTTAATTCTTCGCTTGACTCCCAATCTAAATAATGGCAAAAAATATCTCATATCTTATTCCTCCAAATCTCTTAAACTTGTGCCTGTAAGATATAAAAAAATATCCTCCAGTGTCTTACAACCAAGCTTTAAATACTTATCTTTATATAAGTTCTTATCTAAATCTTCTAAAATCACGCCTTTATCAATTAAAACAATCCTATTACATAAAGCTTCTATTTCCTCCATATAGTGGCTAGTATAAATAACTGTTGTACCATTTTTATTAATCATTTTGATTGCTTCCATAATTTTATTTCTTGATTGAGGGTCAATTCCAACTGTTGGCTCATCCATAATGAGAAGTTCCGGGCTATGTGCGATTGCACAAGCTATATTTAGTCTACGTTTCATTCCTCCAGAAAATTTTGATGGAAGTTCTTTATGTCTACCCCAAAGTCCAACAAACTCTAAGGCCTCTTTAGTTCGGGATTTAAGTTCATTTCCTCTAAAACCATACAATGAACAAAAGAATTTAACATTATCATATGCACTTAAGTCTTCATATATTGCCAGCTCTTGTGGCACAACACCAAGAACACTTTTAAAAACATTTTGCTGATTTTTGATACTTTTACCTTTATAATATATATCTCCGCTATCTGGAGATACAATTGTAGTAAACATATTAATAGATGTGCTTTTTCCTGCTCCATTTGGTCCAATAAAACCTAAAATATCCCCTTCTAGTATTTTAAAGCTCTCTCCTGATACAACTTCCTTATTGTTATATCTTTTAGACAATTTTTCAATCTCTAATAGTATATTTTCCATTTATAAAAACCTCCTAATATTTTAACCAATATTACATATCCAACGTTGTATATATTATTTTTTTAAAACACGAGTCTTTAACTCGTGTTATTATTAATAAATTTATTTTTTATTTTGTAATTTTAGTATTATTTTATCTATATTTTCTATAGCTTTGTCTGGATTATTAATTATTTCATCTCTGAGTTTTTGAACCTCCAATAGTTCACTTGTTTCCTCAGTTGCAAATAAAAAATCGTCTTCTATATTTGAAAAATCTATAGATTTAATTATGTTCTGTGTTTCATAACCAACAGATATGTACTTATCAATATTATTGAGTATTTCCTCATGCCATAGTATTTGATAATTCAAATTATCTATTGTCATATCAAAAGCAATTCTTTCTGTTGGAAGACTTTTTTTATCAATTTTTTTAATCTCTTTCCAGTTTTCCCAATACTTTTTCTGCTCTGTCAAATGCTTTATATGTTTTTCAAGATTTGTCTGTATAGTATCTCTTGGTAATACATCTAAAATATTATACAACAGAAATTTATTTGAACCTACTGGAACTATAGGCATCTGTAGTTCTTTTTGTAGTTCTTCTTTTAACTCCACTTTACCACTCTGTGTAATCTCATAAATCTTACGAATTCTAGCACCAGTTTTTTCTTCTCTCAAAACTCGGACTGACCCATCTTTTTCTAGCTTTGTCAGTGCATAGTAGATTGAGCCTGATTGTATTTTTGTCCATCTGTCTGCTCCAGAAACCTGTAAAAATTTTTGAATTTCATATCCATGTGTTGGCTTAATATTTAAATAATATAAAATTAAAGTACGTATCAGAGAAATTCACCACCTTATACTCTATCTTGGATATTATATTATCACCAACGTTGTATATAGTCAATAGTTATTATTTAAATGAACACACCCTTTAATTACTATTTTTATTCTTTAGCACATGGACTTCCATGAGACATACATATCCAATTGTATTTTAAGTTTTCTAAATCATTTACAGATTTCATCATTTTTTCAGAATCCCAGTTCCACAGATTAGGATATGGAATTATATTTCCTTTCTTATTTTTGACTAAGTCCCCTGCAAACAATACATCTTCAAAAAGCATACACACATGTCCTGGTGTATGTCCTGGCGTGTGAATAATTTTTATATTTCCAACTTGCATGTCGTCTCTATAGGGCTCTACATCTTTAATAATCCTTTTTGAGATTGTCTTTCCAATAAATTTTTTGAATCCAGGTCTCTCCTTCTCTCCTATAATAAAAGGTATATCTTCCATATGAGCCCACACTTTTGCTCCTGTGTGTTCTTTTAATAACTTAATATTAGACATATGGTCAACATCATGATGAGTTAGTAAAATATGCTTAATATCAGTTAGTTGAATCCCAAGTATTTCTAATTCTTTAATTATACCTTTCCCCATAAAAGGAAGTCCTGTGTCTATCAGTGTAATTTCTTTATCGAATACAATAAAACAATTTGCACCACGAGTACTATCTAACATCAGTACATTTTCTTTTATTTTCATAAATAAATCCCCCTTATTTTATATTTTACCTATATAATTAATTAGTGAAGTTATAATAAATTATAGTGTTTTACATTAACTTTATTTTTAAAAAGTACACTATCGTTATATAAGTATACCATCGGTATATTTTTTTATCAATAGAAAGGAGTATTTTATATGGCAGAATTATCAAGAAGAGATAAAGAAAAAATACAAAGAGAAAATGAAATTATCAATAAAGCTGAAAAATTATTTTGTCTCAATGGATTCGATAACACTTCTATGAATGAACTAGCAAAGGAAGCAGAATATACAAAACGTACTATATATAAGTATTTTTCATGCAAAGAAGATTTATTTTTTGCTGTTGTACTAAGGGGATATAAAAGACTTTGGAACAGTGTTGAAATAGAAAATACAAAAGGTAAAACTGGATTTGAAAAATTAAAATTTTCATATTCTGCATTTCATAAGTTTTATTGTAAAGAACCTTCTTTACTAGCTTTAATGGGGATGATTGGACTTGTACAATCTAAAAGCTCCGACTCAGAGATACCTTTTAAAGAAAAGTTTTTTTCTTTCAATAAGTTTATGTTTGAAGAAATCCAAGAACTATTTGAAATGGGAAAAATTGATGGAAGTATTAGGTCAGATATTGAAATACCTACTCTTATGTATTCATCAATATTTACACTTACAGGATTTTTTAATTTATTATCTGTAACAGGAAAATCATACCTCAACAATTTTAACATAGAAGAGAACAAATTTATTGAAACTACACTTGGCCTTTTGATAGATTCAATTAAATCTTAATTTTAATTTATAAGTTTTTGGTAGCAATTTTACTTTATGTACAGAGTAATCTAAAATATAAAAGAGTAAATCTGTTGTGTAACACAGATTTCCATTGTGTATAATTTCGTGTATCTGTATAATATCTTTATAAATAGAAATTTACCTTGGAGGGCTGTATATGGACGAAAAAGATAAAAGAAATAGTTATGTTACTTTATGTATGTTTATAGGTGCGGGAATTGGTATCGCTACTGGTTTTGCAATTGGTATCTCTCAAGGAAAGACTGGAATATCAATGTGCTACGGGTTAGTAATTGGAATGGCATCAGGAGCTGGTATCGGAACGATTATAGAAAAGAACAATAGTCAAGATAAGTATTAAAACAAATTCCAGTTTGATTACTGAATATTCAATGCTGAAAGGACTGAAAATAAATGGCAAAAATACTTCTTTTAGAAGATGATGATACAATTGCATTTGGAATAAAGACTTCTCTAGAAAAGAAAAACCATGTGGTTTGTTGTTATAGTACAATTTCTGAAGCTAAGAAAAGATTTGATAAAGATATCGATTTAATCCTACTTGATTTAAATTTACCTGATGGAATTGGATATGAATTTTGTAAATATGTTAAAAATATAAGAGATACTCCAGTGATATTTTTGACAGTGCGTGATGATGAAAAAGATATTGTACAAGGTCTTGATATGGGTGCAGATGATTATGTGATTAAACCATTCTTGCTTTCAGTACTTCAATCTAGAATTAATGCTGTACTTAGACGTACTCATTCTAACACTACTAGCACTCTTATATGTGAAAATATAAGAGTGAATAAAGATGAAGTCAAAGTATATTTGGACAATATTGAAATCTCTTTGACAGCAGGAGAATACAAACTACTCCTAAGTCTAATGGAAAACAAAAATAAAGCACTTACTCGTGCAAAACTATTAGAAATGCTCTGGGATATAGATGGCAACTTTGTAAATGATAATACTCTTACTGTTACAATAAAGCGACTTAGAGAAAAACTAAAAAATCCATCCTGTATAAAAACCTTGAGAGGTATAGGTTACAGAATGGAGGATAGCTAGTGAAAACTCAAAAAAATATCAATAATACTGTTGTTTTTATAGTATTCTGCTTAGCTATCACTATTTTGTTAAGTATAGTTCTAACAACTGTAACTTCTTCTAAAGAATATAATATGATATCTAAAACTATTGGTACATCATATCAACTTGACCCTAAGTCTACAGAAAACATTTTAAAATCATTAAAAAATTCAGATTCTCATGACTTTAATATAGGAAATGAGATTTTATTAAAACATGGTTATACTAAAAATACATTTTGGTATAAAAACTTTTTTTATTTTATGATAGTATCCTTTATTATAGTGTCAACAATGGCTATAGTTATGTTTATAATTCTGTATAGAAAAAAAAGATATAACATGAGTAGAATCAATACACTTACTAACTATTTGGAAGAAGTTAATTTAGGGAAAGAGTCTGTACTTTTACGATGTGAAGATGCGTTTTCACATCTTGAAGACGAGATATATAAAACTGTGGGAGAACTTCGTTGCTCAAAAGAATTTGCTTTAAAAGAAAGACATACTCTCTCAGATAATCTTGCAGACATTGCACATCAACTTAAGACTCCAATTACTTCTATGTCTCTCATGGCTCAATTACTTGCAGAAAGTTGTCCAGAAGAAGAAATAGATTACCTTAACAGACTTACAAATCAAATATTGAGATTAGAAAGATTAGTTTCATCTTTGCTTACTTTATCAAAATTAGATGCAAGTACTTTAACATTTGAAAATAAACTTATAGATGTCTATTCTCTTCTTTCTTACGCGATTGAACCTATAGAAGGAATTTTAAAAGAACAAAATCAGACATTTTTTATTGAAGATTCTTCCTTAGTAGAATTTGAGATTGATATAAACTGGACTTTGGAAGCTCTTTTAAATATTCTTAAAAACTGTAGTGAACATGTAGAAGATGGTGGACAAATTATTGCTTATTATAGTAAAAACCCTCTATACATTGAAATTACTATAGAAGATAATGGTAAAGGCTTTGCTCAAGAAGACCTGCCATATATTTTTAATCGATTTTATCGTGGTAAAAATGCTAGTAAAGACAGCATTGGTATAGGTCTTGCTCTATCAAAGTCTATTATAGAAGGTCAAAATGGTACTATACATGCAGAAAATTGTCATCATGGTGGTGCAAGATTCATAATTAAGTTCTACACATAAAAGACTGGATTATAGGGAAACACCTATAATCCAGTTATATTATAGACTATTTAGCTATCATCTACACACTATCTATCACTTACATACTATCTATCATTTACACAAAATTCTTCAAAATTTCTTTTAAAAAATATTCAAATAAATCTTGTCTATATTGTCTCATTTTTTATAGATTCTACTATGTTTTCACTCTTTAATTGTCTACATCCCATAGTATACGATGCTATTACTACCATAAGTATCAATATGGTAAAGCTTGTCACTATAGATATTGGTGCAAACAATAAATATTCCATAAAGCTTATTTCATTTATCTGAATGAAAGCATATAATACAGCTATTTGCACAGGAATACTGAGTAATAATGGTGTAAGACCAAAAAATAATCCTTCTAGGATAAGCATCTTTTTCATACCCTTTGGAGACAATCCTGCAGAACGTAGCATAGCAAACTCTTGTCGTCTACTTCTAAGATTTCCTGAAACAGTCGCCCATACATTTGATAAACCAATTGCAGCTAATAATGCTGTAACAAATCCTACTATTAAATTCATAGTCATTTGTCCACTATCACTTAATTCTTCATTTTCTACAACATCATTAATGCTGTAGTCACCTGAACCATAATATTTATTACAAATAGATTCAAACTCTTTTCTTACTTTAGAAATATTATCATGATTATCTATTTTAAATAGCCCTGTTGTCCTGTTTGATTTTAATCTACGATTTTCATGATAATTTTTAGATATTTCTTGGACTGTAGACATCGGTACCACTTGAATTAAGGTGTATCTACCAAGACTTTCTGCTATTTGTGGAAGTGTATCTGTAATAGCTCCTACTTTCATATTAAAAGTATAGTTTCCCTCATCTTCATCATAGACCTTTTCATTTAATGTAATGTTATCTCCTACTGAAAGGTTTAAATAATCTATATATATTTTATCTCTACGTGTACTACGATTAATGTCTTCCTCACGATTATATACAATTGAAATTGGATTTTTTGTATCATAATATGGTTTTGGGTCTATAGAAAGTTGTTTGCAATATTTTGCAAAACTCTTATCATCAAGTCCAATCATAGTTGAAATGATACGAAACTTACCATCACGTTCTATAGGAGAATATTTTTTAGCTGAGACTATATTTTTAAATCCTCCACTCTTTGCAAGCTCTTTTGAAGCATCTTTTTCAGTTAACCAAGTGGCTGCAGACATTTTTAGATAATATAATGAACTATCTACACCTTGTGTATTGTTTAATTGCTCTAAAAACTGTTTTTCTATAGGTTCACTATTTTCTAGATGCAATGATATATCCCTTTGACTAGCATAAATATCACTACCATAAACACTCTCTGCACCTTTTTGACATGCAATTATATTTAAAAAGCTTGTCAACAATAAAAAAGAAAGTGTTAAAGATATTGTTGCAGTACGATAAGATTTTTTACGAGCACGAAGCGCATTTACTGCAAGTTCTCCTTCTATTCCAAATAACCTTGTTAATGAGTATCTATGCGAACTTTTAATTTTAACACTATCACCTTGTCTGATTGCTTCTATAGGTGTTATTTTTGATACTCTACGTGCTGGTATAAGTGCGGAAATCCATACTGTTACTATTGTAAGTAAAATAGCTGGTAAGAAAGCAGGAATCCCATAAGTAAAGATTACCTGTTGATTATCAATGGCAGTATTGACTGAATTAATATAACTTACAAGACCATTACACAATGCCCATCCTAAAAATAAACCTATTGGCAAAGGAATGATTGTCAATAAAAAACCTTCAAATACTACAGACCTTTTAATCTGCTTTGGTGATGCTCCAATACTAGCTAGTATACCCAATTGAGTAAGTCTAGCATTTGCTGACAGTGCAAAAGCATTATAAATCACCATTACAAATACAGCTACTGTAAAGATTGCTATTGTTAAATACATAATAGGTGTTGAAAATTTTTCTATACTGTTCATAGATGCTTTCTGCTCTGGAGAAAAAACTAACATCTTTAAAAGATAATTACTATTATACTTAAGATTGTATTTTCCATATTCGTTCATTTTCCATCCTAATGATTTAGCAAGCTTTGGAAGTTCTTTATATGTATCTCTAATATTTTTAAACCTTAAATATACAGTAATATTATCACTAGGATTTATACTTGCTCTATCAAGATAACCAAGAGCTGTATATGCAGGTACGACTGATGAAGTAGTAACATCTATTTTCCCTACTATTGTCAATGTAGTCTCTGAAATCTTTTTAAAATTTTCATCTTTCGATTTTGGAGCTACAGGTTCAAGAGAGTTTCCATTTAGGATTCTATCCCCTATTGGGATAGTAATTTTGTCACCAATCTTTACATTTGGATTATTCTCAAAGTATTGTTTTGATAGTGCAATTTCATTAGCATTATTTGGTCGACGCCCCTCTAGTATAGTATCCTTTTCTGGCATAGAATTCCAATATTCTGATGTAGCATTTCTATAAATTATATAATCCCTTTTATCATCATCAATTTTACCTACATACCACTGACCTTTAATCATCACATTATCAACTGAAGAGAAATTTTCAATTAATGAGAGGTCACTTCCGTAAGTTTCATCAAATAATTCTCCATGCCAATTACCATCTTTCTCAATTGAAAGCCTTATAAAATCACTCCACATTGTATATAACAGTCCACATAAAGAAGACATCATAGTTGTAGTAAGTAATATAGCTAACATTATAGCCATACTACTGCGCTTATTGCGACGTACAAAATCTAAGGTGTATTCTTGAAGAATATTCATTTCTTCACCACCTTTTCAGAAACTATCATACCATCTTCCATAGTTATAATACGATTTGCTTCTAATGCTATTTTTTCATCATGAGTAATAAGAAGTATTGTTTGATTAAATCGTTTATTCGATAAGTTTAGTAAATCTACAATTTCTTCCGAATTTTTTCTATCAAGATTGCCTGTTGGTTCATCTGCTAATAAAATAGCTGGTCTATATATTAAACTTCTAGCTATAGCTACTCTTTGCTGTTGCCCACCTGAAAGTTGACCTGGAAGATGATTAAGCCTATCAGTTAATCCAAGTGTAGATACAATTTCAGAAAACCTATCTTCATCTACTTTTCTTTTATCAAGTAACATTGGTAATAGTATATTTTTTCTAACATCAAGAGTAGGTATAAGATTATAAAATTGATATATAAGCCCTACTTTTCTACGTCGAAAAATTGCCAAGGCTTCTTCTTTTAAGCTTGCTATTTCAGTATCTTCAATATAAATCTTTCCAAATGTAGGTCTATCTACTCCTCCAAGCATATGAAGTAATGTAGACTTTCCAGAACCAGAGGCTCCTACTATAGATACAAAATCACCTTTTTGAACTGATAAATTCAAATTATTAAGAGCTGTCACCATAGTTTGATTTGAGCCATATGTTTTAGTTAAATTTTCACATTTTAGTATTTCCATATATAATCCTCTCCTTTATAGTTAAAGTTTATCAATTCAAAATGACATTATAGTGACACACCAAACATCCTTTTATGTCTACTTAAGATAATATAAATAAAATAAAAACTATGCAATATATTTATCAATTCATTGCATAGTTTCTTAAATCTACTTATATTTTAGCTTAAAATTATATCTATTATATATTACTGTAATATTTCTTAATTACATCAACTGCAACCTCTTTTACTTTTGTTCCTCCGATTTCTTTATTAGAATCATCTGATTTAATAGCAAAGTAATATGTATCATCTTTATTTTCTACCATACCAACAAACCATGCATCAACACATTGCTTCTTTTCATCAAATCCTGTTCCAGTTTTACCATATACACTTATGCTCTTATCATTTATATCTATTTTCATAATGTCCTTCAAAAGATTAATATTCTCTTTTTTAAAACTTGTATCACCCTCAAAAATTTTAGCTAATACTTGTGTTTGCTCTTTTGGGGATATTTTTAATGAAGATTCTAACCAGAACCCATTTAAATCTTTACTTCCATTTTTTAAGTTTCCTTCCCATTCACTAATGTCACAATTCCCATATTTTAGATTATCTAGTGTATTTTGAACAAATTTAGCATCAACTTGATTCATCAGTTTTCTATGATACCAAACACAAGATACTTTAAAGGCTTCTTCTAAATTAAGATTTCTATTCCAATCTTCAATCGCATAAATTTTGCCATTATACCCCATAACTGATTCTTTTGAATTTACTATCCCTTTTTCTAAACCCATTAATGTTGAAATTATTTTGAAAGTAGAACAAGGTGAAGCCCTTGTTTCAATTAATTCTTTGTTGTATATATTATATTCTTTATTTTTACTACTATAAAAAATAGCTCCTCCACTAATATCTTTAAAGCAATCACTATAATCAACTACATTAACTTTATCTTTTTTCTGCTGTGTACTATCTTTAGTATTCAATTCATTTGATTTAAAATTTGTATTGTTACTTTTAATATTTTGTTCTTTATCATTTTGATTACTTTCTATTAAATATTTTGCTATAAACACAATGACTAATAGAATAATTATTGAAATAAAACTGATTTTTCTTTTCATAATTTACTCCTTCCTAATATGTACATTTATAATCCTCCTTTAAAATAATAGACATCCTTTGTCATATACTCTAAACGTGGAGCTTGAATGTGTTTATTGATTAAATCTAATTCTGTCTTATTTCCTTTTAAATCCTTAAAGAATACAATCCCATCAACAGATTGTAATTCGGCTCCAAAGAAAAAACAAACTGATTTTTTATTACCAACTATTTTAGTTATATCTAAATTTCTACTTAGCTTATTTATTTTATTTACTACTTCTTCGTAAAATATATTTTCTAACTCATTTTTACCAAGTTTAATATTTAGATTGTATTCAGAATTTAACTTTTCTTCATCACATGCTTTTAAAACCGCTTGTGCAACCTCTATGTAATCCTTTTTGTAAAGTTGGAATCTAAAACTTTCACTTGGTCCAGGAATAAATATAGTGCCTATACTTATAAGAGCACAAATTATACATCCAATTACTTTTCTTTTATTTAAATCTTTTCTAAGGTATAGCTTAATAATATGTACACAAACCCATATAAAAGCAATCAACATTAATGGTATTGCAAATAATCCTATGAATAGTAAAATCACTCCTCCTCTCAATATAATATTTCCACAAAGAAATAAGAAGTCACTTACAAGAAATAAAGCTACAGGAATAAGTATTCCTTTTATATTTTCTTTACCTAATATAATTATGTTGATTAAAGCTATTATGAAAACAGCTATTATAACTATCAGTAACATTATTCTCTCCTTTCAAACAGTGAAACTATGTCTGAGTATACATCTAAAACTTACTATTGTAGTATTTTAAATATTACAGCAGTAAGTTTTAAAAGTCAAGTTATTTAAATCTTTTATACTTGTTCATTTTTACTAAATTATAAATAAGTTCTATAATAGGATTTTTGTTTTTTTATATGTGATGCTACTAATCAATACTATTTACAATGTAAGCAGATTTAAAAATAATATATGTAATATAGCAGAATATATCATGAAAGTAAGTTTTAATCTTATTATAATATAACTACATAATATAATTACACCACTCAAATATATAAAGAAAGGACTTAGTATTTATGTCAGATATCATAATAAAGGGACTTACACAGAATAATTTAAAAAACATATCACTTAAACTTCCCAAAAACAAAATCATTGTCTTTACTGGAGTTTCTGGCTCTGGAAAATCAAGTATTGTCTTTGATACAATTGCAGCGGAATCACAAAGACAGATGAATGAAACATATTCAGCATTTATTAGAGGTCGACTTCCAAAATACAAAAAACCTCATGTAGAACTGATTGATAATTTAACTGCTTCTGTAGTTGTAGACCAGTCGCCTCTTGGTGGCAATGCACGTTCTACAGTAGGAACTATAAGCGATTTGTACTCTTCACTAAGACTATTATTTTCTAGAATTGGAAAACCATATGTAGGAACAGCATCATACTTTTCATTTAATGACCCAAATGGTATGTGTAAAAACTGTTTTGGAATTGGTAGGGTCAAAGTAATTAATATTGATTCTATTCTAAATCCTGAGAATTCATGGAATACAGGTTGCGTAAATGACTCTTTATTTAAACCTAATTCATGGTATTGGAAACAATATGCTGAGTCTGGACTATTTGACTTAGATAAGCCTCTAAAGGATTATTCTATAGAGGAATATAATTTATTACTATATGGCTCAAGAGATGGAAAAAGCAAACCTGAAAATACAAAAATTGAAGGGATTTTTAATAAATACAATCAAACATACCTAAATCGAGATATTAGCAATATGAGTAAACATACAAAAGAAAAGTCAGAAAGACTTATAACTGATGAGGAATGTCCTGAATGTCATGGAAAGAGATTAAATAAAGATGCACTTAACTGCACTATTTTAGGGTATTCTATAGCAGATATGGTTAATATGGAATTTACTGAACTTTATGATTTACTTTTTCAAATAAATGATAAAAAAGTTGAAACCGTTGTAAATACTCTTACTGATGGCTTAAAAAGAATGATTGATATTGGGCTTCCTTATTTACATCTAAATAGAGAGTCAACATCTCTATCTGGAGGAGAAGCTCAAAGATTAAAACTTGTACGCTACATGGGAAGTAGCCTGACAGGTCTAACTTATATTTTTGATGAACCCAGTACTGGAATGCACCCAAGAGATGTATATCGTATGAATCAATTATTGAAAAAACTTAGAGACAGAGGGAATACAGTTCTGGTCGTAGAGCATGATAAAGATGTCATATCTATAGCAGATGAGATTATAGATATTGGCCCAAATGCTGGCAAACACGGTGGAAATGTTGTATTTCAAGGTACCTACAATGAATTACTTCTAGCAAATACACTTACTTCAAAAGCTATGAATTTATCATTATCTCTAAAATCTAATACTCGTAAGCCAAAAAGCTTTCTTCCAATTAGAGACGCTTGTTTGCATAATCTAAAACACATCGATATAGATATACCAGTTGGAATTATGACAGTTGTTACTGGAGTTGCTGGTTCTGGTAAAAGTACTTTGATTTCTCAGGACTTTGCACAGAAATATGAAAAAGACATTATTAAAATTGACCAAAATCCCATTACAACTACAAATCGTTCTATGCCAGCTACATTTCTTGGATTTTTTGATGAGATAAGAAAACTTTTTGCTAGGGAAAATAATGTTGGAGAAAGTTTATTCAGCTTTAATTCTAAAGGAGCTTGCCCTATTTGTAATGGAAAAGGAGTACTTGTTACAGAGCTGGTATTTATGGACCCTATTGTTAACACATGTGAAGCTTGTAGAGGTACTCGATATAATGAAGAAGTCCTGTCAAAATTGTACAAGGGTAAAAATATAGTAGAAGTTCTGTCTATGACAGTAGATGAATCTCTTGAATTCTTTACAGAAAAGAAGATTTGTAAAATACTACAAACTATGAAAGATGTTGGATTATCTTATATGACTTTAGGTCAACCACTTAGTACACTATCTGGTGGAGAATGTCAAAGAATTAAACTAGCTAAAAATCTTAATAAAAAAGGTACTATATATATTCTAGATGAACCAACTACTGGTCTTCATATGTCTGACATTGGCAAGCTTATGTTGATTTTTGAAAGAATAGTAGACAAAGGCAATACAGTTATTATCATTGAACATAATTTGGATGTTTTAAAGCAGGCAGATTGGGTGATTGATATTGGACCCGATGGTGGTAAAAATGGTGGGCAGGTAGTGTTTGAAGGTACTCCATCAGAAATGTTTAAAAAAGGTAATACTATAACATCAGACTTTCTTAGAAAATCAATAAAAAAATTTCAATAAATATAGGTATATACACAGACTTTAAAGTTGTATAATTGGCTAATTTATAGAGTACTCTTAGGTAAGATTATATAAATAATCCTAACCTTTTTTTCATACCCCTTGTAAACACTATGTTTTCAAGGGGTTTTTGATGTCTTTCATCGTCTGTTTACCTCGGTATTTCCCTTATCAGAAATCAACAATTGAAAAATCGTTTTATTTGGCACTTGCGTAGTGTAAAAAATACCTACCCTTTGATATGGTAGCAGATACATTGTTTTAATTAACACTAAGCTTCACATTCTAACTTGCTTTATCACGCAATCATCTCTCTTCACGTCGTTTTCGGCTCCTATTGCCACTTTGTTCTGCCTGGGATTGAACGCAGTTTTATTAACAGCTAAAGTTGCCTGCAATTAACTTGATTACAGCCACAACATTAAAATGACATATTCGTCATTTTAATGTTGACAGTATATATAAAAGAGAATATAATATATCATATAATAATGACTATAAAGTCATTTTAAAGGAGTTGAGGTAATGCCAAAAGTAAATGAACAGTATTTTGAGGAAAAACGAGATCAGATACTGGATGCTGCGTTTGATGTTTGCATGTCCAAGCCGGTATATACAGTTAAAATGAAAGATATTATTAAGGAAACAGGCTTTAGTCATGGGCTTGTATATCGATATTTTACTAATTTAGAGGATATCCTATTTGCCCTTATTAACAGAGACACATCAATTATTGACGTGTCCGCTAAAGTTGATGAAATACTGCACTCTGGACATTCTCCCGAAGATGTTGTAAAGCAATTGTTTTCGCTATATTTTGATGCGATTATGATTGGCATCACTGGGTACGGTAAGATTTTCAATGAAATGCTTGCTACGCTTGCCAGCGACCAGCAATATTACCAGAGGTTTCGAGCAAATGTGAAGGTTGCATCCAGCAGCGATTATTTACAAACGCAAGCATATCGATATATCGAAGAGCAAATACAAAAAGGCTATTTCTCTCCGAAACAGACATTAGATGAAATATACTCTTTCATTATGGTATGTCTCAGCGGAATCGAAAGAGACCTGATTCTAACAAGGTGCTACCCTGCCATGCAAGATATTCAGTTAGATACGGATGGATTACTGTCTAGCCTGTGTACATCTGTTCTTTTCATGCTGGGAAGCAGTAGCTAGTCTGAAAATAAGGGCAACAAATAAACAGTGATTGCAGCGACGTCAAATAGGAAGCGCTCGATTTTCTGGATGGGAATGAATCCATAGTTTATTTACGAGGAGGTTATACTGATGTGGAATCACTATGATAAAAGGCTAATACTGCAATACTTGTTACTTGTGTTTTTGATTGCATGGAGTGCTACAACAATCGTCATAATAGGCGAACGACTTGAATGGTTTGTAGGACTGATTGGAACTGTCATATACTACTTACTGGTTGGTTTCTCAATTGGGTTTGCTCCAGCGTATGCCATTATAATCCTTCTTAAAAAAAGCGGGAAGATTCGTGGAATTAAAGAACTTTGGGGCTACATCGTCAAAACCAATCATATATCTGGCTCTCACGCCCTGATTATTGCTATTTTCTTTGCCAGCCAGATTGTAATCAATATCCTTTGCAATAGATACCTTGGAAAGCCTTGGTATATGATACTTCTTATGTTTCCATTCATGATTATAGGCGGCGGATTGGAGGAGCTTGGTTGGCGCGGTTTTTTGCAGCCAGCATTAGAGCAAAAGCTACCTTTTTTTGCCGCAAGTCTTCTCACAGGCGTGATATGGTCCATTTGGCATCTTCCGCTCTGGTTGCTACAGAACTCAAATCAATCCTCCATGAACTTTTTCTCGTTTTTGTGTTGGTGTATCACGGTGTCTTTTGTGTTAGCAGTTCTATACAGGCTGACAGGCAGTATCATGGTCTGTGTATGTTTTCATGCGTGGTGCAATGCGATTGGAGGTTTATTCACAATGGATCTTTTTATCCAGCCAATACAATCGAAATCAATTGTGCTACTAGGTCTCCAAGTTATTTTAGCTATGATTACTTATAGCAAGATGAATTTGTCTTGGAAGTAACCCAGAAAATACAACGCTTAATATTAAAACATAAGTTTACTGAACTATAAGGAGTTCATATGGATAAAGAAAATAAAAATATGCCTATCAAAATAGTTTATTCGCTTTCTGAGAAAGGTTATATTGAGTTTAAAGATGCACTTGTATCATTATTCAAAACTTTAATTATAACCTTGTTCCTTTTATAACTGCTATTTTTTATTAAATTCTTATATAAAAAAGAAGCAGTTGATATTCTTACAAAACGATTAGAATATCTTGAAAAAAGAAATATAGATATTGCAAAGCAAATAGATATTTTGAAATTCCAAAACTTGTCTACATATATTATTTGCAAGATCAAGCACAATGCACAAATTATTTAAACAGAGATAGTATAAACAAAAGAACTTATTGGCACGATAAAAGAAATTGATGAAACTGGGTAAGCGTAAATGCTACCCCAGTTTCTTTCAAATAGTGGTGGCAAGGGTTGGTAGAATGCCTTTGTGCGCTCCTACACAAAATTTTTTTTCAATAAACTCATTAAACATAGTTGCTGTCATGGTGTCAAAGTTTTCATATTTCTCAATGAGGTAAATAAGCTCACACACTAAGAATACAAGCGGAAAAACGCATGAAATCAAGATTTTCAATGAATTGAATGGCAATGTATGATACCTCATAACAGGTTAGGAAAATCAAATAGGTTCTATCCTATCTCTACATATAAGTTTCCCTATGCTGACTACTTTAGCTACTAACTCACGACTAAAGTTACGAGTGTGCATAGCTATTTTTTAATCAATTGAGTTAAATTGCCTGTGTATGTAAGCTTAAGTCCATGCATAGCTCGTGTACAGGCAATATATAATAAACTACGGTCGTAATCATTGTAATATGTTTTATTATTTACTGAAGGAATAACAACTTCATCAAATTCCAGCCCTTTTGACATTTTAATAGAGGTAACTGATACTCCTTTTACAAAACTAGAACTTTCAGGAGATATTAAGTTAACATCATAGTCTTTCTTAATAACATCATATATTGCTTTAGCCTCAATGTTGGTTTTTAATATAATACCAAGGGTAGCGTTGTTGCTTTCCTCAAACTGCTCAATCTCAATTTTTATCTTATCTATCTCATCCTGTTCATTACTACATTTAATTAAAACTGGCTCCTCACCATGTCTTTCAATAGCCTCAAGTGAAGTTATATTTTGAATTTTCTTAGCAAAGTTAATAATCTCAAGAGTAGAACGATAACTCTTATTTAACATTACTAGTTCTCCATCATCATAAACCTGTACCATATCATCTAATGTGTGTAAATGATTAGGATTGATTAGTTGTCCAAAATCTCCAAGAATAGTTTTTTTGCATTTGAAAAGTAAGTTTATTACAGCATATTGAATAGGAGTATAATCTTGCATTTCATCAATGACAATGTGTCTTATCACTTTGTCTTCTTGCAATCCTTCATAAGCAGCATGAAGATATATAAAAGGATACACATCTGCCCACTCAAGGGTTTTCTTTGATGGCATTACAAACATATCTTGAATATTCATCTGTCTGAAAAAGTCCTTATAAAGTGCCAAAGTATTTTTTATTGTTAACATTCCATTTAGATTTTTAAGTATATTTTTTACTTTTGGTAAATCATCTTCCATAATATTATCTGATTCAAATCTATAATGAATATCTTCTGCTACCATCTCCAATCTTCGCTTAACAGGATATTTATTATATGCATCAAATCTTCTTCGTATCCAGTCACTTTCAGCTATAAAACTTCCAAAAGTATAATCTTTAGGAATAAAAACAACATTTGGCATTTGTTTTATGTACTTATCCATAAGCTTTAAAAAATCAAGTGTAGATTTAAAACGTACTCTTTCATCCCATTGTACATCATTTATTTCTAGAGAATCTTTTTCTCCTTCAAAATCAATAATTCGTTCTAATTGAACTTCGGCTATATCTTCAAAACTTAATTCGCACAGTGGTTCTTCTCCTAGCTCAGGAAGGACATTGGAAATATAGTCACCAAAGACTTTATTAGGTGATAGAATAATTACATTATTTGCTGATATCTTATCTTTAAATCGATAAAGAAGAAAAGCAATTCTATGTAATGCTATGGATGTTTTTCCAGAACCAGCTACTCCTTGAATAATAAGAGTGTCAGCCTTGTCATTTCTAATAATTTGATTTTGCTCCTTTTGTATTGTTGAAATAATGGATTTCATCTTTTCATCTGAAGTATTGCTAAGTTCCTGTTGAAGAATATCATCTTGTATATTCATAGAACTTTCAAGTACATATTCCAGTCTTCCATTTTTAATTTTAAACTGTCGTTTACGTGTTATTTCTCCATCTATCCATCCAAGTGGTGCATGATACCCCGCTTTTCCTATCTCACAGTCATAAAACATACTTGCCATTGGAGAACGCCAATCTAGTATTAAAAGCTCGTTTTCATAATCGAATGCAAATCGACCAATATAATACTTTGAATCATCACCTTCATCTTTTAGTTTAAAATCTATCCTAGCAAAATATGGTGAATCTTTCATTTTAGCAACCTTGTCTCGAACTTTTACCATAAAAGCCCCATAACTATCTATTTGCTTTAGTGCCAACTCATTCTGAAACATCTCATGTGGGTCTATCTCTCCACGATTTTTTACCATATATAATTTAGCATCCATATAATCTTTATCAAGTTTATCAACTGAATTTTCTGCTTTTTCCAAAGCATTATCCAACTTGTTATTTATATCTATAAGATATGAAATCTCATCTGGAAAAGATGTTGTTAATTCTATCTCTTGTTCAGACATATTATGTTTAGAATTAGATGTGATAGAATTACAATTCTCTAATTGCTGACTTTTAGACATTTGAACCCTCCTTATCAATTAAGTATTATCTTAAATTATTATACTGAATTGAATTTTGTATTTTTTAATCATTCTTGCTCTTTGGTTCAAATTTAGTTTTTGTTTTAAATTCCAGACTCAAATTTTATATTTCTTTTTAAATAAAAAATACATTTTCTTATAGTTACAATCAAAGTTATGATAAACATGGACAAAAAATAAATATACCTACTAAATGTAAAATTATTTTTTAATACAATAGATTATTAGTACTATTTATTCTCTTTTTCATTTTCAGAAGACAGGACAAATTTTTGAGTAGGATACCCAAATTCAGTCAGCAATTCAGCTTCTGCAAAGCCTAACTCCTTTATCATATTTCTATGTCCTGTATCAGCTTTATCTCCTTCTCTAAAAGTTGTAATTGAGACAGATGTATCTATCAAAAAATTTTCAATAACTTTTTTTAAAAACACCTGTGCAATATCTGAATTGCGATATTGAGGGTGTATTCCAAAAAAGTCAATGCTTCCAGTTTCTTTATTAAATACCATATTTGCAATAGCAATGTGATTAAATTTTAATATCAAAGCTCTTTCTTCCAAAATATATTGTTCTAATTGAGAGATATACTCTTCCTCCTGTAAATTTGGAAATCCATCTATAACCAATCTAACTAAATTCATCCATGATGGTATATCAGATATTTTAGCAAGTGCGATGTCTTTTTCTAATTCTGATATATTTTTTGAAAATAAATTATCTTTTTTCAAAACAAATCTTAGCTGCAAAGGATAAAATTCTTGTTCTTTTCTATACTTATTTGGAGATTTTTTATACATATCTTTAAACACAGAAGTAAATGCTTGTTGACTCTCATAGCCAGCTATCAATGCAATTTCAATAATCGTTTTTTTGGAAAATACTAATAGTTTTGCTGCCTCTGTGAGTTTTCTTCGTTTTATATAATCATGTATTGTCAAACCAACAGAAGTTGTGAAAGTTCTATGCAGATGATATTTTGAATAATGAACAGCATTAGCAACTACATCTAAATCTAGCTTTTCTGATAAATGCTCCTCTATATAATCAATAGCAGTTATAACATTATTTACTTTGTAAAACATTGCAGCTCTCCTCCTTTTATCCATGAGACATTATATCAATTACTTCTCCATTATATTTAATAAATCTTGCTCTTTTTTATAATATAACAAAATTTCAACTTTATAGTTTATTATCTTATCTTCTATTATTTAATTAAAGACTCCAACCCTTTAATTTGTAATAGTTTTTCGTTTAATAAAGCTAAAAACTTATCTATTATTTCATGTTTACTAGATTCTTTAACTAAATAATAAATAAACCTATCTGGTGGTGCATCCTTTATATAATGTATTTTAATGTTAGAGATTTCTTTAAGATGATATGCTACTGATACTGGCACAATAGCCCATACATTTTCTTGTCTCATAAAATACTCCAAAAGGGACATTTGGTCTAAAAACACTTTTGGTTGAAGAGTTGAGCGAAACCAAAAGTTATGCCACAAATCATATTCAAGATTCCATGGAAGTCTTATTTCATCAGCAACATCTAAAACAGATGGGTGCAATTCGCCATTGTATTTCGAGCCATAACTTGTTACAAGTAACATGGCTTCTTTAAAGATTGGTATTGTTTCTATATTATTGAAAAACATATCATCTGAAATAAGAGCTATATCAACTTCCCCTTTTGAAACATAATCATATGCTTCATAAGAATGATAGTTATAAAAGTTTACATTATACTCTGGATATGTATTCATAAAATAGGAAAATACATCTGGAAGGATGTATGAGCTAACACTTCCTATAGAGGATATATTTAGGATTTTACTTCTATCAATCTTAGTTATATACTTAGCTTCTTGTAAGAGAGCTTTATATTTTTCTGCAATTGGAACAAATGCCTTCCCTTCTTCTGTCAATTCCGATATTCGTACTCCTTTTTTTCGATTAATTAATTTGTATCCCAATTCGGTTTCTAATGCATGTATACGTCTACTTAAAGCTGGCTGAGTAACATATAAACTTTCAGCAGCAGCAGAAATGCTTCCTAGCTTTATAATAGTCAAAAAAGCTTGTATCTCAAGTTCTGTCATATTCTTACCTCAATTCATAATATAAATATTTATTTATATTATATGGATAAAAACAGCATTTTACAATTATTTAATATGACTGTAAACTAATTGTATCTTAAAAATTTAACGAGGTGTCATTATGAAATATACAACTAACTTAACAGAGGGAAACATAAGGAATGAATTGCTTATACTCATGTTCCCATTACTCTTAGGAAATATACTTCAACAACTTTATAATACTATTGATGCTATTATAGTTGGTAGGTTTGTCAGTCAAACTGCTTTTGCCGCTGTAGGTGTAGCAGGAACTATTATGAACCTTTTTATATTTATACTAAGTGGAAGTTGTACAGGTATATCAATTATATTTGCACATTTTTATGGAGCTGGTGATTTATCTTCATTTAGAAAAGAATCTTTTCTAGCAACTGTCTTTGGCATTACATTAACTTTAGGATTAAGTATATGTGCAATATTTATGCTTTCTCCATTACTAAATTTAATTCATACACCACAAGAAGTTTCAAGCATTGCTATATCATACCTAAATATTATTTTTTGTGGCCTTATCGCAACATACTTTTATAATTTATTATCAGCAGCCTTAAGGGCTGTTGGGAATACTAAAGCTGCCCTAATTATCTTAATGCTTTCAATGATAATAAATACTGTTTTGGATATAATTTTTGTTGCAGTATGTGATTTTGGAATTCAAGGAGCAGCTTTTGCAACTGTACTTTCACAGACTCTTGCATCAATTTTTTGCTTTATTTATATAAGAAAAAACATTTCATTTATTTTGTTTAGAAAGAAAGATATGAAGTTTGAATTGAAATTACTAAGATTAACTCTCTCCTATAGTCTAATTTCAGCTCTTCATCAATCTAGTTTATACATCGGAAAATTGCTAGTACAGGGAGCTGTAAATCTAATGGGAACAGACATGATTACGGCATATACTGCTACAACAAGAATTGAAGGCTTTGCCAATTCTTTTGGTGATAGTGGCGCTGAGGCTATCTCTATATTTGTCGCACAAAATACTGGAAATGAAAATAAAAAAAGAGCAAAGCAAGGATTTTATACGGGATTGATTATACTAGTGTGTCTAGGAATTGGATTATCTTTGATAATGTATTTCTTTGCAAAGACTACTATTGAATTTATGACTACTAATTCCAATAGTAGAATTATAATAAACGGCATAGAGTACATGAAAACTATAGCTATTTTCTATGTTTTATGTTTTATAGGGAGTGCATTTGTTGGATGGTATAGAGGAAGTGGAAAAGTAAATATTCCTGTGATTGGAACCATCTTACATATATCAATTCGTGTTATTATTTCTTATTTGTTTATTCAACAATTTGGTTTAAAAACGATTGCATTTGCTACTGGCATAGGATGGGTTTTTATTGTAACATTTCAGTATATTATTTTTTGTAAGTCAAAAAAATAGAAAGGTGAACTCTATTCAAAGTTCACCTTTTATGTAAATAACTCTTTTTATTTTTATAGATATTAATCCAATTTATGATATATCAGAGTTAAGATTAATAAATTAAACTTTTGATTATATAATATATTACCTTAAGCTATTTATTAGTAAATCTATTTTAAGTTAACCCTGTGTTTTAGTTAATATTATTTTGTATGCTGAACATACTCTACAATTGTTCCATCTGGATGTTTTACTGTCATATTATATCCTGTAGGAACTTTTTTCTTGTCTCTTATCACTACAGCTCCACTTTGTAGCAAATAACGTCTCCATTCATCCACAGAATCGACCATAAAAGTAGCTTTCGTTTCTATAAATGGTTTAAGAGCAGTATCAGAACCAGATAACAGCAAAACATTTCCTACCTGAGCCAATTCTAACCCCACTTCTTTATAAGAAAAACGTAAAGAACATTTCTCTTTTAAAAGATTTTCATAAAAAGGAATGGCATTTTCTATCTCCTTAATATAAAAACGTGTTAATACATCATATATCTTCATAGTATTTACTCCTTTATTTATCTTGTTTCTTCTCGATTATATCATTTTGCAAATATTATGACAATATATCAATCATTACACCCCAACAACATCATATGTTATACATTTTCTAAATTGTCATGCAAATTAATAAATATATATTTAAGACATAACATTACTAAAAATATCTAGTCAGAGTAAAATAAATTATGTAATACAACAAATATGCTTATTTAATTAAGTTATTTCTTTATAGCATTTAATCTTCTTCCCACTCTGCTCAATAATTCATTTGATATACTACCTGAGTTGTCTGCAACTTCAGGAGCAGATAATTCCGATAAATTATCTCTTCCTATTAATATAGCTGTATTACCAACTTCTACATTAGGTATACATGTAATATCAACAGCAAGTTGGTCCATGCAAATTCGACCCACTATTGGAGCTTGACAACCATTTATTATTACATGTCCTTTTCCACAAGATAAATTTCTAGGTATACCATCAGCATAACCAATAGATAGTATAGCAATTGTGCTATCTCTGCCTGCAACAAAGACTCTTCCATACCCAAAACTATCATCTTTTTGTATCTTTCTAATAAGAACTACTTGTGATTTTAAAGATAAAACAGGGCGTAAGTCAAGTTGAAGTTTAGTCGTATCATTTGGAGAACTTAGTACCCCATATAATGCAATTCCAATTCTTGCATAGTCACACTTAAGATTAGGATAATTTAAAAAACCATAACTACTTTGGATATGTATTTTAGGGAATTTTATACCTTTTTCTGACAGTAAATCAATTAACTTATAAAAACATTCAATTTGTTTATTTGTAAAGTCCACATCTTCATCTACCAGACTATCTGAAACACATAAGTGTGTAAATATACCACGTATATCTAAATATTTTAATTTAGATGCTTTTAAAATTGACATCACATCAGTAGCATCAAAACCAAGTCTGTGCATACCTGTATCAATTTTAAGATGTGACTTTATGTTGTATCCCTGTTTGTTTAAACAGATAGCATGATTAAGGTCAATAATACTTTGTGTAAGATTGTATTTATGAATTTCTTTTGCCCTTACTGGATTAGTATATCCAAGAATTAATATTTCTCCTAATATTCCATATCGACGTAAATCAATACCTTCATCTATTGTTGCTACAGCAAATGCTTTTACACCCATGTGATTTGCACAAGTTGCTACCTCCAGAGCACTATGACCATAGGCATTAGCTTTCACGACTGCCATAAATTCACAATCTTCTGGCATAGCGTTTTGTAATACTCCTACATTATGTTCCAAATTCTTTAAATCAATTTCAATCCAAGCTCTGTTGGTATTTACCTTTCAAGTCTTTTTCTGTTTCCCTTTTAAAAGTTTAAGAAGCCATATAATAATTATAGAAGCTATAAAAGATGCTAAGCTTACCACTAGATAATGAATAAGGCTATTGTCAACTAAGATAGTTTGTATTCCAAGTATTTTAGAAAACATACGAATAATTACAATCATCATAGGATGTATAATATAAATAATTAATGATGATGTTCGCAATAACCTAGCTCGAGGACCTTTTAAAAATGTTAAAGCTGTAAATAAGAAATACATACATGGCAATAACATAATATACATACTGTCATGACGCTGTACCCCTAGTTTATGTAAAAACATGCCTTCACAAAACATAAGTAAGAATGATATAAGAAATCCAATCAAGCTATTTTTAGGTGACATGTAATTATATTTATTAGCTATTATCCCTCCAAGTATGAAAAATACAGGGGCAAAAAACACACCATTTCGTGTATAATCTGATACTTCAAAAATATACCCATATAAATTCTTTAATAATGGTAGTTTTTCTGAAAAACCATAATAACTATCACCAAACATAGCAATTACATAAAGGATAATAGTAATTATAAATGAGTATTTTAAACCTAGTTTTTTTACAAGAAAGTATGCAATACTTGCACCAATAATTGATGCAGGAAGATACCATAAATGATATAAAGTCCCATCAAATACTATGTCCTTAATAATATTAGGCAATAAATTATTCATGGAAAAATATCCATTGTAAATATTTAAAGGAATATAAATTACAATAGCTATCCCATAGATAAATAATGCATTTTTTAGAAAAGATTTCAATTTATCATAATTATAATTATGTCTTGAAATCAGAAAAAAGCCTGATAGCATAAAAAAGAATGGCACAGCAATACGAGCAATTATACGAGTCAATACAAAGTCAGACATTTCACTATATGACAATAATGGTGATGTATGAATTGCAATTATAAGGAGCGCTGCTATTATCCTAAAGTAATCAAGCCCTGCATAGGATTTATTCCTAATCATTCTTATTCCTCCATTTCTTAGTCATTTTTATTTCTCCAAAGTGTCACAATAAAACCATCCTTATTATTACCTGATATTTGATAGACGCATTGTTCAGGTATAGAGATTCTTACTTCTTCTTTAGCATAAAGAGGTACATAAAATATTTCTATGATTTTTTCTTTATCCTCTATCTTCAAACAATTTGTATAGGAAAATCCCTTGATATATTCTATGTATTCTTCAAGAGCTAGATTCATTTTATTAATAATCTCAGAATGTGGATATCCAACATAACGAAAATGCCATGGTTCTTGAGATATTCCTGTTATTTCTTCTTTTTTACACTGATAACGCTCTATAAAACCATAATGTGGTGCTGTTTTACGAAACTCATTGCATATACCATTATAAGGAAACTCAGGGCAAATAAAATCTATAATATCTTTCTTTAATCCTAGGTCAATAGCAAGCCCTGTCTGGTGTTCACTGCTATTTGGAAGTGCCACAAACTTTTCAGTAAAATCTTTTCCATTGTCATGCAGAGAACTTGAATATATATCCTGTTGTTCATTTGCAGTACGATATCCACTTACAGGTACTATTTCATTTATACCACCTATATTTTTTAAAATATGTTGTAAAACATTTGTAGCTTCACGTTTCATAAGAATACTTGGAAATCTTGTATCCACAGAGATTAAATCCATATCTTCAGATGTTTTAACTGGTAAAGAAGCATTTACTAGAATTAAATTTCCATCATAAATTTTATCTTTAGTTAATAAAATATTATTTACCATTTCATCTTCTTTATTTTTATCTAATAAAATATTATTTATCATTTTACATACACCTCAATTATCTTGTCCAAAATTTCTTCAAAAGACAATCCAATGCCTTTCATCATATTCGGATAACGACTATGAGAAGTAAATCCAGGAATTGTATTGACTTCGTTAAAAACAATTTTACCTGATGGAGTCAAAAACATATCGACTCTAGCAAATCCAGAACATCCAAGAGCTCTATAAATAGTTCTTGCTGTCTCTTGTATTCTTTTCTCACAGGTAGTATCAATTCTAGCTGGCATATGAATTTTTGAACTTTTTAATGTATATTTTTCTGTATAGTCAAAAAATCCTGTGTAGTCAAGAAATCCTTTTGATAATTCTATTTCATCTACTCTTCCAACAAGTAAATCATCATTCCCTAAAACTGCACAACCTACCTCAAAACCATCAATATTTTCCTCAATTATTACCTGATTATCATGTTCAAAAGCCAGGTTTACTGCTACTTGTAAGTCTTCTTTTTTATAAATTTTACTAATACCAAATGATGAACCTGCACGCACAGGCTTTACAAATAATGGATAAGTTAAATCTTTTGACATTTCAGCTACATTAAATTTATCTGAGTATTTTATTAGGATTGATTTTGGCACTTCAATACCTTCTGCATAAACAAGTTTATGAGATTTATCTTTGTCCATACATAATGCTGAAGAAAGAGTCCCACATCCAATAACCTTTATACCTGCTAATTCAAATAGTCCCTGTACTGTTCCATCTTCTCCATTTTTTCCATGCAATACAGGAAATGCAAAATCAAGTTTAATATATTTAGTATAATTTTTACAGAATTCAATAATACCATTTTGGACACGATTCTGAGAGACAATAACTGGCATTATATCAGCAGACCTTTCAAACCAAGTGTTGTTCTGAATATTATTATAATCTCCAGTATAATGATACCAATCGCCCTCCCTTGTAATTCCAATTGGTATAATATCATACTTTTCTGTATTCAAATTTCCAAGTACTGCAAAAGATGATTGTAGTGATACATCGTATTCTGTTGAGTTTCCACCAAAGATAACTGCAATTTTTTTCTTATTCATATTTAATTCTCCTTTATTATAAAATTTATATTATCAGATAGTTCATCGCCAATTTCGCAAATATGCTCATATGAAATTTTTTTTTCGTTGCCATTTTATTAATGGAAGCAAAAAAGGAAATAGCTGAGTTAATATATTTCATGACATACATTTTCACCTTTTTCTACTGATATAATTACTGTATCAAAACAAAAAGCACTCTTGTTTTGATACAGTAATTATATCAACAACAAGAGTGCACTTTATTTATTTCTCCTAACGAACTTCCTATTTTTTTATAATGAAATTCTTACAAATTTCCTACAATCGGAATAACAACCTCAAAGGTAATTATATCATTTTCACTATGAGCTGTTATTGTTCCTTTATGAAGCTCAACTATCTCTTTCGCTATAGCAAGACCCAATCCAGCTCCACCACTGTTTGAACTACGAGATGTATCCAGCCTATAAAATTGTTCAAAAATACGCTCAATTTTTTCCTCTGGAATTGTATTACCATGATTTTCAAATTTAAGCTTTATATCATCTTCATCCTGTATTGCTGTTATTTCAATAGTGGTATCTTCAAAACTATAATAAATGGCATTTCTTAATAAGTTATCAAATACACGTTGCATTTTATTAACATCACACTTTATCATCATATTTGGTGCGACACTCAGTGTATATTTTAAATTCTTACTCATCAAAGTAGGCGTAAATTCATACGTTAGTTGTTCAAGCATACGAGTTAAGTTTACTTTACTATATTCAAGTTCTATATTTGATAAATTAAACCTTGTAATTTCAAAAAATTCATTGATTAAATCTTCAAGTCGTTCTGCCTTGTCCAACGAAATAGATAAATACTTTTCTCGCAGTTCTTCAGAAATCTGATTTTCATCTCGAAGCAATGTAAGATACCCTATAACTGATGTAAGTGGTGTTTTTAAATCATGTGCAAGATAAACAATAAGGTCATTCTTACGCTGTTCTGCCATTTGTGCATCAAATTTACGTTGTTCAAGTGTATGTTTAATTGAGTTTATTTTCTTTTCTATCGCCAATAGCTCTGGAGATAAAACCACTTCTCCAACATCTTCTTTGATAAGCGAGTCAATACCTTGATTGATTTCACTAAAATATTTTGTAAACCAATTTAAATATACACGGAATATTATAAAAAACACAATTACTATAGCTAGTATCATAAAAATCTCCATATAATTACGGAAAATCTGCTGATATAAATTCAATGCAGCTTTAGATTCCATATGAAAAACATTTTCAAAGAAAGATACTATCCAAACAGAAAAATTACCATACAATATAAAAGAATATAAAGCCCATATAAAGATAATGGCTACAAATGCCATTACAACTGTTCTCATAAAAATTTTATTTCTTACTTGACCAAAGTCAGAGTTCGCTTTAATATTTTTACTTTTCAATTGTATAACCTACTCCCCATACAGTTTTTATAAATTTTGGATTTTTAGAAGGCTCGTGCATTTTTTCACGTAATCGGCCTATGTGAGCCATAACTGTATTATTATTATCAAGATATTTTTCTCCCCATACAGCTTCAAACAATTCTTCAGAAGGAACCACTTTTCCTTGATGTTCACATAAGTACCAAAGAATAGAAAATTCAATTGGTGTTAGTGATACTTCTTTACCAAATAAACTGCATTTATGTGTTTCTTTATTGATAACCAATCCTTTAATATCATACTCATTGACAGTTATCACTTGTTGTTCAGAAGAATTATTATATCGCATATATCTTCTTAGTTGTGTTTTTACTCTTGCAACAACTTCCAAAGGGTTAAATGGCTTTGTTATATAATCATCAGCACCTATAGTTAAACCCATTATCTTGTCTATGTCTTCAACTTTTGCGGTTAACATAATAATAGGATAATAGTACTTCTCTCGGATTTTCTGGCAAATCTGAAATCCGTCAACATCAGGAAGCATAATATCTAAAATAGCCATATCCAAGTTTTTAGATTCAATACATTCTAGAGCTTCTTTGCCTGTGTAAAACTTGTATACTGTAAAACCTTCATTTTTTAAATAGACTTCAATTAAATCTGCTATTTCTTTTTCATCATCTACAATTAAAATATTTTCGCTCATCTATTATTTTTCACTCTCCTTATTATTAAGGATATTCTCCATAGTATTGGTAAAATCACAGGTTAGATAATCACAAATAGTTTGGTAATTAATTTTTATAGAAAATACTACTATATTTAATTATCCATCATCTATAATAATTCCCCTAACAAGTCCTTATTATCGCATAACAGGTATTAACTTTCAATAAAAACGTCTATCAGTCACTCATTAAATAACAATTTAATGTGCCCTATCATAAACAATCCATATAAAAAACAAGTTAACTACCATTCATAGTAAAATGGTAGTTAACTTGTTTTTTATTACAGTTAAAGCTATGTATCCACAGAATTTTTATTCTGTTTTGTCGTTTATAGAATAGGTAACATCATTTTAGTGAGATACTCACTTGCAGGACGATTTAAATCATTCAAATACTGATAATAGATATCTCCATGAAGTTCATATCCTCTATCCTTAGCCCACAAAAATAATTCTTCAAGTGTAGGGTCTTGCAGTTCATATGGTCCTAAATCAATTGCAGTTATTATTTTCTGTGTTGGAACAATCTTTTTCAAAATTTCATTTTCCACATACATATGATTAAATGATTCTTTATTATATACAATAGAAAAGTGATATTGTACTATAAAAAACAGCAAATCACTAGAATTTACTGTTTTATATTTTGATATTCAGATTTATTTAACCAATCATAACTTAGCCTTGCAAAATTTGATTGACATCATCAATAGTTACATCCATTCTTGTAGCTACTTCAGCAAGACTCATACCTTGTTCTTGAAATCTATTAACTACTGATTTCATAGATTCACCTATTTCAATTAAATGATTATCCAAATCATAAATTCGAACTATCTTTTGGCCCCATGGTGCTTCTTCCACATCACGAAGTAAAGTCACATCATTTCTTGTATTTAGTTTTGATATAAACTCTTCAAAATACTCTGCTTCAAAGAATATTTCACAATTATTCTCTTTGTCTTTCATATCTTCTTTAGAGATTCCTGTCAACCAATCAAAGTCTTGTTGCAATGACAGTCCACCCTCAAATACAATATTTTTTCCATAGTCAACAATAACTTTTAAATCAAATACTTCTTCATAGAATTTACGAGCAATTTGAATATCTTTTACTGCAAATAAACAACCTGCATATTTCATAAGTTACCTCCATCAACATTAGTACATAGATTATAACATTGTACTAGAAAAAAATATTGTAAAAAACGGACACGTTTTTGTCATTTTTAAGTCAATAAATATAAGTGTTCTAAGTAAATGTAGGTTCTCTAAATAATAGCAATATACAAAATAAACACTACTTTATAAACGAATGGATACAAAAGTACCATCCTGAGTTTCCACATGAACAATCTCAAGTCCCTTGTACTGTTTAAGAACAGACTGGCACTCACGAACGAGTTCCTGTAGAAACTTTTTGGTAATTAATTCCTGATATGGCTCTGGGAGTGATTTTTTAATCTCTGCAATAACCGATTCTGGCAACAAAAGGACTGCCGTATTTGCTAGAAAAAATGGTATGGGTAGCCACAAATTTGTTTCTTTTGAGCGGACAATAATGCGCATAAACCTATTCTCCTAGTATTATTTTATAAAAACTTTAACTATAGTACCATCAGCAGAGTCAACCTCTACGATATTACCAAGTGTTTCATTATCCAGACATTCAAGAATAGTGGTAGTAAGAGCATCTAGGTCTATACCTTGCAAATCTTCATTCTTAATTGGCAACTTACCTGTCATTTTCAACACTTGACGTATAATCTTTACAGGAAGTTGAACATTTACTTTATCCCCATCTGGAGTGTCCACAATAATCTTCAACATCTTATTTTCATATGAAGTAGTGCTTTGTTTAGTAAAAGCTTGACTATCAAAGTCTTCTGAATAACTCATAAACTCTTCTTCAGATGTAGTTTTCTCTAATGCATCAATCAAATCAATTGCCTCTTTGGCAGAGAGCTTTCCTTCTTCTACCATTGTTAAAATTCTCATTTTTTCATCCATATTATTTCCCTCATTTCTGCTATTCTGCATCCATTCCAACAGAAATAACCTTATATTTTGGTTACTATTTCTGGCTACTGTCATGAACGGAGATAAAGCTTTATTTATTTTCTTTCATTTGTTCTAATGCCTCTGCTGGGGTGATTTCTCCTTTTTCAAGTTCATCTAAAATCTCCTTTTTACGTGAATCCGAAGACAATTTCACATTGGGTTTCCCATCTAGTTTTTGGATAATATCATCTAACCTAGAACGAACAGTTGGATAAGAAATCTTTAGTTCTTTTTCCACTTCTTTTATGTTGCCACGACATTTTAAAAATGTTTCTGCAAAGAATAAATCATCTACAGATAGATAGTCAAATGCACTGAGGCAGAAATCATTTTCAATCACTGTATCACAGTTTTCACATTGTAGCTTGACAACTTTAAGTTTTCTTCCACATACTGGACAGCGGCTGATAACTTGATACATCGTATCACCTTCTTTCTATCTAATGTCTATAATATAAACCAAAAAATTAATAAAGTCAATATATATATTAAAATAATTAATATTAATATTAAAATAATTAATATTTCACTAAAATATTAATCAATTTATACTTATAATATTGATTATATAAATACTAGACTTTATATTTTTATTTAAAAATCCTTTTTGTTTATAAAATAATATAAGCAAAATATATAAGAACATTAAGATGTATTAAGATTAGTAGTATATATTGAACATTAAAAAGATGTAACTGTATCTAGTTATTACCTTCTACATCTAGTTACTATCTTCTATTCTATCTATCAATTAAGCAAAGTCTTTAAATTCGTCATTTAAATACATTTCCAATGGTTTTTACCATTGACAAAAAATGGTATTAGAGATATATTTGTATTATAAAGTGATAAATATATCTCTTGAAAGGTATTAAGGAGGAAAAAAATGATTAAGAAAAAATTTTTTATGGGATTTTGTGGTTTTCTTGGATTCTTAAGTTTTAGATATTTTTCATCTGGCAATTTTTCTGACCTTATGTATATTGGTTTTTTTGCTTTTTTCGCCAACTTTATTATAGCGAAAATAAATGGTGATAAGGCAGATGAAAGATATGTAGAAGATGAAAAATCGGCCATGGCATTTACAGGACAATTTGCTATTATAGAGTTATTTATTTTATGGTGTATCACTATTATATCTAGAAATGTTGAATTAATGTGTGTTTTGTTATCCATTGCATATGCAGTTACATTAAATGTTTATGCGATAAAACTTTATATGTTAGAGGAAAAATAATATGGCGAAATTTATTTGTAATCTTAAAAAATATAGACAATTAAAAGAATTAACTCAAGAACAATTAGCAGAAAAAGTTGGGGTTAGAAGAGAAACTATTATGCGTTTAGAAACAGGAAAATATAATCCTTCTCTAAAATTGGCAATAGATATATCAAGGATAGTAGATGCACCAATTGACGAGTTATTCATTTTCGATTAGTTTTTGTATTATTGATAATATGTTTTAAATACACATTTAAAGAGGTAACTTAGAAAATAAAAATAAAACTATAAATACTTAGATTTTATTACTAGATTAGATACATTGATAATGACATCCTAGCAATAAGGCCACTATTTTCTAGTTTAAACAATACAGGGTCATATACATATACCCATCACCACCAGTTTTAGAGCCAACTATGGTTGCAAAATTTTGCTCTTTGCATAAGTAACCAATCAGATTCCATTTTTATAACTGCTACTAAAGACATTTTTTCAGCTTCTGAAAGTAGTCTCATGTAATCACCACCTATATTGTAATTTTTCCTTTAATATTATGTCCTCTTTTCCAATGAAATAACTGGACCATTTTTTTACAGTGTTTTATATCCTGTTATCTTTTTGAATTACTTTCAACATATTTTTACACATATTTTATATTTTTTTAAATCTCTTTGAGTATTCATAAACAATCCTATTTTCATAATATTCTATGTAACTGTTAATTAATATCTTTCAGCAAATAACCTATTAATCTAATATTTTTTATCTGTTGTACAACTTATTTTCTAATACTGAAATACTATGTACATCAATGTAGTCTCTATCATCCTTTAAATCATTTAATAGCTTTCTTCTATTACAAACAATTTAGTTTTAACTTGCAATAGGCTGCAAATTTTCAGTAAAAGAAAAAAGCACCTTCCAAGTCAATTTGACCTAATAGGTGCCAAGAAATATTTATGCTAGGGTAAATAATATGAACTTTATGGTTTAACTACTATTTTTACAACAGGGTCAGTTTTCGAAGTAAGTCGCTCAAACGCCTGCTGAAGTTCATCAAGTTTCAGGATGTCTGTTACATACTTATCTACATCAATCATTCCACTAGCAATTAAATCAATAGTTTCCTCAAATTCTGTGCGAGTACAGGATACGCTTCCAATCAGATTAATCTCATGAAGCACAATCTTATTTAAGGAAATCTGAATTGTATCATCAATGGAATTTCCAACTGTAATGATTTTTCCGCCTGGCTTTACTGCATCAATACTTGCTGCCAGCGATTCTTCTGTGCCAACACATTCAAATACAATGTCAAAACCGCCACCTGTTGCTTGATTCATGATTGCACCACTATCAGACATACTACTGTCAAAATACTCATCAAAATCTCCAATTTCTTTTGCCAGACCAAGTTTGCGATCATTTCTCTTAGCCATTGCGAGATAAGAAGCACCTGCTTTTTTTACCAGTCCACCTGTTAATTGTCCGATTATCCCACTTCCAACCACAAGCACTTTATCATGTAATTTTAATCCTGACATGCGAACCGCATGATAAGCAACCATAAGAGGATCAATCAATCCAGCCGCTGTATCTGATACTGTATCTGGCAGCTTATATGCGTTGCTGGCTCTCCATACAAATTTTTCTGCATAAGCACCATTGCGCACAAATCCGATATAATTCATACCATTTACCTCTCGGCAGAGCTGTTCTTGTCCTGCTTTGCACATATCACATTCTCCACAATACATATTTGCCCAAAATACAACTCTATCACCCACATTGAAATCACTATCTCCTGGATTGGTAACTACACCACAGAATTCATGTCCCATAACAAAGTCTGTAAGTTCAGGATTCCAGCCTTTTCCTGTATTCCACATATGAATATCACTGCCACATACTCCACAAGCAGAAATTGTTATTTCAATTTCACCTGGTTCTACTTCTGGAATCGGAAGTTCCTTGATTTCAATCTGCTTTGGTCCAGCTAACACAGCCGCTTTCATCATTTTTACACTCATTATAATTTACCTCCAAATACAGGGAAGAATCCATGCTCCCCATAACCATTTATTTTTTCTATGAATAAGCCTCCAAGTCTGGCAAACACCAGAAATAACACATATAGATATGTTTTTATATTTTCTATACAAAACAACACTCTTCATTCATAGTTTTACTTCAATTCCTCAATCCATGACTGTAGGTCGATATTTGACACATTTCCACTAAACTTTTCACCAGACAACCAATTACCACTTCCTGCCTGTTCAGTAAGAGTATCTCTGCTTCGTTCGATTCCACTGCTACCAGATGTGCAAAATGGGATAACAGTAATCCCATCAAAATCATGATTTTCCACAAAAGTACTCATGATGCGTGGTGCATCTCCCCACCAAATCGGATAACCAATGTATATGGTGGAATACCCATCAAAAGAAATTGTTTCGCCACCAATTCCTGGACGAGCATTTGGGTCATTCATTTCCACAGATGCTCGACTCTTATCATTGTTATAGTTCAAATCATCATTGGTATATGGTTCTGCTGGAATAATTTCATACAAATCCGCATCTGTCAGTGCAGCGATTTTCTCTGCTACTCCCTTTGTTGTCCCTGTTGCAGAAAAATATACGACAAGCACATGATCTGTTTCGGCTGTTTTATCACTCTCTGTATCCTTTGTAGCTGATTTCTGCAAGGATTCTTTTTCTTCAGCAGACTCTGTACCTTTCATATTCCCAGACTGTGTCTGATTTGTATCTTGTTTTTCATTTGATGAAGTATTAGCAGTCTTTCCACATGCAGACATCACAAATGCCAGACATACTACCATAATCAAAGTAAGCATTTTTCTGAGTTTCTTCATTACATTTCCTCCAGTTGTTATCAATATTCTAGTGGCTTATAGCCATTGTTTTGCCCAGTCTACAAGCTCTTTACTTGAAGCATTTACATTAAATCGTTTTCCACTCTCCACTTTTGCACCTAAAGCCAAAGCCGCCAAATTTGTTCCAGAATCACCAATTTCGCTGCCACCAGATGTTGCAAAAGGTATTACTGTCTTACCTCTGAAATCAAAAGTTTCCATAAAAGTATCAATAATGGATGGTTCCCTATACCACCATATCGGAAAACCAACAAATACAATGTCATACTGTACCATATCTGTCATTTGAGAACTGATAGCAGGACGGCAATTTCTGTCATTCATTTCAATAGAACTTCTGCTTTTACTATTCCACCAGTCAAGGTCAGCATTTGTATATGGAGATTCTGGCTTTATTTCAAACAGGTCAGCACCGATTTCCTGTGCCAGTCTTTCTGCAAGTTTTTTTGTTTCCCCACTTGCGCTGAAATATGCAATTAGTACTTTATTCATTAAGAATCCTCCTTGTAAGTTAATTTGACTTTAACAGCCTTTACTGCTATAATGGCTGTAAGTTAATAATACAACTTAAAGTTAACTTTAAGTCAAGTACTTTTTTTTAAAATTTAAAAGAAATTTCGAGGTAATAATCATGCTCTATACAGTCGGTGAAATGGCAAAGGTATTGGGTGTTCCTGCTTCCACCCTTAGATATTATGATAAGGAAGGACTTTTACCTTGTGTGAAACGTTCAAGTGGTGGAATTCGTATGTTTACAGATAATGATTATGAGTGGCTTAAGGTGGTGGAATGTCTGAAGAAGTCTGGCTTATCTATTAGTGATATAAAATCATTCATAGATATGATAGATCGAGGAGATAATTCCTTAACTGAACGATTTGAATTATTTCACTCACGCAGAGAGTCTGTCAAAAAGCAAATGGAAGATATGCAGGAAACTCTTGATTTCCTGGAATACAAATGCTGGTACTATGAACAGTCTATAAAAGAAGGTACTGAGAAAAGAGTACATGACCTATCTATTGATGAGCTTCCAGAGAAATACAGAGATACAAAACAAAAAATGAATATTATGCATTCAAAAAAAGACATATAAACCCAGTTTATGCTTAACCAACAAAATTCCTTCATGGAAAGTCAGTAATTTTACTGATTTTCTATGAAGGAATTTTGTTTTTTCTACTCCTTATACTATTCCATTATGTTCTAAAATACAATCGTCTACTGCTGTTCTGTATTCTGTGTTAGTTACATCATCAAGTTGAAACGCTATATTCTTCAAAAGATTTAATACTTTGTAATAATCATAGCATTAGTCACACTTCTAAATGTGGATGCCATTCTGTCAAAAATTCAGATAGATATTTGTATAGTTGTCATTTTGTCACTCTGCTTTCTTTTTGAGTACAATAAAAGCACCCACTAATTTAGTAAGTGCTTCATGCATTATTATAAATTTAATAATTCTTTTTTAGATAGTTTATTCCATCCATTAATACTTTAGAATCTATTTTAAATATCTCAAATGCATCCAAAACCCTGTTATTCTCTAATAAGTTTAACTACAGTCTCAACGGTATTACCAAAGACCCACAAAGCTCCAGACAGCTATATCAATGTAACTGTGGACTTTGGAGACAGCGTTGGCATGATTTCTCTTAATAGTATAGTAGAAAAGGCAGACGCATACAAGCCAAAACAGAGAATAACTTACAAGCTTATAAAGGAATATATTCTTGAGAAGTACAGCTTTAAGGTACACACAGCATATATTGCCGAAGTAAAGCGTAGCTTGGGCTTACCTATGTATGATGCTCCTAATGCAGTAGAAACGCTAAGGCAACCAAGAAAACACCCCACTCCTATTCAAGTAGATGCTATCAAAGATGCACTTGCTCATTTTGAAGTAATATAAAAACACACCATAGGAATTGCTCTTTACATTAAGTAAAGGGCAATTTTTTGTACCCAAAAATCGAAAGGAGGAAAAAACTTGAACGCAAAAACAATCGCCATCGCCAACCAAAAGGGCGGCGTGGGCAAAACTATCACCTGTGTAAATTTAGGTGTTGGACTGGCGCAGGAGGGTAAGAAAGTCCTTTTAATAGATACTAACCCGCAAGGATCTCTATCTATCAGCTTAGGCAACCAACAGCCGGATAAGCTCCCTATTACGCTCTCAACCATAATGGGCAGGGTGCTGACCGATACGCCCATTACACAAGGCGAGGGGATTTTACATCACCATGAAGGAATAGATTTACTCCCTGCCAACATTGAGTTATCCGGCATGGAAGTATCCCTCGTCAATGCCATGAGCCGTGAAAGCATCTCAAAGGTCTACCAGTTGGGCAAGGTATTCCTGTGTCCAACCTTTTGCCTCACGAGCCTTTTTTATCGCCATACCTATTGGCTTGAAATCAAGTTTTCTTTCGTCTTGGTACATTTTAATATCACCTCTATATCATTTTACATTTCGTGTGGTGATATGAGAACGAAAGACAATTTTATATTAGGTAGTGTATAATTTCATATCTGTGAAAAACAAATTTACTATTATTCGTCAATCCGTATATAATAATTATATACTCTTTTGCGAAAGGAAGTTGATATTATGGATTACATTTCTGTGAAAGCCGCTTCTGAAAAATGGGGCATATCAGAAAGACGGATACAAAAATTATGTGAAGAAAATCGCATTAACGGTACTGAGAAATTTGGTCGAGCGTGGATGATACCAAAAGATGCCCAAAAGCCAATTGATGGTAGATATAAATCAACAATGAAGGTAGGTGAGATTTAAAAATGAATTTTATTGATATAATGCCCAAAGAAGTAAAACATAAACTACAAGAAAAAAGCTATGCTGCTGGGAATACTATATTATATGCTGAAGAAGAAAATAATTTCGTTTATTTTTTATTATCTGGTGTTGCTGAAGCTTACATTCAAAGTTCCAATGGGAATTTTTCAACACTTTACTTATATAAATCGGGAAGTTTTTTTGGAGAAATAGAACAATTTTACGATGGAAAAAAGCCTGTAGAAATTACAGCACTTTCAGATTGTATTGTAAAACGACTTTATCGAACTTATTTTCTGGAATGGATTAAAAATGATTTTAATGCAACAACATTCTTAATACAAGGATTAGCCGAAAAACTAATTATTAATTCCCAATTGGTAGAAAACATTTTGGAGCTCACAGTAAAAGAACGCTTGCTTCGGAGTATATCATTGCATTATCATCGAAATACGCTTGATTCACTTAATAAATCTCGACTTGCTAAAGAAGTGAATTCGCCTATTAGGAGCGTTAATCGAGCAATAGACGAATGTAAAAAGCAAGGATTACTCGATTTTTCAGATAACAAGTTTATCATTATAAATCCTAAGGAACTTCTAAAATTTCTTCCATATATAGAATGATGAAAACAGACATCTTATTTTTCAAGATGTCTGTTTTTTTGGGGTCAATTGACCTTTATTATTAAGCTGTCTAAATGTAATATACTTATAAGCACAAATTCTTAGGAGGTATGTCATGAATGTTGCTATAACCAGAATTTTAAACATCTTAGGTGATGTAAAAATAGTAGATAAGATAGTAAATCTAAATAGCTCGGATATAAACTCTTTTCTATTAAGTGTCTTTCAGTCAGCTGTAATAAAAAAGACACCTCAAAACATATTAGCTGCGTTTTCTACCAATCGTTTCACTAGTCCAAGCCATTTTGACCCAATCGCCTTTCATAATTTAGAGGTGAAGTTGTTATCCCTTTCAGAAAAGCTTGGAATTAAAAATCTGCTACTTTCTCCCTCCGCTCCGCTTGGTAGTTGTAGTGTTTTTGGATGTGTAAATCAAAACAATGTAATTAGTGCATTACGGGGAACCGAAACTTTATCGGACCCTTCTAATATGATAGCAATTATTATTGCTGACGGTTTAAAAAAGAAAATATTACGTAACGAAGATGCTATCCATTATGCTACGACTACAAGAGTAGTACGTGCTCAGGCCTTTGAAGGCAAAGGGTTTTATGCTCACTTTGGAATATTTTGCATAGTTTCCTCTGGAAAAGATAAGGGTTCATATTCATGTGAATCTGAATTGCTAATAAAGCATCTAAACTATTACAAAGACCTCTTTACAAATATTGAAAACTCAAAAATAAGTATTTGCTTACGGAAACGTGGAGGTTATCCCGACCGAGATGGATTCTTTGAAAAAATGACTACTATAGTAAAGTCTTCTTTACCAGAGATTCAAATTACTATTGATTTGAATAGTGAAGATAATGCTTACTACAAAGGAATAAATTTTAAGATTTATCTACATTGCAATGATGATGTAATTGAAATTGCTGATGGCGGTTTTGTAAACTGGATTAGTGAAATGACAGGAAATAAGAAAAATCGTTGTCTGATAAGTGGGATAGGTATTGATAGATTATTGACTTTGGAGGAATAAAATGAAATTAGAAAATTGGTCAACTGAATATATAAATGACTTAGTAAAAAATGCTAACAATAGGAATGTATCAAAAAATTTGAGAAATATTTTTCCATATCCATATTCCGTTGTGGATGCTGAGAAATTTATCACACACTGCCAAAGATGTGATAATAAACATATAAATCTTGCAATCATTGAAGATGACAAAGCGATTGGAAGTGTAGGTGTTTCTATTGGTGAAGATATTTATGAAAAAAGCGCCGAAATTGGTTACTGGATAGGTGAATCATATTGGGGGCAAGGAATTATGACACATGCTATAAAAGAAATGATAGAACTATGCTTTTCTCAATATGATATTGTTAGACTTTATGCTGTTGTTTTTTCACACAATAAAGCTTCTTGCAAAGTGCTTGAAAAATGTGGCTTTGTATTTGAAGGAACACTTAAAAATTCTATTTACAAAGACGGCAATATTTATGACAGTCGAATATATGCTTTGGTTAAAAAATAATAATTTTAACATCTAAATGTACCGTCCCAACGGAAATAAAAAAAACCGTTGTTGTGGCGGCAGGTATTCATGTGCCAAAACAAAATATAAGTAGCAAAGCGGCGGTTTTGAATAACAATCAAAGCCGCCGTTTTGCTTTTTCAAAAAGCAAACAAGGTAGGTGTATTAAAGTTACCCTTATTTAAGGATACGACGGTATCTAAGGAGGTATCGCCGTGTTTTCTTTTTCCCAATTGCTTGGTAACTTATCAAAAAAAGCCTTGCCACATTGTGGGACGATTACGGACAGCAACACGAAAACACAAACTACATAGCACGAAATAAACACACTCATGCCCGATTGAGATTTTATGAATTTCAGTCGGGTATTTTTGCGTTCATAGCCCCTCGGTGTCGTTCACCTCCCACCGTCCTTTCAAATTCAGCTCTTAACCAAAATTTGAAAGGATGGTACAGCCATGAAAACAATAAACTTGAAAGATTACTATGACCATATAAGCACAGACACATTCATTGACATTCCCGATGAGGTGTTTAACATCTTTGAAGAACACCGACCGCAAAGCAGAACAAGCCTACCAAAGCCACATACGCTACCACAAAGCCTACTACTCTCTTGACCGTGGTGACGGCATCGAACATAGTGCCTTGTTTGTTTCCCTCTCTCCCGATGAAATTTACGAACGCAAGCTCACAACCGAGCAGCTCCACACTGCCATTGCCACATTGCCGGACAAGCAGGCAAAACGCATTTACGCTCATTATTTCTTGGGCATGAGTAAGACCGCTATTGCCAAAGCCGAGGGTACATCAGCAAGTAGCGTGAAAAATGCAATTCGCAGAGAGCTATGCAGTTTAGAAAAGTATTTGAAAAATAATTTGTAAGCTGCCCACGTCGTTTGCCCCTCTTTTTCTAAAGGTATATGAGAGGAAGTTTTTTCTCTGATATGCCTAACAGCATAATTGCTCTTTGACAATTTCATATACGATATTTTGAGTACATTACTTATGTGAGCCGAAAAGCAAAGCGACTTAACAGACATCGCCATGACAGCGGTATGGGGAGGTGAATATAATACCGCCCGAGCGATAAAATGGACTGTTAGACCGAGTTTAGCACACTCGTCCGCAATGACCCACATAAGGGATAATGATACTTCGTGCCGTTCCGCCCCCAAAACGATAGAAACAGGGGGAGTTCCTGCGGTATCCGTGGCTTCTGAAAGGACAAGCCACGGTGCTGTGGGACTATGATAGCTGTGCCAACAGCAACTCAAAATATCCCCTTTGTCGGGGTGCGTGGCAAATACGGCAAACAGGTGAATTTAATCGCACCGCATTTTTATTGAATGTAAATTTGCGGTGCGTTTATTATGCTGTTTCTAATAAAGTGACAAACTTTTCATAAATAACAAAATTGCTTATACTTTATGTAAGCAATTCACTTGGAGGTGATTGCGAATGGAAAATATCAAAAACATACAGGGTGATGCGATTAAAGCCCCTGCACCTAATCATACATTTGAGAAAACAAAAGCCTATCAGGATTTTATAAATGTTCTTTCTCAAATTATCGAAAAGCATGGTGCGGAAGTTTTAGGCGAAATAAACCGTGCTAACTAAAATCATTTGCGTGTTGATGTTTTCCAATACTATATTGGAGGAATGAATATGAATAGGAGTGGAAAAAAATGTGTACTTTACCCTCGTGTAAGTACCGAAATGCAGGTTGACGGCTTCAGCTTGGACGGGCAGAAAAACAGCTTTTTATCCAAGAAGATGAAGCTGAAGCGATACGCATTATCTTTGATAAATATGTGAATGGGAATATGGGATTTTATAAAATCGCCAACTATCTTAATTTACAGGGTATTCAAAAAGTCAAACGGGATAACGGTACACTAACCCAATGGAGTACCCATTTTGTCAGAATGATAATTGACAACCCTGTGTACATGGGAAAAATTGCTTTTGGAAGGCGAACAAGAGAAAAGGTCAAAGGCACTAAGAATGAATACCGCCAAGTACACCAAGATGACTATATCCTTGCAGACGGTCAGCACGATGGTATTATCAGCGAGGAGCTGTGGACACAGGCACATGAAAAACGAGAAATAACAGGTGTGAAAGCTCCATCTAAAATTGGTCGTGACAGAGCACATTTGTTAAGCGGTATTTTAAAATGCCCTAAATGTGGCGGACCGATGTACACCAACAAACACGCATGGACAAACAAAGACGGTACATATAAAGAGATTTACTATTATGTGTGCAGCAAGGCTCGGACAACAAGAGGGAAAAGCTGTGACTACAAAGCAATGCTCAAAAAAACCGATATTGAGCCGCTTGTCGTTGAAGCAACCCGAGATCTGATTAAGAATGAGGATTTTGCAGCTGAAATAAAATCCAAAATAGGAAAACAGATTGATACCTCTACGCTTGACAGAGAGCTGAAAAATTATGAAGGTAAACTCAGAGAAGTGGATTTAAATAAAACTCGCCTTGAAAATGAAATTGACAGCCTGCCGGAGGATACTCGTTTCAGAGAACGCAAGCTCCATGATATGACACTCCGGCTTGATGGTCTATATGACATCATCGTAGAGCTTGAAGAAAAAATAGAGGACGTAAAGCTACGCCGAAAAGCCGTTGAACAGGATGCCATTACCTTGGAGAACATCTACACCCTATTAGCAAACTTCGATAAGGTGTATGATAAAATCAGCGATGAAGAGAAAAAATCCCTAATTTCTTCGTTAATCAAAGAAATAGAGATTTTTCCATGTGATGAATCAGAGCTACCTCTGAAGTCCATTTTATTCAATTTTCTGGTGTATAAGGACGGTGGAGATGTTTACGAATTTTTGTGGGACAAAAGTACACACGTCTCGCAATGTGGAGTTTCTTGAAGTGTTGAAACTATCACAGATTTCTTAAAATTATCTAACTTGTTTTATGTTTACGATAATTGAATCTACTGCACTATATAATACTATATTAAACTTTTTAATAAAAAACAAGCCCTTTTAAAGTGGTGGCAAAACGGTGGCAAAATATATTTTGCCACCGTTTTATTCGTCATCGTCTTTTAAATTTCTAAAATCTTCTTCTAACTTATTTAATTTCTCATCATCTAATTCTTCATCATCTCTATGTAATGCTGAAATCAAACTCTTAACAGAATTTTTATGTATATTTTTTATAAATTCTCTTGTTTCAAATCTTTGATATTGTTTTTCTTTTACTAACACATTATAATGTGTATGTTTATCTATTTTCTCTGTTTCTAAAAATTCTCTTCTTTGTAATCTTTTTAATACTGTAAATGTAGTTGTATCTTTCCATTCATATTTTTGTTCCATAGCCTCTACAATTTCTCTTGATGTTAATATTCTATCTGATTCCCAAATATATCTCATTACCTTTAATTCTGCTTCTGGTAACTTACTAATTTTCATGACATATTCCCCCTATTGCCAACTTATCTATAGATAAATTCTATCTCAATAAAGTTTTACAAACAAGATAATTGATATAAATAATATTTCCAATTTATACCATATCATTCTTCCAAGT